>NZ_QKTW01000002.1:171020-388156 GCF_003236175.1 Taibaiella soli | reverse complement strand
AAATGTTCTTCATTGAATCCATTAGCGACAAATGATGGGTTTCAATCTGGGCATTCGCCGAAAAGGAAAGGAAAAATGCTGCCAGGAAATACAGGGTAAATTTCATGATTAAAAGATAGAAATAAATCTCGCCAGATTATTCCTGAAAAGACTTTCTAAGACTAGCACAACAACCTTATAAACCTTCCCCCAAACTCGACCGTATTTGTTGGGCAAATAGTACGTACTATTTGCCCAACAAATACGGTCGAGTTCATCAAATAGTACGTACTAGTTATGCGATTTCTCCAAACAATTAAATATCAACCTATTAATCCCCTTCAAATATTACCCGTTACATCGATCAAAAATCAGCGATCAAAAAATCAGAAATCAACGATCGAAATGTCCTTTTGGATCATTTTTCCGCCTGATTGGCCTATAAAAAAAACGCTATTCGACGGAATTTTGTATCAGAGATTCAAACAAAGGAGAAAGAATCTTTAAGTTTTTGGTGATCGCAGCTGCGATTGGTTTTCATGGTTTTTGGTTAAATGGTTCATTGAAAAATGAATAGAGCGGCTTCTGTTTAGAAACCGCTCTTTATTTATTTACCTACGCTGGCTCCCCAAAGGAAGAAGAACTCCCGGCGCTCCTCACTCCGATCTCGTGAGCGCTCTCATTCGGAATGACATGTTAATCCCAATTAACGATCAAAAAACGGCACGGTTAATTGTGTAAAGATGGATTTACGGAACACCTCCGGCCTAAGGAAACGTAGGCGTTAAAAAATGAAATGCATACAGCGTCCGCAATTATGATGGTGAAGGGAGCAACACAGATCAGTTATAGATTGGCCAAGAAGGGGTATAAAGCAGCATAGTAAGCTTTAATAATTGCAGCGAAATGCCTTTTCATTTTAGCCGTAGTTTCCTTAAGCCTTGAACTTTTGGTTACTTTTGCTTCAAGGCAAAAGTGACAGAAAACACTACTGTAAAATTGATTTAGCCGAAATTTTTAATGCCGTTTTTTGAGCTTCAATTGATATTGTTATATACTCAAGCATTCACCGGTAGCTTCCTCTATTATAAGTCGAAATAAAAAGCACGCCTTTTAAAGACGTGCTTTTCAAATATGGAAGAGTTAACTTTTTTAACCAGTTAACCTTTTAACAGAAATTAATCCGCCTGATGGAACGGGTAACGGTAGTTTGTAACCGGAACCTGTGTTTCCTTAATAGTACGAGCGCTCAACCAACGGTAGAGGTTCAATGCAGAACCTGCTTTATCATTGGTACCAGAAGCACGCGCGCCACCAAATGGCTGTTGACCAACAACAGCACCAGTTGGCTTATCATTGATGTAGAAGTTACCGGCAGCATTTACCAGTTTCTTGGTCATAGTTTCAATTGTATGACGGTCTTGAGAGAAGATCGCACCAGTCAGCGCATATGGAGAAGTCTGATCAACAACAGTCAGTGTTTCTTCCCATTTGTCTGCTTCGTAAGTATAGATAGTCAATACCGGGCCAAACAGTTCTTCACACATTGTTACGTAAGAAGGATCGTTTGTTTCGATGATCGTAGGCTCAATATACCAGCCTTTTGATTTATCGTATTTACCACCGGTGATGATTTTTGCTTTACCATTACTGTTCGCAACGTTGTCAATATATTTCGCCAGTTTATCGAAAGAACGTTCGTCGATCACCGCGTTGATGAAATTGGTGAAATCATCCACGATACCCATTTTCATGGTTTTCAGTTCAGCAATCAGTTTGTCTTTGATTTCTGCAGCGATATTTGAAGGCAGATAAGCGCGGCTTGCAGCAGAACATTTCTGACCTTGATATTCGAACGCACCACGCGCCAGACCAGCTACTACAGCATCAACCTGAGCAGTCGGGTGAACGAATACGAAGTCTTTACCGCCTGTTTCACCTACAATACGAGGGAAAGATTTGTAAGTCGGCAGATTAGTACCAATTGTTTTCCAGATTGTCTGGAATACGCCTGTAGAACCTGTGAAGTGTACACCTGCAAAATCAGGGTGCGCCATAGAAACATCACCGATCACAGCTCCCGGAGGATAAACCAGGTTGATAACACCAGCCGGCAAACCTGCTTCAATCAGGATTTCCATAAATACACTTGCAGAATAAACCTGTGTATTGGCTGGTTTCCAAACCACAACGTTACCGCACATTGCCGGTGCTGTAGGCAGGTTACCGCCGATTGCTGTAAAGTTAAATGGAGTGATTGCCAGTACGAAACCTTCCAGCGGACGGTATTCGAGGCGGTTATGAACGCCCGGTGAGGACAAAGGTTGTTGTTTGTAGATTTCAGTGAGGTAATGAACATTAAAACGCAGGAAGTCGATCAGTTCACAAGCACTGTCAATCTCAGCCTGGTAAGCGTTTTTACTTTGACCCAGCATTGTTGCCGCGTTCATTTTCCAACGGTATTTACCCGCCAGCAATTCTGCTGCTTTCAGGAATACATTGGCACGGTGTTCCCAGCTGGTTGCAGCCCATGCTTCACGAGCTTCCAACGCTGCTTTAATCGCGTCTTTCACATGAGTTTCAGTACCTACGTGGAAATGTCCGAGCAAATGAGCAGTCTCATGCGGCGGACGGATTTCCATTTTTTCACCACTGCGTACTTCCTGATTGTTGATATACATCGGAATATCGCGTTGTTGGCTTTTTGCCTCAGCGATGGCAGCCTGCAATGCTTTACGTTCAGCACTACCTGGTGCATAATTCAGTACCGGTTCATTCTTCGGCTCTGCGAAAGAGAAATATCCGTTATGCATTTTTATGAAGTTGAATTTTGTTTTTTATTGATTTTAAGTGTCGCAAAGTTACGAGTAATGCGCATATTATACTAGCTGCGGCCAGTTATACTGGTATTTACCGTATTGATGCCCGGAAAGCCACTTTCCAAGCCGCCTTCGGTGGCGTCCCATATATAACAAAGCCGTCCCCACAGCATTGTAGGGACGGCTTCTTTTGATAGGATCCGCTGGTCAACATCTTTAATTGGCAATTAGTTCCGGGACAGGGCATGATCGCAAATCACAAATATTCAATCTCAAATTAAAAATGGTGAAGGGCCAATAGCCGTTCAAGCCAAAAAAGTAATACGCATATCGTGTGACATTTTAAGCTTGCTTCCGAAAAGTGACAGGAGGAGTGTGGGTCCGGTTAGGAATACGGGTTTTAGGAGTGGTTAATAATAGACATTCAGGAAAGTGAAAATCGTTGGATTTTATTGTCAGTTTTTTGTCTGATTTTCTTTGCATATTTAAGTTTGTCCACAAACGCTTAAACCAAGACATTCCCGCTCGATAACTGTGTGTTTTCCCGACTAATTATTTAGATTCGAGTCTATAATTTCTATTATTCCTTAAACCTTACAAATGAAAAAAACGCTCCGGTTGCTGCAATTTGCCGTCCTTGCCACCATCCTGTTTTCTGCCTGCAAAAAAGGTGATAAACAACCGGCCCAGCCACCCACAATCTATGTCGTAGGATATGAGGATATCAGCACAAATAATGTCAATGTACTGGAAGCGGCTACTTATTGGAAAAACGGCGCACCCACGCATGTTTCAACTAGTGGAAAATTTGCCAGCGCAAATTGCATGTACGTTGCAGACACCGATGTTTATATAGGCGGCTCTCAGCTGGATGGCCCTTATTACGTTGCGAAATATTGGAAAAACGGAACGGCGGTAACACTTTCCGACGATACAAAAGATGCTGCAGTCATTTCTATGTTCGTATCCGGACATGATGTTTATGCACTGGTGACTGAATACGGGGACAAAACGATGATCGTCACCTGCTATAAAAATGGCATACCGGCCAAAATAACCGACGGTTCAAAGATGTCAAATGCATACAATGTCTATGTTTCAAATGGCGACGTATATGTGTCTGGATTTGAAGCAAATGCTGCGGGAGTATGGATTGCGAAGTATTGGAAAAACGGAATTCCTTTTGAACTCTCAGATGGGACAAATCATACCGCAGCAGAATCAATTTATGTATCGGGCAATGACGTGTACATTTCCGGCTCAGAGCGGTACAATGGTCATGAGATAGCCAGATATTGGAAAAACGGCGTTCCCGTGATACTTACAGACAGTACAAACAATGCCTACACTACATCTATCCTGGCATCTGGCAAAGATGTATATGTAACAGGCTTCGAAAAAAAGGACCTAAATAACATTGCAAAATACTGGAAAAACGGTGCCGCTATTGAACTTACAGACGGTTCACAGAATGCAGGTGCCTATGGCATCGCATTGTGGAACGGAGATGTTTATGTTGCCGGAATTGAAGGCAACATCGCAAAATACTGGAAAAACGCAGTACCATTTCCCCTGACAAACGGAACAAAAGAAGCCGCTGCTTATGGCATTTTTATAAAATAAAAATTGGCGAACTAAAAACTGCCATTTCTTTAACGAGAAATGGCAGTTTGCGGGGGCATTCACAACTCACAAATCAGAAATCCGCCATCAGAAAATCAGCTATGCATGGTTCGACTCCGCTCACCATGACAACACACGAGATGCTTTCAGCTTTAGGCGTTCAGCTTTGAGGTTTTGCCTTTTGCCTTTTTAATTTAAAGTCCGTGCAATGCAATAATTGGCAGCTTATTCAGTTTGGCCAGTTGTTTGGTATGGCTTTTATGGAAAAGATTATACCAGAACCCATGACGACCAGGCATTACAAACAAACAGTCAATTTTATTTTCTTCCACAAAGTGAATGATACAATCCACAATCTTCGGCTCGCGCATTACATGATAAGTCACATCATTTTCTCCGAAAATTTCCTGTAATCGGATTTTACCGGCACGCCAATGTTCATTTTCCTGAGTCGGATCTGCAACAACATTCACAATATGCAGATGTGCGCCCGTCACTTCTTTCATACGTGCTACGCCGTTTTGCGGCACATGTTCAATCTTAGAACGGAAGTCGGCAGCGAACGCAATATTCCTGATCGGCTGATAAGAAATATGCGCAGGAACTGTAAGTACCGGCACAGGCAATTCAATGAGTACATTCAGCACATCTTTGTCCCAGCCGGTTAGTTCTGAATATTCGCCCGGAGCACCCATTACTATCAGGGTGATATTATCGTTGTCATCAAGAATGGTTTCAATGCCATCCTGCAGATCGCCTACCAATATTTTAGTATTGGCTTTAAATTGCGGATAATTTTCCTGCAACCATTCCGCTTCATCATTCATCTTCTCTTCCACATCTACGAGTGCATCCTTAACGGCTGTCAGCGCCACACCTTCTCCAGTATAAGTGATCGGAATCAAATACGTGTGCAGCAGTGTAATGGAAACATCCTCCTGGTCCTTCATTAATTCAGAAATATAGTGGAGCGCGTTGCGGGAAGTGGCGGAAAAATTGGTGGCCACTAGTATAGTATTCATAACGGTGAAAATTTCTATTCCTTAAATTAGGTAAAAAAACCGCTACTACCAACACATTGCGGCTATTCTCAATTAGTTAACACTGACAACCAAAGCGCGTTTTTATTACTTTTACGATCTAAAAAGGTATCAATTTATGGTTACGGGTCATTTGCAGGATATTATGCGCTACGCCGGTTTGGGCGATCGTCTGGCACAGGCTATGGAATATTTACAACAAACGGATTTTACCGCAATGACTCCCGGCAAATACGATGTGGACGGTGATAATATTTTTGCGATTGTAAATGAATTCACGACAAAACCATATGACGCCTGTGAACCCGAAACGCACCGTAAATACATCGACATACAATTTATGGTTTCGGGAAAAGAACGTTTCGGCTGGGCTCCGTTACTCGAGCAAAAGCCATTAATGCCCTACAGCGATGAGCAGGATTTACTACTTTACCAACCAGAAAATCTAAACTTCCTCAATCTTTCCGCAGGTATGTTTATCATCTTCTACCCGACCGATATTCATATGCCTGAGATTTGTGTGAACGAACCGGAATTGGTGAAGAAAGTGGTGATGAAAATTCAGGCTAGCGCCGGTTAAATAGTTAATTGGTCAAAGGGGTAAATCGTCGTTACCTTCTTAAGGTTTCTCCATATTGACTATTCATGTCACCCTTTGAGCGTAGTCGAAGGGGACGTTTCACAATATTTATAAAACACAAAAATTCCCCTTTAGGGGTTAGGGGTTTATGACTAAAATTGGATTAATCTCCGACACGCACAGCTATCTCGACGATGCGGTTTTTAAACACTTTGAAAACTGCGATGAGATCTGGCATGCGGGAGATTTCGGCACCCTTGAAATTGCAGAACAGCTCGCGGCATTCAAACCATTTAAAGGTGTGTACGGAAATATAGACGGCCCGGAAATCAGAGCGGTTTATCCGGAAACGATCCGTTTTAAATGCGAGGAAGTCAATGTGATGATGACGCATATTGGCGGTTATCCCGGAAAATATGCACCAGCCATTCGTCCGCAATTGATTGCTAATCCGCCGCAGCTATTTATTTGTGGCCATTCGCATATTCTCAAAGTGATGTACGATGAAAAACTGAAATGCCTCCATATGAATCCGGGTGCTGCGGGAAAACAAGGCTGGCATAAAGTACGCACATTGATCCGTTTTGTAATCGACGGAAAAGACATGAAAAATTGTGAGGTGATTGAGCTGGGACCTCGAAACGCTTAAAGCCTAACGCCGAAAGCTCAAAACTATGACTATCAAAGAACGCAGCTTTATGCCTTAGGTTTTGTGCTTTAAGCTGAGATGAATTATCCAGAATGCAAGCGCAGCAAGGATCAGAATAACACCAATGGCAACCCAGCTCCACGGCGTTTCACGGATATAACGTTTGCGACGTTCCCGTTTTTGGATTAGCTGTTGTCTTAACTGAAAATTAAGGCGATTGACGGATTCCTGCGTTTCTTCAGCAGGAATATCCATGAGTCCTTCCAGTGCATCTGCTTCCATACCCTCGTTGGCCAGCCATGCTTCCACTTCATGCCTTTCTTCATCCGACAATTTTCCTTCCAGGTAAGCCATCAGCTTTTCCTGTGAAAGTCCGTGCGGATCGTTATTTTGCCATATGTCCTGCAGGCCGCTCATTTAAGATTTCCCTAATTTCTTGAGTAAATTAATTTTCAGGTTTCGTTTACCGTTTTGAATATAGCTTTTTACCTGCGCAAAATTAAATCCGGTATGATCCGTTATCTGCTGGTAACTCATTTTTTTGAGGTAAAATAAAACTACGCATTGTTGCTGATCTTCGGGCAATTCAGCCAAAGCAGCGTTCATCTGGTCTAAAGTATATTCCTGCCATTTTACTTCTTCTAATCCATCGCCATTTGCAGGAATGTTCGCCAGTGTCTCTTCCGGAAGTTTGTAAGATTTATCGCGCAGCAACTGCAAACAATGATTGCGCATTAGGATATACAGCCAGCCTTTAAAATTCTGAATGGGCCCTTGTGGCAGATGCGTGATTGCTTTGAGAAAAACCTGTTGTACTGCATCCTGAGCGGCATCTTTATCCTTGAGATATTTCATGCCCACGCCAAGCAATAGTAAAGTGTACCGTTGCAGTAAAATGCCGAGCAATTGATTGTCCCCGCTCTGGCGGAAAACATTCAGCAATTCTTCATCTGAAAGGTCGGTATATCTGGCTGATTGCGGCAAATGACAATTCTTGCCGTAAAGATGTGAAAATTCAGGAATTCCATAAAGCCAGGGCGATAAAAATAAAAAAGCCGTACAGCAAAGAGTTGCTCCGGCTTATTTTAAATTAACTAGCAGCGCATGGTGATAGATAAAAACTCAGCCCTTAAATTTCTTTAACCGGCATGGGCTTGCCGTTTTTCATAACAATTATGTACGATCCTTGATGTACCCACTATAGCAAAAAGCGAACCTAAGACGGGTGCCCGGCGAAAAGGTTTAAACACAGGAAAGAAAAAGCTGAAACCTCAAAGCTTTTCCCGCTAAACCAAAAATCAAAAACAATAGAAATCAGGACAGCGTTAAGTATTAGCTGGCAGCTTCTAGCTAAACGACAACGTATCAACCTTTTAACATATTAACCTATTAACTTAAAACGGGCTTTGGCTTTCAAAATTTAAGCCGTACGTTTGCACCGTCATTTTTTACCGTAATTCCATATTATTAATATGAATTTCCAACTTTCAGAAGAGCAGTTAGCCGTGCAGGCCGCTGCCCGTGATTTTGCCAAAAACGAATTATTGCCAGGCGTTATCGAGCGCGACGAACATCAGAAGTTTCCTGCAGAACAAATCAAGAAACTCGGTGAACTCGGTTTCATGGGTATGATGGTAGACCCTAAATATGGCGGTTCCGGCATGGACGCGGTATCTTATGTACTGGCAATGGAAGAAATTTCTAAAATCGATGCTTCTGTTTCAGTATGTATGAGCGTAAACAACTCTCTGGTTTGCTGGGGTCTGGAAACTTACGGCAACGAAGAACAAAAACAAAAATACCTGACAGAACTCGCTTCTGGCCAGGCAATTGGTGCGTTTCTGCTGAGTGAACCAGAAGCTGGTTCTGATGCTACATCACAACGCACTACTGCCGAAGATATGGGTGATTACTACCTGCTCAACGGTACAAAAAACTGGATCACAAACGGTAGCTCTGCTTCTTACTATCTGGTAATTGCGCAGACTTACCCTGAAAAAGGTCACCGCGGCATTAATGCGCTGATCGTTCATAAAGACTGGCCTGGTGTAACTGTAGGTGCTAAAGAAAATAAAATGGGTATCCGCGGTAGCGATACACACAGCATCATGTTCCA
This sequence comes from Taibaiella soli, assembly GCF_003236175.1. GTDB lineage: Bacteria > Bacteroidota > Bacteroidia > Chitinophagales > Chitinophagaceae > QKTW01. The sequence continues at coordinate 379,350 of NZ_QKTW01000002.1, read as the reverse complement.
GGATGTGAAAGTTCCAAAAGCAAACCGTATCGGTGAAGATGGTTTCGGTTTCAAATTTGCGATGAAAACACTGGCTGGCGGCCGTATCGGTATCGCTTCTCAGGCGCTGGGTATTGCAAGCGGTGCTTACGAACTGGCACTGAAATATTCTAAAGAGCGTAAAGCTTTTGGTACTGAAATCATGAACCACCAGGCTGTTGCTTTCAAACTGGCTGATATGGCTACTGCTATCGAAGGTGCACGCCTGTTGTGTCTGAAAGCTGCATGGCTGAAAGATCAGCACGAAGATTTCGAGCGTGCTGCTGCAATGGCTAAACTGTACGCTTCAGAAATCGCTCAGTGGGTTACGAACGAAGCGGTGCAGGTACACGGCGGTTACGGTTACGTAAAAGAATTCCACGTAGAACGTCTGATGCGCGATGCGAAAATCACTCAGATCTACGAAGGTACCAGCGAAGTACAAAAAATCGTTATCAGCCGCAGCGTACTGAGAGACTAGGGGCCTACTCTAGCTCCTCCAAACGAGGAGAACTCCCAACACGAGCAAGCTTTTGCTTTGAGCCCTCCGCTTTAAGCGTTATAAGATTCTTATTTGGTTAATAAATACAAGCCGGACATTGTCCGGCTTTTTTGCATTTTCAGCTTCCGTGCAATCTGTGTAGTACCGTACAATGCGAACAAGCTTTCAGCTTTGGGCTTTGCGCTGTCAGCTTTTGATTAATTTTGCTTTTGAAATGAAGAAATCACTGCTACAAATGCACGCTGCGGTGCTGCTCTGGGGATTTACCGGAGTGCTCGGACGGCAGATCACACTGGATGCTCCTGTTTTGGTTTGGTATAGAATGTTGCTCACAGCCGTTTTCATGGCGGTTATTCTTTTTTACAGAAAGCAATGGGTGAAGATTTCAACACGCGATATGCTGCAGCTAATAGTTGTGGGTTGCCTGATCGGTTTACACTGGGTAGCATTTTATGCAGCGATTAAGTTTGCCAATGTATCGATAGCGTTGGTGTGCTTGTCTACCGCGAGCGTATTCACATCCCTTCTCGATCCGCTGGTCAACAAAGGCAAGTATGATCTTAAGGAAATGGCGCTGGGCACACTGGCACTTGTCGGCGTCTATCTGATCTATTCGTTTCAGGTATTTTATGCTACAGGCATTGTGCTGGGCGTAATCGCCGCGATTCTTAGTTCGGTTTTTACCGTGCTCAATAAAGGCATTGCAAGCAAATATCCTTCGCGCACCATGGTATTTTGGGAAATGCTCAGCGGCTGGGGACTTATTTCAATTGCAATCGGCGTAATGCTGGCAATGGGTTTGGAAAAATATCTGGTATCACCGGACCGCGTAGGAATGAGTCTTCAGCTATTACCAACGAACGGAGACTGGATCTGGCTAGTCCTTTTAAGTCTTTGTTGTACCGTGTGGGCGCAATCATTAGCATTGAGCGCGTTGAAAAAACTGAGTTCATTTACGGTAACGTTGTCTGTAAATCTGGAACCGGTGTATGGCATCATTCTGGCGTTTATTTTCTTCCATGAAAACAACCAACTGCATCCGGGCTTCTTTATAGGAATGGGATTAATCTGCCTCTCAGTAGTATTACAGATGTTCCGTCTCATTAAACCATCGATGTCTCCGGGCTTTGTAAAGGAGAAAGGAGGGCTGGACTAATTCAAAATCTAAAATCTAAAATCTGAAAGTGTAAAACCGAGAACATACGCGCACAGGAAATCACACCTGCAGAAGCAAAAGCTCCCGGCGCCAGGCTTTGAGTGTTATGATCGATTTTCCGTAACTTAGTATTCACTAAAGCGGACTAATTTTTTTAAACCTCACTGTCATGAAAAAAATATTCCAGCTACCTCTGCAGCAAGATGAAAGAATCGTAAAAAATGAACCAGCCACACGCCTTGATGATAATGGCGAACAGTATTCTGGAAAATTAGTGCTTACTACCCTGCGTCTGCTTTGGGGAAATGATACGGCCCACGATCCTGCCATCAATATAGATCTCGACACCATCAATAAAATAGAGCGTAAATCGCAGTTGGTCGATAACAGTGTTTTGTCTGTTACTTATCTTCAATACCAGGAAGTACGCTTTTCTGTGCTAGACTATGAAGCCTGGGAAGAGGCCATTGAAGAAACCAGAATGACGCCTAATATCTGATTTCCTGATCGCTGACTTCTTGATATTCTCTGCTGGTTTGTCATACAGCGTCCTTATCGGCCACCCAACGTCCGATATTCCTCACGACTCTGATCCACGCCCTTCTGCAACCATTCGTTGGTAATCTTTCCATCCGGAATTCTTACCCAAACAAGCGAATCTACTGCGTTATCGGCTTTATCGATCAGGAATAAAGTATCCGCTGTAACCGTCATTTCGATACCTGGCGCCAATTGCTCACCCGCCGGCGACTCCGAAACGTAAGCGCCATCTATGTATTCATAAATACCTTTTCTGGTAACCGTCCTGGAACCTTTGGGCGTTACAGCTCCGAAATAGCGGAACGAATGCGCGTCAATTTTTTCAATCACTACTGCTCCGCGTAAATATTTCCAGCCCGAACCGTCATCAAATGTTGTGTTGCCTTTTGCCAGGCGATAAACACCGGCGATATCCGGGGCTTTTTTAGAAAAACAAAAAGGAAGCAAAGCAGTCAGTAATAAGGATCGGAACATGCGGCAAAACTAAATTCTAAAGTGTAAAGTCAAAAAACGAAAACCAAAAAACTTAATAGTTCAAATATCCACAGCGATTTTCACGATTTAAATCACAAGCAATCCTGTTTTCTGTCATGTTTTCCCTTGCTGTAAAGCGGCAATTTGCGGTATCGTTCATCGCAAAACCAATATGACATGAAAAAAAGAGAACTGATTTCGCATATTATGACTACGGACCTCACAACGGTAACCCGCGAAAATTCACTCCGAGACGTCAAGCATATTCTTTCCGATCATAAGATCCGTCATATTCCAGTAATCGAAAATCAGAAACTGATCGGCATTATCAGTCGCACAGATATCATGCGTTTGAGTTTTGGTAGTCTATTTGAAAATCAGGAAAATGCCGATGAAGCGATGTTTGACATGTTGCGAATTGAACAGGTGATGGCCAGCCGCCCTGAGACGGTGCGCTCAGATATGACGATCAGAGACGTAGCCCAATTGCTTACAGAGAAAGAATTTCATGCACTGCCAGTGGTCGACAATGGTGAATTGAAAGGAATCGTCACAACAACAGACATTATTAAATATTTAGTGGAGCAATATTAGACCTTGTTTTTGTTTTTGGAGGTTTGTCAGAACAGAGCCGGAGTCTTTACTCCGGCTTTTCCATCTTAAAAAGCTCAAAGCTTAACGCCCAATGCTTAAGGCTTAAAGAAGTAATAGCTATCCCAAAAGAAACGCGGGCCCGCTTTAGGCTTTTTGCATTTTGACTTTTTGCCGCCGGTGTTATGTCTTGTGCCCCGAAGGCGTTACCTTTGCGTCTAATCGAATACGAGCGAAATAATTATGTTGCAGCAAGTATCTACCTCAGACAGAGACCGTTTATCATTCGAAGAATTCAGAAAAGAAGTACTTCATGACTACCATTTAGCTATTGCCAGCCGCGAAGCCAGCCTGATAGGCCGTCGCGAGGTGCTGACAGGGAAGGCCAAATTCGGCATTTTCGGCGATGGTAAAGAGCTGGCGCAAATTGCGGCGGCCAAGTGCATGCAGCCTGGTGATATACGCTCTGGTTATTACCGCGATCAGACTTTGATGTTTGCAACCGGCATGAGTGATATCGAAAAATTCTTCTCTCAGTTATATGCCAATCCATCGCTTGAAAATGAGCCATCTACAGCCGGTCGTATGATGAACGGCCACTATGGCACCCGTTGGCTCGATGATAACGGCGATTGGAAAGACCTGATGCAAACACCTCAGTCATCCAGCGATATCTCTCCGACAGCTGCGCAGATGCTGCGTGCTTTCGGTCTGGCGCAGGCTTCAAAAAGCTATCGCAATGTGGCAGAACTGAAAACCGGTTTCGAAAAATTTACCAACAACGGTAATGAAGTTGTATTCTGTACCATCGGTGATGCTTCTACTTCAGAAGGTCATTTTTGGGAAACAGTGAATGCAGCAGGCGTATCACAGGTACCACTCGCGATCTTCATCTGGGATGATGGTTATGGTATCTCCGTACCGCGTAAATATCAGACAACTAAAAACTCCATTTCCGAAGCACTGGCAGGTATGCAGTGGGACGAGAAAAATGGCGGTATCAATATCTACACCGTAAAAGGCTGGGATTACGCCGGTATGGTACAGACCTTCCAGGAAGGTATTGCCCGTACGCGCGCCACGCATATCCCTGCGATCTTCCACGTACAGGAAGTAACACAGCCACAAGGCCACTCTACTTCAGGTTCACACGAACGCTACAAGGATAAGGACCGCCTGGAATGGGAAAAAGAATTTGACTGTATTAAGAAAATGCGTGAGTTTATCGTTGAAAATGCAATTGCCAACGAAGAAGAACTGACCGCACTGGAAGAAACAGCGAAAGAAGAAGCACGCGCTTCTAAACAACGCGCCTGGGATGCATTTATCGCACCAATCAAAGAACAGATTGCGCAAGCAACAACACTGTGCAACCAGGTTGTTTTTGAAGGTGGTGAACATGCACAAACGATCGCAGCGCTCATTCAGCAACTAAACAATATTAAAGAACCAATTCGCAAAGACGTAATGCAAAGTGTCGGCAAAGTGCTAAGCTTTGCAGGCAACAGCAGCAGCGATGCAATTCGTAATCTGCGTAATTTCTATCAGAATCTTGCAGCGGAAAACTTCGACAAATTCAGCTCACACCTGCATTCCGAGAGCAAACAATGTGCTATGAAAATAGCCGAAGTAGCTCCTCAGTATGATGCGGAACCGCAAATGCTGAATGGTTACGAAATCCTTAATAAGTTCTTTGATCATACATTCGCTACAAATCCGGCCGTACTCGCTTTTGGTGAGGACCTCGGCAAGATCGGCGACGTAAACCAGGGTTTTGCAGGCCTGCAGGAAAAATATGGCGAAGCCCGTATTTTCGACGTAGGTATCCGCGAAGCAACCATCATTGGTCAAGGTCTTGGTATGGCGATGCGTGGCCTTCGTCCGATTACAGAAATTCAATATCTCGATTACCTGCTTTACGGGCTGCAACCACTCAGCGATGATGTGGCTACGCTGCAATACCGTACTCGCGGCGGTCAGAAATGTCCGATCATTGTGCGTACTCGAGGGCACCGCCTCGAAGGTATCTGGCACAGCGGTTCTCCAATCGGCATGATCATCAATAGCATTCGTGGTATGTATCTCTGTGTACCGCGTAACATGACGCAGGCTGCAGGTATGTACAATACGTTGCTCCGCAGCGATGAACCAGGTATCGTGATCGAATGTCTGAATGGCTACCGCCTGAAAGAACAAGTACCGGCAAACCTGTTTGACTTCAGCGTTCCGTTCGGTATTCCTGAAGTAATCCGCGAAGGTGCTGACATCACTATTGTTTCTTACGGTTCTACCCTGCGTGTGATCGAGGAAGCAATTGTAAACTATCTGGAACCTCAAGGCATCAGCTGTGAAGTGATTGATGTGCGTACATTATTGCCGTTCGACGTAAATCATATGATCGTAGAAAGCCTGAAGAAAACCAACCGTATTGTTTTCGTAGATGAAGACGTACCAGGTGGTGCCAGCGCTTATATGTTCCAGCAAGTGATGGAAAAACAAGGCGGCTACCGTTGGTTAGATGTGGCTCCGCGTACCATTACTTCGCAAGCTCACCGTCCTGCTTATGCAACCGATGGTGATTATTTTTCGAAACCAAATGCAGAAAGCATTGCTGCAGTCATTGAATCAATGATGCAAGAATAGAGATTTCCCGCAAAGACGCATAAGAGGCCAAGACGCAAAACTTGTCACACTGAGCGTAGTCGAAGTGTCTCACTACAAAGGCGCAAAGCCTCCATTTAAATAACCTTTGTGTCGTCGCGAACGTTGCGAGAGATTTTACCTTATACAACGAAAGTCCTGCAGTAATTTGCAGGACTTTTTTATTAAAAAACTGATGAAATATTTATTGACGCTTGCCTGCGCATTACTATTACAAATAGGCTCGAAGGCACAGACCATTCCCGCAAACATAAAATTGCAAAACGGAGATTTTCTATTTGAAGATCTCGACTGTGGCCCGCTTTGTGATGCAATTGAACAAGTAACGCAAAGTTATGGCGGCAATCATTTTTCGCATATCGGGCTGGTGTATGTAAAAGATGATACTACATTCATCATTGAAGCAATCGGCAATAATGTACGTATGACGCCACTGGCACAATTTACAGGCCGTACGAAACACAAGATTTTTATCGGCAGAATGAAACCGCAATACCACCATCTGGTGGACAGCGCCATTAGTTTTTCGCTAAAATCAATAGGGATCCCTTATGATGATGATTTCCTCTATGACAACGGGAAATACTATTGCTCCGAACTGATCTATGATGCATTTCAATATGCAAATAACGGAAAACCGGTCTTTCAACTAGAGCCAATGACTTTTAAACCAATTGGTTCGAAAGATTTTTTTCCTGTCTGGGTTGATTATTACAAAAAGTTGAATGAAGCTATTCCCGAAGGAAAACCGGGTATCAATCCTGGCGGGATTTCCATATCCAGTTATATCATGATACTCAACCCTTAGGCTTTCTCTAGCTCATCCAAAGGAGGAGAACTTTCTGTGCGAGTACGCTCCTATTTCGTGGGACCCGTCGTTGCCTCGGGGTGACAAACACGAGTAAGGGCCTCCTCTAGCTCCTCCAAAGGTGGAGAACTTTCTGCGCGAGTACGCTCCTATTTCGTGGGACCCCTCGTTGCCTCGGGGTGACAAACACGAGTAGAGACCTCCTCTAGCTCCTCCAAAGGTGGAGAACTTTCTGCGGGGACATACCCCAAATAATTGTCATTTTTCCATGTCAATTATCAATTCTTATATAAATTATTTAACTTTCCCATTATAATTCAAGTGTATGAAATGGCTTTTGGCCATCCTGGTGCTTTCTTTTTCATTGGAAAGCTTTTCTCAGATTGTTGTTCCGAAAGAATATTACGCTTTTGATCTTACCAAAGCTACGCTCGGCATGCCTACCATTAGTTACGAGCGCTTCCTGCATACGAAAGGAAAAACAATTCATAGCCTGCAAATTAGTGTAGGTTACCAGTTTCATTTCAACAACTCATTTGGCGCACCCGGCAAACATCAGTTTGGCATCACAAAAAAACACGGCAACGAAAACGACGGTTATAGCGACGATGTGAGCCTCGGCGTATATCAGGGACCGGTGGCGCGTATTGGCTATACCTTCGGAAAAATGACTGAGTACAAACACGTGCTCATGTATTTTTCTCCAGGCATGGGCTTTAAATATCAATGGTACGACGATGCCAAAGTCTACAACCACCACAATTCGACAGACTCTCCGGAATATCCATACGATTACCGCATCCAGGATGGTAACGCAATTATGCTGATTCCTCAGGCAATTGCAGGCATGAAAAAAATGCTCGGTAATTTCTGCGTTGACATTTATGCAGGATTGCAGGCGAACATAAAATTCAGAACGCGCACCGTAGACTACTGGCAGACGAGCAATACCAATGTAATGCCAGGCACTCCATTTCAGGAAAAAGACATGAATGTTAGTCCGGGTGTGACGGTAGGAATTAAAGTCGGATATGTGCGGTTTCATTAAATTGAAAAGTCAAAACCTAAAACGTGTTAGAAACGCGCGTGTTTGTCGACAGGAACGCACGCTCAAAAAAGTTGAATTACCTGTTTACCAAACATCACATTGAAATAATTGCAGTTCGGGAACCTTCCATCGCAAATAATTTAGCTTTGCTTCAAACGCGGCCTCGCGTGAAATCTTGACAAAGCTCCTTATGAAAAAACTGTTTTTGGCCCTCGCTCTGGCGGCAACACTCTACACACCCAAAGCTTCTGCATGGGGCTCCTGGGGGCATCAGCATATCAATAACGGTGCGGTGTTTACCCTACCGAAAGAAATGATTCCGTTTTTCTACAATCACATTGATTTTATTACAGAAGAAGCAGTTGTTCCAGATTTACGGAAATACATCAACGGCGACAAAGGCGAAGGTGGTAAACATTTTATCGACATGGAACCTTTTCCACCGGTTTCCGGCAATTGGCCTTATACATACAAAGAAGCAGCGGCCCTGTTTGGCGACAGCTTGCTGCGAAAAACGGGAACACTGCCCTGGCAGATCAATGATATGATGACACGACTCACGAATGCGTTCAAAGAAAAGAACAAAAGTGAAATCCTCTACATCGCCGCTGATCTCGCGCACTATATAGGCGATGCTACGCAGCCGCTGCATACGACTGAAAATTATGACGGCCAGTTAACGGGTCAAAAAGGAGTGCATTCATTTTTCGAATCACAACTTCCGGAACAATTCGGCAGCGCATATAATTTTAATTCGGGTGAAGCACAAATTATAGCCGACCCAAATAAAGAAATCTGGTCAGTTATTTTGCACAGTCACGCGTTGCTCGACAGTGTATTGTCAGCAGAGAAAGAAGCAGAACATTCGTTTCCTGCAGATAAAATCTATGCTAAAGATGCCAACGGGCAAATCCTTAAGAACCGCTACGGGCAACAAATCCATTCACATGAATTTGCGAAAGCGTATCATGACCGTTTGCATAGATTGATTGAACGACAACTTCGCTTAGCGGTAAAAACAACAGCGGATTTCTGGTATACCGCCTGGGTAAATGCAGGCAAACCAAATCTCAATGATTTTGATCCAAAAAAGATTACCGAACGTAATCAAAAGAACTATCAGTCGGATTTGAAGTACTGGAAGAAAGGGAAGTTGGTTGGATTTTTGAGTGTGTCGGAGATTCAGTAGTTAATACCAATTGAGATCAAAATGTGGCTTAGGGAAGTGTTTCGTGTCACTTTTGCCTTGAAGCAAAAGTGACCAAAAATTCAAGACTTAAGGAAACGGAGGCCGAAACATTGCGTAAATTCTAGCGGTAAATAGATTAATTTGTATTTCGCATGTCTTCTTTTAATCGTTAATTGCTTAAAAGGTTCAGCAGCCAACATAACAGCAAAAAGCGCGGTGAAATTTTCACTGCGCTTTTTGCTGTTATACAAAACCTATCAAACTAGCGTGCGAGATAAGCACCGTCAATCGGATAATAGCCACCCGTAATGAAAGAAGCTTTATCAGAACTCAGGAACACCACCAATTCTGCTACTTCTTCAGGTTTACCGAGCCGGCCGATCGGATGCAGGCTGATCAACATATTTTTAGCGGCTTCGTCCATCACATCAAGTAATGGTGTATTGATGAAACCAGGTCCAACAGCATTTACACGAACACCTTGCGATGAATATTCCAATGCTGCATTTTGAGTTAATCCAACAACGCCATGTTTCGCAGCTACGTAACCGGCAGAATTATTAAAACCTACTGCTCCCAGAATAGAAGCCATATTCACAATAGCACCACCACCATTTTTCAGCATCGCCGGAATCTGATAGTGCATACAATAAAATACGCTGCTGAGGTTAATTAAGATTACTTTATTCCACCCTTCCACGCTCATGTCGCCGACAGGATGCGACTCGCCGCCGATACCGGCATTGTTGCAAGCCATATCAAGACGGCCATAAATGTCAATTGTCTTTTTTACCAGTTGTTCGCATTCTTCTGGCTTGCCCACATCCGCTTTTACAAATGTAGCATCGCCGCCTTTGTCCTTGATTTTTTGTACGGTTTCCGCACCGCCTTTTTCATTCACGTCCGACACAATTACTTTGGCTCCTTTGGCTGCATACAATAAGGCGCAAGATTCGCCGATGCCAGAACCAGCTCCGGTTACCAGAGCTACTTTACCTGAAAGATGAGTTCCCATTTGAAAGATGTTTTTTAAACGTTTAAAAAGGAACTAAAAGTTACGAAGATTCAATCGACAATGGACAATGCATAGTTGACAATTCGCCTGCGGAAACGCAGATTTAACGTTTACGTGCGCCTTATAAAAGACGCACCGGCCACGAACAACAACCGCGCACTAACTTTTAAATTTTGGCTTTTGAAATTTGACTCTCTAAGCGATTCCGTGAAGGCTTCCGCCTTTTGCGAACAAACGGTCTACCCTTTTCTCCACTGCCGGATCCAACACCAGTGGCGGTGCATGATGCGGTTTGATGCGGGCATCAATCACCAATGGACCTTCGCAGCCCCAATGCTTGTGACGGGTGAAACTACTGACACCGTATATATCATGAGACGGATTGCAACGCGTGTACGTCACCCAGAGATAGTTATTAAGCGTTGCGGCAGTAAAGCTGCTGTCATCGCAGATAACAATAAATGGCACGCCATTCAGCAATGGTGTTTTATCTTTTAATTGTGCCTGAAGCGATTCCATTTCTTTCGCCGCAGTATCATAATCTACAAATGACTTGGTTTGAAGCGCTATAACACCCGGCATGGCCAATTGTGGGTTTTCAAACGACTGTAACTCTTTAAGCAGTTGCGGAACATCGCGGCTCAGATCACGCAATTTAGGCCCGTAAGCAGCAAAGACCACTTTACTGCCTGCGTTCAATCCAGTGCCGGAATAATCGAGCGTATCGATAGTTGTATTTGTATAGAAATGAACATCGCGGGTAAGATCGATGCGCTCCAGCAGATATTCCATAAACGGCTGTGCAAGGTGTGCTGTGAGCTGATTGGTATCATCGGCCGCTATGAAGAGAAACTTCGCGAGACTCAACTGACCGGTGCCCAAAACGTGATTAGCAATAGTCAATATCTCCGCCGGCTGTTGTGTTTTTAAATAAGGCGTATAACGTTCACTGCCCACTGCCAGCAACAACGGATGCACGCCTGCAGCATCTACGGCATGCACTTCTCTCAGTCCCGGAATTTCCTGTGGGATAGCATCGCCAGTGATTTCGTGAATCAAGGCACCAAAGCTGGTATCTTCCTGCGGCGGACGGCCCACAACTGTAAACGGCCAGATAGCATTTTTACGTGCATAAACTTTGTGCACGCGCATGAGCGGAAACGGATGCGTAAGGCTATAGTAACCTAAGTGATCACCGAATGGCCCTTCTGGCTTGTTTTCACCTGGATAAACTTCACCCGTGATGACAAAATCTGCATCGGTGCTAATACCAAACCCATCCTGATAAGTATAGTGGAAACGGCGTCCACCAAGTAAACCGGCAAAAGTCATTTCACTCAAACCTTCCGGCAATGGCATTACTGCTGAAAGGGTATGCGACGGCGGACCACCGACAAAACAACTTACTTTCAGCGGCTGTCCTTTGCGATTCGCTTTGGTCTGATGTACGCCAATACCTCGATGCAACTGATAATGCAGCCCAATTTCTTCATTCAGTTTATACTCATTTCCAGTCAGCTGAATACGATACATACCTAGATTCGAATTCATAATACCTGGCTTATCAGGATCTTCAGTATACACCTGCGGCAAAGTCACAAATGCGCCGCCATCCATGGGCCAGTGCTGAATTAAAGGCAGGTCTGTGATTTTGATTTCATCGGCCAGAACCGGTTTTGAGGAAGGATTTTTTTTCGGCAGTGCTTTCATTGCAGCCATTGCAGTACCGATATTTTTAAACGGCTGGCGCAATGCTTTCATTGGGTCATTTTTCAGCTCCACAATCTTCTGCACATTAGCCAATGTCTCCCTGAAAATAAATTTGCTGCGCTCTAGCGTTCCGAAAATATTGGACGCCGCGCGATACTTCGAACCTTTTACGTTTTCGAACAAAACTGCCGGCCCTTTCGCAGCATACAACCGAAGATGAATGGACGCCATCTCCAGATAAGGGTCTACTTCTTCCTTTACCCTTACAAGATGTCCGTTTTTTTCAAGGTCCAGCAAACAAGATTCGAGCGATGTATATGGCATAAAATGTATCTGATATTCAGGGAAAGGCAAAGCATTTCCATTGCGGTGCAAAATACGCTAAGAATAGCAAACAGGCAGGTTTCAACAAATGATGGATTTTTGAAATGGCATGATTTTTACCTTTACAGTACTATTTTAACCAACTGCACGAAATGCGAACCACACTTTTATCGTTTTTGTTTTTACTGATTTTGTTCCCTGTTTTATGTCACGAAGCGAAAGCCGGCAAGGGCAATATGGAAGGCGACATTCTCACACTCATCAACAGATACCGCGCCAAATATGGATTACAGGCGATGAAGATGAACAACACTATTTCGGACGCCGCCTGGAGACACAGCAAAGACATGGCGAACGGAAGCATTCCTTTTGGTCATGACGGCTTTGACGAACGCACCAATAAACTCATCAAACAGCTGAGTCCGGCCGATGCCGCAGCTGAGAATGTGGCGTATGGGGCGGAAACTGCGCAGGAAGTTGTAGACATGTGGCTGCATAGCAAAGGGCACCGCAAGAATATTATGGGCAACTACAACCTGACAGGCATTGGCATTGCAGTTAGCCGCGACGGTACTTATTATTTCACGCAGATTTTCATTCACAAGAGATAGTTTTAAGTTTTAGGTTGTAAGTGCTACGTTTTAAGTGCTATGTTGTAAGTTTTAACTTCTAAGTTTTAGGCTGTAACCTGTTATCTATTTTATGACTTACAAACTAAAACTGACAACTCAGAACGTATAACCTATAACCTAAAACCTTTAACGTACAACTTTTGACTATCTGTACTTTTTTGACTAACTTATGGGTGGATTAAAATGGATGCCCTATGTCAGGAAAAATCATTTTATACGGACTACTGTCACTGTTTGCCGTTCCGGCGCTGGCGCAAACGCACACTAAAAAAGTGACGAAAAGCAAAACGGCTACAACCAGCACCGAATCGTTGCCCAAAAAAGTAGACCTTTCAAAACCGGTGCCCGACTGGGAAAACGGACCTGACAATGTTTATTTCCCCGACTACTATATGTTTTATGATCCGCACCGTAAAAGCTATGTTTACTGGACCGGCGAGAAATGGGCGACCAGCGTATCTACACCGTCGTTGATCAAAGATATAGACAAGAGCAAAGTACGTATTCAGATACTGAAAGATGAAACGCTCGTATATCCGGAAAATAATATTGAACGTTATGAAATGCTTTATCCGGCCCAGCCTGTGTTTCCTACGGTTCCGGTACCACTCGTAACAATCACACCTAAGAAAAAGAAGAAATAGCTGACTTTATCATTTTATTAGCGCCGGCAAATGCCGGCGTTTTTTGTTGACATTAGTCCGCTAATGCGATAGTTTTACACCATGATCCATAAAATCCTTGCAGACAAGCCTACGAAAGTATTCCTGCTCATGGCTTGTTTTTTTGTAGCAAATGCGCTGATTGCAGAATGTATCGGTGGTAAACTGTTCTCTCTGGAAGCAGCATTGGGCATGGTACAACATCCTTTTTCGCTATTGGGAGAAGATGGCCTTACCTACACGCTGACTGCAGGTGTATTGCTCTGGCCTCTGGAATTTATTATGACGGATGTAGTGAACGAATATTATGGTCCTAAAGCGGTGCGTCGTATTTCTTATATCGCTGTCGGATTAATCAGCTATGCCTTCATTATGTTTTTCCTGGCCATTAAAGTACCTGCAGAAAAATCTTTCTGGATCGGCAGCCAGGCTAACGAAGGCGTACCCGATATGCAGGCGGCATTCAGTAGTATTTTCGGCCAGGGGATGTGGATCATCTTCGGTAGTTTGATAGCATTTCTTGTTAGTCAAATTCTCGACGTTTGGGTGTTTCATCGCATCAAAAAAATCACCGGAGAGAAAAAAGTATGGCTACGCGCCACTGGCTCTACACTTGTATCTCAGCTGATAGACAGTTTTGTTGTATTGTTTATTGCCTTCAAACTGGGCCGTGGCTGGTCTTATCAACGAGTACTCGCAGTAGGATTGGTAAATTATTCTTACAAGGCTACGATGGCGATTGTGTTGACGCCGCTTATTTACCTGATTGAAGGTGCTATTGAAAGATATCTCGGTGAAGAACGTGTGCGGGAAATGAAAGCCGCAGCAATGACGGTGGAATAACACCTGGCATCTTCAAAAGTCAAAAGTCAAAAATCAAAACCTAAAAGTTTAACCCGTGTTTATCACCCCGACTAATCATGCGGCGCCACGATCTGTGCCCCCCTTTAGGGGATGGGGTTAAAATAATTTGAGTTGCGTATCCGGAGGTTTTGCGTCACCAAAAACTGTTTTACCGCCATACTTCCAGGAGTCGGCACGTTCTTTTTCGATGAGATCATTGAAACGTTCATTCGGCGTAAAATTCTTTTCTGCATTGGCAGCAATTTCATGCAGTTTTTTAATCGCCTGCGCTTTATCCGTCTCACCGATTTTAGCGCGTTGCACGGCGGTTTGCAATGCCTGAATACACTCATCATACACTTTTGTAGGAACAGGAAACGGATGCCCGTCCTTCCCGCCATGTGCAAATGAAAACCGCGCCGGATCTTCAAATCGCGATGGACTACCATGAATCACTTCGCTGACTAAGGTCAAAGATTGCAACGTACGCGGACCAACGCCTTGCAAAGAAAGCAGCTCTTCGAAATTTTGTGGTTGTTGTTCCTGCGCCAGCCAGAGCACTGTCCCAAGTCGTTTCAGATTTACGTTTTCCTGGCGTACGTCATGATGCGCAGGCATTACAAGATGTGCACATTCAGCTATGATGTGATTTGGATTTTCGTGCGTGAGTTGTAAGATACCCGCTCTTGCTGTATTTGCATCGGCGGCGGTAAGGTTAAGTATCTTACCCATATTTTCGCCGCATACACCGGTATGGGGTTCCTCTACAAATGATTTTACGTCGGCGGAATGCCAGTGATAACGCCGGGCCGTACTTTGGGTTTCATGCATGCCTTGCTGAATTACGGTCCACTGGCCAGTATCACTTACCACAAAATTGTGCATGTACAATTGAAAACCATCTTGCACAGCAGTGTTATCAACCTTAGCACTAAGCTTGCTGCAACGAACGAGCTCGTTTCCATTCAAGCCCGTAAGATTTGCGATTCTCAATAATTCATTCGGTGTTTCTTTGGAGAACTTGCCCTTTCCTCCGCAGAAATAAAGACCCAGGGATTTAGAATGCGGATTGACAGAACGTTTCAGCGCCCACATAACGGAGGTCGTAATGCCGGAAGAATGCCAGTCCATACCCAGCACAGCACCCAGGCTCTGAAACCAGAACGGATCCGCCAGGCGGCGCAGCATTTCCTCTTTTCCATACTCTGTAAGGATTGCCTCCGTGATCGCCAGGCCGAGTTTGGCCATGCGATCAGCCAGCCATTTTGGAACAAGACCGTAGTGTAAAGGTAAATCCGCAGAACCCGAGCGCTTCATTTTCCAAAGTTACCTCGTTAATTGGTTAAAACGTTAATTGGTTAAAGAGTCGAATCGTTGAAAAAAATTGCAAAATCGAAATGCTGATCATTCCGCAACCCGATTCCAACGTGTGTTTGCAATGGCCAAATTAAGTATCTTCAAAGGAACATATACATATACAATTACCATTTAAATCTATAACCAATGAATGAAAACATTTTCGCTCAAACTGACCGTTACATAAGTGATCTGCTGGCACCGGAAGACGATGCGTTACGGCAAACAATTCAATCTATAGACGATGAAACCCTGCCACAAATGAGCGTTTCGGCTAGTCAGGGAAAATTTCTGCAAGTGATGGCCATAACTGTCAATGCAACCCGTGTTCTGGAACTGGGTACTTTTGCGGGTTACAGTACCATCTGGCTGGCGCGTGCATTACCAGAAAACGGAATTGTTGTAACGCTGGAAGCGGAAGAAAAACATGCTGCCATAGCACGAAAAAATCTCGCGAATGCGGGTGTACTTTCCAAAGTAGATATGCGTTTGGGAAAGGCTCTGGATATCCTGCCAAAAATGATAACCGATGGAGAAAAGCCATTCGACCTCATTTTCATTGATGCCGACAAACCGCCTTATGCGGAATACTTCAACTATGCCTTACAACTCTCCAGACCTGGCACTTTGATTATTTGTGACAATGTAGTGCGCGAAGGAAAGATATTAGATCCTGAAAGTACTGACGAACGTGTACAAGGTGTGAGGCGTTTTAATCAATTGCTTGCGGACAACAAAAATGTAACTGCAACTATTTTGTCTACGGTTGGCGTAAAAGAATTTGATGGAATGGCGATTGCTGTGGTTGGCCGCCCCGATTAGCGCCTTCTAAATGATTGAAATTATCAATTGTCCATTATAAGCTGTCAACTTAATTGAAATGAGCACGCTTCCCGACCAAAAACTGCTATATGCTACTGCATCTGAAAAAATATTCTTCATTGATTTGGCCTTCACGCTTGAAAACGTTGTTTCAGATGGTGGCATCGCGATCGATGTAATCTTGTATCAGGGTGTAGAAGATATTGCCTGAAAGTGTCCGACAGTTCCCGGCGTTATGAATCTTTTGCTCTCTCCGATATGTGCCCGAAAGCGTTGCATCATTCAATTTTTAAAGAACTTCAGTTTAGATCAAAAAAATCCATGCCAACGATCCGCTTTTCCGGCTAGAACAATATCGAATCTCCTGTAATTGAAACAGATAACAACCTGTGAATGTGGAATTATATTTATCTATTGCTGGGGAAAAATCCCCTGATTCATTAAAGCTATGGGACTGTTAAACTAGCCTAGGTTTCTGCCCTTCGACTCTGCTCATAACGATAAATGCGAGGAACACTCACATTACATGAGGTATCACGCTCGCCGACATAACTAAAAAAACAACAGTAAGATTATTTGGACATGATCATTCACAATTGTCCATTCACCCCAATCAAATATCCTTCAGCACTGCCTGCAAATACTCATACAAGTCCTCATCTTCCCAACTGCCTTCGTATTTAACGCCGTTAATAAAAAAAGTAGGTGTGCCATTAACACCGCTGCGCATGCCACTTTCAAAATCTTCTTCTACTTTATCAGCAAGCGCCTGCGATCTGATATCGTTTGCGAACTTGTTCACATCAAGTTTCAGTTGCTCGGCAAAATCTATTAGTGCATGCCCACTCAATTCTTGCTGGTGTTCGAAAATGATATCATGCATTTCCCAGAACTTACCTTGCAATGCCGCCGCTTCTGCGGCTGTAGCAGCCATGATTGCGTGCGGGTGCATTTCCGCCAAAGGAAAATTTCTGAAGATAAACCTCAGATCGTCGCCCATTTTGTGCTGCAACTTTTGGAGTATAGGATAAGCGCGACCACAATGCGGACATTCGTAATCGCCGTATTCTACGAGTTCTATCGGCGCGTCATTTTTACCGGAGCTATGATCATCGGCAGAAACAGGAGGACGTAAAGACATGTTTTGTTGATTTAGTGATTAGTTGTTTAAATCATTTTCAGCCACTTGATCCATTTCCTCTAATGCATTTAAAATACCATCTGCACCGGGGTTCACACCTGTTGGCGAAAGATAAGCCCAACGTACGACGCCCTCTTCATCAATCACATATAGTGCACGTTTGCATTCACCGACTGTATGATCATACACCCCATATTTTTCCGACACCTCACCTTTAGGTTCAAAATCGGCCAGCAATGGAAAATGTAAATTGCGATCGTGGCTAAACGCCATATGGCACCACTTCCCGTCTACCGAAACACCAATAAGTTCCGCGTTAAGCTTATGAAAGTATTTAAGCATTTCATTGTATAGCGCCATCTGGTCACTGCAAACAGGACTCCAGTCGGCGGGATAAAATGCGAGGATTACCCGTTTTCCTCTGAATTCTGATAAACTGATTTTTTGGTCGGGAGTAGCATATAATGAAAACTCGGGGGCCTTTGAACCTACTGAAAGCATAATAGTATTTTATAGTTGAAAGTTAGGCAGATTTGCAACAAGAACCAATTGCTATATTCCTGCTTTCAGGGCCAATTTTCGCCGAGTTAATGATCTGATAATACTACCTGTGTTTTTTTGCCTTTACCCCTTGAACTAAGCAACAACAATGGCAGTGAAAGCAGAAAAATAATGCCCACCAAAAGATAGGCATCGCTGAAACTGAGCAGATTTGCCTGCCGTGTAACACCGTTATCGATCAGTTTAATCGCATTATTGTTTGCGTCAAAATTGTTGACCCCTTTATTTATAAAATATTGAGTATAGGCATTGAGCCGGAAAATAGCGGATGGATTATACGCATTGATATGGGACACAAGATCAGAACGATGCAAAGCATTGCGATTCGTCAGAAAAGTATTAACCATCGCGATACCAAAAGAACCGCCCAGTTGCCGCATCATGTTATTGAGTGCTGCACCCTGCGGAATATCTTTTGGCTCTAATGAAGACACGGCCAGCGTTGTAAGTGGGACAGTCACCAGCGCCAATCCTAAACCGCGCCAAACTAATGGACCCGTGATATCACTGCTTCCTGCCTGTAAATTGAGCACCGACATTTGCCAGCTGAACAAAACGAAGAAACCCATTCCGGTTATGATCATTACTATCGGAGAAATGCCACGCTGCAATAGTCGGGCAGACATAATCAACCCGCCGATAGCCAGCAAAGCACCCGGCAACAAAAGCAAACCTGTTTGTGTAGGTGTAAAATTGAGTAAACGCTGGGCAAATACTGGTGTCAGAAATACGGAGCTAAAAATCCCGACACCAGCCACAAAAGTCAATGCCGCCGCAATACTGAGGTTGCGACTTTTGAGCACACGCAAATTCACCACCGGCTGATCGGTATGCAGCTCCCACCAGATAAATAACAGAATGCCGAAAAATGCGATGACAGACAACCAGATAATATAGCTGGCTGCAAACCAATCTTCCGTTTCCCCTCTTTCCAGTACCGTTTGCAAGGCACTCACACCCACCGCCAATAATAAAATACCCAGCCAGTCGATCTTCCCTGTTTGTGGTTTTATTTCAGGTTCTTTCAGCAAAGCAATACAAAGGCAGGCCACTGTAATACCAATAGGAACGTTGATATAAAAAATCCAGGGCCATGAATAGTATTCAGTGATAAAACCGCCTAAGGTAGGACCGATAGTAGGACCAATGAACACGCCCACGCCAAATAAAGCGCTCGCCACATTTTGCTTTTCGCGCGGATACTGCTCAAACACTATAGCCTGAGATACGGACAGCAAAGCACCGCCACCCATACCCTGCAGAAAACGAAATACGACCAACATCCAGATATTGGAAGCCTGCCCGCACATGAAGGAGAAAAAAGTAAACGCAATTACAGACCCTATATAATAATTACGCCGACCCAGTTTTGCCGCCAGGAAACTGGTCAGCGGAATAATAATCACATTGGCGATTGCATAAGAAGTAATCACCCAGGAAGTATCCTCCAGCGTGGCACCCAGGTTACCGCTCATATGCGACAGGGCAACGTTTACTATAGATGTGTCAATAAGTTCCATAATGGCGGCTGCAATGACCGTCAATATGAGTATAGATCTGCGCATCGTAACTGAATATTTGTAGAAAAGAAGGCCATTAATATACCGTTCGGTATATTAATGGTATAAAAAATCAGCGTCCCGCATTCATTGCTATCAACGCTTCTTCGGGAGACTGACGGGAAAATTCATACATGTCTGCAGTGTTACCTACCCGGATTTCATAATTCCGTTGTGCCAATGCATCAACCAAAGCCTGCGCTACTTCCTGTGGCGGGATACCATTTTCACCACCTATTTCTTTAGAGAATTCAGTGTTCACCAATGGTGGCATTAACTCATACACCTTTATATTGGTTGCCTGTGCCAATGTAAGGCGCAGCGATTGTGTGTAAGAATGTAACGCAGCTTTGCTCGCAGAATATGTAGGAATATTAATGCCCGGAACAAATGCTACGATAGAACTTACATTTACGACTGCCGCTTCCGGCTGCATCGCCAGCAATGGCAGTAACTTTTCTGTAAGGCTGACAATCGACAAATAATTGGTCATCATTTCCTGGCTGGCCTTTTCAAAAGCGTTTGCACCCGGATAAAGGCGATAATAAAATGCATTGCCCGCGTTATTGATCAGCATGCTCAGATCAGCATAGTCGTTATGAATAGCCTTTACCAGTTTATCTACATCATTCTCCAGCGTTACATCACAAACGAAAGGAACAACGTTGTTTAGTTTTGCTGCAGCTTCTTTTAATCTTGCTTCATTTCTTCCGGTAATAATAACGCGATGACCTTGTTCTGAAAAAAGCCGGGCCATTTCAAAGCCAATACCGGCGCTTCCTCCTGTAATGAGGATGGTTTGTTGTTTACTCATTGTCTGTTTTTTGAAAGGAATTTGAATTGATATTTATGATTGCGTTAGATTTTCTATCAGAATAGCGGTACCCTGCCCGACGCCCACACACATCGTAGCAATACCATAACGCGCATTTCGTCTGCGCAATTCCAGCGCCAGATGTCCGGTGATGCGATTGCCGGATGTTCCCAACGGATGGCCGATTGCTATGGCACCGCCGTTTACATTTAATTTTTCCGGTTCGATGCCCAGTTCATCTGCACAAACCAAAACCTGAACAGCATAAGCTTCGTTGATTTCAAACAGATCGATGTCTGCAACAGAAAGCCCGGTTTGTTTTAATAATTTTTGCGTAGCAGGAATCGGACCTGTGCCCATAATATCAGGATGTACGCCCGCGGAAGCCGATGCAATAATTTTTGCGATTGGCTTTAATCCGTACCGTTTCACAGCTTCGCCGGATGCCAGTAAAATGGCGGATGCGCCATCGTTGATACCGGAAGAATTGCCTGCGGTCAACGAACCACCTTCGCGAAATACGGGCTTTAGCGCAGCGAGCTTTTCCAAAGAAGTACCGGGTCTTGCACCTTCATCTATCGGGTTCGTCATTTCCTTTTTCAGAAATTCCGGCGCCGCGATTAGCTCCTCATTAAACTTGCCTGCATTCCAGGCTGCGAAATATTTCTCGTGCGATTGCAACGCAAATGCATCTTGCCGCTCCCGGTTTACCTGCCAGCGCTCCGCAACATTTTCGCCGGTTTCACCCATTGAATACGGTCCGTAATTTTCATGCATCTTCGGATTCATAAACCGCGACCCCAATGTGGTATCCACAATTTCTAAACCACGATCAAAAGGTTTCTGTGCTTTAGGAATCACATACGGCGCGCGACTCATACTTTCTACACCACCGGCGATCACCACCTCCGCAGCGCCTGTCATTATCTGTGCAAAGCCATTCATCACCGATTGCATCCCTGAGGCGCATAAACGGTTGACCGTATAGGCCGGAACCGTTATGGGCAATCCGCCGAGCAGCGAAGCAAAGCGTGCCACGTTCCGGTTGTCTTCGCCAGACTGATTGGCACAACCAAAAATTACTTCGTCAACATCTGTGGCGGGTAAGGTTTCATTTCGCTGCATTAATGCGGCAATGGTCGCGGCAGCAAGGTCATCCGGACGTATCCCGGAAAGCAATCCACCGTATTTCCCTACTGGTGTTCGCTGAAAATCAACAATAAAAACTTCTTTCATTTTTATACCGATCGGTATTTTATTTGAGCTAAAAAATATCAGAGTGCCTGAATCATTTTTTCGATTGTTTGCAGAATCATATTGCGATGCTGCACTTTGCCTGTCAGTTTATGGATCATAATACAACCTTCAATAGTTGCCACAATGGTAAATGCCATCTGCTCCGCGTCCGTGTCTTTCGAAAATTCGCCTTCCTCCTGCCCTTTTTCAATCAGGCGCATGATCGTGTTTTTCCAGTTCATCACGGCACCCAATGCTTTTTTCTTCAGCTCGGGATGCGTATCGTCTGCCTCAGTTGCCGTGTTTAAAATAGGACAGCCGCCCTGCTGAAATGGATAATTCTGGTAGTGCTCGTACACGTCTACATAGGTCATCAGCTTTTCGCGGATGCCGGTACGTTTACTCATTTCTATGCTGATAATGTTTTGGAGGTTCTGCAGATTGTAATCAAAAACGGCGAGCGCCACTTCATCCTTATTCGTGAAATTGCCATAAATGCTTCCCTTCGTCAGACCAGTAGCTTCTGTCAAATCAGTAAGCGACGTACCCGCATACCCCTTCTTATTGAAAACAGGCGCGGTTTTCTCTACAATAAATTGTCTGGTCTTTTCTGCTTTGCTCATACACGGTTCATTTTTTGACACCACAAATTTACATACCGATCGGTATAATTTCCAAAAATAATTTATTTGGTTGCCGATTTTGGTAATTCGATCTTAAGTTTTATCCGCTACGCCAGAAAATTGTCAGATGAGAAAACTGAACGCCAGGATCATAGCCCCGATGGCAACGGTTACCCCACAGCGAGGCAACGAGCGAGGAGTAATAGTGAACAGCGGGACCTCCGCAAAATAGCATTACGGACACCTGGCTACCTACAAAAAATGTTAAATATGAATTCCATTTGCCATTTTTTTGTCTAAAGAATTAAAATTACCCAACCTTTTCTGCTGATTTACTGTATTCTAATGTGCGAAGCCCAAAACCCGCACTTTAAACATATGAACGCACGACCTTCTAGTCATATTTATTACGCTAAACTATTCTCGTCACAACAAGTCTGAGATAAACATATCCGTCAGGATAAACTGTCAACCTTCAATTTTTACCGGCGTTGAGAACGTCGGCAACACCCTTTAAACCGTCAATAAAACTAAGCTCCCTTAAGATGAATACTACTTTAGTACAAGCAAAGCACTACGTCCATAACCCAACAATAAAGAATACCAGAACTGTCCGCAGGATTATTTTCGACACTCCTGATACGCTTTTTGTCCGCCGGGTAAAAAGAGGCACAGATGTATTAATAGCCAGTCTGCTGACGGTGACGATACTTTCGTGGCTTACACCTTTATTGTTTATCGCGATTAAACTGTCTTCGCGTGGACCACTATTTTTCAGACAGCAACGGATCGGACTGAACGGCCGTACGTTTTCCTGTCTAAAATTCAGAACAATGCGGATCAATGAACACAGCGACATACGGCAGGCTTCGGCGGATGACAAACGGATTACACGCCTTGGTCTCTGGCTTAGAATTACGCATATCGACGAGCTGCCGCAGTTGTTTAATGTGCTGATGAATGACATGAGCATTGTAGGACCAAGACCCCATATGTTATACCACGATGAGCTTTTTTCGTCGATGCTTCCGGACTACCGCCACCGCCACCTTCTGAAACCAGGCATCACTGGCCTGGCACAAGCTACGGGCCGACACGGCGCAACACCAGATTTCCAAAGCATCTCTGACCGGACCCGCCTTGACCTTTTTTATGTACGGAAAGTCTCGTTCCTGCTGGATATGAAAATTTTGCTGCGCACGCTTTTTGCAGTGAAAAGTCGCGCGTGATTTGTCCCTATTAAAACCCGTAATTTTATATCGACCGAAATTCATTCCTTATGAAACCGGAAATATTAATCAAACGGGCTTATGAAAAACCAGAAAAGAAAGATGGCTATCGCATACTGGTAGACAGACTCTGGCCGCGCGGTATCAAAAAAGAAGAGGCAGCTATCGTCGACTGGCAGAAAGAACTGGCGCCTTCTACAGAGCTGAGAAAATGGTTTGGTCATGACCCTGCTGTATGGACTGAATTTCAAAAAAAATATCTTGCTGAATTGAAAAAGAACGATGCCGTTGCTGAATTTGTGGAGGCCAACAAGGATCGAAAAAAGATCACTTTAGTGTATGGCGCCAAGGATACGGAACATACGCATGCGCTGGTCCTGCAGCAGTTTCTGGAAGGAAAATTCTAAAAAATCCTTTGATACAAGAGCCTTAGCTACTATTAAGCTTCGTTGCGTCGCAATACGTTCATCGTCAAAGCTACTATTGAGCTTTGTCCCTATCAATGGCATAACCATCAAATCTGCGATCCTGCAATCAGCAAACTTTATACTCGTGTCCAACTAATTGATGTTACTTGCAGCGGCTGATCAACAGCTTTTATCTCAAAAAAACAAAACCATGGACAAAAAAGTATTTTCCGATATGGCGCTGAAATCCTGGAATGTGGAGATCAACCGTGCCAACAAACTCTTCGGAAGTTTTAGCAATGAAGACTTGCAAAAAGAAATAGCACCTGGCCGCAACCGCGTTATTTATCTACTCGGACATTTGATTGCCGCGAATGACAGCATGCTTTCTCTGTTTGGCCTGAGCGATCGTATGTATGCCCATTTTGACGAACCATTTCTTAGAACTGCCGACAAAGCAGGACAGGAAATGCCACCAGCAGAACAACTAAAGCAAGACTGGGATAAATCTGTAACCGCATTGAATGAAGGTTTTGCCAAATTAACTCCGGACGAATGGTTTGCCAAACATACATCTATGACAGATGAAGACCTCGCAAAAGATCCGGGCCGCAATAAACTTTCTGTACTCATGAACCGTACCAGTCATATGGCTTATCATCTGGGACAGATTGCTCTGGCGAAATAAAAGTCAAAACCTCGACGCTGATCTGATGATTTTAAGTTGCCGATCAGTTTTAAATGACATCTCCTTTACGGAAAAGCGATAAAAAAGGGAAATGAAGAATCATTTCCCTTTACCTTTTATATGCGTCCTACTCCCTATTCTTTAATAAATGTTTTATTCAGCGTTTGCGTGTTTGTGGTAATGCGCAGCAAATACGCACCGGCCGGAAGATTGGCCACATTAATGGCAGCACTGTTGCCGTTGTAAATATTCGAGACTACCGCTACACAATTTGTATTGAAAACCGTTGCAGTAAATGTTTCCGACGGAAGTGCATTCATCAACGAAATGTTCAGCACGTTTTTCACCGGATTTGGAAAAACATACACGCCCTGTTCCGCATTCACGGCATTGATGCTGGTCGCTTGAATATTAATGGTAACGATCAATGAATCTTGTTTGGTCATATCTTGAGCAGAAGCAGCTTTCACCATAACCGTTCCATTCGCGGTTCCAGAAACCAATCCAGAAGCAGAAACCGTTGCACCGCCGGTAATTGGTACCGTACTCCACATCACGTTCTGATTCGCAGCTGCGGGATAAACAGTTGCCAGCAGTTGCAACCCAGCGTTTGTGGTAATAACCGGCTGCACATTGTTTTGCGTAGTTACCACCACGCTATCAACCGGAATGATCTGATTGGAGATGAACACTTGCATAGAATCCGATTTTGTTGTGTCCTGCACGGAAACAGCTTTTGCCCAGACCGTACCATTTGACTGAGCGGTAACAAGCCCGGTTGAACTGACAGACGCCGTCCCGCTTCCCGGAACAATACTCCAGATTACACTCTGGCTCATGTTTGCCGGATAGACAGTTGCCGTCATTTGCAACGTACCGGCATTCGTACTGATGGATGGTGTAGCACTGTTTTGCACACCAACGCGTACGCTATCAATTACAGGCACTATCATTTTCAAACAACGAATAGACATACCCTGCGCACGTAGACCGCCTGCGCTTGCATTGGTGATAGCACTGCTGTAATACAGGGATTTGGCACCAGTACTGGATGTAGTACTACTCCAGTAATAACCACGTGTTCCCACAAAATCATAATTGCCGGAGCTGTTACGATTACCGCCGGTAGTGAGTTTCAGGTTACTACTATATGCCGTTGCCGGAGAAATGATCGATTCATTCGTAATAATGGTCTGCCATTCAGTCTGCGTTGGTAAACGCCAGCCCGCGCCTATTGCTTTACACGGATCACAACCATTAGTTGCAGACACTGATGTTGCATTTGGCGCGGTCCAGGTATCGGTCAAAGCACCACCTGTCCACCAAGCAGGCGTACCGGTAAAGAATGCATTTGTTCCGGGAGGCACACCCGATGGATCATTTGTCGCAGGCGCAGCACTCGTTGGAGCCAATCTTTTCTCATGGCCATCCTGCCATCTGCCCCACTGATACACGTCGCCATAAGCATTACTGTCGGTGGAAGAAATTGCGATATTCGCGCTACCCAGATTTTGTTGCAACCAGACATTACCATCCGCTGCACGCACCGTTGTATAAGTCACCGGACTACCGGCATAGTTGAACGTAACACAACCCAGGCTGCCCGTTGTTGCCGCCGGATCTACATTATTACAAGGTGGTGTGTAGTGCATGACTATTGTCTTTCCTGAATTCCCCTGATCTGCAAAAGCAACAATTGGATTACCCGAAGCATCAAGCGTCAACGAATTGAAAATTGCGGTGCCGGCAGAAATACCGGCGTTACCAACAATAATCCACTGCGTACCGTCGTATTTCATAACAGTTGTTTTATTACCAATGCTTGCATCAGAATAAGCAACATAAGGGGTACCATCTGGCGTTACAGCGATGCTCACATATTTTGCGGCACCCGCGGTAAAATTATCTGCACCGACTGCAGACCAGATACCGTTTTCATATTTTTTCACTTTCAGCTTATTGCCTTCAGCTGTTGACGAAGTGTATACGAGATATAATCTGTCGGAAGTATCAATCGCAATTGAAGATCCCTGCTGAAAAATACTGAATGACTGTTGTGCTGTAAATGAAGACGTGTTCCCAACACTCTGCCATGGAGTTGTTGTACTTGCGGTAACGTGATTTTTATACACTTCTACCTGACCTAAAGCGGTCATTGCAGCAACGTACATGCTGTCATTTTTCCCAATCACAAATGCGCCGTAGTAAGGCAGCAGAGACGTAATCCCCGCCGTCCCCACACCAGTCCAGCCGGTGCCGTCGTAGCGTATTGCAGAAAGATTGCCGGTATTGCCGAGATCACGCATCAGCACATAAGGGAGTCCTGATGATGGTGCAATTTTAACGGAGCTGAAATAAGCACCCCCTGTTGAAAGATTCTGCCACTGGCTGTTCCAGGCATTATTACTGTATTTCTTTACCGAAAGCTTCACGCTATTGGAACCATCCTGAAATGAATAATACAGATCTCCGTTAGGCGCGATCGCTGTGCTGTTGTAAAATGCGGTACCCAAGGTAATGCCTGCCGATCCGCCCAGATAAGACCAGGTACTGCCATCGTATTTCATCACAGAACCTTTATTGTTGGTAGTGTCGAAATAAGAGAGATACAGATTACCTGTTGAGTCTTGTGTAATGTTTTGGTAGCTGCTGGCTGCTGCAGAAATACCTGTGCTGCTGCCTACTGCCGTCCATTGGGCATGGGTTACGGCCGGGCACAACATTGCAGTCGCTGCAATAAAGCGTCGTAATGATAAATTCATATGGAGGAAAATTAATACTGCTGTGTCAAGAAAAGGTGGGAGCGACTGCTGCGGTTATTTTCATACCACAGCCTTTTCTATTGCGGTGCAAAACAATATTATTTTAAGGCAGAAGGTTTATAAAAATGGTAAAAATGATTTTCAAAAAAAGAAACTTTCCGTTGTAAAATATACCCTGTCGTAAGTTACGGGTACCTGATTTGACAATAGTATTTTAACTTAACTTCAAATCATCACTCTTCCACTTTTTTGCCTGCTAAAAAAGTGAACAAAAAGTAGTCTTCATCCGATCTCGCCAGGGTTCAGATGGTCGCTCGACGAAGCTGAATTGCTACTGTGCTGCCAGGCTAAAATTTATTTCATAAAAGTGATCAGGGAGTATTGACCTAATTAAGCGGGCTGACTTTTGACTTTTAAATTTTGATTTTATAACCGCCCTACGTACACTTTTGTATCGTATTGAATGGTGATTGAATTATTGCTCTGATAGCGGTCGAAAAGTTGTTTGAGATCTGTAATCATTGGCACGTATCCGGCGTCATTGCGCGGCGGCATGTAGGAAGAAGAAACTAATCTGCCTTCAAGTCCGTTGAAATCAAAAATCTGGCTGTTGGCGAAGGTTTCAAGTTGACAGGAATTCGGTGCAAAAAACGCCTGTATATTTTCAAGGTCAATGTTGCGATGTCCTACTTTTATATAATCTCTGGCGTGTTTTTCAATCAGAAGATCATATTCCTTTTCAAAATCGGAGGCTACCCTGCGTTCGTTCCATATTAATATGACCAGCCCGTTCTTTTTCAGAATTCTTTTAAATTCCTCTTTTGCTTTCGCAATATCAAACCAATGAAAGGCCTGCCCGCAAACAATAGCATGTACGCTTCCGGAGTCAAGACCTGTATGTTCTGCGGAACCATCTACGGCTCGAAACGTTTTGTATTGCTGTAACAGCTCTTCGGACGCTTCCCGCATTTCTTTATTGGGTTCCACCCCAATCACCGGATAACCAGCCTCCAAAAACAACTCAGATGAGATACCCGTTCCTGCGCCGATATCGGCGATCAGCTTTCCGGCGGACAGTTCATATTGCGCCTGCAAAAAATCAATAATCGCTTCGGGATAATGCGGCCGGTACTTGATATAATCTGCTACCCGGTTGCTGAAACGTTCTTTGCTGTTCATGGTTGTTTTGTTAAAAATAAGCTCTTATTGCGGTAACAATCCGCTAATCTGCTTCCTCTAAATTAGGGAACAATGTTGATCTAAATACGTTTTATCAAATTGAGAAACAATATCTATCGTTATGAGAAGGTGTTTTTCAGATTAAAGCGAAAAATTTTTTTAACAGATTGACTACTTGATACCGGCTCGTTTAACGGTTTGATCACATTAAATGGCATCAAATTTGGACTACTTGTTATAAATCAGATTTCTCCAAAAGAATCTGGTAGACAGCATTTAGGACGAATCACATTATGATTAAGACCATTTATACAAACAACCAAAAACGAACTGAAATGAAACAAGGATTTGACTTTAACGACAAACACTACGAGTTTAAATACTTCACAGAAGCTGACAAGCAAAACGGCATCTTCCTGATTGAATTATTTGACAACTACTTGAATAATTATACGCCGCGCTATTTTATCGTTTGTTATAAAGACCACAAAGTCTCTTTCAAAGCAGTCAACGCAATGGACTTTGACATTAAATCAGCAATCGTGAAATCCATTATGCGCGCGCAAAACACAGTTGAATAAAAAACTTATTTCAAACAACCATTCAACTTCTGCCAAATGTTATTTACCAGAATTGAACCAAAAGCAGAACCTCCCGGAGCCGTCGCCATCGGCGCAGCAGCAGAAATCCGGTTTATAATACAAATTGCCGGCGAGGAACATTTTCGTCTGGCAGAAATGATCTGTGAAGAAATGTATGTCTCCGCTATTGAACGCGGATCAGGCATTGCACGGAGAACGCCGGAATCAATACAAGCAAAAATGAAAAGCGGTCAAGCCGTGATTGCGTTTACGGCAAGTGGCGAATGGGCAGGCTTCTCGTATATCTCTGCCTGGGACAATGATCGCTATGTCTCTAACTCGGGATTAATTGTGGCTCATGCTTACAGGAAAAGTGGTGTTGCAGCGCGCATCAAACAACGGATCTTTGAACTGAGCCGCGAAAAATATCCTTACTCCAAAATATTCAGTCTGACGAGCGGTCTGGCAGTAATGAAAATGAATACACGTCTGGGCTTCGAACCGGTTACCTATTCAGAACTTACCCGCGATGAACATTTTTGGGAGGGTTGTAAAAGCTGTATCAATTACCCGACATTGATGAGCAAAGGAAAAACAAACTGTCTCTGTACCGCAATGTTGTTTGATCCGCTGGCGGCTGCGCACAAGGCTTAGTTTTCTGTTAAAGAGTTAAATGGGTAAAAGGTAAATACAGGAAAAAAATAAAAGCGTCCCACAATGTGAGACGCTTTGTAAACCTGCTATGCTCCCAACGCGAGGTTTATTTCACATATAATATCGAAACTGGTATTCTTCCTATTTATTGGTTAGCCCATATAAAGCAGAATTTAAGTGCCTGACCCGGGCGATTCGTGACTTCCATCGATGCATCCATCTGGCGTGCAAAACCTTTGATCAGACGCATACCCAATGTTTTTGCCTTTGCAACATCAAAGTCTTCCGGCAAACCCGGACCATTATCTTCATAACAGAAACGTATTTTCCCATTTTCACTGATACAGTGCATACTGATAAAACAATTATTGCGCACCGGCAATACATATTTGATGGTATTAAACAAAAGTTCGTTTACAATCAGTGCAAATGGAATCAGTTTAGAAATATCCATCGTTACGTCGCAATCGTTAACCGTAAAGTCTGGCCTGTTATCTACTGTGGTAAAAGTCTGCAGACTGCTCTCCACCATCCTTCGCAAATAATCACTTACCCGGACTCCCTGCATCTGCGTTTCCTCATAAGCCAGTTCATGCGCGAGTGCAATTGTCTTCATCTTCGACTGAATTTCATCCAACCCCTTCAAATCGCTTTGCTTCATCTGCTGCAGATCGATGAGGCTACAGATTATCTGTAAGTTATTTTTTACCCGATGATGAATTTCCTTCATCATTAAACCCATTTCATCTTTTTGCTGCAGAATCTTTTCGTTTTGCGCACCCAGCAATTTATTCTTCGTTCTGAATTTACGAGCCACCAGAAAGCTGATGCCCACGCCAACAACAAGGAGAGAAATAGCGAGATACATTTCTTTATTCTTCTGCTGCAGATGCGTCAGGTCACCGAGCAATAATTTTTCCTTTTTATCCTTCAGTTCATTCTCCGCATTCAGCAAGCGATACTGCATTTCGCTGAACACCTTTCTGGAAGAACGCTCTCCAAAATCATTAATAATATCCTGATAAAAACATGCTTCTTTATATTGACCAGTGGCGCAGAGGTTCGTGTAAATAATATGAAGAATCGCAGAAGAATCGTTCGTTGTTTTCAATTCTTCAAGCAATGGTTTCACTACATCTTTTTTATGCCCGGTAATCATCAGATAATTGCTGAAAGCAGCAGCGTACATCCGTGCCATCGGCAATCTCCCATTTTTAAATCCCGGATTGGCCGGTATCTTTTCAAAAAAACGGATGAACTCTTTTGTATTTTCCGTGTACCACATCAGATCAGCAATCAGCAAATTAGCACCTGGATGCCTGTCCAACGGCAGACTTTTCTGACTCAGCTCATCCATCTGCATGGCGTATTTATAAGTACTATCGGCATTGTGAATTTTCCGGTATACAACCGCCAGATTATAGGCAGCGCGAAACTGAGCCATTGGCTCGTCTTTCATTTGCAGGCATTCATCATAATAGATTTTGTAGTACTTAATTGCCTTTTCAATATTATTGGAAACATCATAAACGGTACCAAGCCCCAGATGACTGCGATGAATCCAGAGATCATGCTTGCGCTCTACAGCCATGCTCAACGAAACGGTGTAACATTCCATTGCCAGCCTGTATCCCTCATCTGACTGCATCGCATAATACGCCTCGCCGATATCATATAATGCGCTGTCCCAATCTTGCTTTGGAACAGCTTTTAACGCCACTTGAACAGAGTCAGGCAAACGGCTGAGCGTTTCGGCTTTTGCAGTGCCCGAAAATAAAAAGATGAAGACCGGAATGGTCAAAAACAGAAACAGTACCTGACGGCACATTTTTTTTACTTTTTACTTGTGATGAAATTTTCCTGTATCAGGTGGGCTGGAGAGAGACAGCAAAGAAACAAAAATGTATTGGGAATCGACTCAGTGGAAGACTATTTTTTATTTTTATAGGCGATTACATGAAAATCCTCATTCTCGAAGACGAAGCCATAATAGCAGAGAGCCTGTTTCAGTTACTGGAATCCATGAATTACCAACCAATGGATGCCGTGGCTACACCAGATGAAGCGATAGCCCTGCTCAATGAAGAGCATCCCGGCCTGGTTATTATGGATATAAGACTTGGTAAAGGTCGCTCCGGACTTGAGGTTGCGGACTACATTAATACGCACTATTCCAAATTACCCTTCATTGTACTCACCGCACACAGCGATAAAGCCACTATCCAGGAAGTAAAACGGTTTCGCCCTGCAGCATATCTCACTAAACCTTTTGTCAAAGAAACCTTATTTGCAGCCATTGAACTTGCATTACCGGAACATACAGAAGAGCCTGCACCGGCTCCGAAACCAACAATACAGCCAGAAACCCGTGAAGAGCCGTTGTTTATAAAAATTGGCGGGCGCTATGAAAAAGTAGAAATAAAGCATATCCTGTATCTGCAAGCCAAAGGAAAGTATACGGAAATACACCTGCCTTACGCAAAATATCTGATGCGCATGCCGCTGACGTCGTTTGCCGCAGCTTATCCGCAAATAAATTGGGTGCGTATTCACAAATCTTTTTTTGTAAACGCCTCGTATGTAACATCAATCACCGGTAAAGAAATAACGGTGCAGGAAAGTAAATTACCCATCGGCAGAGCCTACCAGGCCGAGGTAATGCAGCGCTTCAATGCTGTTTAAGGACAAATTAATGTCGTTTGTGGACATATATGATTTAGATAATACTGTGTTTCCATTATTCTTCTCAACTTTGCAACCACCAATTATGGGTAGTGTAAATGTCTGGCTGGGGAGCTGCATTTACTTTACACAACATTTTACCAGTATTCAAATAAACTTTAACAGCGCAAACCAAACTCGGGGGAGTTTGTTTGTATGCTCGTAAGTATTGCTGTGTGCCTGTCCGTATGGGTGTTTATCTAAAGATTTAAAACGCATATACAACCAAACATGAGAAAGCTATTATTCGCTTTCCATGCAGTGATGCTGCTCACTGCGGGGAGAGCTATTGCCCAAAATGATCCTTCCACCATTTCAAACCTTAAACTTTGGCTCGACGCATCGGATGTGAATCCTGGCACGGGCAATCCTGCAGATGGGACAACCATTGCAACATGGAAAGACAAATCTGGCGGGAACAACAACGCAACTGTCTTTGGAGGACAAGTTGGCGGTAAAGTTTATGCCAATCAAATCAATGGCAAATCTGTAATACGCTTCACACGCGTTTCCCAGACATCAGGCTCCGTTTACGAAGTACCGAATGTCGACATCCGTTCTGTCACCATGCCTGCTGTCACCATCTTCACCGTTTACAAACAAGGCGCACAATCTGGCGACCAGGGTGTATGGGGCGATGATAACGGTAACTGGGATCGCTTCTATTTTTCTTCATGGCCTTCGGGAAATGCAAATAACGCAAACAACGGTGGCGCTTCGCTCGGCCCAACGAACAGTGCAGCGATTATGCCGAATGCAGGTATTGTTGGTGTACTCCGCCTCATGACCGCTGTCTATGATCACGGCACTGCAAACGGCTCCAGCATTTATTTTAACGGTACGCAAGTAGGCTCATCATTTACGGACAATACTGATGCAACTGCCGCTCAGACAGATCTTCGCATCGGTTGGGACGGTGATGACAACGCATTTAACGGTGATATTGCCGAGATGATTGTTTACAACCGCAAGTTGACTGCCTGCGAAATTCAAACAGTAAACCGCTACCTCAGTACAAAGTATGGTGTTACTTTCTCTACAGTAAGTATCACGGCAACAGGACCTACTACATTTAACCAGCCAGGCGCTGCAACGCTTACTGCGTCAGTAACCGGCACCGCTTATCAGTGGCTGAAAGATGGTTCACAAATCTCTGGTGCTACCAACCGCAACTATATTGCAACTGCTTCCGGCGATTATCGCGTGGCTGTAACCAACACTTGTGTGGATACTTCTGCGGCATTCACGATCACTGCAAATCCGCCACTGGCGCAGCCGGGCAACGCACTGAGTTTTGACGGCACGAATGATTACGTAGACCTCGGATCTAATGCATCTTTCAATGCTACTAATATCAAAACAATGGAAGCATGGGTTAAGTTTAACTCATTCGCTACCGATCAGGAAATCCTGAGCCACTCTATAACGGGCAACGGTATTGAACTCCTGGTTTATTCCAACAAACTTGCGTTCTTCTGTATGAACGGAAGTACAGGTGCCGGCAGTAACGTAAGTATTTCTACCTCTTTGCTGAAAACAGGTGTCTGGTATCATATTGCCGCTACATGGGACGGTGCCACTAAAGAGTCGATGACGCTTTACGTAAATGGCAAAGCTTATGGCGCTGCTAACCGCGTAGATCTGCTGAACATTAACACGGCCAATCCGGTGATTACCACACCTGCTTATCCTTTCAAAATTGGTAACTGGTCGACAGTCGGTACTGACAGATACTTTAACGGTACGATTGATGAAGTTCGCCTCTGGAACGTCACTCGTTCGCAAACAGATCTGCAAAGCAATATGTACACTGATCTTACAGTACCACAAACAGGTTTGTTCGCTTATTATAAATTAGATCAGGGTACAGCTGGCGCAAACAACTCATTGTTCCCAACTGCTTACGATTATTCCGGCAACAGCTTAAACGGTACTTTGACCAATTTTGCACTGGCCAACAACGTTTCAAACTGGGTAGAAAGCTATGCGCTGGTTGCGCCGATTGCAACTACAGCTACAAACATCGGCGGCTGGAATTTCATGGCCAACTGGAACACGCCGGTTTCAGGCACCGTAACCAACTACCTGCTGGATGTCTCTACAGCAAGCGACTTCAGCACTTATGTAACTGGCTATAATGGCAAGAGCGCTGGCACGGGAAATTCATTTAACGTAACAGGTCTCACAAAAAATACCGGTTATTACTTCCGTGTTCGTGCAGATAAAACTTCTGTAACAGGAACAGGAACATTCCCTCCTGCACAGTTTGTAACGACTACCAATCCGCTTCCTGTAACATGGATGAGCTTTAATGCTACACCGAAAAACGGACAGGTACAGCTGCAATGGGTAACCGCGAAAGAAGTAAACAACGACCATTTCGTAGTAGAACGCAGTAACGACGGTGCAGATTTCACTGAAATCGCAACTGTAAAAGGCGAAGTAAATTCAGACGTTACCTCAACTTATAACACGATTGACGCTGCACCAGTCGCAGGCAACAATTTCTACCGTATCAAACAAGTGGATATTGACGGTACTTCAAGCTATTCTGCCATCAGAACGGTAAAGATGGGCGCTAACGGAAATAACTACGTAAACGTATATCCATCACCGGCACACAATCTGGTAAATCTGCAGGTAAACGGAGATGCGCTGAACAATACAACTGCCATGATCATAGACATTGATGGCCGCACAAGAGTGCAGTTCACCATCGTATCAGGCACACAATCAGTAGACGTACAATCACTGTCTGCAGGTACTTATTTTATTAAACTCACCGACGGAAGCACCTATCAATTCATCAAAGATTAAGTTCCCTTTACCTCATAGATGATTTGATGAAGCGCAAAGGCCCGGATGTAATGTCCGGGCCTTTGTTTATTGGCCGTACTGCCAAGCTTAACAGCCTTTGAATATAACCATATCAGAACCGACATTGTCTTAAGAAAACTGTATTGATTTTCGGTCGACAATAATGCCGCAACAATACAAGTAGCGCATTCATCACATTAATCAGATGCTCCATATTCCCGTATTGCCGCATAAAGAAAGCTATCCCGCAAGCACACCGCCGTCGATCGCCAGAATACTGCCATTGCAATAGCTGGAATCATCTGACGCGAAATAGACAAATGCTTTCGCAACTTCTTCAGCTTTGCCCAAACGCTTCATCGGTGTGCGGTCAATCCACTTCTGACGCACATCCGCATTCAGCTCATCCAACAATGGCGTATCAATGTAATAGGGACAAATCGCATTGGCGCGGATATTCTGACCGCCGTATTGCACCGCTATATTTTTAGTGAGCCCCAGCACTCCATGCTTTGCAGCCGTATAAGGCACTAATCCCGGCTCTGCTACCAAACCTGCCAGCGACGCAAGATTAACGATCACGCCACCACCCTGTTTTAAGAATTGCTGCAGTTCATATTTCACACAATAAAACTGACCGGTAAGATTAATATTAATCACCTTGTGCCATTCTTCATCGGGCATATCATGAATACCAGAGTATGGCGCACCAATGCCCGCATTATTCAACGCTACATCAAGACGGCCAAAAGCCTTTACAGTAGCGTCTACTGCATCTTTAACACTATTTACATCAGAAACATCGATCGGGACAAAAATAGATTTGGGTGAAATGGCCTGCACTTCGCTCATTGTTGCATCATGATTAGATTTTGCCAGATCAGCTACTACAACGGTAGCGCCTTCGTTGGCCGCAGCAATAGCACTCGCTTTTCCAATTCCGGAATTAGCGCCGGTAATAAACACAATTTTGTTTTCGAGTCTTTTCATAGTTTATTATTTGTGATGGTAAAAAATGTGCGCAACAGACAAGGAACAATCACCACAACAGGTGGCTAATAAATTTACGGACATCCAAAACGAATATGAAATTATTTTAATTCA
This sequence comes from Taibaiella soli, assembly GCF_003236175.1. Lineage (GTDB taxonomy): Bacteria > Bacteroidota > Bacteroidia > Chitinophagales > Chitinophagaceae > QKTW01. The sequence continues at coordinate 342,923 of NZ_QKTW01000002.1, read as the reverse complement.
AACAGACAAACCCTTGATTTTGCCACATGGTTCTTTTACTTTTAGCGCAAACACACGAGATGAAATACCTGAAACTCCTATTAGCGCTATGTATGGCCACCTTCGCACTGAAGACAATGGCAGGTTCAAAACTGGACAAGAAAAAAGATGCTGCCGTCGCAGAAGGGAAATGGCTGTTTCGTTCTGAAAGCACCTCCTGGTATGGTACTGATATCTTTATGGCCAACTACAGCAACACCAGTAAGATCGGCGGTTATTTTTCCTACCCTGACGGCAATCAATCGAAATGCATTTTCTACTCCAGAGAAGAGCACCCGCGTGTTATTGGTACGATCTCCTTTAACGAGACTATTGATGCCGATCATGGTTTCCTGGATTTGATGGAACGGGAATTTACACCGCTGGAAAAAGATTATTATACCATCAGCTACAAAGTAAAACAAGAAGTGGTATCGGATACTTCTTTCTTCCGGTATTACGCAAATGTCAACTACAATATCATTCCGAAAATTGACGGCGACAGTAAACTGGTATACATCATAATGGGAGCAAAGGACAATGCAGCGTATTATGGCAACGACTACCTGCTTACATTCAACAAGCATAATGAACTAACCCAAAAAGAAAGACTGCACAAAAGCATTCTGCGGTTCGGATATGGGGAAGAAAGCAATAACAATGACGGAAAAGTATCTGTAACGGGACCAATACATACGCATCTTCCGGAGTACAGCGATATCATGACGCCAACAGATATCTGCACGACGATGCTCTATGAAAAGCTTGCCGGATGGGGATCTTGCATTGTAATTTCTAAGGATTATGTTTCCATTTGGAGCTGCAAAACGGATCAATTGCTCGTTATAACCAAAGACGCCTTCGAGAAAATAGCCAAAGATGCGAAAAATAGATAAGCGAAAGCTCAACGCGAAAAGCTTAAAACGGCTCAGCATTAAGCTAAAATGACTCGTAGTAATACTACGAGTCATTCTGTTTCTAATCTAAAATATTTTGCTTTGCTAATTATGCTGCTTCGTTCCCTCCAGTGACATGAGCGACACATTGATCACATTACCCACATTCACCCATTCATTATCGCATTAAGAAGTAGACGCTGGTCTTCCTTTTGATTCCGGCAGCGGTACAAACTCTGTTTCACCGGGAACCGGAACAAATTCTTGTTTCAGCCAACGCTCTTTAGCTGCTTCAATTCGTTCCGCACTTGAGGCTACAAAATTCCAATAGATAAAACGTTCTTCGGGAAACGGATCGCCACCGAAAATATAAATAGTTGTGTTTGGATTAATGGTAAAACTGCAGAGACTTGCATCTTTTGCAACCAGCACGTGGCGCGGTTCATAGACTTCCCCTCCCTCTTCTATCGAACCATCAAGAATATACATGCCAGACTCGCCGAAAATCTCATGACCGATGCTCAGTGTTTGTTTTGAGGTACTGTGTATCTCAATAAAATATTGTTTGCTGTAAGTAGGCACCGGAGATTTTCTGCCGAAGGCTTCACCTGCAATCAAACGAAAAGAGACATCGCCTTCTTTCCAGGATGGAATATCTTTTGCCTCTACATGATGAAAGGTAGGCTCCATATCTTCCATGTCTTTAGGTAATGCCACCCAAATCTGCAATCCGTGCAAATGCTTATCAGACGTACGCAAATACTCGGGTGTTCTTTCTGAATGCACAATGCCTTTTCCTGCTGTCATCCAGTTTACGGCACCTGGATTTATTTCCATCACCGTACCCAGACTGTCGCGATGCGTAATAGCACCATCTAAAAGATAGGTCAGCGTTGAGAGACCGATATGTGGATGCGGCGGCACATCAAAATTCTCATGATCACTCAATACAGCCGGGCCCATGTGGTCAATAAAAATATACGGGCCTACCATGCGCTTACCACGAAATGGCAGCAATCTTCCCACCATAAAATGACCAATATCTGCCGGTCTTTCCTCGATGATTAAACCTATGTTTGACATGGTACTAAATTACGTCTTTATCACTGATGTCTGATTCCCTGATCGTCGATTTGTAAATGAGACATCAGCGATCGGCAAATCGGCCGTACCACTAAACAAAAATCTCAGTGTTCTGTCCGCTCGTAGCCCAGTCTTTATCATACCGAACAAAAAATGCGATCCAGATAGAACGCGCAAGACGTTGTAATACCGGCTGCAACGCAATCAACATAGCGATACCCGTACCTAAACACCAGAATATACTGTTGTCGCGGAAAGAAAGGCCAGCTAAAACAGCCCAGCCTACGAAGATTACCGCAAGCAACGCCACAGATAAACCATAACTTACATAGCCGGTACCAAAATAAAAACCAGTCTGCAATTCGTACCGCTGGCCACAAACCGGGCAATGCTCCGGCATGCGCATCGTGGTTTTAAACTGGTAAGGATTGGGATTGGCAAACAACTTTCCCTGGCGGCAATGAGGGCATCTATTGGTCAATACACTGCCAAGGAGCGTCCGCTCCCGATTGATTTTACTCGCACACATAAATTAATTTTTAGCTATTGCTGATGGAAGATTTCCGGAACTCTTCAGGAGTGGCACCGGTGTATTTTTTGAAAAACTTTGTGAAATGAGAATTGTCGGTAAAGCTAAGCTGATAAGCTATTTCAGAAATACTGAGATCGGCATTAATCAGCAGACGTTTCGCTTCCAGCAATATCCGGTCGCGAATCACTTCACCGGCAGATTTATCCAGAAGATCGCTAACTAAAGCATTCAAATGGTTGGGGGTAATATAAAGCATTGCGGCATAGTCCTTCGGAAGACGTTTCTCAGCATAATAGCTATCTACCAGTTTTCTGAACTGAAATAAGATGAGCTGATTTTGCTGCGGCACTTTTTTCACCACTCGCTGCGCTGCATTTCTTGCAACCGTTACAAATAATTCCAGCATTTTGCATCGCACTATATCCAGCGTAAACGTATCGGCCTTTTTCACTTCTTTAAGCACATCCTCAAACAGACCAGTTAGTTTTTGCTGTGCACTATCATCCAGTTGTATTACACTGTCTGCAACCACCCCTCTGAAAAAATGGAACTGCTCCAGATACTTGCCATCGCTCAGAAAAGGATGAAACAGGTCCTCAGAAAAATTAACAATATACCCTTCCATTTCGCCCTCAAAATTCCAGCTATGTACTTGCCCCGGGATCATAAAATATACCTGTCCAACTGCTACATCAAACCTTTGAAAGTCTACCGTATGAAATCCGGCCCCCTGCGTAAAAAATACCAGATGGTAAAATGCATGCCGGTGCGGTGCGAACAAGTGCTCATGCACCTTCAGATAATCGGAAAAAGGCTGCACCATAATACCTTCGTACACATGATTCTGGCCATTTAAAGAACAGATATCGTACACCGGAATTGTATTTTTTACCTTTTTCATTACCCAACAAAGTTACACCGGGCATTCATCCTGCACTTGTATAATCCGGCCTTTTAATGGTATTTTTTACTGATTAACCCTTAAAATAAAAAATGCAGCCTTTGGGCTGCAGTCTGGGTATAAACGATCTAACAATACTGAGGGAAATTTGAAATTGAATTTCAAGAGAGATTTTTTGATTGAGGTCAATAGTAACATCACAAACACAATTGGGTCTATCGGTAGTTGGGTTTATTGCGCGGCTAAGTAACTGATTTATATTGAAAAATCAAAATCAGACTTACTCCATTTCAGACTGAAGGCTATGAGTTATACGTTGCAGGTCTTATCTTGTTAAGTCTTTATTATTTACCCGACGAAGTAGTCCCATGATAAACGTTTTTGAACCACAGTCTGATTTACTAAAACTATTTGTTGACAGTATTTATGTTTTGAAAAAAGACAAAGGCACGCTTGATTTAACCGCTTACCCAAGTGTAAACACGCCAGTTGGGCTGCTTCGCAATGCAAAAGTCTCTACCGAAAATCAGACAGTCTTCATTGAAAATGCTACGGTTCAAAACTATGTAGCAATGGTTTGTGGGAAATTCCAGGGCAGCATGCATGTGCGGTATACACAGGTTGTGGATGAGATCGCCATCAACTTTAAACCGCTGGGGTTCGTTAGTTTCACACAATTCAAACCACAAAACGATCTGTTGTATTATTTCGACAACTGGAATGAAATGCTCCCGGCGCTATTTGAATCTGTATTTGCTACAGCGGACTCCCAACAGCAACTTGAATACATCGAGCATTTTCTACTGACGCAATATCGTCCTGTGAATGAAGAATCGGTTTTGCTGAAAGCGATTCAACTGCTGAGCGACACTTCCAAAGACTACAAAATAGAGGAAATAGCAAATCTGGTGGGTGTACATTACAAACAACTATACCGAGCCTTTACCGAGCTCATTGGTTGCAGCCCTGCACATTATCGCAAACTGACGAAATTCCGGACCTCCGTTGTATCGAAAATTCAAAAAGGAGACAATGCACGTTTAACGGACATCTGCTACGAACAGGACTATACCGATCAGCCCTATTTTAGCAGACAGTTTAAAGAGCTCACTGGAGAAAAGCCGACGCGCTTTTTTAAAGACATCACTTCCTTCGGCAATGATAAGCTCATTTTCAAAATAGATTAACTGCCTGTCCAAAAAGTACAAGTTTAATTGCTGTCTGCAGGCTAGTTTTGAGGCATTAACCACTTTGCTACCCCGCAAATTCATTTGTCCGAACCATGATATTAAACAAAAAAGACCAGAACCTGGGCGCTATCATCAGTGCCTTCGCAATTACACTGCTCCTCATTTATATATCCTTTGCTCTATTCGGTTTCAGCGACGAAACAACCATACTTTCCGCGATTGGCATTTCCTTTTTTGTTTCCATCATCACCTGCCTGCTGCTGCTCCGAAAATACCGGAAGCAAAATAATCCGCAGATGATCGATTATTTGAACATAGGTACACAGCGTTATATTCTGGCGATTCTGATGATCATGTATGGAATCGATAAGCTGCTGGGAAATTTTTTCGATTACCAGCTGTTCGCAATGGATACAAAGCTGATGGATGTGTCGGAATTTGAACTGGCCTGGTTTTTCTACGGTAAAAACCATTGGCAGGAATTGTTTACCGGCATCATGGAATTCGTTCCGGCATTATTTCTCTTTCGTAGAAGAACTTACTACATCGCCTCGCTCATTTTGTTGCCAGTTACCGGGCAGGTTTTTCTGCTGAATCTCTTCTTCAAGATCGGCGGTATCACCTTTCCGATTTCTATCGTATTGCTGGCGTGCAATTTGTATCTCATCTATAGCGAGAAGGAAAAAATATTATTGTTTTTCAGGTCACTGAATTTTAGCTTTCCAACGCTTACAGGCAAAACAAAAACTGCTATTAAAATACTTAAAGGCATCGGCATTGCATTTACCTGCCTGATCGTTTTCGCAAAAGTTCGGCCCGCATTTTTCAAGTCATCTTATCAGAAAAAATATCAGGAACTAGTGGGCGTTTATACATTAAAAGAGATAAAGAAAAACAGCACCACATATACCCCGGGCAGGGATAGCCTTTGCTACAAAGATTTGTACATAGAAAAACAAGACCGGTGGAATATCCTGAGAAAATTCAATAACGAAACAGAAGCATTCGTGCTAAAACTGAATACCCGAAATGATTCCATAAGTGTTTTCCTCAACAAAGGTGGCATTGGTGACGGTCCGGATATTATTGATTCAAGCACAGCGTTAAAAGGTACTTACAAACTCGCCGGAAATGATTTGCTCATCAAAGGCATTCAACAGAACGATACATTGGATCTTGTCTATCAAAAGCAAAACAGAATACAACCAAAGAAATGGTTTTGGTAGCAGCTTTGTTTAGTCGTACGCAGCACAGCAGCCATGTCCAATCATTTAATCGGGTGATTGATTAACTCAAAGAAACGTTTGCGATAAGTCTCCGATATAGGAATAGATTGGTCTTTGATACGGATACGGTCGCGCTCTATTGCTTCTATTTTAGAAAGCGAAACCATAAACGATTTATGTACGCGACAAATGATCTGTGAGGGAATTTCCAGTTCCAGATCGGTAAATGTTTGCAAAGTCATGATCGCTTTACTACCGGTATGAATTTTCCGGTAGTCTCGCATACCTTCTATATAGTAGATATCATCCAGAAAAACTTTTTCCAGCCGGTATTCTGTTTTTACGAAAATGAATTTTTTATCAAAAACAGGCTCTGACGACGGCTTGTCAACATTTACTTTGTTTACCGCCTGCAAAAAGCGTTCGAACGTAAAAGGCTTCAGCAAATAGTCTGTGGCATTGAGCTCATAACTTTTGAGCGCATACTCGTGGTAAGCTGTGGTGAAAATAATGCTGGCTTTAAAGGTACCCGCTTCTGCCATTTGAATCCCTGAAATTTCGCCCAGATTAATGTCCAGAAAGATGAGTTGCACATCATTACTCCGCAGATAGGCCAAAGCATCCATGCCATTATCAAAGCATGCCAGCAGATTCAGGAATGGTACTTTCTGAACATACGATTTTGTACGTTCCATCGCCAGCGGCTCGTCTTCTACAATAATGCAATTAATTCTCATCTGCCTCCAATACTAGTTTTACCGTATAAAAATGATCTGTCTTTGTGATCTCAAGTGCATGCTTATCCGGGTAAAGCAACGCAATTCTCCTTCCGATAAGTTGATTGCCCAGACCGCCGTATTCCGGTTCATGATACGCATGATCTGAATAATGATTTTCACATACAAAACTAATCGTTGTGTCAGTTATTGAAATCTGCACTTTAATGCCCTGATCCATTTTCCTGTTTTCCGAATGCTTAAATGCATTCTCAACAAAAGGAAGTAACAACATCGGTGCAATCATCAGATGTTCCGGATTTCCGGAAACCGAATAATGCACGTAATCAGGATTTACACTACGGATCCGCTGCAGATCGATATACTTTTCAAGGTAAGACAATTCCTGCGACAGCGGCACCAGTTCTGTCTTTGCTTCGTACAGCATAAACCGCATGATGTCGGAAAGCTTATTGAGATAAAGCGATGCTTTGGGCGGATCCATACTAATCAATACGTCGATATTGTTGATCGTGTTGAATAAAAAATGAGGATTCAATTGCGCTTTGATCAACGCCATTTCCATTTCATGATTTTTGTTGCCTAGCTCTTCTTTTACTTTGATATCTGCATAAGAAGTAACAAAACCACGCAACACAAGACCTATCACGCCATTCATCAGCGCCCCGTAACCGATAAATATAATTTCTTCTATCGCAGACGGTATCGAGAATGGCAACCCGGCAAATCCAAGCATTATTTCACCAATAAAAGCAGCCAGCAACGGCACTACGATAAAGGAAATGATCAGCAGTAATATTCTACGCCGTATAAAAAGCCGGTCGAATAGTACCGTATAAAAACTGTAGAATGAAATCAAACCCGGCACCACTGCCATACCGGCGATAACCGGCATCCACTGACTCAGGAAAAAACCACGAAAATTAATATTTACTGTGCGTGGTGATGACCGGGCAAGTATAAGGGTAATAAAAGCAAGCAGCAGTAAAAACAACAGCCAGTACCCAATGTGCAGTAATATGATGACTGATTTTTTCATAACGGTGAATGGTCAGTGGTGATGGTCAATGGTCAATCAAACGTAAACAGTGAAACGGTTAATTTATGCACATTCAGCTGACTTCACGTTTAGCGCGAAAAACAAAAAATCCTGCTGCAAAAAATACTGCCGAATACACTCCCGACAAGATAAGAATATTTATCCCTGCGGGTAATTTTGTATTCAGACCGATCATAGGAGTATAGCTATAGGGGCTGACATAAGCGTATTTCCATGTGTTGACAAGGATTACGGAAACCAACCAAAACATCAGACCCGCACCAATCGGCACTAAAAAGTTTTTGAAACGAAGACTGATCAGATATTGAATGGCAATCACAGGCATACAGGTGAGCAGGATTTTCAGATTGTTGACTAGATAAAACGAATAAGGAAAAGAATCTCGCGGCAGCTGATGGTCAAAAATCAGCGACGGGATAATAGCCGCTGCCAACATTCCGATATTGAAGAAAATAAAAAACTTCAGCGTCATCAGTAGTATAGCGGAGAGCTTCGCCAGATAAATGGTTCCGATAGACTGCGGTGTAGTCAATACTTGTTTCCAGGTGTTGTTACGAAATTCCAGCTGCGTCATCAGACTACTCGAAAGAATCAATCCCATTGGCAACATTACCACCGCCATAAACCGCCAGATCTGGAAAAAATATACCTTCCATATTTCCGAATTAACAGGTAGACTGTTTAACGTATTATGATCCTTAAGCGCACCAATAAAATACAGAAGCGGCAATAAAAAGCCACCAATCAGACAAAGCCAGGAAGCTGCACTGCGACGAGTTTTCAGCCATTCGCCACGTAAACTGTTTATAAACTGCATGATTTAATTATTTACAAGATCAATAAAAATGGATTCCAGATCATTGCGTCCGCTCGATATTTCAAATACAACTACGCCTTCCGCCACCAGCTGTTGGTTAATGCCCGCAATAACCGATCTGTCTACCAGCGGAATTAAAACCATACCATCTGCGAGCACCGGCTGCAGACCATTCTCCTGTAAAATGCGCATTGTACTTCCGGCATCACCTGTATGAAAAATGGTACTCGCCCCCTGTTTTTGTTTGCGCTGCAAATCTTCTAATGTGCCTTGAAATAACAGCTGGCCTTTGTTGATGATCCCAATATGCGTCACTAGCTTTTCGATTTCGGACAGCAGATGGCTTGAGATGAGGATCGTTGTTTTGTACTCTTTGTTGAGCGCCTTCAACAGCTCCCGCATTTCAATGATACCATTTGGGTCAAGGCCATTGGTCGGCTCGTCAAGAATTAAGAGTTCTGGCTGGTGTAATAATGCTATTGCAATACTCAGTCGCTGTTTCATTCCCAGCGAAAACTTACCAACTGTTTTGCTGCCCACATTTCCCAATCCGGCGAGGTCCAGCACAGCGTCTATTCTTTTAGGCGGAAAATCATACAGATAGCGCATGATGTCTAAGTTTTCGCGGGCAGTGAGATGACTGTAAAGCGAAGGCGCTTCGATCAGCGAACCCGTTTTCTGAAGTATTTCGATACGGTTTCGTTCAAATTCTTTTCCGAAAAGCAGCATGGCGCCTTCCTGCTTTTTCAGCAACCCGAGCAACAGACGCAACGTGGTTGTCTTACCCGCCCCGTTTGGGCCAAGAAATCCGTAAATGCAACCCTCTGGCACCTGCAGGTCGATACCCTGCAACACCGGTGCGCCACCGGAGTATTTGAAACTCAACTGTTTCGTTTCTATACAATACATGAACGACTGTTTTATTGAATTATCACTAATTGTCGATTCAATATTATGATGAACCCAAACCCTTCCCAACCGTGTTATGCCAGTTGCATAGTTGCTTCTGCAAAATGGGCGATTTGAACCACAAGATCACAGCCCGCTGATAGCTGATTTTCCAATAACGCCATTAGCATTGTGATAAAAATCAGAAGTCAAAAAATCAGCAATGCCGTGTGGCACGATCTTTTTATCGCAATAAGCAGATTAAACAGGAAAAAATGAAAAAGTTATTATTGGTCATTCCGCTACTGATTATGGGGCTTTTTGCATGTAAAAAAGACAGTAGCAGCAGCGGCGGAGGCTACTCCTCATCAACTAATGCGAAAGTGACAATGCACCTGACAGACGGACCAGCGACCTATGATGCTGTATATCTTAATGTGCAGGAAGTGCAGGTAAATGTTTCTAACGGATCCTGGATTTCTATGACACCGGTAAGACCGGGATTATACAATATTCTGAATTTCCGGAACGGCCTTGATACAATGCTGGGCTGGGTAGAAATTCCCGCCGGAACAATTTCTCAAATGCGCCTGATACTGGGCGATGGCAACTATGTCGTAGTAAATGGTGTCGATTATCCGCTTACCACACCATCCGCTCAGGAAAGTGGTTTAAAGCTGAACATAAACCAGACGCTTGTTGCGGGTAACTCTTACGATTTCTGGATCGACTTTGATGCAGCCCGTTCTATTCACCAAACAGGAAATGGCAAGTATATGCTGAAACCGGTGATGCGCGCCTATAGTGAGCTTACTGATGGCCGCATTAAAGGCTATGCACTTCCGCCCGCCGCCGGCATCACGGTTTATGCGATCAACGGAACAGATACACTTTCCGCCATTCCAAATGTGGATGGATATTTTGGATTCAATGGTCTCTCTCAGGGAACATACGAATTGATGTTTAATCCAGCCGACACCACTTATCAAAGTGTAGTGATGCCAAATGTACAAGTGACTTTCGGCACCATCACTGATGTAGGAACGGTGACACTCGTTCACTAATAAAAGCCCAAACCATCGTTTTCTAAAGTCAAACACCCGATAAACGCTAAGCCTCAAAGTCATTAACTTTGAGGCTTTATTCTATTTTGACTTTTGACTTTTGACTTTTGACTTTTGACTTTTGACTTTTGACTTTTGACTTTTGACTTTTGACTTTTGACTTTTGACTTTTGACTTTTGACTTTTGACTTTTGACTTTTGACTTTTGACTTTTGAAGTATGATCCACGTCCACAAACAAGTTCAGCTGCTGCCGGTAGATCTGCAGACTGCCTGGAATTTCTTTAGCCGACCAGAAAATCTGAATGACATTACACCGCCCGACCTACATTTCAAAGTCCGCACGACATTACCTGAGAAAATATACCCGGGTTTAATGATCGTTTATAAACTGACCTTGTTTAAAATCATACCATTTGAATGGGTCACAGAAATCATGCATGTGCAGGATCAGATCTATTTCGTAGACGAGCAAAGAAAAGGTCCATATAGTATGTGGCATCACGAACACCATTTTAAAGAAGTGGATGGTGGTGTAGAAATGACAGATATCGTACACTATAAACTACCGATGGGCTGGCTGGGCAACCTCTTTCACGACCTGCTGGTCAAACCGCAGCTTAAAAAAATCTTTGATTTTAGAAGAAAAGTACTTGAGGAACGAAAGTGGTAGCCCCCTCTAACTCCCCCGAAGCCGGAGAACTCCCGTCGCGAGCACCTCGACGTTATAAAAAACAACTTAAAACCTACAATTCAGACGCCCTTCATAATCCGCTTGCGGTGCTGCACACCCCATTTACGTAATTCATCCACTACTTTATCCAAAGATGAACCATAGTCCGTCAGCGAATATTCCACCGTAACCGGCATCGTATCATACACTGTGCGCTTCACCAGCTGATTCATTTCCAGGTCACGCAGTTCTTTAGACAACATCCGGTCAGTAATACCGGGAATCTCCTTTGCTAATTCCCCGAAACGTTTATTCCCAAAGCCCAAAGCGATAATAATCGGCAATTTCCACTTACCACTCAGTACATCAATCGCATCTCTTACCGGCACAATCATGCCCTGACATTGTTCGTGGTCTCTTTCCTGTTTCTTCATCTCAGTTTCAATTTACTATACCCGAGTATAGCGCTATACAACAGTATAGTACTATACATTGTATAGCAAATATAAATAATTTTGTGCTATCAAAAAAACAAAAACAATTATGAAGTACGCATTATTGATCGGCAGAATACTTTTCGCATTAATATTTCTAATGTCCGGCCCTGGGCACTTTTCCGCTGCTACCATAGGATTTGCAGCATCGAAAGGTGTTCCGATGGCTTCTGTTCTCGTCCCTCTTTCAGGTGTAATTGAAATCATCGGCGGACTCAGCATCCTGCTCGGTTATAAAACAAAATGGGGCGCATTGCTACTTATCGTTTTCCTGATTCCGGTTACATTTACGTTACATGCATTCTGGAATGTTGCGGATCCTATGATGAAACAAATGGACATGGCCGCCTTTATGAAAAACATATCCATGCTTGGTGCTGCTTTGATGATATCCTATTTCGGCGCAGGTCCGGTTAGTATCGATAATAAGCAACTGGTGAAAGCATAGATCACTGACGTCTTGCCGTTGATTGAAAATTTAAAAGCCAGGCGCATCTCCAAAAGGGATGCGTTTTTTTGTGTTTTATCTGTTTTAAATGGATTGCCGACGGAATCCACAACACGAACACTCGCAACTGACAACTCACGCTAAGGTTTTGAAGTTCGACACACGATGTCAGCAAACTCACTACAGACCGTCCCCTGAACGAACGCGAGGGGCGCCACTCACACTTTTCGTTTTTGACTTTTGAATTTTGAATTTTTATCATATATTTATTACACCACTATTCTAAATAGCCTCCAATAAAGGCCTATGAAAAACTGCCTGAAGCTGATACCAGCCATAGTTATGTTTTTGTATTCCCAGCAATCTGTGGCGCAGCAAACAGATGAAACCTCTCTTACCGAAAATTCAGACACTACCATTTCCAACTATTCTGCCTTTCAGCGATCTCTTAGTCTCGCCGGCGTTTTGCAAACACGATATGTAGCGTCGTTCACTAAAAACGTAGATGTAAACGGAAAGAATTTCGATACCTCAACCAATGGCATTACCAATACATTCCTTGTAAAACGCGCCCGTGTCATGCTCAAGGCGAATGTCAACGATCACTTCTCGGCTAATGTTTTAGTAAACCTTGCAGACTTTAATGGAGATCCGTCCAACAAGGTTTTGGAAAATGCCTATATCAAATATTCGCTCAACAAGCATTTCAACGTTCAGGCCGGTCAATTCCGTCCGTTCTTCGGCATTGAAGATGCCATCGCAGTAGATATCATTCGTACGCTCGATTTTTCCAATCAATATTATGCTTTCGCAAAAAACGGCTGGCAGAGTTTTCAGATCGGTCTTTCCATATTTGGCACGATCGATCAGAAAGGACGCGTTCGCTATTTCGGCGGTGTGTATAATGGCAACAACAAAAATGCAGCGACGGATAACGACAACACCAAGAATTTTTACGGCCGTCTGGAAGTCAATGCTGCCAGGGATTTCACAATAGCAGTCAATGGCAGCACCGGAAGTCTCGCTAATAGCGGTACCGGTTCTGCTCTAGGCGGAGATTTTACCGCACGTATTCCCCTCTCAAAAGGATTCTTTCTGCTTCTAATGGGTGAATATAAAAACGGAACCAATTTCGTCACCTACAACAGTGTAACACCTGCGTTGAACCCAGAACTTCATAACTACCGGATGCAGGGTTTCTATTTTTTCCCGACGCTGCGCTATGAATACAAACATCCGCGCGTCCGGGCATTAGAACTTTCCTGCCGCTACGAATATTTTGATCAGGATTACATCAACAACAGCAATCCGCAACAGACATTCATCCCTAATCTGTCTTTGATTTTTGCCGACAATTTTTATGCTGCATTGCAAATGGGCGTGTCGATCGACCTATTCAAAAACCAGATTCCACTTACCTCTACATACAATCATAACCTCGGCTATCTGCAATTGCAGATCAGAATTTAAACACATCGTTTTATGAAAGAGATCCAATACAAACAGCTCGTCGCCACGGTAATTTTCGGATTGATCATCTGGTTCATTCCCGTACCTGAAGGCGTACAACCCAATGCCTGGCATTTGCTGGCAATCTTTCTGGCAACGATCGTGGGTATTATAATGAAAGCTGCTTCGATGGGCACAATGGCGATGCTGGGTATTACAATGTGTGCGGTCACAGAAGTACTCGCGCCGGGAGATCCTGTTAAATCAATCGCTAATGCACTAAGCGGATTCGGCAACTCGACGATCTGGCTGATCGGCCTTGCATTCTTTATTGCCCGCGGTTTTATCAAAACAGGTTTAGGCACACGGCTCGCCTATTACTTTATCCGTCTCTTTGGCAAAAGCTCACTGGGACTAGCTTACGGACTTAATACCGCCGATTTGCTTTTGGCTCCCGCAATCCCAAGCAATACAGCCAGGGCCGGTGGCGTCATCTTTCCAATCATGAAATCAATTGCGGTCAATATGGGTTCTGTTCCGGAAAAAGCAGAGACGCATCGTAAAGTTGGTTCTTTCCTGACACTAAGCAGCTACAATGCCAATATGATTACCTCTGTAATGTTTCTCACCGCAACCGCAAGCAACCCGATGGCACAGAAATTTGCGAAAGACCTGGGCATTACCATCACCTGGGGAAGCTGGGCCATAGCTGCGCTGGCTCCGGGTTTAGCTTGCTTTATTCTGATGCCTTTGTTCCTTTATAAATTCTTTCCGCCGGAACTGAAAAAAACAAAAGAAGCACCGGCAATGGCCGCAGAAAAATTGAAGGAAATGGGTCCCGTTACTTTGCAGGAATGGCTGATGATCTTCACGTTTATTGTACTACTGGTGCTTTGGATTTTCGGAAACTTGTTTCAGGTAGATGCTACAACTGGTGCGCTTATTGGTTTGTGTATTTTATTGCTCAGCGGCGTACTCAACTGGGAAGATGTAAAATCTGAAAAAAGTGCCTGGGATACGATTGTATGGTTTTCAGCACTGGTAATGATGGGCTCTTATCTCAATTCGCTTGGCTTTGTCGGCTGGTTCGGCAATCTCGTCGGCGCACAACTCAAACAGCTCGACTGGCACTGGGCGTTTCCATTGATCATTCTGGTGTATTCCTACAGCCACTACATGTTTGCCAGCGCCACCGCACAGGCCGCCGCAATGTACTCGGTGTTTCTATCTGTAGGCATTTCTGTTGGTGTGCCCGGTGCCATGCTGGCGATTTTCCTCGGCGCCTGTCCTACTTTGATGGGTATGATTACACACTATGGTCACGGCCCCGCGCCAATATTTTTTGGCAGCACTTATGTTGATATGAAGGACTGGTGGAAACACGGATTCTTTATCAGTGTACTATTCCTGATTATCTGGTTTGGCATCGGTGGTTTATGGTGGAAAGTCCTCAATCTCTGGTAATACCCACCTCCACTGAAGGGGTGTCACTGCGCGAATGCGATTCCCTTTTTAGGGGTTAGGTGTCGCTAATTTCAGCCGCCATGTGGCATGTATCCGACCCTGTTTCTTCGCCATTTCCATACGCTCGGGAGTGGCTGATTGCAAGAGGTATGGCATCACAGTCATATCCTGATAATTCATTTCTGCTTCCTTATCCAGCGTAAAACCATTTTGATTAAAGAAAGATTCGGCAGCTTCGAAACTATCAAACATATTCTCTGCAATGTTATGCTGCTGAAAAAACTGGTTGAGCTCATCTGTCATACCTGTGCGATCATTACTATATTCGTTCTTAATGTAGATATCTGCTGTAATCCAATACCCGCCGCGCTCCTGCAATATTTTACGGATAATGCTGCAAAGCTTTTCTTTCTCCGGCATCCCGAGATACATCAGCAAACCTTCATTTACGATTACAATTTCGCCCGGCGGAAAATGGTTCGTAGTATCCCGAACACCTTCTTCATCAAGTGCATTCAATGGTAAAATTTCCAGTGTTCCTTTTGCCTGAAAATTGTTTCCCTTCAAGGTCTCCGTAAAATGTTCTTTTGCTTCAATGATATTCGGCAAATCCGTATCAATGTAATGAACCTCTTCTTTTTGAATGACGGCTAAGCCACGAAATGAAAATCCGGAAGAAAGTTCGAGTATATTCTTATGTGGAATATCAGCCAGCAACTGATCTATGCTCCAGTAACGGTATTCAAAATGTAATACTCGTGCCCAATAAAACATTTCCCGACTGCTATAATCCTGCACATATTTTTCAGGTAAAGAAATAAGTGTTGCTGTTTCTTTTGCATAGGGAATATTCGTCAGGCCTTTCATTAAAATCAATGCTTTAGCCGACGGACTAATGGTGCTATAATCGCGATTTTTGTTTTCCATATGTAGATAGTCTTCCTCTGTTGAATAAATGTAGCACAAAACTGTGAGTGATGAATCGTGAATGGTCAACCACCTTTAATTGATAACTAATAACTCATAACTTACAACTCATAACTAACAATCATGGCAGCGAACGAACAACTGGCCAACCGCGTACGCGAAATGCTGGCCGATCATACCGACGACATCACCGAGAAGAAAATGTTTGGCGGCATTTGTTTCATGGTAAATGATAAGATGTGCGTAGCAGTCGGCAAAGACCATCTGATGGTGCGTCTTGATCCCGCTATTTATGACATTGCTATTGAGGAAAACGGATGCAGACCAATGATATTAGGCGATCGCGAAATGAAAGGTTATGTATGGGTAGACGAAGAAGTACTGCATACTCAAAAACAGTTGATGCATTGGGTAAAACGCGGACTGGAATACAACCAATTTGCAAAGCCTTCTAAGAAACGGAGATAGATGGCTGATTTCCTGATTTGGATGTGCTGTAAACAGTCATAGGCCATTCATAATTGACCATTAGCCATCAAGAAATCAGCCATCAGCCATTTAGTGTAACTTAGCACCCACAAATTCAATCAAAAACACTCCAATATATGCTGCTTAAGAAGACGAAAATTGTTGCAACGGTAGGACCTGCTTGTAATACTTATGAAAAATTATTGGCTTTGGTGAATGAAGGCGTCAATGTATTCCGGCTCAATTTCTCACATGGCACACACGACCAGCATCATGAAGTCATTCAGCATATTCGCCGCATCAACGACGACTTTCCTTTTAACATAGCTATTCTTGCCGATCTCCAGGGACCCAAACTTCGTGTAGGTGATATTGAAAATGGAGAACTGGACCTGAAGCAAGACGATGAATTTTATTTCACGAACGAAAAAGTAGTGGGCACACTCAACAATATTTATATCTCCTACCCTGCATTTCATAGAGATGTACGCATCGGAGAAAAAATATTACTCGATGATGGAAAAATTGAAGTACTCGTTACCGAAATTACTGCCGATAACCGAGTGAAGGTACAAGTGACCACACCAGGTGTTTTGTACCCACGCAAAGGTGTAAATCTTCCTGACACTAAAATTTCACTGCCTTCACTTACGGATAAAGATCTTGCCGATCTTGAATTTATCATTGGTGAAAATGTAGACTGGATCGCGCTTTCATTTGTTCGTAAGACAGAAGATATCATTGATCTCCGCCAGCGTTTAAAAGATAGAAACAGCCCTGCCAAGATTATAGCAAAAATAGAAATGCCCGAAGCACTGGAACACCTCCGCGATATCATCATCGCTTCAGATGCCGTGATGGTAGCCCGTGGTGATCTCGGTGTGGAATTGCCGTTACAGCAGGTGCCGATGGTACAAAAGAAAATTGTACGCATGTGCATTCACCGTGCCAAGCCTGTAATCATTGCCACGCAAATGATGGAAAGCATGCTGGACCGCACACGTCCCAACCGCAGTGAAATCACCGACGTGGCAAACGCAGTGCTGGAAGGCGCTGACGCATTGATGCTGAGCGCAGAAACCGCAACCGGCAAATATCCGGAACTGGTAATCCGTACAATGTCCAGCATTATTACCGAAGTAGAAAAAGAAGAAACTGTTTATAATAAAAACCTCATTCCGCAAAAGCATTCTCCATCATTTTTGAGTGATGCGCTTTGTTACAATGCCTGCGAAATTGCTCATGAAGTAAATGCCAATGCGCTTATAGGAATGACCCAATCTGGCTACACAGGCTTCATGCTTTCCAGCTATCGCCCGCGCTCTCCGCTGTTTGTATTTACTAAAACACAGACTTTGGTAAATCAGCTGAGCTTAAGTTGGGGCGTGCAGGCGTTCTACTACGATAAAGAAGAAAGTATCGATACGATTATCGCCGATCAGATTGATCTCCTTAAACAAAAAGGACTGATAAAAACGGGCGATGTTGTCATCAACACAGGCAGTATGCCGATACAGGAACACTTGCCGACCAATATGCTGAAGATCACGAAGGCTTGATAAAGGAATTGAAAAACGGTAATGACACGTAAACAAAAAATCGCGGAGACTGCACAACGTTTGTTTGCCGAGAGGGGCTATGAACACGCTTCTACGCAACTCATCGCACGTGAATCCGAAGTATCGGAAGCGCTGATCTTTAAACATTTTGGAAACAAAGAACAGCTACTCGATTATATCATCAAAAGTGGATACAAACGGATTGTAGAACACAACCGTGGTATGCTGGCCGATAAAGATCCGCTTTCGCTGATCTACAAAGTCATTGATCTGCCTCATAAATTAGTGACCGACGAACCGCTGTTTTGGCGGTTACAGTCAAAGCTTACAGATATGCCATTTGCGCAAAAGCAATATGAGCGCTTCATTCAGCCGGTAAACACCCTGTTGTTTGAAGCGTTCTCTTCGCTTCGTTATGAAAACCCGCAAAAAGAAACAGCTTTTCTGCTACTCATCGTAGATGCCATCTGGAAAAAACTAGCTACCAGCAATACTCAAGGTATTCCGGAAATGCTGGCGTTTATTAAAGAGAAATATCGGGCAACCGGTTAATTGGTTAAAGGATTAACGGGGCAATTGGTTAAATAGAACAGTTATCTGACACGACTTATTTAACTCTTAATAAGTTTGCAGAAAATATGTCGACGAAAGAAGATATCTCACGAAATACAGGACACACATATCGCGGGATCCCTCTTTCATCTGGATGACAAACACGGGTATTAAACATAACCGACCAATTAACCCTTTAGCATTTTAACCATTCAACTTCCTTCCTATTATTCTGGAAAAACGGACATTTGTAAATATCGACGCAAACGTTAATCCTGCAAGAAAACCGATCCACATACCAGCTGCGCCCATTTTAAAAGTGAAAGCCATCAGACAACCTGTTGGAATACCAACCACCCAATATGCAATTGCCACATAAATGGTAGGAATATGCACGTCTTTGATGCCACGCAGCAAACCCACGCCTATAGCCTGCGTCGCATCTGAAATCTGAAACACAGCAGCATAAAACATGAGCACAGCAGCAAGACTCACAACTTCTGTATCGTCATTAAATATCGTAGGCAAATAATGCCGGGCGGTCACAAAGAAGATTGCACAGAAAATACCATAGCACAGACCACTCAGCAGCGTACTCTTTCCGATCAGCGCAATACCGCTCCAGTTATTTCTGCCCCAGGCATTGCTTACGCGAATGGAGCCTCCCTGCGCTAGTCCCATCGACACCATAAATGTAAACGCCGCACAGCTCAACGCTATCTGATGTGCTGCCTGCTGCACAGCGCCTAGTGTACCGATGATAATTCCTGATACCGCAAATGCCCCGGATTCCATACCAGCCTGCAAACTACTTGGCACGCCGATATGCAGTAATTCTTTTACTGTAGCCATTTTCAGCTTCCATTGATTTTTACGCACCGCCATATACCTGCTAAACAGCGGGTGTACGGAAACAACCGTTGCCAATGCAATTAAAATAATAATGCGTGTAATCAGAGTGCCAAAACCCGCGCCCAGCAATTCCATTCTCGGAAAACCCCAATTACCGTAAATCAGCAGCCAGTTCAAAAATATATTGATCGGCAAAGCCGCAAATGAAAGGACCATTGCTGTACGCGTGCGTTCCAGTCCGTCGGTAAATTGTTTGATGGACATAAACATCAGCATCGGAATGGTAGAAAGTGCCATTACCTGCAAATACGGTTTCGCCAAAATTGCCACTTCAGGATCTTGTCCCAAATGAAATAAAATACCCGTACCGAGATTCAGGAGCAGTGCAATAAAGATTGCTGCGATGCTGCAAACCCATAAACCGTTATAGAAATAATGAGAAACCTTCTGGCTATCGTATCGTCCGTGCGCCATCGAAACGCTCTGCGATACCGACATCGTCATGCCAATACCCAAAACGAACGGTATATTCATCACGCTGTTTACCAGTGCCGAAGCTGCCAGATGACGATAGCTGATTGATCCGACCATCGCACTGTCAATAATACCAAGTGCCATTTGCGTCAGTTCACCTAAAATTATAGGTCCTGACAATTTCCATGTTTTAACTGCTTCTGATCTAACGGACATAAACGGTGCAAAGGTAAGATAATGGTCAATGGAGAATGGTCAATAAGTTAAATGGTTAATTGGTCAAATACCAATTCGGGTCGTTGCTATGAGAACCATATTGTTTTTTTGATACCAAAGTCTATCGCTCCGGTTAAGCTTCGTTGCGTCGCAGTACGTTCATCGGCGCTGCTACTATTAGGCACGCAAAACTCACTCTAATACCAATTGACCATCAAAAAATGGCAGGGTTAATTGTGTAAAGATGGATTTACGGAACACCCCCGGCCTAAGGAAACGTAGGCGTTAAAAAATGAAATGCATACAGCGTCCGCAATTATGATGGTGAACGGAGCAACACAGACCAATTATAGATTGGCCGGGAAGGGATATAAAGCAGCATAGTAAGCTTTAATAATTGCAGCGAAATGCCTTTTCATTTTAGCCGTAGTTTCCTTCAGCCTTGAACTTTTGGTTACTTTTGCTTCAAGGCAAAAGTGACAGAAAACACTCCTTTAAAATTGATTTAGCGGAAAATTTTTAATCCCGTTTTTGAAGTCCAATTGGTATAAGACTCATTTTCAGATAAGGGCAAATAAAAATGCCAGATCAACTTCGATCCGGCATTTAAAAACAAAAACTATATCAAGCCTTATTTCTTCTGACTGAACCGGTAGCCCACCGATAATTGGAACGATGGCATTTTGTACAGTTGATTGGATACATCTTTTGCCCCTTGCGAACTTGCATTATCCCAGAAAGTACGGGTCATGCGAACATCCAATTGTACAGCCGGCGTAATCTGATAACCCAGACCAACCAGGTAACCCAAACCGAAGCGGCTTGCAAAATCATTCGTAGTGATTTTCGCTTTGCCATTTACAGTTGATATTGGCAGGAAATTAGAGTAGATAGTAGAATCCAGCGTTTTCTTCACTGTATAATGCTGATCAATTTCTTCCGTGTTTACACCGAAATTATACACCAGATTGATACCGCCCATTACATACAGACGGCCAATAGCATAACGTACAGAGATCGGCAATTCTACACTATGCAGGATAGAGAAGTTGAAATAATGCTGCACAGAATCATCTGTACGGGTGTACACTTTGTAAAACTGGTTACCGTGGTAGCGACCGATAGAGTCAACACCGGTGGTGTTTACGTAATTGTCGTTGATTGACAAACCCTTGTTGGAACGGTTGATGTACTTCAGTTCCGTAAGGATACTCCAATGGTCATTGATCGCTACTACACCGGAAAGACCAAACTGGAATCCCATCAGAGAGTAAGAGCCGAATGAAGCATTCAACCCACCTGTGACACCGGGATAGAATTTGATCTGCGACATGCTGAATTTAGCACGGCGCACCATGTCCTGGAAGCGTTCTGGATCCCAGGCATAGCTCTTGTGCGAAGACACTTTGTAATTAGCCAGCGGCACCAGCATAGAGTTGTCATCAGCAGCAGTAGCTGCAGCAGGGGCTGGCGTTGGCGCTGCTGCGGCCGGCGTTGTTGCCGGTGCAGCTGCTGGCGCGCTTGACTTACGTGCCGTATTCTTCGCAATCGCATTATTTGCCGTAGGTGTTGTCACTTTAGGCATTTGAGGCGTCGGAGCTACTGTGTTGTTGTTTGCAGGTTGTTGTTGCGCAGTCATTCGCTGTGTAAGCACTATCTGTTGCCCTACAGCAATGGTGTCTATACGCATACTCAAAGCATGAGTAGCATTGTCGCGTACAAAACGTTGCAGTATTTTAATTTTCTTCAGCGTGTCACGCAACATGTTTGTATTGTTGTTCGTGATCACTGCTGCTGTTCCCGCAGGATTGATTCCATTATTACCACTGTTGCCTGCAACTGTAGTTACAGCAGCCTGCGGAATTATCGTACCAGCGTTGTTAGCATTTGTCTGGCTATTTACTGGCTGATTGTTAGCTGTATTTTTTGCTACCGGCGCTTCCGGTGCATGTTTGATATTACCACTGTTATTTGTTGCAGCATTACCACTGGCAATCGTTACAGTCTTATGTTGATTCGAAGCCAGCTTTTGTGCTGCATCGTTTCCTTCGCTACCGTTTGCATTCGTTGCAGCATTATTATTGGCGGTTGCTGCAGTACCGTTATTATTAGTAGAAGTCGAGTTATTGTTTGCTGCAGTTGTGGTACGGCTTGTGTTAGCAGATGCACTGTGGCTGTTATGGTTTGTTGTAGCAGCTACACTGTTTGCAGGCGTTTCGTTGTTATTATTATTGTTAGATGAATGGTTGTTTTGACCATCAGCCGAAGCATGACTGCCTCCCATCTGATGATTCTTTGTATTGTGATGGGCAACCGTTGTTGCAGCACCGTTTTCCGCAACTGTCTTCGCACGGCTGTCTGTCATGGTAGCGCCCGCGACTGTGTTGTCCTTCGTATTATTATTTACAGCCTGTTCAATGTCGTTTACAGACACATGCGTATCATTGCCAGCATGTTCGCGGCTTGCGACAGGGTTGCCGTTTGTATGTTCGGAAGCATCGTTCGACGAATTCTTATTGAGATTATTTTCCTTTACGATTTCATAGCCTTTGTAACCGCCTACGCTCAACGCAGCCAGTAAAAGCAAACCCGTAAAATAACCTCCTATTCGTCGCCAGTTCCAACCGACGGCTATAGGCTCTGGAGGCATCTCCTGATCCAGGAGTGCTTTCATATTCGTCCACGCGCCCACACGTTCTTTCTCCTCACCTCCACTTAAGCGTTGGCGAACCAGGTCATCAATATTTATCATGTTTTTATCCATACGGATAAAATTTTTATTTTTTTAAGTGCAATTCGAGTTTCTCAATCTTGTCTTTTAGCATCCGCCTGCCCTCAGACAAATGCCATTTCGATGTTCCTTCACTGATCCCCAGCATTTTTCCTATTTCCTTATGGGAGAATCCTTCCATAATGTATAAGTTAAACACTGCTCTAGTAGCATCTGGCAAAGATTGTACCAGGCTTAAAAGCTGATTATAATACAATCCCTCCGCATGGTCCTTATGAATAAGCTGATCTTTTTCAACCAGCATTATTTTTTCCTTGTAACGGATATTTTGTTTGACGAAATCTGAAACGGCGTGAAAAACAATTTTTCGCAGCCAACCTTCAAAAGACCCCTGGAATGTATACTGTCCGATTTTTTGAAAAGCTCTTAAAAATCCGTTGTTCAGTACTTCTTCCGCTTGCATCTCCTCGTCGATATACCGTCTTACCACACCCATCATACGGGGATAGAAAAGATGGTACAATCGCTCCTGAGCGCTTCGCTCGTTGCGCGCGCAGCCGCGTATAAGCTCTTCGAGCTCACTCGTATGACCAGGAACTGTATATGCCAAGGACAAAGACAAGTAATGGGTTTTAAAACAAATTGTTGACTTAATAGACTCTTATTGAATGTAAATGGTTGGGCAACACTCAATACTTCCTGTGTAAATTAACAATAAATTCTCACGAAGCAAGCCTGCTATGGCTTGTTTTGAAAGACTGAAAAAATCTAGAAAAACTATAAACAACTGGTTTCAAACTCATTGCCGATTATAGATTAGCAATAGGAAACCATCTCACTCTTCTAACCATATTTTAAAATATTTGTCCAAAAATATATCTCTGCTTGTGGAATTGACAGGTTTACAGCATCTTCATTTTAAATGCCGCCCATGCAATACACCATTCATATCGCAGCACCTTGTAACGAGAACTGGAATAACATGACGCCAAATGAAAATGGGCGGCACTGTGACAGCTGTTGCAAAACAGTGGTGGATTTCACCAACTGGCCTTTGGAGGATATTGCACAATATCTGCAACAAAATGGGAAAGGAAATGTTTGCGGCCATTTTCGCGCCAGCCAGTTAAATACTCCTTTTGAAACACCAGAAATATTAGCGAATAAAGTTTGGCAGACGAACATTCCACTCCATCGGAAAATTGCAGCCGTGATTGTACTATTCTTTGCCGTGACAGTTAGTTCTTGCGGAACAAAAGACACAACGGGCAAGCCCAAACAACCGACAACACAAAACACGCCCGCAGTGGCTGATTCGGAAAAAACTCATTTTGATGGAAACTGCTCAATAAAACCATTCAATTCCGACACTCTAGCCCCTCATCAGACCCCAAAAAACAGCACTTATAAAAAGCATAAACAACCTAAAACACGGCAAACGTTTGAGGCAAACGACATTGAGCCGCAAGTTCAGGGTGCTGTAGAAATGGTACCAATGGATACTAACTGGCGCCAGCATATACCGGCGGCAAAATCAGATTCTACGAATAATTAATTAACCTTAAGACACAATTGTTGTAAATCCGGATACAACCTGAATCGAATCAGGCCGGCGCAGGTGTCCCATCGAAACACCTGCGCCGGCAAGCGCAAAAAAGCCGGGCTAAGAGTAGTCCGGCAACCTAAATAATACGAAATAAAAAGGCATGGCCACGACTAGCCTTGTCCCAAAATTCTTTTACTCTTATAAATTTATCGTTTCATACCGATGCACCCTATCCCAAGTTTTAGGGAGCATCTTTAAAACGAGCAGCACACTACAAACCAGCGTCCACCGAACGGCACAATCCCGGATTTCCAATTTCAAATAAATTGTATCTTTTTGCCCGAAAAATTGAGATAATACCGTGGCCAAACAAAGTAAAACTGTAAAAACACCCGAAGCAGCCATCCCGACATCAGAAAAAAAATTCACTATCTCCTACCCGGTTTTGTGGCTGGCACTGGCTGTAATATTATTATATGCCGGTGTGACCAACTTTGGATTTACGGAACTCGATGACTCCATCTTTATCCGCGATTTCCAGCAGTACAACGAAAATATTTCGAACCTCGCTACGTCGTTCCACCGCGGTGTTTTCGACGCAGCGAATGACACCTATTACCGCCCGCTGTTTCTTGATTCCATGCTGCTCAATTATCAGCTGAGCGAACAATCACCGATCGGCTATCATGTGGTCAACTTATTGTTTCACTTACTTTCTGTAACACTGCTGTATCAACTCTTCCGCCGTTTATCTATTAAACAGTGGCAGGCATTTGCGCTTACACTTTTGTTTGCGGTGCATCCTGTACTAGCACAAGCTGTAGCCTGGATCCCTGGACGAAACGACACAATGTTGGCCATTTTCCTGCTCTCCTTCTGGATCACCGCGCTTAACTACACCGAAACAGGAAAAATAAAATGGCTGGCGCTGAGCATTCTTGCTTTGCTTTTGGCATTCTTCACAAAAGAAACCGCTGTTTTTGGTGCACCCGTTGCGTTTGTATTATTAGTGATGTGGCAACGTAAAAACTGGCTCGATAAAAAATTATTGATTCAATACGGAAGCTGGATCACTGTATTTCTGATCTGGCTGGGTGTCCGTTCAGCCGCTACGCTGAAGTCTTCGCCGCTCGCGGTTTCACAGATCGCGCATGATTTCTTCGGCCGCCTGCCTTTGATTGTTCAATACATTGGTAAAATATTCCTGCCATTTAATCTCAGCGTTTTTCCGGTGATCGAAGACACTGTTTATTATTATGGTATTGCCGCAATTGTTTTACTGGCACTGATAATTTTCCTGACAAAAAATAAAGATGCCCGTAAAATCGCTGCAGGTCTTACGGTATTTGCATTGATGTTACTGCCAGTACTCATTGTTCCCAAAAGCCTCAATGAACAAACGTTTGAACATCGCCTTTATCTGCCCGTCATTGGCATACTGATGATTATTCCGCAGACGATTCTGATGAAAAATAATTGGAACGAAAAGAAAGTCTTTTATGGATTCCTGGCCGTAGCCGTCGTTTTCTGTGCACTAAACTATCGCCAGCAGCAGTTCTTCTCCGATCCGCTTACTTTCTGGAAAGAAGCCCAGCGCAGCTCCCCGCACTCTGCCTATGCAACAATGATGTACGGCGCACGTATGGAGGACCCGGCAGAAGGTGCAAAAATGTTCCGTAAAGCCTACACGCTTAATCCGAAGGAAAAATACCTCAACTACTATTATGGTGTCATGCTGCAGAAAGAAGATTCCGTATTGCAATCGGAACCGTATTTGCTCGCGGAAAAGAAAATTTCAAATTACTACGAATGTGATTTTTATCTGGCACGCGTAGCCATGGAAAAGAAAGATATGCCTGGTGCCATCAGTTATCTGGAGCACTATATCGTCCGCGATCCTAACAATCCGCAAGCTAACAACAACCTGCTTTTACTTTATCTGGATACACGTCAAAAAGCTAAAGCAGACGCGCAGGTGAAACACATGACCGAAATGGGCATGGCCGTGCCGGCGGAAATAACAACGAGAATCGGACAGATGAACTAAGAAGGAGTGAGTAGTGAGTTGTCAGTTGTGAGTGCTCATGTGATAAACATAAACAACCGTCCACTGTCAGCCAAATTCACGTTTCACCTACTCACAACTGACAACTCACCACTCACGGTTTTGAATTTTGACTTTTGAATTCCTTACGAGATTTAGTATATTGAGTGAGCAAATCCGCATAATATGAAATCAACTATTGGCGTATATGATACGCACGACAAAGCCATCGAAGCTGTACACGAACTTCAGAAAGCCGGGTATTCTCAAAAGCATATAACATTATTGGGTCAGGCGGAAATAAAGGATGAGCATATGCAAATCAAAACCGTAAATCCTGGCAAAGTAGCTGTTACCGAAGTAGGTATCGGCGCAGTTGTTGGTCCGGTGATCGGTGCACTTGCAGGTGCAGGCATTTTCGCAATTCCGGGTTTGGGATTTCTGTTTGGTGCAGGCGCGCTCGTTGGTGCTATTGCCGGTTTTGACTTTGGTATTATCGGTGGCGGTATTGTTTCGGCATTGACAATGCTCGGTCTCAAAAGTGACGCAGCATCTTTGTATGATCAACATCTTAAGGAAGGAAAATTCATTGTGATTGTACATGGCACCATGGATGAAATCACAAAAGCCAAGGAAATCCTTGAAGCACACGGTGGTCATATCGAACTCGATATTCACCTCTAAAACATAAAAACTCCGGAAAATAATAAAGCCCCGGAATACGGGGCTTTATTATTTTATCTGCGATAAGTCCTGTGACGGATCATTAGAATCGTTCCAGGCCGCTGAAGAAAAAATCACCTTCGATCTTAGCGTTTTCGTCACTGTCAGAACCGTGTACAGCGTTTTCGCCAATAGAAGTAGCGTATTTTTTACGGATAGTACCTTCTTCTGCCTGAGCAGGATTAGTAGCACCGATCAGCGTACGGAAATCAGCAACAGCGTTATCTTTTTCCAGGATAGCTGCTACGATTGGACCGCTGCTCATGAATTCAGTCAGTTCGCCGTAAAAAGGACGTTCTTTGTGAACTTCATAGAACTGACCAGCCTGAGCCAGGCTCAGCTGAGTGTATTTCATAGCAACGATGCGGAAACCAGCAGCGTTGATCATTTGCAGGATGTTGCCAATGTTACCGTTGCGAACCGCATCCGGTTTGATCATTGTAAAAGAACGATTAGACATATTGAAAAGTATATTTTTAAAATTGACGGCGCAAAAATAGCGTTTATTTTCGCTTTTCGACCTTTTGTTTTTTTATTATGTTGTGAAAAATATTACGCCACGTATCACGTTAATTGTTAAACGCTTTTAACGGTTTGACACAGGCGGCTTTTAACCAGTTTACTTACATTTGTCACTTGCAATACTAACTCATGTCTTTATTCCTAACATTAATGCTGCAGGCCGATACTGCGGTAAAGGCAGTTACCGATGCCGCGAAAGATTCACAGGAAAGTATTTCCCTTTTCTATCTTCTGAAGGAAGGTGGTGTTTTGATGATTCCGTTGTTTATCTGTTCTATCATCCTGGTATACGTATTTGCAGAACGCTGGATGGCAATTCGCAAGGCCTCTGAAATGGATCCGACTTTTATGTCTCGCATTCGCGAACAGATCACCGGTGGTAATATTCCTGCCGCAAAATCACTGGCCCGCAGCACCAGCGGACCTGTAGCGCGTATGATTGAAAAAGGTGTAAGCCGTATTGGTCGTCCGGTAGATCAGATTGAAAAGTCAATGGAAAGCACCGGCAAGCTCGAAGTTTATAAACTGGAGAAAAATCTGTCGATCCTCTCTACCCTCGCTGGTATTGCACCTATGTTCGGGTTTCTGGGAACGATTGCAGGTATGATCATTTTGTTTTTCAACATTCAACATCAGGGTTTTTCACTGGAGCACATTGCCGGCGGTATTTATACTAAAATGGTGACTTCCGCGGTAGGTCTGATTATTGGTTTGCTGTCATACGTTGCATACAATTACCTGAATGCTCAGATCAATAAGAATGTAAATAAAATGGAAGCGGCGTCTGTAGAGTTTTTGGATATTTTGCAGGAACCAGCTAAATAAGAACCTCCTCTAACTCCTCCAAAGGAGGAGAACGTCAAATACGAGCAGGTTGTGAGTCGTGCTTCGACTCCGCTCAGCATGACAAAGAAGGGACGGAATCAACTGAATTGACGTTTGACGTTTGACGTTTCACAAGATTGACCATTTGACCATTCACAATTGACCAAAAACCAACGCGTGTGAATCTTAGAAAAAATTTACGGGAAAACTCGGAGCCGCATACTTCAGCATTGAACGATATCTTGTTCATACTGCTTCTGTTTTTCCTGATCATATCTACATTGGCGAATCCTAATGTGATCAAACTCTCCGTTCCAAAAGCGCAGAGCGATACAAAAGCGAAACAAACAGTCATGGTTTCGATAGATTCTATGCAGCGTTTCTTTGTGGGTACCAAACCAGTTTTAGTGGACTCACTGCAACCGGCTATCAATGCAATTGTGGCAAAATCGCAGGATGCGGAACCGACCGTAGTCATCAATGCCGATAAAAAAGCCGAGGCAGAAAGTATTGTTAAGGTAATGGTTGCCGCTCGTGCCTTACATTTGCGTACGGTAATGGCGGTGGACGATAATCATCGTTAGCCTCCTCTGACTCCTCCGAAGGAAGAGAACGCTCAACGCGAAATGGGCCGTGCAATCAATGCTTCGACTACGCTCTGCATGACAAACGTGTGTAAGATTCACAATTGACGTTTGACTTTGACGTTTCACAAACATTGACCATTCACAATTGACAATTGAACTTTTGAATTCTAACAACATACTAGATACTCCCGTAGAATTCCTGAAAGGAGTGGGTCCTCAGCGAGGTGAATTATTAAAGAAAGAACTGGAAATAAGCACCTTTGAGGACCTGTTGTATCATTATCCCTATCGATATTTCGACCGGACGCAAGTAACCAAAATAGCGCAGATCGTACCTTCTTCCGAATTTGTGCAAATGATTGGCAAACTCGTCAATATTAATGAAGAAGGCGAAGGCAGAAAGAAAAGACTAGTCGCTACCCTGTTTGATGGCAGCGGTTCTATCGAACTGGTTTGGTTTCAGGGGGCGCAATGGGTGCGCAAAACCTTAATGGAACAAACCACCTACATTGTCTTCGGGCGTGTTTCCTATTTTAACGGAGTTCCTAACATTGCACATCCCGAGTTGGAGCTGCTGAATGCAGAAACCAATATAGCGGGCATGCAGCCGGTTTATCCAACCACTGAAAAATTACGTCAGAAAGGATTGAGCAATCGTTCATTTGCGAAGGTCACACAAAGTCTTTTTGAAAAAGTAAAACAACACGACATCCCGGAAATACTGCCGTCAAATATTCTCACACAATATCGTTTATGCAGTCGCTACCAGGCCATCCGCTGGATTCATTTTCCGGATACCGACGAACATATGCAGGCTGCCCGTTATCGTTTAAAATGGGAAGAACTTTTCGCATCGCAAATGATGATTGCGAGAATCCGCTTGCAACACACCATTCAGCAAGGCTGGAAATTTGAAAAAGTAGGCGAATATTTCAATGGCTTTTACAACAATCATCTGCCCTTTCAACTGACCAATGCACAAAAGCGCGTGTTGAAAGAAATACGCATCGATACTGCTACCGGCAAACAAATGAACCGGCTGGTACAAGGCGATGTGGGCAGCGGTAAAACAATCGTAGCTGTGATGGCTATGCTGCTAGCGATGGACAACGGCTTCCAGGCCTGTATGATGGCGCCGACCGAAATTCTGGCGCAGCAACATTTTCAAGGCATCAAATCTTTACTGGAACCGATGGGTATCGCAGTAGCGCTGCTCACCGGCAGCGTAAAAGGAAAAGAACGCAAAGAGATTCTGAAAGGACTCGCTGACGGTTCGATCCCGGTTGCAGTCGGAACACATGCTTTAATTGAAGACAAAGTGCAGTTTCATAATCTCGGTATGGCTGTGATTGATGAGCAACACCGTTTTGGCGTGGGTCAGCGCGCACGTCTGTGGGAGAAAAACGCACACCCGCCGCATATTCTTGTGATGACAGCAACGCCTATTCCACGTACACTGGCAATGACGATGTATGGCGATCTGGATGTTTCTGTAATCGATGAATTGCCGCCGGGCCGTCAGGAAATTAAGACCATTTACCGTACTGATATTTATCGTGCGAAGGTGATGGAATTTGTGCGCAGCGAAGTGGACAAAGGCCGTCAGGTTTATATCGTTTATCCGTTGATTGAAGAATCGGAGAAGATGGATTACGAAAGTCTCATCGCAGGTTATGATCAGGTAAAAATCTGGTTTCCCGAAGGAAAATATCGTATCGCAATGGTGCACGGCCGGCAGGATCCGGAAGAACGGCAGCGCAATATGGCGCGCTTCATTGGCGGTGATGCAAATGTACTTGTTGCAACAACAGTAATTGAAGTGGGCGTAAATGTGCCCAATGCTTCTGTGATGGTGATTGAAAGCGCAGAACGTTTTGGCCTCTCGCAGTTGCACCAGCTGCGCGGACGCGTAGGTCGCGGTTCGGAGCAATCATACTGTATTTTACTTGCCGGTAATAAACTTTCAGAAGACAGCAAACAGCGTATGTCTATTATGGAAGCTACCGCAAACGGTTTTGTCATTGCTGAAAAAGACCTGGAGATGCGTGGTCCGGGAGATATATATGGTACCCGCCAAAGTGGTGTCATAAAATTTAAGCTGGCCGATATTGTACAGGATTCGACGATTCTGGAGCAAACCCGCGTTGCAGCACAACAGCTGATTGCTGAAGATCCGGGACTTACGCTGCCGCAACATCAACTACTGAAATATACCTTGCTGAAACAGGCACATCAATCCGAGTGGAGTAAGATCTCTTAGCCTTTGGCGGTAGTAAGTATCAAGTAGAACGCTGTTATCCCACAAATGCGAAACTAGCCAAAGCCTAGTCATATATAGACACTAATCTCGCTTTGCAATAATTTACGAGCTCCTATAAACACATTAACTTTTTAACCTTTTAACTATTTACCTTTGTCGCAGAATTATCACGCTATGAAAAACAAAACATTTACCAATCGTATTTTGATGGCCTCAGGCCTTTTATTATTAGTATTGCCTTTGCTGCTCAGAACGCATTTGTCCGTCACTGACGCTCAACGGGGCTTTATTGTAGGTATTGGCATTGGTTTAGAAGTTCTGGCGCTATTGAGAATGCAACGCAGCAGATTGTAATTCAGCGTCTAACGCAAGGTATCTGACTATTTCATCTACGCCGGGCAATTGCTCCTTTTTCGAAAAATTTTCCATTTTATTTTTTCCCACCATATCGCAATAAGGAAAATAATATCTATCAGTCATAAGTGAAGGTTATCATCAAGTGTAAACTACTGTACCTAAATGATTAACACCACAAACATAGATGAATCGAATTAATACATAAGAAGAATTGATCCGTTCCCTTAATCAAACGTTTGTTTAAATTTAAACGAGTGTTTAACTTTGCGGAGTGAATTGAGGATAGACTATGGAATATTCAGAAAAACAACTACAAATAATAGAGGCTGCTGAACGGCTTTTTGCCACTAACGGCTACGAAGGCACTTCGGTTCGCGATATAGCCCAGGAAGCAGGAGTAAACCTTGCGATGATCTCCTACTACTTCGGCTCAAAAGAGAAATTAATGGAAGCCCTGTTTGACTGCAGAGGCGGCTATATAAAGTTTACAATGGAGAACGTGATTAAAAACGATGAGCTTTCTCCGCTGCAAAAAATAAACGTGCTGATCGACGCGTACATCGAGAAGATCTTTACCCAACAATATTTTCACCGCATCATGGCTCGCGAGCAAATGTCGCGCCACTTTGGCGAGAGCGTCATTTCGGTCATGATCACCCAGGCTAAAAAGAAGAATCAGGAATTAATCGGTCAGCTGATACAGGAAGGTCAGAAAAAAGGAATTTTCAAAAAACGTATTGACATTCCGCTGATGCTGATGACTATGTTCGGAACCGCCAACCAGTTGATTACGACGCAGCATTACTACCGCGACATCAACAACATGCAAGATGTTCCTGATGATGAATTTCAGAAACATATCAAAAAGAAATTGAGCCACCATTTAAAAACTTTATTTAAAGCAATACTGACATATGAGGCATAGTAGAATAATAAAAGGATTAAGCACGTTTGCGCTGGGCATGATGGTGTTTGCTGCAGAAGCGCAGGACACCAGAGTGATTACGCTCAACGAGGCTGTCGACATGAGCTTAAACAACAGTAAACAACTGAAACTAAGCTCGGCTAAAATTGAGGAAGCTACTGCCGCTTTGCGTGAACAACGCAACCGCCGCCTTCCCGACCTTGGCGCTTCTGGTGCGTTTTACCGATTAAACAATCCACAGCTCGATCTTAAATACAAATCTAATAGTGGCGGCAGCGGTGGCGGAACCGGTGGCAGCGAGTCTTCGTCTATGCCAACAGTAAACCAGATCACTTATGGTATGATCAACCTTTCGATTCCTTTGTTTAATGGTCTTCAGATTTCTTCAGGCGTTCAGTCTGCAAAATATCTGGAACTGGCAGCAAAGCTGGACGCAGATAAAGACAAGGAAGAAATTATCCAAAACACGATTGCTGCGTACAGTAATCTGTACAAAGCAAAAGAATCAGTGGATCTGGTAAAAGAGGATCTTCGTCAGGCAGATCAACGCGTGAACGATTTCTCTAACCTGGAGAAAAACGGTCTGATGGCGCGCAATGACCTGTTAAAGGCACAGTTGCAGGCATCTAACGTTCAGTTGTCTTTGCTCGATGCAGAAAACAACTACAAGATCACCAACATCAATATGAATCTGATGCTCGGTCTGCCGGAAACTACCGAACTGATTGCAGACTCCGCGAGCCTCCGTTCGGACATGCAAGACAAAGGCATCACAGAATGGGAAAATACAGCGTTCGCAAATCGTAAAGATGCACAGGCGCTCAACTATCGTGCACAGGCTGCAACAGCGTCTATCAAAGCGCAGAAAGGTGCTTACTTTCCGAGCATTGCACTCGGTGGTGGTTATGTAGCGGCTGATATCCAAAACTTCCTCTCTGTTTCTTCAGCAATGAATGGTGGTGTAACGCTGAGCTATTCGGCTTCTTCTATCTGGAAAAACGGCGCTAAAGTAGCACAGGCAAAATCACGCCTCAACCAGGTAGAGATCAACCAGAGCATGCTCGCCGACAATATCCGCATTCAGATCAACCAGGCTTACCAGAATTATCTACTGAGTCTGAAAAAGATCGATGTGTATTCTAAAGCAGTAGAACAGGCAAACGAAAACTACAAGATCGTTAAGAACAAACACGAAAACAGTCTTGCCACTACAACAGATCTGTTGGATGCGGACGTAGCACAGCTGCAGTCTAAACTGAACTTTGCTTACGCAAAAGCAGACGCAGTTGTGGCTTATAAAAAATTGCTGCAAACCGCGGGTATCCTGGATTTTCAATCAACCACGCAACAACAGCAGACAGAAGCTAAATAATTTTTAACAACAAAACGTTCATTCATCCGATAAAATATTTATTGTATGGAAACCCAAGCAAGTAATAAAACAACTACAAATAATCATACTCCATCTATGGCAGGGATAGAAACAGCAGAACCGAAAAAACGCAGCAAAGGATTTGTAATCGTATTGGCTGCGCTCGTAATAGTGGGCGGCGGATTTGGTATCACTAAATACCTTCACGCACAGCACCATGAAGAAACTGATGATGCGCAGATCGATGCGAACATCAGCCCGGTAATACCACGTGTAGCCGGTTATATTTCAGAAGTACGTGTAAAAGACAACCAGTATGTAAAGAAAGGCGACACACTAATCGTTCTGGACAACAGAGATTATCAGATTAAAGTAGACCAGGCTGACGCCGCTGTAGCTGCTGCAAACAGCAACCTGAGCGTAGCACAGGCTACAACCAGCGCTGCTAAAGTAGGAATCTACTCGGCACAGGCAAACGTCACTACAGCTGAAGCTCAGATTGAAGCAGCTAAAGTAAACGTATGGCGCGCTAATCAGGACTATACGCGTTATGCTAACCTGATTAAAGATCACTCGATCACACAACAACAATATGATGAAGCGCTGGCTGCAAAACAAAGAGCAGAACGTCAGCTTCAGGTATTGGTAGAACAAAAAAACGCAGCGTCCCGCCAGGCTAATGCTGTAGTATCTCAAAGTAATGCTACCGGCGAACAAATCAGCGTTGCGAATGCAGGCATCAAACAACGTCTGGCTGAACTGGAAACAGCTAAGCTGAATCTGTCTTACACTGTGATCATTGCACCAGCTGATGGTAAAATCTCAAAAGTGGGTGTACAACCGGGTCAGTTTATGCAAGCTGGTCAGACAATGTTTAGCATTGTACTGAACGATGCGGTATGGGTTGTAGCAAACTTTAAAGAAACACAGCTCAACAAAATGAAAATCGGTCAGAAAGTAACTGTAAGCATTGATGCACTGGGCGGTCATGAATTTGAAGCAACACTTACTTCTTTCGCTCCTGCAACTGGCGCTCGTTTTGCGCTGCTGCCTCCGGATAACGCAAGCGGTAACTTCGTAAAAGTAGTACAACGCGTACCGGTTAAGATTGAATTCGTGAATACTTCTGATCCACGCATCAAAGACCTTCGTCCGGGTATGAACGCGGATGTGGATGTTCACCTCGACTAAGATTGAGTGTTATTCTGTGGTTGTGTTCGTCTGCCTCTGAGTTAAAACAAATGGACGCAATCACAGAAAAACAAAAAGCTCAATAGAAAAATATACGATGAATGGTGCCAACGCCGCAACAGCTTAATCTGGAGCCAGACGCTGACACCCAAACAATAATTTATGCAACAAGAATCTTTGGTTGAATATGGCGGACGGAGGGTGATCATTACGATCACGGCTATCTTCTGTGCGCTTTTGGAAATCGTTGATACCACGATTGTAAACGTGGCGCTCAACGATATGAAAGGCAACCTGGGAGCTACATTGAACGAAGTGGGCTGGGTAATTACGGCCTACGCCATCGGTAACGTAATTGTGGTACCAATGACCAGCTGGCTGTCACAGCAGTTTGGTCGACGCAACTACTTTGCTGCCTCTATCATGCTTTTTACCGTCTGTTCGTTCCTTTGTGGTAACGCGCATGGTATCTGGGAGCTGGTATTTTTCCGCCTGATACAAGGTATGGGCGGCGGTGCGCTTCTTGTAACTTCTCAGACAATCATTACCGAAAGTTATCCGCAGGAAAAACGTGGTATGGCGCAGGCCATCTACGGTCTCGGGGTAATCGTAGGCCCAACACTCGGCCCGCCATTAGGTGGTTATATCGTAGATAATTTCTCATGGCCGTTTATCTTCTACATTAATATTCCGATTGGTGTAATCGCTACCCTGCTGACGCTTCAGTTTGTACGCAGTCCTAAATATGGTGTCAAAAAAGCAATCAATGAGGTTGACTGGCTGGGCATTGGTTTGCTGGCGGCAGCTGTGGGTTCGCTACAATATGTACTGGAACGCGGACAGGAAGACGACTGGTTTGACAGCACGGCAATTGTGGTCTTAACTGTAGTAGCCGTACTTGGTTTCTTCTTCTTTATCTGGCGCGAGCTTACTTACAAGAATCCAATTGTAGAACTAAGGGTATTGAAGAATAATAACCTGCGAGTCGGTACGATCTTATCGTTCATTCTCGGTTTCGGTTTGTACGGTTCTACGTTTATCATTCCGTTATACACACAATCAACGCTGGGCTGGACGGCGACACAGGCAGGGATGCTTATGATTCCGGCCTCGCTGATGACGGCGTTTATGATGCCGATCATCGGGCAACTGCTACAGCGAGGCGTACCACAACAATACCTGGTAGCTATCGGTATGGCGATATTCTTCGTCTACAGCTACTGGGGCTTTAAAATCATTACGCCAGACACAGGTAAAGATGCCTTCTTCTGGATGCTGATGGTACGTGGTGTCGGTCTTGGTCTACTCTTCATTCCGATTACAACGCTTTCGCTCTCTACACTGAAAGGTCAGCAGATTGGTCAGGGTGCGTCGTTTACCGGTATGATGCGTCAGCTCGGTGGTTCGTTTGGTGTGGCGATGATCACAACATTTATCGCCCGCAAAACAGTATCACACCGCTCTGATCTGGTAAGCAACCTGTCGGTAAATAACCCGGATGTGCAGAACCGCGTTCACGCAATGCAGAATAGTTTTATTGCCAAAGGTATGTCACCGGATGTTGCGCTAAAAAGCGCTTACCAAATGCTGGATTACAGTGTAGGCAAACAGGCAGTGGTACAGTCTTACATGGATGTGTTCCTGTATCTTGGTGTGCTGTTCCTGGTTTGTATTCCGTTTGTACTGATGGTGAAACAGAATAAGAAAGGTGGTAAAGTGGATTTGTCGGAAGCGATGCACTAGTTCCAATTGACAATGGACAGTTGACAATTGACAGTTACTCACATTTTGTCATACTGAGCGGAGTCGAAGTGTATACATCTCATACTTTTGACTTTTGACTTTTTAATACGTTTTGTTTTTTTGATTGATAGAAAAGGATGGCCGGCTGTTCAGCCGGCCTCTTCTTTTTTGATGGCTGATGGCTCATTTTCTGATCGCTGATTTTTGTGTGATTTCAGTTTGGGAACTCATCAATCATAACTCATAACTATTTTTGGCATGTTTTTTGCTAATTTTAAAAAAGCAAAAACCTTCCACGAATGCTGCTCAGACAAGGACTTACAACGTACCGTTTTTTTAAGATTACCTGGAAGCTCGATTTGCTGATGATCGGTTTATGTACCGCTGCGTATTTTACCGACACTTATCTACTTCCGAAAATGGTGGTTCCCGCAACATTACCAACGTTGATCGGAACGGCCATTGCATTTTTCATTGCGTTTAATAATAATCAGGCTTACAGTCGCTGGTGGGAAGCCCGCACTATCTGGGGTGCGCTGGTGAATGATTCACGCTCCTGGGCAAGAAATATACTGACCTACTGCAATACGGACACTTCTTTTGATGATACCGAGCTGAAAAAGCTGCAACGAAAAATGGTATTTCGCCATATTGGCTTTCTATATGCGCTGAAAGCTGCATTGCGTAAAATACCGAGTGATGAATTTGCAAAATATCTGACAGATGAAGATGCAAAGAAAGTAACGGGCTACGCAAATATCCCCAGCGCTATTCTGGACCTGCAAGCTGCCGACCTGCAATTGCTTTCAGAGAAAGGTGTTGTGGACGGATTTCGTTTTATGCAGATGAACGGGATGATCACTAATTTCTGCGACAGCATGGGCAAATCGGAACGAATCAATAACACGGTGTTCCCAACTACTTATGTTTATTTTACGCGGCTATTTATATGGATTCTGGTAATTCTGGTAACGATGGCGATTTCCGAACACATCGGCTGGCCGTCTATCTTCTTCGGATGGATCATCGGGTTTGTATTTCACACAACGCACATCAACGGCATGAGTATCATGAATCCGTTTGAGCTGCAACCTGCCGGCATTTCGCTAAACAGTATTACACGTACAATTGAAATCAATCTGCTGCAAATGCTGGGTGACGGTGCTATCCCTGAACCTGTAAAAGCGGAAAGAAACGGGGAATACATTTTATAAAGTCAAAAGTTAAAAGTCAAAATCTCAAAGTAGTTCACACAGGATCACAAAACAATCGGCCAAAGCAAACGATGACGAGACTTGGAGAAGAGTGAATCTGAGTTCGCGTTTATACTTCGCATTATTTTACTATCAAAAAGCCCGCTCCTTATCAGATGCGGGCTTTCTTATTCAGCTAAAACGTTTATTGCTTCACAATCTTATGCACCTCTTTTCCTGAGCCATTTGTGATCTGCAATAAATAAAGTCCGTTGGATAATGATGATGTATTTATAGTGTTTACACCCGTTTTTAAATTGCCTGTTGCTACCATTCTTCCGATTATGTCCATCAATTCGAAACAATAGCCGGATGAAGTCTGCACATTGCTAAGATCTACGAAAAACTGATTGTTTGCGGGGTTCGGGTAAATTTTCACATGCGAAATAATACCTGTAATGGGTGAAATGACAGATATTGCGGACTCAACAAGATTGTAGCGAAGCATTACTGCATTCTTAAGACCGAAATCTTCACTATAATTTGTGCCGGTCAAAACGATCTTACCATCCGGTTGACGAAGCATGGATGCGATTAAAAGACTTTGTGGCACATATGTTTTGATAACGCCGTTCTGCCCGACCGCACTGTCGATGTCTCCGTTTGCTTTCAGACGAACCAGATTTACATTTTGATACAGATAGTGAGGCAAAAAACCACTATTGCATGCCGCAATCATTTTCCCATCGGGCTGAATCAATATATCTGCGCCCGACTCTTCAGAACTAGCGTCTGTAACAATTGACGGTGTATGAAAACTATTATCAGACGATCCGTCACTATTAAACCTCAATACAGAAACGGTCATATGACTTGCGCCTGTAACGGTCGCTGTACCTATCGCCACAATTCTACCGGATGAATCTAATGCCAGCTTCTGAGCCCAAAGCGAATAACCGTTAAAAACGCTGAGCTGGCCATTAACACCAAAAGCGCTATCTACACTGCCGTTGGACAAAAATCTTTCTATTGCTAAACCATAGTGATTATTCTGGTCAGTAATATAACCACCTAGTAATATTTTGCCATCGGGCTGCAACAGGGCGCTTTCCCCATTTACATAAATGGGGAAAGCCCATCCGTTATTACCAAAACTGCTGTCGATGCCACCATCGATATTATAACGCACCAGCGTGTAACTAGCCTCGTCTCCACCAATCGCAATTATTTTTCCGTCTTGCTGAATAAGGATGTGGCGTACCTCAGAAATTGCCGCAACGTTCGTTGTAACTAACCCATTTATGCCGAACGAAGAATCTCGCATGCCCGAAGTGTTGTATCTGCAAAGCAGCCACTTTTTTAAAGGCTGATTTACATCTATGAATGCTCCCCCGGCAATAATTTTCTGATCGGCCTGAATGGCGACCGTATTATAATAATCTCCGGCACTTGTATTAATGTCTTCAACTATACCGTAAGCGCCAAACGAAGAATCTAATAACCCAGCAGTTGTATACCCTCTGATGAATGCATGCTTATGCGGATTTACAATAGTAGAATCAACCCGATAGCCGGTCATTATCAACCTTCCGTTGGTATCACGGACCATATCAGTACTGTTTACGTGAAAATGCGCCATGTGGGTAAATATCATTCCGTTTTGGCCAAAGCTGCTGTCTAATACGGAAGATTGCGCAAAGCCAAACTGCGCCGCCAATAAAATGGCAAGTGTACAAACGATTCTGTACTTCATAAATAAGGTTTTAGAGTTAATTGGGTGCGCTAAATTTCAAAAGTGTTCTTTGCGGGTTCGGTGACTCGCACAATTAAAAAAGTGTGTGCGTATTTTATTTATTACAGTTGTAAAATATAAATTCTATTACAACTGTAAAATAGCAAAAAAGGGCAAATGCGATTGCACCTGCCCTTTCAATTATTGTATCAAGCCCGTTACTTCTGGCTCTTCATAAAATTATCAAAATCATTACGGGTATTGTCGAAACTGAAAACGGAGGACAATTCTCCGTAATTAGCTTTATCGACCACATGTGGATAACACCATTTGGCAAAGGCGACGCGCGTATCATCAAAACTGAACCAACCCATCATTTCTTTGACCTGATCAGTTGAATAAGTATGCTCGCCCAATGCGGTTTGCATTGTTGTCAGTTTCTTGGAGTCTGTTTCCTGCTCGCCGGCTGCTTTCTTCACGTTGGCAAAATCCATAGACGAAAGATCGTAATGCGGAACAGGCGCACGATTGACATTTTCCGCGGGCGCTGCGCTGCTGGTTACCGCTGAGCGATCACCTTCGGTAAAGGTATTATGAGATGGCTGTGCAGGCGGCGGATTATAATTCTGTGCGGTTAACGGGCTTTCGCTGAGACTGAGCGTCTGCTTTGAAGGGTCAACGACTGCATAGGCCATTGTACCTGCTTTGATCTTGATCTTTCCCGAAAAAACTAATTCTGCGTTTCCTCCCTGCTTGCTTTTATATGGCGTGTATGCGTAAACTTTTACATAGTGTTTGCCGGGCGGCAAATCACCAATGGTGAGTGAAACTCCATGTTTATTGTAACGTCGGTCGTCAAGTGTAACGACTAAAGGAGATCCGTCGTTGAGCACAACTTTCAGCGCACTGTGGTCCGACTGTGCCCATATTTCGGGCAGTGCAGACAGTGAAAAAAGCGCTGTAAAAAGGATGCGTTTCATATACTTGTAATTCTTAGCCTTTGACTTGGTATTTCGTAAAAGGTAAAATAAATATGGCTTTCCGACCGCAAAATGACGGGATTTTAGACTTTTGTTAACGCACGGGCTTCCACGGATAAATGATAAACGCGAGTGGATTTCCCGCAAAGATGCACAAGAAGCCAAGACGCTAAGTCTTAACACTCCTATTTCGTGGGATGTATCCTTCGTCAACATGACAAACGCGGGTAACGCAGATAAAAACGTCGTGCCGCAGCGAGATACCCCCCTCCAACTTTGAGCTTTTGACTTTTGACTTTTTAATTTACCTCGGCAACAACAACGCGCACAATATACCTGCAGATACGCCGGCATTCAGCGATTCTGCTCCGCCCTTTCTTGGAATTGTCACTTTATGACTTGCTTTGGCAATTAATTGTGGATGTATACCTTTTGATTCATTGCCGATCAAAAGAATGCCATTTTCATTACGCGGCATATCATATACATCTGTTCCTTCGAGAATGGCGGCAAAAACGGGCATTTTTGTCTGGCTCAGATACCCGTCCAGATCAGTCTTATGAATATTTACCCGCAAGTGTCCACCCATACCAGACTGTACTACTTTGGGGTTAAAAGCCTCTACACAATCGTGCGAACAAACAATGTCGGTAATGCCAAACCAGTCGGCGATACGGATAATTGTACCCATATTTCCCGGGTCCTGGATAGTATCTAATGCAATACACCAACCACTTTGCGGCAATTTTGCTTTTTCTTTTGGCGTTTCTACCACCAGCAAAACCTTATTAGGCGTTTGCAACAACGATATTGATTCCAGATCAGAAGACTTCGCGATCAGCAGTTCTGCGTCAGGATGACGGCGGATCAGCGCCTGATTGGCGTCTATCCAGGGCTCTTCTGCAACAATCATTTTTATGACCGCATTACTTTGCAACCACTCTTCCGCCAGCTTTTCGCCTTCGGCCAGGTACACATTATGTTCTTTGCGGTATTTTTGCTGTCCCAAAGAACGAATATATTTGACTTGCGATTTGGATAACATCAGAACAAAACTATACTAATTGCCGATAACCGATTCATGAATTGTAGCAGAACGTCACGTATATTTTTTCGACAGACTTTGTATTTGTTGCTGATGGCAGTGTTGTTCAGCGCCTGTGACAGCACCAAACACATTGGCGAAGGGCAATATCTGCTGCGTAAAAACACACTGAAAGTCAAGTCGGATGTGCCGGTAACTAAACGCGGCGAATTTAATGACCAGCTCAATTCTCTGGTGGTTCAAAAGCCAAACAGCTATTCATTTGGCGTGTTTCCATTCAAATTATGGCTTTACAACAGCCGTTACGATAAATATCAGCGCGATACGGCCAATTACCAGATCAAATCAAAAACAGTAGAAAAACCGGTCGTTTACGATAGTGTACTGCAGCGCCGTACAGAACAAAACCTGAAAAGCTTTCTGTTTAACCAGGGTTTCTTTTACGCGAAAGTGCGCGACACAGTGGTGAAGAAGAATAAAAAGGCCTACGTCACTTATAATATTGAAACCGGCACGAACTACCTGATCAATGCGATTAAATACGATGTAGACGATTCGGTCATCCGGAGGGATATAGAAAAAATGGGTGATGAAACCTATCTGAAAAAAGGAACCGATTTCTCAATGGGGCTGCTGGATGAAGAAATGAGCCGTATTACAAACAATCTGCAGGATCTCGGCTACTATAAATTTTCACAGTCCAATATCTCGTTTGTATTGGACACAATGAATAAAAACTATTTCAGGAATGCAGAAAATCCGTTTGAAACAGCGATCAATTTTCTGGCATTGCAAAAACAGCAAAAACGTCCGACGCTGGATGTAAAAATTGTCGTGCGTGCAGATGATGATTCCTCGGCCTATTTTAAATATGTCATCAGTAACGTGATGGTGTACCCGGACAATCTGAGCTCTGACGATTTCAGGGATTCGACTTTGGAGGAATCGGAGTACAACGGAATCAAGTTTCGCTATCACCGTCACTATGTACATGACGAGGTAGTGGCCCGGCATATTTATCTCAATAAAGGAGAAGTTTATTCGCAGAGCAATTACAGCCAGACTATCACGAAGCTCAATGAACTCGGTGTTTTCCAAACAGTAAGGATTTACCGTAGAGATGACACCGCGGTACACGACCAGCACGCACTTCGCGTTGTGATTGTAATGACGCCGTCCAAAAAACATGATTTCACGACGAATTTCGAGGTATCCAATGGGTCTACCTATTCACTGGGTGGGGCGCTGATCGTGTCTTTCCGGGATCATAACCTGGCTCACGGAGCCAACCTGCTTTCCACGAGTATAAATGGCGGTATTGAAAGTGCCTACTACCCAAGCCGTGGAGATAATATCTTCGAACATTTTTATTTGCTGTCAAAGAATGTTGGTTTTAATACCAGCCTCGACATGCCAAAATTCCTTGTGCCGTTCCGCCCGACACGAAACGACAATGCGAATCTGCCTCGTACGATCTTTGGTGCAGGCTTTAACCTGCTGGACCGTGTCGATTATTTTACACTAACCAATACAGCTGCCAGCCTTTCATACGCGTGGCGGGAAACGCCAACCAAAACCTGGAATATTTCTCCGGCGTTTATCAATATACAGCGGCTACCGCGCGTTGCTGATTCGTTCCAGAAACGAATGGATGAAAACGACTTCTTGCGCAACAGTTATAAGGAAAACTTTATTGAGGGTGAGAATGTTTCTTTTACGTTCACCAATCCGAATACACGTGCCGCGAAATTCGGCTATTCGTACGTAAATCTGGGCCTTGAAGAAGCGGGTACGGTTTTAAGTGCGGTGCATGGCCTGGGACAGGCGCTCAATAATTTATACAGCATTAATCAGTATGCGCAATACGTAAAATTTGATTTTGACCTTCGTCGTTTTATCAATGTTCGCAAATCGGTTGCTGCAGTGCGTTTTTATGGCGGTATCGGTTTACCGTATGATAAATCGAGCACACTGCCGTATATCAAACAGTACTTTGTGGGCGGCGCGTACAGTATCCGTGGCTGGCGCGTGCGCAGTCTTGGTCCGGGCGCGACACCACCCGATTCTACGACCAACTATATTGACCGTACGGGTGATATAAAACTGGAGATGAACGCGGAATACCGCTTCCCGATTGTGCAGCTGTTTTCCGGCGCTATGAAGTTGAACGGCGCATTCTTTGCGGACGCAGGTAACATCTGGCTGGCGCAAAAATCAAGTGAATATCCAAATGGCAATCTGGAATGGAAAACCTTTGGTCATGATATTGCGATGAGTACCGGAGCCGGCGCCCGTGTAGATATCGGCGGCTTCTTTGTGATCCGTTTTGATCTCGCTTTCCCGCTCAAGAAACCATATGTTGCCGAAAACGGCGGCTGGGTGATAAAACAAATTTCCCCGTATGACAGCGACTGGCGTGATCAGAATCTGATTCTGAATATCGCGATCGGCTATCCGTTTTAAGCCACCACGGACTCATCCGGAAGCGGCCGTTTATACCTAACTTTTGTCATCGCACCGCAAACCGACTAGTGTAAACTCACTACTCTTGTGATTAGCCAGACACTGTTTTCATGTTTCCACATAATCATAAAACGGCCCGGTTTGGAGGGTGCATCCGGCTCCTGATTATTGTGAAATTTATGCAGTCCTACCTCTACTGCACCGTAATCTTTGATAGGATATACTTCAATGCTGCCGGCGACTAATTCACGGGTTACTTTGCCACAGATATTTCTTTTTGTCGCTTCAACAATATCCTGTTTGGAGGTCATCAAGCCACCCTGATCGTGATAAAATTCTATGTTTTCCGAATAGAAACTGGCGTACTTGTCCAGATTGGTGCCGCAGGTATTGTAGGCGTCGAAGAAGATGCTATCCTGCTGTACGATGGTATCGTAGAGTTGTTTGTCAGCCG
This sequence comes from Taibaiella soli, assembly GCF_003236175.1. GTDB lineage: Bacteria > Bacteroidota > Bacteroidia > Chitinophagales > Chitinophagaceae > QKTW01. The sequence goes on along the minus strand of NZ_QKTW01000002.1, from coordinate 298,243 downwards.
GCTTGTAATTTCTGGTATAGTCATAAGCCTGCTTTTTTGAAGAGCTACAGCTGGCGGCTATAACCATTAGCAATACGGTGATGGCGGTAGAGAAACGTTTCATGATGTGTAAAGATAATTAGTGCCGGGCGTTGAAAGGATGATCTGACAGAAGCTGATCTCAGAAATTTCCCAAAAAACTGGGATAAAAACGGGCTTTACGGTGCAATATATTCGCGGCTCAATTCTACAACAAATGGCTCGCTGCTCTCAAATCCAGCGGGCTGTTTTCTTTTAGACCAGCTGGCATTTCTTCAAACGAGCGCTACACATTCCCATGATATTTATTACATTCCCACATTACCCATTTAACCAACCAACCAATTAACTAACCACTCGACGTATCAACTTTTTCCATTACCACCCTCGTCTTGGGCAATGCATCGGGATAGTTCTTTTGAACAAATGAGATCAGCCCTTCGCGAACATAGAATTGAAGTTCGGCGGCGTTTCCCGAATTATCTGCGCTGATCAGTGCGCGGAGTTGAATGGCATGTTCACGCGCATCAGAAACGACCAACGTGTTTACTTTTTTATTCCAGGTCTGATTGGCGTTTAGTAATCTGGTAAGTTCATCGCGAACCGCGGTTACCGGCACGGTATAATCCATAAAGATGAACACTGTGGTCAATAATTCAGATCCTGTCCTTGTCCAGTTTTCAAAAGGTTTTTCAAGAAAATAAGTAATAGGCAGAATGAGTCTCCGACTATCCCAGATACGCAGTACAACATAACTCAATGTTATTTCTTCCACGTTGCCATACTGCCCTTCAACAATTAAAACATCGTCGATACGGATAGGTTGTGTGAATGCAATATGTAATCCTGCAAAGAGATTCCCCAAAGAACGCTGCGCTGCAAAACCAACAATAATACCGCCAATACCAACCCCGGTAAGCAGACCGGCACCGATTTTTTTCACCCCATCAAAACTCAACAACACAAACGCAATGGTTATAAAAATAATGGCGCCTGAAACGATTCGTTGTATAACGAGCAATTGGGTTCTGACTTTCCGCTCACGGATATTATCTTTTTTAGAAAGATCATAACGATTGAATAAATAAGTTCCGCCGACATTAACGATATTAATCAACACCCACGCAAATGTAACCGTGAGTGCAATGTCCAGGGTTTTATCGAGGCTAGTCATCCATTTCGGTGACAGAACCATTTCCGGTAAAGAGATTTTAATAAATAGCAACGGCAGCCAAATCGTCACAGGACGGGCCAGATACGTGATCATCGACCTGAAGAACGAGTATGCTGCTGTTTTCTTTGCTCTTCTTTTTGCCAGCCATGACAACAAATAACGCAACAGTATGCCTGCTATCAGGGGCACAACAAAAAGCGCCAGATTCTGTACCAGCACGGGATACCGCCCCTCCTTAAATATTTCCTCGTATAGCTTAAACATTTTTTCCGCAGTTGACAATTGACAGTTGTCCCCTTTTGATTTTGGCTTTTGAATTTAATTCCCCGAATAATCATCAACAACAGGCAACACTTCACCCATGATATAACCAGATCATTGCTGCGATGCAAGAAATACACAGGCCGGTGTAATCTCTTCCGGTTCTTCAAATAGTCGTCGGCGAATTAACTTTTATTCCTGCATGAAAACTATGCCAGCGTTGAAATTCCGAAATGAGAAAGGAGACGAAACTGGAAATGATTTAAAATAAAAAAAGCCGGATACTAATGTATCCGGCTTGCTACTCAGAGGCTGAAACCACTACTGTTTCGTTATTTTCTCGGTCTTCACAATTATTCCGTTTTCATCCGATATCTGCATTAAATACAAACCTGCAGGAATATCGCTGAGGTATATTCTAGTAACCGCTTTTTGCGACAGCAATGTTTGTCCCAGCAAATCACGTAACACAATATTGACTTTGACAGGTGCGTCGATATTTACCACATTTTGTGCAGGATTTGGATATACACTAATATCTGAAGCATGAACAAGAATGTTTTTCACACCCACGTTATTGACAAAACTCAGCAAAGAATAATTGGTACAATTCAACACATCAGTTACGCGAACCAGATAACCGCCATTCTGCGTAAATGTGTAGCTCTGCGATGTCGCGCCGTTGATCGGTGTACTGTTGAGATACCATTGATAACTTGCATAACTGCCCGTTGTAAGCGTATTGCCACTGACCGTAATAACAGGCACCGGCAGCGGATTTACGACAACGAGTACCGGCGGATTAGAGGTTTCAGAGCAACCAAAACTGTTGGTCACTGTAACCGAATAACTACCATTGTGGTCCGCTACAAAATAATTATCTGTAGCACCGGCAACAGGTGTTGCGTTATTTTGCCATTGGTAGCTAGTACCCGTTGCTGTTACCGCATTCAGCACTACTGCCCCACCTTCACAAAAAGTAACCGGCGTTGTGTAGGAGATCATTGCATCCGGTTTCGGATTAATCGAAACATTTATTGGAGCAGATACGGCACTACAACCGAGATTATTTGTATTTGTCACGGTATACAATCCGCTGGAAGTCGCACCCAAAGCAACGGCTGTTGCCGGTGGATTAATTGCGGTACCGTTTTTGCTCCATAAGCGAGACACAATCGTTGGGTCCGTGTTACCAGTCATCCAGACTGTATCGCCGGTACAACCACCTGCTGTGGCACTCAACAATGTTGCGGTAGCTGTCGGCAGCGGATTGACAACAATTGTCGTCTGTGCAGATGTTGCGGTACAAGTGGTTGCGGTGTTGGTTACAGTCACCGTATAAATTCCGGCGGCTGATGCTGTATAACAAGTGGTAGTTGCGCCGGCAATGTTAGTACCATTTTGTTTCCACACATAAGTCTGACTAACACCTGATGGCACACAGAGATTAGTTGTTTGCCCCTGGCAAATGGTAGTACTGTTGGATGGAGTGATAGTAACATTCGGCAGCGGATTTGCTGTCACATTTGTAGCAGCAGAAGTTCCGGCACAACCATTACTATTCGTTGCAGTCACCGTGTAAGCACCACTTGCAGTTGCTGTATAAACCGTATCGGTAGCTGCAGGAACAATAGCTGTTCCGTTTAATTTCCATATATAGCTAAGACCGCTTGCTGGATTAGCTTTCAGCACTACGCTACCACCTGCGCAGAAAGTATTTGCGCTACCAGAAATAATGGTCACCACCGGCAATGGATTTACGGTAGTGGTGGTACCAGACGAAGTTGCCACACAGCCTGTAGCCGTATTTGTAACGACCGCCGTATAATTGCCAGAAGCATTTGCGGTATAACAAGCATTCGTTGCACCTGCAATATTGTTTGTGTTTAATTTCCACTGATAAGTATAACCAGCTGTTGACGGAACACAAAGTGAAACGTTTCCTCCCTGACAGAATGTAGTGGCGCCGCCAGGAGTAACTGTTGCATTTGGCAATGGATTCATACTAACCGTTGTAGCAACAGAAGTATTAGAACATCCTGCACCAATTGAAATTTTAAGTGTGTAATTACCTGCTGTTGTGGCGGTATAGACAGAATCTGTGGCACCCGTAATAACATTGCCACCGAGACTCCACTCGTAAGTAAGACCCGCAGTATTCAGTCCATGCAATACAACACCACTACCCGAGCAGATCGCGACAGCGCCGGCTGGATTAATTGTAGATGTAGGCGCACCACTTGCATTTACTACAATAGCATTGGATGTTCCCGAACAGCCGTTTGCTGTATTGGTAATTGTTACTGTGTAGCTTCCTGAAGTAGAAGCAGTATAAGCAGAGTCAGTTGCCGGAGGTACCATAGCTGTACCATTGTTTTTCCATACATAAGTAAGGCCCGGCACCGAGCTCGCTTTGAGTAATACGCTGCCCCCAGCGCAAAAACTTGTAGAGGATGTAGCGACAATATTCAGCGGTAATGATTGAACAGTAAGTGTCGCGGTATTTGAAACAGTAGTACCGCAAGGGCTCACGCCACCTACGATTACGGTATAGTTTCCTGCATCGGCAGCAGAAATAGCCGCCATTGTATAAGATGTAGCAGTGGCACCCGAGATATTCGCCCCATTCTTCTGCCATTGATAAGTCAGCGGACCTGTACCCGTTGCTGCAACAGAAAACGTTACAGGACTATTTTCACAAAGTGTCTGAGATACAGGCTGCGTTGTAATAGTCGCCGGCAGATTGAGTGACAATGTTGCATTCGCTGATGTAACGCCCGTTACTGTCGGACAGTTGCTGCCCACGCTCACACTGTATACTCCTGCATCACCCGCAGCAACAACAGGAATCACATAAGTTCCATTTGTCGCACCCGGAATATTTACTCCTGCTTTTTTCCATTGATAATTAGCACTTGAAGAATCTGTAAGGATCACACGGAACGTATCCGGGCTACCAATGCAAGCCGTATGTGTTAAAGGTTGCGTAGTAATATTGATCGGCGCACATTGTTCACCCACAGCAAAATCATTGCCAGTAGCAAATGTGAGGCCTGAAACTTTAATACTGGTAGCAGCCGGTGAAGCAACCGTTGGATAAGTCCATGTGGAAGGCTGGTAATTACCTGCCACAAAATTTGCTGGCGTGGCAATCGCGTCCACGTCCGCAGCATTCCAGTTGAGCGTCATAGCTGCGCCGGTAGCGTTGAAAGTAGTACCGTTAATCGGCTGTACGGTATAATAACGGTTCACGCTCTTCGTTGGATTGATACCAGAAGTATTAATATTCGGATGATCCAATTTAGTTGTACTCGCCCACATATCACCGGCAGTTGTTACTGTACCGGAATTAAATTGTACCGGTGCATAATAACTGGAGTCACCGATCGGGAAGAGACTTGCAAACGTACCCGTAGGAACGATGCGTTGAAAACGACCTGCTACCCAGCCATTCGCCTGACTATAGCCCGTAATTACGCCACCAGATATCATCACCAGCGACGCATTTGCCGGCATAAAAATCCGGGAAGGACCCGCATTAATTGCTGTTGCGGCCACAAAAGTTGTAGTACCGGAGAATGTAATAGCATTGCCGATGTTGAACGTAACACCTGTGCCATTGCGCAGCGTTAAACTAGAGAAGAAAGCAGTCGGACTTGTTGCCCCGTTGCGGAATGTACCCGCACCACTTACAGTCTGGCCGCCCGTTGCATCACTGATAGTCGCATTCTGATAACTTGCAAAATACAATGGCTGATCGCAGGTGAAAATACCATTTGCAGCTACGGTGAGATTACCATTCAGATAAGTGATTGCCGGCGTGGACATACTGCGGAATTCCCCGCTGGTAATGATCATATTGCCAAGCATACTGATCGCGTTGCCGACGCTGACAACGCGATTGTTCGCACTTCCCGTATTGATGACCAGATTACCGAGCGCCAGGCGACTGGTTGTCGAAGCCTGAGCCAGATTAAAACGGAAGCCGGCAACATTGGCACTCGTATCTGTAGAGACACCGTTACCAAAAGCAAAAGTATGTGTAGGAGCAAGATTCGTGTAACCAAGTGTTGTGTTGTATTCAAACGCTCGCGTCAAAGTAGCAGCAGTGCCAACATGCGGATCCACGACTGTAAATGTACCACCAGTGAGATTCAACTGGTTTGTTTGCCAGCTCGCTATTACAGTTCCGGAAGGCACACTGGTTGCAGGATTGCCACCTGCGTTGCCATCTACATTCACATTTCCCGCAGTCTGATTAAATACAGATCCCGCGGCGAGCACCATATTACCGTTTATATTCAGCGTACCACCGTTTACATTCAGCGTACCGGTGCTTGTAAATGGTTTATTACTGCCACCGGCAGGACCAAGATTTACAGTACCTGTACCACCAAGGCTCAACGTGCCGCTATTAGTGATTGCACTATCGATAGTCAGTGTATTTGCATTTGCCTGCAGCGTACCGCCACTAAGAATAGTCAATGATTTTGCAGCATTCGTTGCCGCGTCCACTGTAACTGTAACACCAGGATTGATGTAAGCGATATTGGCATTTGTTGGTGCTATGCCGATATCCCATGTAGTACCTGCACTCCAGTTGCCTGTATTTACAGCAATGTATACGCCTTCAATATCAGCAGCGTTGGCACCAATATAATGGCTATTAGTAAGCTGCGCCACAGAAAGACCAGTGCGCACCACAGTCATGCCGGAACCCGCAACATAATTCCCTGCAATAGAACTGCTTTGCATCAGGCGCAAATTTGCAGGCGTGATCGCGTTAAACAAGCCTGTACCTGTAAGGCTCATGCTAATCGTTCCGGTAGCTACTGGCACACTTGGCGTAGTAACTGTCCAGAATGCATTTGTTCTTTTATCGATAGAATAAGTACCATCCAGAACAGGTGTAATTGTTGTGAGACCACTCAATGAATTGTGCCCTACAGCAATACTTCCGCCCGTTGAAAGAGCAGTTGAAGCGCTAAAATAAATAGAAGCAAAACGATTGACACCCTGGTAGGAAATCGGATAAAAACCAGCTGCAGTACCAGTCACAACCGCAGTTGTCGGCAAGCCGGTTGTGCCATACCAGCGAACCAGCGAACCTGTTGTAATGCGGATCGTTCCTCCTGCATAAGATAAAGCGCCGGCTGCTGTTGCTGAGGTTCCCAGTGTAAGTGTGTTGCTGCTGAGGTCAATATCGCCGGCAGTCATCGTCAGCGTACCACCAATGGTACGACTGGCAAATGCCGTTGGAATGGTCAGTTTTCGGAAATTATTTCCGAGGTTAAGTACTACGTTAAACGGACCATTTGTAGCTGGCCATACAGCAGCTGTTGCTGTTATAGAGCCGGCAGTGTCATAAGTCAAGGTAGTACCAGTAGCTGCATAAGTCAATGCCAGCGTAGTGTTGATCGGATTGGCATTCGTATTTGAAATGCGAACACCACCACTGCTGTTGATTTTAAAATTAGGTGTGGTAGTCAGCAAACCCGTTCCGGTAAGGTTGATACCTCCGCCGTTAGACACCTGATAAATAACCGGACCATTGATTGCTGAGTCCACAAAACTTGCATTCTGTGTACCACCAGTTCCATTAAAATTCAGCGTCACCGCACCGGTACCGCTTACGCGTAAAATACCTTTTGTCTGATTCACATTACCGAGAATCGTTACAGTTTTTGCAACAGTGCTGGTACCGATGCTGAATTTACCTTTGGTCTGAACGAAATTATTAATCGTTGGGCTCGCTGTGGACGACCATTGCCATTCAGCAGTACCTGTGGTATCTACCGTCAGTGTACCATTAATCGCTGTGGGAACGGTCGCCCAGACTGTGTTGTTGGTTTGTAGGGGACTGGCATATGTAAAATTGTAAAAAGTCTGTGCTGTATTCGTTGGCGCTGTAGTTGCGGTGGTGAGTCCGGCAATCTTAACCGTAGAACCAACGCCCCAGGTTGCTACCGGAATCATTCCTGCAACGGAAGAATATTTATGGAGATAAGTACCCAAAATTATCAGATTGGCCGTTGTACTGGTAATAGTTCCCGCGGCAATACCACCTGCGGCAAAAGTACCGGTAGCTGTAACGGTATCTATTGCATTGGTAAAGTTCATCACGTTGCCAATAGAAGCAGTGTTTGCAATTTCCAGCGTACCGGCGATTTTACCAGTAGCACCGGTACCACTAAAAGCGATGGTCAATGCTGCAGTAGTACTGTTGTTGATTAACGATGATCCTGCTGCGATATTTAACTCATTAGTTGTGGCATCATTATCAGAAGCTAAAGTCAATGTAGCTGCTGCCGGTGCCTGAAACACAGCGGTTGTATTATTCGTGAACAATAATCCGCGAATAGTTTGCGCCGGAATATTTTTTACGGTGTCTATAACACCATTATTGAACTGAAGAATGTCCGTTACATCTGGCAATACCCGGTTGGGCGTCCAGTTGCCGGCTACCTGATAGTCTGTACTGACACTACCGTTCCAGGTATAAACCGATGGCGCTAAAGTAGTCGCTGTGCCCGTTAACGGAGTTGTAGCAAGATACAGCGGACCGCCGCCGCAAACATCATTAACCGAATAAACAGTGTACGTATAGGAAGTACTTCCGGTCAGACCTGTATTAAGAAAAGAGGTATTACTACCGATGTAAACAACAGTTCCGTTACCCAGTGTATTTCCCGCAGCATAAGTAGTTCCGTCAACCGGAGTTGTATTGAGCGGCGCACCACTTGTACGAACAATCAGATATTTATCCGGTGCCGGTGAAGCGGCCGTATAAGACAAGTTAATGCTACTGGCGGAAGCTGTCAGATTCAAACCCGAAGGCTGCGCTGTAGGTGCCGTACAGAGTGTTTTCACAGCCATAGCCATCACATGCATCACGCCGTTGGTAGAAGATCTCACAACGGAAATACTTGCGATCTGTTTGGAATAATTGCTGCTATTCAACGCCAGTTTCAATTCAAAAAGATGTGGATCTGTTGTAGAACCGCTAAGTACATTGGTCGATATTAAAACACGACCAACTCCCGCAACACTTGCCGTTGCATCTTGTTCATACCAATCGTAATAACCAACATTGGAGAATACCTGTGTGGTGGCATCCGTAAAGGTAATGGTGATATTTGCGGTAGACTGAGTGGTAGTTCCACCTGTACTCCCGGCGGTTCCAAGCAAACAGATTTCAGCGCCTGCAACCGGTGTGGTTACTGTCAGCGTACCCGAGCCACCAGACGCCAGCCGCAGTGAGTTATTACCGCTATAAGGCATCAGCTGAAAGTTGAGACCAGGACTAAGCAAGCTGGTGACAGACAATGAGCTGGGTAAATAATAAGTTGGCAACGCCGTCGTAGCAGTTGCCTGAAAATCCTGGGCAGTAAACGCGTAACCGGCGCCATCCACATCGGCAGTGGTAGAACCAGACGCCGAGCCAATACCGTCTGCGACAATATCTGCATTAAAGCCGGTGAGGGCTACCGGAATATATCCGGCATTCGCCGCTATGCATAGAAACAGCAGGCAACTTAAAAGTGTAATTTTTTTAAACATCGCTCGTTTTAGGTGTATAGCAAAAAATAAAAACATAGGTTCAGTACATCAGGCAAAGCAGGCTTACAAAACGGTCAAAGCAAATCCAGAACAAGTAACAGAGGAGGTCAGTAAAAACGTCTGATCAATTATTGACTACTGCGGCAACGTAATTGGTGCAGGCATCACTTTGTGCGGCGATATTCCATTTAAATCATTGTGCAGCAATGTCTTTTTATGATTGAAATCCGTAGCAGGTAACGCTTCCGGAACAGAACGATTATTAAGCTGACGATGAGAAGCCATTACCAATGCCTGCTGTAGACCTGTGCCAGATAATGGAGCCCAACATTTATACGCCCGGTTATTAACCAGCAAATGCGCCTCCAGCTTTCGTTCTACCGGCGTTTCATGCCCATAAAACATGCGGGATGACAGTATTACAGGCGCCATCAGCAGCAGACTAAAGAGCAGGCTGAAAAAGAACAAACCTTTTTTCATAAATGGATACCGAAAATTTTAGGGTAACAATTACGGCAGTGCTGATAGCTATGACTGGTCAATCTTGAAGCTTTATAAATCTGGTGCGAAACTGTACTTGTAAGCGGCCAAAAGCCTGATACAAAGGATTTTTCCGGTGGTCCCAAAGATCGCGCAAACAACATATCCCGATTTACCCCAAATTTCAGATGGGGACTACATTAATTTTAGTGTAGTGAAGTGTGTAATAAATATCGGAGATTTACAGTGCGTTAGTTATGCAGCTGAGTATTGCCCTGATCGACGATCATAAGATGTTTACCGACACGTTGTCCCACGTGCTCGGGCAGCATGAATTTATAGCATCCATAAAAGTGTATGCTTCTGCGAAAGATTTTCTGCAAAATCAGGATCTCACCAACACAGATATTATTGTAACGGATATTGCAATGCCCGGCATGAGCGGGCTAGACCTGTTTTCTGCGCTTGAGCAAAAAGGGCTGCAACAAAAACTGATCCTTCTTTCATCCATAACGGACGCCCCAACTATCAAAAATGTTTTACGCAGAGGTGTTGGCGGTTATGTAAGCAAAGGAGCGCCGCTTACCGAATTATCAAAAGCCATACAAGCCGTTTACTATGGCGAACAATACATAGGAAGCGAGCTGAAAGATATCCTCATTAAAAGTTCATTTGCAGAGGAGCAGATGACTTATGACCTTTCACCACAACAAAAAGAAGTGCTGCGACTGGTCTGTTCCGGCAAAACAGTGAAGGAAATTGCTTTCGAAATGAAGCTGAGCATTAATACTGTACAAACCTACTATCGTAATATCATGAAGAAATTCAAGGTAAACAGGACTGTCGATCTGATATTACTTGCCGTGCAAAATGGCTACGTGCCGTCAAGGACCTGATGACGTTTATTTGCCGACCGCTGATGCCGGATTTTCTGTGTGGTACCTAAAAATAGATTTTAAAATCTGCGATCAATTTATCCCAGCGGAAAATTCCCATTGATAAACGCGCCGGTATCACCGCTTCTCATCTGTATTTCGCCGTTGATGGCTGCTACTCTTTTCTGGATATTACGCAATCCCATACCTGATCCGGAGTGACCAACATCACCCATTCCCTTTCCATTATCATGCACGGTGAAATAACATTTTCCACCACTAAACTGAATACGAATAACGACTTCAGTCGCCTGCGAATGCTTGATTACATTGGTGAGACATTCGTTGATGATATGATACAGTTGCTCTCTTTGCTGTGTGCTCAATAGCTGAGCAAATCCTTCCCGATCAATATCGGTTTTGATTTTTAAGGAAGTTTCCTCAAGAATATTATGACTGATGTCTGACAGGAACTGAATCAGGTCATGCTGCGCGCGACTTCCGGAATTCAGATTATGCATGTATGCTCTTACATTCCTGTAGATTGTAGCTATCTCCATTTCTACTTTCGACAAAAGACCACGGTCTGCATCTGTTTCTGCGCGTTCTTTCACATCGCCCATAAAGTATTGTAAAGCTACCAGCGAGCTGCTCAGATCATCGTGCATATCGTCTGATATTTGTCTTCGCTGCGCTGCTATATTATCCTGATGCTCTGTTTCCAGCCTCAGTTTTTGCAACAACAAATCTTCTTTCCGCTTCTGTTCTTTACTATTATCGAGCTCTGTGATAGCCAGTTCCAGTTGCTTCTCCCGTTCAAAAAGAGCTGCGTTCAGTCTGGTCATTTTCCCGACCATTTTCCGCGAACGACGTAAAGTCAAAAGGACTGCCACAATAAGTACCACCAGCAAAACTGCAGCAGCAACAGCAATAACGAGATACAACTTCTGGATGTAATTATTCTTCTCCAGCAGATCAGTTTTGTATAATTGCGCGGCCTTATCCAGCGCAGATTCGATATCGGTAATATTCATCTGCTGACGATATGTCTGCAGAGAATCCTTTAGCTGATAATAATGCTGTAAATAATCAACGGCATTTTTCTGTCCGGTCAATTCTGCATAGCGACTCTTTAATTGTAACCAGTAAAGTTTTATTTCAGGCGTGCCACTTGCGATAAGAAATGTATCAGCCGTACGCAATAATATCAACGCGGAATCATAGTGTTTCAGATCCATGTAAACATTTGCAAGATGCAACCGCGTAATATTAGCATCATTGTTTTCATAGCCCGGCCGGCTGTTGATGGCAATGCTTTCGCGGAAAAGCGCAATTGCTTTTGCCGTATCACCAACCTGACGCCAGGCTTGTGCCATATTCCCGTAAATCACGCCCAGCGAACCTTCCTTCGCCTTGGGCATATAATCAAATTCTTTCTGATGCACGTCAATGAAAGCAAGTACCTCATCAAAATATTTTAAAGCGCTGTCTGTCTGCCCGGCTTTGGTATAAGACAACGCCACGTTACTCATTTGCCTTTGGGCTTCATAAATCCGTGTATTACCTGAAAGTGTACTCAATGCTGTTGCCAATGCATCCTTATAATAATTCGCTGCTTCTGCGTAACGGCCTTTCTTATATAAGACGTCTGCAAGTAAATAAGAATAACGATGCTCCGCCGCAGTGTCGTGGTGTTGCGCACTGATCAGCCTGGCCTGAGTAATCAGCTCATATCCTTTATTATAGTCGTGATGAGCGATGTAATAACCTTGCTTTTTCTGTAACGCAGCCGCATATTCGCTCCACATTTCATCCGTCAGTTGATTATATTCGATCACCCACAACATGCTGTCCACGTAATTGCCTTCGCAATACGGAAACTGCTTTGACCCCGTTCCTCCGCACAACCGGCCAAGAAACGAGTAATAGTAATATTTATCCGCAGTACTGACTTCGGGAAATGTACTATATGCAGAATCTACAAACGCCAATGCTGCAACGCTGGAAACATTGTTGCGTAATGAATCTCCACGTTCAAACAAAGCATCGGAAAAATGTCTGGTTGTTTTTCTTTTGCTGCTGTTTGTGCAGGAAAAAAAGCAAACTATAAAGAATGCAAAAAGTACAATCCCACAATTGGAGCGACTTAGCAGGTAATATTTGCTACCATTTTTCAATTTTGCGGGAACAGTCCAGAACATATCAATTCCGGAAAATTAAAAATATAAAACAGAAGATACAATTTCCTATTTCAACTCCCAGCCAACGGAAAGTGTTACGATATAGTCTAACTCTCTGCCGGTAACCGCAGGCTGATTATCATAATTGATGGTACCGCCGATCCGGATATAAAAATTCAACGGCAAATCATATTTGGTATCAAGTGAAAAATCGGTACGCCAACGACGCGCTTCTGTTAAACTAGGGTAAACATATACGCTGCTCACCATGCTGAAATCGTTCAGTCCAAAGAGATTTAACTCCATGCCTGTATAGGCTTCCAGACTTTTCCGTGAAGGGGTTTCATTTGAAAATGTTTCATTATTGAACGATAAACCTGCCCCAAGCGCGCAGTATAACTTATCGCTGCGTGCAAAGAATTTTCCTGCGCCGGTTCTGGCGGTTGTCCTCAGCTGGATGGCCTGTTCCGTGTTGGAAAGCAGGTCCGGCGTAAAATTCAGGAACCAGTCTTTAGGCAAAAAATAACGAAAAGTCATTGCAAACTCTGTGCGCTTTGTTGGCGCAATGCTGTCCTGTTTGGACCTGAGATCACTGTAAAAGGCAAGCACCTCCCATTTATTAGCACGGTAGCCAAGTGTAGTGCGACTGTTATATTGACGCAAATTATTTGCCTTGGTAAGACTCAGACCAAGATCAATGCTCGCAGACGCATGGCTCAGGAAGTTGAATTTCCCTCCTTTCAGAAAAACGATTTCTGACAAAGTTGTATGTACGGTATCCTTCTGCAAGGTGATAATCATTACAGCTTTAGGTGCTGCAATTGAATGCAGCTCGCCATTCATCCTTCGCCCATCTTTTAAAACAATCAGAAAATGCGTCTGAGAATAAATTGCTGTAATACCCGACCATTCTATTTGAAAATCATTTTTTGAATAGTCAGTTTCAATTGTGGCAACGCCGTCATCGAGCATTTTCAATTGCCCTACGATAACGTCGCCGTTTTTGAGCACAAGCGAATCACGCTGAGCCAGCACGGATACCGGCAACAGGCAACAAAACAAGGCGACCAGCCACTGTACCGTTTTATTGCTTGCCATCTTCAAATTTTTAAGTTTGAATTGCTTCCTTAAAATTACGGCAGTACAACAAAATCGGCAAACGGTAAAATATCAGAATTGTATGGTCTCGGTGAGCGGAATCGAATTATGGTGCATGATCTACCTGGCATAAAATGGTCAAAATTCTTCGATCAATCCGCGCCACCGTCAATATTATCAAACGTTTCCCTTACCTGACGAACGAAATTGTATTTAAACGAAAGCAGCGGTCCATAATAAACATCAAACTGTGTATCGTTGGTGCGCAACTGCATCTGACCAATGCCGCCGATCAGAAAATGCAGATTGGGTGTAATGCCGGCACTGTAGTAAACCGACATCCGGAAAATATCAAAATGGCTGTTGGCATAATCCGGCTGAGGAAATTTGAGCATCAGCTCTGCGTAATAAGAGATGTTGGCCGACTGAAACCAGGGCTTTTTACTGTGCTGGGCCAAAAAATGATTCACACCAAAGCGCGCTCTCAGCCTTGGTACGGTCTGAGGTTCCCCATTGCGGTCATCAAAAAATTTGGTTTCGAAACGTACTTGTTCAAAAAGACTTCCTTTAGGCAAAGGCTGTGTCAGCGTTCCCATAATGATCAGACGTTGTTCCAGCGTTTCATAATTCCCTGCTTCCGCAATCTCATATTTCTTGTTGTGTGCATAACCAAGCCATAGTTTCATATTCTTCAGGCCGGAATAAATAATCCAGGGGCGGGCCACAGCGCGCTGCACATAAGCAAAAGGATTACTGTTGGAGTAAGCCCCCTGCGTTACCATTTGTCCGTCCACTTGTCCGCTGAGATGCCATTTCTGATAAAGAGGAAAAGCAACGTCTACCTCTTCAATAGACGCAGGAATAAATCCCATAGTATAGGGCGCGGCTTGTCCCCGTAAGGAAAACCGCGCCCCTATGCAGAGCAATAATATCAATCCTGCTTTTGTATAATTCATTTTTCCAGGCTAAATAATCTTCAGAACGATACACTCCTCGCTATGGTTCTACAATATGGAACCAGAAGTTGAATTTATCAATCATCCCCAGAAAGCTGGCAAATGCAGCTTTATCGCCAGTGATTCTGATAGTGCCATCCGCAGCCAGATCATTAAATGTCTTTTCACCTAAGCTGATCCTGTCAAGATCTTTGCGATTAATCGTAATGGAAGCGGTTACCGGGTCTGGCAGCAGACTGCCGACTCTCGGATTGCAGACACCGTTTTCAATCATCAACGCAACCTTTTCGTTTACATCAGGCATGGTGATATTGAAATTATATTTCATTGCGGCAGCGGCAGATTCAGTGCCTTTAAAGCGCATGGCCAGGTAGTTGAAGAATAAACTGGTTGACATACCACGCACCATATCTGGTCCGGCCGTATTCGGCGAAGGCAATACTTTCACACCCTCCCGCAGTTCTTTAGCGCCAGAAAGATAGAAATTACGCCATGGTCCTGATTCTGCCTGATACCCCAGTTGCTCATATGCATCGGCCAACAAATTGCGTGCCTCTTTATTCGTAGGATCAGCAAACACAAGATGATTCACTACCTGCGCTACCCAACGGTATTCACTTTTGTCATAAGATTTTTTTGCCTGCGCTAATAGGTTGGCAGCTCCCCCCATAAACTCAACGTATTTCTTCCCTGCGTCAGCGGGTGGCAAAGGGTCAAGATCCGCAGGGTTACCATCAAACCAGCCGAAATACAAATCATACTGTGCTTTCACATTGTGACTTACCGAGCCATAATAGCCACGATTGTAAAACTGCTTGTCGAGACCCGCCGGAAGCTTTATCATATCGGCGATTTCAATTGGCGTGTATCCTTCATTCGCAAGACGAAGGGTTTGATCATGGATAAAACGGAACAAATCTCTCTGGCTTTTCATGTAGACATTAATATTGTCGTTGCCCCATGTAGGCCAGTGGTGGGAACCAAAAGACACCTGCACATCATTACCCCATTTAGCAATGGCGCGATCAATGTATTCACTCCATTTCTGGCCATTCCGAACTTTGGCACCTCTGAGCGTATAGAGATTATGCAGCGTATGACTTAAATCTTCCGATTGGCAGAAAGCCTTGAACTGCGGAAAATAGAACATCATTTCTGCGGGTGCTTCAGATTCCGGCGTATAAATAAATTCTACCGTTACACCATCAATTACGCGTGTTTCCCCTGTCAGGCTTTTGATCACATCGGTACCTTCCAGAATGCCCGCCAAGCCGGTCGACGTCGTTTGTCCTAAACCTGTTCCCAGTGTACCTTTCGCCTCTTTAGGCAACAGGTTACCATACATGTACGATGCGCGTCGTCCCATTGTATTTCCACCCATTACATTTTCACTGATTGCTTCATCAAAGTAACCCTCAGGTACATAGATCGGCACCTTCCCGCTTTTTACATCAGCTTCGTCCACCACGCCGCGTATTCCCCCAAAGTGGTCGATATGGCTGTGTGTGTGAATAATTGCAGATACCTTCCGTTTGCCCAGTTTTGCATTCGCAAGATCTAACCCCGCTTTTGCTGTTGGCGGAGAAAGCAACGGGTCAATGATAATCCAGCCAGTCTTCCCTTCTATCAACGTCATGTTGGCAAGATCAAAACCGCGGATCTGATAGATACCATCCGTTACTTTAAACAATCCATTGATGCTGTTAATTTCACTCTGCCGCCAGAGGCTTGGATTGGTGGTTGCAGGCGCCTGCCCTTTGATGAAATCATATTGCTTCATGCTATAGACAACATTGCCGTTTTCATCTTTTATTTCTCCGGCATCAATCGTTGCTATAAACCCTTTCCGTGCATTCTCATAATCGGTTTGGTCGCCGAAAGGCAAATAGGATTTTAATTCATCCTGTTTCTTTTTAGTGAAAGAAGTCGCTTCTTTCGGCGTTGCATTTGTCTGCGCATTTGCCATATAGCTAAAACCCGCTATTGTCACCAGTGCTGTAAATATTTTCCTTTTCATAGTGGCTTTTTATTAGTGAATGGTGAACAGTTAATGGTGAATGGCGAATTACAATTTGTAACTTATAACGTACAACTCATAACCCGCCACTCATAGCTACTAACTTACACTCCTATTTTTCATTACCCAGATCAGGCAATTTCACACCTTTCTGATCCATCAGCTTTTTAGCTTCCTGAATGGTCCGGAATTTATTTATTTCCATTGGCCCGGTAAATGTTTCGCTTTGCAGCGGACGCGGCGGATACTTAATATAAGTCTGCATCAGGTCTTGTATCGCCTTGTTGAAGACCACCATCGTCCAGGTTTTTTCCGTAAAGCTGTTCATGAACAAATCATAGCGTTCCTGCGGATCTTGCCACAAATCATAAATAGCAGGTACCGTAGCAACATATTGTTCATCACCACGCCAGCCCAGTTGCTGACCTGGCATATCACTACCGGCCTGTGCACCATTATCGCCACGCATATTGTACACGGCTTTAAATTTACCTACTCGCACAGCACCCGGAGATAATTCTGCCTCTGTGAAATAAAACCATTTGTCACGCAGTGGTTTGCCCTCTTTAAACAGCACGTTCGACATATCATAACTGTCGAATATTATTGGCTTTCCTTCACGATCCTGAGTAGGCAATGTAATACCTGCCAGGCTTGCAAACGTAGCCATCAAGTCAAGACCACCTACGATATCATGGCTATCGCTGCCCGCCTGAATCTGTCCTGGCCACCAGGCGATAGCCGGCACACGGCTGCCGCCTTCTCTGTCCGTACCTTTAGAACCTCTGAATGGCGTATACCCCGCATCAGGGTGCACATCCTGCCAGGCGCCATTGTCTACGGTATAAATCACAATAGTATTTTCTGAGATACCCAATTGACGAATTTTATCCATCACACGGCCGACGTTATAATCCATCTCCACCACGCAATCGGCATACTTACTTTTTGCCGGCGATTTACCTGCAAACTGTTTGGATGGTAAATTAGGCTGATGGTTTTTCGCAAAATTCACACACATAAAAAACGGACTGCCACCTTTGCCATATTCATCCAGTTGTTTCAGCACGTTTTCAGTCATATTCATATCCAGCTCTGCGATATTATCTTCTGTCACTTTCGTTACCTCTCTTGCTTTACCACCCGCTTCACCTTCCAATACGCCGGTTGTTACTTTTTTAAAGAAGGCAAGAATATCTGGCGTCATGTCCGGATTCCACGAAGGGAATGCATAAGTGTAAGCGTTGAGGTGGTATAACACTACGTTCTGCATTTTATCAAAACCATGTGCAATCGGCATCGCATAATCCGCTTCGCCCAAATGCCATTTACCACTGAAATAGGTTTTGTAATTCGCTTGTTTTAAAACGGAAGCCAATGACCATTCCGCTGCCGGCAAGCCACCGCCCTGTCCTTGAAAAGCCACAGTAGTCATACCGCTGCGATTGGGAATACGGCCGGTCATCATTGCAGCTCTGCCGGGTGTGCAACTCGGCTGTCCATAAAAACTCCAAAACTGCATACCCTCCTTAGCCATGCGGTCGAGATTAGGTGTTGGCATACCTCTGCCTACACCACCGCCATACACGCCAAGGTCTCCCCAGCCCGTATCATCTGAAATCAGCATGATAATGTTGGGCTTTTTAGGCCGGGCCTTTTTCTGCTGCGCAAAAACCGATGTGGTTGAAAAAAATGCTATAAACAACAACAATAGCACTTTGATGTTTCGACGATTCATACTGTAGTGTTTAATATTGTTTAAGAACAAGTGGGTTTCTGTAAAAGGAGATGTGTAAGCGAAAACTATCGGGAGTAGCTGCGATGCAGCAAATCGCAATAGGCATTTTATGCTTTTATATAACTGAAAAACAAGGCTTCATATCAAAAAGGCCTTTCTAAGACGAATATAACATATGTGATATTTTTATTTTGTAGCAGTTTTAACTATCTTCAAGACAGCTACATCCAAACAAGTCACCATTATTCATTTGCTCCCTGTTCCTATGGTTGTTTGTCTTTTACTGGCTGTGGTTCAACGATAACATAAACCTACAATTGTGCGTCAATGAAATATTGCTCACGACTGTTATGTTGCACCTTTTATCTGCTCACAATATGGATTCCCTATTGTAGCGGGCAGTTTTTGGGCTATGATGTATCGCATTTCAACAGTGAGAACGGCTTACCGAATACCATCAAAGGATTACAAAACGACCGAAACGGATTTGTCTGGATCGCAACGGAGTCTGGTTTAATCCGATTTGACGGCAAGCGATTTGAAACATATGATCATTCTGAAAGCGGAACGCCGGTCAGCAGGTTATTTCACGTTGGCCTCACTCATGACAACCGCATCTATATACAGACCGAAAACATCGGATGTTTCTATGTTACCCCATACAATACGCTAAAACCAATCGACAAACAGGAATTATTCCGGCAAGGCGCTGAACGTCCTTTAATAGGAATGGCGGCAAAACTGCACGATAGCTGCGTAAAAAAAATCAACACCGGACAGATTTCCGATTGGGCTATGCCAACTAATGCTAGCGGTCATTCCTACATGAACAGCATCACCTGTCTGAACGGGTTTTATTATTATCTCAATCAGGGCAATCAAATCATTACAGCAGATACAGCATTCACTTCGTTCAGCCAGATAACATTGGTGCGTGATGGCAAAACTGTAAAACTTCCTGGCAACTCCGACAACAATGAGGTTTCTCTGACCCGGCAAAATAACCTGATCTACCTCAGAGCTAACGACACTTTATACCGGCTGCAGATACAGGCTGATAAACAAACAGCATTATTAACACCGGTACTGGCCGTTGGAAAAATTGCCAATATTGCGTCCTTCCTGGACTTGCCTGACTATGGAATATCAATTGTAGGAACCATTGCGGATGGCATATATATATTCCGGAAACAGTTCTTCCGAAATGTTGCCACTGGCAATGAGACCACCAATATATTTTATGCGCAGGTGCCTTTCCAACAGGACGGCGTTCTAACCGCTAAGGGTGTTTTATATCCGGAGCAATTCAAGCCATTCTCTGCAAACTTCTTTGCAAGCGCAGCTTTTAAAACAACACAAGGAACCTACCTGCTCAATAAAAGAGACAAAGATTCTTCATGCATCTATGAATTGAACGGTCAATTGCAAGCAATCCGGAAAATCCCATTCAGAAGACCTGTGTATTGTTTTCAACAGACAGAAGATGGTACGATTCTCCTTTCTGCCGATTCTAATTTTCTCGCATGCATTGAAGGCGACGCTGTAAAATGGCTCCCGGAACCTGCTGGCCTGCCACGCCCCTTCCGTATTGCGACTTTCATTCCATCTTATGACGGCAAATGGTGGATCGGTGGCAAGCAGGGTTTGATAAAAGTGGATCTGTCCAACAACCATGTTGATACAATAACTGAACTAAAAAATGTATTTGTCCGTAGCTTGTACGAATATCATGGCACACTTTGGATCGGCACTTACGGCAATGGATTCTACGCACTTTATCACAACAGACTGATTGCCTATCCGGCAGATAAAAATCATTACCTCGACTATGTGCATTGCTTTCTGCCAGATTACAGCGGACGGTTATGGCTGAGTACCAACCACGGATTATTTCTTTTCAACTTAAATGATCTGTATATCTGGCTGGAGAGAAAAACAAACGCGCCCTATTTTTACTATTTCGACCATCGCGATGGATTCCTCACCAACGAATTTAACGGCGGTTGTAATCCATCAGGCATTGTTCTTGGCAACGGAAAATTTTCTTTTCCTTCTTTGAAGGGACTGGTACAATTTCCGCCTGACAGCATTTACCCCATCCCGCCCAATGCGGCCATTTTCCTTGATAAAGTGATCGCAGATACAACTGTACTACCACTGGGTTTAAACAATCTGGCATTGCCTTCAAGAACACACCGGGTACGATTTTATATTTCCTCCCCTTATTATGGCAACGATTATAATCAACACCTGGAATATAGTCTGGATGATTCAGAGTGGTATAACCTGAATGACGACAATGTGGTAGAAATGGATAATCTGTCCAACGGTGATCACGTGCTCACAATCCGCAAGCGCGGAGGCTTTGCGTTGGCGAATGTTATCAGCAGAGATATCCTGTTTTCCGTGCGTC
The DNA here is from genome assembly GCF_003236175.1 of Taibaiella soli. GTDB lineage: Bacteria > Bacteroidota > Bacteroidia > Chitinophagales > Chitinophagaceae > QKTW01. Next base: position 277,473 of record NZ_QKTW01000002.1, on the reverse strand, counting down.
CGCTTTTCTATGAAACAGTACTTTTTAAATTATTGGTGCTTGCACTATTTATAACCGCGCTCTACCTTTTGTACCGGCTTCGTATCAAATTACTGTTGCAACAAAAAACAAAGCTGGAACAGCAAGTCGCAGAGAAAACGAAAGAGCAGGATGCGCTGATTGAAGACCTGGAAACGGTGGTTGCAGAACTGGAACAATCAAAAGAAGACCTGCAGCGGAATATCGCATTTAAAGAAACGCTTTCAATGATCATCACGCACGATCTTCAATCTCCGCTTCGTTTTTTATCAAATGCATTTGAACAGATGGACGTCGAATACAGTTATGCTGATACTGAAACCCAGCAACTCAGCAGAGAAATGAAGAAAACTTCATCCAATATCTATCAGTTTGTAAAAGACTTCGGCGTCTGGATCAAAAAGGTAAACATGCATGGGCAAACGGAAATAACCGATGTGAATCTCTCCCGGCTGTTGGTACAGACAGCATCCTTTTTCCAGGAATTAAGGCAAACACATAATAATGAAATTCACGCGGACCTGCCACCGTCTGTTTTTATTCGCACTGACTACCAGATGCTGAAAATTATTTTGCACAACATCATTGATAACGCAAATAAATATTCCAGAAACGGCACCATACGAATCTCCTTATTTAACAAAAATGGAGAAGCAATTATAAAAATACAAGACAGCGGCATCGGCATGAAACCCGCGGTACTTAAGGATCTGATGATGCGGGCGCAACCTGAAACAACATACCAGCTGAATCCCGAAGCTACCGGTACAGGACTTGGTTACCGCTTCATCACTGATTTTTGTCGCATGCTTCATATCTCATTGCAGTTGGAAAGCAAACTAAACGAAGGAACCATTGTCACACTTTCAAATCTTAAACTATGTCAACCAACATCCTGATTGCCGATGATCACGGAATAGTGCGCGCCGGCATCAAAACGATTCTCAAGGACCATATTGCAACTGACAATGTGCACGAAGCCGCTTCTGAAACAGAGGTCATCACACTGGTGAAATCTAATTTCTACGACGCTTTGTTGCTAGATATCAATATGCCAGGCACTGATTTTGCCAGCCTGATGCAATGGCTCACTACCACCACGCCAGACACCGCTGTGATCATATTTTCTATGTACACGGAAGATATTTATGGCAAACGATGTCTGCAATTAGGCGCGAAAGGCTTTCTGCACAAAACAGCTTCGGATACGGAGATTGTTCATGCTTTTCGGAAGGTGTTGAACGGCGAACATTATATCAATACGGCACTGCGCAAAATATTGCAGGAAAGAGAAACGGAAGAACAATCACAAAATCCTTTCGATAACCTTTCTTCACGCGAACTCGAAATTGCGCGGTTGATACAGAAAGGACACAGACTTCCGGAGATCTGCGGCATCCTCAATATTCAATATTCCACGGCGAATACTTATAAGCGCAGAATTTTCGAGAAACTAAATGTACCAACAGCAGTGGCACTATCGCATCTGATGCAGACATTCCAGATTTCAAGCTAAAAGCAGAAAACGTAAGGCTCAGGGCTTATGCTACCGCTGGATTTCTACCGGATAGGTCTGATCTTGTAATTGCAGTATATACAGGCCATTTGCAAATTGATGCACGTCGATATTCGTCTGACCATTTGTGACGGTGCCGCTGGCTATTTGCATACCAATTGCATTGATCAGTTTGTACGAAAATGATTCTGGTGTCGTTGCCGATACCTTCAGCAGATCTTTAACCGGATTGGGATAGACGGTATATTTTCCTGCGCGTTCATTATTTGTCTTCACAGCCACCACATTGCTCTGTGTGCTGCGCCCGTCTTTATCTACCTGTATTAGTTTGTAATAATTATTACCGGCCAATGGCAACTGATCTACATAGGAATAATTTGTCTGCACTTCTGTCTGATCGTTTTTTGAATTAGGCAACCAGTCTATCTGCTCCCAGGATTTTCCGTCGCCACTTCGCTGCACCTTAAACCCAGCATGGTTTTGCTCGCTAAAAGTAGTCCAGTAAAGATTGACTTTATTATTAACTACACGTCCCTGCAGCGCAGACATGGTCACCGGCAGCGGCTGTACCGTCGGTATCTGATCACCGATACAGGGAAGATTTACTTCCAGCGATGCCGAATCATAACCAAACAAAGCCAAAGTATCCGGTGCTGTGTAAACGCCGTTTAATACAAGTCCCAGCGCACTCGCCGACCCAACGTATGTAGGATTGGTACTGGTTGGAATATTCGATATGGTGTTAGTCCCCAGCGGAATAATATTGGATGTATTTGTGATGGACGGCGGCACATTAGGCACGGTAGAATACAATGTGGGTGTGTAATTGTAAAAATTGCCCGTGCTGACAAGGTTGCCAGCGAAGACATTGGTAATATTCACGTACACTTCAAATGCGAATGAACCGGTGACGCCATCATCGCTGTAAATCTGCGTAACCACAATCCTGTCTAATGTAAAGGAAGTGTACAGCGTATAATTATCGGCGGGGTTGCAACCGGCGGGTGTAGTCAATGGCGTGAAGATAAAAGTCTGCCCGCGAGCTGCCGTCATGATAGTGAGCAGCAGCACCATTAAGTACATCTTTTTCATAGGCAAGATTTTAAATCTGTTCCTTGCGGACCAGACGAACACAATACGATCTTCCTAAAATTACCTACGGATAAATACTTTTCGTGTAGCAGTTTTAATCATGTTGGTGAATGGTGAATCACAATCGCTTTCTTATAACCCTCAGTTGAGCGAAATCTCAGACCTAGCTGACAACAGGATTCAGACTTAAACTTTTTATCTCTTAAAAATAACATTTACCCGCCACTCCATAAGAATTGCCCATTGTCAACTGTTCACTGTCAACTGTCAACCATTTATATTAACTTGGTATTCTAATTTCCACGATCACCGATTCGGAATGTTTTACAGGGGGCTGTCACTATTCTATTTATTCATCTTTTTATCTGTTTTTTCATTCGCCCGGGAAAAGACCTATACAGTTGTCAACTACACTACCGACAATGGCTTGCCGCAAAACAGTATCACCGGGATTCAGTTTGACCGTAAAGGTTATTGCTGGCTGGGCACACAAATGGGATTGGTCCGTTTCGATGGGCAACGGTTCACCGTATTCGAGTCAGACAATATAAAAGGGCTGCGCTCCGACCGCATATTTAATGTAACACATGATGCGGCCGGCAATATTTTTGCTGCGACGGGTGGTATTCTCAATATACTTCGGGTAGATGATAACGCTTCGCCAGATGCCGCTACTCCCAGACTGATTACCCAACCGGACCTTGAAATACCCGATCAGGGATCAGCCGTTCCGCTGTCGTTCATGAAAACGATCGCACACGATACTGCTTTTCAAATCGAGTACGGCACATCGCAATTCAACTTGTACCTTCTGCAATCTGCGGCTGGCTATTATATCACATCCAGTCAGATCATCAAATTTGCATTAAAGGGAAATCCCGGATATCATAACACTGTGCTGGTTGATGAAAGTCTAGCCTTGCTCCGGGCTGGCGGCATCACTGCTATATGGACCAATGGCGTACTTCAAAATAATATTAGATTAGAAGGCCCGCTCTGGAGTGATCCGGAATTCAAACGCGGAAATTTTACAACACTCAACCGGGGCGGAGCGTATATCTACGCTGGAAAAAAACTGTATCGACTGCATCTGAACCATAATACACTAAGCAGCGAATCTCTTTTTGATGGCATCGAAATACCTGCTGTATCCTGCGCTTATTTCGATAAGAAAAACAATAAATGGTACATCGGCTCTGCTGTATCTGGTTTATTTGTCTTAACACCTTCCGATTTTTATACACCGCAAACGCCTGATATTTCAGGTAACCAGGGATTTCATAGTCAGACAGTGACGAATGAAGGTATTCTAAGCCAGGATATTCTTTACCGAAAAGATGGAACGACAAAGAAGTGTCCCTTGACTACGCAGGTGAAAGCCGTGTGGTATGACACTGCAAAAAAAGGCTTGTATTATGCGCCTAATCTAATGTTAGAACGGATAGATCTTGCTACCGGCCATTCCAAAGCAATTACGCCGTTAGCATCCCATCTATCGGCTATCTACCCAAATCCCTTACACAGAGATACATTTATTTTCAGCACCAGCTTTTCAATAGGAAAAGTAACGCATGACACACTCATTGCGGAAAAAAGAATTCCGGGCCTTATTGAAGGACAAGAATTATTTGCCAGCTATCCGCAGGGTAATGATACGTTTTTACTGGCTACCTGGTCTGGCGTAAAATGGTATGATTTCAAGAACAATAAGCTTTACAGGTCGATACTCGATTCACTGACCATTCGCCAATTGTATGCAGAACAGCCACAGCGCATATGGATCGCCAGCTATGGCAAAGGCTGGTATCTGTACGATAACGGTCATATCCACAGATTGCCGGACGGGCCTTCGCACGCACTCAAAACAGTCAACGCTATTATCGACGACGGCCGCGGTTATTTCTGGCTGAGTTCCAATGACGGCTTATACAAGGTTAGCAAACAAGCGCTGCTCGATTATGCAGCTGGCCAATCGGAGCATGTTTTTTTCTACGCGTTTACAACAAAAGATCATCTTCCGACAAACGAATTCAATGCTGCTAATCCCTCTTATGTTTGGACGTCCGACAGCATGTTGTCGCTACCGAGCATTAAAGGGCTGGTCTGGTTTTATCCGCATAAAATACATCTTTCGCTACCCAACCAGGGCATTTACCTGGAGCATATTTACATAGACGAAAAAGAGACCAACATAGACAGCACGCTGGTCTTAAAACCTGACCATGGCCGGTTAACGCTCCTTGTAAGCAGTCCTTATTTCGGCAATCCCGAAAACATGCGACTGCAATTTAAAGTAGAAGGACTGGAAAAAGACTGGCATGCGGTACCTGCAAATGGTGAAATTATTATAGACCGGATTCCCGCCGGAGAATTTTCTCTGGTGGTAAGAAAAATATCAGGCATGGAAGCCAGTGCGTATACACAACTGGTTTTGCCAGTCCGGGTCACGCCATTCTGGTACCGCACTACCATCTTCAATTTGCTGCTCTGTTTTTTTATCATCGCAATGGTGTATTGGTTCATCAGACTGCGCACGCGGATACTGCGCAATCGCAACCGCAAACTTAAAATGCAGGTAACGATACAGACGCGTGATCTTCATCGGATGGTCAACAAACTGAAACAATCAGAAGAAGCGCTGAAACAAAGTAATCAGACCAAAAACAATATCATTACTACAGTGCTGCATGATTTGCGCTCACCGATCCGTTTTCTGCACACAATCAGTAAATGGGTAGCCAGTGATCATGCGCGAATGAAGCCAGAAGCATTAAACGTACATCTTGAAGAATTAAAAAACAGCACCGCTTCGTTAAATAGTTTTACCGACCAGTTCTTTACCTGGGCACTCAGTCAGCATGATACTTTTTCGGCAAGCTATACAGAGATAGACCTGCATGAGCTTTTTAAGAAGATTGAAATTTTATACACTGATATCATACAGGCCAGCGCCAACCAACTCATCGTGGTGCCAACAGACGTCCATCTTGAAACAGACTGGGATATATTGTCTGCCGTGATGCGAAACCTCTTGGACAATGCCAATAAAAACACAACCGATGGCACCCTGACATTGGCCGCTTACCGTACTAACGAATATACGGTCATTACAGTAAGCGACACTGGTAAAGGATTTGATGCAGAAAGCCTGAAAGCATTTCTCAATAAAGACAAAACAGATCGCCGGAAAGGAAACGGCAGTTTTATTGTGCTGCAATTACTGGACCTTATTGGCGGAAAGATCATTGCCGATTCAGAACCCGGCAAAGGCACTACATTTAATATTATGATTCCCCATCGGAATGAAGCCCGTGATAATATGCCAGACGGGTCAGATCAACAACCGACTGAACATTAAGCTTCTGAAAAGCCCGGCCCTTAAGCGTACTGGCAGCCGAAGCACTGATGGATAAACTATTGGCGATTTCCAATACGCCCATGCCCTTCAGCAAAAGCGAAACAATTTCGCGTTCCCTTTTTGAAAGATCATCAAAAGAAGCCAGCGTTTTCAGATCTGGAACTGGAGCCGCCTCTACCACATTCTTTTTACGGCTGGTCACTTTACCATCATGCACCGCACTGATCATTTCAATAAACTTATCATCTTCAGCGCCTTTATTAATATAGGCAAAAGCTCCCGCCTGCATGCAACGCGGTGCAAAATCTTCTTCCGGCCCTACGCTGATTACAATAATCCGAAGATCCGGCTGCACGGCCAGGGCCTCCCCGATGAGCCCGATTCCTCTACGATCCGGCATTACGAGATCGCTCAGCAACAAACAATATTCCTTGCGGTTCAGCCGCTCTAATACTTCTTCTCCGGAGCTTGCAAAATCGATAGAACCCTGTTCGCCAATAGCCCGGCGAGTTAGCAATGCTAGTCCGTGACGGACTGCAGAATGATCATCAGCAATCAAAATATCTGGCATAATGGTGGTGGTTTGGGACCTCTAAAATACTATCTACGATTTTTTTGTGGCTATAGTTCTACAAAATACCAGTATTTGTACCATTATTTTTATCGCGCAGCATATCGCCCTGTCTGCTGCAATGCTTTCGTTTCATGCTTTCGTTTCAAAACTCAAGGTTACAACTATGAAGAAGACATTACCCATGCTTCTCTTGCTACTGTCCACCACAGTGGCCACCAAATCCTTTGCCCAATGCGGCCTGGATATCATGGTCGTCAATGACCAGAGCGGTTCTGTAGATGCTACAGAGAATGTACAATCCCGCGATTTTATTGTAAAACTGGCTCAGGCACATGCCCTCGGCAACGCCAACACACAAAACCGTATTGCCCTGGCGGAATTCAGCGACGGTTATGCCCAATACAATTTTCTCACAGCGGGACTAAATTATACAACGGATCTGTCTGACATTGTCGCGTACAAAAACGCAGCCCGTACCATTAATGGAGGAACCAATGTAACCAAGGCAATATTAAACGGTTACCAAAATATTAATACAACGCCTGTTAGTGGCCGGAATGCGAGAAAGGTATTATTAATTATAACCGATGCATCTCTTGGTCAGGCTAGTGCAGGATTAATTAATTATGCCAATGCCGTACAACAGGCAGGCGGTGTAGTGGTTGTGATCGCAGTTGCAGATGCCGCGGGTATCCCGCTTCTGGGTATGGCGGCCACGCCAGGTCTCTACTACCAGGAAGCCGATTATGCAACACTAAGTGCTAACGCTGCTACTACTATTAATAGCCTGCTGACAAATTCCTGTACGGCGGTAGCAGCAGCTACATGGGATCTTTCCGTCAACATCGATGCCTATGACTGTAGCAACAATACCGTTAGCTATACTGTAAAAAACACAGGCACCAGCGATTATTCAGGCCCGATACAAACGGCATTCTATAACGCCAGTCCAATGGCCGGCGCAACGCTCACTGCTGTTGATCAACGAACCGCACAAAACATCCCAACAGGAAGTTCCCAATCGTACACCTTCACCAATGCGGGCCTTGAAGGTCAAAATAATGTGGTAGCAGTAGTGAATCTCGATACCAGCAACGGACATGCACTTGCACCATTGCCTTATTATCTGAGATCACGACTCATCGATACGCTGGAACAGAATCCGTATAATAATGTCAGCAATGTAGCATCTGGCTCTGGCTGCCCTTCCGGCGCACAATTGATGGTAACCAATAAAGCAACAGCGGTGACCTGTGATCGTAAAGTGATGTATCAGGTACAGATTACCAATACCGGCAGCGCTGTCGCGAATAATGTGGTACCGCAACTGGTTACAGGCGATACCAATCTTGTACTCATAAGCAGCACCAATGATGCAATTGATGCTTCCGTTGTACAAACCGCCAGCATGGCTAATCCGGGAACGGACATAGCCACGGCAGGTTATGATGGTTATTCCAGAACACTCGTTAGCCCCGCCACCATTAACGGCTACACATCAGCGGAAGGTGCTACGTTTAATTATACGGGAGGGGTACTGGGCTATATTACCAATGGTGTATATAGTTTTCCCCCGACAAGTGCAGGATCTGGCGTACCTTATGGCGCCACCATTATCTCGGCGAAACTGACAGCGCAAGTGGGTGGCGCATTCAATGGCGTATCATCCATTATTGGCGGGATCAAAATAACGAATGCAGGTATTTGGGATAACGCTGCCAGCCATCCGGGGGACGCCTGGGCGGCACATCACACAGGCGCAACGGTACAAGTTCCCGGCGCGCAAAATACCTCACTCCAAACTGTCGACGTGACTTCAATTGCACAAGAGCTGGTAAACCAAACTGGCTGGACTAACAATGCCGAGATGGCCTTTTTTTGGCATGGTCCTAAAAATTTAAGCACTATTAATCCTTATTCTGCTTCTTCATTCCAGATAACATACAAACCAGCGCCAAACATCGCTCCCGGCCAAACCGTTACTTACACTTATGTAATGCAGGATACACTTGCAGCGCCCACACTCGCCAATACATTTGATGCAAGCGTAATTGTAACAACAGGCACTCCAAATACACTCATTCTTCCAGATACAGGTTTTACTGTCGGATCATTGACCGGCCTCTATGGCTACAATGGTTCGCTGGCCGCTCATACAAGCGACGATGTAACGATTGCTGCGTCTTCGGGTTGTTCGCAAACGCCACAAAAGATCACTACTAGTGTAAGCATTACACCAACCAGCATTTGCGCAGGTCCTGGCACATATGTAACAGCAACGGTAACGATCAACAATCCGAACACACAACCTGCTCCGGCTGGCATCACGTTCTACAACCTGATTCAAAATCTGAATCTGACAGGTACAGGCGCCACATTTGCAGGTGAACCATACAATCTCACTAATGGTTTGCAACTGGCACAACCAGCATTGCTGGATCCAGCTTATCCAAACGTGAGTTATGCCCTCTCCGGAAAAAGTGGCGTGCAACAATTACCGTTGCAACAACTGCCTTCTGGTACAAGTACTTTCCAGATAGATATTGCTGCCGGTTCCGCGAACTTCAACATGGCTTCTTTTGTAAACGGAATTGCTCCTGTATATAATGCAGGCGGCAGCACTGATACAGTGCAGGATGCAACAGGCGTAACGGTAAATGCTGCGCCTGCCATCAGCTGGACATGCCCTGCAGCCATCGCAGCAGGAAATACCATCAGTCTGAACGCTACCACAACCAACGCCACAAGTGTTAGCTTAACGAGTGCATCATCTGGCGATATTGTCAACGCTGGTTCTGTTGCTGTACCAACCGCTGTCTATACACCAACACCAACTGATGTTGCCAACCGTTATGCGGCAATTTCAATACATGTGCTTTCGAGCGATGGTTGTGAAGCTGCATATAATTGTCAGGTACCTATTACCGGTGTAAGTTTCGATTATGGCGATGCTCCTTTAGGATATGATCTTGGTGACAGCACCGTATCTATCGCAGCGGGCACTACCGTGGCTGCAGGTCTTTCGCTCGGTGTTATTGCACCAGGTACTGAAGCAACAGCCAAAGCAAGCGCTAACGCAGATGGTGACGGCAATGAGGAAGACGGGCTGGTATCTACCACACCAACCGTAAACAGTGATTCTGTAATGTTTCAGGTAACGGCTACCAACACAACTGCCAATCCTGCATACATCAGTGGTTTCCTCGACTACGACAACAACGGCAATTTTAATGCACAAGGAAAAACATCCGGCAGAATTCTGGTTCCGGCCAATAGCGGTAATGCTACTTACAATGTAGTATTCTTCGGACCGAAACAGAATTTCACAGCAACAAGTGGCTACCTGCGTTTGCGTCTTTCCAGCGACTCTTCTACTGTTGCTTATCCATTTGGTGCTACGCCACAAGGGGAGGTTGAAGATTATCTGGTAACCATCATAGCACCTCTGGCAGTAAATCTTACCTCATTTGGAGCCAATGCTAAAAACTGTGATGCCGTATTGAACTGGAATGCGGTTGCGGATGATCTTACTCAATTTAACGTGGAACGCAGCGGTGCCGACAATAAATTTGTTACCGTAGCAACACTAGAATCAAAAACAGGTAAACAAACTTATACTTTTACGGATGCAAATCCTGGTGCTGCACGCTGGTACTATCGCCTCAAGCTCCGGGAAGCAAATGGCAAAATCAGCTACAGCGCTATCGCACCTGTGAATCTCAGTAATTGTGCTGCGGCATCTGATATCGTATCTGTTTATCCAAATCCAACAGCGGGAGATATCACTGTTACTTGCCCTGCATTCATTACCAGATTGGAAATTGTATCGCTTTCGGGAGAAGTATTATATCGCTACACGCCGGAGCAATCTGTCAATCGTCAGATGATTCACATCAACCAATTGGGAACGGGAATCTATCTGTTGAAAACTACAAAAGCTAACGGCAGTGTAGATGTGCAGAAGCTGATAAAAGAATAGTGTAGGCTTTAGGTTCGGGTCATCGGACTGGTTTGTAATAAAGAAAAGAGGTCTCCATTGTGGAGACCTCTTCCTATTTTCCTGAGTTTCGCAATCAGATCCCAATAGAGATAGCACATTTCCGCTATTTATGTTTTCTAAATCGAATATTGTAAGTGGCACCAACGCCCACGCTTCCTATATCGCCGCCATCATCGGTGCTGCGAAATACATCGTTAAAGTAACCGAAGAAATTCCAGTTATAGTTATGGTAACCGAGTTGTGGTTTCAGATAGAAACCACCGGTGGCGCCGTCATAGCCGGTTACGAAACTGTAACCAAGGTCCAGTCCTGCAAAGAATCCTTTACTGCGCGGATAATAACGAATAAAGGCCCCCAACGGAATGGTTCCGAAATCCTGAAAACCATTCTTGGCAAAATAATGATTGTAACCTGTGGTCAAACCGATACCGAGGTGTGGCGTTTCGAGGAACTGACCTTTTAATTCAAGGCCTGCAGTAAAACTGCTGTAATCGCTGATGTTCCCTACCGGAACACCTACATTAGCGCCGATCTTTAGCCAGCTGTTTCTGGTTGTGATATCCGAAGATTGTGCCCGTACCTGCTCTGCGGCCATTAAAAGAAATGCAGCAGAAAAAATGAATGTCCTTCTCATGAGTTACACATTTCACTAAACGCATAACAAAGATGTGCCAACGAATGTGCGGGATTAGTTAAAAAAGTCGCTTCCGTCAACAAACTATCGCTTACCCTGCCGGCGCATCCACACCAATATTGTGATTAAAACAATCAAAGCGCCAATTCCGAAAATGATTGTCCGGCTATCCTGAGACAAAAACAAAATTGTATTCAACACCATTTTTACCATGCAACAATATACTGCTTCTAATGAAAAAGACTGCCCGGCAGAACAGTCTTTCGCGTGTAAAAAATAAATAGTTTCATTAACACTTATCGGTAGAGGATAAACACCTTGAAGCATATTCTGCGCCAGTCTAAAATCAACAGTGCCCAATTCATTCAACGTTACAGACGCAATCATCAATACCCTGCCCTCAGCGCTGGCATTAAAATGGATGCAATGACTAACCAATGATGGTTAAACCTACCGCAATCGGCAATAATTAAAAATATTAAATCGCTAGTGTCCGAATAACATCATTAGTACCGTTCACGACGATATCACATTGGCAGAAACAACATCAGAAAATCGCGCATCGCTGATAACTGCAAGAATCGTACAGCCGCTAATCGCGCCGCGGCAAAAAAAATCAGCCAAAACAAAAACATACAATAAAGCCGCAGGCAAATAAATTTCGTATATCACCAATACACAACGCACTCAAAACGGCAATCCTGGCATGATTTTGTTTTGATTAGCCAATACTAATGACCGTCATTTTCAAGACTGACAAACATCATTGAACGCCAGAAAACGGCAGATTACTTTTGCCCGGTAGTTGCCCCGGTAAACATCCTTTTTACGACCTAACACAATTGCTCATTGGAAAAAACTAAACATATCGAAGCCGTACGAAAGGCGCAGATCGAATTGGAGGAGCTTGGGAACCGGAATATCCGACTAAAGGAAGAACTGTCTGAAGCAGTGCGCCGTGAAGTAAATGCTGCGTTTGTTGAAAAAGCAGAACGGTTTCAACAATCTTTTCTGGAAAAAGATCAGATCATTGCATTGTTAAGACATGACGCGAGAATTCTGATAGAAAAACTAAAACTGGATATTGCCACCGATGCAGACTTAGTGCAATGCACACGACTCAAAGCGGACGTACGGAGACTGGCAAGCAATGCCAGTGAAAACACTCTGTCGTTCCAATCGTTTCTGGCGAACGAACCAGCTAATTGAACATCTGTTTCAACGCCAGATAGTCGAGCACTTTAATTTTACTTCCTTGCAGGCCAATCAGATTTTCGTCTTTCAGTTCGCTGAGCATCCGTATCAGCGATTCTTTAGCTACACCAACGATTGCTGCCATATTCTCTCTTGAAAGATCTATCTGGAAATCAGGATTATTTTCGGGATTGTATTTATTGCAGAGCATGATCAATGTATCCGCAACTTTCTTTCGCATTGAATTGTAAGCGACTGACAATAACTGCTCTTCTTTTTCATCAATATTTTGTGCCAGCATACAAACAAAGCGTTTCATCAAAGCCGGATTATCTGCCAGTAAAATTTCAAATTCCGACCGGGGAATTGCAACCAGCTCTGTATCCTCCAGTGTTTCCGCAGTTTCCCGGTACATCGTGTCTTCCATCAAAGGCGTGTAACCTACAAAATCTCCATCGCGAAATAACCCGGTTATAAACTCTTTACCGTCGTTATTCCGCTTGAATGTTTTCACTTTTCCCTTCTGCACATAAAATAAACGGGTAGGATGACTGCCTTCCCAATATACTATCTGCTTTTTCTTATAACGGTTGAGATTACCGCATCCTGCCAACTCAAGCAACAAATCTTTACCGGATGATATCGCACAAGATTCATCTGACGTCTGTAAAATACTTGTAGCAGGCCGTTTTAACCGGTCAGCCTTTCGGAGCCTCATATCTACTGCGCTTAATAATTCAGTTCCGTCAAAAGGTTTGGTGATATAATCGTCTGCGCCGAGTTCCATGCCGCGTCGAATTTCATTGCGCTCAGACCTTGCCGTGAGAAATATAAAAGGCGTGTCTTGCAGCACAGGATTTTTTTGCACCATATGCAATACCCCATAACCGTCCAGCACCGGCATCATGATATCACAAAGAATAAGGTCTGGCATTTCTTTCAACGCAGTGCTGATGCCCTCTTTACCGTCTTGCACGGCAAAAACCTGATAATCTGCAAGGCTTAGAATCTCTGCCATATTTTCCCTTATGTCTGCATTGTCTTCAATCAGGAGGATTTTTTTCTGCATGATGTGGTTTTTAAGTATTTCCGGAAATATTGAACTGTAACTTAAAAGTGGTTCCGCAGTTAATTTTACTGCTGAAAGCGATAGAGCCGTTCATCAATTCGGTATACTTCCCTACTATATGTAACCCCAGCCCTGTTCCTGAAATATGGGTAACATTAGTTCCCCGGAAAAACCGCCCGAATAAATGTTGCTGATCCTCATCAGGAATGCCGACTCCTTTATCGGTAACCGATAAACTAAACATCTGATCTTTACACACCGTATTCAGCTTTATGTTTGTATGCGCCGGCGAAAATTTGATTGCATTGGATAAAAGGTTCAATACAATATGTTTGGTCAATGCAGGATCTAACCTTACATCTGGTGTTCCGTGGTGGCTGTAAACAATCTCCTGCCCTGGCTTGAGCAGACAATTCATTTCCGTTACCACTTCAGTCAGATACCCTATTATATCGAATACGCTGTAGCGCACTTGTATTTTACCCTCTTCAATTTTTCCCACAGAAAGAAAATCATTCAGCACATCCGCCAGCATATTTACAGAGGACACGATCCGGTGTACATGTTTTTCTCTTTTGGAATGATCTTCTTTTTCTTCGTATTTAGAAATCAGGTAAGCGGATGATAAGATTGTGCTTAACGGTGTCCGGAATTCATGTGAAGCCATTGACACAAATCTTGATTTCAACTCACTGAGTTCTTTCTCCTTTTCAAGCGCAGTGCGCAAATCTGCGTCTTTTGCTTCTGTTTCGGCAACCAGCGCAGCCAGTTGTTCCACAGCACCGGTAAGGGTTTGCGTACGGTCTTCTACTTTTTGTTCCAGCTCATCATTTAATTGTTGGAGCGCCTGTTCTACTTCCTTTCTTCTGGAAATATCGCTGAGGTACGCAATTATATACTTGTCGCCGGATGCCTCATAATGACTCAAACTCACTTCAACAGGAAATTCAGTCCCATCTTTATGCCTGACGTATAAATCAATGCCCGCTTCTTTTGGCTGCTTTCCATTTGAAGAAAAATAACGGTTCGCCAGTCGTGCCTGTTCATAAAGACGAGCAGGGATAAGCTTTCCGACCTCCTGACCTACTAATTCTGTTTCCTCATAACCAAACTGTCGAAGCAAAAATGGATTGGTCAACAGGATAGTTCCCTGATGGTTTGCCACCAGAATTCCCAGAGATGCATTATCAAATAACACATCGAAACCAATAGCTTTGTTTCCACTCATCCCAAAAACATATATCGTAAATATACATATTTATTATTTTAACCGTTATATGTTGTCCTCAAACCTTCTGACTGCCCTTGCGGCGACTATTTAATATTAAATGTTCCACCAGATGCTTTATCGCCATTGAAAATAGTATAGTTATAAGTACCAGTTTTCAATTCTTCTGTTGGGATATTCACTGAGTTGCTATAAAAAGACCGGGTTGTCACGATGTTCCCCAGTTGATCTTCGATTTCAATTTTAGCCTCTGATCCCAAAGCTGAAACAAGTTCAAAACTGATGAGATTGCCGATACGGCGTTGGAAGGTAGCAACGCGGGCTGTGTTGTTATTAGCAGCAGCTGTGCTTACGATAACCAGAGCAAGGACGAATTTTAAAGCGATGTTTTTCATGACTGTGTTTTTTAGTTTGTTTTTGATTGATTGTTGATGCAAACCTACATCGCCCAAAAGGCCATCCACATTGCTTTTCGACATCTACGCCCTATGCTTCGACATGCTGCAAACAAATTTCGTCGATGGAAAAAACTATTTCGTCGAAGCCGATATATTGGCACTGTTTTTAAATCCATTTCTGTCAGCGCATTCCGCATTTTCGGTATCCGGACGTTTCGCTATAAAACAGAATTTGTGGAAGCAGAAAAAAATCGCAGACCTTGTAATTCGTAATTTCGTATACCAACCTGCCTGGAATATTTCGCTTCATTCTTTAAAAATCATTTCAATGGAAACAAAGACATTAGTAATCACGAGTTCAGCCTTCATCAATGAAGGTCCCATGCCTGCCAGATACACTTGTGATGGCGATGGAATAAATCCTCCGTTACAAATTGAAGGACTGCCGGCGAATACAGTAACATTGGCACTTATTGCAGAAGATCCGGATGCGCCAAAAGGAATTTTTGACCATTGGATTGAATGGAATATTGATCCCATAAAGGAAATAAAAGAAGACAGCAACCCTGGCATAAGCGGCAACAACAGTGCAGGAAAAACTGGCTACCATGCGCCTTGCCCACCAGCCGGCACGCACCGGTATTTCTTTTACATTTTCGCGTTGGACACAGATATTGACCTACCTGCAGGGGCGGATAAAACGGCATTGCAGCAGGAAATGGAAGGACATATTATTGCGCAGGGAAACATTATGGGCACGTATAAACGGCCATCGCAAAACCCACATCATGACCACCACTGAGGATAAAAAAGTACAGGGGTAACGAATACGGATAACCCAATTTCATGCTGAATCATCAGCCCGATATTGATTAAGAAACATTTTGCCTTCAGCAAAATGTTTCAGCACATAAAATTGCATCGCGGTGTGATATAAAAATCATGCCAAAGATAAAAAGAAACGCCAACTGATAACAGCGCCCATTATCGGTTTCAGCCGATTAACGAATGTAAAATTTAATGTTAAATTAATATTGAAAACAGAAAAATGATTTATAATATTGTGGTGAGTATTAGTCACTATGGGAGCCACCAAATCCGGTTTATTCACACAACAACAGAATGATCTTGCCAACATGGCGAAGGCGATTGCCCATCCTGCGCGTATTGCAATTCTTCAATTCCTTTTAAGAACAAATGCTTGCGTATGCGGAAGTATTGTTGATGAAATAGGACTCGCTCAGGCTACGATTTCACAGCATCTCAAAGAATTAAAAACTGCAGGACTAATACAAGGCACTGTAGATGGAACTAGCGTCTGCTACTGCATTAATCCAACTTCATGGTATCAAATCAGGGACATTTTATCTGCTTTTTTCACAGACATTCCGGAAGGCCACTACCGCTGTAGCCCGGAGGTAACGCGCAGTTCTGAAGCAAAAAATTGCGCAGCAGACGAAAACTGCTGCTAAGTTTTTTTACTTCATTCATCGTAATATTGCGATTAAAAGAAACGAACAATGAAGATATCCGAACTTAAATCAGCATTAAAAAATCTTTCTGCGATTGTTTTCAAACTGCCAGACGGAACGATATTGCCAATGCACTTTCATGTTACGGAGGTGGGACTGGTAACAAAACATTTTATAGACTGTGGCGGAACTGAACGCAAGGAAACGATGGCCAATTTTCAGCTCTGGGAAGCCGGCGATTATGACCACCGTCTTGCACCGCAAAAATTCCTGCACATACTAAACTTATCCAGTCCGATACTAGGCAGCGATGATCTCGAAATCGAAGTTGAATATCAACAAAACACAATAGGAAAATTCGGTTTAGACTTTAACGGCTGTGAGTTTTTGCTCCAGTCAAAACAAACGGCATGTCTGGCTCAAGACGCTTGCGGTATTCCTGAAAAGAAAAAAATATCATTATCCGAACTGACGATCCAATCATCTTGCTGTACACCCGGTGGCGATTGCTGCTAAATGATATTCATGAAGAAGATACTTGTCCTCTGTACAGGAAACAGCTGCCGCAGCCAGATTGCAGAAGGTTATTTAAGATTCTTTGCTAATGGAAGGGCAATAATTTATAGCGCAGGAATTGAAACTCATGGCGTAAACCCGAAAGCTATTGCGACGATGGCCGAAGATGGAATTGATATATCAATGCATACTTCAAACAACATAAACGAATACAGGAATATCGACTTTGACCTCGTCATTACTGTTTGTGATAATGCCAAAGAAGCTTGCCCATACTTTCCGAACAAAGCAGCACAATTTCATCACAACTTCCCGGATCCGGCGAAAGCTACAGGAACTGAAGACGAAATAAAGCAGATGTTCCGCGAAGTAAGACAACAGATCAAAATCTACTGCGAAACGTTTATTAAAGAACATTTCAACTAGTGGTGCGAAACTATTTTGCAGAAATGACCGGTACTTTCGCCATTGTATTTTGCGGCACGGGTGCCATCATCATCGATCAAACCTCCGGTGGTGTGGTGACGCATTTCGGTATTGCAATGATTTTTGGAATGATTGTGATGAGTATGATTTATGCACTGGGAAATGTTTCAGGCGCTCATTTCAATCCCGCGGTAAGTGTAGCATTTACTATAGCAAGAAAATTTCCGGCCAAACAATTACTACCATACATTCTCAGTCAATTGACCGGTGCGCTTTTGGCCAGCATTTTTCTGAAATTAGTCTTTCCTCATAATACATTTCTGGGTGCTACGATACCTGCAGGTTCAGACTTACAGTCTTTTGTAATTGAACTGGTGCTTACATTTTTTCTTATGCTGACAATTCTAAAAGTAGCAACCGAAGGCAAAATGCGAGCAGTGTTCGTCAGTGCTGCCATTGGAGGCGTAGTGGGTTTGGAAGCTTTATTTGCCGGACCAATAAGTGGCGCCTCTATGAATCCTGCGCGTTCTCTTGCTCCGGCTGTTGTATCAGGGCATATCCACCATTTATGGATTTATCTGCTGGCACCGGTTATAGGCGCCTGTCTCGCGGTCCCTTGCTGGAAATTACTCAAAGGCGAAATATCAGTCTTAAAAACGAAAAGGCAAATCAATTGACGACACAACCAACTAAAAAAGCAGAGACATGAGTCTCTGCTTTTTTAAATATCACCACTGCAATGCCGCCACAAAAGGCGTTCGCAAGTTTAATCTCTATTAACCCGATCACGGTAAATCTGTCTTACCCAACGATGCGGATATTTTTCTGATGACGGATTCTCGTAACTATATACAGTGTATTCGCAGAAATAATGTGCAATATAGCGTGCCGCAAAAGAAGCCAGGAATGTTGGAACGATCAAAGCAAACCCGCCCGGCACAATGCCGCAAGCAAGCATCAAGGCAGTAAGTGGTGCGTGAATAGCCGCGCTCAATGCTGCAGCAATACCGAACACCATAAAATTACCTAGTGAAAAATGCGTTCCGAAATAATGATTGGAAGTCGTAGCGGTAACTACACCTAAGATTGCACCTACTACAATGCTTGGTGCAAAGACCCCACCATCGCCGCCGGCACCGAGTGTCAGTGATGCGACTAATGGCTTCAATGCAATAAGGCTGACCAACAGTAAAATTATTTTCAGGGAATACTGGATGGTGCCGCCAGCAAACAGCGAATTGACCGCATGGTAACTATCGCCAAATAACTGAGGGAACACGTAAATGGAAACACCCACAATCAGTGCACCAATATTAACGCGCAGAAAATTATTGTCGATCGCTGCGAATTTCTTTTTCACATAAATCAGCACGCGCGTAAAGTAAATGGAAATGAACGCACACATCGCACATAAAACAATTACAGCAAAGGTCGCATCAGGATTCCACGGAGACGTTGAAACATGAAACAGTGGTTCTTCGTGTAAGAACAATGTCAAGATCGCCGAAGGTAAAATGCCGCAAAGTGTAGCCAGCAATACCGACTTGTCTGTTCTGCGTGAAATCACTTCAATCGCAAACAACAGCCCACCGAGCGGACTATTAAATAAGGTTGCCACACCGGCAGCAACGCCTGCGCAGATCAATTCTGTTTTATAACTTTTAGCAACTGCATTTTTATTATAAGCCGCCGACCCTACTGCCGCAGTTGCAACTACTGTCGAAACTTCAACACCAGTGGAGCCTCCAAAAATTACCGTCAGAAAACCATTAATAAAATGGGATGGAATTTTATACGCCGGGAGTTCATCTCTACGGTCTTCAATGGTGCGGTAAATTTCTTTAACACCTTTATTCGCTTTTCCCTTGAAGAAGTATTTCCGCAGAAAATAAATTGCGGTCATTCCGACAGAAGGAAGAATAATAAACCAAGCGGAAGATCTGGAGAAATTACTAAACACATAAGTCTCTACGTGTTCGGTAAGGTGTTTCAGGCCAAAAGCCAATGCTGACGCAAAAATTCCAACTAACAGTGACATCAGAAGCAGACGACCATAATGTTGTCGCTTCACGGAAATCCGGTAACTCATATGATTCAGTAGGCAGCTTTTTAACTAACTGCCAGTCAATTGCACCTGAGTTTCTATGGACAAGGAACCCATTTGCGTCGCAAAGTTCCGTGATTTTAACGAGAATGATTACATATTTTATATTTTTTTATCAAAAACTTCACAGTTACACCTATAAAATCGTAAAGCGAAGGCGGTTATGACCAAATTAAGCATGATTTCTTTTCATCAGCTCGAAATAGGTCTGGGTGGGAAGCTTCATTCGCAGGATTTCAATTTGATCCTTTTTAACCAGTAACAATTCGGTCTGTTGAAAGTATCGGGCTGAATCCCCCATTCCAATCCACTTACCAGTATTAAACGCAACCGCCACCATTCCATTATGGACAGC
The DNA here is from genome assembly GCF_003236175.1 of Taibaiella soli. GTDB lineage: Bacteria > Bacteroidota > Bacteroidia > Chitinophagales > Chitinophagaceae > QKTW01. The sequence goes on along the minus strand of NZ_QKTW01000002.1, from coordinate 257,519 downwards.
AACTTTAGGATCCGTCGCTATTTCTTTGGACGATCGCAGCGTATCCTCCACAATTACATCATAATTCTGATGACGACCCAACAGCAAATATTGTTGTGTTGTGTATTCACTTCCCTGGTCATAAATGGAATATAATTCCCCGCCGTAAGAAAATGTTGCGAGGAGACAGCTATGTGCCTGACCAAAATATTCGGTAACCCCGGGCAACCTTAAATGCTGTAAATAATTGTAGTCGTACATACTGTCAGACAACTTGCCCCTCCAGCCACAGTAGAACTTGTTGCTATCATCATTGGGAATTAACGCTGAGGGATCTTTGATGGATATAATGCTGGAATAGCCTGACAAATGAGACAGCTGTGAACCCACAATATAATGCCCGTCATAATACAAAACCTGTGTAGCACAGGTAGCAGGGTACGCGAACACTTTACCTGTTTGTTTTTGCCTGAATGAAACGATCCCTCCAAATTCGCCCATGCAACAGCTATACACTTCGTAAGCACTATCTGTATACAGCATTTTGAAAAAAGGATTTGCATCCGTACCGGAATGGATTATCCATTCCATATTTTCTCCTAAATACCAAACATGTCTGTTATTATACGCAACAGTCGTATCATCATTCGATATCAGACCTTGAATTGAATCCTTGCCAAGGCGCCTGCTAATCGACTCAATATAATTCAGGCTCGTGTCAAAGACCATTATCTGTTTATTCCAAAGCAAACAAATAATATACCCACCGTGAAATGTTACCTGATAAATATAATCTGTGCCTTCCATTTCTTTTTGAGAAACGACGAATTGCTGTTTCTCCTTTACAACACCCGGTGGTACCGGCACATTGGAGCAACTGCAGATAAACCAAACAACAGAGAACAACAATAAAAAGAAGATGGTGCGCATCGGTGATCTCTAAAATACAAATTTGCAGCACACAAATTTGCCTGAAAAAAGTGCCGTCTAATCTCATCAGATTTTAAACACAAACCACTAGTGTTAGTCTTTGTTTAATTAAAGAGCGGGAACAAAAATTGTTCCCGCTCCTGGCCTTGCAATGCTATGTTACAATTTGGTAATCTTAAAACTGTAGGGCTTTCCCTGATAAAGAATATTCAGATGATATAATCCCGGCGCCAACGCACCAAGATTACAACGATATTCCTGACCGGAAATATCACCTGCCTGCACAATACTTCCCTTGCCATCATACAGGTGAAAATGCACATGTTCTGCAGTTTCACTCAAGCGGATATTGACAAAATCATTTGCAGGGTTCGGGTAGATAGTAATTAGTGATACGTCATTATTATCGTCATTGTCTGTTCCCGCCATCCTGGAGATTGCGCCGCCGCCTGGCAATGGATTAGTAGTGCCGCCGAGATTATTCGGATCAAACAGTTGACAATCGTTATATCGTTTGACCCGATTACCCGTAGCATCATAATCATAATAAATGCCGCAACGCTTATAAGCAGTTTGAAAAATCTGAGCCCTTGCGGTTATAACCCCAGCAATGGCGATACATAAGAGTGCTATTTTTTTCATTTTATTTTTTAAGTTTATAATCCAATCTGAATACCCAAGCTGGCGTATCCTTTATAGCCGATACCCAATTCTGCCAAGGCTTTTGTTTTCTTTCCATAGGTGACACACAGCGGTGAAACCTGATAAATCGGCGAAAAAGACTTTATGTGAAAGTAGCCGAGCTCATTTGGTACATCTGAATAAAGATTTTGATACCGCACACCCATTGAAACCGCACCATAGAATTCCCATTTCTTTTTGGCGTAATAATAGTAGCGACCATCAATAGCAATTCCCATATGGGCTAGAGATTGGTAAACATCCTTGTAATAAATACGTTTGTAGTGGCCACCATTGACATTTACCCCAACAGCTATTTTCTTTGACACCCTCCGCAAATACCCCAATATAAGCGGTCCTGTATTCCGGACCTCCAATCCTTCAATAATTCTACGAAATGGCGATGCATTCCAGAGTTCGTCCTGTTGGACCTCATATGTCCCATTCGAGATATAGAATTTATACCGCACTTGCTGAAAAAGCCCTACGGAAAAAGTCAGATTGTTTTTTGAATAGCTTTCCTGCGCGAATACTGGACAAAAAAGGAATATGCTGACCATAGTAACTAAAGCCAGACTGATTAATTTGCTCATCGATTCTTAGTTATTAATTTGCGCGTTTGATTTTTGTTGATGAAATATCCATTAACATTTTACTTCATTTTAAAGCGGAGGCAACTCAGGAAAATTTTCGCAGAAAACGATTTCGTTTTTTGTTTTGGAGATGCCTAGAATATAGTAACCATCTTTTTTGTAAGCATGTTGGGCCGGCCGGCCCAGGGCCTCATAGTCCGCTAAATAATACATATACTCGTCAGTAAAACTGAACAAACGGGTCGAAATGAAAACATAGCCAGCCGCTTTAGCCCCCATAGAATCAACAGGAAAATATTGGAATCTATTTAGTAATAGCTTCTTATCATTCTCACTGACTTCTGCAATGGTAAGAGCTTGATTAGCCCTAAATTCAGATTTCATTACTTTAAATGAATCTTTAAGATTCGTGCAAGTAATAAAATCGATATCAGCATATTGTTTGTTGTTATCGCGACTTGTACAGGAAGCCAGTGCAAAAAAAATAGCAATAATTATTGTACACCTATTAGTCTCCTGCAATTTCTTAAAAGTTATTCTATCCATATTTTTCCAAATTAATGTTTGTAATATTTATCAATATACCATTGTGGAGGGGTAATGCCATATCGAATATTATAATATACTCCTGGTATAGCTCTACCTAAAGTAGTAGCGGCTTCAGCTATGGGGGACCTGTCTGTATGAGCGTCAAAATTATAATAATCAGAAAATCCAACGGGAAGATATTTTCCATTAACGTCGTTTCTCGTATTTAATATAAAATACATTTTAATACTCCCCAATGCATATCCAGACGAGGTATTGTAGGTTGAAACGTCCTGAGAATATAACCCTTCAACTGCATCGTTGCCATTTCGCACAGGAGTGATTAGCGATTCAATAATCTGCCCGTCATTTTGCAATGCCTTTGTTAGATTCCAAGCAGCTTCTCTGCCAGGAGTAAAGTCTGCCCCTCCTTCAACCATATACCACCGAAGCAGTCCAGCCACGCTAAGATCATATTCCCCTGGTTTATTCCAGATGGCTTTAACAGCTTCCATCTTATGCGCTAACTGATTCGCCAAATGATTGATCAACGCTGTCGCCGCACCTTCTACAAAGTTACCACCCGTCATCGCTGAAGCGGCACCACCCACACCGGCAGAAAACACAGAACTACCTATATCACTGTTTAAAACAGAACCTCCGTATAAAGTAGCAAGACTACCAGCTACAGAGCCGAATGCCCCCGCATAAAAAGCACTAGGATTACCACCAGAAGTCAGAAACGATGTCCCACCATGCATTAATGCACGAGCGCCTTCACGTAAAAGATCCTTACTGGTATAGAAACAACCCGCCGGTGTGCCGGCAATTACATCCGCGGCTTTAAAATATTCACCAATGCCATAACTTAAACCGCCTTGCCAGGCGCCCATAAAACCTGCGATAAGAAGACCTTCAGTAGAGAAATTACGATGTAATCCACCTGGCGCAGTCGCCGCATGATACAAATAAAGGCCCATATCAACTCCTGCACCGACCAGCAAAAAAGGATTGTTGCCGTCCGGATCTATATATTTCAGCGGGTTGTTATGTGCGTAAGTATAGCGGTTGTAATCTTGGGTTGAAGAAGGATTGGAAACATAATCATCTGGTGAAAGCATACGGCCTAATAGCGGATCATACAAACGGGCATTCATATTGATAAGACCGAACTGCGGCATATCTTCATGACCTGTATAACCTCGTATCAACCAATTGGGCACAGCTGGCACACTATTGTTACTCCAGTCCGCAGGATTTCTTTTTCTGCCCCAGGCGTCAAAATTCTGCTCTGCAACAACAGTACCTGCATTATCAGTTAGCTTCAGAATAGAGCCCAGATGATCTTTGTACACACTGTACACTTTATCTTGTCCGTTTTCCATCACTACAATTGCTGCGAGTCCATCACCACCTGCTACATACTGAATATACCGTATTGAGCCAACCGAATCAATATCGATATCACAATCGCCCATATAAAAGCGAATGTCTTTAATCGTACCGTTTTGTCTTAACACACTTTGCGCACGATCATAAGCGTCATCATAAAGAAATGTTTGCTGATAACCGTTTTCGGAAACACTGGCCGGTCGGTTAAACGGTGTATAGCTAACATCCTGCTGCAGGGTATTGATATTGCCTGCAGCATTGCTGACATAATAAACCGCGTGCTTTTTATAGTCATAGTCGCCTACGTCCGATTTGTTTTTGATATTGCCCCAACTATAGTTGGAGACTTGATCGTACGTAATTGTATTGGCTGGATAGCTGACAGGCGAAATAATGTTGCCGCCGCCCAATATTGGTCCTCTAATACCACCTAGTATACCGCCAAATCTTGGCTGTGTAACATTACCGGTTACTGCCGCTTGCGTTAATCGATCCAGATTATCGTAAGTAAACGTTTCGGCAAAACTGTTGAGATTGTCGGCCCGTCTTGTAATATTTCCTGTCGTATAATCGTAGCTTAGACTGTAGTTTTGGATGCTTGCACCGTTTGTTACATAACTCGTCGGTAAACCATAGTAATAGCTGATGTCTGTCCGTATGCCATTTGCCAATGTATATTGAGTTGCCTGTCCACTACCATTGATCGCTTGTGCTGTATAGATGGGATAAGGATTGCCATAATAGTCATTCCGCACATTGGTCAGATAACCGGCTCCATCGTAGCTATTCCGGATTGTATAACCCGATGGAAACATCTTAGTGACCACTTGTCCTTGCGCATTGTAGGTATAGTTGTGTTGAAATACCTGACCTGTGATTGTCTTTTTCTGATTAGCTATTCTTCCGTAGTTGTCATAGGTGAAATCTTCCATAACGCCACTGAATGCCGTCACATTTTTCAGTTGGTTCGCCAATCCATTTCCTGCACTATAATAGGTATAAGTCGTTGTCCCCTCCGGTCCGCTTTTCTGCGCAATATCACCTAGCTGATTGTAAGTAAAAGTATGTCTGTTATTCCGGGCGTCCGTTTCTGCTGTTGGTCTGCCATAGGCATCATACTCATAGGTAGTAATGCCGCTGCTAAAGTCGGTTGTCTTTATTTTCTGTCCATATACGTCATAAATATTCGATATAAACGTATTGGAGCCCTGTGCTACAATGGTTATGTTGCCGCGACTATTATAACTATAATTTAGTTGTCCACCATTATCATTCACTTTAATCAGTCTACCTGCTGCATCAGTTGTTCTTGTACTGATACGCCCGGCTGCATCGGTAGTGGTTTGTATCATATTCCCACCACTATAACCGATTGTATTTTGCACCGTACCAAAAACGCTATTACCAGACGATTTTAAACGATTGTATTCATCGTAAGCGTTCGTTGTAATCAGTGGTGATTCAGAAGATAAATAAGTATTAGTTTTCGTATTTACATTCCCACGAGCATCATATGTAGTTCTTTGTGTTGTCCATTGATTATTCATGCTGGCTACATCAGTACGTATTTCACGCCCCAGTCCGTCATACCATTTTTTTACATCTGGTGACCCTGCCGCGGCGGTCCATGAATACCAGTAGGCACCATTTTGCACATCCCAGGTCTTAGAAATATCAGTAGTTACGCCGGTCGCACTTGTTTTTTGTATGAGGTCACCAAAGCTGTTGTATACATTCGTTGTGGTTAGTCCGTCAATGCCTCTTGCCGTTAATAAACCTCCGAACTTAGGATCGTAGGTGAAATTACTATACTGACCAAGGTTGTTTGTTGTTTGCGTAGCGAATCTGTATTTACTGTCATATCCGGTAGTGCCTGTGATGGCTGGCACACCGTTGGCCGTCTTTGTAGCCTGCGTGATATTACCGCATAAACTGTAAGTAAAATTCGTGGTAACGGCATTGGGCAGTCCAAAACTGCTGACAGAAGTGGTCAGCAAACCTTTCGCTCCATAAGTATACTTGTTAGACGAACTTACAGAAGCGTTACCTTGTCGCGTACTAGTTATGGTTTGTACATCAGGTTTTGAGGGGTAAGGATAACCGTTTGCCGCAACTACATAAGAAGCACTCGTCGTTGTTTGTTCCAAGCCATTGGCAACATTATTATTTGCAGACGTTACGTTATCGTAATTATCGTAATTGCTAACCGCTGTTGTAGTAACGCCACTCAGATAATCCGTACCATTTTCCATGGTCTGATCTGTAGCGAAAATGTCAGAACTGCCTACTCTTTTCAACGTTATCGTCTGTTCGCCCACCGACAGCGTCTGCGCAGGAGCAATCAATGACGTAGTTGATTTACTGCCCGCAGGTAATACACGGATTCGAGGATTACTCGTTACAACTTCCTGGATTTTTGTTTGCGTCTCTATTATTTTATTAGCAGTGCTATCTACAGCTTTAAAACCCATGAATCCTATAAATCCTTTGCCCATCAGATGTAGTACAGGGTTCTTATAGTAATAAGAAGTAACCGTTGGACTGATGCCCGTAAGACCGCTATTGGTGGTAGCACGCATTACATTGGTAATTGGCACTACACGGGTAACTAAGTCTATACCATAAGCAGTGAAATCATTGCTAAAACTTGCCGACTGACTTAATGAGCTATATTCAAAAGATGTTTCGTTACCTAATCCGGTTCTTACTTTTTCAAGCAGTTTATCCGTAACATTTGGCCTAATGGTAATCAGGTTTGATCCCGTAAAAATATCATTTCGGTTATCACCATTCACATCTGTAACCTGTACCAACGGTCCCAGCCTATCAGGAAAAGCAATATTTGGCTCATAAGCACTGTACGACCATGCATTGTACCCCAGAGAATAGTAAGTCTCCAAATGACTAAAGCCTCCAAGCGTACTTTTATACTCATGTAGTACGTCAGATTTACCATCGCCATTGTAGTCGCCGATAACAATCCAGTCATGTGTGAACTGATTATTTCCCTGGTCGTGTATTTCACTATAATTCAGAACGGGCGAATTGCTATGCCCATAGTTAAATGCGTTGACATCAAATCCTGTCCCATTACTGTATGCTACTGCGGGAGACGGCTGAAAATTCGCTCCGCCCGGTAATCCACCTGTACGAGGACCTGCTTCTGCGTCTTTATCTATAATAAACATATCAGTGAGTCCATCACCGTTGAAATCCCCAGGCCAGGCATCCCAATTGTCGCTCACTGCAAAAGAAGAGCTCTTCACTAAATCTACTTGTGCGGAACTTCCATTAAATGTTAAAGCATATACATCAATTCGTTTGTCCTTTCTCAAGTAAAGCTCCATATCACCATCGCCGTCGAAATCGCCGGCAAATATCTGATCAGCGCCATCGAAAGCTTCAGCAATAGGCTGCGTCACGGAAACATCAATCACGCCAACACCTTGCTTAAAACAAAACAATTTGGTGCGGTAATAATACCAGGGATTACGTACGATCAACATTACCTCCGGTATTTTATCTCCATCAAAATCCCCAATCTGCAAACATGATTTGGCGAATAGCTCATATCCTACGTTCCCGTTGTTTACATTCGGCAATGTATAATTTTGCTGCGCAAACTGTCGATTTCCCTTACTGTATAAAATGTTTATCCCCCGAGTCCTTGTTTCCGAGGTTGAACATTTCTGTCCCGCTTCTACAAAAGTTTCTATTCTTAAAATATCATCCCGACCATCGCCATCAAAATCCGTTGCAACTACTTTTTGATACTGAGGGTTTATTAATTTCGACGAAAGCTCTGTTATTTTAATACCACTACTTAAATACTCAGCATCAGGCAATGTTATATCTGCATATAGCTGCAGACTGCTTCCACTCGCATTGCCAGCGTACACTTTATAACCAGTGCTCTTATAGGAACATAAATTTGAAAAAGCGACCTTAGGTACGATAATATCTGTAAAACCGTCGCCATTGACGTCTGCAGCAGAATAGTCATTACCTACATTACCCGTACTTGTGACGACCGGATCATCTGTCAAATCACCGTATTTGAAGGACGTTGCATTAAGAGAGGTACCAGTACCATTTGTTTCCTTTACTTCCTTTAAAAAAGAAAGATTATCGGACATTCCGTAGGTAAACTCATATGTTCGGAACAAGGTACCCTCTGCATATATTTCAATTCGCTGTAGCAGATTCTTTTTGTATACCACTCCCTCCAAACTCTGTAAAGTGTTTTCGTCTTTGCGTGCCCCGTAGATAAATTTCACGCTATTGTACGGTTGTAAACCGGCCGCATCGTTGCCTGTGTAGCGGATTTCCGACAGGAGTTTCTCTCCGCTTATGTCAGTATAATTATACGTCATGTAGTTGCCAGACTCATCAGTCACTTTATTGAGGTACCAGGCGTACCATCGCGATGTTCCTGCGCGCGATACACGGGCATTTGGATCGCTACCATATTCCGCAATCTTACCATCTTTGCTCAGCGCAGCGAATGAAGTAAAGTTTTGACTGTTCCCGCCCACTTGCCGCACCAGTGTAAAGTCTGTTACTTCGGTCAGGTATTCAGCATTATCACTCTGACTGTTTGGATTCTTTAGTAAACGGCTACCATCAAGCAGATAATTATCATCGACAGAAGAAGGTGAATTGACGTTATCATAGTACAATGTATGCGGCGCAGCCGTTATCATGCTGATGCCGCCCAGATTCCATCCATAACCGACCAAGCCATTTCCCGTTTGGGAATTATAACTGATAGAAATGGAAGGTACCAGGCCGTTGGTACCAGGAGCTATCTTAATGGGAATACTATAAGTTGCCGCCCCTGAGGGTGTAACAGAATGTTGTCCTTCCAAAACACCTACTGGCTTGGAAAGGTCTATACTTCTAGAGAAGTTACTACTGTTATAAAGCGGTTCATAATTGATGATTTGTGCACTTGCCGCAAAACCACTAGTAGAAAGAACTATAGCGCAAAGCTTTCCTATCCATTTTTTGCGCTGTAGGATTCGGTTTAACATAGAGGAGTTTTTATGCTCCACATGTTCAATAATAGTGCCAAATTTTAACAGATTTTGGATGGCACGCTAAACAAAACTGACATGTTTCTTCACATCCGATAAACCTTGCCACAGTTCTAGAACCACACAGAGATGAAAAAGCTATTTATAATCCATGAGAAAAATATTTTTACGTTTTTTTTAAAACGCAAAAAAACTAATTCCCTGCGTTTTACCTTAAGTCACCATTCATCATTATAGAAAAACACAAAGGCGCATTAGCACTTACTAGCAGCATAAAAAGACAGAACACGCATAGCTGACTTCTAAAACACAAATACTCTCCCCCCCGCTCGCCACATCTCCACACAAAAAGGAAAACTCATTAGGTAGAAATATTACCCGTCCTTCCTTCTCCAAATAAAAGCATCTAAGACATAGTGGGTGGACTGTGGCAATGCCAGCAATGGCACCAGCAATGCGAGCAAATAATGATTGTCGACAGAAGGCAATGCTGAGAAAATACCAAAAACAGTATGATGTTCCCGCCAGATAAGCCCGTCCCATAGCCCTTCTTCTAAGTAAGCCAGCGCAACCAGTGAAAGGATAAAGAAAACGGCTCCATATTTTTTTACAAAAGCCATTCGGCTCGGATAACTGTTTTTCGGCTGGCGCAATTCTTCTTTTTTCCCGGTGGTCCAGATCAAGGCCATATAGGGAATTCCATGCGCTACCACATTCAGTAAAGTAAACGCGAGATCACCGTTAAAGTAAATGATACCAAAATACCAGGAGACCGTTGTTCCGATGATCAGCAGATTGCGTGGGATATTAACGCTGCCCTTTTTCGAAATGAAAAAAAGCTCTTTAAAAAAATAGATTGATAAAATGCTATAATAAACAATTGCAGCAAAACTGCTGACCGTTGCTGTTCCTTTCAATAAAAAATCACCATCCACAAACCAGTTAAAATTCCGGTCGGGATGACAATGCCAATAAATGATCGGATAAATTGTAGCGCTGTAGATGGCAAGCGTATCAATCTGTTTGGACCAGCGCGGCAAATCTTCTCCCCTGCTGTACAAACGCATAAAACCATATTGCTGCCGGACGAAATGAAAAACTGCAAGGTAGGCCAATACCCGCCAGAACAGGAGTCCGTCGATACCATGTAACAATACACCAACCAGGTAGCAAAGGATTGGCACCAACACCATCAGCGAACGTTTACTGTTGAATCTCGCCGGATTAAAATACGTACGAAACAATGTGCTGTACACATGCGCCACATCGATAAACAACACCAGTATCACCCAGGCAGACAATGGCATTTCCGAAGTAGATTTAAAAATACCCGGAAGCAAACACACTACTAACAAGGATAAAAATGGGGGCAACAAAATAAATACCGAATCAAAGCGAGCGTCCTTTATCCAGGGCTGTGTGCGGTGCTGACTCATGAGGCTAAGATTTCATTGGCGGCACGTATGCCCTGATAAAACGCTTCTTCGAAAATAGAAATACCACTCAGATCAGAATGTGCAAAAAAGATCTTATTGTCAATCGGCGTAGCCGCAACTTTTCTTTCATTCCCCCAAATCAAACCTGGTCGTGGTGCAATCATGCCATGTCCCCAAACCCAAATATCTACATGCGCGATATAATTGGTGATGCCTTCATGCGCAAATTCCAGTTCGTTGATTATTTCCCGCAGCCAGTCATTATAAGTTTTATTAAAAGCTTTTTGACGTTCGGCTACAGGGTCCTCGCTGCTTAACGGCAGATAAAAAGTCAACACTTTTTTATGGCTATCAGAAAGATCTTGCTGATTGGCATTTACATAACCAACAGATGCCGTGCCATAGATCACGTTATCCCAGCAAAGGGGCATGCCTTTTCCCTGCGGCAATCCACTTAATGTAATGTTTGCAATCATCCAGGGTGCGTAATGGAAATCTTCCGCCGCTGCAATTTTTTCTGGCGTGGAAAGTCCGTGCAATAAATGTTTCGTTACAAACTGTGGTGCTGCTATTAATACTTTCTCCGCCTGAATATTGATCGTCTTTTCAGCTTTTACATCGTAGCAGCAAACCGATACACCCGCATCATTTGGATCTACACGAAATGCTAGATGGCCTGATAAGATATTGCTCGTGGCCTGCTGTTTCAGATGTTCCATCAGGAAACCATTTCCCTGCGGCCAGGTCAGCAAAGCAGATGAATTGACACCACTGCCCTTCCCTTTCCGCGAAGCGAAATAATGAATACCGGCCCAGGCAGAAGTAGTTTTCAGATTGGCACCATAATCATCTTTGCAGCCATAATCAAGATACCAACGCAAATAGGGTGAAGTAAAATCTTGCTCGTCTAAATATTGTTCGAAAGAAATTTTATCTAACGCAGTGAATTGTTCATCCTGTGAAGAATGATCCAGAGGAATCGCAAACGCATCTTTTCCATCGCTGCCAACGGCTATTTTAAACTGCTCTATTAATTTGAAAAAACGAGCGATCTGTATTTTTTCTTCAGCCGACACACCTGCTTCCGGCACTAATCCTTCTTGCCAATAACCATTGATAAAAAGTCTTTCTTCGGGATCCTGACAAAGATGATATTCATTATAAACCGGAAGCCCTTGCACATCAAAACCGGTGATAGAATTTGTTGCAATCAGAAAATCCAGCAACTCCTTATTGCGCAGATCCGGAACCGGCAGATAGTGTGCCCCCCAGGGATAAGCCGATACTTCATTTTTTCCGTAAGAAGCATTACCGCCGGGTTGATGATCCATTTCGATCATCAACACATCTTGTGCTCCATTTTTTTCTAACCAACGTCGGGCCGACAGACCTGCAATACCACCGCCCACAATTAGCACTTTGCATTTTATCGTCGACGACGGCGCCGGAAGATTTTGTGCATTACGCAACAGATGACCGGTCTTACTATTGGCACCAACAATGCCTCCTTTGATCTCACTCAGATTTCTTTTACGCTCACAACCAGTCAGACTCAAACCGCCTAACATAATAGCAGGCGCTGCAAGTAAACTTTGTTTAAGGAACTGTCGTCTTTTCATTACAAATAAATTAAAAAGTCAAAACCGAAAACCTCCGATATACTCAACGCTTACATCTTGTGTCATGGTGGGCCGAGTCGAACCAGGGATCTCTGATGTACTCAACGTTTACATCTACGTCATGGTGAGCGGAGTTGAACCAAACATCTCTGATGTACTCATCACCTACATCTTATGTCATGGTAAGCGGAGTCAAACCAGGCATCTCTGATGTACTCATCGCTGATGGCTGATTTCTTGTGTCATGGTGAGCCGAGTCGAACCAGAGATCTCTGATGTACTCAACGTCTACATCTTGTGTCATGGTGAGCGGAGTCGAACCAGAGATCTCTGATGTACTCAACGTCTACATCTTGTGTCATGCTGAGCGGAGTCGAACCATACTCCTACTATGCCAATTTGTGAGTGGTCAGTTGTCAGTTGTGAATCCCACATAATTTTAGTCCACTCGCGTTGAGCGTTCTCCTCCTTCGGAGGCGTTAGAGGAGGCCGTTAGTGTATATACGGCGACCAGTCATCTTCAAAATAACGGACGAGTACCTGGTTATTTAGCTTATTAATTTCAGTAGATTGTTCTGCCATGTCCGGTGGAAAAAACAACATATCCTTTATCGTGGCAGCATTGATATATCTAAGACCGGCAGGCAAGGGACCATCTCCACGCCAGTTTTTATTTTTCAATGCCAATGTATACCCCCATTCACCAAACGACGGCACATAAGCATGATACGGAATGGTATTGAATCCCGCATCTGACAAAGTATGCGCAATACACCAGAAAGATTTACGCGCGATGTAAGGTGATGTAGATTGAATCACTGCGATACCATTGCTGTCCAGCACACGATACACTTCTTTGTAAAATGAGTTGCTGTATAATTTACCGATCGAATAATTGGAAGGATCTGGAAAATCAACCACAATCAGATCGTAGTGGCTGGTATCTTCTCGTATCCAACGATACGCATCACCGTTCGTTACTTTTACTTTAGGATTAAGGAACGAGCGTTGATTTAAGTCGAGCAACATCTTATTGTGCGTAAACAGATGCGTCATTCCCGGATCAAGATCGATCAGGTGAATACTTTCCAGCTGTGGATATTTCAGCAGTTCTCTGACCGCCAAACCATCGCCGCCACCAAGCACCAGTACTTTCTTGGCATAAGGCAATGCCTGCATCGCCGGATGAATCAATGCTTCGTGGTAACGGTATTCATCAGCAGAACTAAATTGTAAATTTCCGTTGAGAAATAATCGAAGCTCGTGATCATTCCGGGTTAAAACAATTCGCTGATAAGGTGTGCTCTTACTATAAATCACTTTATCCTGAAAAGCCATTCCTTCTGTCCAGGCCATAATTTTCTCGGAATAAATAAAACCCGCGAGCAGCAGAGCGGTAGTAGCACCTATGACTGTCATAAACCGGCGACGGAAAGGTTTTGTTTCGGGAAACTGATATAAAAGAAAACCTGCGACCGCTATGTTCAGGAATCCAAAAAATATTGAGGTACGAATCAATCCCATGTAGGGAACGAGGATCAGCGGGAAGATCAACGAAGCCAGCAACGCACCGATATAATCGAATGTAAAAACACGCGACACCAGATCTTTAAAGGCGAAGCTGCGCTGCAGAATGCGCATCAGTAAAGGAATTTCAAGCCCTACCAGAATACCTGTCAATCCAACTAATGAGTACAATACAACACGAAAGGATGCCGCATATTCAAACAAAATAAACAACAAAGGCGCGCTGAGCCCACCGACGATACCTACCAATATTTCTACACGAATAAACCACTTCAGCAAATGACCATCAATGTATTTTGACAACCATGAACCAATGCCCATCGAGAATAAGTAAACACCAATGATGGTGGAGAACTGTGTCACTGAATCGCCCAGTAAATAACTGGCAAGCGTACCTGCAATGAGTTCGTAGATAAGCCCGCAAGTGGCAATAACAAAAACAGAAAGCAACAGCAGCAATGATAGCTGGCCGCTTTTTTCACGCTCACTCCGCGGTGATGACTCCGGAACTATATTATCCATAAATTAAAAAAACGCTCGGTTATTTATGATAGAAATGACTGTGATAAAAACCACGTGACCCGCCTCCGGGTCCTCCGTGTACTTCTTTACTATCCAGCCCGTCGCCCCAGATACGCGTACCGGAATAACCCGACCATACAAACACAGTCACGGCCGCCAACACGGCAAGGATATAATATTTGATCTTCAAAAATTCTTTAAAGAAATCCATTGTCTCTTTTTTAATCGCCCCATCTTTGTTTTTCAAATGCTTTTCTGCGTCCCCACATAATAACGGGAATTACCAGCACTACCCCCAGAATTGTAAACAAATTGGAGAACAGTGTGGTATTTTGTTCAACGGTAACATCGACAGTCGTATCTTTTTTTCCTTCGCGATAAGGATAAATATTCATCCGGTAATTGCCTGCAGGTATATCACTGATCACCACAGTCCCTTCTTTATCTCCTTCCGACCAGCTTTCACCATCTTCATAACCATGATAATATTCCAGCGCTTTGGTAAATTCATATTGTGCTCCGGTGGCTTCATTGTAAAATGTGCCCGAGAGTTCCACCCAGTCATTATCAATATCAGCACGCAAAGTTATTTCTACAGCACCTCTTTGTGTGATGGGAATAGAGCCCGTCATAATTGCTTTTCCGCTGCCATTCCAGGATGATGCAGAATCGGATACACTATAGTAAGTACCTTTTTCTACCTGCTGTACTGGTTTACAGAAAGCAAATAATATTTGAATAATGATGACTGCTGCAACAGCTATCAGTGTAAATTTTTTTAAAGGGCCAGCCAATTCATCAAACGGAGAAGGCTGTATTGCACCGATTCCTTTCCTCGATGGCAGAGAACCTTTAGTAACACCAAATGCGTCTGCAACCTGTTGAGCGGTGAAATATTCATTCCGGTACCAATCGGAGCGTTTCGGATGATTTTCATGCACGAGCATGTACGGCGGGCTGATATACTCATACGCTATCAGTGCTTCATCTTCGATGATGTTCCAGTCAAATTCACCCTCCGCATAGGTGATCGAGAACTTATAACTATGATATAGTTTGTAGACCAATTCCCCATCGTTCACTACATAGTTGTTGGTGCCCAGATATTTCGCCTGATATTTCGCTCCGGCTTTCTGCGAAAACATCCAATGACCGTTAAACTCGACCAGCATTGCATAACCGGTTTCTTTATTAAACAGCACATATTCCATCCATCGGGCGGGATCGCCGACTTCCTTCTTGGCCATAAAACCAATGACCATGTATTGCTTTTCATGAATGGTTCCGATGGTTCCAATTGGCAATGAAGGGCTCACCACCTGATTTGAATCGAAGTGCCGGAGTTTTTCTATGTGCGGCTGTTCATACTCGAAATAAGTATGGCATTCGGGACACTCAAAGCAAATGCTTCCCTTTACATCATAATAGCTGATGTCTTTTTTACACTGCGGGCAATAAATATGTTGAGGAGTCCAGCCGGCAGAATTATTTTGAGTAAGCTCAGACATAACTAGCGGGTTATTTCCTGTTTGTTGATTTCTGTCGCCTGAAAATACTGAATGGTTTCGCTGTAAAATCTACGCACTTTTTCCGAGTTATCATTTTTGAAACTGGAAAGAAATACATCAAACGTGGCGATACCATATTCCGGCCAGGTATGTATAGAAATATGTGATTCTGTAAGACAGATTACTGCTGTGAAACCTCCGTTGGAAAAGGAATGGTATACGCTTCCAACATCCGTAAGACCAAGTTGTAAAATGATATGATCAAAGAATTTCCGGCAGTTGGTTGCATCTGTCAGAAATGATACCGGCGCTGAAAAGGTTGAAATTATATGCAGCCCGGGTTTATAGCTTTCCATGAACGCAAACATAGTAAAAAATTGATAGCGGGTTTATGCCGGAATTCCCTTTTAGGAGTTAGGGATAAAACAAAAGCTCCCACAAATTGTGGAAGCTTTTGTTTTTTATTTTTGAATTTTCACTTTCTATCGCACCAGTGTGATCTCTCCTTTCTCTTCGATGTACTTGCCGTCACACTTGTATTTGATATAATAATAGTAAGTACCGATCGGCTGATCTACACCACCGAAACTACCGTCCCAGCCTCTTTCTTCATCAGCTGTTTCAAACACGACCTGACCATAACGATTCACTACGCGGAATGAACTGATCTCGTGGTGTCCGATTGTGATCGGGCGGAACAGATCATTTTTACCGTCTTTGTTTGGCGTAAATGCATCCGGGAAGTAGATCTGACAACAAGGTTTTGCTGTAATCATGATACTGTCGCTCGCTTTACAGCCAAATTCGTTTGTCGCCGTGAGTTTGATGGAACCGCTGGTAATCACTTTTGCATAAACATTTTGTGAATCTGGTTCTGTCATACCTCCAAACTGTGTTACCGGAGACCATGTCATCACCGTACCAGAATCTGGTAAACTACCACGTAACAATACACTGTCACCTGAACACACATCTGTCGCCGAAGCGCCGAGGATACGTGCATCTGGCAGCGGATGAACCATGACAGTATCAATCGTTGGCAGACTCTGACATTTTGAATCGGTCGTTGCAACAAGTGTTACTACGTGCTTACCTGGTGTTTTCCAGATTACACCCAGCGGACCCGCATCAGCACCATATTGAATCTGACCGCCATCAAGGCCCCAGGTAAATTTGGTTACCGGAATAGAAGCATAATTCATAGCAACCACAACTGCTTCGTTCTCACAAGCCTCCGCTTTTGATGTAATACGAACTACCGGTGCAGGCGACACATTCACTGTAAACGCAGCTTCCGGACTCAAACAACCTTTGTTATCGACACGCATGCGAACTGTAATAGATCCTACGGAATCGAAACGAACCACAACAGGTCCTTGACCGGAACCACTCATCAATGTGCTTTTCTGGAAGAGTGAAGTCCAGTCATATACTGCATCCGGACGAGCGTTACCGAAGTAATTAAATGTATCAAGTGAGTATTGACAAATATTAGCACTTGTAGCGGTAATGATGCCGTTTGGCTGATAGTTTACAATTACGTCCAAACGCATACGATCACTTTCACAACCATTCACCGTCTGCGTTACCCAGTAGCTGATGGTATCTTCATAACCTGTGTTCGGAACCGGAGCAACGGTAGCACCTGCACCACCTGTTGGCGCTGCATACCATTTCAAACCTGTACCAGTTGCTGTAACCGGCTGAGCCGTGCTGTACTGACAATAAGAAATTGGCGTTACTACGACCGGTGGCGCTGGTTTTGGCAATACGGTCACTTTAATAGAATCACGGTCACCTTCGCAACCATTAATCGTTTGACTTACAAAGAAGGTCGTTGTTGTCGGCACCAGTGTAGAAGGAATTGGCGCATTCGGATCACCTAAGCCACCCGTCAGACCAGAATACCACAGCAGGTTCTGACCGTTTGCAGTCAATGCCGGAACGCTTTCAAACTGACAATAAGTATATAATGGCGCAACGCCAGGCAATGTTGGTTTTGGTTTAATCGTCACTGCAATAGAAGCTCTCGGACCTTCACAACCTTGCGGTGAAGTCTGGCTTACATACCATGTGAAAGTACCTGGCACTTGTGAAGATGGTGTTGGTGCACCTGCCAGTGGCGTAGTACTTGTACTGCTTGTATACCATTTCAGCACATTGCCTGTTACCGGTGTAGCAGAAAGAATAGTTGTCGGCAGATATTGACAATATGCAACGGTTGGTACCACAGTAGGTGCTACCGGTGTCGGATTGATCAATACCGCAACGCTGTCTTTTTTGATACAGCCATTCAGCGTAACTGTCACAACATAATTACCTGTTGCAGCAGTTGTCGGTGCAGAGATGGATGGATTTTGAGTGCTGGAAGTATAGTTGTTCGGACCAGTCCACGCATAGGTTACACCTGTAGACGTAGAACTTGCAGTAAGGTTAAGTGTATTACCAGTACCGGAACAAACAGGCGTGTTAGAACCTACTACAGGAGGCACAGGCAGTGGTTTCACCGTTACCTGAATGCTGTCGACTTTACCTTCACAGCCGTTTACTGTTTGTGAAACATACCATTTGTAAGTATTCACAGTCGCTGTAGAAGGAATCGGAGCTGTACCAAAACCAGTACCGCCAATAGCAGTATACCAGTTAAGGGTACCACCAGTTGCAGCAGCAGCAATCAATGCTACCGGAACATCGTTCAGACAGTAAGCAACCGGAGTCGTCACCGTTGGTCTTGCCGGATTTGGTTTCACCATTACGATAATAGAATCTACCGGACCTTCACAACCTGCAACTGAAGTCTGAGTTACATAATAAGTGGTAGCACCTACAGTAGCTGTAGAAGGAACCGGAGCTGTTGCTGACGCAGTACCACCGATAGCAGTGTACCATTTGAGACTAGTACCAGTTGCGGTTAATGCAGTTGCGGTACCATTGTTACAATACCATACTGTATCAACTGAAGTCGGTGCAGCCGGTGTCTGATTCACCGTAACCATAGTGCTCACCGTATCGCTACAACCATTGAGTGTAACTGTCGCAATATATTTACCCGTCATGTTCGCAGCCGCGGCGTTGATCACTGGGTTTTGTGCATTGTCTGTATAAGCATTCGGACCGGCCCAGCTGAAAGTAGCACCAGTAGTGGTGGTAGCTGATTGCAGATTGATGTTGTTATTAGCACCGGAACAGATCGGACTGTTTGAAGAAGCAGTCAATCCTACGGGTGTTTGTTTTACAGTTACGATTGTACTTACGGTATCGCTACAACCATTCAAAGTCACGGTAGCCGTGTATTTACCAGACATTGCAACCGCAGCGTTAGTAATAGAAGGATTTTGCGAAGCTGATGTATAACTGTTCGGACCGCTCCAGCTGTAAGTAACCGCACCCGGAGTAGATGTATTAGCCAGCAGTGTTACCGTTCCGTTCGGACCAGAACATACCGGGCTGTTTGAAGAAGCTGTAAGACCAACAGGTGTCTGACCGATCGCTACATTCACGCCAACAGTATCGCTACAACCGTTCAATGTTACCGTAGCAATATATCTGCCGATCATTGCAACGGTTGCACCGTTGATCGTCGGGTTCTGAATAGCGGAAGTAAATGTATTTGGACCTGACCAGGCATAAGTAATAGTACCTGTAGTTGTCGTTGTCGCATTCAGTGTAATATTAGTAGCCGCACCAGAACAAAGCGGACTGTTCGAAGTGGCAACCAGACTAACCGGTGTTTGTTTGATGGTAACTGTTGTACTTACTGTATCGCTACAAGTTCCCAGTGTTACCGTGCAAATGTATTTACCCGAATTAGCAACTGTCAAACCGGTAATTGTCGGATTCTGCTGGTTGGATGTATAACCGTTCGGACCAGCCCAGCTATAAGTAGGTGTGCCCGTAGTGGTTGTGTTTGCAAACAATTGAATTGACTTCGTCGGACCAGAACAAACCGGGCCGCTATTGCTCGCTGTCAGGCCAACAGGTGTTTGGTTTACCGCAACAACAGTGCTCACTGTATCGCTACAACCATTCGCAGAAACAGTGGCCATATAAGTACCCGCCATGCTTACAGAAACAGGTGAAATATTTGGATTCTGCACGCTGCTCGTATAGCCATTCGGACCAGCCCAGCTATAAGTTGCAGCCGGATTAGAAGAACCGGAAAGCAGATGTAATACATTCAGCGCATCAGAACAAACTGGCGTATTGGAAGAAGCTGTGAGATTGTACGGTGTTTGCTTCATCGTCACAACAGTAGCAACAGAATCTTTACAACCGTTTAAGGTCACCACTACTTTGTAAACACCACCGGCAGCCATTGTCGCAGAATCAACCGTTGGGTTTTGCAAAGTTGAAGTATAACCATTCGGTCCTGTCCAGGCATAAGTAACACCGGCATCCGAAGAATTGCCCGTCAATTTTACCGTGTCTTTGGAACAAACAGGTGAATTAGAATTGGCAGTAAGCGTCGCAGGCAGAGGTTTTACAATTACTTTAATGCTATCGCGCGGACCTTCACAACCAGTAGCGGTCAATGTCTGCGAAACATAAAAAGTATAAGTACCGGCAACAGTAGTAGAAGGAGTTGGCGCCGTTGTACCAGCCGGACCACCTGTAGGATTCGCATACCAGTTGATAGTGCTGCCGGAAGACGGCGTTGCACTTACAGCCACCGGAGTTTGACCAAGACAGTAATTTACCGGACTTACTTTAGCTGGCGCACCCGGAGATGAGAGCACCACTAACGTATGTTTCACGCTATCGATACAACCTTGGTTGGTGGTAGCGGTCAGTTCTACTGTATAATTTCCCGCAGTCCCATAAGCATGTGAACCACTGGTAAAATTAGCTGTGCCATTGTCGCCAAATTCCCATGCATAAGACGAAATAGTACCCGAAGCAACAGTACTTGTATTATTAAAATCAAAGTTGTTATTGTACAGACACTGCGTATTTGCAGTAGTAATAGCAAATGTCACATTAGGTTGCGGAGCCGGACTTACCGTAAATGCAGCAATGCTGGTAGTCGGGATATTGTTACCACAAACATCCGTTACCGTGTTTGCGTCAGAACCGACTTTCACATGCAGCGTATAGTTACCAACTGCTATATTATTAGGTAATGTCAGTACCGCCTGATTGGTAAAAGTGGTGGTACCACAACCAACACCTGCTGCGGCAGAAATGGCAATATTACCCGGCATCAGATAAAAATCGCTACCGTTTGATGCGATACTGGAACATTGAACAGACTGGTTGAAAGTTACATTCAGTTTTTCATTACAGTTGCTCACATAAGCCGTATCTAAAGCCGGAGGCAATGGGCTCGGCGTTACAGAACCACCAGTAAACTGAAGATCATAACCACTTTGGTTAGAACTGGTATAGTGGCTTACAATCAATGCGAATGTCTGACCAGCCGTTACGTTGATCAACTGATTCTGATTGGAGCCATTGGCACTGTTGAATGAGCCGGAACCGCCTGCCGTACAACCTGTGGTACCTGTATAACCACTATAGTTACAACTTACCAATGGTGCATTGGCCGCATTAGATGGCTGCGTATTCGTGATGTCATAGACTGCAAAGTCATAGTCATCATTGCCGTTGTTAGGCGTGATTGTAAACCCGATCGTACCGGACGACGTAACCGTAAACGTGTACCAGTAAGGATTTAATGCGCCAGCCGCCAGACAACTGTTTGGAAGACCACCGCCGTTATAGCCTGGTACCGTACCAATAGACAATGAGGACGCGTCACATATGCTGAGCGCTGTGCCGGGTTGCTGTCCGTTGATTTGGGCTTTAGCAGAATGCTGTAAAAAGAAGCACAGCATTACCATAAGGGTAAAGATCCTCTTCATATATATAAATTAAAAATAAAAAACACTTTAAAAAATTACAGATACTCAACATCAGGTTTTGTTCCCCAACAAACACCCGACGTCGCCTAAAATCTATAATAAATGTTAAAATGAAACGTAAAAGTATTACACAGCCTCTATATTCGCAATGCCTGGCTTATAATCGGGTAAAACTACCTGTTTGAAATTCGTTTTCATAACAATTGCGAATATTTCTTTAATATTTAATGCCACTTAGCAAGCGGCTGGTTTACAGTTTAAAAACATTAAAATACTTCATAAGAGGTATAATAAAATACATATTGCAGACCAAAGATTTAAGCGCATTTCACTTCATTATAGAAGATATATCTATATCAAAACAGTGTCCTTTGGTTTTTATAAACGTGAATTATACCTTTGCGGGCACATTTCTATTCTGATTTTAAATCAATCATACAATGAGTAAAGTAAAAGTTGCCATTAACGGTTTTGGACGTATCGGCCGCCTGGCTTTCCGCCAGATCTACAACATGGAAGGAATTGAAGTAGTAGCTATCAATGACCTGACTAAACCAAACGTACTGGCACACCTGCTGAAATATGACACCGCTCAGGGTCGTTTTGGCGTTGATGTAAAACATACAGACGATGCAATCGTTGTAAATGGCAACGAAATCAAAATATACGCTCAGAAAGATCCTGCGCAAATTCCTTGGGGTCAGCACAATGTGGACGTAGTTCTGGAATGTACCGGTTTCTTCACTGACGCTGAAAAAGCTCAGGCACACATTACTGCAGGCGCTAAACGCGTAGTAATCTCTGCTCCGGCTACAGGCGACCTGAAAACAATCGTTTTCAACGTTAACCACAATATCCTTGATGGTTCTGAAACAATCATCAGCTGTGCTTCTTGCACTACCAACTGTCTCGCTCCGATGGCACAGGTGCTGCACGAAAAATTCGAGATCAAAACTGGTCTCATGACTACAGTTCACGCGTACACTAACGACCAGAATACACTGGATGCACCACATCCGAAAGGTGATCTGCGCCGTGCACGTGCTGCAGCTGAAAATATCGTTCCTAACTCTACTGGTGCTGCTAAAGCAATCGGTCTGGTACTGCCGGAACTGAAAGGTAAACTGGACGGTGGCGCACAACGCGTACCAACTGTAACTGGTTCATTGACTGAACTGACTACCATCCTCGGTAAAAAAGTAACTGCTGACGAAGTAAACGCAGCAATGAAAGCAGCGGCTAACGAATCTTTCGGTTACAACGAAGATGAAATCGTTTCAAGCGATATCATCGGTACTAACTTCGGTTCTTTGTTCGATGCTACACAAACTAAAGTAATCGCTGTTGGTGATGCACAAATGGTAAAAACTGTTAGCTGGTACGATAACGAAATGAGCTATGTTTCTCAGCTCGTTCGCACCGTTAAATATTTCGCTGGTCTGATCAGCAAATAATTTGTATTTTTAGAAATAAGCGAGGCTTTCAGCTTCGCTTATTTTCTTTTTAACCAATACCTCCTGCTTTTTATCGAAACTTCGGTAATCAGTCATCACCGGATTCCGGAACTCTGACTTAAAAACATTCTTTATGTCTTCATTTACTACTCATAATTTTTCCGGCGAAAAAGCACTGATCCGTGTTGACTTCAACGTTCCCATCAAAGATGGCAAGATCACTGACGATACCCGCATCCGCGCGGCATTGCCAACTATCCGCAAAGTACTCCAGGACGGCGGCAGCGTGATCCTGATGAGCCACTGGGGTCGTCCACTGAAGGACATCGAGAAAAAGCCGCACCTTACACTGGCAGATTTCTCCCTGAAACCAATTGTTGCACATTTGTCGCAACTGATCGGTACAGATGTTCAGTTTGCTGAGGATTGCATCAGTGATGAAGCAACACAAAAAGCAGCAGCTTTGCAACCAGGCCAGGTATTATTGCTCGAAAATCTCCGTTATCATAAAGAAGAAGAAAAAGGCGACGCAGCATTTGCAGAAAAATTGTCTAAACTGGGCGATGTTTATGTAAATGACGCATTCGGCACCGCACACCGTGCACACGCTTCTACAGCGGTGATCGCGCAGTTCTTCCCTGCCGGTAAAAAAATGTTCGGTCTGCTGATGGAAGGTGAGGTAAAAGCAGCTGAACAAGTGCTGCACAGCGCGCAAAAACCATTCACAGCTATCATTGGCGGTGCAAAGGTTTCTGATAAAATCATGATCATCGAAAACCTGTTGGAAAAAGCAACCGATATTATCATCGGCGGTGGCATGGCTTATACGTTCTTTAAAGCTCAGGGTGGTCACATTGGTAATTCTCTCTGTGAAGACGATCGTCTGGAAATGGCATTGGATCTGCTGAGCAAAGCAAAAGCAAAAGGTGTTTGCATTCACCTGCCACAAGACAGCATCCTCGCTGATAAATTTGCCGCTGACGCAAATACATCTTCAGCCATCAACCAGGAAATCCCTGAAGGCTGGATGGGTCTGGATATCGGCCAAATGGCGGTAGACAGCTTCAGCAAAGTAATTAAAGATTCTAAAACCATTTTGTGGAACGGTCCGATGGGCGTTTTCGAAATGGATAAATTTCAGCACGGCACTAAAGCAATCGCTGATGCGGTTGTAGCAGCTACACACAACGGCGCGTTTTCGCTCGTAGGTGGTGGCGACAGTGTTGCAGCAGTAAATAAATTCAACCTCGCTGATAAAGTAAGCTACGTTTCTACCGGCGGCGGCGCTATGCTCGAATTCTTCGAAGGCAAAGAACTGCCAGGTATCGCAGCAATCAAAAATTAAGACAATTTCATTTGAATAGAGAAAGGCCCGCGACTCGCGGGCTTTTTTGTTTTCACGCAAAGCCGCAAAGGAAATATCTCTCACGGCGCACACGACCACGCAAAGGTTTTTACTTGCGACTGTATTAGGCGTAATTTAAAATCAATGGTGAACGATAAAATAGACTTAGCGCCTTTATGTACGCCGTGAGAAAAAACTTTGCGCCCTTTGCCTCTTTCCCATTTTGCGGGAAAACTCTTTGCTCGAAATCAGCCGCTGCACAAAAGCTTTATGCTTTCAGCCTTGAGCTTTCAGCGCCATTTTCTATCTTAGTTTCCAAATCACCACACCATGGAATTTCCTGCTATTACAGAAGAAAGCAGACTGGGCATCCTGCATCTTAACCGGTTTTATGCCAAGTCAATAGCCAAACGCAACGGTACACTCGGCTCCTCAGATCTGTCGGAAGAATGGGAACTGGATCTCACACTGCTCACCGCTTTAAATCTTGGTCTCGAGCAAACATTAAGATACCTCTACAACGAAGCGCCTACTCTTTCCCGATTCGAAGACTGGATTTTGGAGGTCAACAATCAGGAGATAGAAATAAGCCGTATTAAGCGATTCAATGATTCTGTGACAGGTATGTCATCAACTGCAACACTTGCAACAGCTGTGCTTAGCGACGAAGATCTTCGTCATTGGGACGAACATGGTTATGTAATCATCCGCAATGCTGTTTCACCAGAAGATTGTGCGACCACTATAAAAGTCATCACCGATTTCCTGAACATCGATCTAGATAATTCCGAAAGCTGGTACGAACCGCATCCCGCCAGGCAGGGCATTATGGTACAATTATTTCAGGATGCCATTCTTGAAAAAAACCGACGGTCACCGAAAATCAGAGCTGCATTTGAACAACTCTGGGGCCGCAGCGATCTTTGGGAAACCACAGACCGTGTCGGCTTTAATCCGCCTGAAACGGCGAACTGGCAATTCCCCGGTCCGGATTTGCATTGGGATGTGAGCCTTGATTTACCAATTCCTTTTGGCACACAAGGTATCCTTTATCTGTCCGATACCCTGCCCAATCAAGGCGCATTTACACTGGTACCAGGCTTTCAGCACAAAATTGCAGACTGGCTGCATTCATTACCGGCAGGCGTGAATCCCCGCCAGGAAAACCTGCATGCATTAGGCGCCATACCAATCGAGGCCAACGCTGGTGATTTTATTCTCTGGAGTCAGACACTGCCACACGGGAGTAGTCGTAATACGGCCATGCAACCGCGTATTGTGCAGTACATTAATTACAAACCAATTGACGCACACGACCGGAAAGTGTGGAAATAGGCTTTAAGCCTAAAGCTTAAGGCTCAAAGTGTCCATTTTATTACTTTGTTTTTTAAACCCAAGTATAGAGCAGAGACATAACACAGGAGCGTTAGGCTTTAGGCTTTCAGCTTTAAACATTAATTTTGCAGCATGGAATTCGCTCAGCCCAACAATCCGCTGCATGGCCTTACGCTTGAAATGATATTGAACCGACTGGTTGACTACTATGGCTGGGAACGTCTGGGTGAATACATCGAAATCAATTGTTTTAATACCGATCCAAGCATTAAATCAAGTCTCAAGTTCCTGCGTAAAATGCCCTGGGCGCGCAAACAAGTGGAAGACCTTTATGTGAAAACCGCCAGCCGCGGCGTCTTTCAATAGCAAAACCGGAGCAACAAAATCTGTTTCATAGCAGCACTAAAGATGAACGGACTGCGACGCAACTCAGGCAGAACCGGAGCGATAAAGTTGGCGACATAAGAAATTTAATGCGAAAAATACCGCTTCCCATTGTCGTCAAATTGACGGATTAAAGAATCGTCAAAATTTAATCCAGCCGAAACCGCCCTGTGTGGCCCTGCATCGAATTACTCTATTCTAGACTAAAAACAGTTTATCTGTCGTGCAGCATTTTGATGGCCAAACTTCGATAAATTTGATATAATCAAAAGTTTAGCTATGAAAGATAATAACACGCTCCACTACGCATCAGAACACCATCCGGAAGCTGGCAGCAAATGTCCATTTCTGGGCGGACAACTGAAACAAAGTGCTGGCAGCGGCACCGACAATCGCGACTGGTGGCCTGACCAGCTAAATTTGACTATCCTGCGGCAAAACGCTGCGCATTCCAACCCGATGGACAAAGGGTTTAACTATGCCGACGAATTCAGCAAACTCGACCTGAAAGCTGTAAAAAAAGACATTGAAAATATACTGACAACCTCACAGGAATGGTGGCCTGCCGACTATGGTCATTATGGTCCGCTGATGATCCGTATGGCCTGGCACAGCGCTGGTACCTACCGCATCTCCGATGGCCGTGGTGGCGGTGGCAGGGGCATGCAGCGCTATGCACCGCTGAGCAGCTGGCCCGATAATGTAAATCTTGATAAAGCACGCCGTCTGCTCTGGCCGGTAAAACAGAAATACGGTAAAAAACTTTCCTGGGCCGACCTCATGATATTGACGGGCAATGTGGCCCTTGAGTCAATGGGCTTTAAAACTTTTGGCTTTGGTGGTGGTCGTGAAGACATGTGGGAAGCAACCGAAGAAACTTATTGGGGTAACGAAAAAGAGTGGCTGGGCAGCAAACGCTATGAAGGCAAACGAGAGCTGGAAAATCCACTGGCTGCGGTGCAGATGGGTTTGATCTATGTAAATCCCGAGGGTCCGGATGGTAATCCAGATCCACTCGCAGCTGCACATGATATACGTGAAACATTTGGCCGCATGGCAATGGACGATTATGAAACAGTGGCACTCATTGCAGGTGGTCACAGTTTTGGTAAAACACACGGTGCAGCGGATGCTGGAAAATTTGTAGGCAAAGAGCCAGCAGCAGCCAACCTTGAAGAAATGGGCCTGGGCTGGAAAAATACTTATGGCGCCGGCAATGCAGGACACACGATTACCAGCGGTCTGGAAGGCGCATGGGTAACGACTCCTGCGAAATGGGGACACGATTTCTTCAAACATCTATTTGAATACGAATGGGAATTGACGAAAAGTCCGGCGGGTGCGTTTCAATGGAAACCGAAAGACGATGCGGGCGCTGGCAGTGTGCCTGATGCACACGAAGCCGGCAAGAGTCATGCACCAACAATGCTGACTACGGACTTGTCCTTGCGGTTTGACCCGATTTACGAACCGATCTCTCGTCATTTCTACGAAAATCCGGATGAATTTGCAGATGCGTTTGCACGCGCCTGGTTTAAACTCACACACCGCGATATGGGCCCGCGTTCCCGGTATCTCGGCGCAGAAGTGCCTGCGGAAGAACTGATCTGGCAGGATCCGGTGGCAAAACCGTCTTACAAAGCTATCAGCGACGCAGATATTGCAACATTAAAAAGTAAATTACTTAGCTCTGGATTAACCGTTTCTGAATTGGTTACTACTGCGTGGGCATCGGCATCTACTTATCGCGATTCCGATCGTCGTGGTGGTGCTAATGGCGCGCGTATCAGACTGGCACCACAAAATAACTGGCCTGTAAACGATCCGCCACAACTGAAAAAAGTTTTAGAAAAACTGGAGCTCATACAAAAGGAATTTAAAGGTGGCCAGGGTATCTCTTTAGCCGATTTGATTGTACTGGGTGGTTGCGTAGGTGTGGAACACGCTGCTAAGGGTGCAGGTCATAATATCAGCGTTCCATTTACTCCTGGCCGGGGTGATGCTTCGCAAGAACAAACGGATGTACAATCGTTTGATGCACTGGAACCGGTGGCAGATGGATTCCGTAATTACGCCGAAGCAAGGTATGCACGCAAAGCGGAGGCTTTTCTGGTTGACAAATCACAACTTCTAAATCTGTCTGTCCCGGAAATGACGGTACTGCTGGGCGGTATGCGTGTGCTGAATACGAACTTCGATCATTCACAACACGGCGTATTCACCCATCAACCGGAAACGCTGACTAATGATTTCTTTGTGAACCTGCTGGATGACCAAACCAAATGGAGTGCTACTTCTGAAGCCGCAGACCTGTTTGAGGGCCGCGACCGGGTCACTAATGCGTTGAAATGGACAGCAACGCGCGTTGATCTCATTTTTGGTTCTAATGCAGAATTACGTGCTGTCGCTGAGGTGTACGGCTGTAATGACGCAAAGGACAAATTTGTTGCCGACTTTGTTGCGGCATGGACCAAAGTAATGAACCTTGACCGTTTTGATTTAAAATAGGACATTAAATTGTAGCTAAGGAGGTGGGCTGAATAGCTCACCTTTTTTTGTTGATTGCTTTGCCTAAATAATCAAACTATTGTGAATCATCTAAAAGAAGTCCCGCGTAATGTAGGACTTGTGTTATCGTGGGATCCCTCGTTGCCCCGGATGACCAGTGATTATATACTCGCGCATGTCACTTCGACGAAGGAGAAGTCCCGCGGAATGTAGGACTTGCGTTCTCGTGGGATCCCTCGTTGCCCGGGATGACCAGTGATTATATACTCGCGCATGTCACTTCGACGAAGGAGAAGTCCCGCGGAATGTAGAACTTGCGTTCTCGTGGGATCCCTCCGTTGTCGGGATGACCGTGAAATATCCATTTAATAGCTTTGCAGCTGCGCTGCGCCTTCGTGTCCGCCACGAGAAAATTATTTTAGTCTTCCCTTCTTTGCACCTTCCCTACTTTGCGAGAAACTTGCTCGTTGCAAGAAACCTTTTGACTTTTGATTTTTTAATTTTTACTTTGGCTTCGCGCAACCGCGCAGGAGAGCAAACATTATTTCATAATCACCAAATTTATCGGCATGAAAACACTCAAGTTCGAAGAACGCTTCGAAGAGGTTTGGAAGCATTGTCAACGAGGATTAGTATATCCTTCTCCATTCGCAATCTTCGCCACATTCTGGACAAACAAACCAGTCGGCAAATCAGAGCTGGCACAACTCATGGCATCTGTCCGCCACAAGATCACTCAGACAGAAGAACTCGCCAACAGGAACACATCGGTTATTCTCGGGGTATCATTTAAAAACTGGGCAGACATCTGTACACAGGAAAAAATGTCGGTACCAAAAGGGATGAAACTAAACTTCCCGGCGCCAAATGATCCGTATACATCAGATGTTTTCGACGCATCGAAAGGTGTGTTTGACAACGCTCATGGCGATCTCTGGTTTCACATTAAAAGCGACGACGAAAACGCCTGTACCCTGGTACTGGAAATGGTTGTAGAAGCTCTGTGCGAAAATACTAAGAAGTATTATGCACAAGCCGCAGCTTCTAAATCCAGTGAAGAAAATGGCAACAACGGTAAAGTCCTTGGCTGTCGTTTTTCCGAAAACCTTAATAATCCGGCGGACCCGATCACAATTGCCAAACATACGCTGATTGGCGCGGAAGACATGGAACACTTCGGTGGCTCATTTGTATTGGCACAGCGTTTCCTGATTAACTGGAACCAGCTCAATATGATGACAGAAGATCAGATCGAAGATTTGATCGGACGTAAAACAAACGACACCATCATTCCCGACCGTGATTCGCGCAGCCATATTAAAACAGCGCGTATTCAGGATGAGAACGGCAACACCACGCCGGTACTGCGTTTGGGACTTCCATTCGGTAAGGCGAAACAAACAGGCAACGGTTTCCGTTCACCAAAATCAGTAACTGTTTCTGACGAAGAAGGAATTTATTTCGCAGGATTTTGTAAAGAAGCAGGCATCCTGGAAAATATCATGAGCAATCAGATCGGCCCGGATAAAGGCTTTATGAACGATCGC
This sequence comes from Taibaiella soli, assembly GCF_003236175.1. Classification (GTDB taxonomy): domain Bacteria; phylum Bacteroidota; class Bacteroidia; order Chitinophagales; family Chitinophagaceae; genus QKTW01. Next base: position 227,334 of record NZ_QKTW01000002.1, on the reverse strand, counting down.
CTGTTCAATCACCTGAAGTCGGATCTCGGTGGCATGTTCTATATTCCAAGTGTAGAAGATCTGGAACTAAATGAATTAAAAGCGTATTCTAATAATTTCTCCTTCCTTGAAAATGGCGACTGGACACGTTTCCCAGGCGTTGACTGGACACGTCTCGATCGTCACTTCCGCAATGCTTCCGACAATGGTCTGATGTATTACAACCATCAGAACTTCTTGTTTACAATGGCAACCGGCATTAATCGCACGAATCATTATTTCGCACCGCCGTCCAATCGTATTCTGAGCCTGCTGGAAAACATCTTCTCCCTGTGGCAGGACAACTGGTACTTCAACCGCAAACAGGAAGAAATTAAAGGTGATATCCGCGATTATATCGCGAAGTATAACGGCGACGATAAACCTGCCGACATCATGAAAGAATCGATCATGGTGCGCAGCGGCTGGGCAATCCGTTTGAGCCTGCAATTGTTCAGTTCTGCCGATTATGGCTTTAGAGGCCGCAAAATCAGAATGGAAGATGGTACTCTGATTCCTTATTCTTCTTTCTATGAAGACCGGGGCGAAGTGGTTTACGGCTCTGATACATTCCGCATTGCACCAGAAGAAATTATCGTAGGTGCCATGCCAAATCTATCGCTTGGTGAGGGTCGTTATGTGATGAAATATTTATCAGAAGCAGAACGTCGCGATGCATTCTTAAACAATCTGAGTGAAGCTTCTGGTGTCGGTCACGTCATTCCGCATTTTGAAAAAGCAATGCAGAAAGGCCTGAAAGTGATGAAAGAAGAAGTGCTTGCTTACGAACAAAAAGCAGCTACACAAGAACAAAAAGATTTGTACCGTTCTGCGTATCTGGCGCTGGAAGGTATTTCAGAATACTGCCTGAACTACGCACAACTGGCTAGAACAATGGCAGCGAAAATGAGTCCGGGTCAGCTTTGGGAAAAACAAAATCTGGAATCGATTGCTTACCGGATGACGAAACTGGCTTCAGAAAAGCCTGATACCTTTGTGGAAGCTGTACAGTTTATTTTCACGCTGCACAATTGTCTCCATCTGAATGGCGAGCCTACGGCAATTGGCCGTATGGATCAGCTGCTGCAACCATTCTACGAAAAAGACGATATCACTGAAGCAGAAGCACAGGAAATCATCGACGCATTCTACATTAAGCTGGATGAGAAAGTGCAACAGAACCGTATCTTCATGGAAGATCACCAGCCATTTGGCAATCTGGCCATGGGCGGCAGTTCTGGCCCTTACCCTCAAGGCGCTTCTCTGGGTCAATGGATTCAGCAGATCACTGTTGGTGGTACTGTAGCAGATGGCACACTGGATTTTGAAGATTCTAAACCAGCATACAACGATCTCACCAAGATCTTCATCCGTGCTTCCGGCCGCTTACCATTAAATGCGCCATGTTTATCGCTCCGTGTACGTAAAGACATTCCAAAAGAAATATTAGAAGAGGCGGCACACGCATTGCTTTCCGGCGGTGCGCATCCGATTTTGCTGCACGATGAGAAAATCATCACGGGCCTGTATCACAGTGGTGACGGCATTGGTGGTGAACTGGGCAACGAAAACAAGAAATGGAATTCTGCGGTGAGCATGCAATCTGCACAAAACTATGCTTGTGATGGTTGTTATGAACCGCAATTCCCTGGTGAAAACTGGTTTTCGCTCGGCGGCTTCTCTACCCTGCAACCGCTGGAATGCGCGCTGAATCAGGGTCGTACTTATTCTTCTGCAGGACAGTCTTATTTGTTCGGACAAACCGTTTCGTTGAATACGAAACCTGCTGATCAGATTAAAAGTTTCGATGAACTGGTTACTATCTACTTCGAACATTTTGAACTGCTCAACAGAAAAGCATTTAACGGTCAGCTGATGGGATATGGCGCCAATACACGCTTCTGCCCTTCGCCGATTTTGAATGTATTGATGGATGACTGTCTGGCAAAAGGACTGGACTTCTATAGCGGTGGTACTAAATACAGCATTTACGGACCTTGTTATATCGCGCTGAGCTCTGCAATTAATTCGCTTTACGCCATTAAGACAATGGTATTCGATGAGAAAAATGCGGTGACTACTTTGTCTGAATTGCTGGAATGTCTGTGCTGCGACTGGGGTCATAAAATGACGGAACCGTTTATCAGCACGCTTGCCGGCGAATCACGTATTGCAGGTCGTTCAGATCGTTTTAAACGTCTGCGTGAAATTGCGTTGTCATTGCCGCGCTATGGTCGCGGTCATGAAGATATTGATGTATTTGGCAACACTATCGTAGAAGGAATTGCACGCATTGCGATGGAAACATTTACAAAGCCTTGGCCGCAGCTGATGGATACGCTGAAAAATATGGCGAACCGTTTTGGTACAGAAGAGTTTCCATTTGGTCTGCAGTTGCAACCGGGTGTAGGCACGTTTGAAAACCACGTAGAGATGGGTGCGTGGAATGGCGCGAGCGCAGATGGTCGTCGTCTCGGCACCACTGTAGCCTCCGATCTTAGTGCAGCTCCGAGTCCGGCGGATCTGCCGATTGATCATCAGTACGCGGGCTTTGAGGAATCACTGGCGGGCTTTGACGGTAAAGGCGCGGAAATGATGTCAGACGGAGCACCTACAGATTATAATATCGATGAAAATTTCCCTGCTGAAAAACTGGTGCATGTGATGCAACAATTTGCTCATGGAAAATCATCAAATATCCTCACAATCACCGTTGCTAATCCAAATACGTTCAGTCAGGCTGTGAGTTCACCAGAACAATTCAATTTACTGCGCGTACGTACGGGTGGTTGGAGTAATTTCTTCACTTCAGTGTTCCCTGTAATTCAGGACCAACACCGCAGAAGACCAGTATCAACGCCTGTAGCTGCGAAAAAAGAAGAAAAATCAGTGAAGGGTTGTCCGTTTCATCAGAAACTGGAAAACGCTTAAAAAATCAAAATTCAAAAGTAAAATTCAAAACGGCCTGTATGATGCAGGCCGTTTTTTTATTGATGATTTCTTTATTTGCGATTGGTGATTGACAATTATCGTCCACATTTTTATTTTGCGCGAAGAAATAATACCCATTAGCCTCGAAAACGGCATTAAAAATTTCCGCTCATTCAACTAAGGCATTTCACTTCTTAACGCCTCCGTTTCCTTAGGCCAGAGATGTTGCGTAATTCCATGTTTAAACAATCAAATGCCAAATAGATTGACTTCATTTAACAGTGACTTCTTTTGATGATTATTTGGTATAAAACGCAATAAGGAATTACATCCGCTTCAATAAAGGAATGAAGCATATTGCATGAAACAAATTGTGTGTTGTGCTAGTATTGCTCATTTTTCCGCCTGTTTCCAAGACTATCATAATAAATTCTCGCTCCAACTTCCCGACCATCAGCATACCAATACAACACTTGTTTTGCGCCATTCTCAAAATACGCTATACAGATACTATCCTGAATACCCTTTTTAAAAAAGCTGAGTTTTTTAACGTTGCCATTTTTAAAAAATTCCTTCATGTACCCATTCACAATCATCTTACCATTCTCAAGCGCAACCATTTGGGTTTCCCATTTCAGTTTGCCATCCGGGCCTGCCGATTGTTTTAAATAGTGATCTCCCTGTTTTGAAACAACGGTTAAAACGGCCTCATCGGATGGTTGCGGCTCCGCATTATGGCAAGCACATAAAAACGACAAAAGAATAAAAATGCAAAGTCTGAATTTCATACTGAGTTTACTGATTATTTCGGCCCGAAAAGATAACACCTTTATGATATCGTCCCGTGGTTTCTCCTCAATTCTGAACAATCAGGCTTCACGTCAACAGACTTAATGCCAGAATTCTATGACGCAAAACCGGCGAACTCCATCATCGCGCGCGACCTATAAGATATATTTATATTTATTATATTATATTTACATGCTCCCATCACGTTAGTATTTGTTCACCATAAATAAACGACTATGAAAAAAACCATTCTCCTCTTCACTCTTTTATGGACCTTCAATGTACAAGCGCAGACCAATTACAGTTTTCCGATTTACAGCATTATCAACTCAATGCCAAACGGTATGCGGCTTCCTAACGGTACTATCGTACGAGCGGCAACCATAGCAACGGGTACAGGTGCGCACGATGCGGTAAGCGGCACTGCGGGCTCTACCACCAATATGGGCGGCACGTTCAGCGGAACAACAATGACGGGGTATGTGGGTAACACTACTCCAACCACTTTTACGGTTATTGAAACAGCCAACACAAATACCATTGCGGGCGGCACAGGCAACAACTGCGCTAATAGTATTGGTTTCAGAGTTTATTTTGACCGGCCAACGCTCGATATTAGTTTTCTGGCTTTAGACTGTGACGGGTTTAATACGAACCCGGGTAATGCAGAATGGGTTTCGTCCATGGCTTTCAACGCTGACGCTTTTGTTCCTTATACGCAGACAACTTCAGCAGGCACGCTACTGGTAACGCAAAGCATTACTACAAATAACACCTGGCGTACACTAGCAACGAATACTATTTCTGCAACAGCTGCTACGAATATTCCAACAACGCTTTCTATTCAACGTGCAACTGGTGGCGGTGCCAATCCAAATGATATCGTAAACCAGGTACTCTTTAATCCAACGGATCCAAACGCTCCGGTGACAAACTTTTTCGGCCTTTGGGGATTATGGCAGACACCTGCCGGAATCAATAATCAGACCTCTGGCTTTAGCCCGATTGTGGTAACTGTAAGTCCTGATTTTGGCGATGATCCCGACAGCTACAAAACGCTGTTAGCTTCTGGCGGTCCGTCTCACGATGTGGTAGGAACGTTGGCACTCGGTATTCTTAATAGTCCAAAAGCTGATGGCCAACCTAGTGCACTTGCTAATCTCGATCCTGATGATGATGGTCTTTCTACGGTACCACTTGTGGTAAATACCAACCTGTTGACGCAAACAATTTCAAACTATACGCTGACGACAAGCTTCACCAACAACACCGGTTTAGCTGCCAACTATGTAGCCTGGATCGACTGGAATAATAACGGAACATTTGAAGCTTCTGAAGCGCAAACTGCTACCAGTCCTGCGGCTACCACTACCGGCACAGTAACGTTTACCTGGGCAAATGCTACGCTTTCCGGTGCAAGCGGTGTGGGTAATACCTATGCAAGAATTAGAGTGACTACGGAAGCGATTACCACATCAGATGTTGGCGGTGCATTTAAAGATGGCGAAGTGGAAGATTATGCGTTACCTTTTGTAGTACCGCTGCCACTGGAATTAATTAACTTCAGAGGCAACCTTCAAAACGGCCGTGCACAACTGGCCTGGGAAACAGCGAACGAAAAGAATACGGACCACTTTGACGTAGAATACAGTAACAACGGACATGATTTTGAAAAAATCAGCGAAGTAAAAGCGATGGGCAATGGCGGTCACAATTATCAATATGTAGATGAACGCATGACCCGCAACCGGAATTATTACCGTCTAAAAATGGTCGATGCCGATGGCACTGGTACGTACAGCAAAATTGTCAGCATCATTGCAACGGAAGGAAAAACGTTTACCATTTCGGCTTCACCAAATCCAGTGGATAACGTGATGAATCTCGCTATCCGTTCAGATGATGGATTGTATTTGCAGGTATACAACACGCTAGGTCGCGAAGTGTACAGCGAAGTACTAACCAGTCCTGAAAATGCCCATCTGGATTGTTCAAGACTAACTCCGGGCAACTATTATTTAAAAGCAACGAATAGTTTTGGCGAATCAAAAACGATCACATTCATCAAAAAATAAGGTTCGCATATTTTGATTTGTTCAGATAAAACATCTGATGTCTTATCTAAACAAAAAATGAAAATCCCGGGTATCAAACAACCGGGATTTTTGCTTTATTCTTTACATTGATGCGAGGAACGATACCTGTTACGCGGGACGCTTTGTTCCTCAGCGCGACTAACGCGAGTAAATTGACGTTTCTCAAGATGGCAAACAAAAGTAACTGCCAACTGTTCACTGTCAACTGTCCTTTGATCTACCTTCTTCTAAATCCGCCACCGCCCATTCTGCCACCACCCATACCTCCTCTATTAAAACCACCGCTCTGACGGAATTGCTGAAAGCGCTGATTCTGCATCTGTCCACGCTCACGGTTCTGCGCTGCATTTTCCAGATTCTGATGCTGTGTGCCACCTTGTCCTCCCACTTGAGATTGCCAACCGTTTTTAGTGTATTGACTCCATTCGCCATTAGAATTCTTCCGGTAAACATTTCCGTCATGCCCGGCATACGTACCATTGGTCCCTTTACTGATCGTGCCATTCGCCCCTGTATGAACCACACCATGTTGCCCGGTGTTTGTTCGGTAGCCCGCAGTTGTTCCATTTGCATTGGTTACATGTCCTGTCTGTATCGCATTTCCGTTTCTGGTTGCCACTGAAGTACCCCACTGTCCATACGGATTGTGCCCTTGTGCAGTAGCCATATTTCCGCCAGTCCACGGATTGTAAGCATGCGCTGCTGTACGTCCGCCATAAGGTGTCTGCACACTCGCTGCGCGTCCGTAGCGGCCTGTTGCAGGATTATACCATGCAGATGTACCTGCTGCACCGTAAGGTCCGTAAACCCGCTGCCCGCCGGCAAAGCCACCCGTCCAGGGATTATAAGTAAACCCGGCGCCATAAGTACAAGGCCATGGGCGATAAATCGGGTACATCATTCCCGGCGGATAAAAAATATACGGCGGATAAAACCAGCCGGTGCCGTAAGCAATACAAGCGCCGACACCAACGCCAATAATAAATGCGCCGAAGTAACCAGCCGCAGCACTGCTTTCCACGTAAGTTTCGTCTACATTGGTTTGTGTTACATAGGTTACATTATAAACCGGTGAGCTCGGTGGAATCTTGTAAATCTCTGCAGGTATCATATCGCAGGTAGTCCACGGACCGCTTGGAGACGAGGATACAAACCACACTGCCTGATAACAAACATAGTATTGGTTACCATCCTTTATGACTTTATCCTGCGTATTAGTCGCATAATCCAGACTGGTGCCGTCTATCTTTTTAAACTGCGGAGTGCCGTCATAAGTTACTTTTACGCCAGCCGCGGCTTCCTTTTTATTAATTCTTTCTGTTGTTGGAATTTGCGCCAGCATTACCGCATCAGAGGCTTCAATTGTTCCCGGAACGGATGCCAGCACATGTGACTTAGTCGAATTTTCGGGTATCTTCGAAAAATCAGCGGGTAATTTATCGCCTGCATAAACCCAGCCGCCATTTAAATCCTTAGACGAAAACCAGCGACCGGAAAGCAATACATAATATTCTTTATTAGCATCGTCGAGAAATACATCATTATCGGTATTGGTAATGTACAGAAGCTGGGTACCTTTTATTTTGGAATACACAGGTGCACCTTTCAATAAAATCAGCTCGGCAGGCACTGCGCTAAAAAACACCTTGGGCGCGGTTCCTGAAGTAGCTGGCGGCGGCACCATCTTCTTAACCTCATCAAAATTTTCACCAGAAGGCAGTTTCGACATATCCTTCGGGAGCTGCTTTGTTGCTGTCCATGGGCCTTTTAAGTCACCAGCATTCATCCAGGTTTTATCCGTCAATAAAAAATACTGGTGCTTGGATTTTTCGTAGAAAACATCCCAGTTGGCATTCACTACAAATGAAAGATCTGTCTTTGAAACGGGCGCCAACACTGCAGAGTCACCGGGAATGATTACCAGAATAGCCGGTGCATTATTATAAAATATGGCAGGCGGGTCATTCTTCACGGCCACTTTAGGAGCCGGAGCACTACTTTTGTCCAGATCAGCCATGATCAGATCTATCGAAATCGGATCGGCAGTTTTGGGAAGCATGCTAGTGGTAAGTGTTTCCATTTTCGCAGCTTCGCTTGCATCTAACGTTGGGAAACGCACACTTGGATATTTGATCACATCAAGATAAGCCAGCCGTTTTTCTTTATCTACACTTGTTGTTGCGTCAAAAGACAGTACACCATGAGTTTCCTTTCCTCCTTTTGGCGTCAATGCAAAAGCTGCAGCACCATCCAGCTGTTTATAATTTTCCCATTTTTCTACCTGCGGCTGATACAATATTAAAGTAGCGCCATTGCTGGTAAATTGCCGCGGCCAGCCTGCATCCTGATCGGCTTGTGCATTTGCAGGTGTTTTGAGGCTTAACCCCGATATAAAGCAGATGAAAAACAATAAACGGATGACAAAGGATCGGCTGTAGTTAAAATGAGTTTTCATATGGACACGTATAAGTAAATTTAAATTACGTATTTCTTTTCAATGAACAGTGGGCAGTTGCCAATTGACAGTGGTTCTCATTTTGCATCGCCGCGGGTAAAAGCTTTAGCGCCTTTGTCCCTTATGCGTCTTTGCGGGAGACATTTGCGTCGCCGTGGGCAGAACCGTTAACGTCTTGCGGGATCTTTATAAACAAAAAATCCCGGTTGCTTTCGCGCAACCGGGATTATATTTTTCTTTTTAACGATCGGCTGGAATTAGCCTCCGGCGACGACGATTAATCTTTGAACCAACTATAGCAAACGCAACTTCTCTTCCTCAATATCGATTTCGTATAAATACTTTCGAATAATATCTTCATCAAAATGGGCATCCTTGTGATTTTTATCGAGCAACCATTGCCGTTGTCTGTTCAGGATTTCAAGGTAAATTGTTTTAGTTGCTTCAGGCATTGCGGGATCGACGCCATCACTACTTTTCACGGTCCATTTGTCAGCCATCTGTTGCAAAAACAAATGCTTGTCTAACACACCCGCATAGTTTGTATTCAGATGTTCCAAAGATTGTTTGGCTAATTCTTTCCGGAGAAAATTTTCTGCTTCTTCTTCCGGCGGGAAATCATCGTATGTTGGCAGGTTCACTTTACGAATCAACCATGGCAAAGTCAATCCCTGCAATAATAGTGTAACAAGTATAACCACAAAGGTGATAAACAAAACAAGATTGCGATGTGGAAAGGCAACACCCTTGCTTATCTCAAGTGGTATAGATAACGCTGCTGCCAGCGATACTACCCCACGCATGCCCGTCCAGCCAATGATAAATGGTGCTTTATAACCTGGGTGTCTGGCATCTGCTACCGCAATAAAATTTCGGGCAATCAATGTGGTAATCACAGCACCATAACCTGATAAAATCCTTACAACGATCAGCACAACTGTAATCAAAAGACCATAACCTACTGCGCCCGAAAAACTAATCCCTTCTTGTCTGAGGCCCTCCATAATCTCAGGCAAGTCAAGCCCAATCATCAAAAACACAATGCCATTAAGCACAAAAACCAGACTGCCCCAAACGTTGACGCCACGCAACCTGGACGCGCTGCGCAAAAAATGATGTCGTCGATTAGAAAGTAAAAGTCCGCCGCTTACTACTGCAAGTACACCCGACCCATGAATTTCTTCTGCACCTATGTACATAAAATAAGGTGTAACAATTGTAAGAATGATATCCATATTGGCATCGGTAGGCAAATATTTGTGTATTTCCATAAACACCAGACCAATTAGCAAACCCGCGCCCACACCGCCGATCAGCATCCAGCCAAAATTCAGTGCCGCATGATACCAGATAAACTGCCCCGTGGCGATAGCAATCAATGCAAAGCGAAAAATGATCAGAGACGATGCGTCATTCAACAAACTTTCTCCTTCCAGGATGGATGAAACACGTTTAGGCACATTTACAAATCTGAGAATAGCACTCGCACTCACCGCATCGGGCGGCGATACAATGCCTCCAAGCAAAAAACCCAATGCAAGCGTAAAGCCCGGGATAAAAGCATTAGCCACAAAAGCCACAGACATAGCTGTGAGAAAAACGACCACAAATGCAAAACTGCTAATGATACGGCGCCAACGCCAGAGCTCTTTCCAGGATATTGCCCACGCTGCATCATAAAGAAGAGGCGGTAAGAAAATGACAAAGACCAATTCAGGATCAATATGCAACTCTGGGATACCAGGGATAAAACTAATCGCCAGACCAGCCACCACTAACAGCACAGGATAAGCCACTCTAATTTTATTAGCTACCATAATCAGCAATACTATTGCAAGGACCAGTGCCAGGTAAAAAGGAAAATGATCAACCATGATGGTGTTTGTTTGGAGTCTATATAAAAATAGCAATTGAAACGCATACATCCTTTTCCACCTATCATCTCTCAAAATAACTCTGGAGAGGCCTGATGGCAGGCTTACGCACAGGTCTTGACACCCTGCAGGTTACACCAATCATATAAAATCAAAAAGCCAGCCTTTTTAAGACTGGCTATAAAAGTGGCCCCGAGGGGCAGAACCACAGTGTGCAAACCTCATAACTTTTGAACAGTTCAAAAATGAGGCATTAACTTCAACATCTCCGACTTAAAAAGATATTTCTATTCATCCAAAATGGCATCTATCATTCTCTAAGCAAAATAAGAAAGCCAGTCTGGAAAGACCGGCTTTAACCTTTGAAACAATTGAATACATAAAAACAACGATAGGTAATAAAAAACACAAAAACGAAAGCATATCGATTAATAACAAAACGAAATTAAGACCGTCCCCTTCCGCCGACGGGGCAAAAAAGGTTTTTCATTTCATCTAAAAAGACATTAACAAGTAGAAAACAGATTATCCAACCACCAATATGACAAATACAAAAAAATGAAAATTCATTCCATAAAATTTGAGTGGGCCAACGAACACCTAAGCGTATTTAAAAGAAAAGACCATTTACGTGAATAACAACAACAGCCATACCCCAAGCATTTAAAAGAAAATATTCAAAACAGAGAAAGTATATTTCGTCTATTTCTGATTTAAAAAAGGCATGAAAAAAGAGAGAATAAAACAGTACTACATGTTAGTCATTTCTGCTTACAAAATGACATGCTACCAATGGAGGCCTTAACGCGAATAACCAGCCATTAACCCCTCATTTTTTAGGCTCAATTTGCTTTTTTAAAACTTTTTTTCAACTTTTTTTCAAAGTTTACTATTTCATCAAGTCTAGCCATATTAGCCAGATATAAAAAAAATATAGCTGACCGGGCACACCATCATATTATGTTTTATAAAAATGCATTATACAGGCCATATGACTGATTATACTACATTTGAGCATTCCAACAAGCGAAAACGATGCTCGAAACGAAATTAAACTGGGACTTATCCGGGGATTGGAAGAGAGGTTGGTGTAATGCTCCCGAGATAAAGCAATTTGGACTAAAACCGACCGTTGGCTCATTACTGCATTTGCCTTCGGCACTCGGCACCGGAACTATAGAACATGTGGAATTACAGAGGAGCAGACTAGCCGTTGTTCTCTACGATTGTAAATTAAATTTCGATGGTGTTCTCAACTGGACGACAGACAAACGGATTTACTGCATTTACTTTGACTTTAGCAAAGGGGTTGCTTTTGCACATTTCGGAGCCCCCTCGCAAAATAAGGAACGATACTTCACCAGCTATGACTGCCTTCCTCCTCCGGATATTCCCATTGCAGGTTATCAATTTCAGACGGAAGCCGGTGTTCGCGTGAATGCAATCAATGTACTGATTGAAGAAAAATTTTTCGAAGAGATGGCTCAGCAATGGACGAGTAGCGCACGGGAACTGTTTATACGCGGTAACTTCTGGGGATACACAGCAATCGACAAACGAATGTTTCGCATCTTTCAGGAAACAAAAGATGCTCCTCCTAAAAAAGATCTCGGAACATCAGATGTTTTCTTTCTAAAAGCAAACACTTACCGGCTGCTCTACTTTTTTCTTAGTAATCTGCTACAAGAGCGATGTCCGAAAGTAACGGAAACAGAAGAACGACTCATGAAGCTGGACAAAAAGATACGGGGGGAAAGGCTCGATGACCTACCCTCTATAGACAATGCAGCGAAGGAAGTGGCGGTATGTCCCAGCAAGTTTAAGGAACTTTTTAAAAAAATATTCTGCAAGCCCTATTACCAATATTACAAGGAAATCAGGTTAAATAAAGCTACAGAAATGCTACAAGATCACCGATACAACATTAAGGAGGTTGCAATAGCACTGGGCTACCAAACGACAAACGCATTTTCTAAAGCGTTCCATTCAAAGAATGGGGTTTCACCACAGCAATTCAGACAAAAGCACCAGCTGTCTGCTTAATTTTTTCTACCCAAAGTCTTCACCAATATTCTTTACCAATTTTATTTGCTGACTCATTCCGCTAAAAATGAGTTATAAATCGCGCGTCACCACACCACGATGCTATATTTCCTATTGTAATTCTTTCGGCTTTTCAAGCGGAACCCTATTCTTATTTATTCATTTTATTACGATCACAACACAAACAATAATGTTCGAAACAAAGCTTAAATGGGATTTATCGGGACAATGGCTGCGAAACTGGTGCAATGCCCCCGAGATGCGACAATTTGGTATGACATGCGACAATGGGTCTTTATTGAAATTTTCACCGCAATTTGGTTCTGGAGTTATTGATCATACCGTACTGCAAAAAGACGCGCTGTCGGTGATGCTGATCGATTGCACGTTAAAATCAGATATTAAACTTAACATAGCCAGCCACAGCCAACTTTACGGATTCTATTTTGATTTTAGCGAAGGGCCGGCCATCGCATGTCTGGCTCCTTTCTTCAAAAGCAGAGACCATCATTACGTCAGTTACGGATGCTTATCTCCACAACGCGGTTCCTTGCTGCAAATAGCGAAACGCATACACATTCAGGGTATAAACATCCTCATACAAAAAGATTTTTTTCAAGAAACTATTCGTAATTGTGACAAGCTCAAAATGCTCGCTACCGACAAGTTTGAAGGTTATACTACTATTAATAAAAAAATGTTCCGAATTTTTAAAGAGGCAACGGATTATAACAGAGGAATAGAATTGAACTCGTTTGACAATGTTTTTTTGAAGGCTAACATCTATCAATTACTTCATTTATTTCTCAGTCACATAATTTGCGAACGCCAATTAAACGATCCACAAATTACAGATCCCGAAAAGAAGATTGTGATACTAGATAGAATTATTCAGGAAGAGCGCCTCGATGATCTGCCATCAATAGACGACGCAGCGAAAGAAGTCGCTTTATGCCCAAGCAGGTTTAAAGAGCTGTTCAAGAAAATATTTGACAAGTCCTACTACAGATATTATAAAGAGCTTAGATTAAACAGAGCGAAAAAAATGCTGCAACATCCTCAGATTGAAATCGAAGACATTGCCGCAACATTCGGCTACCACACGACAGCAAGCTTTGTAAAGGCTTTCAGTTTAGAATACGGCCTCACACCACAACAGTTTAGAGAAAAGCAACTCTTATAGCACGGCTCACCTTTACCTCTTTTTGAACGAATAAAACGAATGGCATAACTGCCCGTAACAAGCAACGCGGATAGTCTATATCACCCAAAAGCAATGCCTGCAAACCAGTGTTTTGCATACTTCCCGAAATCAGATCATCGCATCGCAAGCTTTTATGTCTTCTGCTTTTTATAAAAAAATTTGTAACCTTTCTTGCCTGTCTTCGCTCTAACTGGTATATCAAAATGACGACTCATGGCAACTATTAAACAGCTCCAATCTACGTTGAAGCTGACATTCGGACTAGTCCCCATCATCGCGGGACTAGATAAATACACCAATCTGCTGACGAACTGGGCGGACTATCTCAACAAAAGCCTGATTCCTATTGATGCTATGCTATTTATGAAAATTGTGGGCGTTGTTGAAATTATTGCAGGACTGCTGGTATTGATCAGACCATTGATCGGTGCTTATATCGTAATGATCTGGTTGATATGCATTGCGCTGCAACTGATCCTTATGGGGCATTACCTCGATGTAGCCGTCCGTGATCTGGTAATGGCTATCGGAGCGTATACATTGGCACAGCTCACAAAAATGGCACCTGCGAAAGGATAACTGGTTGATAGGTCAATAGGTTGACACGTCAACAACCTAAAACATCTGATGTTTAAAACATCCGATGTTTACAAACATAACTTTCAATAAGGGGCCGGATTTACTCATAGTTTCGTTACAACCAAAAAAAAGAGAGCGGTATGCTGTTTAGCGTACCGCTCGTTGTTTTAAGTCAGATCGTCAAATAAGTGCCCCTAAACACAATGGTTCGACTCCGCTCACCATGACAAACGCTGCGCGAAAAATCAGACATCAGCGATCAGCGATTTTATGATTCGGCTACGCTCACCATGATAACGCGCAAATGTTTTGACTTTTGAATTTTTACTTTTGAATTAATAAGCAACGAAAAAACCCCTGGCGCCAGCCAGAGGTTCTCGGTTTAAATGATGAAAGGTAAAAAATCTTAACTCCGGCAGCCCTAATTCCAGCCGCCACCTAATGCACGGTAAACATTTACCACTGCATTCATCTGTTCTTTCTTGGTTTCTACAAGTTCAAATTTAGATTCCAGTGCGTCTTTCTGCGTCAGCAATACCTCCATGTAATCTGCTCTCGCCGAACGAAAGAGATCATTAGAAATAGTGATGGACTGTGTGAGCGCATCTACCTGCTGCGATTTCAGATCATAGCTCTTACTGAGATTATTGATCTTCGCGAGTTGATTCGCCACCTCTACATAAGCATTCAGAATAGTACGCTCGTAGTTGTAAACAGCCTGCACTTGTTTGGCGCTGGCGGTATAGTAGGTTGCTTTAATCGCATTTCTGTTTACCAATGGTGCTACCAGTTCACCCGCCAGTGAATACAAAATAGACTCTGGTGTTTTCAGCAGGAACGACGGATTAAATGCCTGATAACCGATCGATGCAGAAATTCCCAAAGACGGATAGAAACGCGCTTTCGCTACTTTCACATCCAGTTTCGCAGCGGCAAGATCTTGTTCTGCGGCTCTGATATCCGGACGATTGGCCAGCAATTGCGATGGTAAACCAGAATGAATATCCGGTGTAGCTGTAGCAGTAAACGTCTGATCATTACGATCTACGTGCTGCGGATAACGACCTAACAAGAAGTTGAGACGGTTTTCGGTTTCCGTAATTTTCTGCTGAATACCGTACTGCATACTTTGCGTGCTCAATACCTGCGCTTCAAAACGGCGAACCGCCAGCTCTGTAACACGTGCCGCATCTTTTTGCATTTTCACGATCTTCAGCGCGTTCGTCTGAATATCGATGTTCTGATTGATGATCGCGAGCTGATTATCCAGCGCCAGCAATTCATAATAAGAATCCGCGATTTCCGCTACCATATTTGTGATGGCGAAATTCCGGCCTTCTACCGAAGAAAGAAATCTGGCAACTGCTGCTTTTTTCGCATTGTGCAGTTTATGCCAAACGTCGATCTCCCAGCTTGCATAAGCAGCTACGAGATAATCCGGCAGAGGATCAGGCATTTTCTTACCTGGTTCAATTTCCGTGTTTTCTTCCATCGCGCCGATGTTTGTATAGCGCGCTGTTTTATCTACACCCGCTCCGGCTCTTACACCTACAAACGGCAAGTACTCCCCTTTTCTCGCTCTGATTTCATTTTTAGAAATCGCAATTTCCTGCGTCATGATATTCAGCTCCTGGTTGTTTTTCAGTGCTGTATCAATCAGTGCTACGAGATATGGATCTGTAAAATATTCCTTCCACTTCACCCTCGCGGTGTTGGTAGAATCCTGCGAGTTATTAAAACTCGCAGGAACGGTACTATTTTCTGTTCTGGTTATGGGAGTCGGCAGCTTACAGGCTGTAAAACTCAGCGCCATGCTGGCCATCCCAAGACAGATATATTTACTGTGTTTCAACATTAGTGTTCATTTTTTTCGATGTGTGAAATTCCATTCCCAATCTCATTTTCATCACTGCGCCATTTCCACTTCCGTTTTTTCTTTTTCTTTTTGCCTGTGTTGCCGGTAAAGTCTTCTGTCAACGGCACTTCGTCTTCATCTCTGATCAGTTTGCGACCAGCAGCCATTTTCGCGAAGACATAATACAAACCTGGAACTACGATAACACCGAGTATTGTACCGAGCAACATACCACCTGCAGACGACGCACCGATCGTGCGGTTACCCAACGCACCCGGACCAGTTGCAAACAGCAATGGAATCAGACCAGCGATAAACGCGAAGGATGTCATCAGGATCGGACGGAAACGTGTTTTCGCACCTTCAATTGCCGCATCAAAAATGGTGGCACCCTGCTGTGTTTTCTGAACGGCAAACTCTACAATCAATACGGCGTTTTTACCGAGGAGACCGACAAGCATTACCAGACCAACCTGTGCATAGATATCATTCGACAAGCCCATTAATTTCAGGAGCAGGAACGCACCAAATACACCGACCGGCAGTGAAAGCACAACCGCCAAAGGAAGAATGAAGCTTTCATACTGCGCTGCGAGTACCATGTACACGAACAACAATACAATCAGGAAGATGTACAAGGCCTCGTTACCACGGCTTGCCTCATCTTTCGAAAGACCCAGCCAGTCAATACCGTAACCGCGCGGCAGCGTTTGATTCGCTACTTCCTGGATAACTTTAATCGCCTCACCACTACTGTAACCCGGAGCCGGCGCACCATTGATGGCCGATGAAGGATACATGTTATAGCGGGTAATTTCATTCAGACCCTGTGTTTTGTGAATGCTCATGAACGCCGAATAAGGCACCATTTCACCACGATCATTTTTCACATACAGTTTCAGCAGATCTTCCGGCAATGCACGGTATTCCGGACCTGACTGTACGAACACTTTATAGAACATACCGAAGCGGATGAAACCAAGTTCGTACGTACTACCAATCAGGATACCGAGGTTGTCCATTGCTTTACCAATCGAAACACCTTTCTGCATCGCAGCCTGGTTATCGATTTTCAATTCATACTGCGGATAGTTGGCAGCGAAGAAGGTAAACAGACCTGTCAGCTCTTTACGTTTTTTCAACGCAGCCATAAAGTCGTCATTCACTTTTCCGAATGCCTTATAATCACTGGAGTTTGTTTTATCGAGCAAACGCAGCGAGAAACCACCTGCGGCACCATAACCAGGAACGGCTGGTGGCTGGAAGAATTCGATCGTTGCACCCGGAATCGCTTTTGCTTTTTCTTCAAGTTCCTGAATGATCTGTTCTGCGGTGTGCTTACGTTCCGACCAGCTCTTCAGGTTGATCATACAAGTACCGGCGTTAGAACCACGACCTTCTGTCAATACCTCGTAACCAGCCAATGCGGATACAGACTGAACGCCATCCACGTGCTCTGCGATTTTCTGCAATTGCTTCGCGATATCATTCGTTCTTTCCAGTGTAGAACCCGGAGGTGTCTGCACAATCGCATAGATCTGTCCTTGATCTTCCGCTGGAATGAAGCCTTCCGGAAGTGTTTTGGAAGTAGCCCAGATACCCGCACAGAATGCAATCAGTAGACCGAATGTGATCACACGACGATTTACAATCAGACGCAGCAATTTCACATAGCTACCTGTCAGTTTATCAAATTGCTTGTTGAAACCATCAATCAACATGTTGATCGGTGTTTTCTTACGCGGTTGACCATGTGTATTTTTCAGGATCATCGCACAAAGCACCGGTGTCAATGTCAAGGCTACGAAACCGGAGATAACGATGGAAGTCGCCATGGTAATGGAGAACTGGCGATAGAAGATACCCACCGGACCCGTCATGAACGCAACCGGTACGAATACCGCTGTCATCAATAAGGTGATGGCGATGATCGCACCACTGATTTCTGCGAGTACTTTTTTAACCGCGGCATACGGCGAGAGATGTTCTTCTGCCATTTTTGTATGCACAGCCTCCACGACGACGATCGCATTATCCACCACGATACCGATGGCCAATACGAGGGCGAACAATGTGATGAGGTTGATCGTAAGACCTAATAGCTTCATGAACATAAACGCACCGATCAATGATACCGGTACCGCCAATGTTGGGATAAGCGTAGAGCGCCAGTCACCGAGGAAGAGGAATACCACGACTGCCACGAGAATAAATGCCTCGGCAAGTGTGTGTATTACTTTTTCGATAGAGGCATCAAGGAAGCTAGATACGTCATAGCTGATCTGGTATTCCATTCCCGGAGGGAAAGAACTTTTCTTGATCTCCTCGAGTTTCTCTTTTACTTCTTTGATTACATCACTCGCATTACTACCATAAGTTTGTTTCAATGTGATCGCCGCAGACGGGTGACCATCCATATTGGAGTAGATATCATAGAACTCACTACCCAACTCTACATCGGCAATATCCTTCAGCCGCAGCAATTCACCATTCGGATTGGAGCGGATGATTACATTATCATATTGTTCTGGTTTGTTGAAACGCCCTTCGTAAGTCAGTACATATTCGAGTGCCTGCGATCGCTTACCAGAGCTTTGCCCCAAACGACCCGGCGAACCAATGATACTTTGTTCAGACAATGCCTGCATCACTTCCTCAGTAGATACATTGTAAGCGCGCATACGGTCAGGTTTCAGCCATACACGCATCGCATACTGACGGCTACCGAGGATTTTCGCACTACCCACACCGTGCAGACGGCTAATTTCAGGAATGATGTTTACACTCGCGAAGTTGTACAGAAATTTTTCATCCGCTTTAGGATCTTTACTATACAAGTTCACATACATCAGCATGTTTGGTGAGGTATAGCTTACTACGATACCTTCACGTTGTACGAGCACCGGCAAACGGTTGGTCACCTGCTCGATACGGTTTTTCACGTTTACTACCGCCTGGTTCGGATCCGTATCAAGGTCAAATACAACCTGGATAGTGGCCTCACCGGCACTGGTGGCATCGGAAGTCATGTATTTCATGCCCGGACAACCGTTGATCGCTTTTTCCATCGGAATCAGCGTAGACTCAACGAGTACGTTGGCACTTGCACCCGGATACGCAATGGTTACCACAACCATTGGCGGCGCAATAGAAGGAAACTGCGAAACCGGCAGGGTTTCGATAGCCAGTATCCCCAAAAAGATGATCACCACAGATAATACTATGGCAAGCACCGGCCTTTTTATAAACTTATTAAACATTGTTCTTGTTTTTTAATTCTTGAATTATTCTGCAGGCAATGTAAGCGACGCGATCACAGCTTTCGGATCTTTGAAATCGTAGCTGATATGATCATTGTCTTTTACCTTACGCAAGCCTTCCAGCAATATTTTATCGTTTTCGGTAATACCCGCAGAAACGATATAGAGATCCGGCATGTCCGCAGCAATCGTAATTTCTCTTGATCTTACTTTATTGTCTTTGTCTACGATAAACACATATTTCTTGTCGAGAATTTCGAAAGTTGCTTTCTGCGGAATAATCAGCGCATTTTTCATCGGCACTTCCATTTCGATATTACCTGTTTCACCATGGCGCAGCAATCCTTTAGGATTCGGGAATGTTGCACGGAATGGGATATTACCCGTTGCATTATCGAAATCAGCTTCGATGGTTTCTACCACACCAGGATAAGGGAACAATTCTTTGTTGGCCATCATCAGCTTCACCGGCACATCTTCTTTGCCTTCCGCTTTTGCTTTATAGTTCAGGTATTCAGCTTCCGGCACATTGAAGTATACCCACATTTTGCTGTTATCTGAAAGATTGCTCAACAGCGCACCTTCGTCTACAAGGCTACCCTGTTTTACCATAAACTGATCGATGATACCATCAAACGGTGCTTTGATTTCGGTAAACTGAAGATGTACCTGCATCAGCGCAACTTCCGCTTTCGCCTTATCCAGCTTAGCTTTCGCCATTGCAGTTTCGTTTGGAGAAACTACGTTACCGTCAGAAAGTTTCTTCGTATTCTGATATTCAATTTCTTCGAATTTTACTTCCGCCTCTGCTTTCTGCAGTTCAGCCTGGTAAACGGTCGGCATAATCTGGAACAGCAGCTGGCCTTGCTTTACGAATTGACCTTCGTCTACATAGATCTTCTGCAGATAACCTTTTTCCTGCGCACGCAATTCAATGTGGCGAATCGCTCGCACCTGCGACACGTATTCTTTAATAATGGAGGTGTCCTTTTTCAGCGGACTGGTTACTTGAAGTTTTGATTCAACTTCTTTTTCCTGTGTTTCGGTTTTGCAGCTTGCATATGTGAGGATACCACACAAACCTGCAAGCATGAGCACTTTGTTCATAAAATATAACTGATAGATTGATTCAGATTAACTTGATCAATTTGTAAAACGTACCCGAAAAATGCCGCGCTGATAGCACCACACATTCTGAGCCGTAAAAAATGAAATGAAAAATGCAGGCTTCATCAAAAGCCTGCTGCGAATGCATTAGAATCAGATGCGCATAACACGCAAAACAATGCACTTATCGGAAGCGGAGGATGCAAGATGATTGCAGAAAGGCAGGGATGCCTTGGCAATGCGGTGGAGATAAATTACAGCGGGTGCTGCAGCGAACAGCGCGAAAATCTGGCTGTTATCATATTTTTTGAAAGAAACGAGATCGTCGTCTTCGTCGTCACAATCCGAAAGTTCAAACTTGCAGCCATCGCCGTTTGTATTGGAACGGGCAAAATTAATTCCCCGCTCAATGAAATCCTGCACGGTTGCACAATGCACTACTTTCCATCCCGAAGGCATTTTTGTCGGCGCATACCGCACACAATCATGATAACGGCAAGCGCGGAGTCTGGCGTATTTACGGAACGGATTACGGGAGACAATTCTGACCTTTTTACCCGGCGTTTTTGGCGCTACACACCAGCCTACGCTATCATTGTTCTGATCATGCGCAGAAAGATGCGCAAAGAAACCCGCATAAATACCATCCGTACTACCCTGCTGCACCTCGCTGTCTTCACTATTCGTCCAGCGATGCAATACCTGCACGTCTGCGCCCAGTACATTGCTGAAGGTCAGCAGCAGTACACCAAGCACACACACCATTCTGGTTAAGGCAGATTGCATTTTGATTGTAATAGTTTTTGATCGGCTATATAGACTAAAGCGGCTGGCTTTGGTTTATATAAGAAAGTTAAGCGCGGGTAAAAATTCCGGAATTAAAAAACGTAGGCGTGATAATTATCGATATACCACGAAATCTGATCGATCAGACTCTGAAATTACAATGGAAAAGAAACAGCCGCCGGCTCTGAAGTTTCAGAACTTCCTGATATCGAGCCGTATTCGGAACAATCTCAAACGAAGTGAACATTGCATCTGTATTCACCTTATCCAAATAACCCACATCAGAAACTTCAACGCCTCTGTTTTCGGCGTCTTCCAACTCATCGGTACCGATTGCGTAGACAAAATTTCTGGTAATGCAGGACTTCCGGAAGGTGAATCCATGGTGTGCAGTTACGAGCGGATTGGCTTTATGCACAATACTTTTCTCTCCTCCGGAATGGAAGATCTGGAAAAGCAATAGCAAAAAGGATATCACACTTAACGGCATAAACCTTAAAAAAATATGCTATATTATTCTATAACAACTATTTACAAAAGGGAACAACGCAGCAAATGTAGAATGAAATCAGACAACTGGAAATATTTTATTTGTTAAAACTTTTTTACACCGTTGAATGCGCAACGCCGAGCGTCCAAAGCACCCCAAAACAACCCGTAGAAATCCAACCACATTTTAAACCAAAACGCAATTTTTAAGTCAACTTTCCGTTGTCAACGCTGAAGCGCTCCACTCTTTATCGCAGATAAAAATACGCTTTCAGATTTCAGCCTTGCGCCTTACGCTTGTTTGAATTTTGACTAATATTGCATTACCCAAAACGCTACTATGAAAACACCAATGACCATGTCTGCAAAAAAAATGCAGTACAAACTGATTCAGTTCAGTGAAAACAAAATTGCGGTCAGCAAAAAAATCAAGGCCGTAAAAAGTATCGAAGAGCTAATGCGCGAAGCCGATCTCCATTTTGAATTTGCGATAGAAATGATTCCGCGGCCGCGGAATTCCGGCACTCTTTTCGATTTCTAAAATCGCTATATCAGATTTTCCATCATCCTGAGTGAAGTCGAAGGATTACTGATTCAAGGATTTAGCTACAGTTTTCTTCAAAGCTACATTGCGGCAAAGGCGTTGGATATGTTCCAGTTAATTACTTCTTCTTGCGTCTTTGCTTCTCTGCCCTTAACTTAAAAATTCACCTATTTTTGTTCGCATAAATTACCCCCATGACCCGATTATTGATTGCTGCCGCATTAGGTATCTTATGCTTTACCGCCTGTAAAAAATCAGACGACAACACTTCGCATGCTCCGGCAATTACAGGGATAAACATGCGGAATATCAACGCGCAACCGATGGGGCCGATGGGTACACCGAATGTATTGACCAGCCTCAATGGCAATGAGATCTTATGCTACCCGAATCCTTGCAGCGATCTGTTGATGACGGAAATTCACGGAACAAACGGCACCACGGCAAAAATCTGGCTGGTGGCCGCTGCCTATAGTAATCATCCGGATACAATTCCGTACACCAAGGCTGTTGTCAAAGTAGAAAACCAGTCTTTGTACGGTCAGCCAAATCCGGTCGTTGACAAAATAGTTACGCTTACCGGCACTACATACACCAATGTTGAAGTAAGAACTGACAGCCTTCCGAATGGTTTTTACAAATTATATACAGTCATTGGGACAGATACCTTGTATGATAATATCTGCGTCTATAGGTAAGCCTAAAGCTCAACGCAGAAGGCCCAAAGCTTGGCTCATTAAATAAGGTTTCTCGCAGAAAAATGGTCAGACGACTTGGAGTCGTCCGACCATTAAAGCAATCTTTCGACTCCGCCGGGAATGAAAAACGCGAACTGGCTTTTACCTGACTTTTATATTGATAACTCCTTTGCGCCGTTACGAGCCCTCACGCATTCACTGAGCGTGACGGCTTTGCATCCTTGTGAGAACGTCAAATCAGACGTCAGCGATCAGAAAATCAGAGATTCAACTCAATCCACACCGGTGCATGATCGCTGGTCTTTTCCCAACCGCGAACATCACGGTTTACACCGCAGGATTTCAGCTTGCTTTTTAATGGTTCACTCAGCAGGAAATGATCGATACGGATGCCTGCATTGCGGCCGTAAGCATCCCGGAAATAATCCCAGAACGTGTAAATAACTTCGTTGGGATGCAAAGTACGAACGGCATCCATCCAACCCTGATCAATCAATTTATGAAAAGCAGCACGTGTTTCGGGAAGAAATAATGCATCCTTTACCCAGCGCTCTGGTTTGTATGCATCAATATCGGTGGGCATTACGTTATAATCGCCGGTAAGTACCACTGGCGCTCCCGATTTATATAATTCACCTGCATGCGCGATGAGCCGGTCAAACCACTGGAGCTTATAATCGAATTTCGGACCAGGCGCAGGATTGCCATTCGGCAAATACAAACAACCGATGGTGATACCGTTGACGATCGCTTCAATATAGCGGCTGTGCAGATCTTCCGAATCTCCAGGCAATGCACGTCTTACTTCTTGTATTTCCAAATTGCGCGTAAGAATCGCTACACCATTCCAGCTCTTTTGTCCATGCCAGATTGCTTTGTAACCCGCATTTAAAATAGCTTCCTCCGGAAATTTTTCTTGCGGTGTTTTTAATTCCTGCAGACAAGCCACATCTGGTTTCGCTTCTTCCAGCCAGCGCAGTAATACTGGCAGACGGCTGTTAATTCCATTGACATTATAGGTGGCAATTTTCATAGATTCCTGTTTTTATTGGAGGATTAAAAATAGGAATGTTATCTGTCACTTTTTTCTTGAAAAAAAAGTAACCAAAAATTCAAGGCTTAAGGAAACTACGGCTAAAATGAAAAGGCATACAGCTACAATTATTAAAGCTTACTATTAAGCTGTTTGCGGTGCCGATCAAATCTATAGCCAGCCGTAACAACTTTTACAACCACCATAATTGCTTTACGCAGTCTGCATTTCATTTCTTAACGCCTGCGTTACCTTTGGCCGGTTGCGTTGCGTAATACCTATCGAAGCAATCCAATGCAAAAATCCCTTTAGCCATCAGAACTTATCCATCAATCTTAGCCTACAATCTTATCCTACAAGGAAGCAATCATTTTGTAGAAGTTGCTGTCGTGGATTTCACCAATGGAATATTTACGGTCAAATGGGTGCGTTGCGGTGTCAAACCCTGCGGGGACTGTTATCTCAACGTTGAGAAATTTAAAATAGTATCTTTTATAATGATCGCCACAATCGCCAACTGATTTAGGATACATCGCCACAATCGAAGCATCGAGTTTGGCTTTAAGTCCATTTCTGCCGGTCAACAAGCCTTTTAATTCTTTTATGATTGCATCGTTATTGGCAAAATAAATAAAAACAGCCGGCAACAGTGAAGCGATTGCATCATCCCTTCTGCCAAGTTTTTTGTACAAAGATTCGTAACGTAACGCATTATGCACCTGGTTTTCTGATATTTCGTTACCACAAAAATGCTGATAGCGATATACGGTATCTGACAACGAATGATAGTAAATTGCTTTCTCGTACATTTTTTTGTCTTCGTAAATAAGGCTCAGCATTGACGAGGACCGATTCTTATAATTTGCGTAAGGGTCGGCCACAATACCTCCTGGCATTTTCTGTTTGTCATTTACATTGCTTTTCAATATCTGATTAAATACCCCGATTGCGCTGTCGTTCAGTTTTAGCTCATAAAAGCAGACACCGTAATTATAAAGTGCTTCGGGATAAAGGTCGTTTTTGGGATGATGATTCACCAAATAACGGAAAGATTGTAATGCGGCATCAAACCGGTTTGACTTAAAGGCTTTAGTACCCTCATCAAAATAATCCGAAGGCATTTTTTGCGCGTGGATTGAGTGAAGCGCAAATAGAAATAAGACCGTGAGTAATATGCGCGTTTTCATACTAAAGATAAAATTGGTAATAAGCATGGTTTTTAATTCCGTAAAACGTCAGATGTTTCCCGTCAAAAAAGTAAGGATTATAAATAAGCCGTTCCACCTTATCAATCACTGCATCGATTTTGTTATTCATCAGAATACGATATCGTTTGGGACCCGCATTCAGCACCAGGAAATAATGGCTGCCAGAAGATTGGGCTTCCATGACTGAATCTCGATCAAAAGCGGAAAATGGTTTTGAAAATTGACCATTGCACACCATATAACCAACCGTGTCTATTTTGAGATACCAGATACTACTGCCGTCAGAAACGTTGCTGTTGCCAGGCATCATAAGCAGGTCCTCAAACGGCGTTACCGTAATATTTCCCCTATGATATTTTGCCGACATCAGTAAAATTTCATCCTGGTAGAAATAAACAGAATCATCCGTTTTAAAATAATGGAGCGAACTGCCGGTTGCCGTAATATACAATGGTTCGGCACGCACCCCATATTTTGAAATAGGTGCCGACTGCATTTTACCGTTTACATACTTATACAAGTAGTAATCCTTTAGTCCGTAAAAAGAAAAATTGCCCTTTGCATCTACATTCGGATAGTAAATATTCTCAAAATCATACTCATACTTGCGACCATTCACTTTCACTATTGATTTCCCTGCATTGGTGTAGGTAAACAGAAAATTCTTGCTGTCCGCGAGTGTAAAATTTCCTGCGTTTTTAGTTCCCCTCACCATACAATTATTGAAAACCACATCGTCATCGTCACCACTGAGATTGAAAAAATAAGAAGCGTTATTTTCCATCAGGCCAGACTGGTTTGCGAACGATGAAATTACGGGACCAGTTGTACCATCTGATGTGTGGATCATATATGCATCATTCGCTACCGGCTTACGTTTGCAGCCAACAAAAAAATAGTTACCATTGTTATTGACAGCAAGACTTCCATATTCTTTCACTGAAGAATCTATCATTTTATTATCGACAAACAGATAGTATAATGCACTTCTTTTTACATAGTAGATATTATGTCCGTTCTCTGAAAAATCGCACCAGGGATCATAAGGGTTTACGTTTATATCGGGAGTAAGTTTCTTAACTGCGACAAGGCAGCTATCCACATAATAGAATATACTGTCCTTGTATACCGAAATAACGGCCAGATGCTGTGTGGTGCTCCCATCTGTCCAGTTGGTAATTTTCCCTTTTATTGGTCCGTAAATTTCTACTCCTTTTCCATTTTTAAAATAGACCTTTTCTTGCTCAGAAGAATCCGAATTCCATTGAATCGATCCTCTGCCGCTAATTGATTCAATCGTTTTAAACCCGCCAAATGTATCATGCGCTGTATAAAAATAGTGAAGTCCATTTTTTTCCGCGTTAATGCAATAATTGCCCGATGCATCAAATAGTATATTGAGGTGCTGCCTCACAAGGGAGTCTCCAACTGGCGCAAAAATCATCTGCTCCTTTACCCGCCGACCATTGCAGGCAGCGATAAACAAACTCAGGTACATCAGCACCAAATAAAAACGAAGGCGGCTCATCTTCGATAAAGGTTTGGTATAAATGTAACGTACAAAACCTCATTTTAATTGCTGGTTTGTAAAGTTACAATCGTCTATATAAACGTTATCTTGAGAGACCATTCCAGAAACACGATGAAACTTTTCGCCCTGCTATTTTCCATTATCATTGCCTTGTTTTCTTTAAAAAGCAATGCGCAAACCAATTCTATCTTTTACAAGAATGAAATAAAATATGCCGAGGTCATTACCAATCCGGAGTTAGAGAAAGGAATAGGTTGCTACACCAAATTCCGCTTTGCAGATTCAGCAGTGACACACGGATACAATATAGACCTTGTGCAATACTGTGTGACGGACACTATCTGCGATACTAATTTTAACAGCCAAAAAATCATTGGCTGCGGCGATTATAAGTTTTTGATATGGAGTCAGTGGCGGGATTCTGTGCAGGCAGATTTGCTGAAAGACAAAATATTCTCGTCTACCGAAGAACGCGAAAAATACACGAAGGAACATTTACCCGAATTAATGTATACAGACAAAAAGGAATTACCATCACCAACAACTCAAAACATTATAATCAAAAACGACAGCGTTTGGTATAAAGACCAGTACTTTAATGTCTTTATGTACACAAACCATCCTGGTGAGCTAATGCAGGGCTATTGGGGAGAAGACAGCGCATACGCCGTCCAAAATATTTTGACTGGGCTCGGCGATACGACTATTACCTGGAAAGGACGAAAAATTGATTGCTACCAATTTTATTACGACATGATCCTATCTGGAGAAGGGCCAATTGATCGATTGATCAAAAAAGAAATCGTTGAAAAAGCTTCCGGCTTGCCCATTATGACTTATATGCAGTATTACCGGTGCAATAATTTCGATGAATGCCGCGGTTCACTCAAAAAACTAAAACTCTATCAAACCCATTACACCTTCATCTATAGTCTTAATCCGGCAAAACAGAATTGATTTACTCCCATATTTTCATTAACTTAAAACACCATGATGCAGGTTTTATCATACCAGGTTGCCGACAGCATCGATATCAGGGGCGTAAAGGAATTGGTGAAAATGAAATTGCTGAAAGCTGATGCCGACGAGCTATTTTTTCAGGTGCAGGAACATCAGTTTATCTATGTGTTCAAATATGGCGTCGTCTGTTTCCTCAATCATACAGAACACGAAATAGGCGCTTTTCTCCAGGTCGTTGCACCATTCTGCAAAAACTTTTTCTTCGTAAAGGAACTCAGTGAAGAATTTGAGATCGCGCCTTATGCGAAGACCAATAAAGTAGGTTACAATACTATTGAACTCATCGATCCGAATGTGGATGCACTGCGACTGGTAATGCTGAATGTATCGCAGTCAGTGGCGCTGGATTATTATTCTGAACAAACAGCTAAACTGCTCGAAGAAACCAACGCGCATACCCGCACATTGGAACAGAAAGGCACTTTAAATGTATCTGGTAAAAAGCTGCAGAAATTCATCGGTAAAACGCTCAATCTGAAAAACAGAATCTCCGAAAATCTGTACATCCTGGATTCACCTCCGGAAACCTGGGAGGATGAAGAACTCAACCGCATCGACCTCGGCTTGAAACGGACTTTTGATTTGCAGGAACGTTTCAAAAGCATTGAGGAAAGTCTGCAGATCGTGAAGGAAAACCTGGAATTGTTTAAAGACATCATGCAATACCGCAAAAGCACATTGCTGGAATGGATCATCATTATCCTGATTTTGGTGGAAGTGCTGAATCTGTTTGCAGAGAAAATATTCCGCTGATCAACGCGCCGAACGCTCAAAGCCTGAAGGTTTCCGGTTCAACGCTTAAGCCCTCAACTTAGGTCGCCATGATCATTACCGCACAAACAAGGCAAACCATTAGCGCACCAATAAATAAATCCATGCCCGCGTTACCTTTCCATAGTAGCGCTTTGAATGCTGCCCCTGTATTTTATCCAGTGAACGGCAGCTCGCAACAACGCACCTTTCCTAAAGACGTTGCATGCAACGTCTCTACAGGCTTTTTTGTACATTGCAGCATGGCGCTCAAACTCAGCAGGCTCCCCTATCTTCTGTTCTTGTTGTTGACTCTGGTATTTGTACAAGCTAATGCGCAGGTGTACCCTATCCGCAATTATACGATCCAGGACGGACTGCCTTCCAATACTGTTTATTGCGTTTATAAGGATTCTAAAGGAGCACTATGGTTTGGCACAGATAAAGGCATTGCCAGGTATAATGGCGTACGTTTTGAAAAATTCTCCACTGCCGACGGTCTTCCTGACAATGAAATCTTCTGTTTTGGAGAAGATAAATACAATCGCCTCTGGATGGGTACTTTCAACGGAAGTCTCTGTTATTATAAAGATGGGATTATCCATACGGCAGTTAATACACCCTTCCTGAAATTACCAGCTAAATACCCTTTTATTTTCAGCATTTTCAATGAGTATGACGGAAGCGTCACCATATGTTTTTCCAACTCCACTTATTTCCTGAATATCATTGGCGAAAAAGTGCATCTCTACAATATTGCCTCGCTGAAAGAAGACTCCTGGCGCATGCGGCAAATCGTAAAAAGATCGCCCGCTCAATACGAAATCCTCTATAAAAGCTTCGCCTATCTCTGGGATACTTCTGGCAAAAGCATTCATAAAACAATACCGGATTCGCTGGCGGTCGGCTATATCAGTAATGATCAGCGCTATCTGATTTCTGACCACGAGATCATCAGAAATGACACCGCCATATGCAAAATTCCACCCGCTAGCGGTGGCATGAAAACGCAAGGCATGTTGGAAGACAAAGAGCGGCATCAGATAATGATGTGTACTTCGAAAGGGCTGCTGATTCTGCCTCAGAACAAGTTTTTGTTTCCGGGCCATGTAGTATCTTCTGCAACAAAGGATGCGTCTGGAAATTATTGGGTGACTACGACCGACGAAGGGATATTTTGTTTAAATGCGGGTTATGAGCATTTCGGCATTTTCAATAATCCGGACAAAACCCGGATCATCTATGCGCGGATCATCCATAACCAACTATATTTTACTACACAGAACAACAATATATACACCTTAAAAAATGACACTGTAAAAAAATTGTTTGACGGATATGCTTTCAAAGATGAAATCATGCTCCGCACGCCCAATCCCTATTTATACTACATAGATTTTGGTCATTATGAAACGATGCCGACGGCCGCGCGTCGCAGGTTAGAATACAGAGACTTGCCCGCAGCTTCTTATCTGGACACCAATCTGCAGTTCTATCATTTTTCTTCCTGGGATTGTCTGATATTGGACCAGCTGCAAACGAATAAAGCACGTGTAGCCGAGCAGCTGCCGATGTATACCGCTGGCTGTTTTAAAAATATGGCGGTCACTGATAGTGCTGTCTATCTGCAGGGATTCAACGATATTGTTTACCTCCCCAAAACGGTCATCAAGAGTCACGATTTCAGCCAGGTTCGTCTGCTCAAATCAAATCCGGAAAAACATGAACGCTTTTTTGGCTGGGCAAAAGATTCAGAAGGAAATGTATGGGTCTCAACAGTAGATAGTCTTTATAAAATTGAAAAAGACAAAATCATTGTACAACCAGAATATGGAGCTATCGGCCTGAGAAAATTCAGTCTGCTCAACGGATTTTTAATTGGCTACAAACATGACAACACCTTACTGATCTCCCATCTTGAACAACAAAACCCGGTAACAGATACAATCATTCACAGCGCCAGCATCTGGGATGGATTTTATCAGATCGACAGCAGCCACATTATTATCAGCTCAAGCGACAAATACTACATGGTGGCGCTTACAAAACCGGGAGCGAAAAATGGTTTTCATATACAACCGATAGCATCCCGTTTTATTCCGCCGCAAACGGAATATATCTGTGCAGATTCCACGTCCAGCTATTTCTTTAAAAACGGAACTATCGTCCGGCTCGACACCAAACACCTCTTTGATGTTTCGAGCAAACCAGTTGTCTATTTTGTTTCGCTGCGCACAAAAGACAGTATCTACGCTGCTAATCAGAATACGATAGACATTCCTTACCGGGAGACTGGCGACTTACAAATTTCCTATCTGCCGTTGTCATTCGGAGGAGGCGATCTTCAATGCGAATACTCCATTTCTCAAAACGAGAGCAACGACTGGCACACCATTGACGAAACAACGATCCATCTTTATCTCGCCCATTATGGCACCTATTATATCCGTGTCCGTGCCAAAGAAGCTGCTGATAGCTATTCCGATACTGTAACCTTTCAACTGAATATTCTCAAGCCATTCTGGGCTACCTGGTGGTTCATCACACTTGTCATTATCGCCGCTCTTATTTTGGCCTGGATGATTATTATTTTCATTACCCGCCGGGTACTGAGAAGAAGACAGAAAGATTACGAGGCGGACATGAAATACCAGAAAATGGAATTTAAAGCGCTGAATGCGCTGATGAACCCGCACTTCATTTTCAATACACTCAACAATATCCAAAACCTGTTTAAAAATCAGCAAAACAAGGCGGACGAATATTTTGTAACCTTCTCCAGGCTGATCCGCCAGAACATGCAGAATGTGACCAAAGACACCATCTCGCTGGAGCAGGAACTAAATCTGGTGGCCAATTATCTGAAACTGGAAAAACTGCGCTTCGCAGAATTTGTCAACTATACGATGGATGTAGATCCGGAGCTTGATCTCGACAATGTGTTTATTCCGCCGTTGCTCATTCAGCCGCTTGTAGAAAATTCAATCCGCCACGGACTCCTGCCAAAAGAATCACCGCAAAATCAGGTGACGGTTCGTGTTTACGAAAAAGGCCAGTCACTCTTTGTGGAAGTTGAAGACAATGGCATAGGCCTGAAGGGCAAATCGAGTCATATTGATCCACAGCATGAATCGCTGGGTCTTTCTAATCTGCGCAAAAGAATTGAACACATGAACCGGACGCACCGGGAAGTGATCACTTTTAATCTCGTAGAGCTGAAAGGCGAAAACGGCCGTGTAAAGGGGACTTTGGCAAGTATAGAGATTTCCAGCGCCCGTTGGTAAACTGAATATACCGTTGGTCAACTAATCGACTACTGAACAAAAACAATGTATTTAATTCGTACAGTCAACGAACAAATATAACCGGACCCAACTATCAGTTCGTTAAAAAGCCAATCCGAGCTCAGCTCCGTAAAGCCTATCAATAAATGGATGACCATGCGTCGTCCATTTGTTTTTTGGGGGCGGCTGGAAATTTTTAAACGCTATTCCAAGTGCTCAATCGCTGTCGCAAAACAGGTCAATTTTGTTACCACCTCCTTAGCAACAAAGAGCTATGGCTAACCATGTATGCCCAAAGTCTAAACTTCCGGTTGGATTGATAAATCATTTTATTTATTTAAAATAAGGATTGTAATCTGAAATTATTTGGTAACTATCGTCAACACCCTCTTCCCATTCAAAATGAAAATTAGATGGTCTGTTGCAAAGCGGTGCCCGAGGTAAACATAAAATTGGTATTGCCAAAGTGCCATATTGATTTATTTTAAAATTTAGTACCCGGTGGAAATCCACCAAGTATCCCGTAATTCCGGTATCGGGACGAGGATTCAATAATATGCCTGATACTTGTTAAGTTCAAGGGTATTTGCATCAATTCACAATCGGTAATCACCATACCATTCGTAAAGAAGAACTCGATAAACGCTTCCAAAATATTGCTATAGTCAGCCCGGAAATCAATCCTCAAAGAAACGTCTTCGATTACCTCCTCGTTAAAAAGTACCTCGAAGGAATTAGATTCCTGATCACCATAAAGATCTGTGTTTTTACTCCAGGATTTCCCTGGGCGCAAAATTCTTGCTACATCAGCAAAGCAGCTTCGCGTGTAAGATGGGTTTGACCAATAAGAAGCCGTATCAAAACCTTCTGCCCAATCGAAACGAAAATCAGCAGGCTTATCTGAAAATGCAGCCCGTGGTAAAACATAAAAATCGTATTGCCAAAGTGCCATTTTAGTTACTTTTATAGTTAGTGGTTTCTTGCAGAAAAAGAGCTGGCATTTATAGCATCAATATCGGATCTCATTAAATGATTTTTCTACAAGAAACCAAATTAAATGTTTTTTCTATTTCGGCCATTTCAAATATCTCCAATAGGTCGGCATATGACCGCTCATCTGAAGGTCGGCCGGAGTATTATATCCTTCGAATGGTAATTGTACTTGTTGAACAGGAACTTCTGTAATGCCTAATCTGGGTGCTACGAAATATCTATGATTTCCGCCGACGATATAGTTTTGCCCTTCATGTATTACATACTGCAATGGATCTTGAACCCCATTTGCTCGTATGTCATAGATTAATTCTTGCATTCGTCGTTGTGTCCTGACGGGGTAATGTGTTGGCGATAGCGCAGAGGTTTCCAAAATATCAAGGTCACTATAGTACACACCCATAGCCATTGCTACAATGAAAAAGCTTCTTCCGGATGCTTCTTTTACGGAAAAAAGGCAATCTCCCGTCCTGAAAGTCAGCGCGTATTATCTACGAATATGCGCTGACTTTTCTTCGTCCAGCCGTGATATCTCTATTCCTGTGATCCTAGATGGAATATGCAAAAAGGATACTGCTTTAAAGTGAATATCTATGTTATAGTTTCGATCTTTATTTCGCAGGCTGCGTATCGATAGCTGGCTGTCGAAATACAATAGTCGAGTATTCGAAAATCGCTATTTAAATCTAAGAATATTGTCACGCCTATTCATTTAATCTTTAAAATCCCCTGGTTCCCTGTCTGAATACCACAAGACTCCTTCTCCTGGTGAATTATAACCAAATCGACCGATGGTTGTTTCCAAAATGTCGACGTCACTGTGGAACGCGCCCACGGCCATTGCCACAATAAAGAAGCTTCTTCCAGAAGCTTCTTTTAAGCAAAAAACACAATCACCTTTTCTAAGAGTCAGAGTATATTCTTTGCCAACTTGGTCGGATTTTTCTGCATCGAGTCGCGATATCTCTATTCCTGTTATCCTAGATTGAATATGCAAAAAATCTACTGCTTTAAAGTGAATATCGATGTTATAGTTTCGATCTTTATTCCGTAAACTACGTATCAATAGCTGGCTGTGCGAAATACAATAGTCGAGTATTCGAAAATCGTTATCTAAATCTGAGAAGATTATCATATCATAAAATTGAATGAGGATACTTTTGGGAGATTTGCTTGGCTGCTTTTTGTTTGGCAGCGGACTCCCATGTTTTGGCGTGAGATGATAAAGAAATCGTAATCATTGCCGAAGCAATTAATGATCTAAATTGCATGGAATTTTCATTAAATCTGTCCAGCATATTTATTTACTACTATTTTGTTGCTTATAAAAAAAGCCATAATCACATATGTCAAATATGGCGACATCTTTAAGATTTCCGGTGTAACCAGCTATGCGCATGGATGCAATTGTCAGGGTGCTATGGGAAAAGGAATTGCGCTGCAATTCAAAGAGCGTTACCCCAACATGTATCTTGAATACAAAAAACGCTGCAAAGAAGGCAAATTTATTTTGGGGGACGTTTTTGAATACAATCAAGAAAACGTCAATATTTTTAATCTCGCAACTCAAAAATCTTGGCGAACCTCAGCAGACATTGCGGCCATAGAAAAATCGTTTGAAACCATGTTACATCTCGCTACCGAACAAGAAATCAATAAAATTGCATTACCTAAAATCGGAGCAGGACTTGGAGGTCTAAACTGGGTCAATGTAAAAACTATAATAGAGCTTGTCGCAAGTAATTATCCAAAAATAAACTTAGTCATAGTTGAAAATTTCAAAGAATAGAGATTGCCCTTTAAAGGGCAATCTCTTATTGATTATTCCAAACCAAATAAAATTCATCTTTGGTGATAAAGTCATTTCTATCTAATTCCAAATCTGACAGGCTATGTTCAAACAATTTAGATTCGCCCTTGCTTAGTTGATCTTCTGAAAGAAAAACTGCACCCTGAGAATTCACTTCAATTTGTTCTATCGCCCGCCCGTTTTGAAAATGTATATAGAACAAAATATCTTCTTCATCCCATAGCTTTTTAACGAAAACCTCTTCTATACTAACTTTTTGTTTTCTTATTAAAAAAAGTACGCACAGTATTTACAATCCTATTGCTAATACCCAAATTATATGGACCAGGCACAAGATAATTATGTGGTTCATTCCACATGACCGCCTAAAAGATTATCAAAGGAAGTGCCAAATTCCTCTTCCATTCCTTCGGCGACAACAAATCCTCCTGACGCAATTAATTCAAAATGCGCTGAACTATCCGTTAACTTTATCACTTCCCCAAAGTTATTATCAACACACTCATTAATTACGAGATTCCCATTCTTCCAAGAAAAGGCCCCCGTAATATGTTCACATGTGATCGCAACGATATACACCGTCAAAGGATATCCTGTTGACGGTGTAGGTAAAGAAATTTTTAACGCTAAACGTTTATGACTTACGTCAAAAATCCAAACCTGGACTTTTGCGCCTAAATATTTTTTTAGAATATTGTTAGCTTCTCTTATTTCGGTATATATGGTCATTATTTCAGAAAATTTTCTCCATTCCAATAAACACTATTTCTTTTAGTCAGAAATTTCTCTAAAGAATTCCCAAAATGTTCACATGTCAATTACTTGAAAAAAATTAAAAGGATAAAGGTTCTTTTTACATTATCCAATCGCTAAAATATTGTCATGTTTCAGGTTCATACTGTAGTTAAATATACGATCTTCATTTTCCCATTTATTTTCACCAACTAGCACTCCCCCTGCAATAATATAATATTTTACACCACCCGATTCGATTTCGTA
Source organism: Taibaiella soli (assembly GCF_003236175.1). Lineage (GTDB taxonomy): Bacteria > Bacteroidota > Bacteroidia > Chitinophagales > Chitinophagaceae > QKTW01. Next base: position 191,978 of record NZ_QKTW01000002.1, on the reverse strand, counting down.
TACTTTTTGCCCAGTGGTCGTTTTCTGTCGAATTCGTTGAGGCAGTATTGTTCCCGTAATTTCAGACATAATTAATCCTGGCAAAACATGCGCAGTGTCAATATAGGAAACAGCCCAAAATTCTATATCAATGTTCCACGATACATTCTCCGAATAGTCTTCTTGATCCACAAATTTCATCTCACTTCTTAGCAACAAAGAGCTATGGCTAACCGTGTATGCCCAAAGTCTAAATTTCCGGTTGGATTGATAAATCATTTTATTTATTTAAAATAAGGATTGTAATCTGAAATTATTTGGTAACTATCATCAACACTTTTATAAAAAGTAGTCTTATTTAATAAAAATGGATCGTTCATTATCGTATGCATTTCCCAATTTGTATAATTTCTATAATTGAGAATTCCACCCGGGTCAAATTTAGAAAATTTATACCTGCTAAACCCTGTAGTGTTAAAATGAATATTATCATATGATTCCATCGCTTCCAAAATCTTATCTTGTTGAAATCCCACAGAGAAATTTCTATAGGTGTCAAACCCTTTACTTTCAGCAAATTTAAAGAGATCATCTCCTATACCAAATGCGAGATTACTCCTCCCACTTTCAAAACTAACCATCGAAGATGACGATAAATTTTGTATTGCACCAGCTTGTTTATGCCCTGTTTTTAGTGCCTCATTGAATGCTGTGTAATCATCATTAAGGAGACTCATAGATTTTGTCTCAATCGCCGCTACCGGTTTTACCGCATCTCCCGTTGCAGACGCAGTATTCATAACGGCGCTGTATTCGGTTAAAAACTTCCCGCTGGCTGTGCCGCTATAATCACTTAAAGCCGTTTCGATAGGTCCCAATGCGTTAGTTGCCATGATTCTTTCCGCCTGCCCTCTAAGTGCGCCACCAGGCAGGCCACCTAACCGAGCTACACTAGAAGCGACAGACTCTGCTCCTTCTCTAAAAGCTGCCGCCTCTGCAGCTGCTCTCGCTTCATTTTGAGCTGCTACATAAGCTGCTTCCCCTTCCGTGAGCCCACCGGTAAGTATGGCGCCGCCAACCCCCATTGCCACATGTCCAACTGTTGTCCAAAACGCGTTATTACCGGCTCTGCGCTGGTCTGCATCAAGCGAAAATCCTGCAGCACCGCCACCATATACTCCTGACGCACCCCAACAATAAGTAAGTCCCACACCGGAGTTCCAAACACTTTCACTACCTTTCAATCCCGTTTTATCCTGAAAAACTACCGGGTTGTTTTTGCTATAGATATAACCATTGTTGTATTCATGCAATGGATCAATTGAAAGGAAACGACCAACCTGAGGATCATACTGTCGTGCATTAAAGTCGTATAAGTGGAGCCCGTTCGTCTTATCTAGCATGTTCCCTAAAAACAAATACCTGTTATAGATCGAGCTTTGGGATGCGAGGTTAACCGTTAGTCCAAACGGATAGTAATGGTTTTCATCTACAAGATTACCACGGGTTAGGGTAACTCTGAATTTATCGAACACCGGTTGAATCACAGGACTCTGAGACGATAGAAACACGGAAAGATAGCCATTGCGGCTTGCAGTTAAAGGAGCCGGCGTACCGATAGTATGCCATGCACCCGGGTCGCCGCTGAGTTGAATGGCACCGCTTTGTTCCGGAATTATCTTAAAATTCTCATCAAACGCTATATAGTTTAAATATGCCTGAGGCAATGCCGGATCTGTGACTGACTGAACAAGATCACTATAAACCCCCAGATAATTTTCCGGAGTAAACATCTGATTAATTAAACGCTCGCTTTGACCGGCTTCTGTAGCACCTATTCCGCCACTCCCTGCTGTTAGTGTACCTATCAGAGAACTTAATACCTGATCCGGCGGAATCGGATTCCCATTATTTGCTTTTTCATAATAGGCGTCGGCAGCAAGGTTAAACTGATCTCCGGCCATTACCTGCAAGAGAATAGCAGTGCCTACTCTTTTGTTAGGATCATTTGCGTCTAAGATCACCGCCTTTGTATCATTCGGATCAGTACTGCCCGGCTTGTCGCCGCGTACTAAATCGATATTGCTAAAAATAACGTTCTCCAGATTTGCAGAAGCTATTTCATGGTCCGCCAAATACTGCCTTGAAATCGGGGCCTGGTATGCTTGCAAAACATTTCTCGTGTTACCCAGATGATCACGGACATAGTAGTAGTAATCGAAATTATTATTGGCATTCAGCAAACAGTAACCTTCATCGTGGCGGAGCATCTGCAGTGCATCGCTTTTATAGACTAGCGAAGGCAGATACTTAAAGTCATATTTTGCACCGGCGATATAGTACAATTCCATGAGTTTGTTTCCGCTTGCATCGTATACGTACCGGATATAATCGCCTGTGTTGACAAAATTGATTTGCTCTGCTTTATTAAGCACATTATAACCTATGTTAATCTTCTTATTGTCATCCGAAATCAGATTTCCATTTGGATCATAGACATAATCTACCGCACTGCTTCCTTTGTCTTTAAAATCATAGTCAGTAAGCGTTTGGTTGGTCACATTGTCTGTTGTATAGTCAAATTGATTGGATAGATCCCCAAGACGGTAATGGAAATTAAGATCGTCAATTAACTGCGGTTGTATCACGTTGTTTACGGCGACTTGACCATAACGTTTAAGCGCGGTAATGTTTCCGTTTGCATCGTATTGAATCCCTTTCTCTGAATAATCACTCTTAACATTATTCCAATAAGCCAATGAATATGCATTTGGTGAATTGTATTCACTGTAATCGGCCTGAACCATGCGGCCGGAAAGATCATATTGATATCCGTAGGCTTTTTGCGGAGCGGCGCCCGGGCCTTTCCATACTATGCCGGAAATATTACCGTTGTACAAGGGATTAGTGAATCCATAATCATACTTAATCGACTCACCAAACGTTGTATTGCTGCCGGTTGATCCGGTTTCAGCATAGCTTTTATTAATTCCGGTCAACCGTCCTGCGATATCGTAGTCATAACTCTGACTTTCTACCGCATTTAGGGCTTTTCTAATAACCCTGCCAAGATCATCATATGCGTATCCGGAAATCTGAACCCAATCACCATTGTCAATTTTTTGTCTTACACCCGATAACTTAAAACTGTAATTTGCGTACAGATAGTCTTTGACAATGGTAGTTGAAGGTTTGGCTGTACACAGTGGGTTTTCACTGTAAACAATATTTCTAAGAAGCTGACCTTTGAAATTATACTGAGATGAAACATAATCTTTGCCCGATACAAAATTTTTAGATGCCGTTTGAATCACGTGACCAAAGTCATCATAATAAGTAACGGCATATATCCAATCGTTTACGTTTGGAATAGTCGGCGCGGTAGACGGTTTGATCACTTTGATTTTTGCACCTGTTTGAAATCCCCGGGTTCTGTTTGATTGTGTCGGCACCACTGAGTAAACCGAGCTCACCAGATTGCCATTAAAAAAACTTGCGTTATAAGGCAGGGCAGCTAAAACGGGGTCGCTGAAATTATAGTTGTCGTAGTATACATAACTTTGAATATCGCAGTTATATAGCGTCTGCGGATAGGTGCCTTCGCCATTGCCAAACACAATATAGTTTTCCAGGTCATTCGGGGTATAGAAACCTATACCGTTATCAATTAATTGCTGCCATGCGGCTCTGGAATTACTGTTGGTGACATAACCGGAAATTGTAGGTCGATCTAATGCATCATAAAGTACAAATGCCCATTTCCCCGCTGATAATAACTTAGGGTTCCGACTTAAAACCTTCCGGTTCTTTTGATCATAGACAAATTCTTCACCACCATTCTCGCCGGCGAAATGCTTTAGGTTAATCCTATTATTGTTGTCATATACTACATAATCGGAAAGATTTTCGATGATATCCGCAGACACCTGCCAGTTTGCGGCTTTTAATTTTTCGGTTGCTTTCGGAGAAAGTGTAAATCTTAATCCTCCAAGTCTATCGTAAACGTAGTAGGTCGTATTATAATAGCGAGTGTATATCCATTGTGCAACGCCTCCTGCCAATAAGTTTATTGACAAGCCACCGTTGTCGACAGGGGGAACACCACTCACGTTTGTGGAATCAATTCTTACAAGAATCCTTTTACAAATCAATTTTCCTTCCTTGTCAGTAAATTCTTCAATGTTTGAACCATCGCTACCTGTTGTTACTCTTCGCGCCAGCTGTCCGGCATTATAAAAACCAACTTTAGCCGGGTATTGTGTCGCAGGATCAATCGCCCAGATAACAATATCATTTGCACTATTCAATGTGGATGAAGTCACCAAACCGCGGCTTTGACCGGCCGTCGATTTTCCCGGGCTAAACACCGATAAAGAGCGAGTACTATTGGACGAAATGTGTTGCTTCACGGAGTAAGATGTTGATTGCTCCTGAGTGTAAAGCTGATCATAGAATGCTTTCTGATCCTGAAAAGGACTCATCTGAAAGCCACCTGTCCCCCCTGTTCCATAAGGCAGAAAACTATATTCCGTGCTCGATTGACGGTTATCAATTATCTCTACGTAATTTTTTTGAGGGATATTCTTATTGCGGCTAACCGTCTGTATCGTTCTACCCAGTCCATCATAATATTGGGTAGACATCAACACTTGACTTGTTGATGTATTCTTGTCAATTGCCGCGTCATTGGTTAAAGGCACCTGCGGTGAGAAAACCCTTTTATAGTTAAATAAATAAGGTTGACTATTACCATTTTGATTATAGGCCGACGGAATTACAATTGGAGTACTTGTACCAGGAACACCGGTTATGGAAAGATTGGGTAGATTCTGAGCAGTTGCGTTGTATATGCATGCCCAAAGCAAGCAAAAGGCTAAAAAATATTTATTATTCATAAGTTGTTTTGATTTGGATTAATTAATCATTTCCTTTTTCGGCATTAACGACCTTGTTGAGAATATTCCTGTTTTGATCACGAATTAATGTTTCCCGACCAAAACCATCGTGCTCATAAGTAGTTATCCTGTCATTGGGATCAACGACAGCAGTTTTACCGATCAACGGCAGGAAATTATAGTTGATCATCTGACTATTGGCGGGATAAAGACGAACCTCATCTATATATCCACTACCCCAGACACCTATGCCTGCAGACTGCGCCGTAAATTCCTTTTCATACAGATTCCATCCGTTATAAGAGACACCGGAAGGTTGAATGTTCAATGGTGTTACGCCATCATTCGCGTCTGCTGAGCCTCCTTGATATACCCAGAATGAGACAACATAACGCTTGCCGATGGTTAAGTTTGTTGTAGTCCAAAGTCCTCCGGCGCCTAATTGAAAAGAACCTCTACCTAACATGGCAGATTGGCCGGCTAGCCCTGAAATATTAAAATCCCAGTTGCCTTTACGATAATCAGTTCCCGGGATATAGTTGGACTCAAAACCACAATAGGCAATTTCATTGTAACGTGCATTTTTTACCGCCGCCAATTTGAAACCTGCTTCATTATCCCATATTGATGCAGAATATAAATTAGATCTCGGCTCCTTTGTTTCCAAAACATTTCCCTTGTCGTCAAACAGAGAATTTTCACCCGTTTTGATAAAGTTCGTTGCCGGTGTATTTCCTAAAGCCAAACTGTTCATGTCAAGCGAACTATTTCCGGTATATATGGAGCTTGGCAACGGATCGGAGACTGCTAATCTATATTCGTATTGGGGACGGATAATATTGTTATTTACAGAGAAAGCAGGAGTCGCCAAATTAATTAAAGAGTATTGACCAGATCCACTAAGATCAATATTACTTTTCCACGTCTCGGTATAGATCAATTTTTCTATACCATCCTGATTCATTTTGTTAATTGCAGTTCCGGGATTGGGTGTATTACCATTCCAATTGTAGTTGTAATATTTGACCTCTTTGATATTTTGGGAAAGGCTGTTTTGTAAAATTGTATTTTGAAGATTATTGTGGCTGTCATAGGCATAGGCAACATTCGATTCTGAATAACTTGTAGCCGTAGTATAGTTCCTTGTTAAAATCGAATTGAGATAGGAAAGACCTGTCGTGGGATAATAAACGTCACGGTAAAATTCCAGAGGCTCATCGGTGTTTTTCTTTTTGCTTGGTAGCTTTACAATTGCCCGGAAATTGACATCCTGCTTTGGCAAAGTAGTTACGGTGTAAGAAAGGTCTTCCGTTTTCACCAACTGATTATTATAGTCATAATATTCTCTTCTGATAGGTAATCCTATTCCCCAACTACGCAGGTATTGTTTATTTGAATAAGGAGGCAAACTAAACCCAACATAAAAATTGTTATCGTTAAAGACATTTGCCGGTGCCATCAAATTGTTGTCCGTGCCCTGATTGACGGCTGTTGTGGCACCACTTCCGGAAAACTGTGTAATTGTTTTATTTAATTGTTGCCCGTTCGAGTTCCAGTTGCATTCTGTTACTTTTTTATAGCCATAGTTAGCACCGTCAAGACTATTATTCACAAGGCAGGAACTGCTGCTCCATACGTTATTCAAATAATAAGGATGTCCCGGCTGATTAAATTCTCCCCCTTCTTGATAATATGTGTAGTTGATCGCTTTTTCAGGAACAAAAACTTCGGGGCCTTCGTAGGTAAAAGTTGTGTAAAGATCATTGTCATGATTGTAGCCATCGTAAACAGATAATGTATCTAGCCTAAGGCCTGATAGTCCGGAAATTGAAACAGCATTAAGCCCGTAACCCAATTTGTATTCGGCACCGGACCCCGTGATGATCTTTTTAAGAGCGCCCGCTTGAATAAACTTTGTCGCTATCTCGGGAGCCAAACTCATACCGGCGTAATGACTAGCATCAGGCCAATGGTGTACCGGCACCATTAAACTGAATGTCCCATTATTGCAGGTTTGAAGAATTGGCACGGCTGTACTCGGATACCCATAAAGATCACGCCCTCCGCAAACTCTTTGAGGGATATCGGTCCCTGCATATTCAAAATTGAAAAGATTTCTGGATTGACTTTGCGCAATCATGTCGATCGACTTTAGCTTGAGACGAAAACGTTTGTCATCAAATTGATTGCAATTGGTAGAAATAGGATATTCACCATAACTGCTAAAAAGTGTCGACATTGAGGAATCTGGAGAGACGAAATACGCTTGATTAAAAACATATTTTTGGGTTTGCGGAACTAATCCATACGTCAGCGTTCGCTCTGTAACCAGCACCTCTTTCAATCTGAACGAATTTTTTAAATCGCATCTCGAATTAACATCGTACGAAAATTGAACATTGATGTTATTTGGGTATTCTATCCTGGTCAACCGCTGCGCGGTGTAACTGTTCTTGATAATTTTCTCTTCTACATTTGACCAGTCATTGTTAACTTCTCTCAGCACCTGCGATTTATGTTGTACCTCAGTGTATGAAATCTGATCATAGAAGTATCCAATCTGAAGGCCGTCATAGGTGATAATCTTGTCTAATACCCATTTGTCTGCAGGGAAAAAAATCTGCTGACATGACGGAAGAGATGCAAAGCTTAAATCGACGGAATTCGTATCATTAGCAACATCGCCTTTTTTGAAGAAATACTGATTGCCGCTTTCATCGGTGACTTTGAATGTAAGATCACCTGTATAATCCGTAGTACTATCAAGTTGCCCTGATAAAAGACTACCATTAACGTATCTCTCGATTTTTACACTGGACTTCGGTATTGTAAATAGTTCTCCGGTTTTTGAAAACTGAAAATTGATTTTTCTGTCAGATAATTTGAGAGAAAATATATCGGGCGCATTATCTGTTTTAGCGGTATCCTTGCTATTGACCCAATAACCACGTCGCTCCCAATAAGGCACATAAAACACGGTTCCGCACCAATGATTAATATTTATTTCATCTTCAACTCCGACCACTTGACGGGTTATTTCGCCACCAGTGAAAAGTTCCCATCCAATACCAACTGTTGATGAAATTCTGTCGACTTTAATGCCGTCTGTTGCATATTCCAAACTCACACCAGTTGAGATATTGTAGTTTGAGTACGAATACAATGGTATGTTGACGGTGCCTATTCCTGTAAATAAATTCTTTTGAATAAGATCTCCGGCAGGTGCGTCTTTATTAACAACATTATTGTTAAGCCACGGCACTTGAATAGCGGCTTGCCCATAGGATTTGTAAAGGCAAACCCCAAGAGCGATAATCATTAGGTACTTAGTTTTCTTCATGTTTTGTATTGTTTTATTTGATTAGTGAATTATTTCGAACTCGTTGCAAAACGCAGCACCACCGGGCTATTCAGTCCTTTGTCCCGCCACCATACATCATAGAGTACCTGTATCTGGCCATTCCATTTACTGTTCATTTTGTAAGTTTTAGCTATGCCAAGCAGCACCGATTCGTAGTATTTTGCAGTATTGTGGTTATTGGGAGTGAGTGAAGTTTCTTGCGGCGAAATAGTGCGCGGTCCGGTAAAGGCAGCCTGTCTATAAGTCCGCTCATAACCGCCATAAAGTGCAATACCAAAAACTAATTGAGCTTGCACGTAACTACGCAGTCCGATCCCTTCGAACGTGAATTTGATGTGGTTCCAATCCTGGCCCATACCGACATTGAGTGCAGTACCGATACCATAACTGACTTTAGGCGTTTGTTTGTAACCGATCATACCCGCCGCCTGCAGCATTGCGGGTTGACCAGCCGGAGTAGCACGCGATGTTGCGTAGTTGTAAGACTTCTCTAATCGTTTCCAGAATGGCAGTCCACGCATTGGGTTCTTTAATTTTATTGCGGGATGAATGAGGTCCGGTTTTACTTTAGTTAAGCCGCTTTGGGCATCAGCTATCTGTTGTTTGGTTTCTTTAACCTTATTCGTTACATCATGGGCCTTGTTTTGCCATTCAGCGACCTGACTGCCCATCATATTTTGCACCTGACCGATGTTATTACCAAACTTTTGCTGTAAGGCTTTACTCAGCTGGTCTTTGGTTTGCATTCCCATTTTTTCGAGATCACTGGCATTCATACCTGACTGCATACTGCCAACAGACGTGCTTTGTGAAAGCGTTTTATCAAAGCCATCAAAACCTTGTAGATATTCGAGCGCCTTTTCCTCAGCCTTACTGGGATCGTCCGCTACCTGCTTCCAGATCTGCATTTTTGATTTAGCCACCAGTATATTCTTTTGAAGTGCATTAAATACGCTCAGATCGTTTTTGCCTACGATTGATTTCAGATTATTGATGCGCTGTGTGATGAGCTCGTTGAGATAATTGCGATAATTGATTTTTTGCTGCAGGGATTGTAATTCGCTGCTGTATTGACTGCTATTGACCGCTCCTTCAGAAAGTAGTGCTGATTTGTCTTGCATAAATCCTAAAACGCCTTGCAGACTGTCTATAGCGGCATCACGCCGCTGACTGATTTTTGTAATCAGTGCACTGCTATCTACACGAGACAGCTTGCTTATAGAATCGTAAGTAAAAGGCTGATTTTGCAGACGCGCATAGGCCGCCGAATCTGCACGCTTTAGTTTGCGCTGCAGTTTTGCTTCTTCCTTTTTGAGTTGATGGAGCAGCATTATCTGCTGTCGTTCCAGTCGTTTATGATACTTACTGAGCGAACAGATATTTAGGTCCAGATAGCGTTTGCTATAATAAACACCGGTCGCTTCTTCCTGGGCTCGTGCAGCAGAAGCAAACATCAATGCAATGAATAAGGTTACCAGGCAGGTAAGGACATGACGCATCGGGTCTCTGTTTTAAAGACTTTAGAGGTTTGGTAAAGCGCGTCTCATGTTGTCGCTACATCGGATGTAGCAACAGTGAAAAATTTAACTGCAAAAACAACAGTACAGTCATACAGTCTCCTGCACGGTGTAATTATTTTTTTGTTTGAATATTGTCAGTGTCGAAAAACATCTGACCTTTTAAAAGAAAGGGGGGAAATTCTTTTAAATATTTGCTTTGATTGAAATCAAAAACGCATCGAAAATTCTTATGGTTTTGTTAAAATCCTACCACGAATTAAGATCAAATTTTGAAGATGAACAAAACTAGATTGGCAAATTATTCCGAAAACGGTTCGTCGCTTTTTGAGGCATCATCCGTATTGTAGTTCTATGGCCTCGACACGAGCAATCGTTCTCCGAAAAAAAATTCTTGATTATTTAAAATACAGCGAGCGTAAGCATTTCGCGACCAGAAGCTAGCGACAAAAAAAAACGGCTGCCTTCTTTCGAAAGCAGCCGGTTTTAAGACTTAATCTAACGCTTATCTTACCAGCGTTACATCGCCTTTGTAAGTTTCTACATAACCGTCAGGATAACCTACGCGGATGATGTAATTGTAAGAAGCCATATCCTGATTCACGCCTTTCCAGGTACCATCCCAGCCTTTGGTATTATCTGTAGTGCTGAAGATTTCCTGACCCCAGCGGTTGAATACGCGGAACTCAAGTACTTTCTGGAATGTGAGATTTACGATTTTGAATACATCGTTGCGACCGTCGCCATTCGGAGTGAACGCCGATGGAACCATCAGGTGATCACGATAGTCAATGCTCACTTTCACACTGTCGATCTGGCGGCAACCATTGTTGGCAATACCGGTCAGATAATAAACAGTAGGCTCTGTTGGTGAAGCAATCGGATTAATGACGCTCGGATTATTCAGACTTGCTGTCGGTGACCAGTAGTAGAGGTACGCGCCGGAAGCCAGGAGCTGAACGCTTTGTCCGTATTTGATGATCGTGTCGTTGTTCAGAATGTTGACGTTTGGCAATGGTTTCGCAGTTACATGCAGTTTAAACGTATCACGACAATTTACGCTGTCTGTTGTAACAAGGTAGTAATCGCGATCTGCAGGTGGTGTTGCAAGCGGATCTTCACAATCATCACAGCTCAGACTCGTTGCCGGATTGAAGTTTTTGTCTTCAAACCATTGGTACGTATGACCGTTGCGTGCATGGAGGATTACTGATTCACCCACACAAACTGCGGTATCTTTTGGCCATGTAATCACGTTGTGTACCGGAACATAGATATCTACAGAGTCAACTACTTTACAACCACTGCGACCTGCTGTTGATACATAATATCTCGTGCTTTTCGGAACATATGCTACCGTATTGCGGGCTGTAGAATCGGACAAGAACGTACCAGGACTCCAGGTGAAAGTAAACGGAACTGTATCAGCTTCACAATAGTTGAAACGCATTTGTGGCATTTCGTTATAAGCATTAGGACCGTAGAATGTCGGGTTGCTACCGCAAACATTACCTGAATAGTAATAGTTCAGCAATGTGCTCGGATAGCTCGTGCTTACATAGTATGTGTAGATCGGTGTAAACGTGCTGGAGTTTGCGTAACAAACTTCTACAATCAGGTTCTGTGTTGTATCCCAGCTGTATGGCGTATCGAAATCAAATTTCACATAACCGTTTGCAGATGCCTGAACCGTTACAGGACCCGTTGCCGTGTATACCGGTGTGGTACCAGAAAGCATACCTGTTGTTGCGCTCACGCTTGATGCACCTGTACATTTCAATGCAATTTTCAGGTTGTTGACTGTTGCCGGACCGGAAGCAGTTGGTTTCAGTTTGAAAGCTATGCTTTTCAGTGTGGCAGAGTGAATACCACTGAACAATAAGTCTGCTTTGCGCAGCAGGTATTGGTGTTTAGCTGTATTATAGTATCCGTAGAATGGCGTAGTGTTACTATTGTTCAGATTGGCTGTCGGTGGCAGGCCATCAGGAACAACATCTGATGAATCGGGATGTATACATCCTACCGTATCCAGTGTACCACAACTCAGATTTCTCAGTGGGTTCGGGCCTGAAGTTTTTAATTCGAATGGCTGATAGCCCGGGCGACACATGATCACAGGCGTACCTGGACTAATTGTTACGGTATTGGAACTATCCACGTGAATCGTCATTGTATCCATCTGCTTACAGTTGGCCGGCAGTTGATTGTTGATCACCGCTACCCTGTAAGATGTGGTTGCATGCACGATTGCCTGCGGATTGTAAATATTCGGGTTATTAAGGCCTATTGCCGGACCACCATAGATGTCTGTCCAAACATAAGAAAGACCGGAAATACCAGCGGAAGCTTCTAATTGAATCGGTTTATTATTGAGTGCGCAATAACCAAATTTATCAGGTCCTGCGTCTACACCGGTAATGACCTTGATGAGTACTACCATGTAGCTACGGAATACGATCGGCTGTTGGTTGGTACAAGTAGAGTCAACGGCCTGGATAATGAAAACATGATCGCCGATATCATTGTTGGTTGGCGTCCAGGAGAAGTGACCAATCGGGTTGCCTGTACCATTATTAGTTACAGTAAACTGTGCACCCGGAGTGCCTGAGGTATCAGCATATAAACTAACCGTGTTGGTAGCAGACTGTGAATGCGCCTGCATATCAAAACCGAAATTCGCACCCGGACAACCAAGTATTACGTTACCCGAAGTGGAGCTGAATTTTCCACCGACCACATTCGATGGAATACTATCGATGGCCGGGGCCGGCGAGTTACAAGCCAGTACGGAAACCTGTACGTCACGTGTGATATAACCAAGCCTTGTTCCCGTAGTACGATCATACTCGTAACAACGGAATGCCATTACATACTTACCAGTCAAAGGTGGAATAAAACTTGCCACACCACTGGTTGGACTCACGGTATAACCATTGGTAGAGTTAACAGGATTCGCCAGCGTATAAACGCCCTGATAAGGAATTTCCGAATTCGGTCCACAAGGACAAGTGCTTGTTGGGTTTGGATAACCGAGGCAACCCTCAGGTTGTTTATTTTCTATACGCAGCGAGTCGCCGTTCGGATCTACCGGACCGTTGAAGAACGCTGCCTGTTGGTTTTGGCAGAGATATGGAATTGGTTTTACCGTAAAACGCGGAGAACTATTGTTATAGCGGAAGGCGTTGTTGATGCCCACACGGATAGTGATATTCATACCACCCGCGCCGCAAAGATTCGCAATACCCGAGTTACGGCTACCATCCGTCCAGATGATTTCCCAGTCATCGCTGCTATCCGGCAAAGTAATGATCGTCGTGTACTCTGCCATTACGAAACCCGGAAAAATAGACGTGGGCACACGGCAGGAGTTGATCGGTGCGAAGTTCGGACACAGCTGATCGAGTGTATCACTACGGTGACCAGTACCTACTGTATCCACCACAATCTGCTGAACGAGTACGCCCAGTTTATTGGATTGATAACTGATGTACTCCGGATAGTAGAGATCAGAGTTGCCTTGCTCACAAGCCTTGTAGACGTCCAGCGTCACTTTGTACTTGAGATCTGTAGGGCCAGTACCAATGTAGGTTACATACATGTCAGCCGCAGCAAAGTGAGAGGCCAGCGCTTTATCCACGCCAAAGGCACAGAAGAGAAATGCAAAGCAGAGCAGAAGCTTTGTAATAAGTCTAGAATTAAAGGTCATAGTTGGTCTCCTTTAAGTTGAATGAAAAACGGTTTGTTGAAATCGGGATTGCCTGGGCAGCACTCCGATGACGGGCATTGTTATGTTTTGTTTTTTGTTTTGGGTTGCTACGGCAGGAGCCTACCGTAACAACGTTATATTTCCTTGTTTGTAAAATCTTTTGCCGGTAGGTGTTACAGCTTCCACCATGTAAACATATACACCCATCGGTTGTGTCTGACCATTAAAACGTCCATCCCATCCATCGTCCAGTCTGTTTGTTTCAAACATCTTCGAACCCCAGCGGTTGTAGATAATGAAAGACTTCAGTGTTACGTTTCCTCTGTGCACTGGCATGATCTTATTATTAGGACCGGTGCCAGGGGCAAAAGCGTTGGGTACATCTATAAAAGATTCTGGCGATACAAACACATCAATTGAATCATTTACGATACAACCATACTCTGTAGTACCTTTCACGAAGTAGCGCGTATTTACGGAAGGCAGTGCAAGCGGGTTCGGAATATTAGTTGCAGAAAGGCCAAGTGGCGGGAACCAGGAGAAGTATAAACAGTTACCTCCGGGATCCATCTGATAAGATTCACCAGGGAAGATCGTTGTTGAATCCGGCAGATTAATCACCGCCATTGGTTTCACTGTAACGTTTACATCCAGCGTATCAGCGCAATTATCTTTATCGCGTCCCACAACAGTGTAGTCTGTAGTTGCAGTCGGATAAACCGTCGGATCAAAACTAGTATCGTTGCTGATATAAGATTTTGGATTCCATATTACGGATACCGCATCACCGGTCACATGCAGCTGTGCAGTATCACCAGGACAAAGCAATGTATCTGCAGACACAGTCATGAATTTTGGTCGTTTTACAGTCAGTTTAATATCGTCGGAAGCTTTACAACCTGCCGGTGTGCTTGCGGTGAATGTCAGCGTTGCATCTGCATAAGCAGTAAACAGCGGGAACATTTTAGCAGGATCGTTCAATGCGCCACCAGGGTTCCAGTCGTAGATATAATTAGGATATGAAGACGGAGAAACGGTTGTCCAGCGCAGCGTCATCGTATCACCGTAACACAGTGTCTGATCAGGACCAGCATATACTGTTGGTATCGGTTGCAGATCCAGGAAGAATTTTGAAACACTGTCGCGGCAACCAGGATAAGATGCAGTCACAGTATAAAGGTGTGAAGTATCAGGCGTGATAGACGGCGCCATATCAGTTGTGCTGCTCACACCGTTGTTTGGTGTCCAGTTGTAATTATAGCGGTTATCCCCAAGCAGATTTACGTTCAGCGTACTGCCCGCACAAATTGCAGTATCAGGTGTGTACAGCTTATATCCCTGCAGCACACGTACACTGATTGTATCGTACGAAGCACAAGCGCTCAGGCCGTTTGGTGCTACTTTTACATAGTATACCATATCGTTCTTCGGTGTCGTTACCGGATTCGGAATGGAGTCGTTATCCAGATAAGTCGACGGCGTCCATTTTACATTATACGTCGTACCCGGACTTGGTACCAGATTAATATTCAGCTGCAGCGAATTATTAATACAGGTTGTGGTATCAGGCCCTGCAGAAATGTTTGCAGGTGTCACTACAGTGATGGTTACGGTATCTTTATTTCGGTTACAATAGCTCAGGTTGTTTGAAGTCACCACGTACTGTGTCGTCATTGTCGGGCGTGCCACCGGACTCTTACAGTTAGTACAGCTCAGTGTTGACAACGAAGATCCGCCGGGTAAAACAGTCCATGTAAACGAAGATCCACCCACAGCTGTAAGTTTTACGGAATCGTACGGACAAATAGTAGTGTCTTTCAAAATCTGCGTGATCGGCGCAATGTAAATAGGAATTACGAAGGCTTGCTGCATCAGCAATCCAGGATTATGGCAGGCAGAATCTTTTACAGTAACGATCAGGTTTCTTACACCTGTATCTAAAATGCCCGGCGTCCAGTCAAAACAAGTGTTGACAGAGTCTGCATAAGTATTATTATAAGTAAGTGTTGATCCCGGTGCGATGACTGCATTGTTGCTGGATACAACCAGACGGGCGCTAGTGTCGCTTGATTTGGAATCAAAACAGAAATGGAGCGGTTGTCCGGCGCAGCCCAGAAGACGTCCCAGCGTATCTGTGATGGCGCCTGTCACCGTACTTGAAATAGTGCTGAGTGTCGGTTGTACTGCATTACAGTTGCCCAATACTACCAGCTGAATATCGCGCAGCACCGTACCAATAAGCAATCCATTTCTATATTTTTTCACCTTTATGGTAACCGTGCTGGCACCTGCCTGGCTCGGTGTAAATGACATCTGTCCGAGTGTGGGAGAAAGCACAAACGTATTGCCGGTAGGGAAAGGATTATTCGTCAGATTAAAATTAGCCAGCAAAATACTGTTGGCTCCCGGATTAGAGTTACAGGAGATATTTAAAATCTCTCTCGGCGCAATCATCTCATACGCCAGCGAATCATTGTTCGGATCAATGGCGCCATTATTATAAGAATAAGGCTGATTGATACACATATAAGGTACCGGACGAACCGAGAAATACGGAGACGACTGTCCCTGCGCATTCAGATTATCAAGCATACAATCAATGTAGAAATAAGGCTGATTGGTGGTATTGATCGAAGTATTACGGTTGCCCAGGTAAGTATAGAACGTCCATTGTGATTTGGACGGCAGTATTACCGTTGCGGTATAAATGTACTCCTGATAGCCAGGATACACCCCTGCCGGTGTGCTACAGGTAGTAGAATAACCCGGACAGCTGGTAGATACCTCCACCGGCTGACCCACCTGTGCCATGTTGCCCGCAGAAAAACTCTGGCCTTGCGCATTGTAGTAACAAAGCGGGAACGGACCAGCGCCCGGCGAACCGGAACAATCACGGTAAAAATGGAGGGTGAACTGATAAGTGGAGTCGTGAAGCCATGCATAAGTAAGTTCTCCACCGGCGCAGTGCGTTGCCTTCACCGTAGCGGGCAACAGGAACGCAAATAAAAGGGCCGTTAGTAGATAAGGTAATGAAAGTTTTTTCATACTCATTCTTTAAAGGTTTAATAGGCAGTTTTTGACTATGTATAGTAACAAATGCTGCTATCGGTTGTATACTTCTAGAAGACGTATGCAAGTATTTAAAGAGTTGGTAACATTTTCTAATTTTTTTTACCAGCGGCTGACATTGTTTACCATCGGTGCAGGAGAATCGTGGTGAACGGCGTAACATTACATTCTGAAAGAAGCCTTTCCCGGCCGCAGTTTTTCCAGCCCATTCCGGCTTTCCGCCGGGAACGGAAAATTGCAGCGGGCAATGTATATTTATAAAAACGACCGATCCATATTAGTTTTAGCAAATGAAGCCATTTCACTTCAAAGCCCTTATCGTTGATGACGAAAAAACCGCCTGCGAAAATCTGAAAAGTGCTTTACAGGCGCTCCCGGACGTGCATGCAGAGATTGTAGGCGTGGCCCATAACACACGCGAAGCAGAAGCGCTGATATCCAGAACGGAACCTCAGGTTGTGTTTATGGATATCGACATGCCCAACGAAAACGGCTTCCAGTTCCTGAACCGTATCGCACCATTCCCTTTCGAAGTCATTTTTGTAACTGCTTACGATGAGTACGCGATCCGTGCCTTTAAGCTGAATGCAATCGATTATATCCTGAAACCGATCGATATCGAAGACCTGAAAAAGGCCATCGAAAAATTGGCAGAAAAGTTTGAATATCTGGAGTATAAGGCCAATTCCAATATCGCTTTCGGCCAGATGCAGAAAACAATGAAATCGCCTGCGGGAGAGCAACAGATTGTACTGCGTGACAACCGCGATGTGGAGATCGTTTCGTTCCGGAAAATCGTCTATGTGGAAGCCATGCGCAGCTATTCAAAAGTTGTTTTTTATAAAGACAACGTAGAAAAAAACATCATCGTATCGCAATCCGTGGCTGAGTATCAGGAGATATTTCCTTCCGACCTTTTCTTCCGGACGCATAAATCATTCCTTGTAAACTGCACTTTTATTGACAAAATCTTGAAAGAAGACGATCTTTGGTACGTATCTCTGAAAAACAAGGTACAAATCCCCGTGGGCAGAAGACGTTATCAGGATTTACTGGAGTTTCTAAAAACGAAGGAGTGGCATGTCGCTTAAGCTCGACCGGCTACTCTATCTATTATTATTTCTGTTTTTTTTCACCGTACAGCAAGGTGGCGCGCAGTCGTACCCGATGCGAAACTATACCGCAGCTGACGGGCTCCCTTCCAACACCATTTATTACGTTTTCAAAGACAGCAGAGGCATACTCTGGTTTGGCTCCGACAAAGGCATTGCCCGGTACAACGGTGTGCGCTTCGAAAAATTTTCCACTGCCGACGGATTACCGGACAATGAAATCTTCGGCTTCTGCGAAGACAAGTATCACCGGCTCTGGATGTCTACGTTCAACGGCAGCCTCTGTTATTATAAAGATGGTATCATTCATACCGCTGCGAATACACCATTTTTAAAGCTCCCGGTCAACTACGCCATGATCTCGAGCATTTACAACGAGTATGACGGCACGGTCACCATCTGCTTTTCAGGATCTAATTATTTCCTGAATATCAACAATGAACGGATCACTACGCTCAATATAACGCCATTCAAGCGAGATACCAGAAGGCTCAAACAGATTGTAAAACTAGCTCCGGCAAAGTACCATGTTTACTACGACAGTACGGGCGTTATCTGGGATACTGCCGGCAAAACAGCCACCACACCCATGACGGATTTCTGGGCAGGTTTTATCAGTAATGGCCAGAGATATCTGATATCGGGAAACGAAATTTACCACAATGACAGTCCCATTTGCCATATTCCCAGACATGACAGCCTGAAAGTTTTCTCTGTATTAGAAGACAACGCGTTTAACAGGGTCATGATGGGCACTTCCAGAGGCCTCTTTGTTTTTCCCGGCGATACCATTCTTTTTAGAAACAGCGAGGTTTCTTCTATCACTAAAGACACCGTTGGTAATTACTGGATCACCACCACTAATGCGGGTATATTCTGCATGGCAGCTGGCGACCGGCATTTCGGCATCTTCAACAATCCTGAGAAAGGCCGTGTCCGGTATGCACACGTTGTCAATCATCAGCTTTATTTCACTACCGAAAACGGGAATATTTATACGCTGATACACGATACCGTCCGGAAACTACATGATGCGTTTCAATATAAAGACGAGTTTATAAAAAACCACCCTTCGTTTGACATTTACAATATTGATTTCATGCCGGAACAGCGAATATCTATGACCGGCACAAGACGAAGAGCAATAGAAAACCGCGCAGTCCCGTATGTTTCCTATCTGGACGACAGTCTGCATTTTTATCATTTTACATCCTGGGACAATATAGTCTTTGACCAGTTACAAACAGGCAAAGCACATGTTGCCCGTGCCCTGCCATTTACATTTTCCGGGTCTTATAAAAACATTGCCGTAACGAAAGATGCCATTTACATAAAGGCGTACATGGACATTCTGTACATTCCCAAAACATCCATGGAAACCCAAAACTGCCAGCAGGTACGCTTATTGAAAGCGGAGCAGGGAAAACATGACAGGCTGTTTGGCTGGGCAAAAGACGCAGCCGGGGATGTTTGGTTCTCAACTGTAGACAGTCTTTACAAACTGGACAAAGATAAAATGATCGTGCAGCCGCAATTTGGCGCTATCGGTCTGAGAAAATTCACATTCCTGAATGGTTTTATCATTGGTTATAAGCACAACAACACACTGCTGATTGCGCATCTCAACCAACAGAAAAAGCTAATCACAGATACAACCATCAACCCAAATAGTATTCTCGATGATTTTTACCAGATCGACGGTACACATATTGTAATCAGCTCGAGCGATAAATACTACATGGTAGCGCTCACCCAGCCTGGCCAGAAAAGCGGATTCAGCATTCAGACAGTAGCCTCCCGTTTTCTGCCACCCCAGGCAGAATATATCTGTGCAGATTCCGGTGTATGTTATTTCTTTAAAAACGGCACCATTACCCGCTTTGACAGCAAACGTCTGTTCAATCCACTGATCAAACCTGTTGTTTATTTTATTTCATTGCAGACGAAGCAACACTTCTATGCAGCGAATCAGAATGCCATCAGTATTCCGTACAGTGAAACCGGAGATGTGCAGGTTTCTTACATGCCGCTCTCCTACAGCGGTGGCGATCTGCAATGCCAGTATTCCATTTCGCAGGACAGCAGCAATGAATGGCACGTAATCGATGAATCAAACATCCACCTTTACCTGTCACACTACGGCACCTACAATATCCGCATCCGTGCCAAAGCCTTGTCTGACGTGTATTCCGACATCGCAACGTTTCAGCTTACGATTCTGAAGCCATTCTGGGCAACCTGGTGGTTTATACTAACGGTTATCGTTGCAGCGGTAGCACTCATCTGGTGGATCACACTTTCTTTTGCACGTAATCTGCTACGCAAAAAGCAAAGAGCATACGACGCGGAAATGAAATACCAGCGGATGGAATTTAAAGCACTCAATGCGCTGATGAATCCGCACTTCATTTTCAACACGCTCAATAATATTCAGAACCTGTTTAAAAACCAACAGAACAAGGCCGATGAATACTTTGTTACCTTCTCAAGGCTGATCCGCCAAAACATGCAGAACGTAACGAAAGACACGATTTCGCTGGAACAGGAGCTAAACCTGGTTGTCAACTATCTGAAATTGGAAAAACTGCGTTTCGACGAGTTTGTAAACTATATCGTAGATGTAGATCCGGATCTTGACCTGGACAATGTATTCATCCCGCCATTGCTGATTCAGCCGCTGGTGGAAAACGCGATACGTCACGGTTTGCTGCCGAAACAATCAACCTCAAATCTGGTAACGGTTAAGGTGCATGAAAAAGACAAATCACTGTTTATAGAGATCGAAGATAATGGCGTAGGGCTGTCAAACAACACAAGTCACATTGATCCGCAACACGAGTCGCTGGGGCTTTCGAACCTGAAAAAAAGGATTGAACACATGAACAGAACACACAATTATACGATCACTTTTACCTTGACGGAGCAAACGGATAAAAATGGCAAAGTAAAAGGTACTTTAGCGCTGGTGGAGATATCGAGTGAACGATGGTAATGTGGTGAGCGGTGAATCGTGAATGGTGAATGGTGAATCAAATTTGTATAACCACATGGTCATGTCGACGAAGGAGACAACCCGCGGAGACGAAGGGCAACGCACAATGCTTCGACTACGCGCAGCATGACAAATGTAGTGAACGATGGTAGTGTGGTGAATGGTGAGTGGTGAATGGTGAATCAAATTTGTATAACCACATGGTCATGTCGACGAAGCAGGCAGCCCGCGGAAACGATGGGCAACGCACAATGCTTCGACTACGCTCAGCATGACAAATGTAGTGAACGATGGCAATGTGGTGAGTGGTGAATGGTGAATCAAATT
>NZ_QKTW01000002.1:0-170963 GCF_003236175.1 Taibaiella soli | reverse complement strand
GTCATGTCGACGAAGGAGACAACCCGCGGAGCCGAAGGGCAACGCACAATGCTTCGACTACGCTCAGCATGACAAACGTAGTGAACGATGGTGAATGTGGTGAATGGTGAGTAGTGAATGGTGAATCAAATTTGTATAACCACATGGTCATGTCGACGAAGGAGACAGCCCGCGGAGACGAAAGGCAACGCACAATGCTTCGACTACGCTCAGCATGACAACTTATAACGTAAAGCTTATAACGTAAAACTTAGAACCTAGAACTTATAACGTAGAACTAAAAACATAAAACTTAAAAAGCATAAAAAAGCTATTCGCCATACTACTCTTACTATTCACCGCCATTCGCGGCGATAGCCAGTCATACCCGACACGTAACTACACTGTCGCAGACGGGCTGCCTTCCAACACAGTCTACTGCATTTACAAAGACAGCAAAGGCATACTTTGGTTTGGTACTGACAAAGGCATTGCCCGTTATAACGGTGTAAAATTTGAGAAATTTTCTACTGCCGAGGGATTGCCGGACAACGAAGTGTTTGGCTTCGGCGAGGATAAGTATAACCGGCTTTGGATGTCGACATTCAATGGCAGCCTTTGTTACTATAAAGACGGCATTATTCATACAGAGCGCGACAAGCCATTTTTAAGAATCCCCAGAAAGGTGGCATTTATCGCCAGTATCATGAACGAGTATGATGGTAGTGTTACCATCAAATTTTATCAAAGCTCTTCCTTTGCCAATATCATCGGGGAAACCATCCATCTGTTTGACGCGAAGCAGGTCAATGAAGCGCCGCTAAAATTTATGCAGGTACGCAAGGTTGCGCCAGACAAATATGAAATAACCGGCTCAACTGAAACGTTTATCTGGGATACTTCCGGGCGGGTAACCAATACCAGACAGAATGCTTATTCCTTTTGCGGAACGTTTCCGATGAATGACCGGATCTATCTGGTCGACACAACCTATACCGTTGTTTCAAACAACAGAATGCTGGTCCATGTCCCTACACCGGCCAACACTTCTATCATAGCAGTGTTTGAAGACAGTATCCATCATAAGACGATGGTAGGTACGTATAACGGCTTAAGAATATTCCCGGAAGACCGACTGCTCTTTCAGGACCATATAATATCTTCCATTACGCCAGACCGATCCGGAAATTACTGGATAAGCACAACGAATGCGGGAGTGTTTTGCCTGAATGCAGGTTATACACACTACCGGACATTTGACAACCCGGATAAAACACTTGTAAAATATGCGCGTATCCTGAAAGGACAACTTTATTTTCTTACACAGAAAGGAAATATCTACACCATAAAAAACGACAGCATCCGGCAGCTTTTTAATATTTCCCAATATAAAAGCGACTTCAACAAGCGACATACGGAGTACCCTTACTACGAACAGGATGGCGAACAACTGAAAAAAAGGATAATCTCAAGTGCACGGCGTATTCACGAGGAGCCCAACAATGCTTCGATAGCCGCGTATCTCGACACAAACCTTAATTTCTACCACATATCGGGCTGGGATAATCTGATCCTTGACAAATTAAATAGCCAAACCGCCAGTGTAAAAACGCGCCTGCCTTTTAAATACAAAGGCGCTATGAAAAATATCACCGTCACCGACAGCGCTATTTACATCAAAGCCTATGTAGAAATCTTTTACATTTCCCGCCGCGCCTGGGAAAAACAAGACCCTTATGCCTTTCACCTGGTGCAGCCCAACAAGAAACGTGAACGGCTTTTCGGATGGGCACAGGACCATGACGGCGGCATTTGGTTTTCTACAGTAGACAGCCTTTATAAAATCCGGGACAGCACCATTACCGTACAGAAGGAATATGGAGCTCCGGGCCTCCGGAAATTCGGAATATGGAATGGATTTCTGATGGGATACAAGCACGACAATACACTTCAGATCTGCCACCTCGATGCCAATCGTAAACTGGTTATCGACACATCCATTAATGGCAGCAGCATCTGGGATGATTTTTATCAGATCGACAGCACCCATATTTTAATCAGCAGCAATGATAAATACCGGATGGTTACGCTGACGCATCCGGGACGAAAAGATGGTTTTCATATACAAACGGTAGAATCAAGATTTATTCCTGTTCAATCAGAGTTTGTCTGTGCCGACAGCAATGTATCCTATTTCTTCAACAACGGCACCATTACCCGGCTCGATACAAAGCGGCTCTTCGATGCACCCGCGCAACCCGTAGTGTATTTCCTGTCGCTGCAAACGAAAAACAAAATCTATTCTGCTTCGCAAAACGGACCAATAACAATTCCGTACAGCGATGCCAACGATATTCAGCTGAATTATATCCCACTCTCTTACAGCGGCGGCGATCTGCGTTGTGAATATTCAATATCGCAGGACAGCACTACCAACTGGCGCTCGATAGATGAAGCTACAATCAATCTTTACCTGACGCGTTCAGGCAACTACTATGTACGCGTGCGCGCACGTACCCTATCCGATAGTTATTCGCCGGTTGCCATATTGCAGTTCACCATCCAGAAGCCTTTCTGGACCACCTGGTGGTTTATTCTCATTGCATCGGTTATTGTAGTCGTATTGATCTGGTGGACGACATTCTCCATTGCCCGCGGCATGCTCCGCAAAAAACAAAAAGCTTACGAAGCCGATATGAAATATCAGCGGATGGAATTTAAAGCGCTCAACGCGCTGATGAATCCGCATTTCATTTTCAACACGCTCAATAATATTCAGAACCTGTTTAAAAATCAACAGAACAAGGCCGACGAATACTTTGTCACCTTCTCCAGACTGATCCGGCAAAACATGCAGAATGTGACCAAAGACACGATCTCGCTGGAACAGGAATTAAATCTGGTG
This sequence comes from Taibaiella soli, assembly GCF_003236175.1. Lineage (GTDB taxonomy): Bacteria > Bacteroidota > Bacteroidia > Chitinophagales > Chitinophagaceae > QKTW01. The sequence goes on along the minus strand of NZ_QKTW01000002.1, from coordinate 168,079 downwards.
GCCAACTATCTGAAACTGGAAAAACTCCGTTTCGACGAATTTGTCAATTACAAAATAGATGTAGACCCTGAATTGGATCTGGACAATATTTTTATTCCGCCGTTATTGATACAGCCATTAGTAGAAAACGCCATCCGCCACGGGCTACTTCCCAAACAATCGATGGACAACCTGGTGACCGTTCATGTATACGAAAAGGAAAAATCTCTATTCATTGAGATTACGGACAACGGTGTTGGGCTCTCCGGCAAGTCAAGCCATATCGATCCGCAGCATGAATCTCTGGGACTTTCCAACCTCAGAAAAAGGATTGAGCACATGAACAGAACGCGTACAGAAAAAATGACATTTGATCTGATAGAACAAAAAGACGAAAAAGGACGTATTGGAGGTACTTTGGCGAGAATTGAAATTGCGAGTGACCGTTGGTAAACTGGAAGCTCCGTTGGTCAACTAAAAAACGGCGATACGGGGGCATTCCCGTTCCTTTGCTTTACACAAACACACACCGACCAAAAAAATTCTCTCATTAAGAAACTATTCGGAATCAGCCCCAAAAATACCTATCGACTGAAGGATGACATAACGTCTTCCTTTTGTCTTTTCAGGGGGTTTGTGAAAGGTTAGAGGTGAATGGCGAATGGTGAATGGTGAATGGTGAATGAGCGCCACAACACAATGCTTCGACTGCGCTCAGCATGACAACGCGCGAGGATACACTCAGATAATAAGAGCACCACATAACGCGGGATCCTTCCTTCGTCAGGATGACAAACGCGCGTGAAAATTGTATAACCACCATGTCATATCGACGAAGGAGACATCCCGCGAGATACCAGGATAATGAGATAAGTAAACTACATGAACTATAGAAAATGTGAGCACTCTGGAGACGAAGGATCATCGCACAATGCTTCGACTGCGCTCAGCATGACAACGCGCGAGGATGGAGACAGCTCTACAGTTTTTTCACTTCCGGACAAACCTGGTAATCGCCAACATTGTAGACGGTGCTGTCATCATCCATCACCACAAGATCCTTAATAAACACCTGCCCTTTCAAAGGAGTGAATGTTCCATAAAATTCTTTGGCTTTTTCGGGAAACTGGTCATCACCTTTCATCCGCACGGTATAATATTTTTCGCCACTGACAAACGTTGCAACGTAAGATACTATCTTCCAGTAACCACGGCCATAACCAGTCTCTTCACAAGTCAAATTTGTCAACTGCCTCGCCATCTGGTTCAGGCTGTTATCCAATCCGCTGGTACCCGTAAGATAAACCCTGGGTTCCAGTGGTTTCGGCGCCATCTGCAAAATAATGACACCGATTTGCTTGTTCTTCTCCAACACTTTCACGGTATAATGCGATGCTTTGATTTTTACTTTTATATGGAAATCATAATACATGGGCGCCGTATTCTGCACAATGATTAAACTATCATTTTTCAGAACAAAGTTTTTGGTGCGCTCGACCGGTTTCAATGTAACCGCTACATAATTAAAACAATGAGGATAGATCTTCCCCGCAAACTTTTCCCCATAATTGATTCTTGCAGGAATTTCCTGCGCTGTGGCAGTCATTACAAACAGACAGGCAATAATAAAAGCGTTAGTGCATTTGATCATTTCAACGGATTGAAACAGCTTGACACCTGAAACCGCAAAAGGCAAACACTAGATCCTCCCCACCAGTCTCAGCGTAATAAAAATAGTGTATTGATTCGTATCAAAATAATTACGGATCACTACAAATGAATTGCCCCTAGTAAAATTGGCTGCATAAACTTTTCGCTCTGTAAGAATGGTATTGTTAGAAACGGCGTCGGTTGCCGAAAAGGCGCTCTTCATTGTCTGGAACGCGCGCACAGCATCGAGCTCCGTTGCAAAATGGTAAACGACCGTCACCGATTTTATCTCATTGCGAAACAGATCAGGATCATATTCCTTATCGTCCACACTATTCTTCGACCAGTCGACCGTTAAATCGGCGTGTGTAAAACTTAGTTCATCTCCGGGCAAAGCATTAACTGACGCTCTGTACTGACAGGAAAAATCCCTGCGCCGCTGTTCCCTTTGTGCTTCCTGAGTAGGATAAGCACAGATCACCTGCGGCCCTGCAGAAGGATTCATCAGCTTGAAATGATTATTTGAATCCGATTTAAAAAACGATTGCTTCCGGACCTGATAATACTGTGCACCCTGATCTTTTCCCGGCTTCGGAAAGCGAATACTGTCCTTCGTACCAGGCGCATGGCGGTAATAATCGATCGTCTTCACATTTTCCGGCCCGATAAAAGGATTGAAAAAATATCGCTGCAGCAATGTATCAAACCGCGAGGGCTGTTCCGTTTTTGCGAAAGCAGAAAAGGAGCAAAACAGACAGAATAACAGGAAGAAGCGTTTGCGCATAGGTGCTACATTCAAAGGTCAAAAATCCAGATTCAAAAGTTGGATTTAAGTTAAAAATGGCCACTGTAGGCTGATCCCAACAAATCCGCGACTACTGCATTTCAATTACGATTCTGAGCAGGGAGGCCATCGACTACTTCGGGAGTACCCGGCAACTACTAATTTAGTACCCAACAACCATTAAATTAGTACCCAACAAGGACCTTTTAAATACCCAGGGACGACTATTTTGACACCTATCGAGGACTAATATAGTACCCGACAATGACTTTTCTAGTACCTCATGGGGACTTCTTTAGTACCCAACAACCACTTCTTTAATACCTCACAAGGACTAAATTAATACCTCCGGGGTACCTTTTAAGTACCTATGGGGGCAGCTGTTCGACATGTTAGCGCAGCGCATGTCGAACTTCAAATACTAGGGATTTCCAGTCCAACCTATACTCGCCCGCACTGAAAGGTTGAGAAATCTGAATCATCACTTATTCCGGATGCCCTTCGGAACATCCCGAACAGCAAGGCTCTTTCATGGTTTAATGAAGGTACTCAAACATGAGTATCTGAAAAACGCCCCAATGTGTGAGGCGTTTTATTTCTAGCTTCTAAAAATCCCGAAAAAATCCAATAAGACCTACTGAAACGAAAGAAACGCTCCCTTTGAACCTTTTCTACCGTCAGAGCTATTGATGATCATCTTATCATCATCCACTGCAGCAAAATTGCGGATGCTGGAAAAGCCGCCGCCGTCAAATGGAGCACTAATGATAACGGGTGCCGCAACGGTACCCTTCGCATCTATTTTTAGACATTCCAACGCACCCTGCTGACCGCCTTTATATAACTTTTGGCGCGCACTTGCACTACGTTCCAGATTATCTTCATTGTTCATAAAGAAAATATAACTGTTCCCGTTTTTATGAAAACTACTGAATGATAAATTATCGGTCTGAAGTCCATTACTTTTCTGCTTTTTCCGGATCGGCGTCATCCAGTCTACTACCCCATCTTTGTTGATCTGCATTACCAGAAGACTGTTGCAATAAGTGCTACTGTGTCCTGCGGAAGATCCCGGAGCCTGCGATACATAGGAACTCCGCTCTTCGCCAATCAGCTGTATGGCACCGTCCGGCAATGTAACTACCTGATGCAATTCAAGATTTATTGGTCCTGAATCTTCGTCATCGTCCTTATCCGTACTCATTGCATCTTTACCAAAGGCATGCATCCATTTTTGTGTCTTCCCGACTGTATCAGCCAGATCATTTAATTTAAACAAGTAAAAACCTTCAGCACTATTCATGCGCGATCTGCTGCTGTAAAAACCGGTCACGAATACTTTATTATCGGCGGTTTCACCGATTTCTACGCTGTTGGCAAATTTACCCGACACGGAAAAAGGAATTTTGGTTACCTGATCTGCATCTTTGGAATACTTCAATATTTCAAAACGGAAATTCGGGCTCTTATTACCTTCTCCCGCAGGAAATATTTTCGCCAGTACATATGCATTGCCATCATTGTCTACATGATAGTTCTCGTTATTCATGCGGGATTCCGTGTATGGCATCGTTATCACTTTTGACCAGAGCTCTTTCAGTTGTGCGTCGAGCACAATAAAACCGATCTTGTCACTATTGACTTTATCATTGATATGCTCGGGTCTTAGTCGGTATTGTATCATAATCTTCGACTGATCATTCGATACAAAAACCCACCATTTTTCCGGCAGCTTACCGAACAGCCAGTTATTGGAACCTTCGTAATTGGGCAGAATCTTGATATCGGAACTGGCAAGCAACCGAACCTCACCAGTCAGCTTCCCTGTTTTGCTATCCAGCTCCTGAACAAAAAGTTTTTCTTTTTCTTCGGACTTATTAAAACTGCTGTAAAGCATATAGGTTTTGCCGCCCAGATTCAAAAGTTTATGAAGGGTAAACTCTTTGGCGATATCCGGCGGTGTAAACGAAAACTCCGCGTCATGGTGCAATTGGTTGTCGAAATGCCTTACAGTAATTTGATTCCGCTCATAGCTACCAACATGGATGTAGCCGTCTTTATCATTTCCTTTCAAAAAATCAGGCGTATAAACCACATCGTCCGACCAGCTATATTTAAAATCATTGGCTGCAGACTGCGCAGAAATCCTGCTCTGGCTTAAAAGTAAAAATGAAGTACAAAGTAAAAAGCTGCGTTTCATGTGTTTTGGAAAATGAGTCAACAGCGACTGGATTTTTTTCATTGTAGGTTTGTTGTTTTTATTTTTTTTGAGGGTGTAAGAAAAAGGCTGAAAGCGCGAAACTAATAAATCTTATTCCCCAAAAACTACCAACTATTTGGGTTGTAGCGGCGGGTGCTATGTTAGTGTATCGGAGCACAAGACAAGAAAATAGAAGATTTGCGCCAGCTGTTATGATTTATAATCGCAGCAGCCCCTTACATTTTGTCTTCCGGTGCATAGCTTTTAATACCCAACCGGGAAGACCCGTAAATATGATGCTCTGTTAAAGTAACGGTATCCGGCAACCGGTTTAATGCTTGCGTTAAGTCTGCGTACTCACCCAAATAAAGAAGCGCTCTACACGTCTCTGCAGAGCGCTTCTTTTTATTTGCTATTCGCCGGTTAGAACCGGTTATCACTGCAACAAAGTCTGGAGACTTTGCTGAACGGTTTGTGTTGTACATACTACGGCGAACGGGGGGCTTATTTCTTAAGCTTCTTTGCTATGGTATCTACTGATAAATCTGCATTAAATACAGCCGGAGCTTTTACTGTGCGACTGATTTATGGCTTGCTGAACTAAATGTGACAGACTACTACGAGCTGGGAGGACTAAACGTTGAATTCACTCTGTTAAAAGTCGCCATCAAATCCAAAAAGGCCGATTCTTCCTCCACTCGCTGATTGGCCACTAAACAACGTGCTATAAAATCTTCTGTACCTTTTAATACAGCTGAAACAAAAATTCCTTTTTCTAGTCGAACAACAATATCTCCTTTTGATATAGAGACAATGCTCCCGTCACACACCACTTTAATTGTCACCCCATTATCGACGCCAATCCAGTCAAATGTGCGGGTTCTCTTTTGTTCTCCATATCCCAAAAATTCAAACAAATCCGCTAACGTAATAAAAATCATACAAGACCGATCATTGAACAACCTTAAATTCACTTCCTTCTCCGATAGCTCAAACCAACCGAGTGACAAACTCAAATCATCCTGATGCAGATCATTATTATCTTTCAAACAAATATCAAATTTCATACTACAACATTTATTTATTCTCCTCCCCTTATCGGGAAAAACGATACAACTTTTTGATCTTTTGTGTCAACGATTAACCTATAGTTGTCGGTTTTACCATTTAGCCTTACCCTCTTCTCAAAAGTTTGGACTGTTCTATTGGCCCCAGAAGCTCTTGTACCCTTTGAATACACTTCCTGAATTCCTTCAAATATTTGTTTATCGGTTGTACCCGCAGGAAAAAGATCTCCTTTTTCATTAAGCAAAAAATTATCTGCAGAATGTCTTTGCAATATATGCTCAAATCCCCATTTCGTATTACCCTCATTTAAATCAATGGCCGGACTGCCATCTCTTTTGAATGTCCGCAAAATATCATTACAGGCATTGTGGACAAGAATGGCCTTCTCCGAAACGAAATAGTTATGAAACCTTTTAACTTCAAAATTATAGACGCAGACGTTGCGATGAATTGATTTAATGCTATCAACGAACAGACTGTTACCATGTAAAGACAATAGGGTGTCGCCACTATTCAAATCTTTTGCTTCCTTCCAGCCATCATTTGCAAAAAATGGGTGTTCGGAAGTAGCATAGATCACGGTATTACCTGTATAGACTGCAACTAATGAATGGCTACTATGAACGAATACTTGGGCGACCACACTCTTAACCTTTTTCATCATTTGCTTATCAAATGACCAAACAGTATCTCCAACCTTAATACTTTCGATATTTGCGAGTCCTTCCGAAGTTGAAATTTTCGTACCAGCCACAAAGCATCCGTCTGCCATTACAGCAAAATCTGCCTCAGCTGCTGGGGTCAACACTTTAGCAGCTTTACCTAAGAATTTTCCCGCGCCGTATCCAATTACACCCCAGGCAACATCATTTTTCAATTGCTGATTTCTGCGTTGATTCTCGGCCTCACTCGTTGATGGATTATCATAAAAGTCACCGGCGATTAATGCACCGCCTAAAACTTTAGATCCAGTAAAACCCGTCCAAGCATCCAATACAATGGCTCCTCCAAGTAATGCACCTAACCCTCTTGCTTGTTGATTCGCATGTATCTGCTCATCTGTCATGGTTCGATTAGCTCGTGCCGCTTCTTCTCTCTGCATCTGAAAGTCTAGCGCTTCTTCCAGACCATCCCTATCTATATATCGGGTAGGCTTATTGCCTGCAAACTGATATGGCGTATAATACGGGTATTGTTTCGTCAATGGATCAACTCCCCAAAACCTATTCAACCTTGTATCCATTCCACGCATTCCATAATCCTCAAAATTTCCCGCGCCGTAAATCTCATTATCCTTCATTTTGCCATTAAAGCCAAATCTATAACTATCACTCGAATTCGTCGTTGCAAATGTTCCATTAGGATTTGTGGCTAAAGGATTGTTGAGTTTCTTCAGCACTACATTACTCACCTTGTACTGAGTCGTGTTAGGGCTATTGCTATTCGAGAATCCAATACCAAATGATGTGCTGGCTACATGTGCTACAAAATTAAAGACCACGTGACCCTGATTAATCGTTTGTTCAGCGTAGCTGTTCGTGCCATCCCATGCCCAAACCGTAAACTCCGTATTGGCAGGAACGGTACTGCCATCCAGATCAAATTCTAATGAATAGGATTCGTTGGCAGTCGTATTAAAGATGGCCCAAATCCAGCCACTATTGCTGGTACTGTTCATCTGCACATAAGGCACATTATTCATCGGGTTCGTACCAAAAGTTGCAGTGCCCGGTACTTCTGCGCCACAGTTACACTGTCCGTTAGCCATTGGGAAACTAGCCACCACACTACCCGCACCATCGCTAGACGAAGCTCTTCTGCCTGGCATCGGCATACCACCCGGGTAATAATCCGCGGCGCTGGCAACGTCGGCAAAGTAATAATCGTACAAACTGCCGTTGATGTGACCTGTTTTGCGGTCGAGTACTGTTGCCAGTACGTTGCCGAGATGGTCGGTGAGTTCATAATTGCGCTTACCCACCGTTCTGCCGCTGGTCCATTGGGTGAGATCTGTATGGCCCCATGGTTCTTTGTAATTTTTGTCGATTACATCGGCATAAGAATAGTTGTACCATACAGCCGGTGCACTCAACGCAAAGTTTGAGTTATTATTATTGCCGGCATCGTATGTACTTCTAAATACGCTGGAATCATAATTCTGGATACCTAATCTGCTGCTGCCGTAAATATGATGTTCACTGAGGCTGATGGTGTCTTTTGCCGGACCAAGCATCTCATCAAATTCTGCCGGCGGAACATTGTAAAACTTCGCTTTCATGCCTGCCACATACTGACCGGTCGTCATCGAAGACACATTGGCAATAGCGGTAGCCCTGGTAGTCGTAGTCGCATTGTTAAAAAAGCTGGTTGTGATGCCCGATGGATTTTGGTTGTACTGCACATTGAGCAACTGAGCCGGCGTGGTAACCGATGCCAGTGTAGCCTGGGCCGATGGCCATGTATCAAAGAATGACGTGATATAATCCTTAGGCGATAGGTTATAAATCACATCGCGCAGCTGCGCATAAAAATTATTGCCGGGCTGTATTAACTGATCATCGTTGAAGATGCCGTTGTCTGACACGAACACGCCGGCAAACGGCCGTATGTTACTCCCGTCAGACATATCACCATAAGCCATTTTAAATGCGGTGTTCATCAGCGAAGCCACACGCGGGGCATAGGTGGCCGGGCTTTTAAAAATGAAATCATGCATAGCCTGTGCATTCAATGCAGGAGAGGCTTCTCTGTAGGTAACGCCTAACGATCTCCATACTGTTGCGGTATACTGTGATGGAACATTTGCATCGAAATCCTGCAAAAGAACGGTACACGCGTGGTTTGCCTGTAGAATGGTACCAAACAGCTGCGTTAGATAGGTAGTTCCATAAGACAGGTCTCTGTTTAAAAATGCCTGCGGAATAATCCCGGAATAAATGGGACTGCGTGCCAGGTCTGCCGTTCGCATCGGCGAGAGATAGCCTGTTCCGGAATATACCATCCGGGTAAAGATGTCTCCATCTATCAACATATAGCCGCCCGCGGTAGTGGCCGATGTTTGCGACTGTACCCAGGTAGGCATATCAGAGAGTGCCTGCGTCTGCAATATGGCGGAGAAACCCGGCCACTGACTAGATAGATCGACCAGCCCTGAAGTAAGAGTGGCCTGGCCAACAGCAGTAAGCAGACTAACATCAATACTGCTGATAATCTGAAGAGGACTATAAGTACTATGCGTTTTTAATACCGTCAAAATATTTCCGGAAGCATCGTGTACATAATATTCCCCTCTGTGATCTTCGTTGGTCGAACTGTATTTGATCACCACTTCTTTAAACACACGGTTGCCGGCTCCATCATAATCGAATGTAATAACCTTGTTCGGCGTCGAAGGGAATGTGATTGTTTTCACCTTACCATACAGATTCCAGTCGATGGTCATATTACCCTGCACGTCTTTTATGAGGTTGCCGATTTTATCGTATTGGTAATTACCTGTAGCCTGGCCTGGCTGCAGATCTGTGCCACCTCCGGTGGTTGTTACAGCGTCCGCCACTGACTGTAGCTTGTTATCCGTATTTCCTGATGTATAGTTATAGGTAAAATTGTCGATATTCGGCATGGTACCGGTTCCGGTGGCACTGCCATTCCACCGTTGCAGGGTTTTGATATTTCCATCCGGATCATAACTGTAATTGCTTTTATAGATATCGGACGGATTAGCCACGGTCAATGCATTTTCGTCTACCATGGCATTTTGGGCCAGCTTCAGGCGTTGCAGCTGATCATAACGATAACTGCGCTGCATATTGCCCAAACCAGAAATGGAAGTAGTCTGACGTACTATATTCCCATTCCACAGATTCTGCGCAGATGCCGGCGCTGGTAGATTGATTGCGGGCGCGCCGCTACCGCCGATGGCGCCATAGTCGTTCTGGAAATAATCGAGTGTATGCGCAATGGCATCTCTTGCATAGGTAAGATCGCCCGGCAGGCCATTTTGCCCCATTTCTTTCTGCGGCATCAGCACATCACCATTGATCGCCTTCAGCCATCCCTGAATAGTGTATGCATACTCCAGACTCTGGATCATATTTTCGCCTACCTTAACAGTAGCCAGCGGGCCATGCTTGTAGTAAGTGTAACGTGCATCCGTATTCCAGATCACACCATCGTTACTGGTAGTTGCTTTTGTAATACGATTATCGGCATCATACTCATATTTCTGATAGAACTGATCTGGTCGATTGCGGTTATAACTAACCATATTTACTTTGCCACTCAGCAGATCGTAATCGTAGTCGACGCGTTTGTACTGCTGCTTCAGAGAGACCAACCGGAAAAAGCCATAGCTGACGGTTTTTACATTGCCCAGCATGTCATAACTGTAATAAGTACCGAAGGTCGGATTTCTTGACGCTGTATACCACATACCTCTGCCAAAACTGCCCAGCGTAGTATTGCTCAATGAATGAAAATAAAGGATGGATGAAACCCGTTTACGCAGGTTTTCCTGAGTGCTTAAATTCTCTCCGGCAATAGTGGCCAGATCTACAACGGCGGTATCGTAAACTGTCACTACAACATCGAATCTTGTCCGCCCACGTACGTATTCCCGAAGAGAATCTGTCTTAAACAAATCCGCATTTGCTACATACGGCGGATGTACACTCGTTACAGTACCACTGCCACTCGGATTGGCAAAACTGCAAACTGTCGTATCAAAAAGAATATTGGGGTTGTCTGTCAAAGTACAACCCAGTGTCACTTCGCCCGTTTCCTCTACCCTGCTTTGGTCATCATAGAGCGTATAACTGTAGTTTCCTTTTGGCCGCTGCTTGCTGTTCTGCGAAAACACAAGACGACCGGCTGCATCGTAAAAGAAATAAGTAATACCACCGTCAGGAGTTTGTTGATACACCAGTTGATTGAGCGAGTTATACCGGTAAGTGGACACCTTTTTATGAGCCGTCAACGGTATACTATTCAATGAAACGGAGGAGCTCGATCTGTTAGCGGCCACATTTGGCAACTGCGCCGGAGCAATCAAATTGACACCCGCCGGAGGCACTGTCCTCGTCAGATTTCCGGCGCGATCGTAATAATAAAGTGTGTATTGATATTTCTGATCTTGTGTGCAAAGGATGAGCGTGTCTTTAGTGTTATTGAGCATCCAGGTCATCACACTACCGGCCATGCTCTTTGTAAGCGAATCGAAATACTGATAATAATTGGCAAGTCCGTTTTGAATAGCAGTGTTTAAATGATCCCGCTCACAGTCGGCGCTATCGAAACAAACTGTTTGGTACTGGTCTTTAAATAGAACTACATTTTGCAAACGCTTACCGTAACCGATCGGAAAATCGGTATAGCCGCTACAGGTAATTGTATTTGCACCATTTGTCAGCACCACGTTGAATCGCTTCACGCTGTCATCGCCCTGTGCAATGGAAAGATCAGTGTTGATGTTAGCAATCTTGTAACCTGTAAGTCCATCCGTATTGGAAGGCGGCGTGATATACACATTATATACATGATTAGTAGCGTCAAAATAACGATACCAATATGCGCCGTTCGCTTTTTTAAACACCCAGAATCCGAGCGCATAGAGACTGTTACCAGAACTGCCGCCTGCATTCTGCGCGCCAAGAACAGTTGGAAATACCCACGGGTACCCCTGTATCTGAGACATCATAAAAAGCAACCGGGCAAAACCAGGATGACCGGTATTGTTGGTACTCACCGCATAGAGATCGGTTTTGACACTTGTACAAACCGGGCTTTGGTAGGTCAAAGTACTAAATGGCGCAAAATCACCGGAAAGTTGTGATGTTGCCGTTTTTACAATGGCAGGATCAATAGCTGCAACAATCGCATCATGGCTACCTGTAAGGTTATAGACATAGTTCAGATAGTCCTGTTTAACGGTTGTATTATAATCATCGCTGCGCAGCAGTTCCCCGTTATAAAAAGTATAAGCATTGAACCCATTGAGCAAAGCTTTCAGCGTAATAAGCGACTGGGATTTTTCATAAGCGGTACTGCCTTTTGGCAGGCAAGTATACTGCGTATAGTTGATCGGCGTGCCATTCTCTTCCACAGTTACCTGGTCGGTTTGCGTGATATTTACAGAACCTGAAAGCAGGGATGGGCTCAATGAAGTACTACTCTGATTTATATCATTTTGGGCAAACAGCAACAGGCCATTGTTCTCCATAAAATAAATGCTTCCTACCGACGCAGCTGTAGTCAATTTTGTCTTGTACCAGCCCAATGAATCATCCGGTATTGCATTCATATCGATATACAAATCATAGGAACCACTAATACCCACTTTATAAGCTACGAGATCACGATCGGTAAAAGCAGCCACAGATGTCATAAATGCACTGAGCTGTGCGCTGCTTACACGAATTCTCGCAGTTGCACTGTGTTTCGGAATATTCAATTTATCGGTAACAGCACAGCCATTCATTAAGTCATAGTAATCATCGAAACCATATTGTTTATTGAAATAATAATTCAAATAGTTTGTCAGTGTTTGTTCATATAGCGGATGGTTGGCAGCAATATCATAGCCATAGGTAGCCTGTCCGGCCTGAAAATCTTCCAGTGCTTTCTTTATTTCCGGACAAGTGATCACTTTAGAAAGCGAGGCATCGCTTACCGCTTCCATAAAAGGAATCTGATTATTCCAGACATAGTAACTGTCTACAACAGAACTACCGCCTACATTGGCCAGCATGACAGCCGTATTGCCAGCTACATAACCAAAATTCATTGCCATAGGGTCATTATTCAGACAAATGGCGTTAGTGATATTTAGGGCTGTTGCACCATTTAAAACCGTACTATGCGCATTTCCCGATATTGGTTCCGATCGCCCTCTGATGTAGAAATAAAGCTCTTTACCCGCCGGTACAGAACCTGTAGACGGTAAAATTTTAAGCTTGATATATTTGTATACATATCCCCCACTACCATTACTCCAGGTACTAGATGCAGTAAACGCCTGCAACATTAATTGCGAAGGTTGTGAACCTGTCACTCCTGCATAGTACTGCTGTATCTTGCCAACCAGACTATTGCCGGAATATAAGCTCAAGTCAAGCGTATTCTGTGTGCCACCCGTTGCGGTTGCTGCAATAATGGCTGTTTCTACCTGATTGTCCGAAAGCAGTGATGCCATATCGGAATAAAATGTTGCCGATGCGCAATTATAGGTTTGGCCGGCATCAACAGGTACATCGTAGATATCGTAAGCTGTCAGAAAAGGATGACACAGATCGTCTATATTATACCCGGCAGCAGCTATTTGAGACTTAAGAATATCCGGAGTCAATCGGGCGCCGGTTTGCAAATAAGTGCTAAGCGATGCTTTAAGGTTAATCTGTGCAATAAAACTGTTCGATCCCGCCACCACAGAACAGTTCTTCAATTTATTGACAATATTTGTAATAATCGCATTGCGTAAAAGCGTGCTGTCAGCGCGCATAGAATCCAGCACTTGCGATGGCATAGTCGTTGGCGCTACTCCGTTTTGTGCATCGGTAAAAAGGTCAGCCATCCAGGAAGGCATACCAGTAAGGCTGGCACTCATGTTACCATTGGCATCAAAGATCTGCGTAAAAACGGCATCATCTGTCAAAGTCATTCTGCTACCTTGACAAGGGCCACAAGAATTACCAGTCTGGTCCATGTTCTGCTGTTTCAGATATTCCCTGTTGCCAGTATAAAGACCTTTCAGCAGTTCAAAATATTTCTGTTTTATCGCATCATTAATAAATCCAAACCCACTGATCCAGGGGCTATATAAATCGGCAGCACAATCGATCTGCAAACCACCGTTACCGGCTCCACAGTAAGCTTTTTTCAGCGCCATCAATCCTAATTTATCGTCGTCTGTAAGTCCACGCAGATAAGCAAGCTTTTGATAAACGCCGGATTTTGCCGAGGCGGTCGCATTTACATACATCGGATCTTTATTGATGATATCATCAAGCATAAACATGCCGGCAGTCAGCGCTTGTTGCCAGGTATTTAAATTCTCCAATTGCTGCTCAAACGGACCATCGTTACACGCCAGCAACTTACAATATTCAGGATGCAAAGGCAACAATGCTTCGGCAATTGAATCCGAAAAGTTGTCGATCAATGCCTGCGGATCTACACTAGCCAAGGAAGTATACTTGACCCCATTTATAGAAACGGAATGGGGCAACGTACCTACGCAAGATGACTGATAACGGTAACCAAAAGATGAAACAGAAGGGACATCGTATGGTTGGCCATAAGTAATGTCAGGCGTGGGTGTCGACGATTGGACATAATCATAAAAAATAGAAAAGGAATAAGCTGTTGTTCGATATCCAATACAGTCGGGAGATCCATCTACCTGCGTATTATCCATAAGCCATACTGTATGCGCGTGGTTTTGGGAACAAGAAACGGTTTTTACGTCAGTTGCTAGAGGCTGAGATGATGGAGGATTGCTATACGGATAGCACATATTAGTTGGTGAACCTGGTTTAAAGTAGACATTACAGGACGACGTAGAACATTTAGTAAATAGGCCAGGAACAGCTCTAGCAGCTATATCGCAGGTAACTGGCGGATAATTCACCGTCGTCGTTTCAGAAACATGATACGTTATGAACTTAATGCATTTACACCCCTTAGCTAAACATTCTGCGCAGCAAGGATTGGTGTCTGGATGCGCCCCATCGGGACAGTTGCAAATACCAGAAGAATTGGAATTGGAACAACTGTAAATAGTGCTTTGACTTCCTGCACCAATAGCGAGGGATGAATCGACAATCCGAGTTACTACAACAGTATTTCCATTAATCACACTCGACGTGGTTGCAGTCGACGGCTTTGGGTTATATAAAACTGAAGATGTAAAAATTGAATTGCTCACCCCGGCTGCGAAAGTGCTATCGTTGGCTTTAGCATATCCTCCGTATTTCCCGCCAGGCCAAAGATCCTTCATCATTTCCTTTTTCCGCTGGTCACACATATTTGTTGCGCCACTGTCCACACAAGGGAATTTTGCGGCTTCTATGGCAGTTCTGATAAAATGAAGTGAATCATGAAAGCAGTTGGCATTTCCACGCACAAACTGGTCCACTTCATCCTTTATACCACTTGCGGAAAACGCTATTTCCTTTTTCACCAGATATGCCCCTTTACCGAGAACAGCGGTCATCTGATTTGTCTGTGTATCTATTACATTGCCACTGGTTGTAACAACATTATTTCCAAACGATGAAGCAAATACCGTTGTACCACCGCCAGGATTCATATACGGTCTGCCACAGTCATCTGTCACTCTTACTGTAAACGATGCTTTTGCATTCAAATACTTATTACACCACCAGATATAAAGTGGCGTTGTTGCAGCACTGTATTGAATAGAAGTTGTTGCCCCACCGTTATCTACATAAAAAGCAGTTTCCGCAACAATCTTATCGTCCTGTTTTTGCTGTACTACATCCTGCAACAGGTTATTACAAAGAACACTTCCGGGAATAAAATTATCCAGACGATTTAATGGTTTATCCGTCGTATCTATATCACCCAGTAAACCTGTCGCTACTACTTTACCTGCAGGATTTATAATTGAAAAACTGCTTTGTCCATTCGGATCTGTCACAACTTGTTTCGGGTAGAATTGACTAATACCAGCTTCTGTTCCAAGCAATCTGTCGATCTCAGTCTGATTAGCTCTTACATATTCATACTTTGTACCGTGCCCTTTCCAGAGTTGATGATCAATGCCCGCGCCGCCCTGCACCAGTACTTTATTGGTATTATCCGGAGAATAGATAGTCTCTACAAACGGGTATCCGTGTGCATCCGGCACATATTTCTGCATACCCGACTGATCTGGATTTAAAGGCGAATAATAAACATTGGCCTTTGCCGCGCTTTGCAGAGGTGCTATCTGATCCGGCGCCGGATCCACACAACCATTGTCAAAATCCGCCGCAGTGTAAGGTTTTCCTGTTGCATTATTTATGGTGACATCAGTACGGAAAGACAAATTGTTTTGCAGCACCGGTACCGGCAACGTCTGAATTTCAGGCCTTCCTTCGTAATCGTATATTTTGTCTAACGCGACGATGTAATTGTCGTCGGTATTAATCTTGGTCTGCGTTTGCCGTCCTTTCAGCGAGCCGTCAAAATAATTGATCACATGTTTGTACTTCCCTTCCTCCGCAAAGTTGATGGTATATTGCCAGTTTAATTTATCATTCATGTGCGGGCTATTAATCAGATATGCCCGTGTACCATCCGTAGAATTGGCAGTACCGAAATCTAGTGTTGACCAAGACCACCCGCCGGTGGCGATGTCTTTATAATTGCTACTAAGTACCGGCTGTACCGCTCGTACACGGTACACAATAACACCATGCTCATAAATAAGCGGAATGCTGTAAGAAGTGGCACTGACGCGAACCCTTGTACTGTTGTTCCTGAAATCATACTGCACATAACCGCCGTTCTGTAATAAGTTGGTAGCCGCCCCTGATTTAAAATCTGTGAGATGGTAATCGTCCACATACAACCATTCCAGATCATATTGAATCGGTTTAAAATCGTTTCCGCCCCATGAGACCAACAAACTACCGTTACTGTAAGACGCATATGGATATACGCTCGGAAGACCGCCATTAAGATCTGCCCGTTGCACTTCTACGCTGGATTCTACATAAAAATTCCGGGCTAAAGCCGAACGAGGAATCGGTACTGTGGGATTATTTTTGTCGTAAACACCAGTAATGAATACCTGAATACCCTGATAACCCGAAAATTTGTAAACACTCAGATCATTATAATTAACGCCTGATGCCGGGTGATAAGTAACCGGGATAACCGCGGTAATGATATTTGCCGGGTTATTAATATTAAAACTTGCTGCGTTGTAGCATTTGATCTGCACGGCAACATTATACTCGTAGTCAGGCACGGCAACACCAGTATCGCGCCGGACACCTACACGTACAAAATCCTGAATACTTTTGAACGTATAATTATTAGGAGCATTTACTGCATCCTGCCATTTATCGTGTGTCGTAAATGTCAGCGGATCATTGTAGGTAGTTCCTGAAAAATTTGGATTATTAGCAATTGAGGAACTCGTTAATTGTTGGTAGAATTTGTCAGGCAAATATTGAAAGTTCTGTGCCCAGGTAAGAACAGAAAACAAAACGAGCATGGTGACAAATAGTAGTTTCCGGGTCATGTCTTTCAGCTTTATTTAATAATGGTTGAAAGTTTATAGTTTGCGTATCTTTTATTAAGTATAATGTTGGTATCGGCAACTGTAAAAAAACGTTGCAGATTGAACTGCTCGGGAGCTACCTTCGACTGGATATTATACAATACACAGCGTCTGATCCAAGTATCCGTTTCTTCTACGGCTTTGGGCTCTGCCGTTTCTATCACGATCTGTTCGAGCAAATAATTTTTCCGTGCCAGTTTTGCGGTAAGCGTCACATCTGTTGTTTCATCAGCATGAATATTTAGCCGAACGACAAACTGCGACGCTGTTGTATCCACTTTTAGCTTCCCGTATTTTGCGATGACTGAATCGGAGAACATTATTACTGCCGACGGCTCATCTGACATGCGAATGTTCATTTTCTTTTTCAGCACTGGCACATCACATACCGTTGCCATTTTGAAGTCATTATCCAGCTTACAGAAAAACCGGCCATCAAAAGCCGTAATTGCGCGGGCGCTGCTGTCTACATAACGTGGATTACTCCGGTAGATCCGCCCCTTTATGCTATCGACTACGACACCTTTTCCATTTACCAATTGAATAATATAGGCGTAGGACAGATCAGGGCTATTTAAAACCTTTAGTTGTTCCATCCATTTTAGCGGCCCTGGAATTGCAGCGTGTGAATGATAAACAATAGATGCTGCAAGCATACCGACAACCAGACTAATCTTCTTTATCTTCTTCATCATGGCTATGGATTTTTTGCATTTGACCTGCGACTTTCACTTACAGTCATCACACCTCTGTCTGTTTCTTTTTTTACACGCACCAAAATACCTTCCTGATCGTATTCATAAAAAGTAGCAAAGTGATTTTCGTCAAGCTGAGCTGCCAGTTTGAAGCTTATTGGATCATAAACAAACGACTTCATGTTCGCATCGATCGGGAACATTCTAATATCATCAATCCAGAGTCCTGAAGGAAATGAAACCGTTGCGTTTCCTGAAGCTGATGCAGGAACGTCGATTGTCGCTTCCAGAAGATACCAGCTTTCAATATTGCCGGTCT
The DNA here is from genome assembly GCF_003236175.1 of Taibaiella soli. Taxonomy (GTDB): domain Bacteria; phylum Bacteroidota; class Bacteroidia; order Chitinophagales; family Chitinophagaceae; genus QKTW01. The sequence continues at coordinate 150,097 of NZ_QKTW01000002.1, read as the reverse complement.
TAGGTGTCATCTGTGTCACATTTCCGTTGACCGAAACCGTACAATATTGCGCTGTTCCTGTGATAGAAGTACCCAAAGGATTTACCCAAACATCCAACAGATATTTTTTGCCTGGCGTGAGTAAAAACTTACCAATTTTATCGGTCTGCTGATTACCTATAGGCACATTAACTGGCGTACTGCCGGCGATCATTGAATAACGGCCACTATGACTAGTACCATTACTGACTGTCCAATTGCCATTGTCCGAAGTGCCTGTCCGTATGAAATAGTTTTGTCCATACCGTACCATCGCAGCGGTGCTGGTATAACCATTAAACATTTTCAGGAATGGCGATTGCAGATATTGCGTTTGCGGCTGTACAATATTCTGAACAAACATACCCCGTGTATTTTTAGGCATCAGCATCAGATAATCCTCAAACCCGTCAAAGAAGAAGTTTTCCTGGCGTGTATTTGACGCTACAGACAATGGCATTTGTTTGTTATAACCATACTGCGCTGAAGAATAATTGCCAAGGGCATCCATTTCTTCAATAGCATTCCCAAATACATCGTATTTGGTTGTTGCTCTTACTTGTTTCCAGAAAGTCGGCACAGCTACATTCGGTTGTGCCAGCAATACATCATGCGACTCTCCGCACGGACCCATATAGTTTGTGTTTGTAAATGTCCAGAATGGCTGCGTTAACGGAAATATGCCATCATAACGCGCATGCCCCGAATAGGTCCGGTTGGCAAAACGAACATATTCTGCCTGTGGACGGAAGTTACCTTTGTTACCCGTCACATAAGGATTTAATTCGTTACAGGCCAACCCGTCATAGGTATATATCTGACCTGAAGTAAGATTTGGATACAGTATGTTTTGATAATCTCCATACGCAGTTGCAACATCGGTAAACGTATTTGCAGATATTCCCAATAGATTGTTATATGCCTGTCCTGTGTATCCTGTATGCGGACCAAAGAGATCGGCTACGTCATTCTGATACGGATTTTGTGTCATAGCCATCTGCTGCACATAAGCAGACAAATTATTTCTTCTGCCAGACCGTATTATCTTAACATACGCTTTGGTAGCAGTCTGGATGGTTGACCAATAACTTTCGACCCCACCGATATTCGAAGAATATTTATAACGCGATGATACCAATAATGCGCAACGTTTGTTGGTACCTGCAGCAATTCTAGCACTATAACCACCACCGCCGCTTGAATTATCATAAATATCCTTGAAATGACAGCCCACCGAGCCGGAATTAAAGGATTCGCTAAGTACATAATTGTTCTTACCACTTACGGAATAATAGTATTGTGTATTCGGTGTAAGATCAAATGTCGCAAATGCAGCATCCCCACACGGCGGAACCGGAATTCCGTCAGTATAATTTACCGTCATCTGTTTAGTTACGGCACCAGAGGTACCGGTCACCGTTATGTAAGCAGGAAAATGGTCGCCCTGAAAATGCGGGACAAAAGAAACACTCGCAATGTTTCCGACCGGAGGTGGAGGTGCTACTGTATCATTATTCACACCAACACCAATCACCCAAAGTTTGTACTGTTTGCCTCCAGCTTTTACTTCCAGTTCGTCACCTGGCGCATAATTGTCCAGGTTATTGGTGTAAATATACCCATTGTAAAGTGGGCTTACCACGAGCGAATCCACATTTTCCTCAAAGCCTGTATTGCTATATGCTGGCCCCATACCATCGTAGGCCATATAAGCGGGATGTTTTAATTCAAACGTGTTGTCATTAAATTCGTTGCTGGTCTGTGAAAGAATAACACCACCCGTTTCGCCGTCATAGATCAGATTTTGTGTTATTGTTTTGGCTTTATGGTCGTAGGTTTCTATAGATTCCACCATACCATACTGCTGAATAATTTTGGTGGACACCTGCATTTTGAAAGTCTGTATTTCCTCCTTGTCAGGATAGAAAAGCGAAGGAATCGGCACCATAAGAATCCCCCACAAACTAACATTCAAGTTTGTGGCAATGTTCCGGTCAAAAGAGCGGAAATATTTTTCCCGGCTATCTACCGTAAAGTCCATCTCTTTTCCGAGCGTTACATCCTTCACGACAAAAGTATTCAGCGTGCCTCTTTTACGAACCATTGCTGTTACCGTATTACTCAACTTACCCACAGCATCTTTTCGGTAATTGTATCGAGTCCCTGTAATCAAATCATGTGTTACATACGCACTGCCGGCATCTTTGCGCAACACATAATTATTGATCGCCTTTGGCTTGCCATGCATATCATTCATAATAATCGAATAGCCTTGCAAAGCAGATTCATCAGAAACGGTTTTCCTTAGAGATCTTGTTTTCTTTGGCCCCGGATCGCTTTTATCGGTATAGCTTACCGAAATCGGAAAATCTTTTGCGGTATAATACAAATACTCATCTTCAGATTGAGAAGATCGCCCTTCGTTTACGTGAATGCTTTGCACACGTATACTGCTGTACCCGACTTCTGGCGATGGGAAGAACGATTCTCCAAACGGCTCTTCCTGGAAGAAATCCGTTGCCGGTAACCAGCGGCCCGCATCTGCCTGCCATGGCACCGGTTTACGGAACGGATTTTCATCGTTACCGATCATCGGTTCATAACTGGCCACACCACTACTCATTGTTCCATATTTACCATCATAGATGGTATAGTCATATTGTTTACCATAACTCGCATCACCGGAAGGATCATTACCTGAAAGTTTTGACCAATTGTCCTGCAGTTCTAATTTTTTCACCCGTATACCACCACCTCTCTTCTTCATACCGGGAGCTTGCAATCTTACCCAGGATTTGTCCACTTGTATATTACGTCCCTTGCCGTCTTTCAAAAGCTGCACAAACGGCTTTTTCATATGGGCTAGTTCACCACTCGAGCCAATAAGGCCCATCACAATATCACTAATACTATTACCCTCGCCTCCGGGATACAGTAGGTGCGGTAAATAATAACGCGCAATATTCAATCCATATAAAGTGGCAGGATGCATCTGCTTGCCATTCACATTTTCTTTCTTTACCCGGATATAAGCATAGTCACTGTTAGAATCACCATCACAATAACCAACCTCGGCAATATTCGCATACCCTTTTATCCTGTCGTACCTTCCGGTTCCGGTAACATCCATACCAAAATTGTAGTATAAAATATCCTGCCCTTCCAGATAATTATCCTTGAGACTCAATCCCGGCACTTCCAGGTCTTTTCTCCTTTTGAAGTATATATAGTCCTGTATCGTTTCAGTTCCTTCATAAAGACTTGTTTTGTGCGCAAGCTTCGGTGTATTACCTACCCCCACGATCTGGAACATTTGCATGGCCCTACGGTCTTGCACATAAGCATAATCATCACTTTCATAGGTAACATGAATATTCCCTCCTGAAGGCAATTTAACATCGGTCATATTCCAGGCCGTAACTGCGTCTCCTGTACCGGCGGACTGATCTACGTAAGGAAACTCATAATTGGTAAGCTGCGGATTATTCTGCTTATAATTTCCCCAACGGTCTTTTGACGCGAAGTCATACGCAGGATTAGGTGTGTTATAAGAAAATACATAAGGGCTCAACAGATTTTTATCCGATGTTCCATAACGAATATAGATGCGTTCCAGGGTAAGCTTACCGTTGGCGGAAGCGTTGTAATTGCTGCCATCAACGTTAGTTAGTGACTCAGCGGGATGGATTGAATTCGGTGTGCCAGGGCAAAGTCGATAACTATAAGAGAAAATTACGGTCTTAATTGGCACCGCATTGTCACTGTTCAGATACCGATCGTGCTTATTATAAAGTTTGATGGAATCCAACTTGTAGCTCGAGGAAACATTGCTGCGTGGAGCCTTGTAAAGCGCCGCCCCAGATAATTTAGTATCTCCTGTCAATACCGCTGCGGCAATCCCTTCTCCATCGTCCCTTTTTGAGATGTAAAACTCCGCAATATAATTTTTGGACTCCACAGAGCGTAAATGCCATTGCTGCCTGGATCCCTGCAGATAACTACCCTTCCCGTCTTTAAGATCGCTCCAGAACCCTGGATCATACTGCGCTTTTGTCGTATCATATGGCGTCCTCCAACGGTAATCGGAGTCAACGCAATTGTAATTAAATTTTACAAAGGTGCCCATATCGTCATCTGTAGGACCGTCTCCCATTACGTCTACGTAGTCACTGGAAAGAACAGACGTAAGCAAATAACTATGTGCATATGCCGGTGTATTCGCACCCATGTAATAATTATCACGCCCCTGGTGATTGAGAGGCCCATCATCTCCGGTATTAATTGTTACGAGACCATTATTTGCATTAGCAGAAGCTTCATTTACACTAAAAGTTGCTTCCCGGGAAACATTTGTCATTGCAGGGATGCCATAAATGTAGCGACGTCCATCTGCCAGTGTTTGTGTAAACTCACTGATATGATCTTTCTGAGCTTTTAGAAGATCACCATTGGTGTAACGATTGTGTTTTTTTTCGGCAGGATTATAATAGCCGGCAGTACTGTCTTTATAATCCCTGTATTGCGCATACTGTGCCAATTCGGGAAGGGATGCTTCGTAAGCTGTCAAATAGGTGAGCAGATTGGCACGCGTGGTACGATCTATGACATGACCGTCCCAGTAAATATGCTTGCCGTCCATTTGACCTGGGAACCCGCCACCGGCACCATTTTTGCCAGTCGTTCTGAGCATATTACTTTGCAGGTAAACAGGGTCATCGTAAAACAACGAAGCTGCTTCCGTTTGCTGATTATAAGTAAATTCCCCTGCCTGTTTGAAATAAGCTTTCTCATATAAAGTACCGGGAGAATTTCCACCAAACTTCATATTATTCCACGGACCAGAAGTGTTGATATTGTCATAAATATTAACATCTGTTCCTGCCTCAAATAAATTACCATAACCAAATTCGAGCAGCAAATCAGCTCCGTTCCCTGATGCGGATGTCAGGGGGTCATACACCGTTCCGATATCATTCCGGAATGGACGAAACATGCCACCCGTACCTTGTCCATTGATAGAATAGATATCATAAGTCAAAGCACCAGCAGGCAAATTCTGAAGAGACTTATTATAGATACCATCTTTATCCCGGGTAAAATCAAGAATTGCGTCACCATTTTCCGGAGCATTTTCCATATATAGATAACCATAGCCATGTTTTGAACCATCAGAATTATATTTCAAACTACTTATACCAGCGTTGAAATATAAATTGGGATATGCAGTCCATGCTTCAAAACCCAGGCGGGTCTGAAATTGAAAACTGCTCATGGTTGAAGCGTTAGAAACTACCGGCACATAGTTTTGCATGCCAATGGGAATGGTAGTACTATACCCCTCCGTGTTTACAGTCGCGCGGGTACCTTTCGGTTTTTTTTCCCCTTCGCTACTTCGTGTCACTGTCATTCCTCCACTAGAAGAAAATGAAATATCTTTCAATCCAGATCTTGAGTTGAAACCACTTCCTGCGCTGACGCTCGCAGTAAAGCCGCCGCCGGCATTTTTTTCTACAAAGTTTCCTGTAGAATAGCCGACTCCAGCATTCAGGTCTACGTCTGCTCCCGTTTGTGAACCAACTCCTATGCCGCCACCAATGTTAACAGTATTGAACAAAGAAACAGAACCATTCACGTTTGCCCCAACGCCTACGCCTCTGTAAGAATTGTAGTTGATATACCATCCTAAACCGATACCACCACTTAGCAAATCTTTACCGACTAATTCACTGCCAACATTGGCCCCGCTCGCAATACGGAAATTTTGCTCCTCTTTAATATGCAACGTCTTTTCAATTGTCTCACCATTGAAATCATCTGGCAACCCGCGCACAGCTCTGTTAATCTCGCCTGGGTTGATATTCCATCCAAGACCGACCCAACTGGCTTCCTGCTCGATGCTAATTCCACTGTGGTAGGAGATATTAATCGGATAGCCTTCCACATCCATCAAGGGTATGTTGTAATTAAAATCGCCCGAAAACATGTTTACCATGTCGGTGGTGCCCACAGGCTCGAAGCTCTGCACTTCAGGTTGCGAAGGACCCGTAGTCAACGCCAGTGCTTTCAGCGGATAAAGCAATTGATAGGAAAGGGAAAATAAAAGGGTATATGCTGTTACTCTGATTGTACGTTTTTTCATCTTACAGCAGTTATAATTGGATATTCGGTAATTGAGATATAGTTGATTGACTAAATTCTGCTTTAATCGCAGGTGTATGAGTGTACCGGTCATTAAAGGTTAACGACAGATCCTTTTGTACATTCTTTACGCTAAAGCCTATTATGATCGTATTTTCAGGTGAAAGACCATAGTTGTTTTCAAAATGATACGCCAACTTCTGAAGTTCTGATCCATTCTGGATTAAAGAAAAATCTGCTGCTGCCAGCTGACCATAATATGCTTCCATTTGAGCTGCGTGCTCCTGGTCGGTCATTGACGTGCCTTCCGTAGTATTCTCTTTATTCTTTCTGGCCATCTTCACGATAAAAAAAACAGTACCGTCCAGTTCTGCAAGCCGTTTCTTCCAGAGCTCCGCATCAATACTTCCTGTTTTGTTGATCAGCTCTCTACAAGCCATGTATTGCGGCGTAGCCAATTGAATTTTATAAATCATGGCATTTGTTTCCACCGTTCTACAGCAACCATTCGCAGGGTCTTCCATATACCGGATGAAACCCGCTGGAGAATTGTGATCATAGGAACCGCCACAAGACAACAGCAGCATTATCATCAAAAAACTAGCTACCTTTTTCATAGTTGATGTTTATGTATTTGATCGCTTCATCGGTAACATCAGATTGTTTGCTACCATATAGCACTGTACCCTGGCCGTTTGCACCAACTACTATTTCATATCCTTTGTCTTTTCCAAAACGTTCCAGCGCAGGGTTTAATCGCTCCCATACTTTCCGGGAAATTTCCTGATTGGACTGTTCGTAAAATTTCTCGAGGGCAAACTCTCTTTTCGTAATTACGGTGTCCAAGTGTGATGCAGCAACTCCTGAACTAGTTCTTCGCAGCATTTTGAGACTATCTGTGCCATTCTTGATTGTATAAAGGTTATGGGCAGCAGTCGCTTCCATGTCTTTTTTGAATTTATATTGCTCCACCAGTTTGTTGATGTCGACAAACACAACTCCTTTCTTATTAAAATGCTCATAGCACAGGTTGCCCAACAACACTAGTGTCACGCACAAAGTCACAGATAACAGAATTCTGTCTACAGATAATTTCTTGCTCATTTCAAATAAAGTGGATTGGTGTAAGTAAATGGTACGATGTACTCTTTTTGATCTTTAGATTTTATATGGAGATCATATTTCTTGTTATGACCTAATGCAATCTTTTCTGCCAAGTTTATCACGAAAAAGTTTTCGCCGGGTGTTACGGAAACGATAGAATCAGGAAGATTTACAGCTTTTTTATCCTCGTCGAACAACTGCATTTTCAAAGTATCATTTGCCTGCTCCGAGATATACTTTAACTTAAGTTGGCCAGTAGCATATAAACGAGTATCGCCATTGTGACTCGCAAACTCATAATACGATTGATCTTTGGGCACCGATTGCAACAAACTGTCATCCACAATTATGAACTTCCAAACTTCCGCACCTCCTAAAAGAATGCCTTTGTAGTAAGCATCAACCGTCCATACATAAGGCTGCCATTTCTCCAGTGGCTTAGCAGTCACCGGATATACAATGCTGGTGCCCATCACGCTGTTGTCCTGATACATGGCAGGATTGCGGGCGATGGCGTTTTGCGGATTCTGACCTTGCTTTTGTTCTGCTACGCGAACACGGTAAGTAAGCGCACTGGCAAACGGATAGTTTACCATCCAGCTCAACATTGGATAGTTTTCATGCAGCTTCGCATTATTCTCCGGATCTACCAGATTAATGAGAAAAATATCGTTCGCTCTATTGTAAATACAGGCGTCTGATGGTGTGCCGGGTTGTGTTTCATTGCCCGGAGTTGCAAGAGATAACGCCACACAATACTCATAATTACCTTCTGGTAATTTGGAATAATTGAGAAACAACTCACGCAATGCACTCTCGGAAAAATCCCAGCTCAGACGGCTCACTTTATCGCGGGTGATCATGTTGACACCGGGCTGGACGTTTGTATAAAATGTATAGCCAATGCGGAGTCTGCTGTTCCGATAACGAATGCTGCCCATCAGTTTTACCTGATGACTCGCGCCGCTATTATTGATCACTTGCATATTAAACACATTGTTCGGCGTGATTTCTATCCCGTCCAACTGATCGAGGTTCACCAGTATATTCTGGCTATAACCTACGCTGGCAGCAACAAGCAGCAATAGCAGGGTTAGGTATTTTTTCATTTTGTTTCTTATTGTTGTGTTGTTAAGTAAAAAATATTAGCCTCATCCAACTCCTCTAAAGGAGGAGGACTTGCACCGCGAGTACGTCTTACGTTGATAAACGCCGATTTAACCACTTGACCCTTTAAACATTTACCTTTTCTTGAGTTTAAACTGCCAACCCATTCCGATTTGTCCTGCATATAGATTCGTTCTCGGAGACTGTACTGTCAATCGGTAATTCGTATACCTTGCCTGCAATCGCAGCATAATTGGCCATTTTACAAAACGGTATTGCAAGCCAGCTGTTGTTGACATCCGTTGCAAACCGAAACCTGCAATTGCTATTTCTTCGGCCAGATTGACCGACAATTGTGAGGTAATTGCGCGGCCGCCGCCGATGCTCATAAACCAGGTTGACAGATCAAAACTTTTACCTGTAGCCGTATCCGTTACTGGCATCTGACTCCAACCACTGCTCGCAGTATAACTATCTTGTTTTAGCGTCAGGATATAAGTTGCCTGTACCATTTTGCTGGCGTAGCGTATGGTATCCATATTGCTGCTATTCTGATTGTACACCACACTAAAACGATGACTGATTTTATTCTTCTTAAATTGATAAGAAGCCCTACCCGTCCATACTTCACCGGTCATTGGCCGTTGTGGCACATTGAGTGTATCGCTGTAAGCTCTAAACGTTGAAAACGGTTTGTACGAAAGTTGTAACGATGGAAAACGTTTGGAGTGGGTGGCAATATCAAAGCCCCATTTATTGCTGTAAGCTGTATTGCCAAAATTGTTTTGCTCCATGTAGTTAAACTGCAAACCAACGGTCAGAAAGGAATGGAACAAATCAGTTGTTGTAGCAACTGTATACCGATCGGTACCGGCTTTGCTATAAGGCAATGTACTGTTCTCAAATGCTCTGCCCGCGTGCTCCCACTCTCCCTGTAATTGCGTGGTAGTATACGGAATCATCAGATCGAAATTCGTTTTGGTGGCGCTGTGATCCATATCGAACTGCACGGTTTCTCCTTTCTTCATGGAAGTTGCGCCTTCCACTTGTGCATTAAGAAACTTAGTCAACTCACCCTGATAATTAATCGACACGATCGTTACAGGTTCTGTATAGGACTGGCCTGCGATATCGCTATGTTGGTAAAAAGTATCTTTCCCAAGCGTTTTTATCGCCGGACTATAACCATAATACAACAGCTCTATATGTTGCTTTTTGAATGGCTTGAAAGTCAGCTTACCTAAGTAACTGTTATAATTATCCACGCTGCCATCCCGGCTTACATACTGTGTTTTACCCAATGTCACAGCTGCTTTTACAAAACCAAAATCATAGCCGGTACTCATTCCTTTTAGATTTTGACCAGCCATTGTGTAGTCGGACTCATATTGATTGATGATACCCGCATCAAAATGTGTTAACCCTGCGGCGAAAGTTTTCACTTTACCATCAGGAAGTAAACCTGCAGAGGCTTTCAATAGATCTTTATAACTGCTTTCATCACCTTTTTCCAATGCCTGAATTTTGCTGTAGGTAATGGCAGAATCAAGATGCAGTTGTGTACGGTATTGATCAAGCAATGTTCTGTATTTTTCGTATTGCTTTTCCAATGCAACGATCCGGTCGTAACGCTTTTGAATTTCGGCTTTATCTTTTTCTATTTTTTGGCGCGCGGTCTGCAGTTTATTGAGCGCTTTGCTACTGTCGGTGTGCTCATCCAACTGACGCAGGGCTGTACTACGAAGTTTAGAAGTATCAATATTTTTGGGCAGATCAGAAAGCACCTGATCAAGGTTGCCTTCGTTATTTTTCAATGATTGTTCGCTAAGACCGTAATTGCGGGAAAGGTCGTCGAGCAGGCTTCCTTTTTCATTCTCGAGTTTATTAAGATAGGAACCATACATCATCTGCAGGCCTTGTCCTTTCGCAACTGTTTCACCGAATTTACTTTTATAGGTATTGATTTTTTGCAGCAGTTCTTCTTTAGCCGTAGCTACCTCATAATGAAAGCGGATATAGCTGGCCTTCGCCTGACGGTTTGCATCTTGCGTTGTATAAAAACCTTCGATTCCAACCGGCATATCAAAAACGCGCGTATCTATCTGAGCACGAAATTCTGTGTAATTGTTGTCCTGCATGGAACCTGGCTCCTGACCGTTGCCCAGATATTGACTCAATTCCACATTCCCTTTGAGCACTTCTTTTTGATCTTTACCCTTGGCAAATAAATCACGCAGTTCGCCGCTTACACTTTGAAAATCGCCAAGGTCATTATGCACCAACGCACCGGCATTGTCCTTAAGCATAGATCCCTCACCCGCAATTTTATCCTGCATGCCTTTACCAGCAACGATTTCATAGCGTCCCAAAAACCATTCTTCATAGTATAGTTCGCTATAAGTCTTACCATCAATCATCAACGGATGGACGCTAATACCTTTTTCACTCCGCAATTTTTTGCTGATGCGGGTTGTTTGTTTTTGCAGCTGATCTTTAGATGCCGCAATTTGTTTGGAAATATTCTTTGGATTATTGATTGACTTAGATGCACCTCCGAGTAATTCGTTAGTACTAATCCGCAAAGGACTCTTATAAGACAGATTGCTGTCCACCGGCTGGTAGAACTGCTTGAAAGCTTTGACGGTACTGTCTTTGCTCTGAATGGAAACACCTGTAAGATAAATACCAGGCGGCATTGCACCCAACTTAGTTATGGCGCGGATAAAACTCTGATTGGTATTACTGCTGTTATTTGCTTTCGAAAAATTGAGTTCCGTAAACGATGGGCCTTTATTGAGCGGAACATTTTCGAAGACATAATGATATACCGGAATGGTGTCCTTACTTCGTACCTGTCTGCAATCAATAGTAACGGTCACTATTTTCTTTATGGAACTCTGATAAGTAAGCCGCTGTGAAACCGATGTCTGATCTGTTGATGAAGGATGATCTAAGACGAACTCGAAGCTAGCAGTATCATCCAGTATCTGGGCAATACCACTTGTGCCTGGCAGTATCATCACGGCTAGCAGGGCTAAAAAAACTTTTATGCAGAGTTCGGTTCGCAAGCTTGGGTTACAAGTTTGGGGTATCAGTTATTTTGGTTTACGAGTGCCATCACACAACTTCTTCATCAGGAATCATGTGATCTGGTCAGCAACCCTTATTCCGCGAAATTCTATTCTGCAAATCGTTTCAAGCACATCAGCCAAAACTAACGCGCATGTAAATACGAAACATTGCATCAAGAAATGTCGAAATAAAATTGCTGGTCCCAATGCCCGGAAGCATTGAGAAATTTAATTTCAAAAAGGAATTTGCGCAGGGTTCTTTGTTCGATTCAAATCTCTCCCAAGAGAATCGGCCGCAAAGTTAAAAACTCTTTTGCGACTTTAACAAACTCTTTACAAAAAAAATTTTCGAACATTTTTTTATATTTTAATATGGAGAAATATCAGCGTCTCTAAAAAGGAATTGTCATCAGGATTCAGCTTATGGAAAACTACAGCGTCGTTATTTTTATCATGGCCATTATGATCGCGCTGTCCGCAGTGGCGAAAAAAATAAATATTCCTTATCCTGTCCTTCTGATTATTGCCGGCATAGCAATTGGCTTTATTCCTGCAGTACCTGAAATTGTTTTGAATTCAGAAGTCGTATTCCTGATTTTTTTACCGCCGTTGCTTTACGATGCAGCTTTTAATATCTCATTTCAGGATTTCCGCACCCATCTCAATACCATCAGCACACTCGCTGTAGGCCTTGTATTCCTGACTACGATTGGTGTTGCTATTGTTGCCCATTTTATCATTCCGGGCATGAGTTGGCCGTTGACGTTTGTATTGGGTGCAATTCTTTCTGCCACAGATGCCGTTGCAGCGATTGGCATTACCAAGGGATTAGGCTTATCGCATAAAACAGTAACCATACTGGAAGGCGAAAGCCTGGTCAATGATGCATCTGCATTGGTAGCCTATCGTTTTGCTGTAGCAGCTGTGACCGGCACTGCGTTTGTATTATGGAAGGCAACTTTACATTTTGCAGTGCTTATGTCTGGCGGTTTTGTAGTTGGATTTGTATTGGGCAAAACACTTGCATTTGTTTTAAAAAGAGTGTACGGCAATCCGCTGGTTACTGTTTCACTCATGCTGCTGGCGCCATTCGTGGCTTATCTCCTGGCAGAATCATTCCATGTATCGGGCGTGATCGCTGTGGTGATCATCGGCATCGGCAGTTCACGTTTCAGTGACCGCGTCTTCCCGGAACAACTCAAACAGCAATCAAAATCATTTTGGGACGTTATCATTTTTCTGCTCAACGGACTCATCTTTATCCTCATCGGACTGGAATTTCCATATGTGGTAAAGGACGTAAGCAATCATAAAATCTGGTCGCTGATCGGCTATTCGCTTATTATTACAGTTGTAGCACTCCTGATCCGGATGGCGCGGGTATTCCTGCAGAAATTGAATTTGCAGAACACGTTTAAAAAACGAAAACAAAAAATACCGAGAGAAGCGTTGCTCGATTTTCAAACAAGCGTAATCATTAGCTGGTCGGGTATGAGAGGTATTGTGTCGCTTGCAATTGCACTCGGTCTGCCAACCAAATTGGAAAATGGCACGCCGTTTCCGATGCGCAGCGATATTATTTTCATTTCGGTAGCGGTTGTATTGTTTACACTCATTGGACAAGGGCTTACACTACCATGGGTAGTAAAAAGAATGAGCAGAATTCAGAAGTAGAAAGTATCAAGTATCAAGTATCAAGTATCAAGTATCAAGCTATTGCCAAACATTGATGTTTTGTGTCGCAGCTTGATATTATTTACGCTGATTTTAAGCATCAAATATGTGTGTTTAGCACAACCGCTGAAATGATTTTCTACTCGAAGGAATATTTGTAAATAATAACAGCTTGATACTTGATACTTACTACATGATACTTAATAACAGCGATTATTTCACCACAGCGCCAACGTAGTAGTCGATCACTTTCTTCTGAAGCATCAGATTCACGGAAGCCTGCACTCTATTTTGCTGTGCCTGCAACAACACGAGCTGTGCGTTGGCTTCCGTAATAAAATCTGAAGCACCTTCTTTGTATCTTCCGTTAATAGCTTCATAGGCTTTTTCAGCAGCATTTACACCTACATCTACTGTCTCCATTTTCTGCACCGCATTTACATAATCGTTGTACGCTTGTTTTACGCCAACCGTAACGCCGATCTGCGCATCCTTCAAGTCAATATTGGCATTCGTTGAATTGATCTTCGCTGTTGTTACAGCCGACTTTGTATAGAAGCGATCAAAAATATTCCAGCTCGCCGTGATAGCCGCTAAACCATAAGTGTATTTATACAGCTGTGTTGGGATTGCTTCCTGCGAAACGGGTAACGCATCTTTGCCATTGATGGCAAGGTCATGGAAGAATGCTCCATTATTGTAAGCACCTACCGAAAATGCAACCGATGGCAAATACCCGCTCTTGTATTTCTTAATATTCCAAAGCGCATATTTGGTATTTAATTCCGCTGATTTTAAATCTACACGCTCGTCCATTGCGGTTTGTAATAAGGCATCACGATTGCCATATTGTTTGGCACTCGCGCCGTCATCAACTGATATGTCCGCTATTTCATAACTGTCGGCAGAATCAATACGGAGCTTCTGTAACAGCAGAATTTTATCATTCTGCAATCTATTTTTGGCACTGATGAAAACTAATTTATCGTTACTGGTCTGTGCTTGCTGTTGATATAAATCTGTTTTTGCCTTACGACCAATATCTGTCAAGACTTTCAGCTGATCTTCACGCTTCAGTGATATGTCTAAATTGGCGCTATCGAGTGCTACTATTTTCCGGTCCAGAATTACCTGCAAATATGACTGGGTTACATCCAGTGTGATCTGTTGCTTCGCACGTTCCAGTGTGTATTCAGACATCTGCTGATTGAGTTTGGATGCTTTCCAGCTGGAATAATTATAATAACCGGAAAATATATTCACACTGCTCGTGAGCTGATAATTGAACTGACTTTTGGCTTCATCGATCAATGCCCCGCCCGATGAAGAAAAGAAATTGTTCCCTTTGTCGAAATTATAACCAGCGCCGGCAACCAGATTTGGGAGAAATTGTCCATAAGCGGCCAATACCTGCGCACCGGCCAAAGCCACGTTATTGTTGCCTTTCAGCGCTGCCGTAGATTTATCCAATGCTATATTCACACAGTCTTGTAAATTCAGCGTCGTTACCTGCTGCGCCTCCGCTGTCCCACCCGCTATAAGCACCATGACGACAGCCGTTTTTAATATTCCTTTATTCACTTTCTGCTGTTTACAGGTTAAGACTGAATTCTGATTTTCTGTCCTTCGGTCAATTCCGGACTCACATTTAAACCGATCTGTTCGCCTTCTGTCAGGCCACTGAGAATGGTTACATTGCTGCCGTCATTGTTACCTACTTCCACAGGCTGGTAATGAATCTGACTGCCGGTGCCGATTACCGGAACAAAATATTTATTCCCGCGAACCACCAGCGCCTCTGCCGGAATCATCAGATGTTTCTGTGCAGAAGGCTGAAATGTAACCTGCAGATAACCACCCGGGATGATTTCGTTTTTATCGTTTGGCAAATCAATTTCCACCAGCATCATTCTTGTTTTCGGATCAAGCTCCCCCGCAATACGCGTTACAGTGGCTTTAATCTGCATATCCGGCTTTTCAGTCATTGTGATCGTAACCGGATATCCTTCCTGCAAGAAGGCTGCGTCGTTTTGCGCAACGTATACATACACCCTTATCTTATTGAGCTGCGAAACCGTTACCAGTGGCTGCGCGCTGGTTTGCGAATTGGTTGCATTCTGTACCAGAGCACCAGGATCTGCAAAACGTGCAGTCACCGTTCCGGAAAATGGCGCAACAATATTTTTGTACTGCATTTGCTCGCGCAACGAAGTGACAGTTGAAGTGGCCATTGTCACTGCTGTTTCGCTACGTTCTTCATCTTCTTTAGAGATGTATTCTTTTGTCAGCAAAGCACGGTCACGGTCCAAGATTTTCTTTTTATTCTGAAGATCCGCCAGTGCTGCATTATAAGCCTGGTCTGTTTCCGGCGAAACAATTGTCGCGAGTAATTGCCCCTGGCTTACTTTATCACCTTTGTCTACATTAATCTTATTCATGTAACCGCTGGTCTTTGCGTACAAGGTCACACTTTGAAACGGACGTGCCTCACCAATCAACGTCAGACCTTTGGAAGCGCTGTTCATCCCGGCTTTTATCACTTTTACTGTTGGTCCTTCTTTTACTTGTTTGGTACGTGCTTCGGTTTCTGAAGCGTACGCTTTCTTTTGTCTGGAAAGCATCAACAGCAAGCCCATAGCGGCTATGGCAACTATAAGACCGCCACCGATCCAGATGCGGACTGTTGTTTTTTTCTTTTCGATACTCATATATAGTTCGTTCGATTTTTAGTTGTGAATAGGATTGTTTGTAACGTTCACTTCGGGAATCAACAATGCATGGCCAGTGTCCACTTCGTCATAGCGCATGGTTTCGAGATCAAACTGTTCATCCAGCTTATGGCGTTGCGGCTCTTTTTTGCGCAGCATTGAATAAACCACCGGCACCACAAACAATGTCACAAACGTTGCTACAATCAGTCCGCCCATTACCGCACGGCCCAGTGGCGCATTTTGTTCACCGCCGGCTCCCGTACCCAACGACATCGGAATCATACCCAATACCATTGCCAATGCAGTCATCAATACTGGCCGCAAACGGGTTTTACCCGCTTCCAATGCCGCTTCTATTGCGTTCAAACCTTTTTCTACCCGCACCTCATTCGCAAAACTTACCAGCAGAATAGAGTTGGATACCGCAATCCCGACGGCCACAATTGCCCCCATCAGTGAAACTGTATTGATCGTTGTACCCGTGATCGCCAGCATCCAGAGGATACCAATAAATGCGCCGGGTACTGCGAATAGAATGATAAACGGATCAAGCCAGGTCTGGAATAATACCACCATCAACATGTACACCAACACTACGGAAAGTACCAGACCAAGTCCCAATGTTTTAAATGTACTATTCATTACCTCTGGCTGGCCTTTCAATGCTATATGCATGCCCGCTGGTAATTGTCCCATCGCAGCAATTTTCTTTTCAATATCAGCAGCTACGGAACCCATATCGCGTCCGTCCACATTGGCCGTAATATCCATCACACGTTGTACGGTATAATGGTTGATGACGTCATACTGATTTTCATAGTGTACCGTTGCGAGGTTACCAAGCGTTTGTGTTTGCGCCATTGGCAGATCTGTGGGTGAAGGCACAGAATTGGAGGAAACCGAACCAGTGCTTGATGTTACCGGCGTACTCAAAATGCTGTTCACCGAATTCATCGTCTGGTATGGAATTTTTACCGCTACCTGATAGTTTACATTATTCGTCGGGTTGATATAAAACGACGGAGATACTGTTGAGTTTGACGAAAGCGCCACCAGCATTGAGTTTGCGACATCACGCTGTGTCAGACCCAGTTCCTGTGCACGCCTTCTGTCTACGTTAAATTTCAGTGTCGGATAATCGAGAATCTGCTTAATGTTTACATCTGCTGTTCCAGGAATTGTTCTGATTGCGTTTTTCAGCATTGTCGCATACTTATAGGAAGTATCATAATTGCTGTTCATGATCTGCACATCAATCGGCGCAGAAGTACCGAAATTCAATACCTGACTGACGATATCTGCCGACTGGAAATACACGCTGCAACCTGGAAAATGATCGTTTAGATCTTTACGTATAGAACGAATGTATTCGGCTGTGGGCTTGTGTTTTTTATTTAACGAAACCAGAATGTCAGCATCCATACTACTTGTATTATCCGTTTGCACAAACGCAAGGTTATACGAAGTCGGTACACCAATCATATCATTTACCGAACCCAATTCTGCCTTCGGAATGATTTGCTGTATACGTGCTTCGGCAGAATCCACCAATCGCTCGGTCTCTTCAATACGTGTACCAACTGGCGCCCGAAAGTGAATTTTCATCATACCGGTATCGGTGGTTGGGAAAAAGTCGGTGCCAATTACTTTTACGAGTAAAACAGAAATCACCAATATGGCTACAGCAAACGTGAGTACGATGCCGCGGTTATGTAAAAAGCCATGCAACACACGTCCATAGCGGTCTGTAAATTTATTGAAACGGCGATCACGTTCCTGATTGAAACGGAAAGAGAATTGTTTAAACCAGCCGCCATGCTCTGGAGGATTCGGTCCATGATGTTCATTAGCCATCAGCATTCTCGCCAAAACAGGAACCAGTGTACGTGAGAGTACATACGAAGCCATCATGGAAATCACCACTGATAATGCCATTGCCTGGAATAAAAATTTCGACGGACCGGTCAACAGAACAACTGGAAGAAACACGATACAGATCGCGAGCGTAGCCATCAACGCGGGTATGGCAATCTGTTGCGCACCATCCAGAATCGCTATCGTTAATGGTTTACCGAGCGCCCTGTTCCTATGTATATTTTCGACCTCTACCGTCGCATCATCCACCAACATACCAATTGCTAGTGAAAGCCCGCCGAGCGTCATAATGTTGAGTGAATTGCCCGTAAGATTCAACACAATAATTCCGACAAAAATTGATAACGGAATGGACGTACATACAATCACCATGCTGCGCCAGCTACCGAGGAAAAACATGATCATCATCGACACAAGTACTGCGCCGGTGATTGCTTCATCGAGCACACTATCAATGGAGTTTTTTACGAAGACCGACTGATCGAAATCCAGTTTAAGATCAAGCCCATTCGGTGCAGTCTCTTTGATCTGGGGAATCATTTCTTTTGCGGCCTCCACGACCATCAGTGTCGAGGCATCTGCTTTCTTCAAGATAGAAAGATAAGCCGCTCGCTTACGGTCTACCCGCACCACGTTTACCTGATCGGCAAACGCATCGGAGACCTTCGCAACATCGCCCAACCGCACAATCTGACCATTGATCGATTTGACCGGAATATCATTAAAGTCCTTCACCATATCCGGACTGGAATTGAGCTGTACGCTATATTCCCTTGTACCAATACGCGCATTACCTGCAGGAATAATCAGGTTGGAAGCTTGCAATGCATTAAGCAGATCTACCGGCGAAAGGCCTTTTGCCTGCATCGCTTTAGCATCACCATCTACAATGATCTGACGATTTTTACCACCAAATGGCGCTGGCGTAGAAAGCCCCGGAATGGTAAACAAACGAATGCGTATAAAGTTGAGCGCGTAGTCGAAAATTTTATCTTCAGAAAGTGTTTTACTCGACATCGTAATCTGCGCCACTTGTACGTTTGTGGCGTTAAACTGCAGAATCACAGGCGGCTGAATGCCAGGCGGCATCGAGTGCAAAGAAGTACTGGCCGTCGCAGACATCTGTGCAATTGCGGCGCCAATATCTGCACCTTTTGAAAAGTAAACTCTGAGAATGCCAATACCTGGCTGCGATTGTGATTCAATGCGCTCTACCCCATTT
The DNA here is from genome assembly GCF_003236175.1 of Taibaiella soli. Taxonomy (GTDB): domain Bacteria; phylum Bacteroidota; class Bacteroidia; order Chitinophagales; family Chitinophagaceae; genus QKTW01. The sequence continues at coordinate 131,177 of NZ_QKTW01000002.1, read as the reverse complement.
ACGGAAGATGAGATACCACGCTCACTCAGCAACACAACTTTCTTCTCCATCTCCGCGGCGGAGAGGCCCGGATAACTCCAAATAACGGAAACAACAGGAATATCAATTACGGGAAAAATGTCCACCATCATTGAACGGATGGCCATGATCCCCATGATAAGAATAAGAAACGCCATTACTGCAACCGAGTACGGCCTTCTTAATGCTAATCTTACGATCCACATGACTTTAAAATATTGATTTGAATACGGAACCGTAACCACGTAGAAGCAGTAATGCTTATTCGCAGCCAGGCTGTTTAGGTATGGTGACTGCATGCGCAACACCAGTTAAATCGCGCGTTTTCGTACACGGATCTCTCAATAAAAAGAAATGGAAAAGTATCAGACCTGCAATTTCCTCACCTGCAGATATACAGGCGCAGTGCCTTTATTGGCGGGAAGATAACGGTATTGAAACTGAGGCTGTCTGCGATTGTAAAAAGCGGAAAGCAGTGCAACGACTGCCGCTGCGCCGGCAAACAACCAAAGCGGATCAGTACTATCCTGATGCGCTGCTGTAATTTGTTTTTCTGAATTTACTTCGTGTCGGTCCTGGAGACTGCAACAATCTTTATAAACTTTGTTGGCTACGGATTCGATGTCCGTCGTTACTGCGGCCGGAGCGCCGTACACATAAATACGGATCAGTTTTTTAACCGGCGTTGAATTGAAAACAAGAAAGAACACAGCCAGGCAAATCCAGATATACCGGACCCAGTTGTTATTGCTATACTTGTTTTGAGACATCGTTATGAAGGGAATTCAGCCGCAAATGTAACAGTTATTCTAATTTCGCAAAGTGTATTTGGTATTTCTTTTCTCTTAAGGAAATCTTAAAAAAGCGGAAAGCCTAAAACTCAACGCTAAAAACCCATCTCACATAGACGCTATTTGGCAACACAGAACGCTTTGAGCTTTAGGCCTTGAGCTTTAAACTTTAACTTATTGCGGCAGCGTAATCTCATACGTCTTACCTGCTTTAGCAGTCAACGTCCGCGCGCGCAACCAGGGATTAAAAAGCTTCAGCATTTTATAACTGCTGCCATTGTCGATCGTCCATTGGGCGAGATTACTGATGGTTGTATCCACTTTCAATACACGTGTTTTCAGCGGCTGATAGGCATCTGAGCCTTCCACGATATAACCCATCGCCTTCGCATTGCTGATCAGATATTTCAACGCCAGAATGCGGAACACATACCGGTTAGTTTCTTCGGGAAGAATAACATCATAATAATTGGTAACCTGCTGAAAAGAAGAGTGATTGCTAAAACCCGCCATACCACAATTGTAGGAGGCTGCCGCTGCTGTCCAGGTACCAAATTTCTGATAAGACTGATTGAAATAAGTACAGGCCACGTCTGTTGCTTTCCTGATATCATAACGCTCATCGACTTCCGCATCCACTTGCAATCCATACTGGGTGGCCGTTGCAGGCATCAGTTGCCAGAAGCTCGCAGCGCCGGCAGGAGAAGTATTGTGTTGCAAAGCACTTTCTGCAACGCAGAGATATTTGAAATCATCTGGTATGCCATTAGCTTTCAGCCGTTCTTCTATCATCGGGAAATAGCGTGTGGAAAGCATGACCTCGTAAAGTGTAGAGCCATGCATATAATAATTGAAAAGCAATTCGCGCTGCAACCGTTCCCGCACATCCCAGCGGTCCAGCGGTACTTTCTCACCTGCAAAGTTCATCGCCGAAGGCATTTCCGGCGGATACCATTTATATTGCAAACGACTATCAGATTTTACCGTCACCATTTCATCGCGGTCATTGATTCTGTTAAACGCCAATCCCGCAATAAAAGCAGCACCCGCCGCCGCACCTGCGATAAAATATCCGATAGTCTTTTTCATACAACACTTTTAAAGAACATTGAATTTACTGAATTCAATTGAAAATGAGCAGTGGACAATTAGGTTTCCAGCAAAGACATAACACTTATCCTCACGCATTAATTTTCAAGGCCCTCTGCTCGGCAGTACAGTAGCAATGCCGTTTAATCGGGCGACCGTCTGAACCCTGACGTGGTCGGGTGAAGACTGCCTTTTTTGCCTACTTTTTTTGCAGAAAAAAAGTAGGAGAAGGAAGATTCGAAGCTAAGAGTTGAGGATATTTAGTTTTCCATCAACGCTTTCGCCAGACTCGCATCCTTGCTATAAATATCCTTACGGAAATTGATTTTGCCTTTACTATCTACAAATGCAGTGAAGTAACCAATATAAACAGGCACTGTTTTTTTCAGCGTCACATACTGCTCTTTACCGGCGTTCATCGCAGCATTAATTTTTTCCGGCGTCCAGGAAGAATCATTACGCAGCAGGAAATTAGCCAGCTTCTCCGGTTCCTGCACACGAATGCAACCGTGACTGAATGCGCGTGTAGTCTCATTAAATAAAGATTTCGCAGGCGAATCATGCAGATAAATATTGTAGCTATTCGGGAAAAGGAATTTCACTTTACCAAGCGAATTATTTGGTCCAGGCTTTTGACGCACCACTGGCAACCCACCCAAACGACCTGTAATCTCCATATTATGACTGGCGATATAATTTTTATTACGCGCCATGCCCGGTACTACTTCTTTGCGCACAATACTTGGCGGCACATTCCAGTATGGACTAAACACCACATATTTTACATCGCCGCTAAAGATGACTGTTTTGTTCATCGCTTTACCCACCACTACATTACAACTCCAAACCAGACTATCTTTCTGATACACAAACAAACGGTAGTCGGGAATATTTACAACGAGATAATCTTGTTCCGGATCAGGAATCGGCACCCAACGGGCACGTTCCATATTCACCATAATCTGCGTAATCCGTTTTTGCGGTGTGATGTTTAATTCTGAAATCATTCCATTGCCAATCACGCCGTCTTCCGTAAGCCCCAAACGATGCTGACAAGCCTTCACTGCATCATTCATATCCGCTGAATAAACAGCACTCGCGGTATCACCCGCAAAATCGCCAAGCAGATATAAGCGTTTACGAATCGCTGTAATCACCGGACTATTATCACCAGGCTTGTACGCTTTTTTATCCATCTTAATCGGTTCCCAATTTTTCATACTGTCTAACGAACGATAACGTTTCAGATAAGTCCGCAGCATTTCATATTGACGATATACAGGCTCACTGTTTTTCAATTCACCCACAGGCGCTTTCAGCAAACTGTCCAGTGCATTAGCATAAGAAACTTTTTTACGCGGCAGATACCAATCCATCGACTTAGAAACAGAAGCATCCATACCACCCCATACGATTTTTGCAAAGGCAAAATAAGATGCGGTCAACATCAGTTCCGGCGTCAGATCTGGTTTACCGGCTGCTGATTCATCCAGCGAACCGATCACAGAATCAAGCTGTGCATGATAAGGAACCGTACTGTTCAATCCTTCGTCATCCATGTGATCAATGCGGTTACGCAAATTACCAGCCTGCTCTATCATTCCATCTTTATCAAACCACGCATAAGTGAACCCGCGGCCGCGATAAAACTTCCTCATATCACCGGCATATGACTCATACTTCGGATAGTTTTTGAGGAACGCGTCCAGCATTGTACTATCAAAATGATAAGTAGATTTTTCTGCAAAATTTCCCGGAATGGAATTGTTCCAGTCTTTCATATCCGGTTTTGCAACCTGCTTTTTAGGTTGTGTTACCGGTTTATTTTCTTGTCCGCAAGCGGAAAAAGTAATCGCAAGCAGTAACGCCGAAAAAAACTGAAGAGTCTGGAAACGCATAGTGGGCAATTTGTTTATTAAATATACCAAATCCGTAGAGACGTTGCATGCAACGTCTCCAGACAAATATCTTGTGTAATACTACAGAATCACGCATCACCGTGAGACGTTGCATGCAACATCTCTACGCCAACGATCCCGTCCAAAACTCAAACGATCTCGCACCACGTTCATCCGGTTTGTAAAATGCAACAATCGTCATGGTTTTATAGCTGATGAAACTATTATCATACACACCACGTTTATGCAGTGCCCGCCAGGTTCCCGAATTGAAATAGATTTTGCCACGTTTATTACCATCTTCCATATAAGAAGATAGCGGTACAATTTCGGGATAATGCGTATGCCCCATCACAAAGAAATCCTTGTCGCGACCCACATCTTCATTGGCTAGCTTATTGGCGAATTCTTTGTACGATTCAAAATCATCTTTGCTCAGTGAAAAATGATTAATAATACTGGCGAGATCGCTAATACTGAAATGCTTGCCCAAAAAGAAACGCGCGATGCGCATCACAATATCGATGCTCTTATTTTTTGCAATCAGCGGCGTGTCTACAAAGTTGGTGATCATTTCACGCAGTGCATCTCTGATAGAATCATTGATAAAATGCGGATCAAGTTCATATTCTTCCAGCACCTGTGAAATCCAATCCGGCGCGAGACTATACGGACGCAGGTTATCGATTTCGCGCAGCTCTTTCACAAATTCCTGAATGTCTTCTTCCGTTCCCACCCTGCCCTGTGGAAATTTCCGGATCTGCTTTTCGATTTGATTTGGAATTTCATTCAGCAATCTGATCACCACTACATCACCGACAGAAGAACCATCGCGGCCTGAATCCTGACAATTGGTTTCATCAAATTCATCGCCGTGAATTGCGTACAAACGGTGCGCCTGCTGCGCATCAAACAAACCTTCGTTTTCAAACGGATAATATGGAAACGGTTTGTCTCTTTCATTAGCCAGACCCAGCGCATCAATAATATCATTGCGAATCGGATGCATGCGCGGATCATCGATGTATAAAAACCAGTCATGATTACCGACCATATAATAGATGTTCACCTTCGGCGCCACCTTTTCAGCGCTTGCATGATAACCTACATTCTCCGCCAGTTTTTCGGCATCAGAGACTTCGGTCATCATTGCCGGAATTTTGATATCACCTTCGGAGAAACCTTTTAGGATGCTAAACGATTTTTCGTTGCGTTTTAAAACACCATCGGAAATGGTTTTGATATTGGCGTAAAAATCATCGCCGCGATTGTCGGTCCAGGGCAAAATAGCACTGATTGCATGATTCCATTGTTCCGAACGGATCATATCAATGATATCGCCGAGCAGCAGAATATCGATTTGTTCAACCGGTTTGTAATAAGATTTTTTCTGATCATCGAGCCGCCAGGAGGCATCATAGGCCATATCACTAAGGCGGTTGCGGAATACACGAAACGCTTTCTCATCTATAGTTTCGCCGGAGGTACCGTCAGTAAGATGCAGATCGCTGATAATAACGAGCATGGTGTGGTGATTATGTTATGCACCAACAATATAGATATTTTATTAACGCGAGAAAAGAGGGAACCGTTAAATGGTTAAAGGGTTAAAGAGTTAATGTGGCTTAATATGATGAATGTGCCGGCTCCTTAATGAAGAGAAGATTCGATAAACTCTTGTACAGGACTTCAGCAACTCCTGTACAGAACTTTGGTAAATCCTGTACAGGACTTCGACAACTCTTGTACAGGATTTGACAGAGTCCCCCGACGCCGCAAAAATGACATCCCGGCTCCTTTGAGGAAACCAGCTCACGATGAGCACAGCGCCGTAGTGCTGCCGTGAGAAAACTCCCACTCGCACCCCGCACATTTTAAGGTTTTAACTTTTGAATTTTGACTTTTTAATTCCCAGAAACCGCTGCTTCCGCACAACGCTCGCCATCTATGGCGGCGCTCACAATACCTCCCGCATAACCCGCACCTTCCGCACATGGATACAATCCTTTAATCTGCGGATGTTGCAAGGTTTCTTTATCGCGCGGAATGCGCACTGGTGAACTCGTGCGGGATTCCGTCGCAACCAGTATCGCTTCGTTGGTATAATACCCTTTCATCTTTTTACCAAAGCTGGTCATCGCTTTTTGCAAAGCATCTTTTACTTCCTTCGGTAAAACATCTTTCATGGCTGCACTGCTCACACCTGGCAAATAAGAACATTCCGGCAGTGTTGACGAAACTTTGTTGTCTACAAAATCAATCATACGCTGCGCCGGCGCCACGAGATTACCACCGCCTACTTCAAACGCTCTTTTTTCAACCATTTGCTGATAATGCATACCAGCAAGCGGTCCTTTAAATCCGTACTTCGCAAAATCCTGCTCATCTACCGCGACTACTGTTCCGGAATTAGCAAACGGATTGTTTCGTCTTGAAGGGCTCCAGCCATTTACCACCAATTCACCGGGACTTGTTGCAGCGGGCGCAATAATACCACCCGGACACATACAGAAGGAGAACACACCACGGCCAATTTCCTGCGATACCAGCGAGTAACTGGCTGGCGGCAAATATTCATCACGCAGATCACAATGGTATTGCGCCTGGTCAATGATCCATTGCGGATGCTCAATACGAACGCCCAATGCAAATGGCTTGCACTCTATTTCAATTTGCTTGCGGTGCAATAATTCAAAGATATCCCGGGCCGAATGTCCGGTGGCTAAGATGAGTGATGAACATTCGATTCGCTTGCCATCAGCAGTTCTTACGGCTTTCACCTGATCCCCGTCTAAAACAATGTCGGTGAGTTTAGATTCAAATAATACTTCGCCACCGCAAGCAATGATTGCTTCACGCATGGCGGTGATGATTTGCGGCAATTTATTAGTGCCAATATGTGGATGTGCTTCGTAAAGGATTCTTTCATCGGCGCCAAAATGATGAAACAATTGCAGAATGCGCTGCACATTGCCGCGCTTGGTAGAACGCGTATAAAGCTTACCATCGGAGTATGTTCCTGCGCCACCTTCTCCAAAACAATAATTTGATTCGGGATTGACGATACCTTCTTTATTCATCGCCGCAAGATCTCGACGACGGCTGCGCACATCTTTACCGCGTTCCAGAATAATCGGCTTGTACCCCAGATTGATCAGACGAATTGCTGCAAAGATTCCCGCAGGGCCTGCACCTACGATCACCACATGTTTGGCGTTGGATACGTTTTGCAATTCCGGATCAAAAGCCGGTTTCTCTGTTGGCTGCTGATCAAAGAAAACTTCCAGTTGCAGATTGATGCGCGGCTGACGCGAACGGGCGTCGATGGATTTTTTCTGAATGTGAAAACCAGTAATCCGCTTGGCTCTGATGCCTGTTTCTTCAGCAATAATGCTGATAATGCGACGGTTATTCTCTGCATCCGCCGGACTTACTGCAATGGTAATATTCTGAATCATATATACTGCGCCAGGTATTTATCCTGAAAACGTCCCGCAAAGATAACGTGGGAATGCGATAATGGCTAATGTGGTTGAATGTGGGGAATGTGATGAATGTGGGTTATAAAGGAATGTGTTGAATGTGCTCAATATGAAGAATGTGTTTATAATGCGAGCCAATAATGGTCGGACGACTCAAAGTCGTCTGACCATTTCGCACCAGGATTTAAAAAGAGCTGAGCCATGGACCCCACTGGCGCGAGTCTTCCGAAGGGTGACTCGTGTCTATAAAATCTGCCCAGTCTCCGGACTGGTTCTTAAACACCAGGCACGCGCATGATGAAAGCAGTCGCGAGACTGCGATTGTGTTTAGACACGAGAGCGCTACGCTAACTCTCGCGCCAGTAGTAAAAAACGACAAAGCCATCCGTCTGGATGGCTTTGTTTATTAAGGATGTGATGCTTTAAACTTCGCTTTTACATTATCGAGATGCTGAACAAATTTCTGTACATCCGGATCATAAGCATAGCCGTTATCCGCCAGCTTATTACCATTTTCATCTACGAAGAAATAATAAGGCTGTGAGTTCGAACCAAACTTAGTTGCCTGAATATCTTCATTGCGATCGCCTACAGTTTCTACATCCGAATCGAGTACTTTAGAATGGTAACGTTCTTCTTTCGGCAACAATTCTTTATCATAATCGCAGTACAAAGACGCGATGATAAAATCATTTTTCAAACGCTGCATTACTTCCGGTTTAGACCAAACCTGCGTTTCCATCTTACGACAGTTTACGCAGTTGATACCCGTAAAATCAAGCATGATCGGCTTGCCTGTTTTCTTTGACGCAGCCAGTGCTTCATCATAATCAAAGTAAGTAACCAGACCGAATTTTTTCACAACTTCCGGTTCGTAGATACGCATTGCCTGTACATATTTCACCGGATGCACACCTGAATTATCAGGAGCCGAAGCACTTCCACCGCCTTCTCCGCCGCCACCGCCGGAACCGATCACAAAGTCCTGTGTTCCCATTGGCGGTACAAACGCACCGAGACCATTCAAAGGTGCGCCCCACATACCAGGCATCAAATAAAATACAAAACCGAGGGAAATCATCGCAAACGTCAGACGTGTTACGCTCAGATACGGCAAACCAAATACATTTTTCGGCAATTCACTATCATGAGAGAATTTGATAAAACCTAACAAATAGAAGGTCATCAGGGTGAAGATCACCAACCAGCAAGCAATGAATATTTCGCGATCGAGCAAACGCCAGCCTTTCGCCAGATCCGCGTTCGACAAGAATTTCAATGCTAAAGCCAGTTCAATAAAACCAAACACCACTTTCACCGCATTCAGCCAGCCACCTGATTTACCCAGTTTTTGGAGGTATTCAGGGAAGATAGCAAATACGGCAAACGGCAATGCCAGACCAGTTGAGAATGCAAGCATGCCCAGCGCAGGTACAAAACGACCAGCGGCAGCAGTACTGAACAACAATGACCCAACAATCGGACCGGTACATGAAAACGATACGATTACAAGTGTCAACGCCATGAAGAAAATTCCGGAGAAGGATTTCGTATTGGCCTTGCTATCTGTTTTGGAAGTCCAGCTGCTTGGCAGCGTCAGTTCAAATGCACCCAGGAAGGACGCACCGAAGATCACAAAAATGGCAAAGAAAATAATGTTGACGATCCAGTTCGTTGCGATAAAGTTCGGCGCATTTTTACCAAGCAATGCCGAAATCACCAGACCAATAATCGTAAAGATGATAATAATAGAAAGCGAATAGTAAATCGCATTGCGAACACCGTCTGCTTTTTTCTCACTTTGTTTCAGAAAGAAACCTACCGTTACCGGAATCATAGAGAACACGCAAGGCGTAATCACGGAGGCCAAACCGCCAACAAAACAAAGCAGCAAAATCATCCAGAGTGATTTTCCCTCCAGCGAATTACTACCCGGTGTAGCTGCTGCATCTGGTGCAACACCCGCAGTTTTTACTTCTGCAGTCGCAGCTCCGGAATTTGTCTGTACAGCTGCAGTCGCCACGTTTGAACCAGCAGTTATAGTTGTATCTGTAACAGTAGCTGTTCCTGCAGCCGAAGTCGCCACTACAGCAGTGTCAGCCGTTGCGGCAGGCGTAGTTGTAGCCTCTGTTGCTGCAACAGCATCTGTTATTTCAAAAGTAAAATTTTTCTTTTTCGGCGGAAGACACATGTGGTCATCGCAAACCTGATATTCCTGCTTACCTGTGATCTTGGTATTCGCTTTAGCAGTTATTTCCTGTACATAATCTACCTGATTTTTGTACATATTCACGACTCCGTCGATACCCTCAAGGGTTTCCGAAATGAGTTTACCGTGTTGTTTTACTTTTCCTTTTAAAACAACATTCGCGTTCTTGTCAAAATTGAATGTCGGTGGCAGCAGCGACCCGTCACCGCCGGGATCAAAAGCATAAATATGCCAGCCTTCTTTGATCTTCAGATGAAAGATCAGCTCGTAATGATCAGCTGTCTCCTTTTTTACTTCGTAAGACCAGGTCGTCGGGTCTTTGATGATCTGAGCGTGCAGCCCGAAACTAAAAAGTGTAAAAACTGCCAGTAGCATTACTGACTTCAACATATTAAACATTGCTCCAGTTAACTTTTCTTATTGTAAAGAACGATTGTTGCTTCGGTTCCGTTTGGGCGCTGAACCGGATTTAAGAAACTTTTAAGGTATTTAAAGCCTGCCGGAATCCGGCAGGCTCTGAATTTATTTCACGTCAAACACAAAATTTTTGTCTTTCGGCGGCAAGCACATCATGTCGTTGCAGACCTGATACTCATGTTTCCCGGTGACTTTTCCCGGCTTCTTCATTTTTACGGTCTGTATATAATCTACCGATCCGGAAAAATAATTGACTGATCCCTCTATGCCCTCCATCTTACTTCTCGTCGGTCGGCCGTTTTCATGCACTTTACCTACCAGCTCCAGATTCGCATTTTTATCGAATGTAAAACTCGGCACGATCTGCAGCCCGTCACCTCCAGGATTCAAAGCCCAGATGTGAAAGCCTGCCTGCAATTGCAGATGAAAAACCAGATCATATTCTGTAGCTGATTTTTTCTTTACCTCGTAAGTCCATGTAGTCGGGTCCTGAGCCTTTACTTCAGTGCGCAGGCCGATCATGGCTCCTGCCAGCAATATGGCCTGCAAAAGCTGTTTCATGTTATAACCGTTTAAAGGTAAATATACTATTTCCTTTCGGTCTTAGTTCATATGTGTAAACGCAGTCAGTATCGCACGACCATCAATGTTGTGCAGTGCGTCGCTTGTAGCACGTTCAGGGTGCGGCATCATACCGAAAACATTGCGGTTTGCATTACAAATACCAGCAATATTATTAGTAGCACCGTTCGGGTTAGACTGAATATGCACCTGACCGCTTTCGTCGCAGTAGCGGAATACGATCTGGTTATTTTTCTGCAGTGTTTCAATAGTTGCTGCATCAGCGTGGTAACGGCCTTCACCGTGAGCCACAGGTATTTTCAGGATTTGATCACCTACAGCGCGACCTACAACATTCTGGTTGTTTTCACTTTTGATAAACACGTTTTTACAAACGAATTTCTGATGATCATTCTGTAGCAATACACCTGGCAACAAACCTGATTCACACAAAATCTGGAATCCGTTACATACACCCAGTACTTTACCACCATTGTTGGCAAAATTGATCACTTGCTCCATCATTGGACTGAAACGAGCCAGTGCACCACAACGCAGGTAATCCCCGTAAGAGAAACCGCCCGGCAGTACAATACAGTCATTTGTAGAGAACATGCTCAGATCACGGTCTTTGTGCCAAAGCGGTACTACTTCTTGTTGTAAATCATCCTGTAATGCATGCATCATGTCGCGGTCGCAATTCGAACCGGGAAAAACAATAACTCCGAATTTCATTATAAAAAAAGATTATTTATTTGATAGCTATCTGGCAAAAAAACACCATCAGCAGGGAAAAATAAAAGATAAAATTACTAAACCGTTTGCTTTTTTCAAGATACATTGGCTGCGCAATGACCAAAGCCACTGCTGGCAAGGATATCAGCCATGCGGCAGAGACCTCCGATCCGGTAAAAGCGGCCGCAATCGACGAGATGATCCACCCTGAAGTGATCACGCCCCAGCTCCGGCGAACATTTATGGTAGATTTTGGCATTTGTCCCTGCATCACATAAAAACCACTTGCTATAAGAATGCTCATAGCTGCAAAAGTGCCCAGCAGATAAACCGGATTATGGATCTGTTTCGGCAGGGAAATACCCACTTGCACCCAATCTTTAAACTGAGGCAACTGATCATTTAGAAAAAGAATACCCGCCCATAAATAAATTGGCGTAAAAACACCCAACAGGCCAACCATCCATTCACCTAACGTAAACGAGCGCAGTAAAATCAACGCCATAATCAGCAGCAAAACGAATGCTATCGCAGAAAACTGGAACAACGCAGCCAGCGCACAAAAGAAACCGGCATTAAAAATATATTTACGCGGGTTGACCGATTGCGGAAAAAACAGCATGGTATCGATAGCCATCAACAGTAACCAGCTTACCACCATCGCGCTGCTGAAATAGCTGAAGGCAGGCGTAACGGAGGTCACCAGTAAATAACAGAACGCCGGGATGTATGTCGGTTTGTAAAATAACCGGTGTCTTGTTGTAATTGCTGTTAGGTACAATGACTGCCCGAAAAGCATAATGATCCCAAGCAATGTGTAAGCAAACGCGCCATTACCCAGAAAAATATTCAGAAACGACAACAGATGGTTATACAAATAGTAACCGGGCAGTGCCACAGGTGCTACCGGATGTAACAGAACCTGCATTTTGATCAGCAGGGTGAAAATAAAAAGGATTAAAACCGTAAACGGACTATTGTTCCTGACTAGTTGGAGCACGTGCCAAATTTGGGACTAAAATACAATTTTCGCGAAGCAGATTTGTTTTTTGCGGAAACATGGGATTACCATTTCTCTCGCCGCAACTTGTTTTCCGGATCTAGGCAACCAATCCGGATCTGTGTTTCCTTCCGCGGCCATTGACCGCATGTTCACTTGTCCGGAACCATCTATGGTAGCCAGTTGTATACGTGAATGATTGGTGTTGTAATCATTGTATAAAAAACCGATTGCACCGCCGGTATTCAGCAACGCATAAGAAGAGAACATGCCGCCGTCTTCCTGCGAGTACTGACTTTTGCGTACAAAAGAACTCCATTCGCGGGTGCCTTCCGCATTATAGGCCAGCGCCATAATATCGTTGTAATTGTACTCGCGGATCGAAGGCATTGAGTACGGACCGTAGTAATACATAGAATAATACCCCCAGCCCGGTGCATAAGTTGCATTGCGGATCGTCATGTAATAATCTTCAGAGATCAGCACAAAACCGCCGTCATTACGCACAATCAGCTGACGCACGACAAAATCATTGAATGCACGTTTTTTATTTTTATCGCTGGTAGCTGCACGAAGCTGTGCATCAAACTGAATCATTTTGCGGTTCTGAATGCTTTGGGTGGCCACATCATAATAACCAAACAACACGCCTTCATAGTTACCTGCTTTTTTATCAGAATAAAAGCCACCGATGTAAATACGATTATTTACGTTGTCCATGCGCATGTATGAACTTGCAGCGAACATATTATCAAGCGGAAATTCAGTCGGATTGAATTTGTTGGCACCTACTGGCAAAGCCAATAACCAAAGCTGGTCCGCGAAATTTTTGGAGCCGGTAGTGGTAAATACTGGCACATAAAAAGTCTTATCGTTTCCAAGAATTGCTTCGCCGTGTACCACGCTATTATCGCCATGATAAGCGGCATGTTGTTTCTGCACAATATTCAATTCATCATCGATGATGGTTCCGTCAAACGTAAGATCGCTGCCTTTATCGGAAGCAGAATAAATCATGATCGATTTTTTATCGTCTGAAACAACCGAAGAAAAATAATCGCGCGTTGGGCCGAGCCAGCCTGTTTTAGCGCTTGCCAGCGCAATCGGTTTCTTAAGCAGTCGTCCGGCATCGTCCAGTAAAGCTGCATACTGAACCACTTTACCGGTTTCAACTGCCTGATACAGCACCATTATTTTATTGGCGTATGCAACAAAGCGCGTCTCATTTATTTTAGAAGGGAAAAAATCCAGAATCACCGTAGCAACGCGACCCATGGAATCATTAAATGCATCAAGATAAAAACCGTCAGACGAAGCACGGTAGGTATAAAGAAGACCGTTTATTTTTCCGACCACCGCGAAATCACCGCCCTTCTGGTCATACTTTGCATACGGAGAATATAGCACTTCCTGAGCTTTGGCAATTTCGGTCACACATAATCCAAGCAAAAAAGCTACGACTATTCTTAATTTATTCATGTCCTAAATTTAGAAATCCTGGTTTTAATATAATGGTAAAAATCAGTCAGAAAGAAACAATGACTGCAGTTCTTTCGTTGGCATCATGCAGCTATCTTGTTTCCCGAACCATCTATAACGGTTACGCGCAACCAAATCATATATAGCATCACGCAAAAAACGCGGCAATATATACCCGATACACAACAACCAGTACGCACCACTAATTTGCGGTGCAATTTTTAATACTGCAGATGAACGCTGATAAATTTTTCCGTCCTGATACAACACAACGGAATCGCCGCTAACGGCGAACTTTTCTACGAGCCGCTGCCCGTAAGCCGACTGTAATGCTGCGAAACGAAACCGGTGTTTTTTATCGTGCCGAATGATAAATTGTACCGTACTGTTACAAAGATTACAAACGCCATCAAACAATATTACCGGCGATGATGCTTTATTACTCACGGCTCCTTATTCGGAATTATCTTCTTCTCTACTTTCGTATGCGTACCACTGTCCGAAACTGTTGTAGTAGTCGTGGTGACGGTAGTCAATGCTTTAGCACTGGTATCGACCGGCACACGGTTCATTCTGGCGGCTAAGATAGAATCGGCCTTAGCTTTTACCTCAATCGACAGGCGACGGTCGAGGTCTTCCATAGATTGACGGTTCAATTCTTCCATTTTAACCCCTACCAGGGAATCTACTTTTGCTTTTACCTCCGTTTCCGACAATTCCTTTTGCTTATCTGAGCAGGCTGTCAGCAAAAAAGGTGCAAACAGCAGTGCTAAAAAACTCTTTTTCATCTCTTAGTTTTTATGCAGGTTCGGTTTTTAAGAAACTTCTGTTATCAGAACGTTTAATTATTATGACATAATAATTGTGCCCTGTTTCTTAAATTTTTGCAAAGTTAGCACGATTAGCGGGTTACTATCTCCGAAAAAAATGATAAATTAGAAAAGATAGACCCTTGCTATCATATTAAAAATACAAATAAAAAGCAGAGATTTACAGTACTTATGTTTTTGCGCCTGGCCGCCATATTATTTTGTTTTTCATTAATCTCCACCATTCCCGTAAAGGCGCAGGCACCACATGCAAATGAACCGGTGCCACATGGAAATGATACTATTCGTGTAGGCGGAGTTGTGACTGCGGAAGGCGATACTTTAGCGATGGTTTTTTTACCGGAATTTACCAAAACGGACCGGATGCCGCGTCATCTTGCACGCCGCCGGGCGGAATGGGATCGTTTACATTACAATGTATATAAAGTATATCCGTATGCGGTGATTGCAGCTGAAGTGCTGAAAGATGTAGACGTAAAACTCGCTGCGCTTCCTGATAAAGCGGCTCGGAAGGAATACTTAAAATCCGTGGAAAAAGAGTTAAATAAACGCTTTAAAGGCGAGCTAGAAGATCTTACTATTACACAAGGCCAGATTCTGGTAAAACTCATCGACCGGCAAACCGGGAAAAACTGTTTCAGCATCATCAAAGAACTGAAAGGCGGCTTCTCGGCGGTTATCTGGCAGTCTGTCGCCCTACTCTTCTCCAATAATCTCAAACGTGAGTACGATCCTTACGATCGTGATAAAGACATTGAGGCCGTGGTCCAGGAAATTGAGCACAGGGGGTACTATAAACACCCCTAGGCAGGGGAATTCCAGCGTGCGTAAAACACATTAATCGATTGACAGTTTCCTTATTATCGGATTGTCGCGAAGCTCATTCTTCACATTCCTCATTAAACACATTAGTCACATTCTGCCTGATTTACCTAATTCACCAATTAACCATTTAACTTACTTTTGCAACACTATGCAAAAACTCCATATCCTTGCCATAGCTGCACATCCCGACGATGTGGAACTAAGCTGTGCGGGCACACTCATCAAACACGTGGAAATGGGCCATGCGGTGGGTATTCTGGACCTTACAGAAGGCGAACTGGGCACCCGCGGCACTGTAGCAGATCGCTACGCGGAAGCTGCGGCGTCAGCCAGCCTCATGGGCATCAGAATACGTGAGAATGCAAAAATGGCAGATGGTTTCTTTATCAACGATGAGGCCCATCAACGGATTCTGATCTCCTACATCCGCTTTTTCCAGCCGGATATTGTGATTACCAATGCACTCGACGATCGCCATCCTGACCATAGCCGCGCAGCCAAACTTGTTTCTGACGCATGTTTTCTGGCCGGTCTCCGCCAGATAAAAACGGATTGGGACTTGTCTTCTCAGGAAGCCTGGCGACCAAAACGTGTATATCATATGATTCAGGACCGCCAGATGGAACCAACTTTTGCGGTAGATACCACCAGCAGTTTCCCTAAAAAGATGGATGCAATCCGCTGTTTTAAAACACAGTTTTTCAGTGATTCAGATACTTCCGGCGATCCTACCACCTATATTTCTACGCCCGATTTCATGCACCAGCTGGAGCATCGGGATGCAATGATGGGAAAAAGAATTGGCGCAAAATACGCTGAAGGCTTCGTAAGTGTAAATCTTCCAGGGATTTCTGACTTAGATGCATTACTTTTGCCGGAAATCAGTTAAAGCACGAGAACTGGTCTACCGATTGACAGCGATGCTGTAAAACATTTAATATAGTTAAAAATGGTTTGCAATATCCTGAAAATCAGTCGCCTAAAAAGCGACAAAAACTGGAAACAAATTTATTGTCAAAAAAAGGTTCAAAATATTTTGCGATTCCGCGAAAAAACAAGACCTTTGCAGTCCTAAAAAAAGTAAGAAATGGCACGCGTTTGTCAGGTAACAGGTAAAAAGCCTATAACTGGTCATAAAGTATCCTTCTCTAACAAGAAAGCTAAACGTCGTTTTCTGCCTAACCTGCAGACTAAACGCTTTTTCCTTGTAGAAGAAGATCGTTGGGTAACATTGAAAGTATCAGCTGATGCTATTCGCACGATCAACAAAAACGGTTTGTTCTCAGTTGTAAAAGAACTGCGTGCAAAAGGCGTAAACATCTAATTCGTTAAAGTATAAATTACTTATAAAATGGCTAAGAAAGGAAACCGTGTACAGGTAATATTGGAATGCACAGAGCATAAAAACAGCGGCCTGGCCGGCACAAGCCGTTATATTACCACTAAGAACAAGAAAAATACTCCTGAACGTATCGAGTTGAAAAAATACAACGCGATCATGAAAAAGGTGACTGTTCACAAAGAAATTAAATAATTAATCTCTTTCTAGATTTCTTATTTAAGGCCTGCAATCTATTTGGTTTTGTATCCTTAAATTAAAAATCAAAATTTAAAATAATTACGTCATGGCAAAAGCGGCTTCGAAAAACTCGAAAGTAAAAGACCTTAAAGCTTCAGCAGAAGCTAAAAACTGGACCAAAGTTATTAAGGCTGTTCGCAGTCCTAAAACAGGTGCATATACTTTCAAGGAAAATATCATGCACAAAGATAAAGTGAAGGATTTCCTCGATCAAAAATAAGCTCATTCTTATCTTATTATATTAAAGCTGGCATAAATAATGCCAGCTTTATTTATCTGTTTTCTCCGCTGACATCTGGTTTTCCGGTTGTCAGATTTTTTGTGTCCGGAAGTGGCGGTATTTTCTCACGGAGGCACAACGACAGTTGGTAACGGCTAATACTTCGACTACGCTCGGTATGACATCGCGTTATTCGTGGTTTTGTAAAAACGAAGGTCATCACGAGGAGGCCACCAAAGACCAACATGGTGATCTGATTTCGTTCAGGGAAAATACTTGGCGTCAGCGCTCCGTTAATCAACAGTGCTATAATTGCGCAGGCTTGTAACTATATATAAACGCGAAATCAGATCCTCACTTCCTCGTGCCTCGTCATCAGGATGACCCACATTTTATTTCAAATGCAATTGAGGCTCAAGCAACGACACTCCGTTCGACAAAGTCAGAGACTTCATCCAACCGTTTTGGATTAGAAGGCACCCGCTGTGATGACAAACCCGAGTACCGTATTCCGGGAAACTCAAACAACGCGCAGTTTGCTTCGTCCCTCGCAAGGAAAGGGAGTAACCATGCGCAAGTAACAAACGCGAAATCAGATTGCGACGTCGTCCCTCCTCGCAACAGCGTTATTGCTCAATCATGTAAGAACCGCTCTGATAGCGATACATGTAGAGGTGCTGGTTTTCATTGTACAGCAGATTCTTTTCGCTATCCCATTGCAACTTGATATCATAACGGGTAAACGGCGCTGCGTTATTGTCGCCCATGTGCGTGTTGAAGATGGTACCATATTTCATGAGCAAATATGCATACCAGTTGAAGATCTCGTAACCGCGATACACATATTCATTCGGACGGCCTCCAAAATCATGCTGGTAACGATTGGCAACTGCCTGACCGGATTGCGTGGAATAATCAAAATAATATGGCGTGGTATAATAAACAGCAACATTTGGATAAGCGTCGGCCTTCTTGAGTGAATTCAGCGAACGCCAGGTAGGCATACCGAAAACCTCAAAATTGTAACGCGGGAAATACTGATACAACTGCGTCAGTAAAGTTTCCGCGTAAGCATTATCCAGAATCGGCATCACGATCACATTCAGTTCTGTGCTGTCAAACTGAGCCGCCAATGCAGCTTTGGTTGGCAGTGTGCTCACGTTTATTTTCTGGAATTTCTTCTCTTCATCGTCCACAATGTACTTGTAGGCTGTTTCGTCTACAGATACGCTGCTGCGATTGTACACAAAGAATTTCTTGCCTGAATGTTTTTTAAATGCAGCCTTACGAATCCATTCGCAGTTCGTTTGCAGCGATGGCTGTAGCAAAGTGAAGTAAGGATTTTCTTTCACTCCGGCGTCTGAAGGGGAAAGCGCTGATATAAAATTGATCTGATGTTTTAAAGCAAATGCAGCCAGCACACTTACATCATTCGTAGGAACACAACCAATAATTAAATCGGTTGAATCCAGTTTTTTACTGCTGATTAACTGTTGTGGTGTTTCACCAATTGCGGTGATATCGTGTACAAAAACATCGATTTTGTAGAAATTTTTGTCCAGCGTATCCGCAGCCAGCTGAAGACCTTCATAGAAATTGACGCCAACAGCGGCTTTATCAGGGAGCTTGCCTTTAAAAGTTGGTTTGTTGTTTTTAACCAGTTCATCAAGATACAAAGGAGCCAACACATCGATGCGATAACGTGCTTTGATTTTGGAAGGCGGATAATCTGCCTGATTCTTTTTAACTGGCTTTGCAGCCGTAGGAGCGGCTTTGGGAGGAGCTTTCTTTACTGGTTTCTTTTTAGGTTGTTCCTTCTTAAACCAGTTTTTCCAGAACTGGGCCTGCGCTTTTGGTGCGCAGGCCAGTATAAGGATGAGTATTGTGAAAAGAAAATACTTCTTTTTGTTCATAATGACTTTGTATAGCAAAAACTATTCCCACTCAATAGTAGCCGGTGGCTTTGAGCTGATATCATAAACCACGCGATTGATTCCTTTTACCTGGTTGATGATATCGTTGGATACTTTAGCGAGGAAGCTGTGCGGCAAATGTGCCCAGTCAGCGGTCATACCGTCTACAGAAGTTACAGCGCGAAGTGCAACAGTAAATTCATAAGTACGTTCGTCGCCCATAACACCTACGCTCTGTACCGGCAACAGGATTGCGCCAGCCTGCCAAACTTTGTCGTACAGATCGTGATCGCGGAGTGCCTGTGTATAGATAGCATCTGCTTCCTGCAGCATTTGTACTTTGTCTTCGGATACGGCGCCGAGGATACGGATACCGAGACCAGGACCAGGGAATGGATGGCGACCAAGGAACATCTGATCAATACCCAGTTCGCGGCCTACACGGCGTACTTCGTCTTTAAACAGGAAACGCAGCGGCTCTACGAGATCCATATGCATGATCTCTGGCAGACCACCTACGTTGTGATGCGATTTGATGGTAACAGAAGGACCGTGAACGGAAACTGATTCGATCACATCCGGGTAGATAGTACCCTGACCGAGGAAATGTACATCCTGGATTTTAATTGCTTCATCGTGGAATACATCGATGAACAAACGACCGATGATCTTACGTTTTTTCTCAGGATCGGTAACACCAGCGAGCTCCGTGTAGAAGCGTTCGCGGGCATCGATGCCTTTTGTATTTAAACCGAGGTGTTTGTAACCGTCAAGAACTTGCTCAAATTCGTTTTTGCGGAGGAGACCGTTGTCTACGAAAATACAGTAGAGATTTTCGCCAACTGCGCGGCTGATCAGCGTTGCAGCTACTGTAGAATCTACACCGCCGCTGAGCGCCATTACCACTTTACCGTTACCAACCTGATCTTTGATGCGCTGTACCGTTTCCTGAATGAATGTAGCAGGCGTCCAGTCTTGTTTTGCGCCGCAAACATCTACTACGAAGTTTTTCAACAGTTGTTTACCGTCTGTGCTGTGTGTTACTTCCGGGTGGAACTGGATACCGTAAACTGCATTTTTCGCGTAGTCTGCTTTTGCTTTGTAAGCCGCTACCGGAATGCTTTCTGTTTTAGCGATTACGGTAAAGCCTTCTGGCAGATGTTTTACGGAGTCGCTATGGCTCATCCAAACCTGAGAACCTTCATTGATCGTAGCGAGCAAAGGATCTGAAATGATGGATTGGAGGTGTGCACGGCCGTATTCGCGGTGTGTAGACTTACCTACTTCCCCGCCCGACTGCTGTGCGATCAGTTGCGCACCATAGCAAACACCCAAAACCGGCAGATGATCGGCCATAGCTTTGATGTCTGGCTTTGGCGCTGTAGCATCATTTACAGAAAACGGGCTACCGGAAAGGATAATGCCTTTGAGGTTGGCTTCGTACTGTACTGGTTTGGTACAAGGCTGGATTTCGCAATAGATGTTGAGTTCGCGGATACTGCGCGCGATAAGCTGCGTGTATTGTGAACCGAAGTCGAGTATGAGGATTTTATCGTTCATCTGAAGTCTGAAAAATGTTTTTGTATTTGCTGAATTGTTATTTCCCAGGGAAAGGCTGAACAGGGTTGTTGCGGATGAATGGTGCCAACGCCACTGAAGTTATAATAGCGGTAAGGGGCCCGGACAATCGTTTAGAATTATACAGGCCCCTTCCGAAATAATTTCTGAACGGTTTACGCCTGACCTGTCTGGCCTACTGTAAATGGCATTCCAACAGATTCCTGGTCTTTAATAACACCGTTTGCAGCTTCAAAACGTTTTACGTTGTCGATGAGGGCAAGCATAAGGCGTTTTGCGTGCAGCGGAGACATTACCATACGTGATTTAACTTTTGCTTTCGGCACGTTAGGCATCACGTTGATGAAATCGATTACGAATTCGGCGAATGAAGAGTTTACGATCGCGAGATTTGCGTACTGGCCATCTGCCATTTCCTCAGTGAGTTCTATGTTCAGTTGCTGACCTTGTTGTTGATCTTCTTGCATAAAATAAGGATTTAACTAATTCAGGGTGCAAAACTAACAAAAAGCGGCAAGAGTCAATAAAGGGCTTTCGTTTTTCGCTAAAATTCATAGTTTTGGAGCCATGTCCCGGATTTTAGCCGCAGTTATTATTTCTGTTTTATTCTTTACAGCTTGTCGTCCTGATACTTATATTCCAAAACCGCGTGGTTATTACCGGGTGGATTTTCCGGAGCATGCGTATAAAAATTTCGACTCGGCGGGATTTCCGTATAGTTTTGAATATCCGGTTTATGGAAAGATTACGCAGGATTCGGCTGATAAAAATCCGTTTTGGATCAACGTGGATTTCCCGACGCTGGGCGGCCGCATTTATCTGAGCTATAAGCAAATTACGCCTGCCACGCCGCTGAGTAAGCTGCTGGAGGACAGTTATGAGCTTTCTTATTACCACGATAAAAAAGCGGATTATATTAATACACCAGCTTTTCACAATAAAAATAATGTATCTGGTGTGCTGTATGACGTGGGCGGTAATGCCGCTTCTGCGTACCAATTCTTCGCAACGGACTCTTCTAAAAACTTCCTGCGCGGCGCGCTTTATTTTAATGTGACACCGAATGCAGATTCGCTGCGCCCGATCAATGAGTTCCTGAGAAAAGACATTGATCATATGCTGCAGACGCTGAAGTTTAAATAAAGGCCTCCTCTAACTCCTCCGAAGGAGGAGAACGCTCAGCACGAGTGGTCCGAATTATCTGGGGACCTTCGTGCAACGTTTATATGCTCATGTCTTTGGGAAGAGTGAAGCTACCTGCAAGAAATTTGGTATGTTTATTTTACAAATGAAACGATATAACCGTCATTTCGTCCCGGTAATAGAAATGCCAGGGTTTCAAATGGGCAATAAACCTGTCACGTCTTTGGGTTAGATTCAAAACTGAATCAATTGCGTCAGTAGTTGGCGTTACCAATAAATTTTGTTGTTCGCTTCCGCTCCAATATCTTTTTTGACAAATACAAAAAGGAGTCGAGCTCACAAATATGCGATAAGAGCCATCTACGCTACCAATCTTATCGTCTTTAATACTATCGCCTGTGGGAATGGATGCAATGCCGCAACTCAGATTATATACCAGCGCAGCTGTAGCTGAGTCCAGGGCCATTTTTACAAAATGATACTTCCGCGATTTCCTTATCTTTCTTTTCTTATTGTAAGGTTCGTAAGTGTAGGTAGTCGCCATTCCGTAAAAAGAAACACCATCTTTTGACCAGACATCTACCACGTTGCAGTTGGTATAATACCTAAAATAAAGGCTATCCTTCGATTTCAACAGCGACGGTAGTTTTAGCTTTTTGTCTTCCTCAAAAACACAAAAGCTATCGCACGCCACATTTCCACACCTTTGTTTCTTTACTTGTCCGTAGCTGAAAAAGCTTTGCAGGGAAAGAAGAAGGGCAAGGAATATTTTTACGCGAAGGTTCACACCTCAATAATACTTTGCAAAATTGACAATTGACAGTAGATAATGGACAATTGACTTGCATTTGACAGTCGGCGCTATGCAGGTCTATGCTTCGTCTCGGCTCAGCATGACAAACGCAAGACTCTTCATTTCGTGCAGATGGCTTCATACTTCGCCATGACATGAGTATATTAAAACCAGCTTTGCCCGCCGTGCCGCCGTGAGCAAAGTCTGCGCCTTTACGTGGAAACCCGCGCGAATATTTTGAATTTTGACTTTTGAATTTTGACTTTTGAATTTTGACTTCTAACTTAATACTAATGAAAAAAGTCGACGGTATACCGATGCATATTCTTCCGGAGCAGCAATTTATGGCTTCGGACAAGCGTACTGCGTTTGGAGAACATATACCGAGCCACCGTATCGATTTCTTCGCGATTATCTGGTTTACGGAAAATAAAGGCGTGCATTATATCGACTTTGAGCGCTACCCGATCAAAAAAGATATGGTCTACTTCGTCGGTAAAAACCAGATTCATTCCATTCCATCTGAAGCTTTGCCCAAAGCTAAAACCATTGTTTTTCCTGATTCGTTTTTTCATCGCATTGAAGAACCGTTTTTAAGGCAATTATTTCTGCCGTTTGAAAATGAAGGTGTACAGATTCCAGCGGAGATGCTACGGCCGATGAACCATCTTTTTGAGCTGATTTTACTGGAATGTAAAGGACCTGCAGATTTGAACATGCTGCTCAAATACACGACTGCCTTTCTTTTACATCTTTATCGATTCGGACAACATCGTTTTTCTATTGCAGCCGGAGAAGATACACGCATGGTCAAGCTTTTCCAATTAATGGAAACACACTACAAGGAAAACAGATCAGCTGAATTTTATGCACGTCAGATAGGACTCACCACCAAGCGCATCAACGAAATACTGCGCGAAAAAGCGGGCATGACCATGAGCCAGCTACTCTATCAATTGCTCTTGATTGAAGCCAAACGTGAGCTATTTCACGGTGAGTTTTCTATCAAAGAAATCGCTTATAATCTGGGCTTTACCGACCAATCCTATTTTGCCCGCTTCTTCAAAAAACATACGGGTCTCACACCCGAACAATTCAGACAGAAAGAAGGTCTGCATATTCCAGCCTAAAGGTCAGATGTTCAAATAGTGCTAATCATCAGCCATTTTGTGCGGCTTCTTTCGCTGCACACTTGGGAACTTTATGTCATCAAATTTTAATCCAAATAAATTTCATAAAGATGAACAGATTAGCAAATAAAGTGGCCATTATCACAGGTGGTGCAGGATCTATCGGTGCTGCTACTGCAAAGAAATTTCTTGCCCAGGGTGCCAAAGTTGTTTTGGTTGACCTGCAGGAAGAAAATCTTCAGAAAACAGTAAAAGATCTGAATAGTCCGGATGTAAGTTATATAGTAGCCGATGTTACCAAAAGCGCAGAGGTACAGAAATATGCGGATGAAACCGTAAAACGCCTGGGCAAGATTGATATTTTCTTCAACAATGCCGGCATTGAAGGTGTGGTAAAACCTATTGAAGAATATCCTGAAGAAGTGTTTGATAAAGTAATTGCCGTAAACGTAAAAGGTGTATGGCTTGGCTGTAAATATGTATTGCCGCAGATGAACGATGGTGGTAGTATTATCATTACATCATCCGTTGCAGGTGTGATTGGCAGCGCGGGTACAAGCGCATACAATACGAGCAAACACGCTGTAATTGGCACGATGCGTACAATGGCGCTGGAAGCAGCTCCAAGAAAAATACGTGTCAATACGGTGAATCCAAGTGCTGTAGATAACCGCATGATGCGTTCGCTGGAAGATGGCTTTGGTCATGGTGAAGGTGCTGCAGCTAAAAAAGCAATTGAAAGCACAATTCCATTTGGCCGTTACGCGCAACCGGAAGAGATCGCCGATATGGTGGTGTTCCTGGCTTCCGATGACAGCAAATTCGTTTCAGGTACAATTAACCTTGTAGACGGTGCTTCTCAGGCATAAGCCTTATTCAATTTTCAAAAATTAAAACACACAAACAATGGGAAAGTTAAAAGATAAAGTAATCATAATTACGGGTGCTGCAATGGGCCTCGGATATGCCACAGCACTGGAAGCCGCTAGAAATGGCGCGTTGCTTTCTTTAATCGACTACAATGCCGATCTGTTGGCAAAAGCAGAGAAAACAATCCTCGAACAGTATCCTGATGCAAAAATACTGACCACAGTTGCAGATGTATCTGACGAAACAGCAGTGAAAAAATATGTGGACGAAACAGTGAAAAAATACGGCCGCATCGACGGCTTTTACAACAATGCCGGTATTGAAGGTCGCCAGGCGCCAATGGCAGATTATGATGTGGACATCTTCAAAAAAGTGATCGACATTAATCTGTTGGGCGTTTATTATGGTATGCGTTACATCATTCCGGTGATGCAAAAACAGAATTATGGCCGCATCGTGAATGTAGCTTCTGTGGGCGGGATCAGAGGTGTACTCAATCAAACGCCTTATGTGGCCAGCAAACACGCAGTTTCTGGTATGACTAAAAATGCTGCGCTTGAATATGGCCGCGATGGTATCCTGACGAATGCAATTGCGCCGGGCGCGATTCTTACGCCAATGGTAGCCGAAGCATTTAAACAAGTAAATCCTGCAGATCCTAAAAAAGCGGAAGCAGAGTATGCACAGGCGAATCCAACTAAACGTCTGGGCTTACCTGAAGAAGTAGGGAAATTGGTGGTATTTCTGCTGAGTGAAGATTGTAGCTACGTCAATGGTCAGACGATTGCGATCGATGGCGGACAGTCTAATTCTTATGGCAATGTTTAGCTCAAAGCTGAATGCCTAAAGCTGTGTTATCCCATAATAGCCTTTGGTTTTGAGCTTTAGGCTTTCAGCTTAATTCCTCCAGTAGAAATGCAGCAGCCGGGAAGTCTTTCCCGGCTGCTTTTCATTTTAAAAGCATAAAACTCAAAGCTTAAGGTCTAAGACTTTGTTTTTTTACAAAAATGTTTCACGTCTTGTACTCCAGACACTGCGCTTTAGGCTTTGAGCTTTAGGCCGTATCATTGCAAAAAAATACGAGATGATTCCTGCATTTTTAGCGCCATTTCAGTCAGAAATAGAAAAACGTAAGCTTGATACCATTAAAATAAAAGCTACGCCGCTTGCCAATGGTGAAAAACTAGCGATCACGCAAAGTAAATTTTTAGGACAACCTTATTTGCCTGTAGGAATGGATTATCCTAAAGG
Source organism: Taibaiella soli (assembly GCF_003236175.1). Taxonomy (GTDB): domain Bacteria; phylum Bacteroidota; class Bacteroidia; order Chitinophagales; family Chitinophagaceae; genus QKTW01. The sequence continues at coordinate 105,366 of NZ_QKTW01000002.1, read as the reverse complement.
CACCGACGGCAAACCTTTGATCATGCTCGCACAAATCAATTTTGCAGAAGCACCGGCACTTGAGAACTACCCTGCTGAAGGCATTTTACAATTGTTTGTGCATCCAACCAAATGGGATGAAATGAAGGATTATAAAGTGCTTTTTCATGAAGCAGTTACAGATAATTTCCAAACAAATTTCGGTTTTCTAAAGCCAAATCTTTTTGACGAGAGCCCGATCGAATGTGAGCATAAACTTGAATTCAGAAAAGAAACTGAATACGGTAGTGTTTGCGATTTTAGATTTGACGTCACCTTCGGTGGAAAAAGCTATGATGATTATCAGGAGACTTTGCCGCAGGCGGAAATGGAGGAACTGGAAAATCTGTTTTACATCACAGGCCATAAAATTGGCGGATACGCTTCTTTTACACAAGAAGACCCAAGAAGCAACGACGATAAATCTAAAGACGATGTATTGCTTTTACAGGTTGATTCTGACCGGAAAATTATGTTTGGTGACAGTGGTGTAGCCAATGTGTTCATTAATATAGAAGACCTGAAAAATAAGCGTTTCGATAAAGCTTATTTCAATTGGGACTGCTGTTAAGCCGTTACCTGACCATACCAAAAAGAACAGCCCGCACAAACTGTGTGGGCTGTTCTTTTTCAATACACTATAACAAAAAAAACAGCAACAAACATGATACTTATCAAGGAATACATGATAGATATCATAAAACATTGCATAAAATTATATGTATATTTGACATACTAAATTATTTGCAATGGCACGGAAATATTATTTATTACTTGCATTCGCAATAAGCGCTAGCATGATCTACAGCTGCGGATCAAATACCGAAAAGGCTCCCAGCAACCCTCCTCCAGGCCAATACGTCCAAGAGCCCGGTGATTCCTTAGCCAACAAACCAGGTGAAGTTCCAAGTGATAACACTACATCAAAAGGAATAGGAAAGTTCAAAGATGTAAAGCTCAACCATCCGCTCGATCAAAAACTCGTTGACGCTGGTAAAGCAACCTATGATGTGAAATGCGGCTCCTGCCACAAGCTCACCGAGGAAAAACTGGTAGGTCCGGGATGGAAAGGTGTTACCGACAGACGTACACCGGAATGGATCTTGAATTTTGTAACCAACACAGACGAGATGATTGATAAAGATGCGACCGCACAAAAGATGATGGAAATCTGTATGGTTAAAATGCCCAACCAAAATCTCAATGATCAGCAGGCAATGGAAATTCTTGAATTCATGAGGAAGAACGATGGCAAGAACTAACGCTTTTTTTAGCAAACGAAACCTTTTCGCTGCAAGTATCTGCGCACTCATTCTGGCAAGCTGTCACTTCAGTCCGAAGCAGGAAAGCAGTCAGGAAAAAGTAGTCAGAGATACTTCGTCAAGCGCAATCGGTCAGGGGAAATTTACAAACGTTACCCTCACTCATCCACTCGACCAACAAATGATTACCGCCGGAAAAAGCATCTACGATATAAAGTGTGGCTCCTGCCATAAACTTACCAGCGAAAAGCTTGTAGGTCCGGGATGGAAAGGTGTTACGGACCGGAGACGCCCCGAATGGATTATGAATTTTGTTACCAACACCGACGAGATGATCAACAAAGATGCACAGGCACAAGCCATGCTGGAAGTTTGTATGGTTAGGATGCCCAATCAGAATTTGAGCGACAATGACGCCAGAAATGTGTTGGAATTTATGAGAAGCAACGACAATAAAAATTAATTGATCCCTTCAATATTTTTCAATGAAAAAAATCATAATCACACTCTGTACAATTTCACTTTACACCACCACCCCCTCCTGTAAAATGAAATCTGCAGAAGCTGCAGTTGTCGGAGATGCCGCCAGTAAGGTTTACGTTGCACCGGGCAAATACGATGAATTCTACAATTTTGTCTCCGGAGGATTCAGTGGACAGGTAAGCGTGTATGGGCTGCCATCAGGACGGCTTTTAAAAGTAATACCGGTATTCTCCAAAAACCCTGAAAATGGCTGGGGTTATAACGAAGAAACGAAGGCTATGCTGAACACAACTTTCGGCGAGATTCCGTGGGATGATCAGCACCACTTAGATCTATCCCAAACAAACGGCGAGCACGATGGAAAATGGCTATTTGCCAATGCTAACAATACACCTCGTGTCGCCCGTATTGACCTAACGACATTTAAAACCGCAGAAATACTGCAAATACCGAATAGTGCGGGTAACCACTCATCTCCTTTTATTACAGAGAATACAGAGTATGTGGTGGCCGGTACCCGCTTTTCCGTTCCGATGGGTGACGAAGATGTACCGATCAGTTCGTTTAAAAAGAATTTCAGGAGTACAGCCTCTTTTATCAGCGTTGATAAAAATACCGGACACATGAATCTGGCTTTCCAGATCGTATTACCGGGCATGAACCTTGATCTGAGCCATGCTGGTAAAGGCCCTTCGCACGATTGGTTTTTCTTCTCCTGCTACAATACTGAACAAGCTTATACATTACTCGAAGTAAACGCTTCGCAGAAAGACAAAGACTTTATTGTTGCTGTAAACTGGAAAAAAGCGGAAGAATATGCAAAAGCCGGCAAAGGCAAAAAAATGGCCGCAGATTATGCGCATAATACTTACGATGAAGCTAAACAAACTGCTACGTCTGTAATTGAGCATGATGTTTTGGTGCTGGATCCGAAAGACTGTCCGGATATGGTTTATATGATTCCATGTCCAAAATCGCCGCATGGTTGTGACGTAGATCCTACCGGTGAATATTTTGTGGGCAGTGGTAAACTCGCAGCGCTGATTCCGGTATTCTCTTTTGCAAAATTTCAAAAGGCAATTCAGGATAAAGCATTTGACGGAGATTTCTATGGCATTCCGGTAATCAAATACGAAGCGGCTTTGCATGGCGAAGTGCAAAAACCAGGGCTTGGTCCGTTGCATACTGAATTTGATGATAAAGGCAATGCCTATACTTCCATGTTCCTTTCTTCAGAAGTGGTAAAATGGCGACTCAAAGACCTGCAGGTATTGGATCGTGCACCGACTTACTATTCAGTTGGTCACCTGATGGTACCTGGTGGGGATACCAGAAAACCATACGGCAAATATCTCGTGGCTTACAATAAAATCACCAAAGACAGGTACCTGCCAACGGGTCCGGAGCTTTGCCAGTCTGCACAGCTGTACGATATTTCAGGTGATAAAATGCAGCTGATTCTTGACTTCCCAACGATCGGCGAACCGCACTACGGACAGGCTTGCCCTGCTGCACTCATCAAAGACAAACAAGTCAAATTCTATGACATCAATAAAAATGGCAACCAATACGTGACAATGGGCGAGAAAAAAGCCAATGTTGTTCGTAACGGCAATCGTGTAGATGTTTATATGACTGCTATTCGTTCGCATCTGGTGCCTGATAATATTGAAGGCGTTTACGTTGGCGATGACGTATACTTTCACGTAACAAATCTGGAACAGGATTGGGATCTGCCACATGGATTTGCGATTAAAAATAATCCGGATGCCGAGTTGCTCGTCATGCCAGGAGAAACGGCAACGCTTCGGTTCTCTCCTCAGAAACAAGGTATTTATCCATACTATTGTACCGACTTTTGCTCGGCTTTACACCAGGAAATGTCTGGCTACTTAAGAGTATCTGCTAAAGGAAGTAATGTTCCGCTGAAATTCGGAACCGGAGTTATCGACACTACTGCTTCGGCAAAATAAATGATCCGTTTATCACAGGCAGCGAGCGATTCGCTGCCTGTATTATTTCTACCGAATGAAAAAACTCACCATCTCAGGCAGAATTAGCGTCATCGTTGTTATCTTATTCCTCGCTACACTCTGGTTTTTCCCAATGTGGCAAATAGATCTGCGTGCCCCCCAATATCCTGGCGGGTTGTCTATGCAAATCTGGATCAACAATATTACAGGTGACGTCGATATTATCAATGGTCTGAACCATTATATCGGCATGAGTTCCATTCACAAAAAAGATTTCGCCGAGTTTGTTTTTTTGCCTGCGACGATGCTGGCATTTATGGGAATTGGCGTGATCGTTTTTATCGTGAACCGGAAAATCGGCTATTATTTATGGACTGTCATTTTCTTATTTATCGCAGTATTTTCATTTTACGATTTCTATAAATGGGAATATAATTACGGACACAATCTTAATCCCGAAGCGCCTATCAAAGTTCCCGGAATGTCTTATCAACCGCCATTACTAGGCTATAAAAAGATGTTGAATTTTGAAGCGCTTTCGCAACCGCATGTCGGAGGCTGGTTTTATATCGCAGCTGGTGTGATGCTGGTGATCATTACATTTTTGGAATTAAAAAAAGCAAAGAAATGAGATACATAGCGTTGCTGATCGCAGCCATTTACCTCATGGGCTGCAAATCCGAATTCGAGCCGATCACCTATGGAAAAGATCCTTGTGAACATTGCAAGATGACGATCGTCGACAAACGGTTTGCCTGTGAATTACTTACTGAAAAAGGTAAGCCTTATAAGTTTGATGATTTGGGGTGTCTGCTTCAGTGGCTAAAACAAAATAGTAATGCCGGCAAGAATGCACGGCTATTTATCGCTAACTACGCAGCACCCGATGACAAGTTTCTCGATGCTTACCAGGCAAAATACATACACAGCGAGACACTCCATACACCGATGAACGGTAACTACGCGGCCTTTGAGTCGAACGCTGCTGCTCAGGACGTAGCCGCACAATTGCAAAGCAATATCCTCACCTGGAATGATCTCAAATGAAAGTTCAGCGCTTACGTTCAACCCAAATTCTTCTGCTCACCATTTTGTTCCTTTTTCCGGCAACGGGATTCGGAAAACTTTTCAAAGTATCTTCCGGCAGCATATCTATTCAATCAGCGATAAATGTAGCGCACGACGGCGATACGCTATTCATTACCGCCGGCAAATATCTACAACATGATATTGTGGTAAATAAAAGAATAACCATTCTTGGTGAGCCTAACGCCATTATTGACGCGGTTAGCAAGTATCAGGGGTTTCTCATACAGCACGATTCCGTTTTCATCCAGGGCATTCAGGTTTCCAATACCGGTCGTACTGCGGTTACGGATATGGCGGGCATTAAAGTGATCAATGCTAAAGGCGTGCGTATATTCAACTGCAAACTGATCAATAACAGCTTTGGTATCTATCTCCAGAATTCGACGGCGTGCACGGTAAGCAATAACCTTGTTCAATCAACTATTGCCAACGAGATAAACGGCGGCAATGGCATTCATGCCTGGAAATCGGGCAATCTGCTTATTAATAACAATGTTGTTTCCGGACACAGAGACGGCATCTATTTTGAATTTGTGACCGATTCAAAAATTTTATCCAACCGGTCAGAACATAATCTGCGATACGGATTGCACTTTATGTTTTCCAATAATGACGCTTACAGTAAAAATGTATTTCAGGATAACGGCGCTGGCGTTGCGGTCATGTATTCCAATCATGTGCTGATGACCGACAATATCTTCACGCACAACTGGGGTGAAGCTGCGTATGGTTTGCTCCTGAAAGACATTACTGACAGCAAAATCCTCCATAATCGCTTTATAAAAAATACAGTCGCCATTTACATGGAAGGAACAACTCGTGTTGATGTAAAGCGTAACTTAATAGAAGATAACGGATGGGCGTTGCGTGTACAGGCCAGTTGCAGCGGCAGCAATTTTAATGAAAACAATTTTCTAGGTAACTCGTTTGACGTTGCGACCAATGGCACATTGATGCTCAACTATTTTGACAGAAATTTCTGGGATAAATATGATGGTTATGATCTGAATAAAGACAACATAGGAGATGTACCCTACTATCCCGTAAGTATGTATTCGGTAGTGACGGAAAAAATTCCGCCCGCTATGATCCTTTACCACAGCGTTTTTACCAATGTACTTGACGAAGTAGAAAAGGTATTACCCACACTGACACCCGACAAACTTAAAGATGACCATCCCGCAATGAGGAAAATAGCGCTATGATTAAAATTGAAAATCTGACCAAACGATACGGAAAATTCTACGCACTGAACGATATCAGTGCTGCATTTTACAAAGGGCAAACAGTTTCATTGCTTGGCCCTAACGGATCTGGCAAAACAACGCTTATCAAATCTATTCTGGGTCTCGTGATTGCGGAATCAGGCGTTATTAAAGTCAACGGACACGATGTAAAAAAAGACTGGGCCTACAAGGCAGACATCGGCTACATGCCGCAAATCGGCCGTTACCCGGAGAATATGACTATCCGTCAGGTCATCCGCATGCTCAAGGAAATGCGAAAAGACGTAAACAGCTACGACGAAGAATTGATTGAACGGTTTTCGCTGCGTGCCATTGAACATAAAACTATGAAAAGCCTTTCCGGAGGAACACGTCAAAAAGTAAGTGCCTGTCTTGCATTTCTGTTTCGGCCAAATCTGCTCATTATGGATGAACCCACCGCCGGCCTGGATCCTGTGGCAAGTGAAATACTGAAAAACAAAATTGCGCTGGAGCGCGACAATGGCAAACTGATACTTATTACATCGCACGTCATCAGCGATCTTGACGAAATCACCAGCCATGTGATGTATCTCCAGGATGGAGCGCTTGTTTTCTATAAAACGGCGGAAGAACTAAGAGCATCAACTGGTGAAGAGCGGCTAAACAAAGTAATTGCGGCAATCATGCAAAACGGATATGCATATGAAAACCATCGTTAAATACGTCCTTCTGGATCTTATCAAAAACAAAACGGTTGCGGTATACACAATTGTATTGTTTATTCTTTCCTTTTCAGTACTGGGAATGAGCGGCAATATCAGCAAGGGTATTTTAAGCCTGCTGAACGTCACCTTGCTTTTTGTACCGTTAATCAATCTGCTTTTCTCTACGATCTATTTCTTCAATTCTTCGGAATTTATTGAACTGTTACTGGCACAACCTGTAAAAAGGAAAACGATGCTATTAGCCAACTACACCGGCGTCGCAACCGCGCTCACCGCGGCTTATGTTATAGGAATTGGTGTTCCGGTGATGATGCTGGCATTTAATCCGGCATCTCTTATGTTACTGCTTAGCGGTGTTTTTCTAACACTTGTTTTCTCTGCAATCGGCTTGCTGATATTTGTGATATTCAGTGATAAAACAAAAGGAATCGGTGCAGCAATCGTAACCGCTTTATTTTTCACATTGATTTTCGACGGGCTATTACTCGCTTTTATCTATTCTTTTTCAGACTACCCGATAGACAAACCAGTAATCGGTTTCATCTCACTCAATCCAATTGACCTCGGCCGTATTCTCGTGTTATTAAAACTGGATGTTGCTGTAATGATGGGTTATTCGGGCGCATTATTTAAAAAATTCCTGGGTTCATTTATAGGCATCGCATATGCCTGCACCTGCCTGCTGATCTGGGTTGCGCTGCCATTGATTGCTTCTGTAAGAATATTCCGGAGAAAAAACCTTTAGTTTCTCGCCTGCAGTTTCGATTTAAAATTTTTCAAAGCGGGTAATGCAATCAAAGCCGCACCTGTTGTCAGCCCGATTGCTGCGAACCACAACAACAGCGGATAAATAGTACTGCCAATCATGATCATGGCTGTAAGTCCTTGTGCCATCAGAAAAACTTCATTCGCAATCACAGCTGCAGAAAAAATAATAATGCCGGCTTTGAAGGTTTTACTACCCGAAAAAAAACCGAGATTCATAAGATAAAACAAAAGGAACAGCGTAAGAAAACCGAGCATCACTAAATGCAGATAACCTATAATAATGGGTCTGTCACCAAAAACAGCATGGCCAATTGCCGGAACTGCGATGCCAATTTGCACAGCAGTTTTCAATGCAAATGCGATCCAGGAAATAATACCTACAACCTTTGCAACTGGATTTGTTATCGACAGTCCGTTCTTCTTTATTGTATTGAAGGCTTTGAAAAAAAACACGAGCGTTGCAGCCAGCAAGACACAGCCCAGATAAGCTATCAGTCGTATAATTGTATTAGCCGGATGCCATAAGAATGAAAGAAAAAGGGTTGGCGCAACAGACAACGTGAGCACGATTACAAATCTGCGGAACTGTTTTTTTGTATGTTCACTAAACTGTAAACGAAAATAATTAATAAACAATGCTACAACCGCTAATGTAAAAAAACCGTTGTATTGAAAATGCAGATAAGTGTACACAGAGTCTTTATACAAGGACATTCCCGCTTTATGTGTCGCTAAAATATAAGCCAGTGTAAATGGTCCGACTGAAGAAATGGCGAAACAAATGACAGCTGTAATACTTAAGAGAATAACGCCGTCGCCGCGTTCTGTTTTGAGAACATCTCTGGCGAAACACCAACTAAAAATATAGCTAACGAAAATGAACAATGTAGAGCAACAGATAGACACGGCTCCGTAGCCCTGAAATGGAAAGCTAAAAAGCATGCCTGTTGCTGAAAACGCCGTCCCAAATAAAAGCCACTGATAGATTTTCCGCCTGGCTTTTTCTGCAGGCAAAATTTCGTACACCATTAGAATAAAAAGACAGAGTGTTATCCAACCACCGAAAGCGAAATGTGAATGCGCCTGCAGCAGATTTCCAAAATCAATTCCCGGAATACTGAAAAGAATTTTGCTTCTCAAAGTAAGACCGAGTAAGGCTACGACCAGCAAATTAAAAATTGCTACAGCCAACCATTTATTTCGTTGATTAATCATTGCGGTGCGATATGTTTATGGTTAAGACAAGCGAAGCAATGCATTACATTATGAAAACGATTTCTTCAACAGTCACTACTAAGGCCATTCTTTCTATCGAAAACGCAGGAATCCTGTTGCAAATTTAAGTGTGTTTAAGCGTTTCCGGCACATAGTATCTGTAAAAAGGTATTGCAAAAAAGCGACCGCTTCTTAAAACAGAAACAGTCGCTTCCTATTCGATTGCCATCGCTTAACGCAAGGGGTTTCATTATTTACCGATAACTTTTTTTCATTTTATACCCAAAAAGTATCCGGGGAATTATCCTGTTCTAAAATCCCATGCAATTGCGACAGACGGTCTCCGAGTGCCGCTAACGTTTCTTCTGGCACCTCCCGTTCTATGTGTGGAAATACTACCCGTTCTTCAAAACGAATATGGTTATCCAATGCATCTGCAAGCTCCTTAAACTGACCCATTTCATTTTCCGTTGCCGGGACTATCATGCCAATAAGCCGTTCAACGTATCCGTGCTCTCTTATTGCCTGCTCAGTAATATCATCTTTCAATAATGGAAACAACATCGACTCTTCTTCTTTAAAATGCACTTGCAAATGTCCCTCCCAAAAATGCTTTACATAAAGCCGCAAACGTTGTGCTGAAACATTCTTCTCAATGCCCTGTCTTATCTTCCAGCAAAACAACAAGCCGGCATGATGATATCTGGATAACGGTTGAATACCTTTATGTCTTTTCATCGCCTTGCTCTTTAAAATGATTCTTCAAGCACAATCGCCTTCGGAAACAGAATATTATTTTCGAGGTGAATATGCAGATGCAGATCTTCTTCAAATTCCTGCAATGCTGCAAAAGCCGCTTTGTATGTATTGCAACTGTCGGCCGGAGCAACGTACTGATTACTGAGCGATTTTATGCTGCGAAACCTTTCTCCCTCAACATCGTGCTCGTGCATCATCATCCGTATCGGATTCTGTACCGTTCCAAAAGGCACCGCTATTTCATTACGACCTTCTAATTTCGCCAGAACCATCTTCCGGATAAACGGAAAAAGTATTAGCTCTTCTTTTTTCATATGCGCGGTGAGTTCCATTGCGCAAGCATCGAAATGCGCTTTTATTTCGGCCAGTTCAGGATGTTTCGCGCCATGCACATGTACAATTTTCTCCAAAAAAGACTGTATCACCGGTATTTGCATGCTCACATAACGGTGATGTTTTTTTTCTATCCAATCAGCTAACAGATCTAATGGAAATGAGGAATAATCGGCGGTAGTACTTTGCCCAGACCGCGAAGTTTTCACAATTTCTTCCAACTCCTGAATCAAGTCGGCAGATCCGATCTTCTGCGCTTCACAAGCGGCACCGATAGTTCGGCCGCCGTTACAGCAAAAATCAATGCCTGCTCGCTCAAACACAGCAGCGGTACGATAATCCTGCGCAACAACTGCGCCAATAATATTTTCGTTTGAAATGTTCATGACTAATCGTTTTAAAATTTATCACTTAGAAATGAAAGTCAATCCAGCGGTGTACTACAACAGTGGTGTTGCCGGATGTTCCCTGTAATACTCAATTTTTGAAAGAAACATAACCGCCATTTTATTCCCTCTCCATTTTGCCTCCTCAGCCCGCTCACCCGCAAAATGTTTGTCTACTATTCTATGCCAGAGAGATACCCAGGCTGAAAAATGCGTTGTATCCAAAGGCATCTTCGCATGCGGCAAAAATGGACTGCCCTGATAGGTGTGTTCCTCTAGCAATACCGTTTGCCAAAAACGATACATTTTTTCCAGATGTTGCGGCCATCTGTGTTCAAGAATGTTGTTGAAAATATCGCCGAACAACGGATCTGCACGGACATCAGTATAAAAATCATCAACGAGTATCCGGACATCTTCGATCGTCGCTATATCTTTTTTGTCAGCCATTATTCTATCGAATCTAAACACCTTACTCTCTTTATCTTATCAAAAAGGGACATAAAATCCGGTGCTGTATTTCCATTCAAAGGTAACGACTTTTTAAATAAAAGACATTTTTGTCCTTTATTTTTGTAAAAGTTTTTACAGCCACTATCGACTAATCCAATTACCCTTCTCTAAATTGCGTAGGCGTAATTCCAGCCTGGGTTTTAAAAAAATTGGAAAAATACGCGTGATCTACAAAACCCAATTCGAATGCAATCTCTTTTATGGAAAGGTCTGATGTTTGAAGGAGTCGTTTCGCTTCCAGCAATACACGCTGTTGTATCAATTTTGTAGCCGATACATCAAGATGAGTTTTACAGAGAATATTCAAATAATTAGCGGTGATGTGCAGCTTTTCCGCGTAGAAACCAACCAATTTTTCCTCCTTGTAAAATTTATCGATCAACGCCTTAAAATTTGCAAGCCTCGGATTTGATTGAAAAACTTTCAGATCGGTGAAAACATGCTCCGCCTCTTTACTTACAATTGCAGCAACGACGGCAGCTCTTGCACTAATAATTTCGGATACGGAGTTTGCTGCGTTTAATTCATCTTTTATCGCGTCAAATTCATATTTCAGCAGATTAAAATTTTCGTTGCTCAGCGGAATGACCGGATGATTGATATAATTAGAAAACGAGAAACGGAAAAATGGTGCAAAACGCTCAAAGAAGTTTTGCTGTATCATCAGCTGGTAACCGGTTGTGTTGGGCTTGATCTTCCATGTATGAACTTGGCCAGGAAACAATACATGTATCTGTTTATTTCCGATCGGATAATCGTGAAAATCGATCGTATGAACACCTTTGGCTGATTCAAAAAGATTAATGATAAAGAAATCGTGCTTGTGCGGTTTATCTATATGCCGTTCACCGTGCAGCTCATTAAAGAGAAACTCTTCCCTCCCGGCCAGCTGACCTTTTCTGAATTCATGAATACCTAAAACAGGAATGTAACTAGTGTCATCATACATCTTCATACCGGAATAATTAAATTGGAAGCTTAGCTTCTAAAATATGGAATTTTCACGGCAAAAAAATAGATCGATCCTGAAAACAAGATCGATCCTTTCTATCAAATCAGCGCACCACTATTTTGGCTCAGTGTGAGTTGTCGGCGTATGGATAATATCAAAGTATATTGTCTTATCAGTAGCATCAGGAAACACACGGTAAGTAAACTCTTGCTGTGTCAGCACAACGATGTCTACTACACGGGTAAACAACACAGCACCATTCGCATCTTTCGCAACGACTGTACGCGTTTTTCCATCAGCCGGAACAGACCAGTCGCCATGCATTTTTGGAGAATCATCCAGATTGAACATCGTAAACGTGCCATCTGCTTTGAAATAAGCATAACCAACAAAATTCGAAACATTCGGATCGTTTAACGCGACATCTGCACCCGCACTATTTTTTGCATTTGTAGTTAACCAGGAAATGCTGGCGAGTGTTTCACTCGGCGTAAGCTGTTTCGGTGCAGTATCACTATCCTTTTTACAGCTAAAAAAAACGATGCTGCATACTGCGAGAAAAAGAACGGAACTTAATTTTTTCAGATTGTTCATGATTATTTTTTTAGTCTCAACAAAGGTATCTGGTCGTCATAACGAAGCTTTGCAGTTTCCATCTCAAAGCTTGAAAGATTTATCTTTTAAATTCAAAAGTCAAAAAATACTTGGCGTTTAAACTAAAATCCCGTTACAGTTACAACGTCCTAAAAACGTTGGAGATTTTAACTTTTGAATTTTGACTTCGTAATTTAAAAAACGACGTTCCCTTGATGCACCAACGATTTCACAGGCGAAACTCTTGCCACGGCTTCAGCAGAGCACGAAGCTTCAAGGAACACTAAACTGGCATCATTGCCTGCTTTCGGCCATTGTTGATTTCCTTTATCGTCTAATGGAAGCTGGTATCTGGTTGCAAAACCAAGCGTTCTTGACAATGCCCATTCCGAAGTATACCCATAAAGCGACGCAATGAGTCTCGCTTTCTGCAGCATATGTCCCGGACCAAATGTGTTCCAGTGATCCTGGATGTTATCGTTGCCGATCAGCACTTCTACACCATGTTTGCGCAACAATGGTATTGGCATTACCGTATTTCCAAATGGCACCGAAGAAACAATACCTACACCTGCCTCCGCAAGATTGGCAGCCATGCGCTCCGTCTCCAGATCAGAAAGGTGTCCCAACGTGAAAGCATGACTCACAAAGGTTTTGCCACGAAGCGCCGGATTTTCTTTTGCTTTATTAATGAGAAACTCAATCGTCTTGTTACCTGTCACTCCTACTTCATGCAGGTGAATATCAATTCCCTTATTATTATCTAATGCCAACTGCGTAATGAGATCCATCGTTTTTTCGATACTTCCGTCAATAGAATATGGATCTACACCACCGATAAAATCAATGTTCATTTTGGCCACTTCTTTCAACAGCGGAGCGGTGTCCGTATAAAACACGCCGTGCTGCGGAAATGCAACCAACTCTGCACCAATTGTCTTCTTTTTATTTTCCAAGACTATCTCCAGATGTTTCAAAGAATCAAAACCGGAAGTCGGATCGATGTTGAAATGCGAACGTATAAAATGTGTGCCGTTCGACTGCAGAAAATCAATCAGTTTGCCGGTACGTTCCACAGAAGTTTTCAACCATTCAGGAATCATTTTCTGTTCGTAGGCAATTTGATCTTTTACCGTTTTGCGCGTATCTGAAACGGCTTGCCAAGGCAGTCCATAAAGGTTCTTATCCAGATGCGCATGCATATCTTTAAACGCGGGAAGCATCAGCCAACCCTTCGCATCGATCGCATTTTTATTGAGGTCGTTAGGCATGACCGATTTGATCTTATCTCCAGCTACTTCCACACAGAAAAGCTCCGTTTTAGTATGCACTACTTCATCACCATCATATTCAAAACCCGTTTCCAGCAACACGTTCTTAAACGTATAGTTACTGCTATTTACTATTTTATCCATCGCTTATATTTTCTCAGTTTGCAACAACAAAGTAACTAGTAAATCAGGCTAAAACTTTGCGTTATCTATACGGATGCTTGAAAAATTTATCATTACCGCTGATTAATAAATCTTTCAAGCCATGGCATAAATCCTACACGCTCCTCCACCACCCGCTCGGTAATTTTGTAAAAACGACCGTATTATGCAGCAAAAGGAAATTTCCCGCAAAGATTTTATAAGAATGTCAGGATTTGGAATGGCCGGACTGGCATTTGCCTCCGGATTGCTGGCATCTTCTGTAGAAGCCTTCGCCGGCGCAAGCGAAAAAACATTGCTGCTAAAGAATGTACGACTTGAAACAGGATTCATCTATGACGAAGATGAGGTCGTTCAAACAAAAACAGAACTGTTTTGTGTTGCGATTGAAAACGGAAAAATTAAAAGTATTACTGCCAATAATCCGAATGCATCAAACGCAATCGATGCTAAAGGCTGGCTCATGCTTCCCGCTTTCAGGGATATGCATATCCATCTCGATAAGACATTCTACGGCGGACCATGGCAGGCCACGAAAAACGTAAGTGGTGGTATTAAAGGTATGATTGCGCTGGAGCAGCAAATGCTCCCTGAAATGTTGAAGCACTCAACCGAGCATGCGGAAAAGCTTATTACACTGCTGCAATCAAAAGGTACTGGCTTCGCCCGCAGTCATGTCAATATTGAACCTACGTCCCAACTGCAGTCATTAAACAATCTCCAAAAAGCACTGGAAAACAAGAAGAAAAGTTTCGGTGCAGAACTCGTGGCGTTTCCGCAGCATGGTGTATTCTATACAGACACTGCACCATTGATGAAAGAGGTTGCGAAAATGGATATCGATTTCATTGGCGGTCTCGACCCGTACACTGTTGACGGCGCTATTGAAAAAACAGTAGACTTCACCGTTCAACTCGCACTGGATAATAATAAAGGAATCGATATTCACCTGCACGAACGAGGACAATCAGGATTGCAAACCGTCGAATATCTGATCAAAAAGGTAAACGAGAATCCTTCGTTGAAAGGCAAAACATTCATCAGTCACTGCTTTGTGCTCGGCATGATCGATAAGATAAAACAAGAAGAAATCGCAGTGCAGTTAGGCGCAGCCGGAATTGGCATTATCTCTACCATTCCTTTTGCGGGCCCCGTAATGCCAATCCCGACACTTTACAAACACAATGTAAATGTGATGACAGGAAACGACAGCATTATCGATCATTGGAGTAATCTGGGATCCGGCAGTGTACTGGAGAAGGCAAATACAATGGCGCAATTATATAACTACGCTACAGAATTCCAACTATCCAGAAGCTTAAAACTCGCCACAGGAAATGTACTGCCACTAGATGATAAAGGCGTGCAACAATGGCCTAAAAAAGGCGATGCTGCCAACATGGTACTGATTGATGCGAGTTGTTCTGCGGAAGCGGTATCAAGAATCTCTCCGGTAAAATCATTAATTCATCAGGGGCAGATCGTATTTTAAACCGAGCCGGCAACTTCTTGTACACCTGAAAATTCAGAGTGTCTGCATTATCGCCAGCCACCCATAATATCTACATTGAGACTATCGTTCTTTACATCCATGTCTATTGGGAAAACAATTTTATAGTCATCCATGTGAATATTACAACTGGCGATATAACCGGTTGAATCTCCCCAAAGCTCAACATGATACCCTTTCTTATATAAAGTCATGTCTGCCGAAGGGTGAACATTTAATGTTGCCGGCAGCGAAAGATCGCTCGCATACAGCTCTGTTTCGGCAAGTGCCGCAGCATTAGCATCATCAAAAACTTTCAGGTAAACTTTCTGTGCAGGTAAATTAGCACGCAGATAGTTGTTCAGCTTGATTGTCTTCAGCGTAAATGTCTTATTCTCTTTTGTACATCCGCCAATTACAACCGCCAGCAACGCAATTAATACAATTTGGATCTTCATAATCACATTTTCCGCCGCAAAATTATCGCAACGAAACCTGTTCGCATTTTCTAAAAACGCCAAAATTTATCCCATTCCAGCCAGTAACCACCGATGGCTGATTTCCTGACGTCTGATTTACTCATCTGGTGAGCGTTAGCACAGCGCCCTTGTGTCGAACCACGGTGCAAGTCTCAGATTTGCGTTGAAGTGTTTCAGCGAGACTTTTGATTTTTTTTGAATTTTGACGTTTGACGTTTGACGTTTGCTGAAATTTGCCTTACAAAACTGATGAAGCAAGCATCAGTTAATCGATCTCAATCTTTAAATACAAAAAAATGAAAACAAGAATATTAGGAAAAGGCGGACTCGAAGTCTCCGAACTGGGACTAGGTTGTATGGGCCTGACTTTCGGCTACGGACCTGCAGCCAATGAAGCAGATGCAATAGCCGTAATCCACAGAGCCTACGAGCTGGGCATCACGTTTTTCGATACAGCCGAAGCTTATAGCCAGGGCGGCAACGAAGCCCTGTTAGGTAAAGCGGTAAAATCATTTCGGGACAAAGTAGTGCTCGCCACAAAGTTTGGCTTTCTCAACGGCGATCCGAAACAAGGACTGGACAGCCGTCCTGAACGGATCAGAGCCGTTGCAGAAGCATCGTTAAAACATCTGCAGACCGATGCGATCGATCTGTTCTATCAGCACCGCGTTGATCCGAATGTACCGGTAGAAGATGTTGCCGGAACGGTAAAAGATCTGATTCAGGAAGGGAAAGTAAAACATTTCGGAATGAGTGAAGCCGGTGTTGAAAGCATTCGTAAAGCGCATGCAGTACAGCCAATTACCGCATTGCAAAGTGAGTATTCTTTATGGTGGCGCGAAACGGAAAAAGAAATATTTCCGGTACTGGAAGAATTAGGCATCGGCTTTGTACCATTCAGCCCGCTTGGCAGAGGATTTTTAACCGGCGCCATCGATGAAAACACAAAATTCGACCCTACAGATTTCCGCAACGGATTACCGCGTTTCTCTGAAGAAAACAGAAAAGCCAACCAAAGCATGGTAGACCTGGTAAAAAGCATTGCGACAGCAAAAAACACCACTCCTGCACAGATTGCGTTGGCGTGGATACTGGCGCAGAAACCATGGATTGCGCCAATTCCGGGAACAACAAAGATTCATCGTCTGGAAGAAAATGCCGGCGCAGCAAAAGTAGAACTGACCCAGGAAGATCTGCAAATGATCAACGAAGCTTCCGCTAAAATTGAAATCTCCGGCGCACGCTATCCGCAAGATCAGCAAGCAAGGATCGGCAAATAAAAACAGAGATCAGAATTGAAACAGCCACCATTTGCACTTTGAAATGGTGGCTGTTTTTATCATTACTTGCCGGCGGTTATGACTAAAGTTTCATAAGCAACTTCAAGCGATTCTACCGCCACTTCATTGCCCTCCGATCCTAAATCTGTGCTGCTTGTCTTTGTAGGCCAGGCATTATCCAGCTGCCATTGCATCGTAGCGTTTCCCTGCTCATCCAGCAACCGGATCACTACAGTACGACGTTGAATGCTGTTCATCGTTATTTGCTGATACCAATCCCAGAAATTATTATCATTGGCAAACATGCCTTTCTTCATAGTAATGTTGCCATGTTTCGTAATGCCGGGCATTTTCTCCGTCGAAAAAACTGGGTTATCCGTTTTGCGGTACTCAATTATCTGAGCCTCCACATCCATTCCGGATATTTCCTGAAAGATGATCCCCTTTAATTCTGTTCCAAAATCTACTTCAAATCTAAACTTTGGCATAGGCCATGTTGCACCTGCCGCGTTGTTGCTATCTGTTGCCATTATTTTGTTTTTATGCGTTCACCGAAATTGTTGCAATAATCATTAACTCGAAACAGCCATTTGCTGCTGGAATGTAAACTCAATAAATTCAGCCGGTCTTACAACGGCAACCTTTACCGTTACATTCATAAAACCGTTCAAAATATCGTCACTGGTCATCGTTGTACCCAGGCCGCAATCAACAGAAAAAGCATCGGCAGCGCTGGCTCCCTGCAAGCCACCCTGCTTCCATATATTGGTCAGAAAACTGCTGATCATTGATTTTACAGTCTCCCAGGTATTTTTGACATTAGGCGCGAAAACATAAGCCTGCGCTGCTTGCTTACACGACTGTTCCAGAAAGTTCATGGTACGACGCACCGAAATATACCGCCAGTCCATACTGTTACCGTCAAGTGTACGCGCACCCCATACCAGGATACCAATGCCATTGAAAAAACGAATCACATTAACCGACTTGCCCGACACAACATCAACATTAAGATTACCCTGCTGTCCGTCAGACAATTTGATCGGTAGTGACACACCACCAACGATCGAAACATTGGCAGGCGAAGTCCAGACACTATTTTGATTATCCATCGTAGTCATCACACCAGCCATTGCACCGCTGGGAGGAAGCAGATTTGCATCTGCCAGTACATGACTGATAATCTGGCCGTATGTCTTGCTGGCATTGAGTAAGGTCTGATTATATTGGGCAACGGAAAGAGCGTTTGGTGCCGTTTCCATATTCGAAATAATTTCGGCGACTGCCATGTTTGGATTTGCAGGCGGATTCAATATGCCAGCCAACTGTTTTACATCACTACCGAAAAGATTCGTATAATCGATCTCGCTGCTTTGCATAATAGTAGTGCCAATAAAAGGATAATATGCAGCTCCGTAACTCAGTCCTTCTACTCCGGTATTATTTCTGAACGCAGTGATGTCATTCATGTATTGAATCGGATCTGGATTTTTACCGCCAATGATATCAAAAACAGATACAGACGTCATCATGCCGGAACTCTGTTTCAACATAGCCTGCATCAGGCTTCCGTTATCGGCAACCGACAGCAGAGTTGCATCCGGGCAGATATAAAGCGTAGGTGCTGATTCGTTTGAAAGCAGTTGCAGGCCATGCAGCAAATCGTTTAGCTGCACATTAGCATTAATGACTTGTTCACCGAAATTCGCTGCTTTACCCGAAGACGGACCATAACTACCCACAGAAACGATATAAGTTTCTGCCCCGCCATTCTCAAAGAACAGCCTGATGCTGTTGTATAAATAGTAAACCGTATCAGGGTCTGGTAAAAGCACGTAGTAAGTGCCATCAAGCAACAAATAATCGCCAGCAGCGGGCTGCGCTTTTTGCGGCACAAGGTAATATTGTGGCTGATACTGTTTAGCGGGCTGTGCTGGTGCCGGCGGATCCGGAAAACAATAAATGGCCTTAAACTCTGCGAATGAAGTCACTCTCTGCGCTACATTAGTATACGACTTTCCTTCATAAACTGCTTGTGGCGTATAGCCAATAAAAGCGGGAACAGCTGTTGCTACCGGTATTACATCATTTGAAAAGTCATTGACCTCATTGATATATACTCCGGGCGTTTTGATGTTGGATTTTAACATGATGATTTTTACTTTCTTGATTTCAAAAAAAACGATAAGCCGACTTTATAGATTTAAAACTTCCAGACCACATGCAATGGCTTGTCCATCCATGGGTATTTAATATTGGAAAAAGAGAACGGTGATTTGTTCAGCAAAACATCATACGCTCGCCTTTCTACTTTAAGCTCCCAGCTATCAGCAGACTCAATCAACAGGCCATCGCGCACCAACCAGTTTCCCCGAAAGCCATCCAGATACTTTGTACCGGCATCGGGCCAGTAGCTGAGCATTGATGTGATTAAGCCATTAATTAGTTTTTCCTGCTCGTCCGAAATTTCAATTTCTTCAGGTACCGGATGCGCCAACGGCAAACCACAAAGCACTTTATTAAGCTGCAGGAAACGCGCTTCAGTATTCGTCAAACCGGTGGCTACGTATTGCAGGAACTGAACAGCCTGTTCTTGCGCCGATGCATTGACAAAAGCCCGATTTTGCATCAGACCCAGCCGTTCAAAAAGCATCGGCACATAATTATTGACAATGACCAATCCGGCATTTTTTACCGGAATTCCTTCTTTCGATGTGGTGACAGACATAGCTTTATGGGATTTCTCCTGAAAAATACAGCATCTAAAATAAGTTTTCGGAAGAAATGAGATTATATCCCTACGGAGTACATTGACCTGCGCAAGCAGTACACTCGCTTATACAAGTAGTGCATTCCATTACGCAAGTAGTACACTCCATTATGCAAGCAGTGCACTCGCTTATGCAAGTAGTACACTCCACTACGCAAGTAGTGCACTCCACTACGCAAGTAGTGCACTCCATTACGCAAGTAGTACACTCGCTTATGCAAGTAGTACACTCGCTTACGCAAGTAGTACACTCCACTACGCAAGTAGTACACTCCACTACGCAAGTAGTACACTCGCTTACGCAAGTAGTGCACTCCATTATACAAGTAGTGCACTGCTTTATGCAAGCAGTTATATCCCAGGCCTAAAAAAATTCTTCCTTTTGTAAAACAATCCTTTAAGCGAAGAAAGCATGCAATTAAACATTACGATAATTTATTTGGCACGCCAGTTGATTCTAGTATCAAAAAACTTAGTATAATGGCAAACGCAAATAACGAAACCGGACATTATAAGAATGTCGCCAATTTTAAAGGACTGATCCAGTTCTGTGAATCACTGGGCTCCAGCTATCGTCCCAGCAGGCCCGAACTTACGGTAGTACAACTCAATACTACCTGCAGCACAGCGATAGACGTCATGGATCAGATAAATACCGCAGAGATTGCATTATCAAAAGCAACAAATGCACGCATACTGGCTTACGGGGCGCTTCCTAAACTTATTACACGTCTGGCAAACGGACTGGAAGCCATAAATCCGTCGTCGGATGTATTAAAAACCGCACATCATTATGTAGCAAAAGCACGCGGCAAACGAATGACCACGCCGGAAGCACCGGCCGCAGATGCAAAGCCAGAAGACCTGCCCAAAACAAGATCCGTAAGCCAGCGCAGTTATGATGCACAATTGGCCAATTTTGTGCAACTCGTAAATATATTGACAGCCGAGCCGCTGTATCATCCCAACGAAACAGAAGTTACAATAACCGCATTACAGGAAAAAGTGCAAAATCTTGTACAACTCAATGGTGAATGGACAGCAGCCAGCAATCAAATGAAATTGCTTACAGCGCAGCGCCAGCAAGTACTTTACGCCCCCGTGACAGGCCTTGTATCAGTAGCCGAATCGGTGAAGAAATATCTCAAATCACTGTACATGGCCAATAGTAAAGAGATGAAAGCCGCCAATGCTTTTGCCATCCGGAAACTGAAATAGATAGCAGAGATTGGTTTCCCCCGAAAAAAAATCCCTCCGATAGTAGTGTCGGAGGGATTTTTCGTTAAGCTTTTATGTCATAAGCCCGTTCCAGATCTTCCGGTTCCGGAAGCATAGCCTGCAGCAACGTGAGGCAATTAACATCATAGAGCCGGTCTTCGTTCCGGTCTTCATTGTACCGTTTCAGTACCGTAATCAGGCTTTCTTGCAGATCTCGAAGCAAGAGCGCAGGGAAATTGCTTTCCAGTTCAATGATCAGTTTGTTGTCGGTAATCCTTACCATAGTTCTAAAAATGACAGCAGCCCGGCCTTTAGGTGCTCTACGTAAACACGTTGGTGCCCTTTCGGGTACACCCACCATTGGCCGGACTGCGGACGATAATTAGTTTGTAACATTGTTGTTTATTAGAGGCTGCGAAGATAATGGAATTTGGGAAAGATAGGCGGATATTGTCCTATGGTTACCAGCATCGTACCTCCGGTAAAACATAGTTGCGACGCTCCGTTCGTCACCAGCGCTACTATTGAGCATTTCCCGTATCAAACACTTGCTATTATCAAACCCGAAATCAGGTTGCCATCAGCCTTACAGGCTTAAACATTAGGTTGGGGAACACATCATACAGTCTTTGTGAGGACCAGGCATAAGAACGTCACAATCTGATTTCGCCCCTGACCACCCGAAAAAAACCACTTCAATCCCCTATTTTTGTAATTCATTTACAAAAAACAGCCCATGATAGTCAATTTCAGCATTCAGAATTTTGGCTCCATAAAAAATAAACAGACCCTTTCTTTCGTTGCCGACAAGTCAAAGCACTTAGAAGATCAGTACATCATTCATACCAAAAGCGGTTTACGACTGCTCAAAATGGCGTTGATATATGGTGCCAATGCTTCCGGGAAAACGACGGTGTTGAGGGCTTTGGATTTTTTGAGAGAATTGGTTCTCTTTCCAGCTGATAAAAAAACAGAACGTTTAAAATTCCAGCCGTTTCTATTCGACAAATTTTCAAGTCATGAGCCCGCCAAACTATCTATCGAATTTATCCATAACGATACACAGTATTTTTATGAAGTCGAAGTCTATAATCAGGCTATTGCTAATGAAAGACTCGACTGCGGCAAAGCCAATGTATATCGCCGCACTACTGACAGCGAAACCCAATTCTCTCACATAACATTTGGAGGAAAATTTATCGTAGATAAGTTCTCCAAAAGAGCACTTGAATCCAACACCCTTTGGAATAATACTGTACTAGGAGGCTTTTTAAAAACTAACATTGACATTAAGGTTCTCGGTGAAGTTGTGGATTGGTTTATTAATTGTTTGTCTTTGCTCATAGACCCCGAGGTTATGCTCGATAGGTTTATCACTTCTTTAATCGATATCGGTAGGATACACAAGTCGAACATCATTAAGATTCTAAAAAAAGCAGACCTTAACATATCTGATATCATTCTTAATGACGACCAATCCGATTTTAGTATTAACCTAATGAATGCCTTAAATGAAGCAGGAGTTGCCGATGACATAAAAGAGAAAATCAAATCAGATAAATTAATGAGTATCGAATTTGAGCATTCAATAAACGGAACAAAGTACTTTTTGCCGTTTAGCATTGAATCGTTAGGTACACAACGCTATTATGGACTTGCAGGTTTGCTTACCATACTCATAAAGAGCACCTCCATTGTTCAAATAGATGAATTAGAGTTGTCACTCCATCCAGACCTCTTCAATCATTTTCTATTATCCTTTTTAGTCAATGCAAAATCATCGCAACTCATCGCAACTACACACAACCGGGAGATTTTAAACAACCGCGACATCTTCCGAGATGACGCGATCTGGTTTACAGAGAAAGACGAAGAAAGCGCTACCAATTTGTATTCACTCGCAGACTTTGATACATCTGTAATAAGAGACACAAGCAATGTCTACAATGCTTACAAGATTGGTAAGCTGGGCGGCATTCCAAATTTAGGGGACTACTATATTGACTTTAGCGATGGCGAATAGACCGAAGAATTCAAGACAACTCAAGGACAAACCGAAGCCTGGTATTTTCAATTACTAAAACAGCACGAGAAAGATAGGATTAACGTCAATATCGAACCAAAAATTCAACAAAGACAAGGCTTAGAGGATCAGTACAAAAAAGTGCAGACACTTGTTGCAGAAGGTTACGACAAAGTTTTCTGGATTATAGACATGGATGTAATTGTAGATCAGAAAAAACAGCTGAATACATTTCTCGAGTATAAAGCGAACTGTCCGGCAAACGTCGTTGTTATTATGAACCACCCCTGTCTTGAATACTGGCTGCTCTGTCATTTTGAATATTGTAACGCACCTTTTCGTAAGTGCGGCGAAGCAGGAAAGCGGTTAGAGCATTATCTGACCGGTTACGAGAAGTCAGAAAAATTTTACAAGAGACCAGATAACGATATCTATAAACGACTGAAAGGTGAATTAGATAAAGCCCGCGAGCGATCCAAAGACAAGGAATTTAATCCGGATAGTCCATTTCAGGGTTTTAGCCAGATGCACAAATTATTTGACGAACTACTGCCGAAAATATAATTGCAAAAGCCTGCTCCGTGAGCAGGCTTTTGTTTTTCTAAGAACCCGGGAACCACCTGGGATCTGCACTTTTTTATATTAAACATTTTATTCAACTTAGCATCCCAAACAATCCACACCACTAAACACTGCTTTATGTTGAAAACATTTACCTCATTGATCCTCCTATGCTTTGTAAGTACCTCCTTTGCACAAATGCCCGTACTTGTAAAAGACATCAATACCGGTCCGGGAGGCTTTAGCGATATCGGCAATTCGGCCGTTGCCAAATGCACTAACGGAAACGAATTATACTTTAACGCCAACGACAGTGTACATGGCAGAGAACTATGGGTGACAGACGGCACTAACGCAGCAACACATCTTGTCAAAGACATCAATCCGGGCGATGCAAGCTCAGACGCATTCCCGCTCGGCGTAATGAATGGGAAAATGTTATTCGGTGCCTGGGACGATGGCATGCATTATCATCTATGGTCTACAGATGGCACCGCCGCCGGAACGGTACAAGTACACGATGTATCGCCATTGCCAATACGCATGACTTTATTCAACGGGAAAATGTATTTCGCGGGCCGAGACAGCACCTACCCTACCACCAATCTATGGGTGACAGATGGTACTACTGCCGGCACGCACATCGTCAAAGAATTGAATCAGCAAGCCGACGCAAACCCCGCAAATCTTATTGAATACAACGGACGCCTCTATTTTCAGGCATATGCGCCGCAGTCTGATGTAAAAATCTGGTCGACCGACGGCACGGATACCGGCACAAGGATATTAGATAATGTTGCCGGCAATCTGACGATACAAACTTATTATCCGCATTTCGCTGTTTACAAAAACAGACTATGGTTTGCCGCCAGCGATTACACACATGGCACAGAAGTCTGGTCGAGCGATGGTACCGATACCGGCACACATATGCTGAAAGACATTGCCTACGGTAGTTCCAATTGTTTTGCCCACGGCATGACCGTATATCACAACCTGCTTTGTTTTGCCGGTTATGGCGGGCTTTACAGCACCGACGGTACGGACACAGGCACTCATATGTTTAGCACCGTAGCACTCTGGCCGGGTGCGTTGGAGCCATTCTCCTTCACGGCCTACAACGATAAACTTTATTTTGATGGTGCAGATTCACTGGGCGGAGAACTATGGGTGACAGATGCTACCGATACAGGCACTTATATGATCAAAGATATTTTTCCGACGCCGCCTTCTTATCCTTCGCCGATGAGCAGTGCGCCTTATAGAATGAAAGTATTTAACGGCCTGCTTTATTTTGAAGCAAACGACACCACACGCATCCAGATCTGGACTACCGACGGTACGACCAATGGCACGCAAAAGCTTTGGCCTTCCTTTGCAGACAGTAATGGATGGGTATCCGGAGATTTCGAGATTTGCAACAATATGCTTTTCTTCGACGCTGATTATGAAAACGCCATTGGCGCCGAGTTATACCGTATCGGCGGACCAACAGCTATTTCGCCGGTACAATTAGCCAACGAAACCGTCACGGTTTTCCCAAATCCGACAAAAGATATATTTACCGTACGTTTCAGTCAGTCTGCAAAAGCAACTATAAAACTGCTGAACATGAGCGGGGTTTTATTAAAGAATGAAACAGTAAATGGCTTGACGAAGGATATAGATCTGACAGGCTTCCCACCGGGCATTTACCTGCTGGATATTACAAATGATAGTGGACATATGATGAAACGGGTTGCAAAATTGTAAAATAAGATCAAACATCTGCAAGTCTACGCCTTAATTTAACACAAGACGATCTAACATCTCAAGCATATTTTAATACCCATTAAAACAAAAATCAAACAGTGAATATCGAGGACACAGAATTTGGAAAATATTTGAATAAAAAGTCGTCACGGCACCACTACATCCCCCAATTTTTAATAAATGGATTTAAAAACGAGAACGGCCTCCTATACATTTTTGATAAAAACAAAGATGAGATCTTAAGCAAACCAAGGCCACCTAAATCTATCTTTTTTGAAAACGATAGGAATACTCTGCAAATTGATGAAAAGAACACTAGTTCCATTTTAGAAGATTCCTTATATTCTACAATTGATAATCAGATCAGCAAAATAATTTATGAATTACAAAGCGCACCGCTGCAAAAAATTGATTTAACTGATGAAAAAGTTTCCAAAATGATTTTTTTTCTTATTACACTATTTTGGAGAATTCCCGCTACTGACTTTGCAGCAGACAACATCTTCGCAAACTCTAAAATTTTAGTAGATGGTATCGAGCTCAATCATATGCATAGCGATGCAGCAATGAATAAAATTAATAGGGCAGGCCTATTTAAACATCACATCGATCAAATGATTTTAAATGGTATCAAGGGGCAAAGAGTATACAATATCCATGAAGTCGCAGAAGATGTTTGCGTCATTGGAGACAATCCTATTCTTTTTAAAAACTTTTCAAATAAGTTTTCAGAATTTAATGACACAGATATCCTAATGGCTGTCAGTTCAAATCGCATTTTTTCTTCAACCTTTAAACCCCTAAAAAAATTTTCAGCAGCGAATTTAAGGATGTTTAATATTCAAATTATTGAACAGTCCTCTAAGTATATTGCATGTGGCAATTTAGAAGTATTGAAGAATGCAGTTGAGTTATATCGCACTGTTGTGAAAAAAGGAGCGATCCATACGCTCAACAACTGGGCTTTTGAGGAAATTACTTAATGAGAATTTCATCATTTACATGAAAAAAAATAACAATCATACTTCTTTCTGTAAATCTATGCCTGCTATCCGGTATAAATATTTCAAACGCTGGCCTAAAATACAATAAACAATTCCAGATCGTTTTAGTCAAGAAAAACTATAGCAAAAATCTGTCTCATGAACAGACGGGCTTTCAGGTATGGCTTACAGATTCAGCAGGATTAAAATTTGGTCCGATTTGTTTTCAAAAAATGAGGATTATTTCCCAAAAGCGTTGAATAGTCCTAACAAAAGGAAAGCCTGCTCAAGAGCAGGCTTTCCTTTTTATCCGAAACTATTTATGAGAAAACAACATATCCCCTTTAAGAACAGTGTCACCATTTATGACGTCCTGGTAAGAGGTATAAGTTTGCAGATGATTCGTAGTGATTTTTAAAATCATTAAGGTGTCGGATTCATTGCTGGTAAAATCGGTCATGTAAAGTATGTTGCCATCTTGTCTGTAAGATCCGGTATCGAAATAGCTGGAATTTCCACCGGCATTATAGTTGTAAGAATAAATTTTCCCATCGTTCGTAAACTCCATGTAAGAGCCATCGTTGATAGAAACAGTATCCATCGATTGTAGTTTTCCATTAACTACCGTTGAGTGTATATCTGTCTCGAAATACCATTTACCAGGTATAGTACCGATACCATCGCCGTCGCCCGGCTTACAAGATGCAAATGCAACGCTGATAAGGCTCGCTGCAAGAAAAAATTTCTTCATATAGGTTATATTAATCCGTGCGAATATAGAAGGTCATAAGGTTTTGAAAAATCCCAAATTCGGGGTAAAATTCGCCGATATCGAAAACTTAAATTTTTCCGGGATACAGTTATCTAACCTTCACGAACCGGTAATATTCGATAGTATGGGGCAAAAAGCCGAATGCAGCGATTTCCAGTTTATCTGACGTAACGCTGCTAACACTAAATAGCGAAAAGAACACCTGATTCATATAGGTGTTCTCGTACATATAGATTAAAGATGAATTATCAGATCGTCTTACCCATATTCCGGAGTCTAAAATTTTCACCCCTTGAAGAACACGTCCTACATAAAAAGAATCGTTGGGCTTCCACAAATAGTATTCATTCGCATCGACGTTATTTGAATCATTTGCCCAATAAGATGAATTAGAACCATCAGCGGTATCAACCACCCGCTCAGAAAATAAATGCCATTTTACATCAGTAAAAGAAGCAGGAGCAGAACTGTTTGTATCATCTTTCTTGCAACCTGCCGCCAAAGCAAACAGCAGCACGAACGATAAGGAAATAGATAATTTCATCGAAAGAATTATTAAGTAAGTCAGTAGTAAGATAATAAATGTACTGTGGTATTTCTATCTTCTTTTCTGTAGGGTAAATCTAGCCACCGTTTTACAAAAAAATGTCTTTTTGGACCAATGTTCAGTCTGATTGGAGCTTTTTAGAATCTGTATTCAATTGACCTTTGTATAAGAGATTCAAATGAAGGAACACATTGCTTTAAATGCATAAAAGCTAAGTAAGAATAAGCCTTATGCGCTCCTTCAGATACAGCAAAAACTAAAACTTCTATAACAATGGGCAATTACGTAAACAATCACCTCATCAACGGTGAACAAGTAGAATTTGAGACATCCTACCATTGGATCATTTTCTTTAATCTGATCAGTTTTTTCACATTGGGAATTTACCCGCTGATCAAAAAAAAGACAGCCGAATTTGCCATAACAAACAAACGCGTGGTCGTTAAGGCAGGCCTGTTATCAAGAAAAACACTAGAGATGAACTTGAGCAAGATTGAAAGTGTGCGCGTGGATCAAAGCATATTCGCACGTCTGCTGGGTTATGGTACCATCACTATTATTGGCAGTGGCGGAACAAAAGAAGCATTTCCAAGAATTTTGAATCCCCTGGAATTCAGAAAGAAGTTTCAGGAATATGCCGGATAGTTTCCCAGGCAATCATGACGAATTATTCAAATAGCAAAAAGCCTGCTCTCTGAGCAGGCTTTTCAATTTTCTATATCGCTTCAATCAAAATCAGACAACAGCGATCAGCAAATCAGCTTTGTAGTCCCGACAGGAATCGAACCTGTATCAAAAGTTTAGGAAACTTCTATTCTATCCATTGAACTACGGGACCCTTCAGTCAATGTTCCTGCAAATATCTCGTTCCAAATTCAGTTTTCCAATATCCGCCGGTATATAAATTCGTTGATTTCCACAAAATCCGCCGCTGGATCGATTATATTTGAATACTTATTAATCTGCCGCAAATCAATGTTTTCCCAATCATCTCTGCTTTCACCGCTCTTGGCTGTTGACGGACAAAAATATTGGCAAGCCGATTATCTTATCTGAGTAAGATTCCCGGACACCTCATCTCGTTCAAATTCCGAGCCAATCGGAAAATGTAGAAACGGGATAATTTCCGGATCGTAGTTAGCAATTGTATTGACATCGTAGACACCTGAATTATCTGCGACATCGACGTATTCCTGACTTTCGTCACCAGCAAGAAATTGCCATCCGCTATCCAGATCATTGATCGGCTCCGTCCGGCACATATAACCTACTCTATTTCCGTCTACGGTAATCCGGTCGGTAGCTACGCAACCGCCCATCGGAGCAATAAGTTGCACGATTTCGGCGGCTGAAAGTTTATATGATTTTCTCTGTTTCATATGAATACAAATATCGGCCTTCCGTCAAAATGTATCATTCTTTCGTACTTCTGTATAAATGGCCCTCATTTGTTGCCGGTAGCTTTGTCCTACAATTGAAAACAAACAATGGCAAAAACAATTTTTATTACAGGAGCATCCCGCGGTTTCGGGAAAATATGGGCAGAAGCCTTTTTGAAAAGAGGTGATAACGTAGTGGCAACAGCCCGCGATATTAATTCACTCAGCGATCTGGTAGCTACATACGGCCGCGCTGTTCTTCCATTGCAGCTTGATGTCAACGACCGTACCGCTGATTTTGAAGCAGTACAAAAAGCAAAAGAACATTTCGGAACGATTGATGTATTGATCAACAACGCCGGTTTTGGCTTGTTTGGCAGTATTGAGGAAACCTCCGAACAACAGGCACGTGATCAGATGGAAACAAATTTCTTTGGTCTCCTTTGGCTGACGCAGGCGATCGTTCCCGTGATGCGCGCGCAAGGTCATGGTCATATCATTCAGTTATCGAGTGTATTAGGACTGGTAACTTTGCCGGTACTGGGCCTTTACAACGCTTCTAAATTTGCTGTGGAGGGGTTGAGTGAAACATTGGCTACGGAAGTAAAACCATTCGGCATTAATGTAACGCTCGTAGAACCAAATGGGTTCACGACAGACTGGGCGGGAAGCTCTGCTTTCCATACAGAAAGCATGCCGGAATATGACCAGATCAAAGCTGATTTCCATGCCGGACTTACACCGGATTCGTTCGGTAAACCGGAAGCTACAACTGACGCTATCCTGAAACTGATAGACAGCAACAACCCACCATTGCGTTTATTGCTCGGCAAAGTGGCGTATCCTTTCGTAAAACAGGTTTACGCCAGCCGTCATGATGAATGGAACGAATGGGAAACGGTTTCTGCTGCTGCACACGGGCACTAATTAAAAAGTCAAAAGCCCAAATTTATGATTGGTGCTCTTCGCCTCCGCTCTGAGTGGTGGTTAGTTGTGAGTAGCAGTAATACTCGCATCGGTCCCCTTGACTAATTATTCGGTGCCTACAATCAAAAGACAATGACACCTTGATTTAGCAATAGTCCTCCAAATCTGGCTTCGAACCATCATGCTCCTACTTTTTTTATGCCAAACGGCGAAGCCCTCATGAGCGACCCGAGATGATATGAACGCGAGTAAAAAAGTAGGCAAAAAAGGGCAGGCTAAGCCAAATCACTCCGTGGCTTAGACGGTCGCTCGATTGAGCTTCATTGCTACTGTGCAGTCAAATTAAGAACCTTGAAATGGAACTCAATTTTAAATGTGTCATTGGCATGCTGGGGGTCCCGTGTAATCTGGTTTTACGCGCGCTGGAATTCCCCCTTCGGGGGAGGCTAATAAATTTTATCCATAGTCTTATAAATCTGCGCCGGCCTGCTGGCGCAGATTTTATCATAATTTCACACGATGAAACATTTCAAATCTATCAGCGAGTTTCATGCAGCCAATGGTTATCCGCCTCTGGAAAATCCATTACTAAGTCTGGTGATGTGCCAATACCGTGAAAATTGTCCGCTCGGAAACTACGAGTTCACCGCAGATTTTTACATCATCGCTTTTAAGAAATTAAAAGCGGGCAACATCCTTTACGGCCGTACCAAATATGATCATGAAAATGGCTCTATGATTTTTGCCAGGCCACGTCAAATCATCGAATTCAGAAACCTGGAACTGGAAGAAGACGGTTTCAGCATTTATATACATGAAGATTTACTCGACGGACATCCGCTGCACGAGGAAATAAAGAAATACGGATTCTTCGATTACGAAGCCAACGAAGCGCTGCATCTTTCACCGAAAGAAGAACAAATCGTCTGGGATCTTTTTCGTAAAATAGAAACTGAATACAACAACAATCAGGATGAATACAGCCGCGATATTATGCTTACGCATATCGATTCCATTCTGAAATACGCACAACGTTTTTATAAACGTCAGTTTTTAAATCGTACGGACCTTTCCGGCAAAACCGTTTCTAAGTTCCAGAAAGTGTTGGCCGATTATTTTAAAAAAGATTATTTGCAGACAAAAGGATTGCCCACCGTAAATGCGATTGCATCCGAACTGCATTTTTCATCGCGCTACCTTAGTGATATGCTAAAACAGGAAACAGGAAAAACTGCTATCGAGTTGATTCATGTTTACCTGATCAATGAAGCAAAAAACTTGCTGAAACAAGATCGTAACAACGTATCTGAAGTCGCTTACACACTTGGATTTGAGAACCTGCCTTATTTTTCCCGGCTGTTTAAAAAAGAAGTAGGTGTTAGTCCGAATCAATTTAAAAAACAACTCGCCAACTGACCATGACGTTTGGAGATAAAGTAATTGCCTACAACGAACAACTTGTTTATAACGGTGCTCCTTTGCCGAAAGGCATCCGTATCATGAATCCATTCCGGGAATCAGAACAGGCGATGCGAATCGTGCGGGAGTTTTATCACAAATACTATAACGATAAAAAGAAAAGGCATATCATTCTCGGCATTAATCCGGGTCGCTTTGGCAGCGGACTTACGGGTATTCCATTTACAGATCCCAAAAGACTGCAGAGTGAATGTCATATTCCCTATGAAGGCAAACTAACGCATGAACCTTCGTCCGTTTTCATCTACGAAATGATTCATGCCTACGGTGGATTGGAAGCGTTTTATAGCGATTATTATATCAACTCTCCCTGTCCGCTCGGCTTTACCTCTGTAGAGGCCAATGGCAGGGAAAAGAATTACAATTATTACGACAACGCCGAGCTGCAGCAGGCTGTAGCCGGTTTTATGATTGAAAATATTCAAAAACAAATTGAACTGGGCATTAAAACAGATGTCGCTTTTTGTCTGGGCACGGGCAAGAATGAAAAAATTCTCAGCAAGCTGAATAAAGAACATGGCTTCTTTAAGAAGTTAATTCCACTGGAGCATCCGCGCTTCGTCATGCAATACAAAAGCGCATCGAAGCAATTCTATCTTGATAAATACGTGAGCGCGCTGAAAAGTGTAAAATCGCTGATGGGTGATGGCTGATTTACTTGCGCGTTGTCATGGTGAGTGAAGTCGAACTATGGAACGTTGCTTTGATCGACGACCTGAGGTGCCGCCCTTCGACTCCGCTCTGGGTGACAGATGATGGAATAGTAATTTACGTTGGGCGTTCTGCTCCTTTGGCGGAGTTAGAGGAGGCTACTGTCATAAGCATTAAAAAGTCAACCCGTACTTTTCACGTATTAAATTACCGTTAAAATACTTTTGCATAATCTATTAGATGATAGATCTTTGCAACCACAAACCCAACCCCACGTATATAGATTTTTTTATTCAGGACCTTTTGAAACGAAACATACTATTTATTTAAAGCACATACCCTGAATTTTGAACGAAAGCAAACTAGGATAAAATTTTATCCTTGAAACGAAAGCGGTAATCGAACTCAACATCCCTAATTGAAGAGCAATGTTTGCCGCTTTATTTTTTACCCACGATTTTTCTTCTTGACGAATAAGTAACAAAGAGCCGCTCTAGAGCGGCTCTTCAATTAATCAACCTGGTACAATAATTGGTCTATTGCTATTTTGTCTTTCTTGTTTCCTTAACATTATGGGTAGTATCGCCGCCTTTATCGTCTTGCTCTTCATTAGCACGACTGTCCAGGTTGTCTTTATTTTCGGGCCTTCTTCCACCCGATTGCGACGCGTGCGCATTATGCCGCACATTCTTTATTTCCCGGTTTTGGTTAGTCCTTCTCATAGTTAAATGATTTTACTACAATAGGTGAAAAACCATACCAGCGCGAGTTCTTTAACAGTCCTAATCTTTTTTAGCTGCAGTATCAGAAAGATAGCATTGCAATGCTTTTAACAGTCGCTCCTGAAAGGCCAATCTTGTGTCCTCAAAACCGTGGGCATTGATCCACACATTTGTGGTCACCGTAAATTTATCTTTCGCTACCGCGGAAACACCAATACGCATATCCGGTGCTTCTTTAAACAAATCTTTACTCTCTGCAACGGTTTGTTCAATCATTTTTTTCACGGAGGTAAAATCAAAATTCAGATCGAAATCAAGTGGCACATCAAGCCGGCGTTTTCCTTCGCGTGTAATGTTTACAATGATTTCGTTAGAAAGTTTACTGTTGGGCACCACAACCAATCTATTGTCATAAGTTTTGATTACGCTGTAGAATAGCCGGATATCTGTAACTGTCCCCTCCTGCCCCTGTGCTATAATATTATCATCAATCTCAAATGGCTTTAATAAAAGAATAAGTACGCCGCTGGCAAAATTCTGCAGCGTGCCCGAAAGCGCAAAACCTGCTGCGGCACCAAACGCTGCAATCAACGCCGTAAAAACGGTAAGCTGAATGCCGATGATCTGCATGATCACCAGTAATAGCAAAACCTGCAATGAGGTAAAAATCAGGCTTTGAAAAAACGGTCGCAATGACGAATGGAAATTTCTACTGTCCATTCGGCGCCCAACTCTTTTCTTTAAAAAGCGGATGAGCCATTCCCCAATAATGAATATGATAATGCCCAGAAGAATACGAGGTCCATATGTCAACACCAGCGTAACCGCATGATCGTACCACTGGTTGATGTTGATGTTTTGTGCCGGTTTCATAATAGCGACCACAAAAAGATCGGGCCAACACCCACCCGAAGTGATTAATAAAATCACTGACGCAAAATCCCGTTGAGGGGCTAGGGCTGCCTAAGACTTGTAGGGCGGGAACCAGTAAATGTGTAAAAAGTATTACTAAACGAGCCAATAGTATCATAACCAACCCTAAAGGCTACATCGCTTATCGGAAGATTGGTCTTCACAATAAGTTCAATCGCTTTGATCATGCGAAGTGTTTTCAGGTATTGCAAAAACGATATGTGCAGCGTGGATTGAAACAAACGCGAGAGCGACCGCTCACTGATATTAAACTGCCGGCCGAGTGACTGCAGTGTAATCGGATCACCAAAATGTTTCTCCAAAAAACGGATAATCTTTTGCATACGCTCATCATCGGTAATCGGCAGCATGATCGGCAGCGCATCGGTATTAAGCTGTGGCAGCAATTGTTTCAGCGCAACCAGGAATTCAAAGTTTTCATCTTTACTTGTGACATGCCGTTCGTCCCATCGTTCGGTAAAATTGATCATCTGTATCAGCAATTCACTGGCAGGATAAATTCCCAGCTGATTATAAAACGGATGCTTATCGTCGCCCTCGGTGTAAAAATAAAGTGAGCGTAAAACAGTAGCATTGTATCCCACCCGCAGAATATGCGGTATTCCTTTAGGGATCCAAAAAAAATGACGCGCAGGCACGACGTAGGTTTTATAATCGATGGTGATATACGCTATTCCGCCTTCTACGTAACTCAACTGCCCTTTGGTATGATGATGCAGCGGAATCAATTTTTCAGATTTCTCATGCATTACAAATACAGATTGCGGTTGCTTGTCGATGTCTGGCAGTAAAGCTATAAGTCCCATGGATGGTGGATTTTTGACTTTTTATTTCCCGCAAAGCTACATAAGAAGCCAAGACGCCAAGCGAATTTTAATAAACCCAGGCTTTAAACTTTCTGCTTTGAGCTTTAAGCGACATGGCTGGAATTAATAAATAATTGACGATTTACAAATAATAGATCACTCAAAGTCGAAATAACTTTGCGGCGTCAAATTAATATTTATGAAAAAGCCTTTTCTAACAGGCTTATTTTTAGCAGTAAGTATCGCCGTCCAGGCGCAGGTTTCCCCTCAAAAAGACACGCTTCGAATTTCGTTATCAGGCATTTGGGAAAAAGCAGAAACACACAGCCGCGAAATAGACATCCGCAAACAAACTGTAAATATGCGCGATGAAGAAGTAAAAGATGACCACAATGAACGGCTTCCGGAACTGGGTGTTTACGGCAGTGCGGAAAAAGCTTCCAACATTCCTATTTATGAGAATGGGCTGTTTTCAGCGCCAACACAGCACGAAGTGATTCACACGCTTTACCGCATGGGCACTGACATGTATCTGAACATTTACAACGGCAACAAACTCAACCTAAAAATTGAAGCGGACAAAACGCTCGCTGATATCGCGCGTATCCGTCAGGAACAAACAACATCCGACATCCGTTATCAATCAGCTGCTTTGTATCTGACTTTGCAAAAGTCGCTCGTATTCCGGGATCTGATGCTCAAAGACATTGCAGATCAGGAAAAACAACTGATAGAAATCAAATCGTTTCACAAAAACGGTGTCGTACTCAAAAGCGATGTCCTTCGTGTAGAACTGGATTTATCGCGCCGGAAAATGACGCTGGTGACCATCGAAAATGATATTCTCATTGCGCAGCAAAAGCTGAATATCATTATCGGAGAACCAGACGAACGCATCATTCTTCCTGTAGACAGCCTGATTGAATCAGAAACATTGCAACCTTATGAAAACTGTCTCACACAAGCAATGCAGCATGCTTTCAACTATCAGATCTCGAAACAGCAAACAGAACTGAGCGCGATTCATGTACGGCAAATACGCGCCAATGTGCGTCCGAAAGTGGGTATGTACGGCGATTTCTATTATGCCAATCCACAGATTTTCCTCTATCCTTACAATCCGTATTGGTATTCATTGGGCGTTGCAGGTGTAAAAGCATCGTTCCCGATTTCTTCACTCTATCATAACGTACACAAGCTGAAAGCCGCGCAGATAGAGCTTGCAACAGAAGAAACAAAACATAAGGACACGGAAGATAAAGTACGCCAACAGGTGAAAGAAGCTTATCTCCGTTATCAGGAAGCGCTTGTGCAGATTGATGTGGCGAAAGTAAACATCAATCATGCGGAGGAAAATGCGCGCATCATCAAGAACACTTATTTCTCGCAAACATCACTCATCACCGATCTGCTGGATGCAGATGTACAGCTGCTGCAAACACGGTTTGAATTAGCGGCTGCAAAGATTTCTGCGCAAACAAAATATTACTTATTACAAAACATAACAGGCACACTCTAATGAAAAAGAAATATACCGTTACCGACCGGATCATTACAAGAATCACCGGCTGGATTGCCGTAATTCTGGTAGTTGCGCTTGCCGTTTGGGGCATTGATTCTCTCTGGGGTTATTACCGTTATGAACAAACCAACGATGCGCAGGTGGAGGAATATATCAACCCTGTGATTTCGCGTGCAGGCGGTTTTATCGTTGCCGTAAAATTTGAGGAAAACCAGCAGGTAAAAAAAGGTGACACGTTGTTGCTCATCGACAACCGCGAATATGTGATTCAACAGCAACAAACTGAAGCAGCGATTGCAAAGAATATCGCGCAGCTGGAAGTGTTGGAAAGCAACACGCACACACTTCATCAGACTGCGCGCAGTGCCGATGCACAAATCGCCGCAAACAAAGCAAAGGTCTGGAAACAAAAGCTGGATTATGACCGCTATAACCAGTTGTACAACGAAGAATCTGCCACGAAGCAACAGTTGGAAAACATGCAGGCAACGCTTGATGTCAACAACAGTGACTATGCTTCTGCTAATGCAAATTATGATGCCGCACTTTCTAAAATAAGCGATGTAAACGCAGAAAAAGAGGTGATAAAAGCGGAGATCGTACGACTGAAAGCCTTACTGGAACGGCATAAACTAGATGTAAGTTATACGGTAATAACAGCATCTTACGACGGCCGCATGGGCAGACGTACCATTGAAGTAGGACAAATGATAGACGCAGGACAGACGTTGGCTTTTATCGTGAATAACGAAACAGACAAATGGGTAGTTGCAAATTATAAGGAGACACAGATTGAAAACATGCGCATCGGCGATAAGGTGAATTTCACGGCAGATGCCTATCCTCATAAAACTTTCAACGGTACGATTATTTCTCTTTCTCCTGCAACTGGCTCCAGCTTTTCATTACTGCCTCCAGACAACGCAACTGGTAACTATGTAAAAATTGTACAGCGTGTACCCGTTCGAATCCGCGTGGATGGCGGACGCCAGGAGATTGATCTGCTGAAAGCAGGTATGAATGTAAACGTGTACGTTCCGAAACAACAGCAACATGGGTAGTTCATTTCCGGTATTCAAAGACTGGGTGCCACGCTGGCTTGCGAAGATCATTTTGTTCTCGGTGTTCTTGCCCAGCTTAGTACTTTTCTTTTTGCCATTATCCAATATAAACGCTGCAGCAGGCTATTATGGCAGCGAACCGGCTGATATACAATTTGCAGTAGCCTTGTTTTACGCTGGTTATGTCGGTTTCTATTGTTTAGAAAGAAGATTCTTTTCATACCTCGCTGCGAAGGAATATTTTATTGTGTTTACTTTTTTGCAGATGCTCACCGCTTTTATCTGTTATGAAACGCAAAGTCTGTATATCCTGTTCCCTGTACGCTTTCTGCAAGGCATGCTGTTTGCCAGCACCGTAAATCTTTCGCTGTCGTTGATGTTTGCAAGGTTAAAAAAAGAACGTTCACGTGAGATCGCTTACTCGGTATTCTTTGGCATGCTGCTTTGTACGATGCCATTCAACAACTTTGTAACTGCCGACCTCATCGACGCCTTTAATTTTAATATTGTATACAAGTGCGCAGTGTTTTCTTATATCCCAGGCCTTGTATTGATTCTTATTTCGATGAACAACATCCGGCTGAATATTCGATTTCCGCTCTACAAACTAGACTGGCAAAGCTTTGTAATGTATAGCGTCGGACTTTGTTTGCTGGGTTATATCTTGATTTTCGGGCAAGAGTATTACTGGTTGGAAGATGCGCGCATTCGTAACAGCGTAGTTACAATCGTCTTACTGGCATTGTTTTTTGCATTGCGTCAGCGCAGCATGAAACGTGCCTATCTCGATTTGAAGATCTTTCAATTCCGGAATTTTAAAGCGGGCATTCTGTTGTTGTTTATTATGTACCTCTGCCGTTTTGCATCGGGCATTACCAATTCATTCTTCGCTGAGGTATTGAAATTCGACCCACAGCATGTTTCCTACATGAATCTGCTCAACATCGCGGGATTAGTCACTGGCGTGATTATCTCCTGTTGTCTGACGCTGCAGCAAAAACCAATACGCTACAGCTGGCTGCCGGGATTTCTATTCCTGATGCTGTTTCATGCGATTATGTTTTTTCTGTTTGACACAGAAGCCAATCCCGACACGTTTTTTATTCCGCTGTTCATGCAAGGCATGGGTGTAGGAATGATCATGGTACCGACGATTATTTACATTATTTCATCAGTGCCGGTACATATGGCGCCTTCCGCCGCAGCAGCGGGTTTGGCAATCCGTTATTTTGGTTTTATTGTAAGCATTGCAGTGATGAACTATTTTGAACTCTATGAACGGGGTTATCACTTTAATGTATTCCGCGAGAAGCTCACTAATGTAGATCTGTCCGCGAAAAAAGCGATTGCGGTTAATGCGCATAAAATGCATGCACTGGGTATTTCTAAAACACCTTCAGTAAAAATGGCCCAAAAACTGTTAGTAGGCGCGGTTAATAGTCAAACACGCATCCGTTATGCAATGGATTATTACGAGGCAATGACCTTTCTAATGCTGGCTACGATGATATTGATTATCCTGTTTCCATATCTCAATCGTACTTCAGTTTATTTGAGAGCGAGAAGGCTGTCGCCGGCGTAGTCAATGGTGAATGGCAAATCTCGTGAAACGTCAAAAGTCAAAGGTGAAATGTGAATGGCGAGTGGTCAATGCTCGCGTTGGGAGTTCACCTCCTTTGGAGGAGCTAGAGAAGGCCTGCTCGCACTTATCATGCGGAGCGAAGCACACACCACAAAAAATACCTCTGAGTAATAAATGCGGCTAACGCAAAGACAAACGTCCTGCTTTCTAGCGGGACGTTTTCATTCAAACTAAATTACCGGTTGAGGAATCGGGTGGAATTTTGTAGACACGAACGATCTTTCAGAACACTTATTACGCGGGACATCTCCTATCGTCGATGTGACAAACGCGAGCGCTCAACATCGCGAGTATCCGACAACAAAAGCAGTATTAAGCATTAAGCTTTC
The DNA here is from genome assembly GCF_003236175.1 of Taibaiella soli. Classification (GTDB taxonomy): domain Bacteria; phylum Bacteroidota; class Bacteroidia; order Chitinophagales; family Chitinophagaceae; genus QKTW01. The sequence goes on along the minus strand of NZ_QKTW01000002.1, from coordinate 66,330 downwards.
AGCTTTAGGCCTTCACAAACGAAGGCGCCACACCATACTTCTTCTTAAATGCAAATGAGAAATGCGATAAATCTTCAAACCCTAAATCAAGATAAACATCCGAAGGTGCGCGGCCTTTTTCTTTGATCAGAAAATAAGCTTCCTGCAAACGTTTCTGCTGCAGCCATCTACTCGGCGATAAATGAAATATTTTTTCGAAATCACGTTTGAATGTAGCGAGACTGCGGCCTGTCAAATGCGCAAAGCGCTTCATCTCTACATTGAAATGGTAGTTCTTATTCATGAATTCTTCCAGATCAATTTTACCCGGCTCCGCAAAATCAAACAACACATTTTTCAATTCAGGATTCACCTTTAGCAACAGCATGACTACCTCTTTCAATTTCAGTCGGAATAGTTCTTCATTGCCTTGTCTGGTTAAAAATTCATAAGGAGCCAGCGATTGAATGAAGCTCTGGTACAACGGATGAGCGGGCAATTGATGTACAGCCGTGTGATCAGCATCTCCATCTGAAACAATATGATGTTCCATGCTGAAATCACGCAACATTTCCTGCGTCAAAAAAATAGAGATTGATTTAAACTCACCATTTTCCGGCGGCACCTTATTAAACTTAAGCAGCGAATTTCTTTTGATAAAACGGAAGTCACCAGCATTCGTCACATAATCACGTTCGCCATCATTCACAGTCAGCGTGCCCGAAATTTGATAGTTAAACACATGCTCCGGTGCAAACTGCTCCCCTTCTCTGCTCTTCGCATAATAGCAGGAATACGTGATCTGTTGGTCTTGCCTGTTCTCCATTTCTCTAAAGTTAACTCGTTAAATGGTTTGGTTAAAATGTTAATTAGGTAAAAGGTTAAATCAGTCGCTTCGTTATATCGCCGACCCATTTAACCATTTACCATTTCAGCAATTTAACTGCTATTCAGCAATCATTTGAGCAAACGCTGTTTTCATAAAATCACCAGCATCATCATGATTGGTAGTCTCACTCAGCGCTTCCCATTTTTCCAGTTCAGCTTTACGCGCTTCCATATTTTGTTTCAGCAGGGCAACCGCCTCACTACCCAATATCAGATGTATTGGCGGTTCAGGATTGTCTGTAAGTTCAATCAGCACTTTTGCAGCTTTAACCGGATCTCCCATTGGAACAAAACCACTGCGCAGATATTCCGCGATGGCATCTATTTGTTCATAACCCGGAACTTTTTCGGCATAGGTCATAGAAGCTCCGGCCCAATCCGTACGGAAGCCTCCTGGCTCTACAGCCGTTACCAGAATGCCCAATGGCGCCATTTCTTTCGCCAGAGATTCAGCAAAACCACTCAAACCGAATTTCGCAGCGTGATAGATGGAGATACCTGCATTTGCGATACGACCGCCAACGGAACTTATTTGCAGGATGCGTCCCGACCCTTGTTTGCGCATATGTGGCAATACGGCTCTTGTAACAGCGATTGGGCCATACAAATTTGTTTCAAGCTGACTACGTACCTGTTCTTCTGTAAACGCTTCTGTTGCGCCTGTAATGCCAAATCCTGCATTATTAACCAGCACATCTATTCGACCGAAATGATCGATTGCTTTTTCAACCGCGTTCTTAATTTGATCATTCTGGGTCACATCAAGCGGCAGTGGTAATATTTGTTCAGGATATTTTTCTGTCAGGTCATTGAGTTGCTGTGGGTTACGGGCAGTAGCTGCAACTTTGTCGCCATGAGCCAGTACAGCTTCTGTCAGACTACGACCGAGCCCGCGTGAACTTCCGGTGATAAACCAAACTTTTGTCATTGTGTTTTCGTTTTAGTACCCCAAAATTCCGTAGCTTTTAGGTATGACAGGTTTGTTGAATAGCTCAATGTTGCTTTGCTAAAAAGCTCATTTTTTAATGCGACCATGAAATGTGGACAATCTGATTAAATGTGGGAGAATAGGAAAAATGTGTTTGCTCAATAGCTTTAACACGAACGAGCTTTCAGCGTTTTAATTTTAAAATTTCTATCCAATGCAAAAAATAACACCATGCTTCTGGTTTAATGGCCAGGCCGAAGAAGCGATGAATTTCTACACGTCGATTTTCAGCAATTCGAAAATGACCAATATCATGTATTACAACGAAATGGGTCCTGGAGAGCCCGGCTCCGTGTTATCTGTCACATTTGAACTGGAAGGACAAGAATTTATTGCACTCAACGGTGGTCCACAATTTTCTTTCAATCCTGCGATCTCTATGTTTGTGCATTGTGATACACAAGAAGAGATCGATTTTTATTGGGACCGATTTTTATCAAACAATGGACAAGAACAAAACTGCGGCTGGATTACTGATAAATACGGCGTATCCTGGCAAATCGTTCCAAATGTGTTAGGTGAAATGCTGAGAGACAAAGACACGGAGAAGACCAAACGTGTTATGGAAGCTATGTTTAAAATGAAGAAGCTGGACATCACTATGCTTACTCAGGCATTCGATTAAAGAGTTAAATGGTTAAATCAGTCGGCAGGAAAATGTGTAAAGTCCATGAATTTGAAATGTGTTTGCTGTATTTGCCATCCCGACGAAGGAGCGATCAGGAACACAACTGATAACTCATCATAAATCAGCGATCCTAAAATCGGACATCAGCGATTTTACGTATCTTAAAGAATCCAAAAACACCTTTCATGAAATCTTCCTCACTAAGGGTTATCGCGATGTTTTGTTTATGCGGATTGATTGTGGCCTGCCATAAGAATGATGACAACAATGGTTGCACGGCCACTGCCAATACGCAAACCGCCCCGGCAGGTGGCAATATTATTTACACAGCAAAGGCGTTGGGAAACAATAGCAAAATAAACTCCGTTACTTATTACGGCGCAAGTGGATCTGTGACGGTCAACAATCCTACTTCTCCCTGGCAATTATTAATTCCCGTGCAGAAAGGCGGCACGATAAGTATATCTGTTTCTGGCGTTGCAGACACGGTTCTGGCAGGGTACACGTATCTTGATTCTAATGGTGCCAATCCAATTGCAGAAGCAGCACAATGCAGATAATCGCTGTCTTTTTCGATTTCTGATTTCCTGATGGAAATAGAAAACAAACCAAAACACTTCGTAAAATCAGAAAATCGGCGATCAGACAGCAGACATCTTATTGTATTTATTCCGGTACTCTAATGGTGAAAGGCCTGTTGTTTTGCGGAAGACGGTACGAAATGCTTTTACATCAGAATAGCCAACTTCGTACATCACTTCATTAATATTCTTGCGGCCGCTTTCCAGATTTTTTTTCGCGGCTTCTACTTTTACACGTTGAATATATTCACTCACCGTATTACTGGTTGCTTTTTTGAAACGGCGCTCCAGACTTCTGCGACCCAATGCCAGCATATCTGCCAGCTGATCTACCGTAATGCGCTCCTGAAAATTATGTTCGATAAAATCCTGCGCTTTTTTGATTTGTTCATCTTCATGTTCTTTCTGCCCCTGGAAAATGATAAACGGCGACTGACTCAGCCGGTCGATATCAATCATAAAAGCCTTGGAAATAAGAATGGCCACATCACGGCCTGCAAATTTCTCTATAAGATAGATGAGTAAATTAAGGTAAGAATACGCACCACCGCTGGTATAAATCCCGTCTTCTTCGGTCATGATTTTATGATCCACGAGATTCACTTCCGGAAACATCTGACGAAATTCATTCGCTGCAACCCAATGCGTGGCGCATTGTTTACCGTGCAACAATCCGGTAGCTGCAAGAAAAAATGCACCGATACAAAAGCTGGCCACTTCTGCTCCGCCACGGTATTGGCTTACAATCCACGGAAGAAATGCTTTGTTGTTTTCAACTGCCACCTGCGGATTGCCGTGAATCGCGGGAATGATGATGAGATCTGTTTTCGCAACAGCTCCGACAAGCACGTCTGGATTAACGGTAAACAAGCCATTGGTCTGCGTTGTAGCCTTTTCAAGCCCCACGAGCTGTATCTGGAATAGCGGCGAACGATCCATCGCTGCCATTTGTTTATTTACCTCGGAAAGAATCTGGTGTGTTCCTTCAATGTTGGATAAACTCGTATGTCCGTGCGGAACCAGTATAGATACGTGTTTCATAAATTAAAGATACTGATTTGACAAAATCGCGGAGGGCTGATTTCCTGATGGCTGATTTTGAACGTGGTGAATGGTCAAACGTGAAAAGTCAAACGTCAATAATCCCCGCCACCTGTTTTTAATACCGCTCAACGGAAAGTATTGTTTTAGGTCCTATGCCATCAGAACTCAGCGAGACAAACGCGAGTAGCAGAGGCGTTAATTGCGTCGTAGCGAAGAAGAATGAAACGACCTGGAAAACAAATCCCTCAACTCAAAGAAATGAAACATCAGACGTTTCATTTCTACACACGACAAAAAAGTCACTGCTCGCGGTTATACTGGTTTTGATTTTTGAATTTTGAATTTTGACTTTTAATTATCGTACATAAAAAAAGCAAGGCCATCAGCCTTGCTTTTTCCATCTCTTATAGTGTGCTACTATTTTTTAGCTTTTTTCGCACCAGCGATTTTCTCAGCGAAGTCTTTACCTGCTTTGAATTTAGGGCTTTTTGAAGCCTTGATTTTGATCACTTCGCCAGTCTGTGGGTTACGACCGTTACGAGCTGCTCTTTGAGTTACAGAGAAAGTACCGAAACCTACCAGCGTAACTTTGTCACCTTTTTTCAAGGTACCCATTACCGCGTCAGTGAAAGCATCCAGAGCGTCGTTAGCTTGTGCTTTAGTAATACCAGCATCTTTGGAAATCTGTTCTACCAGTTCTGCCTTATTCATAATTTTTAATGTTTTGTTTTAATTAAAAATGATTTCGAGACAAAAATTAATTCATTTTTTCAAACTGTCAAGTTTTTCGTGCAATAATTCACAATAAAAATACATTCTGTGGATAAAAAGTGCCTAAAAACGGGGTTTTCAGGGGTATCACCCCCTTTTAAAACTGCAAAAAAGGAAATTTTGTTGTGTTTGAAATGGTGTTGTATGGTCTTCAATAACGCACGCTATATTGCTAAATTCTGGTTGTAAAATTGTAGACAAACGCTGCTGATTGTATTGCCGTATCTCTATCCCACTGCACTTCTTAGGTCCTTGTTCGGAAAATGTACCAATAACAGCATAACCATTTTTCACTGCTTGTTTCATATTCTGTATATAACGCGCCACCATCTCATCCGTATTCATAAAATGAAATGCAGCCCTATCATGCCATATATCATAAGTAGTGTCGGGAACGAAATCAACGATATCACTCACGATCCATTTCACCTTACCAGCATGCTCCCCTAACCTTTTCTGGGCACGGATTACAGCTTGTTCCGAAATATCCAGTACAGTAATATTACTATATCCCTCTTCTAGCAAAAAATCTACCAGCTTACTGTCACCACCGCCAATATCTATAATCGCAGCATCCTTCTGCACATTAAAGCTGTGTATAAAACGAAGTGAAGTTTCCGGCTTAGCCTGCGTCCAGCTTACTTCTTCAGGCGTCTTGGTTGCATACACTTTTTCCCAGTGTTGTTTCATTGCTTCATCCATCTACTAAAGATACACTATAAAAAAACGGAGCAAAATATTGCTCCGCCTGCTTATTAACCAAATGAACGAAAGGATCATTCTTTAAAAGCCAGTGTAATTGGTTGCCAGATTTTAATCGGAAACTGAGCACGCAGATTCATATCGGGTGGTGGAAACCCCATACCACCGCCGCCATCAGGACCGCCACCAGGAGGCATTTCGCCCATTTCCCCACCACCTGGCGGAAGTGGCGGTATTTCTCCGTCAGGATGCAGCGCCATTTTCATGGAATTCAATTCCAGGCACAGCATTATTTTTTTACCTGCATCAGCGGGCGCCAAATGATTTTTGTAAAATGCACTGAACGGTATCCTGGCTTCCCAAACTAATTCGTGATAGGCGTCAAACCCAAGCGCAATCTCAATTCCACAGCTATTCTTCTCTTTAATAAAAGTCATGCCATTACAGTCTTTAAAACCTTCAAGCATCACATCTTCACGCAAAACGAGCTGATCTTCTGAAGGCGGAACAATCCGCCAAACGGTGTCTGGCTGTGCTTTTGGTGTTACCGGAAAATGAATTGCAGTTGCAGGATTTCGCTTTCCTGAAGTATCTATTTTTAAAGAAAAACCGGCATTAAGCATTCTTATCTGGCTCCAGCTACCGCTTTTCACGGTAACATAAAGAGATGAATCGTCGTTGCTCACGCTATACGCAAGCGCTCCCTGTGAACTATACCATGGATAAGAAAGCGGCCAGTCGTCATTATTTCCATCAATGCGTATTGATGTCGACTGCCAGATTCCTGCGGTATTTTTTTTAGACTTTGCAAATGATATGGATGAAAAACAAACGGCTGCGCAAAGCAAAGTGATGAACGGTTTCATTTCGGAATGATGTGATGCGTCCAAAACTAAATGCAAGCGCAGCGCGATTTTCGCGTATTGCGACAAAATACCCGATTTCCGCGATGTTTATTGTAGCGGATTTTCTCACGGCGTCACGACGACACTATATTCCAATTTATAGAAACTAACAAACTTTTGCCACCAGCACTACCACTCCGGTTTAGCATCCTTGCGTCGCACACTTCATCGCCAGTATTACCATAATGAAGTCATATGCGCACTCACAATTATAATTATATAGGACGCGAAGTAAGTTTCAGCACCGCATCTTTGTACTGTTCACCAATCGGTAATTCCAGTTCATTGATATAAAGCGCATTTTTCCGGATGGCGGATATTTCACCAATACTTACAATGTACGATTTATGAATACGGATAAAGGCTGCACCCGGCAGCATCTCTTCCATTGCTTTCATACTCATGCGCACCAGCAGCGGGCGTTTGGCATGATTTGTAAAATGTATTTTGATGTAGTCTTTCAGTGCTTCTATCATACGGACTTCACTCAGCATAATTTTCACCATGCTATAATCAACCGGCAGAAAAATATAACCAGGCGTCGGTATTTCTTCAGATTTGCTTACTGGTGCAGCTTTCACCGCATTGCGACTATTACTTTTCTCCAGCGCCTTATTGCAGGCACGCAGAAAACGATCAAAGGAAACAGGCTTGAGCAGATAATCTACCACATCAAGATTGAAACCTTCTACCGCATAATTTTCATATGCTGTGATCATAATAAACATCGGTGGTGTCACCAATGAACGGATCAGCTGCAAACCATTTAAGCCTGGCATCTGAATATCGCAAAACACCAGATCGATGCTATCGTTCTGTAAAACTGTCAACGCTTCGGTTGCCGATTTACAACGACCCTTCAATTCCAGAAACGGAATTTTACCAATATTGTCTTCGAGCAAATCAAGTGCCAGCGGCTCGTCATCAACTATTATACAACTTAACATCAGGCAAGATCAATTTTTAAAAGTGACACAAACCAGCCGTCTGCAATACGTACATTGAGGTCGTACTTGTCTTCATACAACAAGTTAAGCCTTCTCTGCACATTCATCAGGCCCACACCATGCGTTTCGTCCTTGCTGTCCTGCGGACGCGGCATGTATTTATTTTTCACCTCAAAAAACAAAAGACTGTCTTTAAGGATCATCTCTACATAAATTTCGGGATTATCAACGAGTCCAGTACCATGTTTGAACGCATTTTCGACGAATGGAATCAGCAGCATCGGTTCTATATGATAAACAGTTTGCTCCGGTACGTCAATATGCACATGTGCTTTTACATCGTTTCCAAAACGCAGACTCTGCAGCGCAATATAACTTTGCAGGTATTCGGCTTCGCGATAAAGCTGCACTTTGCGATCATCGGTTTCATAAAGCATGTATCGCATCAGCGTAGAAAGCTGCAGCAGCATCGGCTCCATCTTCTCTGATTTCATACGCGCAAGAGCCACCAGATTGTTCAGCACGTTAAACAAAAAATGGGGACTGATCTGCCAGCGCAGAAACAATAATTCCGATTTCAGATGCTCCGTTTCTTTGTCTTTCTGAACACGCTCCCGCTCTGCATTATCTACCAGCAAACGATAACAGATCGCTACCATCGTCACGGTAAAATAATTAATGAGCTGCATAAAAAACGGTGCGTGCCGAATCGGATTTGCAATCCAAAGTATTAATTCCACTGATCCGAAATAAACGCCAAGCAGCGCCAGCTGCGAAACCCAAAATGCTCCGTATTTTCTCGTCGTCAAAAATTTCGGCAGCAGCCAATTGAGGTTTAAATAAAACAACGGTATCAACAACCCATTCGTCGCAATCGACAAATAATTGAAACCTTCATCCCGGTGCGGCATTGGCGGCATTGCACCCGGTCCATGATGAAAATTATGCGACGGACGGAACATAAACGGCAGTGACAGGTAAAGCAACCAGCACAGTACATGCAGTACCACTATCAACCAAGGCTTGCTTTTCATTTTGTTTTCAGTTTAGCAGAATAGCTTTCCTTTAAGCTACAATATTTTCAAGCAAATATCCGCGATGACAATATGTACAGAACGATAATAACGGCGAAGGGGCGGATTCCTGCGACTTTTACGGTGAATAGTCAATGGTCAATGATGAATGGTCACGTTTCGTGAAACGTGAAAAGTCAAACGTCAATGCTCATGAGATTTAATAACTTTTCTTTGCCACCAACATTTCTACTCCGATCAGACCTGAGTTGCGTCGCACATTTCATCGTCACTGCTACTATTTAACACGCCCCTGTTTTTATTCATAACACGGGCGTCACTGCGACGGAGGAAGCAGCCTGCACCATAACACGAGCTGCACTCAAATACGTGCAGATTGCTTCGTATCTCGCTATGAAACGTTGTACACAACGATTCCAGACAACGACTGTTATGGTTATTTCTGACCATCGCGACGTATCAACTTATTAACCTATTAACGACGAAAGGCTACCCTAAGGCAGCCTTTCACTATGTAAGTCCAATTATTATTACTATTCTTCTTCGTCAAACTGCAGTACGTCTTTGCTTGCGAGCAACAGTTCAAATTCTTCTTTAGAGCCTACGACAACGTCGTTCAGTTCACGCATACCAGTACCAGCTGGGATCAGGTTACCTGTGATAACGTTTTCTTTCAAGCCCATCAGATCATCTGATTTACCGTTGATCGACGCCTGAGACAATACTTTCGTTGTTTCCTGGAACGAAGCAGCAGAGATCCAGCTGTGCGTACCGAGTGAAGCCTTCGTGATACCTTGCAGCAACGGAGCTGATGTAGCTGATTGTGCGTCGCGGTATTGGATCGGATTCTTATCAGAACGACGGAGGATACTGTTTTCTTCGCGGATTTCACGCAGCATTGCGATCTGGCCCGGATGCAGTCTTTCAGAATCACCAGCATCGGTAATCACTTTCTTGTCGAAGATCCAGTCGTTTTCGATCATGAAATCGAATTTATCAACTGTATCGTCTTCGAGGAATTTAGTGTCTCCCGGATCGATGATTGTTACCTTACGCATCATCTGGCGAACAATCACCTCAATGTGCTTATCGTTGATTTTTACACCCTGTAAGCGGTAAACTTCCTGGATCTCATTTACCAGGTACTCTTGTACAGCGAACGGACCTTTAATAGAAAGGATATCGCTCGGAGTTGTAGCACCATCAGACAATGAAGTACCAGCTTTTACGAAGTCACCGTCCTGAACCATGATGTGGCGTGTCAGCGGAACGAGATATTTTTTCACCAGGCCTTCGCGGCTTTCTACGATGATTTCACGGTTACCACGTTTAATGTTACCGAAAGAAACTACACCGTCGATTTCTGCTACTACAGCTGGGTTACTTGGGTTACGTGCCTCAAACAATTCTGTTACGCGAGGCAGACCACCCGTGATATCTCGGCTACGACCCATCACACGTGGGATCTTAACGAGTACCTGACCGTTGTGTACACCTTCACCGTCTTCTACAACGATGTGTGAACCTACCGGAAGGTTATATGACTTGATTTCCTTGCCTTCAACGAGGATCGCAGGGATTTTAGTTTTGTCTTTGGTTTCAATTACCACTTTCTCACGGTGACCTGTTTGTTCATCCGCTTCTTCACGGTAAGTAACACCTTCGATTACGTTTTCGAAACGAACGTTACCGCTGATTTCAGAAAGGATAATCGCGTTAAACGGATCCCATGTACAAAGCACATCGCCTTTCGCTACTTTCTGTCCGTCTTTTACTTTCAGGATAGAACCGTAAGGAATGTTGTTTGTGATCATCAGACGATCGTTGGTAACGTCTACGATACGCACCTCACCGGTACGACCGATAACCATTACTTGTTCTTCGCCTTCAACATCAGTGTACTTAGTAGTACGCAGACCATCGAACTGGATAGTACCGTCGAAACGAGCAGCGAGGTTAGAATCGGTAGCTGAAGAGCTCGCCACACCACCCACGTGGAAGGTACGGAGTGTCAGCTGTGTACCTGGTTCACCGATCGACTGTGCCGCGATGATACCAACTGCATCACCTCTCTGTGCCATGTAACCGGTTGCCAGGTTTTTACCATAACACTTAGAACATACACCACGACGGGCTTCACACGTCAGTACGGAACGGATTTCAACTGTATCGATTGCACTGTCTTCAATAGCTTTCGCGATATCTTCAGTGATTTCAGAACCAGCTGCTACCAGCAATTCATCTGTATGCGGATCGAATACATCGTGGAGGGAAGTACGGCCGAGGATACGATCGTACAGCGGTTCTACGATTTCTTCGTTGTCTTTCAGTGCAGAAGTTGCAATACCACGAAGTGTACCACAGTCTTCATCATTGATTACCACATCTTGTGCAACGTCTACGAGACGACGAGTCAGGTAACCGGCATCCGCTGTTTTAAGGGCGGTATCGGCAAGACCTTTACGCGCACCGTGCGTAGAGATGAAGTACTCAAGTACTGACAGACCTGTTTTAAAGTTGGAAAGGATCGGGTTTTCGATGATCTCTGAACCAGTAGAACCAGAACGACGAGGTTTCGCCATCAGACCACGAAGACCTGCGAGCTGTTTTACCTGTTGTTTAGAACCACGGGCACCGGAATCCAGCATCATGTAAACAGAGTTGAAACCTTGTTTATCATTTGCCATTTCACGGATCAGCGTTTCTGTTACACGAGTATCCACACGTGACCAGATATCGATGATCTGGTTATAACGTTCGTTATTCGTGATCAGACCCATGTTATAGTTATCCCATACTTCTTCCACTTCACCTTGCGCTGCTGCGATCAGTTCTTCTTTAACTTCTGGGATGGTAAGATCCGCAGGGTTAAACGACAGACCACCACGGAACGCCGTACGGAAACCTAATGTTTTGATATCATCAAGGAACTGTACAGTTTGTGGGATGTTGGTATTTTTCAGGATGTTACCGATGATTTCACGCAGTGATTTCTTAGTCAGCAATGCGTTTACGTAACCATTTGTTTTCGGTACGAACTGGTTAAACAACACACGACCTACTGTAGTTTCGATCAGTTGTCTTTCCAGAGAACCATCTTTGGTACGAACGTCAGCTTTTACTTTGATCCACGCATGCAGATCAACGCGGCCTTCGTTATGTGCAATGATAACTTCTTCTGCGCTATAGAATGCTTTGCCCTCACCTTTCACCACAACATCACCCATAGTTTTCTTGCCTTTGGAGATGTAATACAGACCAAGCACCATGTCCTGAGAAGGAAGCGTGATCGGCGTACCGTTTTGCGGGTTAAGGATATTGTGAGAAGCAAGCATCAGCAATTGTGCTTCCAGGATTGCTGCGTGACTCAACGGAACGTGAACGGCCATCTGGTCACCATCGAAATCGGCGTTGAACGCAGAACACACGAGCGGGTGCAGTTGGATCGCTTTACCTTCGATGAGGCGGGGCTGGAATGCCTGGATTGAAAGACGGTGGAGCGTCGGGGCACGGTTGAGGAGAACCGGATGGCCTTTCAGCACATTTTCCAGGATATCCCAAACCACACTTTCTTTACGTTCTACCAGTTTCTTCGCACTCTTAACGGTTTTTACAATACCGCGTTCAATCAGCTTACGGATGATAAACGGTTTGAAAAGCTCTGCAGCCATGTCTTTTGGAAGACCACATTCGTGCAGTTTCATTTCAGGACCTACTACGATTACAGAACGACCGGAGTAGTCAACACGTTTACCAAGCAAGTTTTGACGGAAACGACCTTGTTTACCTTTCAATACATCTGAAAGTGATTTCAGCGCACGACCACCTTCAGCTTTTACAGCGTTTGATTTACGTGAGTTGTCAAACAGAGAGTCAACTGCTTCCTGCAACATACGCTTTTCGTTACGTAAGATTACTTCCGGAGCCTTGATCTCAATGAGACGTTTCAGACGGTTGTTACGGATAATTACACGACGGTAGAGGTCATTCAGATCAGAAGACGCAAAACGGCCACCATCCAGAGGTACGAGTGGACGCAGTTCCGGTGGAATAACCGGCAGATACTGCATTACCATCCATTCCAGGCGGTTTTCTACACGTGTGTTGGCATCACGGAAAGCTTCTACAACGCTCAGGCGTTTCAGCGCCTCTTGTTTACGTTGCTGAGAAGTTTCGTTTGCCGCAGCATTACGAAGATCGTAAGACAATTGATCCAGATCGATGCGGGACAGCATTGTGTGAACTGCCTCGGCACCCATCTTAGCGATGAATTTGTTTGGATCTTCTTCTGGTAAATGCTGATTTTCTTTAGAGATGCTATCCAGGATTTCCAGATATTCATCTTCTGTGAGCTGCTGCAGTTCTGTTTTTTCAGAATCGCGCAGGTTCAGTTTCTGACGGATCAGATCTTCAGCCTCACCACCTTGAATTACTACATAACGTTCGTAGTAAACAATGCTTTCGAGTCTTTTAGAACCAGTACCCAGGAGGTAACCAATTTTGTTTGGTAAGCTCTTGAAATACCAGATATGTACGATAGGTACAACCAGTTTGATGTGACCCATGCGCTCGCGACGCACTTTCTTTTCAGTTACTTCTACACCACAACGGTCACACACGATACCCTTATAACGGATACGTTTGTACTTACCACAGTAACATTCATAGTCCTTTACAGGGCCGAATATTTTTTCGCAGAACAAACCATCACGTTCCGGTTTGTACGTACGATAGTTAATTGTCTCAGGCTTCAGCACCTCACCGTAAGAACGGTCCAGGATAGCATCAGGAGATGCCAGACTGATGGTGATTTTATTAAAGCCAGATTTCGGACGGTTATCCTTTTTAATAGCCATATTGAAAAAGACGTGTTTTTTGTTTTAGTATTAAGTAGCAAGTATCAAGTATCAAGCTAGCTTTTTGCTTAATCCGTTTATCATTCTCTGTCTTCGGTAATCAATCCTGACAATTCTAAATCTATTCTCATCAAGATACCCGAGCTAACTACTTACAATAATTTGTTTCCATTTCGTAAGAAGAACCAGGTAACAAACTGCTACCTGATGCTTCTACTATAAGAATACTATTCGAATTTGAGTTCCAGACCCAGACCACGTAATTCATTCACCAATACGTTGAATGATTCAGGGATACCGGCTTTTGGCACGTTATCACCTTTTACGATGGCTTCGTAAGTCTTCGCACGACCCATGATATCATCTGATTTCAGTGTGAGGAGCTCTTGCAGGATGTTGGCAGCACCATATGCTTCCAGCGCCCAAACCTCCATTTCACCAAAACGCTGACCACCGAACTGTGCTTTACCACCCAACGGCTGTTGTGTGATGAGCGAGTATGGTCCGATAGAACGCGCGTGCATTTTATCATCAACCATGTGGTGCAGTTTGATCATATAGATAATACCTACGGTTGCTTTCTGGTGGAAACGTTCACCGGTTTCACCATCAAACAGGTAAGTGTGACCGAACTCAGGCAATTTCGCATCACCGATCAGTTCTTCAATTTCAGAAACTGCAGCACCGTCAAAGATTGGCGTAGCGAATTTCACACCCAGTTTTTCACCAGCCCAGCCCAGGATCGTTTCATAGATCTGACCAAGGTTCATACGGGAAGGTACACCAAGTGGGTTCAGTACGATATCTACCGGAGTACCGTCTTCGAGGAACGGCATGTCTTCCGCACGTGTAATACGGGCAACGATACCTTTGTTACCGTGACGACCGGCCATCTTATCACCTACTTTCAGTTTACGTTTGCTCGCGAGATACACTTTAGCAAGTTTCAGTACGCCAGCTGGCAATTCATCACCGATGCTGAGGTTGAATTTCTCACGTTTGTAACGGCCGAGTTCTTCGTTATACTTGATATTGTAGTTGTGCAACAGTTGGTTGATAGAACCATCGATTTCAGCATCGCCGGTCCAACCCAGTGGATTAACGTTTGCGTAGTCGATAGAACCCAGTGTTTTGCTATTGAACTTGCCACCTTTACTGATTACCAGTTCACCGAAGTTGTTGGTAATACCAGTAGATGATTTGTCTTTCAGCAAAGTCATCAGTTTATCCAGCAACAATGTTTTCAGCGCTTCCAGGTTTTTCTCGTGTGTCGCTTCAATTTTTTCAAGCTGAGCTTTTTCACGAACCTTAGAGTTTTTATCTTTTTTAGCGCGTTGGAACAATTGTTTGTTGATCACGATACCTTCAGTACCACTCGGAGCTTTCAGAGAAGCATCTTTCGCGTCGCCGGCTTTATCACCGAAGATCGCGCGGAGCAGTTTTTCTTCCGGAGTCGGATCTGTTTCACCTTTCGGAGTGATCTTGCCGATCAGGATATCACCTTCACCAACGTGTGCACCGATGCGGATAATACCGTTTTCATCGAGGTCTTTGGTTGCTTCTTCAGAAACGTTCGGGATATCTGGAGTCAGTTCTTCTTCACCGAGTTTAGTGTCACGTACTTCCAGTTCGTATTCATCAATGTGAACAGATGTGAACCAGTCTTCGCGCACTACTTTTTCGTTGATTACGATCGCATCCTCAAAGTTGTAACCTTTCCAAGGCATGAACGCCACTTTCAGGTTACGGCCCAGTGCCAGCTCACCGCCTTGTGTTGCATAACCTTCAGTCAGGAAGTCGCCTTCTACTACTTTCTGGCCTTTGCGTACGCAAGGGTGCAATGTGATATTGGTACTTTGGTTGGTCTTTTTATACTTAGTAAGTGTGTAAACTTTCAGATCATCTTCGAATGATACCAGACGATCTTTGTCATTACGGTCGTAACGAACATGGATTTCTTTAGCATCAACGTATTCGATCACACCTTTACCTTCAGCATGAATCTGGATACGCGCATCACGGGCAGCTTTTGCTTCCAGGCCTGTACCTACGATCGGCGTTTGCGGACGTAACAATGGTACTGCCTGACGTTGCATGTTTGATCCCATCAATGCACGGTTGGCATCATCGTGCTCCAGGAACGGAATCAGGGATGCAGACAAACCTACAATCTGGTTTGGTGCAACGTCCATGTATTCCACTTCTTCGCGATCCAGGATCGGGAAGTCGCCTGTCTGACGTGATTTTACTTTTTCTTCAGCGAAATGGCCTTTTTCATCGAGCGGCACGTTGGCCTGCGCGATCTTAGCCAGATCTTCTTCTTCTGCACTCAGGTAAATTTCGTGTTTCAGGTCTACTTTACCTTCTTTTACCTTACGGTAAGGAGTTTCGATAAAGCCCATCTCGTTGATCTTCGCGTGTACGCAAAGTGTAGAGATCAGACCAATGTTCGGACCTTCCGGAGTTTCGATGGTACAAAGACGACCGTAGTGGCTATAGTGTACGTCACGAACCTCGAAGCCTGCACGTTCACGACTCAGACCGCCGGGACCGAGGGCAGAAATACGACGCTTGTGCGTGATTTCAGACAGCGGATTGGTCTGATCAAGGAACTGAGAAAGCTGAGAAGTACCAAAGAATGAGTTGATAACAGAAGACAACGTACGGGCATTGATCAGATCGATTGGCGTGAACACCTCGTTGTCACGTACATTCATACGTTCGCGGATGGTACGGGCCATACGAGCCAGACCTACACCGAACTGAGCGAACAATTGTTCACCTACAGTACGTACACGACGGTTGCTCAGGTGATCGATATCATCGATTTCCGCTTTACCGTTCGTCAGTCTTACCAGATATTTAATGATCGAAATGATATCTTCCTTGCTGAGTACTTTAGAATCCAGAGAAACATCCAGACCCAGTTTACGGTTGATTTTATAACGACCTACTTCACCCAGATCATAACGTTTATCACTGAAGAACAATTTCTCAATGATACCACGCGCTGTTTCGTCATCCGGAGCATCGCTACCACGGAGTTGGCGGTAGATATGCTGAACGGCTTCCAGTTCTGAGTTAGAAGTATCTTTATTTAAAGTATTGTAGATGATGGAATAATCGCCGCTTACTTCTTCTTTCTGAAGGAATACAGTTTTGATACCCATTTCCTGGATCATCGCAGCATTTTCTTCATCAAGCACATTGTCACGGTCCAGAACGATTTCATTACGTTCGATAGAAACTACTTCACCGGTATCCTCATCCACGAAATCTTCAGTCCAGCTACGCAGTACACGGGCAGCCAGGCGACGGCCGATGTTAGCTTCCAGGCTCTTACGGTCACATTTCACTTCATCAGCCATACCAAACAGCTGGAGGATATCCTTATCTGTTTCGTAGCCAATAGCACGGAGCAACGTTGTTACCGGGAATTTCTTCTTACGGTCGATGTACGCATACATCACGTTGTTGATATCGGTAGCAAATTCCATCCATGCACCTTTGAAAGGAATCACACGGGCAGAATAGATTTTGGTACCGTTTGGATGCACACTTTGTCCGAAGAATACACCCGGAGAGCGGTGAAGCTGAGATACAACCACACGCTCAGCGCCGTTAATAACGAAAGTACCACGCGGAGTCATGTACGGGATATTTCCGAGGAATACATCCTGCACAATCGTTTCGAAATCTACGTGTTCTTCATCGTTACAGCTCAGTCGCAATTTGGCTTTAAGAGGAACGGAATACGTGAGTCCGCGCTCCATACACTCATCGATTGTATAGCGTGGCGGATCAACGAAATAATCAAGAAACTCAAGAACGAAGATGTTACGGGTGTCGGTGATCGGAAAATTTTCCTTAAATACCCGGAACAACCCTTCGTTATTACGCTTATCAGGCGTAGTTTCCAGCTGGAAGAAGTCCTGGAAGGACTGTAGCTGAATACCAAGCAGATCAGGCGTATCGGCAACATCATGGATTTTACCAAAGTTGATGCGACCAGAAGCGGTTCTTTTTTGTGTTATAGCCATAATATATTAAAACTCCAGTTTACGCAAACAAGAAAATCCTGCCCTAAAAGAGATTATCTTTCAGTACAGGTCAGATGCTGTATTAATAAGCTTTGTTGGTCAATAAATAATTTTGCACGTGCTAGCCCCCCTGCAAAAAGGGACTGCAAATATACGGAGAGAAAAAATAATTATCAAAATTTATTCCAAAAGTTCCAAATTAAAGAAAATAATATTTTTCCAATTCCTGTCTCTGTGGCAACAAACTCAAATAACTATTTACCTATTAATCAATTAAACAGATAAATAAACTCTTATTATTTTCATAATTATTTATCAAAAATTATTTGACAAAAATCTCACAATAAAAAACTTATTCCAACGTTTTAAACATGTATTATTGTCACCCAATAACTATAGCATATTCAGACAAAACTACCTCTTTAGATGATCTACGGTTTACGGAAATCGGAAAGTAAGGCTAAATGGACGACTGCAATTCTAGTAAGTTTCTATATTGCAATCATCGCCATATTGTTATTCCTTAATGTTCATGCCAAATCTGGCTTTCTGGAAACGAGTATCAACAGCAAAACCACCATAAGGCATATTCAACCAGATAAATCTTAAACGATATAAAAAGAAGAACCCCGACGATCGTCGGGGTTCTTCTTTTTATGGCCTAAAGCTTAACGCCCAAAACTGTCAATGTCATAAACAGCTTTAGGCGTCAGGCATTGCGTATTAGGCTAAAATTTATTCTTCTTCCGGCTCTTTCATCATAATTGACTGCGCCTGGTTCATCGCATTCTGAGCGGCATTCGTGTCACCCTTTGCCTGATATAGCTGTGCCATAATCTGGAAAAACTCTGGTCTGGACGGATCAATCTGCGCAGCGCGCTGAATTGCCTGAATCCCCGCATCAATCTGCCCAATGGAAGCGAGAGAAATCGCATAATTCATATAAGCATTTTCATCTGAATTATCTGTCTGAACAAAACTTGCGTATTTCTGCGCAGCAGTAGCATAATCCTTTTTCTCAAACGCCTCGGCGGCTAAAATACCGTCCTTATTTTTCTGTTCCACAACCACGCATAACGGCACACCATCTACTTCTACCTTGTGCACGGTAGCACCCGCAGGAGGCCAGGTTCCACTTTCTAATTGTTCAACAGAGATGAAACGGGGATAAGCTATGTAATAATCATAAGCACGAACATGGCGATTGTTCCAGCGTTGATAATCCGCAGCTATCCAGCTACTGTCTTTTTCAAAGTACCTGTTGACACCGGAGAGGTTCGTGAGCACCACTATTTTTCGTCCAGGGACCGGCTTCGCATTTTGCTCAATCCACTGCGCCGCCTGATAACCGGAATTCTGATAGTAGTCAAGATCATATTTGCCGTAGGCACCCTTTACCCCACCCTGGAGTTCATTAAAATAAACAACCTGATTCGGATGGCTTCTGATCGTCCAGACAATAGCTGGCAATAAACCAACAATCGCAATCGCCGGCGGTACCCAATTCAGCTTCGGATTTTTAATAAACGTTCCGATCATGTCGATGCCGATAGCCCCCATCACCACCCAGTAAGGATACACGAAAAATACGTGACGCCACGAATCGTATACAGTAGAGTGTTTATAGATCATGTACAGCAACGGAAACAGTGCACTAAACAGCAACACAATCACAACAAAAGTTCCGTAGCGCTTTCTGATCTGCAACGATAAAACAACAAACAGAACAGCACCAAGCAATACGATTACCGGATTAGAAATAAAGATCCATTTCAATTCGTAATACCACGGCATACGATCACTGCGAAAATATTGCCCTTCAAAAAGCACGCGGATCGACACTTCGCGATTCGCCATTCCTTTCAGCGACTCCAGCGGATTACTGATTGGCGACTGCATTCCCCAGGGCCATGTACTCAAGCCAATGATATAGCCTATTGCCACACCCACAAAAAGACCCAGCACCAGTTTCTTAAGCAGTTTTTTATTGTCTTTCTGCAAAGTCTCTTTCCAATCCTTATTGAGGATATAATACAATGCCGTAAACAACACGAGATAAGCTACAAACAACACGCCCCCGGCAGCACGCAAACCAAATGCAAGTCCCCAGCCAAGTCCAAGCCCAATCACATTTCTCCAGAACTTACGCGGCATTTGCTCCAGCAGACTAATAAGGAAAAACATGGCGATGGTAAAGCCCGTTGCAAAAGGAATGTCCTTCGGATTGTTCATGCCTTCGCCAAAAATGCGTGGGGAGAAGATGATAAACAACAACGCAATCACACCAACAGACCATCTTTTCGTCAACCGGAAACCTAAAAGGCCGGTAAAGACCATGAGCAAGGCCCCGAGTATCGAATTGAAAAAATGCCGGAGTGCCAGCAGACCAATTGAAGGAAACCAATGGTGCAGCACCGTCATCGGAAAATCAAATACGCCGCCGTAATATTCCTGATGCGAATACTGAAACTGCTTGTTCGTAAAATCAAGGGCTTGTTTATCTCCTTTGAAGAAATAGTCCCAGATAAACTGCCCGTAATCGATCTGTATCCATTCATCACCCGTTTGCCCATAGCTGTGACTCAGCGCAGGCATGATGATCAGAATAAGGATACTGAACAGGATAAATATGTTTCTCCAGTTTTTATTTTCTGCCGGTTGCAACGAAACAGATTGAGACATAAATTATTTTCTTTGGAAGAATTTTTATTTTGAAACGATTACATAAGTAGACACACCAAACGGCAAATGCAAAACTTTGTTCATACTGTTTTCCAGCTTCAGCCAACTCGTCAGCATATTATTTACCGGATCGGACAGCTGTAGCAAATCACTTTTCATTTCTTCTTTTTTGCGCTTTGGTTTCAGCTTGCTCAGCAAACGCACTGTCATCGTCGGCAGCAAAATCAGATTATTCCAATAACCTGCTTTGATAATTTTAAAACCGTTTGCCTTCACCTTGGCAGAAAGATTGGTACGGGTATAACGACGATAGTGAAAGTTCACTTCGTCATGCTCACTCCAGAGAAATTCGTAAGCAGGCACATAAATGAAAACTTTTCCGCCTGCCTTCAGAATTTTATACCAGTTTTTCAGCGCCTTATTATCATCCTCCAGATGCTCTAATGAATCCGAAGCAATAATCAGATCGAAAGTACCTTCTGGAAATTGCGGATCATGTCCGTCCATCTGATAGGCATGTTCGATACCGCGTTTTTTACATAATTCAATCGCCTCCGCACTGTAATCGAGCGCATAGAGATTCTCATAGCCTAATTCTTTCAATTCCACCAGCAAAGCGCCACCTGCACAACCAATATCAATAATGCGGGCATCTTTAGGAATGTTGTAGCGACGTATCATGTCTTTTACCGCATCCCTGCGCCCCTTAAACCACCAGTTCCGCTCTTCTTCATCATGATATATTGACTCGTAATTCTTATCCATAATTGTTATGTGTACTAATAAAAAACAGGCCCTCTGTATCCAGAGGGCCCTAAAAATAATAAAGTTCAGAATTAATACTTAGCGAAGCGAGAGATTAATTCTTGCTTACCACTATAAAGTTTCATGAAATACATACCAGGCGCCAGCGACGTTACGTCAACCGGTGTGCTTTGCCCTGCAGACATGGTTTTAAACTCTTGCTGAGACACCATTTGCCCATTGGCGTTATATATCAAAACAGACACCGCTGTTGATATATCATCAGAAACCTGAACAAATAACTGATCTTTCGCTGGATTAGGATAAGTGTACACAGTTAAAGGAACCTGATTAACCGTATTTACACTCGTAGGCGCATGATGAATACCGCTGGACTGGTTACCTGTAGTTGTATCGGTACCTATCGGAACAATAAGATTACATGATTCGTCAGTAATACCGAAGCAGGTATTACTTACAAGTACATTATTTGCAGCGGTAATATTTGCATGAAAACGAACACAGGTTGTTTT
Source organism: Taibaiella soli (assembly GCF_003236175.1). Classification (GTDB taxonomy): domain Bacteria; phylum Bacteroidota; class Bacteroidia; order Chitinophagales; family Chitinophagaceae; genus QKTW01. The sequence goes on along the minus strand of NZ_QKTW01000002.1, from coordinate 45,008 downwards.
TCCGGAAACATCCCACAAACGAGCCTCAATGGTATGCAGACCCGGTGGCACATTAAAAGAAACATTTGGCCCTGTAACACCGTAAGTCTCAGAAAAACCCGGCGCATAAATCGGTGTCGTGTGATCCAGATACAGCGTTACATAATCATCGCCCCAAACCTTAGTCAGATTGATCGTGATAGGCTCAGCCGGCGCTGTAGACTGTACATAAAAACTCCTGGTAAAAGTCGTAGGTGTAGTGGTAGGCGCATACGGCGTGCTCGGTGGACAATTCCAGAAAAAGTTTCCTGTCGGGTCCAGCTGCGTTGTATTTGTTTCGTAGGCATTTGCCACAACGGCGATCCAGCGACTTTCAAGGTCATTATTCTCGATACCGGTGCTCAACAAAGAACCAAGTAGCATTTGAGAACAGGTCGGCGCTGTAAGGCCCGTCGTATTTGAAGGAATACCGGTAATCCGCCAGTATTTATCCAAAACCGGACTGGCGCTTGAGGTGGAAGCCGGATAAGCATTACCAGTAGTGTAATCAATTCCCGTACTGATATTAATACTATCGGAGAGGCAGGATGCAGCATACTGCGCGTGGGCAGAAATACCGCTAAACAAAGCAATAGCGGACACCGCCAGATAAGATATAGGTTTTTTCATAAATAAATTTTGAACAAAACTATAGTAACACATTCACAAAATCAACACACATAAAAAACTATTCGAGAGAACGTTCAAAAATAGAAATGGCCTCCCCAATACTGGGGAGGCCATTTCTATTTTTCGAGCAAATGCTCTGTTTTAATATTTCGCGAAGCGGGAAATTAACTCCTGCTTGTCACTGTAAAGCTTCATAAAATACATACCTGCTGGCAATGACTGTACGTCGATAGCAGTGCTCTGGTTTGCAGACATTGATTTAAGCTGACGTTGCGATACCAGTTGTCCGTTAGTGTTGTAGATATAAACAGTAACTGCAGTTGGAATTGCTTTCGAAACCTGAATAAACAATTGATCTTTTACCGGATTCGGATAAGTGTAAATGCTTGCCTGAACCTGGTTTACAGAAACAACACCTTCTTGTCCCGTTGTACCTGTACCACCAGTTCCGGTTGTGTCCGTACCAGTTGTGCCGGTTGTATCCGTTGTACCCGTACTAGTAGTATCAACCGGTACCGGAATAAGATGACAGGCGCTGTCTGTTAAACCGAAACAGCTATTGCTTACCAGAACATTGTTCGCTGATTTAATGCTTGCACGAAGACGCATACAACTTGTGTTTCCTGAAATGTCCCAGAGGCGCGCTTCAATCGTGTGCAAACCGGGAGTTACGTTAAATGAGGCGCTTGGACCTGCAACACCGCCGGTTTGGGAAGTTGTCTGGTCTTTATAGATTACTGTATTATGATCTAAATATAAGGTTACATAATCATCACCCCAAACTTTCGTCAGGTCAATAGTGATGGATTCGCTTGCATTAGTCGACTGAACATAAAAACTTCTGGTAAAAGTCGTAGGTGTGCTGGTTGGATTGTATGGCATGTTGGGAGAGCAATTCCAGAAAAAGCTTCCCAGCGGCGACAGTTGTGCGGTGTTTGTCTCATAAGCATTTGCCACAACTGCAATCCAACGGCTATTGCTATCGTTGGGAGTAATATTTGTGCTGAGCAAAGAACTAAGCAACATTTGTGCACAGGCAGGCGCTGTAAGACCTGTAGTGTTGGTTGGCATTCCGGTAATCTGCCAGTATTTATCCAATACCGGACTAGCGCTTGAGGGCGAAGCTGCATAAGGATTACCAGTCGCATAATCAATCCCGGTACTGATATTAATGCTATCGGTGAGACAGGACGTTGAAAACTGAGCTTTAGCATTAATGCTGTTAAACAATGCAATGGCTGCTATCGCCAAATAGGATATCGGTTTCATTAAAAAATTTTAGGCAAAAGTATAGTAGTGCATTCAAAAAAACAATAACCCGTTTTTTAATGCAGATTATCATTTAAACAAAATGGTCTCCACAAAATTGTGGAGACCATTTATATCTCTTGGTAAAATGCCAGTATTAACCTTCCTGTTGTTCACCAGCAGCTTCTTCAGCTCCTTCAGTTGGTTGTTGAGCAGCAGCTTTAGCAGCCATTTTCTCTTCAACACGACGAACTGAATCACGCATTGTGCTATGGCGTTTTTCTTGTTTGTGTGCGCGGTGAGCTTCTTCACGTTTTGCAACGAGTTGTTCATGCTCTCCGTTCCACTTTTCGAATTTTTCCCAAGCTGTCTTTTCGTCAAAAAGACCCAGAGTAACACCACGCATAAGGTGTTTCATGTACAGCACGCCTTTGAAAGACAAAATGCGGCGACATGTGTTAGTTGGCTCAGCGCCACGTTGCAGCCAATGCAGTGCGCGTTCACGGTTGATACGAACTGTAGCTGGAACTGAAAGTGGGTTGTAAGTACCCAGTTTTTCAATGAATTTACCGTCACGTGGAGCAGTGCTGTTCGCTACTACGATAAAGTAAAAAGGGCGTTTCTTAGAGCCATGACGTTGCAGGCGGATCTTTACTGACATAAATAATAGAAATTATTCGTGTTTAAAATAATTTTTTTAGGAATGCGAAGATAGTTAAAAATGTAAATTACAAAAACTGAAACTGCATTTTTTTTAAAGAGTTTTTTCAACAAATCAAAAAACGTTGATTTTCAGTATAAAAAATGTTCTTTTTTAACGTTTTCCGAATGGCATACCCATGCCCATACCAGGCATCATGCCGCGCATTTTGCCCATCTGCCCCATCATCTGGCGCATCTGTTCAAATTGCTTCATAAACGCGTTTACGTCAGAAATATCTTTGCCACACCCTTTTGCAATACGGCGGCGGCGGTTCGGATCAATAACATCCGGATTCTGACGCTCGTACGGGGTCATAGAGTTGATGATCGCTTCGATACCTTTAAATGCATCGTCGCTGATATCGATATCCTTAATTGCTTTTCCGACGCCCGGAATCATTGCCAGCAAATCTTTGATGTTACCCATCTTCTTGATCTGGCCAAGTTGTTCCTTAAAGTCTTCGAAATCAAATTTGTTATTGCGGATTTTCTTCTCGAGCTTTTTAGCCTGCGCTTCGTCAAACTGCGCCTGTGCGCGTTCTACGAGCGTCGTAATGTCACCCATGCCGAGAATACGCTGCGCCATACGTTCCGGATAGAAAACATCGAGTGTATCGAGTTTTTCACCCATGCTCACAAACTTAATCGGCTTGTCAACAGTATAACGGATGGAGAGTGCCGCACCACCGCGTGTATCACCGTCAAGTTTGGTAAGTACAACACCGGTAAAATTGAGACGATCATTGAAGGCTTTAGCTGTATTCACCGCATCCTGACCGGTCATGGAATCCACTACAAAGAGGATTTCATGTGGCTGAACGGCAGCTTTTACGTTCGCTACTTCGGTCATCATTACCTCATCGATCGCCAAACGACCGGCAGTATCGATGATCACAACACCATTGCCATTTTTCTTCGCTTCCGCGATGGCATTCTGCGCAATGGCTACCGCATCTTTATTTTCAGGCTCGCTGTACACCGGTACTTTGATCTGTTCTCCGAGTACTTTCAACTGATCGATCGCCGCCGGACGATAGATGTCGGCAGCCACGAGCAATGGATTGCGGCCTTTTTTAGATTTCAGGAAATTTGCCAGTTTACCGGAGAAAGTTGTTTTACCAGAACCTTGCAAACCTGCGATCAGGATAATAGTAGGCTTATTATTAAGGTTGATCTCCGACTCTGTACCGCCCATCAGTTCGGCCAGTTCGTCTTTCACGATCTTTACCATCAACTGCCCCGGAGATACAGCTGTAATTACCTTTTCGCCGGTTGCTTTTTCTTTTACTTTATCGGTAAATTCTTTAGCTATTTTAAAGTTCACGTCCGCATCTACCAACGCCCGACGAATTTCTTTGATCGTACTGGCAACATTGATTTCAGAGATACGGCCTTCGCCTTTCAACTGCTTAAACGCGGACTCAAGCCGCTCACTAAGATTATCAAACATAAAATCGTAATCCTTTCAATTGGAATGCAAAAATATAAAAACCCTGGCTGTATTTATGCAGGAGAATTTAAAGACACCCAATTACTTTTGTAATTCATTTATTTGCAGGCGCAGCATTTCAAAAAACTGCTCCTTTTTTACCGGTTTTACCAGGTATTCTTTCAAAAAACTATAATTGTCTGCCTGCTTCTGGTCTATCTTGCTTGTAGACGAGCTGAGCATATAAACCGGAATATCATGTACAAAACCAATATTTTCTTCGGTAAGTACATTCAGCAATTCCCAGCCGCTCATAAACGGCATGTTTATATCAATAAACATGACATCCGGCAGTTTTTCAGGATCGTTTTGATGGATCCGGAAATATTCGATGGCTTCCAATCCGTTTTCGAAATTCATTATTTCAACAGGGCTTTCTTCAAAAGAGCGCAACATTTTACCGGTCGTTAAACGGAAAATGGGATCGTCGTCAATTAAGGATACGCGTAAAGGTCTTGTGGTCATGTGCGTGATTTAATGTGTTGTGTTCTCCCTAAAATTTAATTGTGAATGTCGTTCCAATGTCCGGCTCGCTTTCTACCGTAATTTTTCCACCAAGGGTCTCTATTTGGTTACGCGTCATGAAAAGCCCTACTCCACGACTGTCAAACCCGCGGTGAAATATTTTCCGGAATTTAAATATCTGCGAACCATATTTATTAAGATCTATACCGAGGCCGTTGTCACGAACGCTCAGGCACACGGTTCCTTTATGTAAATAGGTTTCTATATTGATTTGTGGTGGTCGTTCGGGCGACGAATATTTTAATGCATTGCTTACAAGATTCTGAATAATGCTTTCAAGATATACTTTCGGATAAAAAATATCCTGTACACCAAAATTGGTTACAACGGATGCGTTTTTATGCTGAATACCGGCCAACAACTGCTTGATTACTTTATCTGTGATATCAGTAAAATGGCAGCTTTCAAACGGCAGGCAATTATTTACGCGGATTTCCAGAATGTCAATCAATTCTTGTAACGTTTCGATAAGTGCCGTGCTGCTCAATTTTAGCAGATCAAGATATTCATCCCGGTCCGCTTCGCTGGTAGCGTTTTCAATTTCATGAATCAGCATCTGAATGTTGCCGGCCGGGCTACGTAAATTATGCGCCACGATCTGATTGAATTCTTCCAGCTGATTAATTTTTTGCTCCAGATCAAGTGTTGTCAGCTCCAGCTGCGCATTTTGCCGCGCCAATGCGTCGATAAGCACTTTACTGGCAGAGATATCCTGCACCTGACCAATGCAAAAAATAGGCTCACCATTGCTATCGCGCACCAGTGAAACCGTCAAAAGACTCCAGATAAAATGGCCTTGTTTATGTATGTATCGTTTTTCCAACGTATAACTCCGGAATTCTCCTTTGACCAGTTTGTCCATATTGGCCACATCTTCCGATAAATCATCCGGATGCGTGAACTGATGAAACGTCATGGAACGAAGTTCTTCCGCGGTATAACCGAGCATTTTGCAAAACGTCTCATTTACCTCCATACAGTGACCGTCCATTTCCACCAAAGCCATACCAATAGCGGAATATTGAAATGCCTGATTGAATTTTTGTTCGCTGATACGGATTTGCTCCATATTATGAATGCGTTCCGTTATATCCATATTGATACCCAGCATACGCAATGGATTGCCCGCGACATCGCGTTCTGTAATAACCGATTTCGACAATATCCACCGATATGCTCCGTCTTTATGCATCAGCCGATGCTCCACTTCGCAATAAGGTATTTTACCTTCCACATGCAATTGCACGGCATCATTCATGAGCTTTACATCTTCCGGGTGTACTCTCGACTCCCACTCATTACGCCCCATGCCGATCTCATCCGGATTGTACCCTAACATGGTTTTCCAGACATCGGTATAGTAGACAGATCGGGTAGGAAAATCAAAATCCCAGAGCGCCTGTCCCGACGATTCTAACACGAACTTCCAGCGACGGTCCATTTCGGCCAGTTTCTGTTGCGTTTTGCGTTCCTCTGTAATATCAGAAATGACCACCGCAACTTTTCCTTCCAGCGTATGAATGGGCCGCACATGCATGTAGTACCAGCTATCTTTGTGCGAATCAAATGGCGACTGATACTCCATGCCACAAGGCATATTTTCCTGCAGCGACTTCGTAATTAGCTCCAGAAAAGGCTTTGAAAGCTCAGGCGGAAATAATTCGCCTATATTTCTATCTAAAAAGAAATCAGGATTATAAAATAACTGTTGTGTATCATTCGTCCAGTAATTAAGAATATTACCGCCTGCGGTTATTTCAAAAACCATATCGTCAATGGAAGAAACGATGAGCTGCAGATGACGTTCTTTCTCGGCCAGCTTCCGGTTCGCTTCGATGATATTGGAAATATCAAAAAATGAAATCAACACATAAGGCGTTCCACCAATAGAAATAACTTTTGAGCTGAGTGAAACCCAGTTGAGCGCTTTCTCTGTTTTAATTCCGATCACCGCATCCTGCACCGCTTTTCCTGTGCGCATCGTAACTACAGAAGGTACTTCTTCAAATTCGTAAAGCCGCAAATCAGAATGACAAAAGGAAATAAAAAGATCGGCGCAGTTTTTACCACGACATTGTTCCGCCGGCAAATCGAGCAAATTCAGCGCCTGCTGATTGAATGTGATAATCTGTCCATTCAGATCTTTGATGATCAACCCTTCATTGATCATATTAACTACTTCCTGCAGTAGTTCGTAATCCGGCAGGTCTCTAAATTCTGTTGATAACATCGCTCGTGGATAAAAATAGCAGGCTTGTATCGCAGACGCTAACATCAGCGATTTGATCTTTAATAGTACGAAAATTAATGAATTAATTTACATATTACGATAAGACAAAAGCTTAACCTACTATTTATTAAAAATAGCGGTAACAATAAAAAATATAGATGTATAAACAGCTATTTGAGTTATGAGCTAACGGTATGAGTTATAAGTTATAAGTTGTACGTTTTAAGTTATAAGTAACGCGATGAACGACAAAACGACCTAAAACGTAGCACTTAAAACATTCAACTTAAAACTTTACGGCTCCACTGCAACAGGCACTGGCCGAGCGGTAGCGGCAATAGTAGCCAGATCAATTTTCAATGTCCGTTTTTTCAGAAATACGATAATTTCTTCGTCTGAAGCAAAGCGATCGCCGATGTTGACAAAATTTTTGGCGAGCAGATCGTAACGCTTGCGCATCAGGTACACAAAAACGTGCAGGAAGTGAATACCATCAAAAACGATGGCATCGTTATCAATGTATTTATCAATTGTCTTTTGGAAATAAACCGGATGTTCTGTCCAATGCATGGTTTGTTTTTCGTGATGGCTGATGTGATAGCCATCATTCCAGCATTTATGGTTGTATTTGGTATTGATACAGGTAATACTGTTCTTGTAGTCATTTCCCGGATCTTCTGCCGCTACAAACGCGTGCTGCGCCCAGTTGCCCATCATTGCTATCAGACGATACAATACAAATGGAATAATAAAAACGATGAGCGTAGCAGGAAAATTTACGAAACTCATCCCTACACAGAAAAGTATAAACGACAGTTCGCCACGCACGGAACGATACAATAATTTTTTGCGTTTTTTGCGGACGAAATAAGCGCACAAATGGTAAATACCGGCGAAGAAAAATACACCAAAATAATGGCCAAAACCGCGGAATGAATCGCGCTGATATGGCATGGTGGTACTTTCATCGTTTTCAAGATTATTTTCGGCATGGTGCATGCCTATATGGTGCGTGTAGTAAGTTTCCGGAGAATGACCGAAGAATGGCGCAATCACCCAAGGCAAATAATGATTCAGAAATTCATACTCCTTTTTAAAGAGCGATCTGTGACTGGTACAATGCAGCATCAATCCGAAAGGACCTTTATAGCTGAAATTGTTCATGAACTGATATAAAACAGCCAGCAGTGCAAATGTCCAGCCATTAATAAACGGCATGTATAAAAGAACTGCAACCGGCAGCATGGTAAATGTAATTTTTACCGTGAGGTAGACAAATGGAAGATCGCGCTCATCGCGGATGAATTTCATGAAAAAGCGGTCTGTAGCACTCAACTCCCGAGGCGTGTACACTGGATCTGTAATCTGAGTAAATGATTTCATAGAAAGAATTTAATGCTACTATAGTTTTCAATCGACTGTAATATCGTTGAGTGATTCGACAAATGCAACGTTTAAAACGTTTATTTCACCGTTTTTAGTACAGGGATAATATATTTGCCCAATCTGAAAGGTAAGGTTTCATTATCAAACACACTACATGTTATTTAATTCCTATGAATTTGCCATATTTCTGCCATTAGTTTTTATACTCTATTGGTTTGCCTTTCAGAAAAGCCTGCGTTTGCAAAATTTATTCATCATTCTCGTCAGCTATCTTTTTTACGGCTGGTGGGACTGGCGCTTTCTTTTTCTGGTGTTGTTCAGCTCTTCGCTTGACTTCTGGGTAGGTCTCCGGCTCGACGCTATTGAAGACCCGCGGTGGCGAAAAGTATTTTTCAGTTTAAGTTACCTGACCAATCTCGGATTTCTCGGATTTTTTAAATACTATAATTTCTTCGCTGAAAGCCTTACAGCATCATTTGCGCGCCTCGGTGTTCATCTTGATCCAACAACGCTCTACATTATATTACCGGTGGGCATTAGTTTTTACACGTTCCAAACGCTGAGTTATACCATTGATGTGTACCGGCGAAAACTTTCTGCCGAAAAAGACCCAGTGGTGTTTTTCGCATTTGTGAGTTTCTTCCCGCAACTGGTTGCAGGCCCAATTGAACGGGCCACACATCTGCTGCCGCAATTTCAACACCAACGGCATTTTGATTCACAAAAAGCCAGAGATGGACTGCGTCAAATGCTTTGGGGATTTTTCAAAAAAATGGTTGTGGCCGATAACTGTGCCAAATGGGTCGGTCAGATTTTCGGCGATTATCAGCACCAGACATCCTCGGCATTGATAGCCGGTTCTATCTTATTTACGTTCCAGATCTACGGTGATTTTTCCGGTTACTCAGATATCGCCATCGGCTCTGCCCGTTTATTCGGATTCGATCTGATCCGCAACTTCGCTTATCCTTATTTCTCGCGTGATATTGCTGAATTCTGGCGACGATGGCATATTTCGCTTTCCAACTGGTTTCGCGATTACGTGTATATTCCACTTGGTGGCAGCCGAGTTTCTACCTATAAAGTATTGCGCAACACGTTTGTGATTTTTGTGCTCAGCGGGCTCTGGCATGGCGCCAACTGGACTTATGTTGCCTGGGGATTTTTACATGCGGTCTATCTTTTGCCGCTGGTACTCATGAAAAGAAACCGCAACAATCTTGAAATAGTTGCAGCCGGCCGGACCTTCCCCAGCCTGAAAGAATTGATACAAATGCTGAGCACATTTGCCCTGGTCAGTTTCGCATTAATCTTTTTCCGGTCAAAGGACATTCATAGTGCCTTCGGATACATTGCCGGGATGTTTAAAACGCCGTTTCTTCCGTTCAACCGCACGCTGGATTTTAGCCTGATGACGCCGGTATTCATCGCTCTGATGTTATTGGTAGAATGGGCACAACGTACCAAGCAGCACGGATTACAAATGGATCATTTCGCGTCGAAACCACTGCGCTGGAGTATTTATCTCGCTGTATTCCTGATCATATTTGTTTACGGCGCCGCTCAACAAACCTTTATCTATTTTCAATTTTAACGATGAAAAAATTCTTGCTTGACTTCATAGGCTTTCTGGCAATCTGCATCATTGTGCTGATTGCGGTTTCATTTGTGACAGAGCGTGGTTTCAAGAATGGAAATTATCCTCGATACAGCGTCCTGAACGGGATGGAAAACGGAACAATCAATACCGATGTGCTGATACAGGGCAATTCGCATGCGCGTGTGCAGATCGACCCATTCGTCATTGATTCGGCGATCGGCAGTAATAGTTTCAATATTGGCTCCGACGGAATTTGTTTTGATGTGCAGTACGCTCGTTATCTTTTTTACGCGCGATACAACCGCAAACCTAAAATGATTATTCAGGTAGTGGATTACGTTTTCTTCGGAATATCGAGCGCGCAATATAACCGGGAACAATATCTGCCCTTTCTCAGCAATCCGGATTTATTTCAGATGGCAACGAGAATTGATATTCCATTTTACACAAAATATTTTCCGTTTCTGAAATGGCAGGGTGAACCAAACGCAGTAGTAGCAGGCATTCGCAGTAGTTTAGGCAAACCTGAAGCGGATGACTTCAAAGTAAATAAGGGATTCGGCCCCAACGATTACGCCTGGCAAACAGACGTAGTGGCATCGTTCCGCCAAAAATACCCGCGTTATATTCCAGATTTCGATCCGTTTGTATTCCACCAGTTTGAAACTTATCTGCAATCCTGTAAAAACGATTCTATACGGATGGTTATGGTATTACCGCCCGAGTATACGCCATTTCAAAAAACAGTGCTGCTGCGGGAAGGCTATCTGGATATGCTCCGGGAATTGGCGGCCAAATACAATGCAATCTTTCTGGATTTTTCTAAAGACCCGCTCTGCAACCACAAAGAGTATTTCTACAATTATACGCACCTGAATCGCGAAGGCGCCCGTCTGTTTAGCGAACGACTCGCGATGCAGTTGAAAGCATTAAAAACGGCCGGACTGCTTTATTAAGGTATCGTGGATTAAAGGGTTAAAGCATTAACGATTAGTGTCTCCCCGTTCGTTCGCTCGGGATAACTAGTTTGCGACTTTACATCTTAGCATCTTTGCGGGAAACCCCGAAAAACGAAAAGGACCGACAAACGCCGGCCCTTTGTATTTAAAATCAAGAGGATTTTAGATGTGTTGTTGGATTTTCTTTTCGAAAGCACCACGTGGAGCTGCACCAACTTGTTTGTCTACTACTTTGCCATCTTTGATGAAAAGTACACAAGGGATGCTTGTGATACCGTAGTTTACAGAAAGCGTAGGATTTTCGTCAACGTTTACTTTACCTACATTGATTTTTCCTTCGTATTCTTTAGCAAGAGCGTCGATGGTTGGGCCGAGCGCGAGACACGGGCCGCACCATGGAGCCCAGAAATCTACTACTGTCAATTTATCTGCACTGATCACTTCCTGATCGAAGTTAGCATCGGTGTATACTGCTGCCATGATTGTTTATTTTTTTATTAATTTCTCAATTATGAATAGCAAATGTACCACCAATATTGATTCAACACAATAGAAGACGATTATTCGCAAATAGTTGACAGGGACATTATTGACAAGTTTTCCCCATTCCGGAAATTATCAACTTCGAAAGCTGATTATCAATCTTTTTAATTCGTAATCTCCAGCGAATATTTAACATCTTCGCTACCCTGCAAAAACTGAATCAGTTCATCGTTCAATTCCAGCCTCATATTGAGGGTTTTAAGGCGAATATCCATTTGCGCAGCGTGATCTACTACCCTGAAAATAACATCCGTCGAACCAGGATAACGCTTTACATTGTCCATAAAGAAAGCCACCATTGGTTCATCCAGCTTATGTAAGGGCAACAGCAGGTGCAGCTTTTTCGTCATGGTTTTACGCACCTGATCGAGCAGCATGATATTCTGAATCTCAAATTCCATGACACCGGGGCGGAAACGGTGCTCTTTGTAAGAACCCTGCACCATAATCGTCTGACCGTTGTCGATAAAATTATTGTACTGCACGTAGTTGTTTTCCCAGAAAAGAAGCTCCTGATTACCGCTGTAATCGTTGATTACCATCTTACCAAACTTACTACCCTTCTTGGTCACCATATGTGCAGCATCAGTGATAAAACCTGCAATGCGCACCGTTCTGCCTTTATTATTTTCCAGCTCGCTGATCGGCATCATGCCATAGTTGTCCATCTCAAAACGGAAACCATCTAACGGGTGCGCGCTGAGATAGATACCAATTACATCTTTCTCTTTGTTGAGCAATTCCGGTAGCGCCCAGGTATCGCATTCCGGCATTACCGGCGGTTTTACATCAGGCATTGTTGTTGCACCAAAAAGACTGTTGGTAGCAACGGAAGTACTTGCCTGAAACTGATTACCGAAACGTACGAGACGCTCCATACCCGTTACCGGATCTGTCGGCGGCGCAAAGAAGTACTGCGCACGGTGCATTTCTTTGAAGTTGTCCATAGCACCTGCCAGCACCAGGCTTTCCAGCGATTTTTTATTGACCGTACGCTGATTGACACGGCAGATAAAATCAAATACTGTAGTGTATGGTCCGCCGTTTTCTCTTTCAGAGATAATATCTTCTACTGCAGCTTCACCTACCCCTTTGATGGAGTTCATACCAAAGCGGATAACCCCTTTTTTATTTACGGAGAAACCTTTCAGCGACTCATTCACATCCGGTCCTAATACTGCCAGATTGATGCGCTGACATTCTTCCATGAAAAAGGTAATCTTCTCAATACTGTTGGCGTTGTTCATTACCGCAGCCATGTATTCTGAAGGATAATGCGCTTTCAGATAAGCGGTCTGATACGCTACGAATGCATAACAGGTAGAGTGCGATTTATTGAACGCATACTGGGCAAATGCTTCCCAGTCGGCCCATATTTTATTCAGTTTGTCTTCAGGATGCCCCTTTTTAGTAGCTCCTTCCACAAACTGGCTTTTCATTTTATTCAGAATGGCAATCTGCTTTTTACCCATCGCTTTACGCAATACGTCGGCATCTCCTTTAGAGAAACCTGCAAGCTTTTGCGAGAGCAACATTACCTGTTCCTGATATACCGTAATACCGTACGTGTCGGCCAGGTACTCTTCCATTTCCGGAACGTCATATACGATTGCCTCTTCCCCGTGTTTACGCTTGATAAAGTTTGGGATATACTCGAGCGGACCCGGACGATACAAGGCGTTCATCGCAATGAGATCGGCAAATTTATCGGGCTTCAGTTCGCGCAGATATTTCTGCATCCCGGGACTTTCAAACTGAAACGTACCATTCGTATCACCGCGCTGATATAGCTCATAAGTAGCCAAATCATCAAGCGGAATGTAGTCGATATCGATGGTGATACCGTGGTTTCTTTTAATCAGATCAAGCGCATCCTTAATGATGGAAAGGGTTTTCAGACCCAGAAAATCCATTTTGATTACACCTGCGTCTTCAATGATTTTGCCTTCAAACTGCGTAATGAGAAGGTTTACATCCTTATTCGCGCAAACAGGAAGTAATTCAGTCAGGTCTTTTGGCGCAATGATGATACCCGCTGCGTGAATACCCGTGCCGCGCACAGAGCCTTCCAGCTTTTCCGCTTCGTGCAGAACACGCCCCGGCAGCGTATCCGTCATCTGATAGATTTCACGGATCTTATTTACGTTCTCAATATCTTCACCACCGAGACCTTCTTTTTCCTCCAGACTTTTCTCCCCTTTCAAGGGTGCGTGCAATACACGTTTCAGAGAAATACCCGGTTTTTCCGGCACCAGTTTTGCTAATCCGTTCGCCTCCGGCAAAGGAAGATCCAATACACGGGCAACGTCTTTGATACTCATTTTGGCAGCCATTGTACCATAAGTAACAATGTGCGCCACCTGGGTTTTACCGTATTTATCGACCACATAATCGATTACTTTCTGACGACCAGTATCGTCAAAATCTGTATCGATATCGGGCATACTTTTACGTTCCGGATTTAAGAAACGTTCAAACAGAAGATTATATTTAATCGGGTCAATATTGGTAATACCTGTACAGTAAGCAACTGCAGAACCCGCCGCAGAACCACGTCCCGGGCCAATGAACACGCCTAGATTACGACCAGCTGCAATAAAGTCTGATACGATTAAGAAGTAACCCGCGAAACCCATCGTACGAATAGTGAAGAGCTCAAATTTGATACGCTCTTCAATTTCCGGTGTGATTTCTTTATAACGTTCTTTGGCGCCCGTCCAGGTAAGATGTTCGAGAAATGCATCCTGATCATCGTTAAATTCTGTTGGCACTTTAAAGTGCGGCAGCAGGATTTCACGTTCCAGTTTCAGCGGCTTTACCTTCTCTACAATACGGTTGGTATTGTCGATCGCCTCCGGCAAATCGGCAAACAACGTGGACATTTCCTGCGTTGTTTTGAAATAGAACTGATCGTTGTAAAACGCAAACCGGCGGTCTTTCATCGACACATCGTCATCGCTGAAATCCTTCATTGTAGGCGTAGCCTGCTTTTCACCTGTGTTGATACAAAGCAGGATATCGTGGGCATTATAATCATCGCGCTCTACATAGTGAGAGTCGTTGGATGCAATGATGGGCACGTTGTATTTACGTGCAAATTTTACAAGAACATTGTTGACTGTAATCTGCTCTGGGATATCGTGTCGCTGAAACTCTACGTAATAATCATCACCAAACAGATCCAGCCACCATTTAAATTCTATCTCGCCCGCTTCCTCGCCTTTTTTCAGAATCGCACGCGGCACGGACGCGCCAAGACAACAAGTCGTAGCGATCAGGCCTTCGTGATATTTCAACACCAGTTCCTTGTCGATACGCGGATATTTACCGTACATCCCTTCCATGTAACCCAGCGAACAGAGTTTCACCAGATTTTTATACCCTACTTCATCTTTGGCCAGGAAAAGCTGATGACAACGAACGTCTTTATCGTCTTTAGAGAACTGACGTTTATGACGATTCTCTACGAGGTAAAATTCACAACCCACAATCGGTTTTACCACCGGCTCCATGATATCTTTCCCTTCCGGCGTCTGCCCCACTACCTTTTTATTCTTCCATGCTTCCGATACAAACTGAAACGCGCCAAACATATTACCGTGATCTGTAATAGCCACGGCTGGCATTTCGTCTTTCATAGCTTTTTCATAGAGACGGCCGATGCTCGAAGCACCGTCCAGAAGCGAAAACTGGGTATGATTGTGTAAATGGGAAAACTTCATCTTGTCCGGCTTATTTGTGGGTATTTTGAACCTGTAGCGAGCCTACAAAATTAACAAAAAACGGGGCTGAATATTGTCTTTACTTATCCACAGTATCTGCAGTTTAAGAAGCTGATTATAAAAGCTAAGCTTTAACATAATCACACGCACAAATAACCTAATTTTATAACATGAACTAAAAATATTCGTTATGAAACGGTTCATTTTTATAGCATTTTGTGGGGTGGTTTCCTTTGGATCATTGCGTGCCCAAACACTTTCCGTTCAGGTACCAACAAAAAAGGATTCGCTCAGTCAGAAAGAGATGTCGGATGAAAAGAAAAGAACTGACGACATCACCCATAAAAAACAAAATGAAAACAATCTCGATAAAGAGAAAAAATCCCGGCATTATGCCAATGAATTGTATTACGAAGATAAATCCACGCACAAAGACTCATCTTATGTTCACCAGGACAAATCTGATCTAAAGGCAATTCGTACGGATGTGCATACTACAAAATCAGATTTGCACAAAAATGAAAAAGCCATCTCTCAGGATGACCGTACCCTCAACAAAGATTTCCACGCCATCAAAAAAGACAGCCTAGAAGCGGTAAAAGAGAAAAAGTAAATATTCATTATTTGATTTGTTTTCATTCGGTTACTTTTGCGGCATTCGTATCATGCTATGAAGTATACCGCTATCCTCGTCTGCCTTCTTCTTTGCAGCCTCTACTCTTTTGCACAAAACGATACCATTTTTTTTAATAAATCATGGAAACCGACCACAAGCCGTGACAGTGCTGCTTATTTCCGTTTAAAGCCAAAAGCAGAGAATGGGCTGTATCATGTAACGGATTATTACATAAGTGGCATTCCGCAAATGGTAGGCACGTTTTCCCAAATTGACAGTGAAGTGAAGGAAGGATATTTTACTTATTATGATTCGCTTGGACATAAAGAGGATGAAGGTGACTATCGAAACAATAAGCGCAATGGTTTTTGGAAATTCTATTATTCTAACTCCGACAAACTTAAATATACTGGCCTTTTCAGGAAAGACTCCGCCGAAGGCGTATTCCACTATTACCATGCAGCGACCGGAAAAATGTATAATCGGATTGAATATAAAAATGGAAAAAAGAATGGTGAATCGCTAGCTTATTTCGCTGATGGAAAAACACTGCACTATAAAAACATCCTACGTAAAGACACAATACTTAGCCAAAGAATATATGATTCAGCAAGCGGCTTTCCAATAAATATATATGACTACGATCCAAAAGCAGACACATCATATCGTACAGTTTATTTTCGGGGCACAAAAAAAGTTTCCCAGATACATCGCTTTGGCCATTTCTATACCGGCAACACCTATAGTTTTGACTCTTTAAGCGGCAAGCTCCGTTCAACCGGACATTTCACAAACAATATTCCCGATAGCATCTGGACATATTATCGCAAAGGAACAAACATCCTAAGATCAACACAAAGACACGGCTCAGATACAATACGTTTTTGGACTGTATTTTACGATACACTTAATGGAAGAACTTACAAATCCAGTGAGGGTAACTGCATACATACGCAAAACGACAGTACATGGTACAGATATTATCCTAACGGCGCAGTAAAAAGCATTTCTTATTACGTAAATGGCAAGCTAGATAAGGGTTACACATCCTACGATTCTCTTGAAAATATATTATCGAAAGGCTATTATGCTAGTGGTGAAAAGACAGGTGTATGGCAATACTGGGATCCTAAAACACTAACCCTACTGGCCAAAAAGAGTTATCTATCTGGACATCTGGTGGGTCCTCAGGAGTATTATTATCCTAATGGAAAAATAAAAACAAGCGAACATTACAATATCTATACCCAGATGACAAACGGAAAAAGCTATACCAACGATGGCAAAGAAACAGAGTATAAACCTTCCGCGATTAATGCATCTTTTCCAGGTGAATTCGACGAGTATAAAGAAACTTATCTCGTTTATCCGCCCTCTACACTCATCATGAACGAAGGAAAAGTAAAAATTAAATTCACGATAGCGGAAGACGGTGGTATTAGCGATACAAAATTAGTGGATGGTATCGGTTTACTTTGGGATGAAAATGCCCTTCGTTTCGTAAATGAAATGCCGAAATGGAATCCAGCTTATTATAATGGCTTACCTACTGAATCAGTTTGCTACATGACGTTCGTCTATAAAAAAGATCCTGCGCATATCAAGGTAACTTATTCTAATAATCCTTAAATCCTAACTTTACCAGATGACAACAACCCATCTGCTCATCTCCGGAAAAGTACAAGGCGTTTTTTATCGTATATCTGCAAAAAAAATGGCGGATCAGCTTGGTGTGAAAGGCTGGATACGCAATACGCCAGATGGCAATGTAGAAGCACTGCTACAGGGTGATCAGGACATCATCAACCGTTTTATCGCCTGGTGTAAAAAAGGTCCGGATGGTGCTCAGGTAAGCAGTGTGCAGGTTGCAACCAAAGACAACACGGCATTACTTACAGCTGCTTCTTTTGAAATTGTGTCTTAATCAGTTTTCAAATTATTTTTGCAGCATGAGTGGACAACGACGTGAAGATATTTATCCTGGCCTGGAAGTGGCTATTATCCTTAAGAAAGATCAACGCACCGGCAAGAAAACAATCGGTATCGTAAAAGATTTGCTGACGAGTTCACTGTATCATTCCAGAGGCATTAAAGTAAGATTAGAAGATGGACAGATTGGGAGAGTGACCGAGATTTTGGGAGATCCTGAGTAAGCCAAAAGCACAAAGCTTAAAGCATAAAACTTCCCCATACTAATACTTAAGTCAAAAAATGAGCAGCTTTAAGCTTTAAGCATAAAGCTTCGCTCAAGCGCCCATGCTTTCAACCGCATTTCATCGTATTCCTGTTGCGGATCGCTGTCGTAGGTAATGGCGCCACCGGTCTGGTAAGAAAGGTATTGTGTGCCGGCGTTATAAAATAAACTGCGGATAACCACATTAAAATCAAAATCACCATCGGGCGTGATATAACCTACCGTTCCTGAAAATAGCTCTCGTCGTGCCTTTTCGTATTTCTCGATCAACTGCATCACCATAATCTTCGGTGCACCGGTCATACTTCCCATCGGAAAAGAATAACGGATGGCATCAGTAAAAGGCTTGCCGGTCTGCAATTGGCCGCTTACTGTTGAAATCATCTGATGCACTTGCGGAAAAGTATAGATCTTAAACAACTCATCGACCGCAATGCTACCGACTTCACAACAACGCGCCAGATCATTGCGCACCAGATCCACAATCATCACGTTTTCGGCGCGCTCTTTAATGCTGGTTTGCAGTTCGGTTTTGCGCTGTTCATCTTCTGCGGCGCTCGTTCCTCTTTTAGCTGTGCCTTTGATTGGCTGCGAAAGCACCTTACTTCCCTGCTTCATCAAATAACGCTCCGGACTTGCAGACATCAGATGTTTATCTTCTAATCTGTAGTAGGCCGCAAATGGCGCAGGTGAGATTGTATTTAGCTTATGGAAAACAGTTACAGGATCGATCGTTACATTTTCGCAGAAACCTTCATTGCAGAAATTGATTTCATAACAATCGCCATCTTCGATATGCTTGCGCAAAGTATCGATGATACCAAGGTATTCCTGCTGTAAAATTCTTTGTTGAAAATTAATTTGCGGAAGTGCTGTTTCTTTAATCTCCGACGATTGCAAAATCTGATCATAGACCTCATCTGGAGTTAGTTTCAGCGATTCAATGCAGAGTTTGGTACGGTCTCTGTTGATATACACGACTATTTCCGGCTGAAAGAAACTGATATCCGGAAAATGCGTATTCGCCGTGTGATTACTGGAGAGCTTTGATTCCAGCTTGTTTTTGTAGTCATAACAAATATGCCCGAAAAGCCAATCCTGGCGCGTATCATGCCATTCCTGCAAATGGATCAGTGCATCTCCGTCGGAAGGACGCACCACTTCCTGACCACCGATGCCGGCCAGGCATTCGTAATTGCCAACAGGCGCATTATAGCCGTTGTTATCCAGAAAAAGAAGGATGCTGAACTGTTGTATCCAATTCAGCATCCTTAATTTTATAGATTCTGCGTCATTTTCCAGAAGCAGGTATGTAGCTTTCTTTCTCAGCAAGCGCGCGCTACCTGGTTTTAGAAATCGTCGTCATCGTCATCATCAAAACCACCACCTTCGTTAAAGAAACCAAGATCTTTAAATTCGTCGTCTACGTCAAAATCATCAGATTTAGAAGACTTTTTGCCTCCTGTAGATTTCTTTGATTTTGGCATGTCAAATTCTTCAAAGTCTTTGTCCATGTCATAGTCATCATCCTCACCTTTTCCAAAGTCATCATCTTCATCGTCGCCGAAGTCATCATCTTCATCATCCGCATCATCATCTTCGTCGTCTTCATCGCGGCTCTTAGCTTTGCTGGCCGTCGTGGTCGTCTTTTTGGCAGCTGTTTTTTTCTTAGGAGTTTCCGCCTCATCTTCTAAATCATCATCGTCATCATCCTCCGTGCTTTTCGCAGGTTTAGTAGACTCTTTCTTCGTTGTTGATTTAGCGCTTGGCGTTGCGCTCTTCTTGCTTGCTGCTTCGTTTTTTCCAGTATTTGATTTCATAGCGCTCATACCGTTATTGCCGTAAAATTTTAATTGTTTGCGGAAATTGCCAAATTTTTTTTTGTTTTAAAAAATATTATTTTTTCTACTAAGAAATTATTAATAATTGTTCTCTTCCGGTACCGTTGGAAACGTGACTGATTTTCGTTCCGATGTACTGCTCTACAAAGTGACAATAGTCTTTAAAAGTCTGCGGAAGTTCATCGTATGTAGTGCAAGTGCTTACTGGTGTTTCCCAGCCCGCAAATGTGTCGTAAACAGGCTCTACCTCCACACTGCAAAGATCGTAAGGAAGCTCTTTTGTTTCTACGCCATCGATCTTGTAGGCAACTGCAGCTCTGATCGGATTAAACTGATCCAGCACGTCTGCTTTTGTCATGATTAACTTAGTAACACCACTCAGCATTACTGTGTAACGCAGTGCAACGAGGTCAATCCAGCCACAACGACGCGGACGGCCTGTAGTAGCGCCAAATTCATGGCCTGCTTTACGCAGTTCTTCACCTGTTTCATCAAGCAGTTCGGTAGGAAAAGGACCACCACCTACGCGGGTACAGTAAGCTTTTGTAATGCCGTATACTTCGCCAATCCATGACGGAGCCACACCCAGACCGCTACAAACACCACCTGCAATGGTATTAGATGAGGTTACGAACGGATAAGTACCGAAGTCGATATCCAGCATGCTGCCCTGAGCGCCTTCTGCCAGTACTTTTTTACCGCCTTTCAGATGATTTTCCAGCCAGTATTCCGCATTTACGATGGTCAGTGAACGCAGATGTTCAATAGCCTCGAAAAACGCAGGTTCCCATTCCTGCCAGTTCACAACATTTTCGTACTGACCGAGCATCTGAAGATGCTTTTCTTTCAGTGCATTGTATCTTTTTTCAAAATCTTTGCTCAGCACATCACCAACACGCAGACCGTTACGACCTGTTTTGTCCATGTATGCAGGGCCGATACCTTTCAGCGTAGAACCGATTTTTTCTTTTCCTTTCGCAGCTTCAGATGCCGCATCCAGCGCACGGTGCGTAGGCAGGATGAGGTGAGCGCGGTGAGAAACGAACAATCTTTCCAGCAGATCCGGCTGCAAAGCTTTGATGGTTGTTATTTCTTTTTGCAATGTTACCGGATCAATTACCACACCATTACCGATAAGGTTCAGGCAATGTGTCTGGAATACTCCGGAAGGAATGGTATGCAATACCACCTTGTTCCCGTTTACATACAGCGTGTGACCTGCATTAGGTCCGCCCTGAAAACGGGCAATAATATCGTACTGAGCGGCGAGGAAATCCACAATTTTTCCTTTCCCTTCGTCTCCCCACTGTAACCCAAGCAATACATCTATCATAAATTAAAATTGGCGCGTAAAATTAATTGATTCCAATAAAAAATCCGACTTGACTTTAAAAAAGAAAAGTCGGATAATAAGCGGACTGGCTTCGTTTGAGAAATAATGATTATTTATTCAGAAAATCCAGGTCGAAAAAATACCGTGTCGGGTCTGTTTTGTCAACGTACAATGCGGTATGTTTCTGATTATCGAGTAAAAAAGAAATAGTTGCCTTGTCTTTCGTCAGTACGCGGCTTATAAAGCGCATGTTCCGGTTATTATACTTTGTTTTAAAAATCAGGATACTCTGGTGAATCTCCGCTAGTTTACGGTCCCTCACCGGATTTTTTAAAGCATCTATCACTTCGAAATATTTTTCCAGATCGCCGATTCCCTCCGGAAAACCTGTACCTGCATCGGCTTCAGGAATTGCCTGATAAGAATTATCCCTGATCTCGCAATCCGCAAGATTTACATCAATCATAATTCCGTTTGCTTTCAGATCTGATACATCGTGCAGCCGTTTCAGATGTTCCAGCTGGGCTTTTATCAAAGGCAGCCTGCGTAAAATGATGTAGGCCACAATAAGCATAAAAACGCCCAAAACGATAAAAACGACAGGATAAGGGATCATTTCCCCTTCATAAGACCGGAAAAACAGAATGGTGAGTATCCCTAACGCAAAAATGCTATATGCCAGAATTCGCCGTAACATAGGCTCGTTGGTGTGAAGTTAGTGGTTAGTTCTTCTTCTGCAAAGTTGACTGTAATTGTTGTAATGTACGCTGCATATTTTCGGCAGATCCATCCAGAAAGATCGTATTCCCTTTGCCGTTTTCTGCAAAATGCTTAATTGCGTCGGTCCACATCGAAAACAGGATAAAAGACGCATCCAGATTGGCATTTTCCATTTCTCTTGCGGCAATTGCCATACCACGAGCTACTTCTTCACGGAAAAGTGCCACACCCTGTCCTCTCAGTTGCGAAGCCAGTTTTTCGGCCTCAGCAGAGATCTTGATCGCATTACCCTCCGCTTCGGCAGCTTTGGTTTTGGTGATCAATAACGCCTGACCTTCGTTTTCGGCAGCAGCTTTCAGATTATTCGAAGCAACCACTTTTGCCATTGATTGCAGGATCACTTCGTCAAAAGAAATATCGTTCATCTGAAGGTCAAGCAAGTGATAACCCCAGTCTTCCAGCTGTTTATCAAGCTGTTCCTTTACATGATGGATAATTTCCATGCGCAACTGCAGTATTTCTGATTGCTTTTTGGTAGCTACGAATGCCCGTACTGAACCTTCTACCGAGCGAATCAGTGCCTGCATAAAGCTTCGGTCGTCCACAAACTTGAACGCTACGTTTTGAATGGTTTCGCTTTCCTGGTTAAGCACGGCATAAAGCATCATGGCGGAAAAATTGACATTGGCCTGATCTTGCGTAATGGCCTGAAATTTCAACTCCATGGAACGGTTTTGGTAAGAAACCCGCATATAAATACGCTCAATGAACGGTATTTTGAAGTTTAACCCGGGACGAAGAATACGTTGAAATTTTCCGAAAACGGTGATAACGGCTACGGTTCCCTGACGAACGGTGGTTACGGCAAGCAAGATCAGGATAAGGACAACAACAAATAAAACTGATATTTGAACCATAGTTCTTTCATTTTGTTTGGAAATATACAAAGAACACCGAATTTTGGGGCGGGGAGTTTTTTAAAAAACGCAAATAGGATGTCGCCGAAATGGACGTTGGATATGGCTGCAATGCAGGAGGATTTCTTTAGCGATTCCGTATTGATCGGAATCGTGAGTGCGCTCCCTGCCTATCGCCTGTGCTGGACGCTCAACCAACGGTTTACTTTACAATTCAGCCGCGAAATAGATCTCGATATATGTCTGCAACGTGCCGACGGACTGCTCCACTATTTTAATATCTACCAATATTGCGTGCCGCTCAACGGTACCCGCCATCTCTTATATAAGCTGAAACACAATAAAGAAGTTCTGCTGCCTGAGGTAAAACAACTGGATTATCTCTGGCTCATCCAAAGCAACTCAGCCGATGAAGATGCAGGCATTTACACCCAGCATCTCCGCAATTTCCCAGAAGTACAGCTGGCGCAAATCATTACTTTGGATCGGCTAAAGAATTTGAACCACCTTTTGGTGTAAGGGAAAATATGCTACCGAAATCTCAATTTTGAATTTACATGCAAAATAACATAGACAAAAAAAGCCTGGAAAATGCGTATCGTTTATTTGAAAGCGGCGACATCAATCATATAAAAACGGGAACAACGAAGGGCTTACAGCAGTTACACAAATATCTGTTTGACGGGCTCTATGATTTTGCGGGAAAAATACGTGCACAAAATATTTCAAAGGGCGGATTCAGGTTTGCAACGGTTTTATATCTAAATGAAATCCTGGCAAAAATTGAATTGATGCCGGAAAACACCTTTGAAGAGATAATTGCGAAATACGTGGAAATGAACATTGCGCATCCGTTTATGGAAGGTAACGGACGGACGATGCGCATCTGGCTCGACATGATATTAAAAGCAAGTCTGAAAAAGCTAGTCAACTGGCAATTTGTAGACAAGACACTTTATTTACAGGCAGTGGAACGCAGCCCCGTCAATGATCTGGAATTAAGGACCCTGCTTTTTGCGCATTTGACAGATGAAGTGGACAACCGCGAAATCATTTTCAAAGGCATTGAACAATCTTACTACTACGAAGGATATACAAAGGAAGATGACGATTTGTAGATTTCAAAACAGCCGGAGCAAATCACGGGGTTTAAATTTCAAGAATACCCAATACAATATATTAGCCTTTTTTGAGCATTCACCACTATTATCCCCAATATTGATTATCCGCTCATTATTGCCCTGAAATAAGCCTCTAATAAAAGTTTTGCGCATAGCGTGATTTTTCTATTTTTGTTGCCGTCAAATAAAAGCTGAATGAACTATCGCAAGATTAACAACCTTATGGGTTGGCTTACAGGCGCTATTGCTTACATTGTTTACCTACTTACTATGGAACCCACAACCAGCTTTTGGGATTGTGGCGAATTCGCTTCCTGTGCCTATAAGGTAGAAGTAGGTCACTCACCGGGCGCACCTTTCTTCATGTTACTGCAACGTTTCTTCAGTTTGTTTACTGGAGGTGCTATGACAGCTCAACCTTCTGCCAAAGCGGTAGTACTCATTAACTCATTCTCTGCACTCACAAGTGGATTAACGATCCTCTTTCTGTTCTGGACGATCACTCACCTCGCTAAAAAGCTGATGGTAAAAGAAGGTGACGAACCGGATGGCAAGAATATCGCGCTCATTATGGGCGCTGGTATGGTAGGTGCACTGGCCTATACTTTCTCTGATACTTTCTGGTTTTCTGCCGTTGAAGCAGAGGTTTACGCGACGTCTTCCTTCTTTACTGCCTTTGTATTCTGGGCGATCATGAAATGGGAAAACATTGCTGATAAAAGATACTCCGATCGCTGGCTGGTACTGATTTGCTATATGATGGGTCTCTCCGTAGGCGTGCACTTGCTCAACCTCCTGACGATCCCGGCATTGGCAATGGTATACTATTTCAAACGTTACAAACCAACCACAACAGGCGCTATCGGTGCATTCCTGATTGGTTGTGTGTTCCTGGCACTCGTTCAGTTCGGTATCCTGCAAGGTATCCCTGTACTGGCTTCCAAGTTCGATCTGATGTTTGTAAATGGCTTCGGTCTGCCGTTCGATACCGGCGCTGTATTCCTGATCCTCCTCATCGTTGCGCTGCTGGTATGGCTGCTCATCTGGGCAAAAAGAAAAGGTCACTACCTGTTGCATACGGGAGTGCTTTGTATCACTTTCGTAATTATTGGTTTCTCTTCTTACCTCACTGCCATCATCCGTTCCCGCGCCGATGTACCTATCGACATGACGAATCCGGACAACGCAATGAGCCTTACTTCATACATTTCCCGCGATCAGTTTGGTCAGCAGCCGCTCCTTTTCGGCCCTGATTTTAATACGCCGGTTACTGGCTATGACAAAAAAGGTAACACTTACGATAAATCTAAAAAGAACGGTAAAGACTACTACGAAGCTGTAGGTAAAAAAATCGAACCTAAGTTTGACGGTGGCCGTTTCTTCCCGCGTATCTGGGATAATAACGACCCAAGCCACGTACAGTTCTACCGGAATTATCTCGGTCTTGGTCCAAATGATGATCCTTCTTCTGCCGATAACTTTAAATTCTTCTTTAATTATCAGCTGAACTGGATGTGGTGGCGCTACTTTATGTGGAACTACGTAGGTCGTGAAAATGATGTGGAAGGCCAGGGTGACGCGCGCGCCGGCAACTGGATTTCCGGTATCAAACCAATCGATCAGTTCTTCGGCCGTGGCGATATCGACAAAATGGGCGATGGCATGAGCAACAACAAAGCACGTAACGAGCTCTACTTCCTGCCATTCATCCTGGGTATTCTCGGTCTGGTTTACCAGTTCAACCGCAACCGCAAAGATGGTATCATTGTATTCCTGCTGTTCTTCTTTACTGGTATTGCCGTGGTGCTTTACCTCAACAATACTCCGCTGCAGCCGCGTGAACGTGACTACGCTTATGCCGGTTCTACTTACGCTTATGCAATCTGGATTGGTCTGGGTGTGCTGATGGTGGCAGAATGGATGCAACGTGCAGTAAAAGGTGCTTCTTCTGCGTATCTCGCAACTGGTCTGTGTTTACTGACCGTTCCTGTGCTGATGGCTGCAAAAGAATGGGATGATCACGACCGTTCTAAAAAATACCTGGCTCGCGACAGCGCCTACAACGTGCTGGAATCCTGCGAACCAAATGCAATCCTGTTTACATTCGGTGATAACGATACTTATCCGTTGTGGTATCTTCAGGAAATTGAAGGCGTACGCTCCGATGTCCGTATCGTAAACCTGAGTCTCCTCGGTATTGACTGGTACATTGACCAACTGAATTATAAAATTAATAAAGCAGATGTGGTGCCGATGATGTGGCAAAAACAACATTATGTAGGAGATCGCAGAAACTTCCTCCGCGTAATGCCAAATCCGCAGATCCCGCAAAATCAGTACATCAACCTGACCGATATCTGTAAATTCATGATCAGCGATGATCCGAACAGTAAAGTACAGGTATCTGCCGATGGCGAAACATCCAACTATATCCCGACTAAAAACTTCTATGTACCGACGCTTTCCAAAGCTGAGCTCGTGAAAAACGGCATGGCGAAAGCAGAAGATACAGCTCGTATCACAAACGAAATGAAGTTTACAATGGGTAAAGATTATGCTGATAAAAGTGATCTGACCGTACTGAACATCGTTGCGGCAATCGCACAGCAAGGCTGGACTCGTCCGATTTACTTCGGTGGTGGTCTTCCGGGTGATAACTATCAGGGCATGCAGGATTATCTGAAAATGGAAGGTATGGTTTACCGTCTCGTTCCGTACAAGGTGGTCGATCCTGCAAATGCTGCGGCTTCTGCGCAACGTGGCGAAATGGGCTTCGTTGATGCAGACAAGAGCTTTAATCTCTTTACTAAAACTTACCGCTGGGGCGGCGGCGAACGTAACGACGTTTACTTCGATGAGAAAAACAAAATCATGTTTACGTCTTACCGCAATAACGTTTCCCGCATTGCAGCTGAACTTTCCAGACAGAACCGTCAGAAAGATGCAGAAGCTGTAATGGATGTGGTAGATAAAAACATCACGCAGGCTGCTTACGCGTACAACCCGTATTTGCTGCAAGGTTTCGATCCTTCTGCTTACTTCATGGCAGGTGGTTGTTACCAGATCGGTTATGTGAAAAAAGGCCGCGAAATCACAATGAAGCTGGTGAAAAACCTGGAAGCTGACGTTAACTGGATCCTGACGCTGAAAGATGATGCGAAAGAATCTATGGCCAGCGATGTACAACGCGATATCAGCATCATGAGCATGCTGGGTAATATGGCAAAAGGTTCCGGCGATAACGCCACAGCTACAGAACTGGAACAAAAAGTAAATATGCTGGCTCAGAAAGTAAGCAAGCAAATCAATATGCAGGCGTTCCAGCAGCAACAGCAGCAACAAGGCCAATAAAAGCCGCTGCACAAGCAATTTTTGACAATTCTGCAACATCTCCGGTATCCGCCGGAGATGTTTTTTTTATAATATTGCATTATGAATTTCCGTCTAAGCGCAATGGCGCTGTTCTGCACTTTATTCCTTTTTTCTGACAATATTTTTGCCAAAACAAAAAGTCCGCGTGTAGCCCCGGCTGCACTGTTTATTCAGTTGAATACAGAAATGGTACGCGAAGGTTATCTGAAAAAGAAAGGCGATACCAGTGGCCTCTTCCGACTGCAAAATGCCTCTGGCAACGCAGCACAGGTCATGATGAATGATTTCACTGACAATTTTAAATTCTGCCCGGTTTATTATTTCGCCGACAGTAACCTGAACCGTTTGAAAGACGGCGACCTGAGTGTATTGATGGATGCCCACCACAAACCGGTAAATAGTGAAAAACTGGCTTCTGTAAGCGGTAATTATTTTATCGGCTATTTTGGGTTTACAGGTCTGGCTAAATATCAGCCAGTTAAGACCGATGATCCAAATGCGCCTGCTTCATTGCAATACGATAAAGTATACGGTACTTCTTACGGCCATGCCAAAAGCACGGCAACCGCAACCGGCTTTGTGGTAACTACCAGCGATGAGCGTGAAATACAGCGTTTTTTTGTTGGTCGTAACCGGGATATGAATGTTTTCATCGGTTCGCTCCGCGACGCAAGATATAATTACAGTTCCAGCGACTTTTCGATCGATTATGTTCGCTCAGCCAAATCATTGAATCACCTGTTTTTCGATTATTACATACCTAAAAAATAACTCGCTTATGATCCGGTATTGCTTTCTGATCGTAACCCTACTTCTTTTTCCGGCACCAACTTTTGCGCAGGACAAAATATTTACCCGCAAACATGCCAAGAATGAGGTTCCTCCGAAAGCATTACTGGTAATCATTCCTTCCGAGACAAATCGTAAGAAAGCCCTGATTGCCGCACACGACCAGAAAAGGCTTTCTTTGCTTCAGGACGCGGTGACAAAAGTGCAGCACAAAATCGTTGTAGATTTTACTGATAATTTCCATTTTTGTCCCGTTTATTTTTTCGTAGACACCAACCAGTCAAAAATAGAAGCGCTTCAATTTGAAGGCGTTTTACTCGACAGTTCATTCAAGCCTGTGTCCAATTCTGTTTTGCATGCAGGAGACACTGGCTTTTTCGTAGGTTGCTATGGTATCATGACCAATACACCGGATACAACAACTATCTACTCTAATACGGAGCAATACAAACAGCATCAGGATGTTGCAACCCAAACACCTTCATTTTATGTGATGAATCATGAATTTGAAGTACTTCGCTCTGGCTACCCCTTTAAGGCTTATGGATCAACGGAAAATCCAGGTTATAAAATGAAGAAACCGAAGAACGCCTACTACTATTCTTCTCCATATTTCGACATCAGTTACGAGGCCTCCGCATGGAAGTATAGTGCGACGCTCACACAGTTTTTTGATACGAAACGGTAATTTTTAGCTTCTCATTTGGTTAACCAGTCGTTAATCGTAAAATTTCGATAAATTCCATCTATATTTTACGATCCGGGTAGTAGCCTCGTACACAAATGATTACAAAGCCTGTAGCTACATGTTTCCTGTTAGTAACTAAATGAGGTACAATTGATATCACATATTAAAAAGTTTGTATGTTTGTATCTCATTGTTTAACCAAAACTATTGAAACATGAAACAACTTATCCTTACAGCGCTTATCGCTGTAGCAGGCGTATCTGCCGCAAACGCTCAAGCTGGACAATGTACAGGCTGTACAGCAAACACTTATGACTACTGTACTACTCACGTAACCGTTAGTCTCGCAAATGTGCTCGAAATGCACTGCGATAACTGCAATGACATGCAAGTGTGTGCAAACACTATTGCTGACTGGGCAGGTGGACTTTCTCTTGGCGAATCTACTTTTTCTATCGCATCAACTAAAGCATTTGACATTTGGAGCGGTACTATTGGCGCAAATCTGACAAGAGTTGGCGGCGGCGGTTCTATTCCTGCAAGCTTGCTCAAAGAACAAGTAACACTGAACAACATGGGCGTTGGTAGCTCTATCGTATCAGGATTTAGCGCAGCTCCAGGTTTAAGCGTAGGTCAAAGAACTGGTAACACTACAGCTACTGCAGGTACAAAAATCATCCAAAACTGCCCTGCAAGCCTCTTAACACACCAGGCAAAAGTAAAACTGAGCACTGGTCCAATTCCTGTAGGCACTCCAAACGGTGATTACAATATCGACGTAGTTTATGTAGCCATTCAACAATAAGGATTTAAAAAATAAAGCGCTCCCTGAAAGCAGGAGCGCTTTATTTCTCTTGATACATTCCCTTCTCCCTCATTAAGAAACATTCCCTCCTATCACAGTTTTTATTAACTGATTTCTGATGTCTGATTTTTAGGATTTGTAAAGTTGTGCAATCGTAAAGTTGTAAGACGTTTAAGCAGCCTGGGATCAAAACACGCTGCTTTTTATAACTCCGGAGGCATAACAGTAGCCCGAAAAATCAGACATCGGCAATTCAGCCAGAAAGCAATCGAACGAAAGCAACGCCAGCCGTTACCCTTATTGAAACGAAACAATGAAAGCGCCCCCACCATGTCAAAAGTGGTTGATAGTTTATGCTATCACCGTTCTTCTGTGTTTCAATATACCTTGTTTCGCTGCACAGGAAAACCCATATGTGCATCTTGATTACAAAGAGTATGTTGTGAGCGCAGAGAAAAACGCTTTCATGCGCAACAACATCACTATCGTCAATATTTACAACAGACGCCTCAGCCTGGTATTGCATCTTGACGTTCCCAAAGGTATTAATCTCATTTCCCAGAACGATGTAGTAGTAGAACTCAACCCGGGCGAAAATCAGGTCGTTCCGATAACACTCGGTGTAGACAAAACTACTTTGGCCGACATGAAAGAAGTAAAGCTGGATATCAGGCTCAAAAATCCGGCAGCCGTCTTTTCCTATAATTTCTGGGTGAAAATATTACCGGTACAGCAATTGATTATTGTGCCCGTACAACGTGATTTTGTCGTTTCCAAAGATGACCGTGAAGTAAATATGGGCCTGCGCATCAAAAATACAGGCAACATCACCAATAATTTTTACATCGCTTATTCCAGCCGCTTCTTTCAGCTAGACAAGAAAATAAAACTGTCTTTACCTCCGCTCAAAGACACAATTGTCTATTTTAAATACACTGTTCCGCTGATTTTGCTCCACGATATCAGCACCGAGCGCATTATCAGCCGCATCGGTAACGATACCAATTACCAGTCGTACTCATTTTCTATCAGCAAAGTGACCAATCATAAAATGATGCACCAGAATGCATTCGCCACTTTCCCTGTGATGCTGGAGGCGGGCTATATTTCCAGCGGCATGCAGCATTCGTACTACTGGGGCTTTAATGCAGCCTACCAGTTTGACAACAACAATTCCCTGAACGTAAACTACCACAGCCGGCAATACGGCATAGCCGGTATACAGCGCGATGTATTTTCTGTGTATTACAAACACAACAAATGGGACATGATGGTAGGTCAGCTTTCTGACTTTAGAAATTTTTACACCAACGGGCTCGGTGCGCAGGTGACTTACCACAAAAACGACTATGAAGGTGTATCTGTAATGGCTATTACCAACTGGCAATCCATTCCGGGTGCACAACGCGGCCAACTGCTTACGGGTGAAATCCGCTACAAGGTGAAAAAAGTTTTACTCAGCACACTCGCCGCTGTAAACCAGGATCAGGTAGCGAAAGTGAACAGTTACCTGTTTCTCAACACTGCTAATCTGATCAATACGGAACGTATACATTTTCGGGTAACCGGCGGCATCGGCATCGATCATTTTACCAATGTTCTTGAAAAAGCAGCGAACGATCAGCCTGGCTATTCCGCCGGATACAACTTTGCGTATATACGCCGCAAATGGTCATTTACATCAGATGTGCTGATGAACAGCAGCAGTTATCCGGGCATTTATAAAGGCTGGCGAAGCCAGTCGCACGTGCTGAGCTACAACCTGCGTCGCAATCTTACAATCTCGGGCTACTATAATTCCAATTTTACCCGGCAGACTTATTTTATCGACAGTGTGTATTATGACAACCGTTTTCTGTATAACAATACCAATTTCGGCGGAAGACTGGCATATTCTTATAAATCGTTTGGAATAGCAGTAGGCGGCGGCTATTCAACGGCTACAGGACTTATTTCAGCCAATCTCCCACTCTATAAATCAGGCACGCTGGATCTGAACTACCGCTTGAAAAATGTCGGCTCCATCAGTATCAATTCGATCCTTAACTACAATGATAATTTTGGCCTTTATCACGAAAAAGTACTCTACTACGCTAATCGTGCAAGCTTCCAGACACGCTGGGGCGGCCTCAATCTCATGCTAAATAAAATGCCCTATCTGCCTAATTTCGAAAACCAGGACAGCCTGTATCTAATGGGCTATCGCGATGTTGTTTCGTTTTCACCTTATGTCTATCATTCTTTTCTGCACCAGAAACTGCAGGCAAGACTGCAGTTCAACTATTACAAAGCAACGCAGCTAAAAAACCTTAACCTTACCGAATCATTTTTATTATCCCTTTCTTATTCCAATCCATCGCACGGACTAGATATACTGCTCTACGGCAATTATTTTCTGAATACCGAAAGTATCACCTCCAATTACGGTACGCTCACAGTGCGCAAAATGTTGAATGTGCCGATTATCACGCAGCGCAAGTATTACGACCTTTCAATGATCATATTTGAAGACAAAAACGGTAATGGTAAAAAAGATGAAGGCGACCCGGTGGTGCAGGACGCGCGTGTAGATATCGACGCGATGTCTTTCCTTTCGAATAATAAAGGAATTGCCGTATACAGAAATGTTGAGAAAGGCACTTATACACTGGATTTCCATAACCTGGCCAATAGCGCCAACGGACTTATTCCATCGCGCGGTTTCCGGCAAACGGTAACTGTGGCGGGCAACACGCAATATGAAATTCCATTCAACAAGGGGAAAGTGATCAAAGGCTATGTATACATCACATTTGACAGCCTCAGCAGCAGCACTTTTACCAAAGACAGGCTACGCATTACCGCTATAGATTCTGCAGGAGAAAAATTTACGACGCTTACTGACGAGGATGGCAATTATATTCTGACCGTACCAGAAAACACTTATGTAGTGAGCATGAATCCGGAAGCTTTCGACGATAATTTCAAACCGGTGCAAATGTCCTACTCTGCCGATCTGGTGCACAATCCGACTGCTAATATCATTTTTCATGTGAAGCAAAAGGCAAGGAAAGTAAACAAGATCAAATCGAACATCAATAACGAAAAATAACTGATCACTTGAGGTGTGGGTTTATATAATGTTATAGAATTTTAGCTTTCGTAACAGGGCTGACTAATCTTAGCCGGCCTTATTAATTTCTTGCTACAGCCTCCCACAGCAAGTACGTCAAACGCGATATCAGATCACCACTTCGACTCTATGAGCACTCCAACATATCCTGGCATTAACATTCAATAAATAACATAACAATAGCTGACTACAACCTAGCTTTCTATTTTAAGAATCGGGGGTTTGACTTTGGAAGCTATTCCTGGCTAATTCCTAAGGCAAACACAGTTGGGTTAGTCTTAGCCCAACTTTCAAAAACCTCCTCTAACACTCGATGGAGGAGCAATAAACAATGATTCGACTCCACTCACCACGGTAGCAACACAAGCAAAGCCCATGACAAAGGTTTTGACTTACTCCTTAGTGATCGTCTCCTGTTTCAATATCTGATCACCTTCAATAACGGCAATAAAATAGGTACCCGGAGCCAATGACTTCAACGACATTTCCGTTCTCGGACCGGTGACTTCCGCTTTCAGCACACTACGACCGGCAGAATCATAAACATGGATTACATTACCCACATTTCCGCCAGAGATAGATATAAAACCTGTGGTGCGCAGCGGAGCTATCTGAACATTGCGGTCACAGGTCAGCGAAACTGCAGCAGTCTGACTATTTAAAAATTTCCCGTCTTTCCCGTTAAGTTTCAACCGGTATTCATAACGTCCTGTACCAAGACCATCTTCCGAATACGCGTAGTGCCCGCCGCCGGATGCCTGTACGGTGGCTACCGTTACAAACTTGCCGCCGTTGCTGCTTCTTTCGATCTGAATATCTTTCACATTCGTTTCAGACGCCGTATTCCAGTCCAAATGAGTGTCGCAGCCGTTGGCCGCCGCTGTAAAATTCAGAATCGTTGTCTTCCCTTGCCCATTGGCAATGTAGCTGGCGAATAAGAAGAATACAATCTGCAAGCCCAAACTTCCGACTAAATTCATTTGCTTTCTCATGATGTAAAATTCATTCTAATCAATTCAACTAAACAGTCTAAACAGGCATAATAATAATCCAAAAGGGCGGATTTTAAGATTCCGATTGCCGAACTTATTGATCTATAAGGCGAGCTAGCCTTTTACGAAATCGATCTCGTGATTTATCTGGTCGACATACTAAATCACTAAGTACACCTTGTCCCGATACCAGGTCGACCTTGTATTTTACGAAGTCGACCTACCGAATCACGAGGTCCACTTTGTTTAGATACCAGGTCGACCTTGTATTTTACGAAGTCGACCTACTGATTCACGAGGTCCACTTTGTTTAGATACCAGGTCGACCTTGTGTTTTACGAGGTCGACCTACTGATTCACGAGGTCTACCTACTTACAGCATAAGGTCCACTTCGTGATTCACTAGGCGGAGCAAAAAAAAGCCCCCGCAAACTGCGGAGGCCCAGGCCAGGTATTTATTCAGATTACTGTGGCGTACTTGCCGGTGTATCCGGAGTCGGATTATCGTCAGCTTTACGAGAGCCATAGCGTTTATTCCAGTCATCAATTTCATGCATCGCCGTATCAAGTGCACTGTTGGTGGTGCGTCCGGCCTGCAATGATGCGGTATAGCGATCGGAGAGGATCATAATGTCATTGCTGTTTGCAGCCTGTATATTGCTGATCTGTTCCGAGACACTCATGAGCAACTGACGAAGATCCTCCAACTGCTGGTCATAATCGAGGGCGGCAATCAGTTGGGCAGGATCATCATTTCGAGAAAGGCTGTCGACATGTGACAACGCAATCCGCGATAACAAACGGACATAACCTTCGCGTCCTTCCGCCATTACGCGCATCCGCTGCTTTTCAGAAGATGCAAGGGCTACGGAATACTGCATAACCTGCACTTTCAGCGCGCTAATGTCAGTCATTGCACTGTTAAAGATTGCGGACGGAATTGGTTCTTTGAGGAATTTACTCATATTGATGTGTTTTGATACAAATGAGTAAAACAAGGACAATGCCGGATTTTGCAAGAAAACGTTAAAATAAAAATAAGGTCCCGGCAAATTGCCGGGACCGCTCTATCCAATCTATATATCTAATATCCGGTTCTTTTTTTCTATAACTATTCCTTTATTATAGTTGTTTGTTTCACCAGTTGATTGCCATCAATAAGCGCTACAAAATAGGTTCCGGAAGGGAGACCGCTCAGCGACAACGTCGTTTTCTGACTGTTAGCTTTTGTAGTAATTACAGTGCGGCCTGCAGCGTCATAAACATTAATCACCGCACCTGCATTCGCACCTGTTACGTAAACGATACCACTTGTGCTGGTAGGATATACCTGAACATGCTGATCACAAGCGAGCGTTACTGTAGCAACCCAGCTATTAAAGTAAGTTCCGTCATAATCATTAACCTTCAGACGGTAACCATAGCGTCCTGTTCCCAGATCATCTGCGTAGGTATAATGTCCACCGCCATTTGGCTGTACAGTAGCAATAGTAGCAAAATCACCGCCGTTGCTGCTTCTTTCAATCTGGATATTTTTCACGTTTACTTCAGAAGCTGTATTCCAATCCAGGCGTGCGGCACAGCCATTTTTTGAAGCAGTAAAATCTTTAAGAATTATTGGCAAAGGAGCACCTTGTATAAAACCAAAATTCACATTGGTAACATCACTGGACGGATTAACCGCAAAGACAGTTACACTGGTAGCAGCGCTGCTCACATTATTGCCCGAAGTATTATTCACACCGGTGTTACTTCCTACAAAATTCCAGCCGGACGGCGTATTCATTGTACCATAAATATCGCCACTATTCAGCACCTGTGTACTTATGACAACCTGGTAAGACTTGTCAACATCCGGTGCAAACAACATATAAGTACCATCACTGGCAACATTGGAAATACCTGCTACCTGATTTGTTGACGGATCCAGCAGATAAGCGTATACTGGCGTTCCGGCCATTGCATTCATAGGCGTACCATCAATAACACCATTACTCATTCCATTAGCATCATTGTAAACAGTACCCGAAATCTGATAAGAAGCCTGACGCAAAAAGAAATTATCCAGATAAGCGTCATTTCCTGCAGTACCATTAGCATAAGTTTGATAATAAACACCATAATTGCCCGCTGCAGTTGCCGTAAAGTTGGTAACAACCCTGTTCCAACCGAGGTTGATACTATCTGATGCGTTTGAAGTAGTGGTTTGTACTACCATATAGCCTATCGCTGCAGTATCGCCCGTTGCTAAATTAATCAGGGAATAACGCAATTTAGTAGGTACTGCAAACTGTGCACCCTGATAAGTTTTGTTTGCGCCCTTTCCATAAAGACCAAATGAATAGTTTTTATTTTGCACCAGCGTTACTGTATCAGAGAATATATTTTCGGCAGAGCTTATCGGCGCTGCAGCATTACCGTTCAATGCCATAAAACGATCATTCCATGCACCGTTAGTAGCACCAACCGAATAGCGCCATCCCCAGGAAGTACTGTTCAAAATTTGAGTCATACTCTGTGAACCGGAACCACCGTCCAGGGTTTCCAGTATTGTAGTTCCGCGCATATCAGTAACCGTATAAGTTGCCTCTGCCTGTAACATACTGCCGCTGGCAATTGAATTCTCGTAGGAATAATCACTCCCCATCACATAATCCGTTACATTAGGGAACATATCTGGTCTAGGATCGTAATAATTGAAGGAAATAGCATTCGGGTGCAAGTCCATAAATCCTGTACCAGTAGAATCCGAAGTACCAAAAGTGCCATTATGCTCATTGGTGATCAGGTTAGGATTAGCATGCGTTACCTCGCTCACATAGGAAGACGTATTAGGCAAAAGACCAAAATTCACTACGCCACTTTGAGAATAAGGGTTTGCATCCTGCAAAGGATATATATTCGCAAACATAACAACACCGTCTGCCCAGCTTTTAGGCCAGGTGTATGCTAAGCGCTCTGATCTTGGCAGGAGATTTCCCTGCGGTTGTACGATTACAGAAAAACGTTCCTGTCCGTCAATTGCGCTGCCAGGAAACTGAAAAGCGCCAGTGGCGTCTGTCACAGTGGTACTGATCGGCGTCGCATTAGAAAGCTGCTTCAGCCATACCGTAGTGCCGACAACAGCTGGCTCACCTGCATCTTGTACATCATTCAGATTGTAGTCCTGAAACACTGTACCCCGGATTGAGAAATTCTGAAATAACTCGATCTCGTATATACCCACCTGCGTACTCGCATTATTTACAAAACGATAATATCTGTAGGCGGTGCTATTGTTGGCAGCAAAAAACTTGCGGGAGCCATCCATTTCCCAGGTATTGCCTGTATGCGTATCTAATGTCACAAAACCGCTGGTAGCATTATTAGATCCCTGAATAGTCCAATCAGAAGGATAATTTATCCAGCCACCGTTAGTAAGACTATACCCCTGAACTACCTTGGCAGAACCAAGATCAATCGTGATAGTACCATTGGCATTGAGTACCTGACTTGTTGTAGCGCTATTGTCTACAGGCGTTGAGCTGCTGGTTGTTGTTCCCGTACCTGAAACATCCACCGTAACGCTTCCTGGTGTAATGTCGGACAAATTAATTTGTGCATTAGCACCATAATCAGCGAGTAAAAGACACGCTGCCAAACCGCTGAATTTGGTCATCGTTCGAAAGGATAAAGCATTTTTGCACTTGCCTTTAAAAAAATTGGTAATTGTCATAAACGTTATTTAAAAATTAAACCATACATCATTAAAACCTGACGATGATCATGCAGCTTAACCTTGTCATTAGCTAGCCTGATTCATTGCTGAGATTTGTATGGCAAAATTCACATTGAATACTTTTTTTTAAGGGTCCAAAAAGACATAGAAAGCATCCAATTAGACATATTCATCGTGGACGCTATTTTCCCTTTACAATCAAAAGCCAATGAAACATTCGATACGAATCAATTGAAAGACCTCCACACTTCAGTATAGTGAGCAGTACAACCTTATTATGCGCCTTTGAGAGAGAAGCGCAAAAAAAAGAGCCGCTGACGCGACTCTATTTTTTATTTCCATATTGACAAAATGGATGGACGTTATATACTTAAAAACTCCTGACCAGTTACTGCGCACTGAGCACAAACGACAAATTGATATCGTAAACACCATCCTTGAAATTCAGATCTGGCAACACTTTCACATCCATCCGGTAAGTGTTTTCAATATTGACATTATCACTCTGGAGTATTTTTACAGGCGAATTAGTCAGCGGAATATAATTACTGCTGTTGGCTGGCTTTATGCTAATAAAACCCGTTGGCGATGCATTTTGATATACATCGTACACAGAATTTCCATTGAGCGCCGCAGTCACCTGCCAGGGAAAATTACATCGCACCCGCAGCTCGCAGTAAGACGGAACAACCTTGCCCGTTTTATAATCTTCCAGGTTTCCAAAATTGACGAGATGCTCATTGAGCATAGTAATGGTGAGCGATTGCAGCGGAGGCGTATCTACACTGCCCGCCACTGAAGCGGTAAGCGTTTTTTGGCCGGCGGCAAAATATCCGGCGCATAAACAGGAAAGTAAAAAGATGCAGGCTTTCATGGTTCAACAAGGGAAAAAGTGATCGTAAAATTGTGACTGCCGGTTTTATCAAAACCTGTTTGCTTTTTCAGGACCACATCGTAATTGAATAAGTTGAGATTAGTTGCCTTGTCTTGCTCAAAAAGCAATACAGGTTGAATCGACAAAGCCACCGGACTGGCATAATTGACCGGACTGAAATTGGTAGAGGTGCTATTTCTTAGTTTCAGGCAAATGCGACGGGCCATAGCTTCACTTTGATCTGCACCGGTAAAAACTACCTGCGCATATATCAGACATTTCGATTTCTTTGAACTCACAGAAACAGAAACGGCGTTGTCAATTACTTTATCGGTTAAAACGTCGTCGATTGACTGGTAGGAAAAGTTGATATTATTATTGGGCATAACAGTGATAGCATTGTCGTCCAAATTGTTTTGAGCCAGAATACTACCCGAATAATAAAATACTAATAAGAGTGCTATAAATCGTTTCATGATGGTGGGTTTTACATCCCAAAATTATGTATTTTTGTTATATATATTAAATAATTCCCCCATGAAAAAAGCAAAATTTTGGGCCATAGTGGCATTACTATGTAATACTGCTATTTGTGCCGCTCAAGCCCCGACACCATCGAATGCACCAGCGACAGACACCACGAAAAAAAAGGGATCAATTGGCGTAGCAGTGAAACCAGTACGCATCGATTTTCATCTGGTAAAAGGAGAAACCGCTTATCAACCGATCTATGTAACCAACAATTTTAGCACGACGATGCAGTTTAAGGCGCGCTTTATGGATTGGATGCGCGACAGTACCGGCGGACATACCTATGCTGAGCCAGGTACATTCCCCCGCTCCTGTGCCAAATGGATGTCGTTTAATAAAGATCTGATAGAAATAGAACCGGGTAAAACCGGTGAGTTTCTGGTACGGATGAAGGTGCCTGACAACGACAGCGCCGTACAAGAGATGAAATGGTGTCTGGCATTTATAGAATCGGTGGCAGAAAATAAAGCATACAAACCATCTGATTCATCCAGAGCACATGTGCGTGCAATTATGCGTGTAGGCATTCATATTCTGCAGACACCGCCAGCGCTCGCAGATAAAAAAGACGTAAAAATGCTCAGCTTTACTTCGGTAACGGGCGAAAAGAATAAATACAGGATTCTCGCGCAGAATACGGGAGAAACACAACTGGAATGCAAAAGTTTTATTGAGCTGCGTTCTTTGACTACGGGAAGTAGCATTACCATCCCGAGCATAGAATTTCCGCTCTTTCCAAACCAGAAAAGATATATGGACTTTACATTGCCAGACGACCTTCCGAAGGGCAAATACACGGCAACCGGTGTGGTAGACGCACAAGAGGATGATATTGCCTTGCAGGCTTCTGAGGCAACAATTGAAATAAAATAACTACTACCGCTTTCATTATGTAAATACAATTTTTCTCAAACCTTAAAACGAAAACAATTTATTAGTGGCGCGATTATTTGGAATTTTTCACATAAAATCAGAACACCCATGGTCGCCTTATTAGACATATTGCATAAGATCAGTTTTGGTTCGTGGGATAAACAATCCGATTACGGCAATACGACAAACATCGAATTGTTGCAACAGCAATTTTTCTCACTGCGCTTTATCATTACAACCAATATTGAGGCGGCAGAAGAAAGGTACTATCAACTATATGGTCACGGCGAAACTTACTATTTTCCGCTTACTGATTATGAGCAGGGAAAAGCACTCATCGGACAGCTGCATCATTATCTGAGGCTGGATGAACCTAAAAAATTTTCCGATCCGGAGATTTTGACCGTCGGCAAAAAAATGTTTCTGTTTCTTTTTATCCAGGAAGAAAAAAACACCAATACTTCAGCTGACGACCAGTTGATGGGAACAGTCGACAAATGAAACGTTTCATGAACACTGAAGTTTCAACAAAATTGACAAAGAAATAATACAGCCGGATGTCGTCTTTCTAATCGCTCAATTAGCGGACCCGCGATAGAACTTTCCTTTAGGGAATAAGGGTAAAAGCAGCCATGGTACAAATAAAAAAGCTTCAGAAATAAATCTGAAGCTTTTTTGCTGAGGTCGAGGACGGATTCGACCGACCTATATTTGCATTTTCTCGACTATACCCCATTTTACACTGAAACGCTTTACAGTATTGTATTTCGTAAAGATGAAAAGTATAAAGGCGAACAAAAAAATATAATGGTATAAAAAAAGTGTACCACATAGTGTACCACAATTGAATATTGCTTTATTTTTACAGCGTCAAAAAAAACGAGAGCTATGAAGGTGAAGTTGTATTTAGCACGCCCGACCGTTATTACAAACGGAAAACGAACAGTATCCCCAAATGACACTGCAATATTTGCCCGTATTAGCTATGCCGGATACCGTCTGAAATACTACCTTGACGAATCCATAAATCCTAAATACTGGAATAGCAAGGATCATAAAGCAAAAGAAACTTCAAAATTCCCCCAATTTCCTGAGTTCAACAACCGCCTGAAAAATGACATTTCAGCAATCGAGGATGTGGTCAGGAAATATTACAACGACAACAATAGCACATACCCGCCACCTGAAGTGCTGAAACAATTACTTGATTCTGCACTCAAACAAGGCGACAATGTTGAACGTATGACCTTCTTTAAATTCTTTGTCGATTTCATCGAACGAAGTAGTAATGGCGTGAGGTTAAGCGAGAAAGGACAACCTATTACCGCGGGTACGGTTAGAACATATGAAACTACAAAGACCTGTCTGGAAAATTACCAGACACACAGTAAAAAGAAAGTCGACTTTGAGAATATTGACATGGCTTTTTACGTTGATTTCAAAAAGTATTTGACTTTAACGCTCAAACTATCAACCAACTATATCGGCAAACACGTAAAGACAATTAAGACTGTTTTACGGGATGCCGAAAATAACTTCGGGATCGCTGTGAACCCAGCATATAAGAGCAGCGATTTTATAACTATCAAAGAAAATGCTGACACGGTATATTTGGCAGAATATGAGCTAAAACTGATAGCAGACCTAGACCTTGCTGATAATCTCCGTCTTGACACAACACGGGATTTGTTTTTAATCGGCTGTTATACAGGACTAAGATTTAGCGATCTTTCGACT
Source organism: Taibaiella soli (assembly GCF_003236175.1). GTDB lineage: Bacteria > Bacteroidota > Bacteroidia > Chitinophagales > Chitinophagaceae > QKTW01. The sequence continues at coordinate 3,723 of NZ_QKTW01000002.1, read as the reverse complement.
CTTACCCCTGAACATATCAATGAAGGCATGATTACTATTACCGCACAAAAAACGGGTCAAACGGTGGTAATACCGCTCCACAAAACAGTCAAGCAAATCATGGAAAAATACAGCGGTCAATTACCTCCAGCGAAAAGTAATCAAAAAACCAACGAAGCACTAAAAGACCTTTGCGCTAAGGTAGATGCATTAAAAAAGAAAGTCTGTATTAAAGGTACTAAGGGTGGTCAGCTAGTGACCCAATCTTTGGAGAAATATAAACTGATAACAACACACACAGCCCGCCGCAGCTTTGCTACAAATCAGTACCTTAATAAAGTACCTGCGATAACAATCATGGCTATCACCGGACACCAAACAGAAAGTGCCTTTATGAAATATATAAAGGTTGCCGCCGACGACCATGCTAAAATATTACAAACCATGTGGAAAGATCAAGAAGACAATCTGCCTAAAACAATTGCTATCTAATGAAGATGAACCTAAGTGATTCAGATTTTATAGCAGGTAGTATTTCAGAAAAATACCCTGTCCCATCGTTATCTGAGGAAGAATATCTAAAAATACCTGCCGACATTCGTGATAGTGTTCAGGAACATTTAATAGAGATCACTAGAAAAGACACAGGTGAGAGCAGAAAGTTTCACGTTAACTATTATGCAGACTTAATATTAGAAGGTTTCTTCAAAAGCGTCGACGAAACTTCGGCTTACAATAATAAATTACTGATTCTGGCAAACGCAAAACACAGCTTAAGACAGTTGTCCGAGTTTCTAAGGCCGTTCGACGACTACGATTTTCAGTGGCAACTCAAAAAAATCAACGACACTGTTGAATACGTTAAAGAACATAAAGAATACAGCACATTTGATGAAGCAAAAGTCAAGGAACCCGAAAAGGATCACGTACAAACTAATACGGAGAAGCTAAAAGAAATCCTGGATATTCATCGCTTTTTCGACTTACCAATGGTAAAGGAAATGAGAAATAGCGCTGATTTACCGTCAATATTAGTAAACAGTAAGCTACCCTATAAAATTGCGATGTTTCATCTCTTAGGATTTATTGCCTATTTAGATAGCGAGGTGTTCGCGACAAAAAGTGCAATGTATAAAGCGATTGCCAACTGGCTTGGCTCCACAGAGAGAGAAGTTAGCGGAAATATTAGAGTACTCAGCTCCAATACGAACGAGCCGAAGGAGCGTTATACGGCCGACCAATATTTGGAGAAAGCGAAACGAGACTATAATAGGGCAAAATAGGGACTATTGCCCCGAAATGCCCCAAAATGCCCCGCCTACGTTTGTTGTGTCGAAGACAAAAGCCGACACATTCAGATGGAAAATATAGACATCACATCGTTGGAGCAAGTTCCTGCCGGACTTACACTATTGCTCAAAAAAATAGCTGATATAGAACACAAGATCAGCACTCCTCCTCAACCCACGCAGCAACAGTCCACGACTGATGCGCTTTGCACGCGTAAGGAAACAGCGCGAAGATTAAACATTACTCTTGCAACCCTCAACGAATACACAAAGTCGGGGAAAATAATAGCTCATCGCATAGGCAACAGAGTCCTATACAAGGAAGCTGATATCCAAAATGCGTTATCGCAAATTATAACCACAAAACGGTAAGCGCATAATGGAACAAGCGAATGTAAACGGGCTAAATCCCAAATTTAATTTGGATGACTTTCACAAAGAAGCAAAAAACTGTATTGAAAAAGGTTCGACCAAGCCAATTAATCATAGTGACGTTCTAAACCAATTACTCGAACAAATCGAACCAATAAATTTTAGAGAATATTTAGAATTACCAGAAGATGAAGATGTAAAGCAGAAGCATATAATAGTAGCTATCATAAAAAGGCTTTTGGAGATCGCGTCAAAATTCCAATGGAATCTATCTAAGGTTTACGATTACACCTATGTATACAACGGCGCATATTGGCAACAATTTGACAAAGAAGAAATCAAATCTTTTTTGGGGAAGGTTGCTATAAAAATGGGCAGTCCTGAATACGAATCAAGACATTTCGAGTTTAAGGACAAATTACTAAAACAGTTTTTAACAGATGCCCACCTGCCGCCACCACCAACAACTCAAGGAAAGATCCTCATCAATTTACGAAACGGAACTTTTGAAGTTACAAACGAAAGAAGCAGATTAAGAGAATTTAACTCAAAAGATTTTTTAACCTACCAACTTCCTTTTGCGTATGATGAAAATGCTACCTGTCCGACCTTCGATAGCTATTTAAAAAAAGTATTACCGGACAAAGAAAGTCGAGACGTGTTGCAGGAATTTTCGGGATACATTTTCACTACACTCAATTTAGAGAAAATGCTCCTTTTGATAGGCAGTGGAGCAAACGGAAAAAGTGTATTTTTTAATATTTTATGCGCTCTGTTGGGTCGGGAAAATGTATTGAATTTTACTATGAACTCATTTTCCCATGAGTATAATCGTGCAAAACTGACAAATGTACTTTTGAATTATAGCAGCGAAAAAGGAACGGATTTAAATTATGACACCTTTAAGGCATTAGTTACAGGAGAGCCATTGCAAGCTCGTGAACCGTATGGCAAAAGCTTCACTTTACACAATAAGGTCAAATTTATAATCAATGCCAATGAACTCCCTAAAGAAACAGAACACACGGACGCATATTTCAGGAGATATTTGATAGTTCCATTTAACGTAAAAATACCTGAGGACGGGCGAAACATTTTCCTTGCTGATAATATCATTCAAAACGAATTAGCGGGCGTATTTAACTGGTTACTGGTTGGTTTAAAAAGAATATTGGGTCAAAAACGATTTACCGAAAGCGAAAAATCCAAAACTGCACTTGAACAATTCATGCAACAATCAGACAACGTTGCATTGTTTATTGCTGAGCGTTACTATAAACCGTCATCCACAAATAAAGTTGCACTCATCGACCTCTTCAAAGATTATATGCAATTCTGCGATGACGATGGATGTAAGCATCTCAGCAAACATAAATTCTCGAAAAGGCTGGAAAGCAAGGGATTTGAAAAAACAAGGCTTGGCGGTGGTGCGGCGGCCTTTCTTATAGAAACAATAACCCCGCCCTTTTAAAACAATAGGTCTAAATATTTTTCACTTTTTCACCTTTTCACTTTACTCGGACAAAATACTTAGACCACACTGAGGGTAATGAAAAAGTGAAAAAGTGAAACTTCAAAACAACTTTTCTATGGCATACACATACACACTAGACAACAGAAAGCCACATAAAAAATTCAAATGTCCAAATTGCGGTGAACAAAAATCATTTGTGCGTTATATCGACAGAACAACCGACAATTATTTGCCCGAACAATACGGGAAATGCGATAGAGAAATAAACTGCGGATATCACAATAATCCTTACAAAGACGGTTATGCCAAAGAGAATATGAAGCCGCTGCACGACAAATATATTTTAAAACGCCCAATACCTCCGATTCCTCCCACGTTTATTAACAATGATCTTTTTTTTGGCACACTTCGTCACCATGACTGACGTCCTCCCCAAAACCGTACATGTCTAAAGTAGAGGTTCGGGCATGTTTTGCGGTTGCTTCCCTATGCGGGGGATGATGTCTTTTCTGATGACGCAGTAAAGATGTTCGCTGTTGCAAAAGACGTCATTTCCTGCATAGGTGCCGCCGGCAGGCGTGTTGTTTTTACTTCCAAACGTTCTATGAA
>NZ_QKTW01000019.1:69817-265702 GCF_003236175.1 Taibaiella soli | reverse complement strand
AAAGCTACCCAGAAAGTAGTAGTGCTTTGCAGACTTGGACTGTAACTAGCGCCCGTAGCCACTTGCATGGTCCGTAAAGAATCCTGATACCAGATCAGTGTTTTGCAACTAGTGTCACTTGAATTTGCCATCAGGTGTACGACACCTGTGTCACAACGTGTATCTGGAGTTGTAGTCGGACTAGCTGGCAGCATGTTGATCGTGCCAATAACCGGAACAGAAGCGCTGTAACAACCCGCATTTGTCTTACAAGCTACCCAGAAAGTAGTGGTGCTTTGCAGACTTGGACTGTAAGCAGGCCCTGTAGCCACTTGCATTGTCCGTAAAGAATCCCTGTACCAGATGAGTGTATGGCAATTGGTATCGCTTGTATTTGCCATCAGGTGTACAATACCTGTATCGCAACGTGTATCTGGAGTAGTAGTTGGATTAGCTGGCAGTTTATTAATAGTGCCAATAACCGGAACAGATGCACTGAAGCAACCCGCACTGCTTTGACAAGCTACCCAGAATTTGGTAGTGCTTTGCAGACTTGGACTGTAACTAGCTCCCGTAGCGACTTGCATGGTCCGTAAAGAATCCTGATACCAGATGAGTGTTTTGCAACTAGTGTCGTTGGTATTTGCCATCAGGTGTACGATGCCTGTATCACAACGTGTATCTGGAGTAGTAGTCGGATTAGCTGGCAGTTTATTAATAGTGCCAATAACCGGAATAGACGCGCTATAACAGCCTGCTGCACTTTGACAAGCTACCCAGAATTTGGTAGTGCTTTGCAGACTTGGACTGTAACTTGCTCCTGTAGCCACTTGCATGGTTCGTAATGAATCCTGATACCAGATGAGTGTATGGCAATTAGTATCGTTGGTATTTGCCATCAGGTGTACAATACCTGTATCGCAACGTGTATCTGGTGTTGTCGTAGGATTCGCTGGCAGTTTATTGATCGTGCCAATGACCGGAACGGATGCACTGAAGCAACCCGCACTGCTTTGACAAGCTACCCAGAATTTGGTAGTGCTTTGCAGACTTGGACTGTAAGCAGGTCCTGTAGCCACTTGCATTGTTCGTAAAGAATCCCTGTACCAGATGAGTGTATGGCAAGCGGTATCACTACTGCTGGCACTCAAGTGTACGATGCCCGTATCACAGCGCGTATCTGGCGTAGTAGTCGGATTACCTGGCAGTCTGTTGACTGTCGCTGTTACCGGAACTGATGGCCCGAAACAACCCGAACTATTTTCGCAAGCTACCCAGTAAACTGTAGTTGCTGTGACATGTGGACTAAAGGTGCTGCCGCTATCCACCAGATGCGTACGCAACGAATCTGTGTACCAGAATTGTTTTTTACAACTGGTATCGGTTGAGTTTGCAGTGAGCGTTACAACACCTGTATCACAACGGGTATTTCCTCCACCAGAAGTTAAAGGAACCGGTGCCACAGGAATCGGATTAATAATCGCTTCTGCAGGAGCGCCCAGACTGAAGCAACCCGCCGAATTCTTGACAACCACATAGAACGTAGTCGTCGCTGAGAGATTACGAGTAATAGTCAAACCGGTATCTACCCTGGTGGTCAACTGCTGATTCGTAAACCAGACAATAGAATCATAGCCAGGATTCGCCGTCGCTTTGAGCGTTACAAGACCCGCACCACAACGAGCTGCGGTGTCAGCCAATGGCGCCGGACTGCCCAGATTTACGAGCAGATTCTGCTGGCAGGTACTGGTACAGCCATTTTTACTGACGACAAGTGTGTACGTGCCCTGTTGGGTAATCTTTCCTGTGGATTGCGTACTGGCGGTAAAGCCGGCAGGCCCCGTCCAGGAATAGCTATCCATACCCGGCGGTCCACTGAATGATGTAGAATCATAGGAACAGATAGAACTGTCACCCGTGATGCTACATACCGTTGGCGGATTGATCGTTACATTCTGTCGGCAGGTATCTTGTAGCGTGGATGCATTGCCAATCGCTACATTTATCTGGTAGGTGCCCTGATTGGCGAATGTAATAGCGACAAAGCTATCATTCGGATTTGCTACCTGCGGTGTAATCGTTACACCGGCAGAAGGACTGACAAACCATACAAACGTGGTAGCCTGAGATGACTGCGGCACTTTGAAGTACAGTGTAGATCCTGCACATGCGGATTGAGGACAAGTAATTAAAGTGCCCTGCGCATTCGCACACAAAGATTGTGGTGGCATTAATTCACCTGGACAAACCGGTGGTACTATAGCGATAGATGTTTGCAGTGCTCTGTCTTGATCACCAATATTGCCAAGGCTTGGGGGAGACCATGAGTCTGCTGCCATATGGTAAGGGGAGCCATTGATCAGGGCCGCTGTTTTATTGCCCCAGTCAATAAATCTTGAAATGTGGCCACCCCAGGCCATTACAACGGTTGATTGTGTAGGAACGAATTGTACGGTAAAGGAGACTTCCTGGTCTGCAGCTGCTAAGTTGAGCACATCTGGACCAAAGGCGTATTGAATACCATAAGCCTGCACAAACGTTGCCCCGAATATGGAGATACTGTTCCGTTTGTTGTTTGGATTGAACGGATTTCCGGATGCGTTATAATCACAGATCTGTCTAAAGTCTGCATACGCATTTGATGCTCCGGGAACGGCTGAAGTAGAGATGTAGTTTGGAATAGAAACACGCAGAAAATCGGGCGTATTCGGAACCCCGCTTACGTCTGTACTTAGTGGGTCTACTGCTTCGGGTGTACTATGACTTAAAAATGTGTGCGGAGAAAGACTACTGTCCCCGGTGATGAAATCCAATGCATAGCCATTGCTGTGCGTTACCTGATAGGTCATTGTCAGTGTCACAGTCTGTCCAACCGTCAAACCTGTCATGACGGCTCTGTAAGGGACTGAATGGCCTTCTACATAGTGCGCCTTGTTGGCGTTTACGTTACCATTCACCCAGGTTACCGGAGATGTCGGAGCATTCGCCGGTCCGTTCGCACCTTGGTCCAGACTGAGCTGTGCGTTCTGGCCGAAGGACGAAAATGTAAATCCAAGAAATGAAATAAGAATCAGAATAAAACCCCGTAGCGAGGGGTAGGATCGCTTGCGTTCAGCTAAAGGCACAAAGATAAACTTGGCCGTTTCCTGTTCCATGTTAGGCGTAATTTTTATGACATGATTTCTTTTTTTTAGAGGTAAAGCCTCAGAATGCAACTGCATTCTTAATGATGCGTTGTGGCTTTGATCATGGAAAAAAGCAGAGCGGACGAGCAATGCTGTATTACGCGATTAGCATTGCCCTGGTGACAAATAATAGAAAAGGGGGGAGTTACAGTAGTAGTTGCTCTGGCATAATTAGGAGATCAGAACCGACGTGGTCTGTCCGGTTACGTTACACAATGAAAAAACTATAACAAAGGAAAATATCACACAATGAAAAAGAGTCGTCGGGATACAAAGGAATGTATCGGGAGAGTGACAATGCATCAACGAATGATCGATGCGACGTGCGACTAGTGCGTGGTGTTGCAATCTCTGTTTCACGAGTATTGCTGTTTTGCTTTTGTTAAAAATAGGGGTCTGTAGATTTGATTGCAAATTACAATATATACATATGTATATTCTATTTTTCAATGTAAATATCGTGTTAATACGATTGATATTTGGGGGTATTTAATACCACCATCACTAAGACAATGCGTTAGATGCCACAATATTTTTTTGAAATTATTTCTGGCAAAAAAGTCACTCAAAATCGGTTTTCATTTCAAATGATCGATTAAGATTTTCAATCAGCTAGTTAGCAGTAAAATGCAGTTTTTAGCCGAATCTGTTCCACATAAAACTGTTTTCTGTTCAGTCGACAATTTTGTTGGCTTGATCCTGGATTTTATCAGAGAAGCAGTTATAATACTATTTACAGCATCGAGATATTTAATACAGAGCTGGCGTTTTAATAATATTTAAGTGCATGATATAAATCATAAATCCCACCAAAGTTGCCCCAACACTTATTTTCAACTTGTACCACTTAAAAATTCCTCTTACTTTGCGCCCGCAAAAAATGCTGTTGTTCCGTGCCGAAAAAATGCACAAAAGGCAGTAACTATTTTATATACTCATGGGTAAAAATGTTCTGATAGCAGGTGGTGGTTTTTCAGGGTTGTACAGTGCTCTAAAATTAAGTCAGCTGGGTTATGAAGTAACAATTATCGAAGCATCGTCCAACCATTGGGGCGGTCGCATCGAAACCACTGAAATGGATGGTTTTATCACCGAATGGGGGCCAATGCGCTTTGAGACGCGTTTGCAGCCCAAATTCGGGCAACTGATCGAGGACCTGAATATTGAGCTTGTTCCGTTCAACGGTCCTAAAGCCAATCCTTCCCCGTATCCGCATTATGATTTGCCTTTGCAGGAACAAAACCTTGATGCGCTTGAGCTTTTGCGCCGCGGTATTCTCCTGATGATGGGCAGAAACCCGAATAATCCGCTCGATTATTGTTGTCAGGAATGGATCGATAGTCTCACTGAGGATGATTATCGTGCAATGCGCAAAGAAGCTACGCTCCACGGAAAACCGCTGTGGAAAATGGGCTTCTGGAACGCACTGAGTGAAGATGGCATTCTCTCTCATCAGGCATTGATGAAAATCCGCGATACCGGTACCTTCTACCACATGATTCCGGATAACCTGAATGCTATTGAATGGACCATCTGGTGGCTGCGTGCATTTAAAACTGATGGGCAGATTTTAGCGACCATTAAAAAAGGTTCTAAAGAAATTACGGACCAGCTTATCGCTAAACTGAATGCGCAGGAAAATGTAACATTGATTTCCAATGCAAGGCTGATTTCATTTCAGGCGATCTCGGGAAATAAAGTAGGCGCTATTTATGAGCACAACGGCGAGCGTAAGACTTATCTTGCTGATCATCTCATGCTAGCCATGCCGCAATATCCTTTATTGCAGCTCACACACTCATTGCCGCGGCATATTGCCTGCAATCTCAATGCAGTGAATGGTTTTGCAATGACTAAAGTATTTTTCTTTATCAAAAAACCATGGTGGGGTTATAGTCAAAGTCCACAGGCCAGAGCCAATCGTATGCCTACCCGTGAAATTCACTATTTCCGCCGTCCGCAGAATAATGACTTTGATGGCCACGGTATGATCTTGCTTTATACCGACAGACCGGCGACTGAATATTGGAATGTTTATATTGAAGACCGCAGTACGCATGACGCTGCCGAAGTAAACAACAACGATGAGATCAAACATCAGTTTGCCAACTTCATGTCCAAAGATGTGTATCGCTCTTTGCAAGGTAACGAAGCTATGTCTGTTTCAGGTCTCCGCCTCACGAAGGAGTCCATTCAGACATATGCGAACATGACGCTTGATGAAATCAAGGCCGATATCGAAGCCTCTATTGTTTCTTATGGCATCCGCGACTGGTCCTGCGCGCCGTACGGTGCAGGCAATCACTGCTGGCGCCCCGGTGTAAAATCGTGGGAGATCCAGGAGGAATTCAAAGCCTTTGCGCTTGATGGCTCTGAAGCGAAAAATGTACACATCATCGGTGAAGCATATTCGGATTATACCGGTTTTATAGAAGGCGCACTTAACTCCGCAGATTGGGCATTAGAAGAAATTATGAAGATGGAACCAGGGAGTGTGGCTTAAGTACTTCCTAAAATATTATCGACAAAAGCAGGCAGGATCTTCCTTGTCTGCTTTTTCTTTTTCGGACGTGCCCTTTCAGGTCGGGCTATCCGCTGCAAGTCCTCATTTCGCTTCGCTCCATTCCGGGCTTTCCGCTGCTATCCCTCACGCTTTTTATAAACATGCTGTTCAGGATTATTCTGTACAGAAAAGCATCATCACTGGTGCGAAAAAAGAAATAGCTAATTTCGAAACAGATTCATGTTTATTGGTTAGAGGCTTTCAATTTGCTTCTTTTTCTTGCTCAGACCACCCTGAATGAAAATAGATGTTCTTGGCGATTTCAATGCCATCGTCTTTATAAGTTCCGTCTGTGATGTCGAGATGGTCGTCCCCTCTGAAACGATAAACTTCCCTGTTTTCATACATCGAAATATGGTACACATCCTCGTCGTACATGAAATCCTGGAAGAACTTGATGCCGTAATCTGTTAGAAAGTCACCTGATCTATTGATGTCTGGAGCGTCATAAATAGTCTGCGATTCCTGGAAAAGCGCCCGGCCTGTGTAGTGTACTTTAAAAGAAGCCATGCTATCATGTTTTTTAAATAGCTTTTGTTTGATCTCATGAATGTATTGGAAGTCTGCCTTTCTGCTGCTCAACAGTTTCCGATAGTATTTTGCATCGTGTCCCCAATATCCCGAAAGGCGAGGAATTATGATCTTTACCAGAATAAACATTGCAGCTAAAAACAGAAGTATTTTCTTTTTATCGGACGAAAGACCAGAGAAATAATTAGTCATGTTTTGATTAGAATGGGTTTATTAAGCGTTCTGAAATTGAGAATGCCTTTACAGAAAAACCTGTAAATATATATTGGTCTCCGCGAACAGCTGTCTGCAACGCTATTCCTGCCGGTCTTTGCACGAATCCCTCCATTAAACATCAGATGTTTTCAGATAACCATTCAATCACAAGGTTATACAAAAGCCCGAAATTGAACAAAAAAGTCGTGATTTGTGAAAGTGAGCGTTTGCCGACACGTTTACATTTGCCTAGTAATTGTTTCAAAGACACTGGCAATAATGAGTGTAACCGCTCGCATATTTATTTGGGTTTCTCTTCTCTTCTTCTTCGCAGGTTTTACCACGAAGAGTGATGCCTTTGCTATCGCAAAACGTGTTCACGGACATTACCAGCAGTTACATTCGGCTAAAACATCAATCACGCATCAGTCTAATGCACAGGTCAACATTCAAAGCGATGATTTCTCCGTGCAGGATGCAGACGATGTAGACTCTGACGATCATAACGATGATGTATTCATTTCGGCAGTGCTGAATTATGCCGCCACTGTTTTTTTTCAACAACATACACAGGTAGCATATCTGCCGGCACCGCCCGAAAGACCTGCGTTTAGTTTTACAATTCCCCGTTACATTCTTTTCCATTCTTTAGTAATCCCGCCAGCCGTTTAGGTTGATGGCTGTACCCCACGTTGCTGCAAATTTTTACATTTTGTAATCTGGCATTACATCTCTGTGTATGTAGTTGATTTGCATCTACTTGTAGATTTCTTTTTTCGCCTCGCTTCTGCAAGTTATAGTTTCTGTATTCTTATGCATTAAGATTGTTTCATATATTTAATATGAAATTATAAAACATACATCCATTCATTAACCACTAAAACTTTCAAGGCATGCATCTTACGCCAAGAGAAAGCGAGAAGCTGCTGTTGTGGCTCGCTGGAGAGCTCGCAGCTAAAAGAAAGGCCCGGGGCCTTAAGCTCAATTACCCGGAATCGATCGCTTATATCAGCAGTCATTTGCTGGAAGCCGCTCGTGATGGAAAATCAGTAGCGGAACTGATGCAGTACGGCGCTACCGTGCTCACAAAAAACGATGTGATGGAAGGTATCCCAGAGATGGTACATGAAGTGCAGATCGAGGCAACCTTTCCGGATGGAACCAAACTGGTCACTGTACACAATCCAATTCGCTAACCGAAAAAATCAAAAAACATGATTCCCGGAGAATACTTTATCGGCAAAGGAGACATCGAATGTAATGTCGGCCGTAAAACAGTGAAGGTAAAAGTGACCAATACGGCTGACCGTCCGGTACAGGTTGGTTCACACTGCCATTTTTTTGAAATCAACCGGAAGATGAGTTTCGACCGTGAAAAAGCTTTTGGCATGCGGCTCAATATTGCGGCAGGCACTGCTGTGCGCTTCGAACCCGGTGAAGAAAAAGAAGTGGAGCTCGTTGCTTTCGGAGGTGGCAGACGCGCATTTGGTATCAATAATCTGGTCAACGGAGACACCACACTTGAGGTCAATAAACAACACAGCTTAGCTAAACTCAAATCAGAAAACTTCAAAAACAAATAGCATGAGCCTCAAAATAAGTAAGCTGAAATATGCCGGCATGTACGGGCCCACAACTGGTGATAAAGTGCGCCTTGGCGATACGGATATTATCATCGAAGTAGAAAAGGACTATACTGTTTATGGCGATGAAAATAAATTTGGCGGTGGGAAAACCATCCGTGATGGTATGTCTCAGTCGAGCACGGCTACTCGTGATCAGGGTGTGCTGGATCTCGTTATTACAAACGTAACCATCATCGACCACTGGGGTATCGTGAAAGCGGATATCGGTATCAAAGACGGTAAGATCGTAGGTATTGGTAAAGCCGGTAATCCGGATACAATGGACGGCGTGCATCCGAACATGATCATTGGTGCCAGTACAGAAGCGCATGGTGGTGAAAACCTGATTGCAACGGCCGGCGGTATTGATACGCATATTCACTTCATCAGTCCGCAGCAAATTGAAACAGCTTTGTACAGTGGTGTTACAACCATGATAGGTGGTGGTACTGGTCCGGCAGACGGAACTAATGCAACTACTATTTCCCCTGGTAAATGGTACATTGAAAAAATGCTGCAGGCAGCTGAAGCGTTCCCGATGAATCTCGGTTTCTTCGGTAAAGGTAACTGCTCTACAGAAGCTCCTTTGGAAGAACAAATCGAAGCTGGTGCGCTTGGTTTGAAAATTCATGAAGATTGGGGTGCAACACCTGCTGTAATCGATGCGTCACTGAAAGTGGCGGATAAATACGATGTGCAAATTGCCATCCATACTGATACACTCAATGAGGCGGGATTCCTGGAAGATACGATGAACGCCATCAACGGTCGTGTAATACATACCTTCCATACAGAAGGTGCTGGTGGCGGTCACGCGCCAGATATCATCAAAGCGGCAATGTACCCGAATGTACTGCCTGCATCTACCAATCCAACTCGTCCGTATACTGTAAATACAATCGATGAGCACCTGGATATGCTGATGGTATGTCACCACCTGAGTAAAAATATTCCGGAAGATGTTTCCTTCGCGGATTCACGTATCCGTCCGGAAACCATCGCAGCAGAAGATATCCTGCACGATATGGGCGTATTCAGCATTATGAGTTCGGATTCACAAGCAATGGGCCGTGTGGGTGAAGTAGTGACGCGCACCTGGCAGACTGCGGATAAAATGCGCAAACAACGCGGCGAACTGGAAGAAGATAAAGGTCATAAAAATGACAACTTCCGCGCAAAACGTTACGTAGCAAAATACACCATCAATCCGGCAATTGCACACGGTATCTCTCAATACGTAGGTTCTATCGAACCAGGTAAAATGGCCGATATCGTATTGTGGAAGCCAATGCTGTTCGGTGCAAAACCGGAAATCATCATTAAAGGCGGCATGATTATCGCAGCACGCATGGGCGATCCGAACGCATCTATTCCAACGCCGCAACCGGTTATCTACCGCAATATGTTTGGCGCGTTTGGTAATGCATTGTCTACAACCTGCGCTACGTTTGTATCTCAGGCTTCGCTGAAAAATAATATTGTGGAAGAATACGGTTTGAAAAAAATGGTATTGCCGGTAGTCGGTTGTCGCAATATTTCTAAAAAGCATCTCATTCATAATGATAAAACTCCGGAGATCACAGTAAATCCGGAAAACTACGAAGTACGTGTAGATGGCGAGAAGATAACCTGCGAACCAGCCAAGGAATTGCCATTGGCACAGCGTTATTTCTTGTTCTAAAATATCTGGGGCTGTCTTATTGATAAGACAAAGGAGAATGTTGCAGGCATTGCCTGCAACTCATTCTCCGGATTTCAGACATTAAAAAACGCGTTTTAAAAGAGCTAACACATGATCATAAATGAAGTAGCAGGCAATCTGAAACAATTCGATCCCGGAAACCGTGTGGTGGATTTGTTGCAGATAGAATGGTTTGAAGCTACAAAGCGTATTCAGCGAAAGAAGACAAAAAGCGGAAGAGACATCGCCATCAAATTTCTGAAAGAGGGGCAACGCTTAAGACAGGATGATATTTTGCTGATCGACGATGAAACTGTTGTTGTAGTTGATATTATTCCTTGTGATGCCATTGTCGTGAAACCTGCGTCTTTACTGGAAATGGGCAGTGTTTGCTATGAAATTGGCAATAAGCATTTGCCGATGTTCATTCAGAATGATGAAGTACTGCTGCCATTCGAAGAACCGATTTTTAAATGGCTGACCGTAAGTGGTTATAATACGCAGAAAACACATACACGCCTGATGAACCTGCTCAATGCTACCGTGCAGCCGCACGGACATGGAAGCAACAGTTCGCTTTTCTTTAAAATCATGAATCTCGGAAAATAAGGCTATGAAAAATTTTATCGGAAGTTTACTTCATCTGAGTGATCCAACCTTACCGATCGGCGGTTACAGTCATTCTAACGGATTGGAAACTTATGTACAGCAAAAGTTGGTAAAGGATACAGCAACAGCTGCATTATTTGTGCGCAATATGCTAACCAACAATCTGCAGTATAATGATGCTGCATTTGTACGGCTGGCTTATGAGGCAACACAAAATGGAGACATTACTATGTTGCAGCAACTCGACGATGAATGTGCTGCATTGAAGACGGCACGTGAAATCAGACAGGCAAGCCAGAAACTAGGTCTCCGGTTGATAAAAATATTTAAGCGTCAGCAGGCGTCTGAAATTATTGACGCATACGAAGCAGCAATTGTTTCAAAGAAGTCTGAAGGCCATTATTGCATTGCATTTGGCATCTATGCCGCCTTGCTGAATATACCTGTTCATGAAGCGTTGTACGCTTTCTTTTATAACGCCACAGTGGGCATGGTTACTAATGCCGTGAAATTAGTGCCGCTCGGCCAGCTTGACGGCCAGGATATTTTGTGTGATATGCAGCCTGTTATCGGAACGCTTGTAGAAAATGTTTTGCAACTGGATCGCAATCTGGTAGGGCTTTGTAATATCGGCCTGGATGTCCGTTGTATGCAGCACGAGCGACTTTATTCCAGATTGTACATGTCTTAAATGATCAAGACATTTTTCAAACATCAGCTGATTTTTCAAACATTACAAAACGTTTAAAACCTAAAAAATGCAAGAGAGAAAATATGTAAAAATTGGTGTGGCAGGTCCTGTAGGATCAGGTAAAACTGCATTGTTGGAACGCCTTTCCCGCAAACTTATGAATGAATACAGTCTCGGCGTTATCACCAATGATATTTACACAAAGGAAGATGCCGAGTTCCTTACCAAAAACAGTTCCTTGCCTAAAGAACGCATTATCGGCGTAGAAACAGGTGGTTGCCCGCATACTGCTATCCGTGAAGACGCGAGTATGAATCTGGAAGCAGTAGAAGAAATGGCATCCCGCTTTCCTGAAATAGAACTGATATTGATTGAAAGCGGTGGTGATAATCTTTCAGCTACTTTCAGTCCGGATCTTGCAGACGTTACCATTTTCGTTATTGATGTTGCCGAAGGTGATAAAATTCCACGCAAAGGTGGTCCTGGCATTACCCGATCAGATTTGCTCGTGATCAATAAAATTGACCTCGCGCCTTATGTAAATGCAGATCTCGGTGTTATGGAACGTGATGCACGTAAAATGCGCAACGGTCAGCCATTCGTATTCACCAATCTTATGAGTCTGCAAGGATTAGATAAAGTGATTGGCTGGATTAAGAAATATGCGCTGCTTGAAAGCGTAGAGGAGCCGGAATTAGTGAGATAGTGCATTGTACAGCAATTCAACGACACAAAAATGATCAACAGACTAAATATAACTACGGGATATAAAGAAGGGCGTTCTTATCTGAAAGACACCTTCTTTACCCGCCCGTTCCGCGTTGCCAATATTGGAGAAGACAGATCGGATCCGTCTTTGTATCTGATGGTGATGAGCTCTTCTCCGGGTATACTGGATAATGATCATTACGATATAAACATCCAGCTGGAACCCGGTAGCCGACTGCTGCTGGAGTCACAGTCTTACCAGCGGTTGTTTAATATGCAGACCGGTGCACAGCAGGAAATGAAGATTAATCTTTCGTCAGAAAGTACTTTCAGCTATATCCAGCACCCGGTGGTACCGCACGAACAGTCCATCTTCAAAGCTCATAATATTGTTCAGCTGGCAGATAACAGCAGTTTTACGCTGGGCGAAATCATAACCTGTGGCAGAAAACATTCCGGCGAAGTGTTTCGTTACACAAAGTTTCAGAATCTGACAGAAGTCTTTTACAAAAATAAAATCGTTTTGAAAGACAATGTGCTGCTGCAACCACAACTGGCAGATATGATGACGATTGGACAAATGGAAGGCTTTACGCATCAGGCTACATTGATACACATCAATACCGGCGCGCAGGATCTGGAAGAAGTGATAGAGCGTACCTATCATTTCCTGGAAGGAGAAGAAGACATTGCTTTTGGTGTTTCCCAACCATTTGCTTCTTGTATGATGGTGCGTGTTTTGGGAAATGGCGGAGAGCAATTGTATAACGCATTCCGGCAAATACAACGACAACTCTGGAACGACGCGGTCCCGACAATGCTAGCTCATAAAGAAATTACTCCCGTCGTAGCAGCAGTGACAGCATAAAAAATGATGGCGCAAAAGAATAAGTGATGAATACTACATTAACCACACTCATACTGTCAGCAATTACGATTAGCTGTCTGCACACCGCTTCCGGTCCGGATCATTATCTGCCGTTTATTGTATTGTCGCGATCCAGAAAATGGAGTATTTCTAAAACAATCTGGTGGACGGTCATTTGTGGTATCGGACATATTTTGAGTTCAGTATTGCTCGGACTTATTGGCGTGCTGGTAGGCTGGCAACTCTCCCGCTTGTCTGTATTTCAGGATATCAGGGGGAATGTTTCAGGCTGGTGCCTGTTACTGTTTGGTATTGCCTATTTGTTGTGGGGACTTCGTAAAGCGTATCTCAACAAGCCGCACAAGCATTTCGAAGTGTACAACAACGAAGATATTTATGTGTATGAGCACCGGCATGGCGAGGCAGTGTTGCCGCAAAACCGGGTGAAGATTACACCCTGGATATTGTTTGCCATTTTTGTAATGGGACCCAGTGAACCGCTTGTTCCGCTATTGTTTTATTCTGGCGTGCGTCGTTCTTCATTAGAAATTATTGTGCTTATAACCGTCTTTGCAGTGTTTACAGTGCTCACCATGCTTACTATGGTACTGATCGGTTGTTACGGCTATTCATTTTTCAAGACAGACAAACTGGAACGTTATGTTCACGCCATTGGCGGCGCTGTCGTTACTATCTGTGGCGTCGGCGTTTTATTCCTTGGCTGGTAAAAAGATAAAATCACACACACGCTTCATTAAAAACATCAAAACGATGAACGAAAACAAAACATTTTTCGCAACACCTTACCTGAAAGGTGTTGGGCAGATCATGCTTCAGGATAGCGCCTGGACAGGTTTGTTTTTTCTGGCAGGTATCTTTTTCGATTCTTATATCCTTGGGCTGGCAGCTGTACTCGCCGTTGTAGTCGGTACGCTTACTGCGAAGGTGCTAAAGTACCCGGAAGAAAATATTAATATGGGCTTGTATGGCTTTAGCGCCACACTTGTTGGCGTGGGCATGGTTACTTTTTTTGAACCGGCGCTCATCGTTTGGATTGCTATTGTTGTTGGCTCCGTTGTTGCAACGATACTGCAGCATTTATTTATTAGCAGGAAAGTGCCGGGTTTTACATTCCCTTTTATATTGGTGACGTGGATACTGTATTATGTTTTCACCCACGTGTATAAAGTTAATGCACCTGTAGCCAGCATAGTTCCCGCCGATCATGATCTGGATGATCTGGTGCTCTCCAGCCGCGGATTTGGCGAGGTTATTTTCCAGGCTAGTATTGTCGCTGGGGTGTTATTTATCATCGGTGTTTTTCTTTCTAGTCCTATTGCTGCTTTGTATGGTCTGGCAGGTTCCGTAATCAGCGCTGTTGTAGCTTTTTATCTGGCAGAGCCAATAGCTGGTATTTCACAGGGGATGTTCAGTTTCAATGCAGTTTTGTGTGCCATTACATTTGCAGGCGTTAAACAGAAAGATGGCATATTTGTTTTGATTTCTGTGCTGTTGGCGATCGCTATTGAAGTGTTCATGATCAAACTTTCTTTTACGCCGTATCTCACGTTCCCATTTGTGGCAGCCTGTTGGATCACGATTCCAATCAAAAAATTGATACCACAATCCACCAATTAATATTTTAATACCGCTGAGTTTTTTATAAAAGTACTAGTATGAAAAAACATACATTATTGTGCGTATTATGTCTGGCAGCAGGTCAGGCCGCATATTCCCAGATCTCATTCTCGTCGAAGGCGCAGACTGCCGATGGCAAGCCATTATACGAGATGGAATTTTCACCAAGATTAAAATTGAATGGCTACCTGAATTTGGGTGGCAATGATATCAATACATCGCAATCGCTGAATGCGAATTCCGCGGATCCATATAATCCGTTGAAAGACAAAAATGCAGATGGTAATATGTATCAGACGCAACTTGCGTGGAAGACAACTTACAATGGTTTTGCAAAAGGCCCTTTGGTTACTTATGTAGAAGGCCAATGGTGGGGCGCGCCGGGTGCCGGCGGTAATTTGCAGCTGCGTGTGGCTTACGTTGATTACAATCACTGGCATATAGGTCAGGACTGGACATTCTTCGGTGGCGGTGTGCCTACCTGGTACAACACACTTGATTGGGAAGGCCCGAATTCGGGTACCTGGGCACGACATCTGCAGGTGAAATATTATAACAACTTCGGGGAAGATAAGTCCTGGAAAATAGAAGGTGGTATTGAGACTACCGCTCAATATCTCAAAATCGCTGGTGGTCCTACACCTGGTCAGTTTTCTGTTGATCCGATTGTGGCAGTTACCAAAGGCTTGTCCGACTGGGGTTTTGCGCGTTTAGCAGTAATGGGTCGCAGCATTCGTTATGAAGAAAATCCGACTACCAACAAAATGACGATGGGCTGGGGAGTTAATGCCAATTTCAAAGCAAAAATAGATGAGAAGAGCAACGTAATGGTGCAAGGGCTTGCAGGCTCTGGTATTGCCGGTTCGTATACGCTCTCCGGTGAGTTGTTTGGCAATGGCGGTGCTGGCAATATGTACGATGGTATTTACGATCAGACAGGCGCTTTCAAAACTGTTCCCGTATTGGGCGGTTCTGCAGGTATTGAATATTTCTTCGGAGCGAAGAAAAGATTGCATTCCAATCTGGTACTCGGTTACACAAGTATGTCATACAATGCAACTCCGGCATCATTGGTACAGAGCAGTGTCGTTAATGACAATGCGGCGGGTGATTTCGTAAATAAGAATACCGAATCTACAACGCATGTTGGGCTCACCTTTGTCGCGCTGAATGCGATGTGGGATGTTACCAAGAATTTCACCATCGGTGTGGAATATAATACAGGTTCCAAACAAATTATTAATACCGTCAACCAGAGCTCTGCGGTCAACCGTATTGCTGCTGGCATTATGGTGGGCTTTTAGACAAAATATCCGTGGGTAAGAGGTCTGTTGTTATACTAGTGTTGTTGTTCTGTTGTTTTACTCCGCTTTTCGCGCAGCAAAAAATAAACGGAATTGTTACAGATGATAAAAAACATTTGTTGGTAGGTGCCATTGTGTCTTGCAGCAGCAATGGCGCCACCACAATGACCCAACAGGACGGAAGTTTTCAGATCACGCTGCAACATTTGCCCGATACGTTGATTGTGTCACTTGCCGGCTTTAAAAGTCAATATTACCCGGTGTTACAGCGCGCAGAACTGCATATAGCTATGCATTCTTATGATGGTGCTTTGAACGAGGTGGTGATTACTTCTAAGCAGGCTGAAGGACAGTTGATGAAAATTGACCTGGATAAAACACCTGCAAATACAGCACAGGATTTGTTGCGGAAAGTGCCCGGACTTTTTATTGCACAACATGCCGGCGGCGGAAAAGCAGAACAGATTTTTTTGCGCGGCTTCGACAACGATCACGGAACAGATATTGCTATCAGCGCAGATGATATTCCCGTGAATATGCCTTCACATGCACATGGTCAAGGCTATTCCGATCTTCATTTCCTGATTCCGGAAACCATTGAAAGTATAGATTTTGGTAAAGGATCTTATTATGCGGATAAAGGTGATTTTAATACATCCGGGTACGTCACTTTCCACACTTTTGATGCTGTCAGCAATAGCATGGTGAAAATAGAAGGAGGCAGTTTTAATACCGCCCGGATTATGGGTGTGGTGAATTTATTACATAAAGATTCTG
Source organism: Taibaiella soli (assembly GCF_003236175.1). Classification (GTDB taxonomy): domain Bacteria; phylum Bacteroidota; class Bacteroidia; order Chitinophagales; family Chitinophagaceae; genus QKTW01. The sequence continues at coordinate 249,348 of NZ_QKTW01000019.1, read as the reverse complement.
CGCAGCGCAATGCTTACATTGCAGGTGAATACAACTATACAGACGGGCCGTTTCATGTAAAACAAGATTTCGGCCGATTAAATCTTTTCGGGAAATACAATCAGAATGTAGGTCGCTTCGGAAGATTTAATGTGCAGGCCTCGGTATTCAATTCAAGCTGGAATGCATCGGGGCAGATTCCCGAACGTGCGGTATCGGAAGGGCTGATTGACCGATTTGGATCTATTGATACAACAGAAGGTGGTAGTACTTCACGAATCAACGTGTCGGCCAGCTACACATATCGACCCAATAGTCGCGAGGAATGGAAAAGCAGTTTTTACTATTCTCATTATGTGTTCAATCTTTATTCCAATTTCACTTTTTATCTGGTGCACCCGGATCTGGGTGATGAAATCCGTCAGTACGATAACCGCGATGTCTATGGCATGAATCATAGCTACACGCAGCATTTCTTTTTCAATCACTACAAGTTGGACTGGACATCAGGCATTGGTGGTCGTTTTGATGATATTCATGATCTGGAGCTCAGTTATGTAACGGCCAGAAACACGCTGAATGAGCGACTCGCCTGGGGCAAAGCACAAGAAGGAAATCTGAATGCCTATACTTCCGCAGAACTTACCTCTGGAAGATGGCGGATTTATGGCGGTGTGCGCGCCGATTGGTTTTACTTTAACTATTATGATAAACTGCAGCCAGACTACAATAGTACCTCCTACAATAAAGCCCGTGTAAGTCCTAAATTCAGCGTTTTTTACAATCTTTCAGATAACGTTAGCCTGTATGTAAAAACAGGTTTAGGTTTTCATTCCAATGACGTGCGCGATGTGGTGCTGCAGCAAGGTGCTGATATTCTCCCTCATTCGGCGGGTGCTGATTTGGGGGCGGCGATTAAACCTGCAAAAGGTCTGATCATTCGGCCTATACTCTGGTACACTTATATGAGTAGTGAGTATGTCTGGAATGGTGATGAATACGGTGTTAGTGATGTAGGTGCTACGCGCAGGTTTGGTGCTGATTTTTCGGTACGCTATCAACCATTTCCATTTCTGTATTTCGATGCTGATCTCAACTGGGCGGTGCCGCGTTTGATAGATGCACCTAAAGGCGATAATTATGTGGAACTGGCACCCACGCTCACTAGTACAGGTGGCATTGGTGTGCAGACGAAAAATGGATTTACTTTTAATCTCCGTTATCGTTACATGCATGACCGTCCTGCTACGCAAGACAATAGCGTTGTGGCTAAAGGCTATTTTGTAAACGATTTTTTAGCGGCTTATCGCTGGCGGAAATGGGAACTGAGTATGCAGGTCCAGAATCTGTTTAACGTACAGTGGAATGAGGCAATGTTTGCGGAAACCACGAGGTTGAAAGGCGAACCAGCAGCCGGTGTCGAAGATCTTACCTTTACACCAGGCACTCCTTTCTTTCTTAAAGGAGGCCTGACTTACTGCTTCTGATCATTAAACGCTCTTTGCCTGTTCGCCAGAAGTATTGTCCGCTCTGAAAGCCGACGGTGATTTGCCGGTCACTTTCTTAAACATGCGCGAAAAATGCGACAGCGATTGGAAATTGAGGCTATCGGCTACATCTGCAATATCACGGCCCATATCGCGAAGCAGGATCTGACTGTGCAAAATACAGACTTCATTGATCCACTGTTTGGGCGGTTTTCCAGTAGCTTTCTTTACACATTTATTGAGATAAGTCTCTGAAATATTTAAAGTGCGTGCATAAAAAGATACTTCTTTATGTTCTGAATGTTGTTGCTGTACCAGCTCTCTGAATTTATGCATAATCTCCAGCTCACGTGCTATAGCCAGCGGTTTATGTGGCAGCTGTGCAATGATCTTAAGCAGTATCGAGCGAAAAAGGGCAATGCTTACAGCATCTTGTGTTGCCGCTGCGTGCAGTTCTTCTTCCAGTAATTCAAAAGCCTTCGTCATCCAGCTGTGCAGCTGCTCGGGAATGTTTGCAAACGGACTGGATGAAAAGAACGTAAAGTCCTGCTGACTTAGCGTTACCGTTGTGACCACATCACTTTCATAGATCAGATAAAAGCCTTCAATATCATCCGAAAGTTCATGGGTTCGGGTAATGCTGCCTCTCTTTATATTTAAGATCTGTCCCGGACCGACAATATAATTTTCGCTTTCCAGCTGCTGGCGCAAAAATCCTTTTGTAACGAACACCATAAAGTTAAATGACGTGCGGTAAGGAGGTACGGGAATCACAATCTCCTTTAGATAATGCTCTATCCGGTACAGTTGCAGATGAGATTTGTCATACAATATCCGCGTATTGATGTCTGGCAGAAATTGCTTTTTGTACTCATAGCTACTAAGAATCAGAAGTGGTTTTTGCATGCCGTTTGCTTGGTTCGTCGTTCTTTTAAAACTGTGTCATAAAAAGATTATCAAATCGGATGCCAGAAACAAGTTTTTTCTGAGATACTCCGTAGTATTTTTTAGACGGAAAAGATGTTGTAGGGTTTGCCTGAGCAGAAATCTTTCCCGAAGTTACACTGCACCGGTCAGAAGAACTTTTTCCTTTCTATATTTTTCTTTGCCAATACATCTAAAATTTCTGTAATAAATAGTAACTTATCAGATATTTGTGTAGGCGACTTATAACATCATTAAACACACATCAAAATGAAACGACTACCCGGAATGCGTTTATTAGGCCTCATTTTGGCTGCAATATTGATTTTTGGGAACGAACGGGTAGCGGGGCAGCAATTCAATTCAGACAGCTGGCTTTCAAAACCTTGCGGTATGGTGACGCTGATCCCCACGCTAGGGCAACGGAATTCTATGCTGATGACGACGTTTTCACTATTTCCCCGGTGGGAATTTACGGTCGCCGGATATATGTATAACAATGATGGTGATCCACGTACGGACGATGGCTATTCGACTTCGCTCTATGCCAAGTATATGTTTTATGAGAACAAAAGCCAGACGGGCGGCGCTGCTGTCAAAGTCGGAACAGGTATGCGCCCGGGTACTATTTCGGGCGAAGACCGGACAAAAGATGCGTTTAAGACTTACTGGATGAATGTTCCATGCACCATTCCGTTTTTTAATAATAAACTTTCGCTGGATTTAATGCCCGGCGCGAGTGTTACCCGGAATTTCGGCGGCAAGGATCAGGATGATGCCTGGGGGTTCACTTATTCCACAAGGGTGGCCTGGTATCCGTTTAATATGGAATGGGCGGCAGTTGGCGAAATATTTGGCACTACCGGAGAAGCAGGGACATTACCTGAATATAAAGCTGGTATCCGCTGGGAGCCTAGTCAGCATGCTGTTTTCGCGTTTACGTACGGAAATGAATTTAAAGGCACCAATGGCGCAGGATTCGAATTTGGCATCATGCTTTTCTCTCCGCCATTCGTTTGTCTTAAAGGAATTAAACTCGGAAAACTCACTAGTCCGATTAAGAAAACGCATCCTCCAAAGAAAGAAGAAGACGAGGATACTGATGAATGAGGTGCTTTCTAAAAGCTGTTTATAAAGACGTCAGATGTTTATTGTGTAACATCTGACGTCTTTCGTTTTTAATAATAGCTCAAAATCCGACCATCGAAAATCTTCAACTTTCAATTGTGGCAACTGCTATCTCCCGGCTGATGCCGATCTGTTCCAGGAAATAGGCATCGTGAGAAACTACGATGATTGTTCCTATGTATTCATTGATGGCAGCAGTTAGAATTTCGATGTTCTGGATATCGAGATTGTTTGTTGGTTCATCCAGGATGATCACGTCCGGTGCCGTATTTTTTATAGTAAGGCAGCAAAGTATCAATCTCATCTTTTCGCCGCCGCTTAAAGCCGAACAAGGCTTATCCCAGTATTTTTTTGTAAACAGAAAATGTGTGAGTTTGCTTTTTACTTCGTGCTCTTGTAAATGCCCGGTATTAAACGATTCTGCCTGTTCATAAACGGTACGTTTATTATCGATAAGCGAATAATCCTGGTCAATATAAATAGAAGAACTATCTGCGCGCTGAATAGTGCCGGATGTTGGTTGCAGCTCGCCCAATATTATCCTTATCAATGTGGTTTTGCCCGAGCCATTTGTTCCTTTAATGGCAATCCGGTCACCACTAATAATCTGGAAACTCAGCGGTTGTTGCCATAGGGGACGGCTGCCGTAGTCATAATTGATATCACCCGCGGTAATCAAAACTTTTCCGATGTGCAATGCGGAATCATCAAAGCCGATTTTCATTTTGTCTTTGTCCGGCATTTCTTTACGCAGTTGATTCAATTCATCTGAAATTGAACTTACTTTTTCGGCATGTACATCTTTTGTCTTAGCGGTGCTTTTTTCTGCATTGTTGCGTAGCGTGTTCATGGAAATGGTTGGCAGGCCTGCTTTTTCCTGTTTCTTTTTGCCGCGTGCATCTAGTTTTTGCTGTCTTTCTATGGATTCTCTTTCTACATCTTTTGCTTTGCGCAATGCTTTTTCCTTACTCTTCAGATCCTCACTGAATGCATTCGCCTCAACAGCTTTTTGAGTGACATAAAATTCATAATTGCCACCGTAAGCAGTAATGCCTTTTTTACTGAGTTCAAATACTTCTGGCAAGAGATTGAGCAGTGTACGATCGTGACTTACAACTATCAGCGTTTCGTTCGTAGATTCTATGTAGTTGTACAAAGCAATTCTGCTTGTGGCATCCAGGTGATTACTCGGTTCATCCAGCAAAACAATTTCCGGTTCATGAATGATGATGCCGGCCAGAAACACTTTTGTTTTTTGGCCGCCGCTCAGTTTGTCCATACGCTGGAACAAATCGAGGCCTGCAAGATCCCAATATCGGAGTGCCTCCTGGCATCTTTCTTCAATCGTCCAGTCATCATCCAGCAGCGTCATGTTTTTTTCTGTAACATCGCCGTTGAGAATGGCCCGAAGCGCGCGCAGTTTATCATCAATGCGCAAAGCTGCCGCAACGCTCAGTTCATTGTACTGGCCGAAATGCTGCGGAATATAGTATGGTTTAGAATCAGTTTTAACTGTGCCGGATGTGGGCGCCAAAATACCCGCCATAATGCGGAGTAGTGTAGATTTACCAATACCATTATTGCCGATCAGTGCAATCTTTTCCTGTTTATTGATCGTGATATTTAAATTGTCGAACAGTAAATCCTTATTAGGATGTACGTACGTAAGATTTTGTAACGTAAGCATGATTTCTTTCCTGAGAGAAATGAACAGATAACGGGCCGCCCTGTTGGTGCGCCTGTTTTATGTCTATCGAAAGAAATTTGTTTCTACATGCTGGATACGTACTTCGTGAAGTGATGACAAAGATACGTAATTGAGTTATGACTTTTAAATTATGAGTTATAAGTTGTGATTATCGTGGGATTTAAGTGACGGATTGCGCAATTTGATTGCACCCTCAAGTGTAAATTGTGCCTCCTTAGAACGTGAAACTTAGTACTTACAACTTAGAACTTACAATTATCTTTGCGCATGGCTTCAAAAACGGATAAAGCAGTAGCATACGGAATTCGGGAACTGGTTTCCAGAATGCATAAACGTCTGCGCAGACAGGTAAACACACCAGATCAGATATCGCTTACGGAAGTCAATGTGGTATCTGTGCTGATGCATAGTCAGGAACCTGTTTCGCCGTCTGAACTATGTGCGCAGTTGAATATCTCGTCACAGTTTATGTCTCAAATCCTGAACCGGCTTGATAGTATCGGTTTTCTGGTACGTAAACCTTCTCCGGCTGATAAAAGAAAAGTTTTGATTTCCCTTAGTAAGACCGGTTTTGCCAAAATTGATGAAATGCGCCAGCAAAAAGAAGAATGGCTTGCCAATCTGATCGCCGAGCATTTCGATGCGGAACAAAAAAAAGTGATACAAAAAGCATTAGATCTGCTGAGTAATCTTCCCGATCTGTAACTAACGATAAAATAATTTGCTGTATAAAATTTATCAAAGTAGCTTTGCAAAGTTATTTTGATAAATAGCGTTGTGATGCGCTTATGTCACATTGCATTTGTCAGAAAACACCACTCTGAACAAATTAAAACAAAGCATGAGTATGCAAAACAAAACAGTCCTTTTGGTGATGGACATTCAAAAGGGAATTCTCAGCCGTCTGCCTGAATCTGCGTCATTGATGACAAAAGTGGAGCAGGCTGTAGCAGCAGCACGTGGTGCAGGTGTTCCGGTAGTTTTTGTGAGATTATGTTTCCGTAAAGGTCATCCGGAAGTAAACGCTGCGAATCGCCTGTTCGGGCCAATGAAAGGGCAGGCAGATCTTTTTATTGAGGGGCACGAAACAACAGAAATGCCGGATTCTATTACACCGAAAGAAGGTGAAGTAATCGTCAATAAAAAACGTATCAGTGGTTTTGCAGGTAGCGATCTGGAAATGATCTTGCGCGGCTATGGCGCAGAAAATCTGGTAATGTTAGGGCTTTCTACCAGTGGCATTGTATTAAGCACATTGCGTGAGGCGCTTGATAAAGATTATGCAGTTACAGTGCTGGAAGACGCTTGCGCGGACAACAAAGAAGGCATGCATCAGTTTCTGACGCAGACATTATTCCCTTCTTATGCGAATGTAACGACCGTAGACGCTTGGGCGAAATCTCTTTAATTTTCTATGATACAAAAACGAACGTCCCCGCCATTTGGCGAGGACGTTCGTTTTATTATATGAGATGACTCACGACTGACTGCTCACAACGCACAAAAATCCGTGATCAAAAAAGAGCCATCTGCGATTTTACTTGCTGATTTTTTCAACACGACGTTCATGACGACCGCCTTCGAATGCTGTGTCGATGAATGTATTTACCATTTTATCTGCCAGATCTTGCGCTACAAAACGAGCCGGAACACACAGTACGTTTGCGTTGTTGTGCTGACGGGATAACGCAGCCAGTTCTTCATTCCAGCAAAGAGCTGCACGTACACCTTCGTGTTTGTTAGCTGTAATAGCTACACCGTTACCGCTGCCACAAACTAGAATACCTGCCGCTGCTGTACCGTTTTCTACCATTGTAGCTACCGGATGAGCGAAATCAGGATAGTCAACACTGTCCAGGCTGTAGGTGCCTTTGTCTTCTACTTTCCAGCCGTCTTTTTCCAGCATGTTTTTGATGGCTTCTTTGTAGTCGAAACCGGCATGATCGGCACCGATTGCTATCGGCAGTTCTTTGTTAAATACAGATTGCATATGATGTTTGTTTTTTATTCAAGTTCTTTTGCAGCCAGGCGTTTCTTACGTGCTTTTACCGCACGCTCGCTGATTACAATGGAAAGTTCGTACAAAAAGTACAAAGGAATAAATACGAGGAAACAGCTAAACCAGTCTGGCGGCGTAATTACCTCAGAAAGAATAAGTAATATCAGAATCGCATAACGGCGCTGTTTGCGGAGCATTCCCGGTGTCACAATGCCAATGCGCGAAAGGAAAAAGATGACAACAGGCAGCTCGAAAACAATACCCATGCCGATGATCAGATCGCTGAGGTTTTCGTAGTAGTTATCTATAGTAATGATATTTTCAAATGACGGACTTAACTGGTAGCCGGCAAAGAAGTTGATCGTGTAAGGAAAGATCAGGAAGTAGGAAAAGAATACCCCCGCAAAAAACAGGAGTGAGCACCAAAAAACGATACCACGCGCATATTTTAATTCAGTAGGTTTTAATGCCGGGCGGATAAACTTCCAGAATTCCCAAAATACATATGGGAACGCCATAATAAAGCCGAGCATGAACGATACCGAAAAGGCCATGATGAACTGACCGGCGAGTTCCGTGTTTTGGAATTTCATTTTCACATCTGGCAGACAAAGTGCGTCGATGTGAAGTATGTTTCCCAATTCGCAAAGCCATCTATAGGAAATGAAGCTCGAATGTGTAGGTCCGAGGATGATGTGGTCAAAAATCCATTCTACTTTGATAAAGACAAAGATGGCCATAACAAGAATGGCGATCAAAGATCTTACAATATGCCAGCGCAGATCCTCGATATGATCGAGAAATGTCATTTCTGCCAGCGGATTTTTTTGCCTGTTTTTTATGAAGTTGTCTAAAAGGCTCACTGTACGTGTTGCTTAACGTGGCGCAAAGGTAGGTAAATAAAAACGGGCACTCACATGTTTAGCAAACTATTACCAAAACGACTTTTCCGTAATTGGGGCATCTTATTTTAAAAATCATTTTGTATTATCAGAAATGAATGTCTATCTTACGCAGATATTTGGAAAGAAAGCAGCGCGAAAGCGTTTAAAATATAAGGTTTTATTTAACTGGGGAGTAAAATAAAACCGTCGTACTCCGTTTTTTACAATACATATTTCATTGTTTTTCTGTATAAGATCACCAAATGTGATCCATGCGGTTACAATTACGTTTTGTAAAATCTGCGAACATACACTAGCATACCTCTACAAGTTTTAATTTTTTTACTGCCGTGTGGGGACGGCGAAAATCAAGCTTATGAGAAATATGTACGCTAAGAATTTGGCGCGCGTTGCTGCAATGTTTTCTTTGTGCTGCCTGGCAATGCCACAAATGGCGCAAGCCCAAACCTATTGCACACCTGCTTATACTACCGGTTGTTCTCTTGGTGACCGGATCGAAGCATTAACCTTAAACGGCGATAACGGATCTGTTCTGTATGATCCGGCTGCGAGTTGCGCCAGCGGCGGCAGTTATTATGTAGACAAAACTGCACTCGGTGTAACAGTACACGCCAATGCTTCCTATACTTTGAGTCTGCATACCAATGCAATCAGCGGTTATGACAATGCAAAAGTCTGGGTCGATTTTAATAACGATAAAACATTCTCTGATCCGGGCGAGCTGGTTGGTTCATCCACACTGATAAAAAATACAACTTCCACTTTGCAGGTTACCTTTCCATCTGGCATTGTGCAGGGTAGTTACAGAATGCGCGTGCGGGTAAACGTAGATCCTTCTCTTTCTTCGCTGACGCCGTGTGGCAGTACCAACCTTGGCGAAGCCCGCGATTACATCGTGACATTTGCAATTGCACCGCTAGAAATGCATCTGCTTAGCTTTAACGGAAAGGCGAGCAATGCCGTAAATAATTTGTACTGGGTCGTTTCTGGTAATGACGATAATAATCCGTTTATCGTGCAGCGTTCAGCGGATGGCAGATCTTTCAGTGATCTCGGAACTGTTGCAAATACAGCAGGAAATAATTTTGCATTTACAGATGAGCGTCCGCTTTCCGGCACTAACTTTTATCGTCTGGCAATGAAAAACAATAATGGTGAATGGAGTTACAGTCAGGTAATTAACATTGCGCGCGAATATTCCGGCGACCTCATGAGCATTTATCCAAATCCAGCCAAAGGAAATGTTCATATTGCTTACACATCAGCAGAAAATGCAACAGCGCGTGCGATTATTTCCGATATGAGCGGTCGTGCAATCTGGTCAGAAGACGTAATACTGAATGCAGGTAATAATGATATTCAGGTATTGCTGCCGCAAATGACAGCAGGCAACTATATACTGCAACTGCAGAATACAGTTATTCATCAGACTGCCCGCTTGTCTGTTTATTAAATTATTTGGTGTATAAGAGATTGTTTGTTCCGCAAAGAAGTCGATCAACGGAATTTTATAAAAATAATTTTACCTTCGTTTTTACTGTATATCATGAAATAACAGTGCTGGGAGAGAGCACGTAACGTGATGCAATTAAAAGATAAATTAAAACTTACAGGGGCTGTAATTGCTGTCTTTTTTCTGGGCTATATATACCAGGCGTATCTCCTTTACCAGAGATCGACGAAGCTGCATTACAGGGTGTATCATACCGATAGTGTGCTCAATGAGCTTACCATCCTTAATAATGCATTTCACAAATATGAATCTGCTACAAAAAGTTATATAGCGGCGCCTACAACGAAGCATAAAGAACAGCTTACCAACGATACCGAAGATATCAATCAGCATCTTTATTCGCTGAAAAAACTAACTAAAGACAATCCTGATCAGCAGCTAATGCTGGGGCAGCTAAGCGGTTATTTTAAAGACGGTTTTTTCCCCTTGATCAAAAAGATTAAAACCGATACCGCGCTAACGGTTTCAAGCAGTGCACAAGCCGGGCATATCACTTCGCTTGATGAACTGCACGAGCAAACTGCCAAGGCTATCGAGAATATGACGATGACAGAGAAAATACTCTGGAACAGGCGTACTGACGACCTTATCTTCTATAATACAACAAGATTCTTTTTTTCCGTTTCTGGTTATCTGATCATGGGGGCGCTGGTGTTTCTGGCCATTTATCAGGTAGGTGTTTATATTCGCCGCAACAAACTGGCTGAAGAAAAAGCAAAATTGAGCAGCAAAAAATATCAATCGCTCATAGATGATTCTGCCATTACTTCCATTATTTCGGATACAGAAGGTAATATCCGTTTTATCAGTAAAAACGTACAAGCATTAACGGGGTATTCGGCGTCCGATCTGAAAGGTGTCCCTATTGCACAATGTATGCCGCGGGCGTACCGGGATGGGGTAATGGAGGCGATAAAAAATGTAGTTGCAAGCGGTAATTACAGCAATGTATTGGAACTGGAAATTTTCACATTCTCCAGAGTTAATAAATGGATTAACTGCCGCATCGCTCCTTTATTTAAAAACAATAATGAGATAGAGGAATTACAGGTGGCGTTCTGGGACATGGATGAAGAAATGAAGGTGCGGATGGAGCTGGAACAACTGGAAGTGGAGCAAAAAAATCAGCAGGTATTGCTTCAGAATATCCTTGATAATTTGCCCAACTTTGTTTTTGTAAAAGATGCTGCAGGCAAATATCAGCTTGCAAATAAAAAGCTGAAAGAACTGCTTGATGTAGGTTCTCCGGACGATATCGGAATTAAAATAAGCAACTTTGTAAAACAGGAAAATGTTCCGGACAAGTATAGCGAGTCTGATTGGCAGGTATTGAACAACAAAGCGGTGGTTTCATTTGAAGAGAAATATCCGGTAAATGGTGTGACTCATTATTTCCAGATTGTAAAGTTTCCATTGCTGAATGAAGCCGGAGAAGTAACGCATATTTGTGGCATCACCACCGATATCAGCGAGCACCGTGAATCTGAAAACGAATTGCGTGCCGCGCGTAAAACCGCTGAACAAGCTAAAACCGCACAGGAAACATTCCTTGCAAACATGAGCCATGAGATCCGTACACCAATGAACGGAATTATTGGCATGAGTAATTTGCTGCTGAGTACCAAACAAGACGCGGAGCAAAAAGAATTCACAGAAACTATTTTAGAATCTTCGAGCAACCTGCTTTCCATTATTAATGATCTGCTTGATTTTTCGAAAATCAAATCAGGCAAGTTCATGTTTGAATATGTGCCATTCCGTCCTCGCCATGTAATCCGCAAAGCAATTTATCCGCTGCAGTTTAAGGCAGAAGAAAAGCGTATTGGTCTGAACATTAACATTGCAGACGATATTCCGGAAATACTTATCGGAGATCCGCTGCGTTTGCAGCAGATCGTCATCAATCTGATGGGGAATGCAATTAAGTTTACCTCAGAGGGGTCGGTGACGATTACCGTGAGTGGTAAACTCATTCAGAATAATGCGATCAACCTTAGGCTGAGTGTAGTTGATACGGGTATCGGTATTCCGGAAAATAAACTCGATTATATCTTCGAAAGTTTCACCCAGAATAATGTCAACACTTCGCGTCAATATGGTGGTACCGGGCTTGGCCTGGCCATTGTGAAACAGCTGGCGGAAATGCAGCATGGCCAGATTACTGTAGCGAGTAAGTTGGGTAAAGGTTCTGAATTTACGGTAGAAATTCCTTTTGAAATCGGAAAGGAAATGCCTGTAGTTCAGGAAAATAAACCTATTTCTGCCGATGGTATGCTATTGCTGAAAGGCATGCAGATACTCGTTGCCGAAGACAACGTTATTAATCAGAAAGTAGTTAAGAACACACTCTCCAAGCAGGGCGCCGTTGTCGACATCGCATCGAACGGTCGCGAAGCAATAGCATTGGCGCAGCAGCAATACTATGATGTAATACTGATGGACCTGCAAATGCCGGAAGTGGACGGTTATAAAGCGACAAGGCATATACGGCAGGTATTAAAAATAGATGTGCCTGTAATCGCTATGACCGCAGATGCATTGAAGGGTGAAGCCGAAAAATGTTTTGATGCGGGAATGAGCGGCTTTATTTCAAAACCATTTGATCCGAACGACCTTTATCAGCAATTGCTTAAAATCACTAATGCCAAAACGATCAATACCATGACAACTCAAAGCGGACCTGAAACAACGGAACCATTAATTGACCTCAGTTATCTCGACGAACTTTCCGGCAATGACCCGGCTTATATGTATGAAGTGATGCAGATCTTCCTGAGTAACATGCCGGAAGGACTGGAAAAGCTGGAAGGATTGATTCGTAACACAGAAGACTGGGATTCGATTTACCGTCAGGCGCATTTTTTGAAATCAAGCGTAAGTATTGTTAAGATTAGGAATATGTATGATAGTCTTGCTGAGATAGAAGACTATGCGAAGAAGAAAGAAAACCTGGGGCAGATACCTGTAATACTGGACCAAATTGTCGCTACATTTAAAGAAGCGCATCCTTTATTAATTGCGGAGCGTGACCGGAACAAACCGGAGGGTGCTTAGCCGTTTTGTCTTGCTAATGTAAATGTTTGCCGCGTTTTGCCTAGAGAATGGCGGATTTTTGCTATTTTTTCGTTTTATATTTTCTCCATAAAATGAAAAGATCTCTAATCCTTCTGGGATTGTCTGCCGCGTTTTTACCGGCGGTAGCTCAGAAAAGCTCTTACGAAGTATCTGTATTTAGGAATGCTAATGCCCCGGTAACGCAGGCTAAGACAGGTAACGCAGCAAACATGCGTACACAGGAAGGACGCATCATTATTCCAGGTTGGGGTATCAATACGGCCAACATTACGGTAAATGATTTTTTTGGTCCTGCCATCACTGTTCCCGGAAGCACGCTGGTGCAAAAAGCACAGTATTGTTTTGACAACTATCTCACATCCGCCGGTCTCAACAAAAATGATTGGCAATTGACACGCAATGAAGTAACGCCACGTGCTACTTTCGTAGAATTTCAACAAACATTAAACGGCCAGGAAGTTCAATTCTCCAGAATCAGTTTCCGCTTTACCAACGATGGGAAACTGGTGCGCATCAATCTTAAATCTTACGGACAAGACGGCATTACACAAACACCGGTTATCTCAGCTGCAGCAGCACTCGAAGCGGCGGGCAGCGATCTCACAGATGCGGTGATTACTTCAAAAACTACAGGTGCGGATTGGTCCTGGTTCCCGGTTCCGTCTGCAAACGGTTATAAGCTGCGTCCTGTGTGGTCTTACACTATAGAAGCAGCCACTAAAAATGACGGTCCGTTGAAACTTACAGGTTTCGTGGACGCGATTTCTGGCGATATCTTGTATCGTACTAACGAAATCAAAGAAGGCGGCGATCTTACGATAAAAGGAACTGTTTATAAAAATGGTACGTTAAATGCAGCTACCGATGAGCCGCTAACTGATCTCGCGGTTACGATCAATGGTGCTATTTATTATAGTGACAGTGCCGGGTATTTTAATGATCCAAACCTGACACTTCCTGCTGTGGCTACCATTCCGCTGCAAGGCAAATGGTCAAAAGTTTTCGATATAAACAACGGTTCACTCACACCTACAGTAAATGATACCATCAACGCAGCCGGTACACAATTTGTTTACCCGGCTACAGGTACATCTAACAGTCGTCTGGTGAACTCTTATTATCACGTAAACCGGGTACATGATTTCATGAAAGGCTACTATCCTACTTTTACAGGTATGGATATCATGTTGCCGACCAATGTTGATCTTACCAGTGGTACGTGTAATGCATTCTATAATGGCAACTCCATTAATTTCTATGCTGCAGGCGGTGGCTGTAAATCATTCGCAGAGATCGGCGATATCATTTATCACGAATACGGACACGGCATTTCTGACAAGTTTTATCAGGCACACAGTCCTAATGGTTCTACAATCAGAAATGGTGCACTGAACGAAGCAAGTTCAGATATCTGGGCAATCAGTATTACGCACAATCCTATTCTCGGCCAGTATTGTTATACCAATCAGCCTAATTCTTATATCCGTCGTTATGATCAAACGCCGAAGGTATATCCGCAGGATATTCAGCATGAAGTGCATGCAGACGGTGAAATCATTGCAGGCGCCTGGTGGGATGTGGCTGTAAACACAGGTAGTGTGGATACAATGACAAAACTGTTTACAGACGTTTATTATGATACTCCGGATGGCCCTAACGGAACGGAAGGAGTCGTTTACCATGATGTGCTCATCTCAGCTTTGATGAGTGATGACGATGACAACAACCTCAGTAATGGTACTCCGCATTTTACAGAAATCGTAAAAGCGTTTGCAAAACATGGCATTTATCTGCTGAGCGATGCAACAATTACACACCAGGAAATTGCACATCAGCCAATAAGTACACCAGTTAGCGTCAATGCATCTGTGTCGTTGACTTACCAAAGCTGGTTGCAAGATGTAAAACTGGTATACCGCGTCCGTGGAAAAGCATGGGATACGTTGGCTATGACGAATAACGGCAACATGAATTTCTCTGCGCAGATTCCGGGAATAGATACAGGGGGCAAGCTGATCGACTACTATATTGCTGTGTCTGATATCACAGGTACAACCAGTGCATATGCGCCAACGCTTTTTAATCCAATACTTGCTGCTAATACATCACCAGTCACTTATTCGCAATCCAATATTCCTTACCAGTTCGGCATTGGTCTGGTTGCAGTAGATAGCAATCAGTTTGAAGGTGCAACTACAGGCTGGAGAATCGGTAACAATACAAATGATAATACAACCCGTGGTATCTGGGTGCAGGCTGTACCGCTCGCTTCTTACACATCAGCAGCGTTGGGCTCATTGATTTGCCAGACGGGTAACGACCATACTACAGGTTCCGGGAAATGTCTCATTACCGGTAATGCTTCATCAAGCTCTCAGTCTATCACAACAAACGCTGTGTTGAGTGGTAAAACTACAGTGATAACGCCAGCATTTGACCTCACTGGTTATCAGCAACCAATTATCGAGTATTACCGCTGGTATTCAAACGATCGTGGTAGCAATCCACGTAAGGACCAATGGCAGGTGCAGGTGAGAGATACTGTTAATACACTTTGGAAAAACGTAGAGTATACTTATCAGTCTGATTATGTCTGGAGAAGAAGAATTTTCTCCGTAAGCGAATTCCTGACAAGCACGGCGCACGTTCAACTGCAATTTACCGCATACGATGCTGTTAATCAGAATTTAACCGGCAATGGACAAAGCGTAGTGGAAGCGGGTATTGACGACTTCTTTATTTATGATAAGGTGAGCACTAATCCAGCTTCTGTGAATAATGTTGCTCCGGCAGAGAAAGCAAAAATCTATCCGAATCCGGCAGATGGCGTGGTAAATATTTCGTTGCCTGCTAATACAAAAGGTTCAATGGGTGTTTATGATATCACCGGTAAAGTGATCTACGAACTGACACTGGATGGAACGAATACAAACTACCATATCGGTACAAGTCAATTGCCTGCTGGTCAGTACCTGCTGGTAATTAAAACGGATAATCACACTATCCAGACTAGTAAGATCAGTGTAGTTCACTAGGTCAATGTAAATGGTCAACGGGGAATAAATTTTTCACTGCCCATATTACACAGACCAGAATAAAAAAACGGTCGGACGCTTCACTTCGTCTGACCGTTTTTTTTATTGTCAATCGAATTGCGTGTGCCGGTAAGCCAAACATCAGATGTTATAAAAAGAATGGTCCCCACAATCATGCGGGGACCATCTTTTATAATTAATTGTCAGAGATGGCTGAATCAGAAAATCAGGTTTCTGCAGTCAGGTATTTATGCGAGTTGAAATAGCTCCGGAAGGTTCCGGCCATGGCCGTCATAATCCAAACCGTATCCGACCACAAATTTGTCCGGGATTTCAAAACCTACATAATCTGCTTTGACATCGTATTTCAATGCTTCTGGTTTCGTAAGAAACGTTGCAATGCGTAAAGATGCGGGTTGGCGGTGAATCAGGTCAGGGATAAATGAACTCAGTGTTTTTCCTGTATCAATGATATCCTCCATTATGATGAGATGGCGCTGGTAAAGATCTTCTTCCATACCGATGGCGGTGATGACATTTCCGGTAGAAGTAGTGCCTTTATAAGATGCCAGTTTAATAAAAGAGATCTCTGCATCGATTGTCAATGCTCTGAACAGATCTGCTGCGAAAACAAAAGAACCATTTAGGATGGCCAATACTAATGGATTTTTGTCGGCATAGTCGGTGCTGATCTGGGTGCCGAGCTCATTAATGCGTTCGGCGATTTTCTCTTTACTGATATAGGGTTGAAAGAACTTGTCGTGTACTTGAATCTTTGACATGTATGAGTTTTGACTATTGGTGTTATTATGGTTTTACACGAAGTTTCTGCCCCACTTTAAGATCTTCGAAATTGAGGTGATTCCAGTCCATCAGCTGGCGCATTGTAATATTGTTGCGCTTTGCAATGGCAAAAGCGGTATCGCCTTTTTGGACCGTATAGAATTTATCGCCGTCTGCAGATGCGCTGGTTGTAGCTGCTGCAGGAGCGGTTTGCGTGCTGGTGGCTACTGTTGGAGCCGGCGGCGTTGGAGTAGTTTTAGCTGGAACGTTCGCTGCTTGCGTAGTCGTTTTGTTGTCCGTGGCATATACAACTTTATCAAGCTTTGCTTTCAGGCGTGATAATTCATCTTCCGGTTCGGCTGTTTTAGCGGCAGGATGTGGCTGATCCGTATCGTCATCATCGTCATCTTCTTCACCGACGGCTTTTTCCTTTGCAATATTGACCGTCGTATCTGTTTTGGATGCGGTAACAGGAACTGGTGTGGTAGTTGGTGCCGGTACAGGTGCAGCAGCAGGTTGCGTTGGCACCGGTTGTGTGCCGGGCGGTTCTTGAGGAGCTGGAGTTGCATTATCTACCGGAGTTGCAACAGGAGTTGCAGGTTGTCTCGGAGCGTTGGTTTCCGCCGGTTTTGCAGACTCGGTAACAACCACAGCTGGTGCTGCATTGGTTGCGGTTGCTGCCTTGGCGGTCTCAGGTATCTCTGGTTTTTTGTATACGTAGGTGTTGTCGTCTGTTGTCACTTTTATTTTAGAAGTTCTGGCGGCAGCGACTATCGCAGGATCTGCAAGCTCTGGTTTTGAATTCGACTGTTCCTGCAAATACAGAGTACTTCCTGCAACCGGCACTTCATCTGGTCCCAGCTGATTGTATGTGCGGAGTTGTTTTAATTGCATGCCTTCTGCCTGAGCTACCTGCAGCAGGGTTTCATTTTTTTGCAGAATATGGCGACGGTGTGTCCCTTTGCTGTTTTTCTTTTCGAGATAAACAAACATGTCTGCTTCGAGTGGTGCATCTGGCAGATCATTGATCTCTAGCAGACGAATGTAGCGGATATTATATCTCATGGCAGCTTCCAGCAGTACATCACCTCTGTGGCCATAAAAAGCTTTGAGTCCATTTACGGTAAGTGTACCTTCTGCATTACCCACATCTACTTTGTCATTATCAGGAACCACTTCCGTCGTTTGTCTTTGTATTTCGGGAGTGTCTACCACGCGCTGAGCAGACTGGTAAGAAGTCTGATGTGGCACTACTGCTACCGCGAGGGCTTGCGCGGTGTTTGCATCATCGGCTTTCATTGCCATATAGGTATAGTCCTGCAGATGAAAATCTTCAATCAGCTTGATCAGTTGTGGTGCATATTTTGGATTCGTTGCATAACCACAACGTTTCAATCCATGAGCCCAGCCGGAGTAATCCGTTACTTTCAAATTGAATAAAGCTGCATAGCGTGTTCCGGAGTGAAGATATTCTGAGTGGTCTTTGTAAGAATCATAAGCACAGGAGTATTTGCGGAAACATTCTTGTGGTGCGTCATCATCATGAGCAAATGTTTCCCCTTTCCATTCTTTTCTGCATTTAATCCCGAAGTGATTATTAGCCTGCGTCATCAATTCGCTACAGCCAGCCGCCGTTTCAAAAACGCCCTGTGCCAATGTGATGGCTGCGGGAATGCCGCTTCTGCGTTGCTCTGCAATAGCCAGTGCTTTATGTTGTTGTATATATTTATTGACTTTTTCCTGGTAGCTCTGCGCTTTCACCGCAGTATGCGCACACAAAAAAGCAAATAGAGATGTAAATATCCATTTCTTCATCAATCAAAAAATTTAGTTGGTTATACCGCTGCAATCTTCCTTGCAATCATAATGCCATCTCTCAGCGGCAGCAGCATTTGTTCTATTCTTGGGTCTTTGCTCAGCTTTTCGTTGTAAGCGTGCATCGCTTTAGCAGCGTTGCCGCGGTCTTCTTCCGGCCAGGTTACTTCACCTTCAAATAAAACATTGTCTGCAAGAATATACCCGCCAATAGGTACTTTATCAAAAACGAGATCGAAATAAAGACTGTAATTTCTCTTGTCTGCATCGATAAATACGAGATCAAAAGAGTCTTCAAGAGTAGGGATAATATCGGCAGCCTTGCCGTAGTGACGTGTTATTTTCTGGTCTACCCATGCTTCGGTAAAATATTTCCGTGTCATGGGTTCCAGATTTTCATTGATGTCTATGGTATGCAGATGCCCGTCGGGAGTCAGGCCCTGAGCCAGGCAAATAGCCGAATAGCCGGTATAGGTTCCCAATTCAAGGATGCGGTGCGGCTGTATCATTTTACTAATCATCTGAAGAAACGCACCTTGCAAATGGCCCGATAACATTTTCGGTTGCGGTACGGTTTCATACGTTTCGCGATTCAGCGCAGCAAGCACCGGAGTTTCCGGTGTGGTATATTTTTCTGCGTAATCGTTGAGATCGGCGGGAATCAACAGCTTCGACATCGGCTAGAAATTTGGTTGCAGTTTATTATGAGTATAAAATTCGCGAATATATGCCACTACTTCATCAGCGGTATCAAATATTTTTATCAGTTCCAGGTCGCCGGGACTAATGTTCCCTTCGCCTTCCAGCATGGCTTCCCGCATCCAGTTAAACAACCCGTTCCAATACGTGCTGCCCATACAGATCATCGGCGTTGCCGTAAACTTACGGGTCTGTATCAATGTGGCCACTTCGAAAAATTCATCCATCGTGCCCCATCCGCCCGGCATCATGATAAAGCCTTGCGAATATTTGGTGAACATTACCTTACGAACAAAGAAATAATCAAAGTTTAAGGTCTTATCACGGGCGATGTAGGGGTTCGAATGTTGTTCGAAAGGCAGGTCAATATTTAATCCTACAGAAATGCCACCTGCAAGGTTTGCACCTTTATTACCTGCTTCCATAATGCCCGGTCCGCCGCCGGTAATCACGCCAAAACCTTCTTCCACCAGCCTGCGTGCAATTTCAACAGTAAGCTCATAATATTTATGCCCCGGCTGTGTACGTGCCGATCCAAATATGGAAATACACGGACCGATTTTCGCCAGCGTTTCAAATCCCTGCACAAATTCTGCCATTATCTTAAAGATCTGCCAGCTTGAATGCGCTTTTGTTTCCGTCCAGTCACGGAGTTTTATTTTCGTCAGTTGTTCTTTCATCTGATGTATGTCTTGTGTGGCAAAACTGCCTGCCTGATGTTACAGGTCTACGTCCTGTTTCACCGTCATTGTTTCGTTGGACGCCTTTACAAAAGGAATTTCTCTTTCTTCACGACGGGAGCACGAAATTAACAGCAAAAATGTCAAGGCCGCGTTAAGGATGAGTAACTCATTGCCAATTACATAACCCCCGAGCCATTGTTTGTCGTGTTCTTTGATGATGTAACAAAGTATCGGTGCTGCAATACAAACAATCGGCAATGCATTGTCCATCACTTTTCGTTTTGTAAAAATACCAAAAGCAAACAAAGCAAGCAGCGGTCCATAAGTGTATCCGGCTACTACTAGCAAGGTTTGTATTAAAGAGCCGTTATCTACTTCGCGGAAAAGAAATACAAATCCGAGGAAGATAATGGCAAACATATTGTGTACGATCAGACGTTTGCGGGAGCGTTGCTTTTCCGTAAGATCTGTTCTGCGCTTGAGCCCGATGATATCGATACAGTAGGAAGATGTAAGCGCGGTCAATGCGCCGTCAGCACTTGGAAACAGTGCGGAGATCAGCCCAATGATAAAAATGATACCGATAAACGGCGGCAGATAATGGAATGCGATCGTCGGGAAAATGTTATCACCCATAATGTTTTTGCCATCGAGGATGAACTGCGTGTCCATTTTGCCGTTCGTCATCACTTGCTGGAAGCTGCCACCTTTACTCATCCCGTAGAGGTATAACAAACCTCCGAGCATCAGGAAAATGAATACCACGAAGGCCTGAAGGAAGCTTAGGGTCAGCATGTTTTTCTGCGAGTCTTTCAACGTTTTTACGCTGATATTTTTCTGCATCATTTCCTGATCAAGGCCCGTCATGGCAATGGTAATAAAAGCGCCGCCGAATAATTGCTTCAGGAAGAAATTGCCGGGTAAAGGATCAAAATGGAACATTTTGGTATAGCCATTCCCTGTAAGTGCATGCCAGGTATCGCCTACGCCCATGCCCAGCGCGTGCATGATGTAACCAATACACACGAGTAATGCCAGCAGCATAAAGGTCGTTTGCAAGGTGTCGGTCCATACGATTGTTTTTACGCCGCCGCGATAGGTATACAGCAGAATCAGCGCCAGGATCACAATAGCAGTGACTTCAAATGAAATACCCATATTGTCCAGCACGAATAGCTGTAGCACCTTAATAACAAGGTAAAGCCGTAAAGTTGCACCCAGCGTGCGCGAAAGAATAAAGAACAATGCACCGGTTTTATAAGCAGTGGTGCCAAGTCTTTTCTCCAGATAAGTATAGATGGAAGTGAGCTGTAGCTTGTAATAAAGTGGCAGTAAAATATACGCGACTGCGAAATAGCCGAGCCAGTATCCGATCACAACCTGAAAATAATCAAACCCTGATCTGCCAACTGTTCCAGGCACAGAGATAAATGTCATGCCCGAGAGGGAAGTGCCCACCATACCAAATGCGACCACCCACCATTTGCTGTTCCGGTTGCCAATAAAGAATGATTCATTATTGGAATGACGGGAAGTATAAAACGCGATGCCCATTAAGAGTGCGAAATAGGCAAGTATAATTGTAAGGAGTACTGCAGAGCCCATATGTGAAAATAAAAAGACTTTGCCTTTTTAAAGGCAAAGTCCGGTAATTATTTAGAGGAGGTAAAATTAAAAACCGTACATGAAGCCAATCATCGGAACCACGCGTCCGTAATAAGGACTATACTGGTTCTGAAGAACGTCATACATCAGCGAGAAGTTGACCGATGCTCTGTCGCCTATAGGCGCACGATAACCAGCACCCAGTAATAGTGAAGGGGCATCATACTTCACTTTTTGATTTACAATATTGCCGGAGCCATTTGGGTCAAAGCCCGGATCTGTATAGCTCATATAGTTTTGGTCGAACTGAGCGCCCACAAACAAACCGCTAAAAACAAGATAACGTGCCCAAACGCCAATAGATAATATGTCCGATGAAAGATCATAGTAGTTAGACTCTCCTGTAATTGGATTTTGGAGGTAGAAGTAGTCTTTATACTTATAATAAGTGTAACTGAAATCAATACCCGCAGCGAGCTTGTCTGTAATTCGATAGCCTATCACTGGTGCTACATAAACGCTCGTTGACGTTCCAAAAGATAGACCGAGAAAACCGCCTGCAATAATCTTAGACGGATCAAACCCCTTGTTCTCTTGCTTCTTCTTTGCTTGTATCTGTCGCATTGAGCGGCCGCTGCTGGTATATACATCCTGTGCCTGTGCCGCCTGCAGACCAATGCAGAGCATGATCACCGTTATTAAATATTTCATCCGAAGATTTTTTAATGTGGTTATGGAACGAATATACATTATTCAATATTCAACGCCCCTATAATTCTCGCTACGAAATTAAGCAAAACCTTATTCCAAAAACCGTTGTATTCTGGTTCTAGTCATAATACAACGACGAAATCTGTTAAAATTTAGGACAAAAAGATCTTACCTGGGTTTAAAATGCCTTTCGGGTCAAAAATGTTCTTTATCTGCTTCATCAATCCAAGCTGTATGTCATTGAATGCTATATTCATGTATTCTTTCTGAACCAGCCCGATGCCGTGTTCTCCGGAAATTGTTCCGCCCATGCGAATCACCTCTTTAAACAATGCTTTGATGCCTTGCGGTAGTTTTTCATTCCAGTCAGAGTCGCTCATGTTCCCTTTCACAATGTTTACGTGGAGATTGCCATCGCCGGCATGGCCGTAGCATACAGATTCGAAGCCATATTCTTTCCCGAGCTGTTTGATGATGCGGAGTAATTCAGGTAATTCGGCTCTCGGCACTACAGTATCTTCTTCTTTGTAGATCGAATTGCTTTTTACAGCTTCGCCCACTTTGCGGCGTAAGGTCCAGAGCATTTGTTTTTGCTCGGCGCTGTCCGCAAAAAGAATTTCATCAATATCATATTGCTGTACGATGTCGCCAATCGCTTCCATTTCCTTATAAAGCTGGTCGTAATGATTGCCATCTACTTCAATCAGTAAGTGTGCCGCAATATCATCAGGTAATGAAACGCCGGAAGACTGTACATATTTCATAGACCATTCCAACGCATCACGTTCCATAAATTCCATTGCCGAAGGTGTGTAACCCGCCATGAATATGGCATTCACAGCGGCGCAAGCTTCTTCTGCTTTACGAAATGGTACGAGCATCAGCATATCATGTTGTACCGCTGGAATTAAGCGCAACACAATTTTTGTGATTACACCGAGTGTCCCTTCACTACCTACTACTAATTGGGTGAGATTATAACCGGTAGCATTTTTCAGCACATTGGCGCCAGTCCAGATTACGGAGCCGTCGGCCAAAACCATTTCGAGATTCAGTACATAATCCTTTACCACTCCATATTTCACAGCACGCGGGCCGCCTGAGTTTTCAGATACATTGCCGCCGATAAAACAAGATCCTTTGCTGGCAGGGTCTGGAGGGTAGAAGAGTCCTTTTTCTTTTACAAAGTCCTGCAATTCCTGCGTGATCATGCCTGGCTCTACTGTTACCTGCAGGTTGCGCATATCCATGTTTACGATTTTGTTGAATCGTTTCATGTCTAGTACCACACCGCCCATTATAGCCAGCGCACCGCCGCTGAGGCCGGTTCCGGCGCCCCGTGGTGTTACGGGAATATTATGTTCGTTGCAATAACGCATGATCTGACTCACTGCGGGAACGGTTTCGGGTTGCAATACTATTTCTGGCAGATACGTCAGGTCTTCTGTTTCATCAGAAGCACAACGCTTAAGATTTTCTTCATCGGTAAGTACGCGAACATCGCTCAGCGATTGAAAAAAAGTTATATCGGACGACTGTATTTTGCTGAAACTCATACTGCAAAATTGGCGATATTTTGATGAAAGCGAAACGGTAATCTCCATTTTTTGTAGAAAAGGGGTATTTTTTAGGTTAAACTAGGTACTATGCATTGCATAATACTATTGATGACATATATTTGCTTTTGAAAATACATGGCAATGAACATTGATAATACAGCGTCACAAATGCGCAAAGGGTTGCTGGAGCTATGTATCCTGGGTATTATACAGCGGGAAAAAGAAGCCTATCCCAGCGATATCCTGGAACAATTGAAAAAGGCACAGCTGGTTGTTTTGGAAGGAACCTTGTATCCGTTGCTGACCCGGCTCAAAAATGCAGGTATGCTCGATTACCGTTGGGCAGAATCCAGTTCCGGTCCGCCAAGGAAATATTATTCACTCACAGAAGGCGGCGTTCTGTTTTATACACAGCTCCGCAATAACTGGGAAGAATTAAGTTATGCAGTCAACCATTTAACAAGCACCATATAAAACAAAGTATATGCAACGCATTATTCAGATCAATATAGCACAACGCGTCATTCCGATTGAAGAAGACGCCTACATGATCCTGAGAGATTATATCAGTTCGCTGGAAAGACAATTTGCCAACGAAGAAGGCAGAGAAGAAATTATCCAGGATATAGAATACCGTATCGCCGAATTGTTCGGTATCCGTCTCAGCGGTGGTGCGCCTGCTATTGATCGTGCCGATGTAAAAAAAGTAATGGAAACATTGGGACATGCAAGTGATCTTGGTGGAACTCCTGTACAGAATCTACCGGTTCGTTATGAGTCTAAAAAGCAACAGTACAATAACGGCCAGGCGCAAAACCAGAAACGAAGATTATATCGTAACCCTTACGAGAAGATTCTTGGTGGTGTATGTGGTGGTATTGCCAGCTATTTCGATATTGATCCAGTGATTGTTCGTCTGATAGTTGCCGTTTGTGTATTGGTTGGTGGCGTTGGTTTATTGGCTTATATCATTGCTTGGATCGCGATTCCGCTGGCGCGTACTCCTCAGGAGCTTAGTTATATGCAGGGCGGCGAACCGCTCAATTTTCACGACATTGCCCGCAATATGAGCAACGAATTACAAGATCTGAAAAAACGCGGCGAGGATATGAGTAAGGAGTTGAAAGATTTTTTTAGCAAGAAAAAGTAACTTTTTAATGCGATAATGGAAAATGTGGTGAATGGGGGAAATGTGATAAATGTGTTCTCCAGTATTGCGTATTTAAGAATTAAAAGGTCAGATGTTTTAAAACATCTGACCTTTTCTGTTTGGTGCACTTGAAATAATTGAATCTTGTTGTTTTAGCCAGGGAAATAAATGACTTATTTAACCATTTAACCGAATCGACTATTTAACAAGTTTGGTTTGCTGTGTGCTCGTGCCCTCCGTATAACGAAGGATGTAGACACCTTTTGCAAGATCGTTTGTATTGATGGTGGTAGCTTCAGTGTTTGCGGCAGCTGCTTTCAATATTTTGCCATTTAAATCAGCGATTGTAATTGTGCCAGCCGATTTTCCAGTATATACAGTTACGTTATCTGTTGCTGGATTTGGGTATACATTCAGTGAAGCAGCATTGTCGACAACTGTATTTGCAATTACAACCTTACTGTAGCTGGCTTGCAGCGTTTTGTCGGTCATCTTAAGGCGATAGTAGTTTACGCCGTTGAATGGTTTAGTATCTGTGTACTGATAATCGGAAATGCTTTTTTGAACGGGCAAAGATGTAATAGCGACGAAGTCTTTACCATTTTGGCTACGCTCCAGCGTGAAGATATCCGAAGCGTCGGCACTGGCAGTTTTCCAGGAAATAAGATTTGCATTGCCTTTGTTTACTGCATTGATATCGGTCAGTGTAATGGCCAGTGGTGCTACATGTGCTGCACCGACTGTAAATGGAGAGAAGTTTGAAATATTTGCCTGTATTACATCATAAACATTATTGCTCACGAAATGACCACCGGGTACTGTTACTTCTGTATATCCCGAAGCAGTGAGATAATCTTCCCATGCGGTTCCGTTGTAGTGTCTGATGTAAGTATGGTTGCGATTAAAATCATTGATTTCATCAGCGGCATTCCACTGCAAAGTCATAGTCACATTATTGCCTGCGCCATCCGGAGTAATATACCAGGTATGGTTTACAACCGGATTTGTAACAGTTGTACTACTTGCACCATGACCATCTTCATATACTACATCGCCTACTTTGATCGAGAAATTATCATAGCCTGCATTTGTCAATGTTGCTGGATTGTAGCTGCCATTACCAACCGGGAAAAATACAGGAGTATTGCCTACACTCATTTTCAGCGTTCCGTTGCCGTCTGTTTTTACATAAGAGCTTGCGCTGCCTCCTGTAATTTGATTGGTAACAGTAAGGTTATTATCACCCAATGAAAGGACGTTGTTGCTCAGTGCCAGATTTTTGACGGTGATGTCATTTTTTACTTTGATGTTATGGTCGATGGCAATGCTGTCGAGTACATCATGCGGTGGTAATGGGTAGTTGATCCATTGTGCACCATCCCATCCCTGCCAGTTGTAAGTATCGTCGAAATCACCACTGGCAATAGAATGGTATTTATTGAAGACGAGTGGCGTAACTTTTATCGTTGCTGAATTGGGCGATGTAATGGTGCCATCAGTAGCGCGGACACGGTAGTAATAAGGAGTACCGGTTGTAAGGCCGCTTACCGTTGCTGTGGTGTCATTTACCTGTAAACCGTTGTAGCCGCTAATCATAGATGATACAGCTGTGTTGTATTTGGTCATTACATCGTCCAGGCCGAAGTTGCCGGTATTTTTGTTATAGGTAAAACGGAATTGCGTGATGCCCGCTGGTAATGCCGGTGAAGTGGTGGCATTGTAAGTAAATGTAGCGGTTCCGCTGGTAGGTACTGCTGCGCTGAGAACGGTGGCAACGGTAGTCCAGGTGCCGTTTACTAGCCCTTCTACTAAAAAGCTGGAGCCTGAAGATCCATTATTGGCAAGTGTGAATTTCAATTCAGTCGCCGTGCTGTTCGCTGGGAGCGCAGGTGCATAGCCTGTTCCCACAGTACCGGAGTTGAGGAATTTTACGGAGTTTGGCGATGCGCCGGAGGTATAATTGCTGATCGTATTATCAAACACCCATCCGTTATAAAGAGCTGAACCCGTATAAGTGTCAAATCCTTCAGTTATCGAGGATGAGGTTGTTGTGGCGAATTGTGCATTGGTGCTTACATCCAGCAAATAAGATGTGACGCCGGTTACCGGGCTCCAGTTGGCGGAAAAGCTTGTGGCACCGATGTTTGACGCCACTTTTACAACTGGTGCCGCATATGCTACAGCGCCGGTCACTGCTACATTTGCACTTGTTGCTCCCGTTGTTGCATGTACAATATTGCCGTTGAAACTGCCAATAGCAGCGCCGGTCATACGAACATAAATAGTAGTTGTTGCGAGGTTGCCGCTCGTTGGCGTCAATGATAATGTGGAACCGAAATTGCTGGTGCTGCTGGTAGAGATTGTAAATCCTGCCGGTGCAGTGATCGACAAATTCGCCGTCATATTGATAGCAGAAACCGTATAAGATTGTGTGGCAGAAGACGCGCCCAAACCTGTGCTGAATGCAGCCAGTGAAGTTGTTGAAACGGTGATTACCGGCGCAGATGATGTTGCAGAAACATCGTGGATGTACAAAGCACGACTGGTATTGTTGTTGATACGCAGTTGGAGACTGGCGCTGTTGTCATTTACCGGTACTGAAAATGCAGTGCCGCTGGTAGCAGAGGTAGTTACCGTTTGTACGCTTGTCCAGGAACCGCTGCCGATTTTCTTTTCAACAACAAAGCCGCCGCTGGTGCCCGATACGCGGGCATTAATGTTCAGTGTTCCGACGCCGCCGTTTGCAACGACTGGCAAAGTAAGGATGCCGCCGCTTGCCTGCGCTTGTACGTACCCCGCAGAGCCGACACCACTGGAAACTCCGCCAGGAGCAATGATGCAATTGGTGTATGCCCAGGCATTACCAGGGCCTGCCGCTGTACTGGACGAATAGCTGCCTACGGATGTCCAGCCTTGAAAATTTTCCGAAATAATGGTCGATTGTGCCATGCCGAATATCGGTAGCAACAAAACGATGAGGGTGTAAAAGAACTTGGAGTAATTTTTTGCCATAATTATATAGTATTTGAAAAATGCTTTCTTAGAAGAAATAAGTCCCGGGGGCGTTCAGTAGTCAATTTTGGCCATAGGTAGTCAGAAATAATAGAGTGGGGCAAAAGTAGAAGGGTAGTATTATGGCAGTATTACGGCCGCGTTAAGTGTGGGAAGACAACAATTAGATAATATTCCGGATTAAACTGATCAATTGACAGCGGCGAAACATCAGATGAATTCGAGATTGGTTTGTTGTTTGCGTCATCGCAACAAACGAATAGACGGGATGACCAGGTGATTAAATACTAGTGAGGTCACTCAGATGAGGGAAGGCTCACGTAATTACAATGGAACTTTGCTGGGTGCTATTAAAACAAGAGGATTTTTGCGTATTTGCTTGCTTGTTGTTCTGAGCGAAGTGCGCGGGAAACAGAGCCGCATGCGCATGCATTAGTGTAGTGGGGGAAAGACATAGCTGCGATTTGCAGGAAACAAATCAGCCATTAGTCATCAGAGATTTAATAAAGATTCAAACGGATCGTTGTAAAGAATCTTCTTGGCAGAAAACTGAGCGTGCCATTGCCACCGTGTGGGTTAGCGGATGTAACTGCTACCGCATCCTGAGGTGTAAGCTGTGTTACGTTGAAAATGTTTTTCACGCCTGCCACGATAGAAATTTTTCGGTTCCAGAATTTTCTTTCAACAGAAGCATCCATCATATTGTAAGAAGGGGTGGTGCCGTTGAATGTAACAGTACCATCGCCATTTTGCTGCATGGCAGGTTGTGATCCGGAGAATTTATAAAACAGAGAAAATTTAAGTCTTGGTTTTGCCCAGGCATACTGGATATTAGCAGTGATTTCTGATACTCTGTAAGCACTGTATTGGCCAGTTTCTGCGAATGTGTAAGTATAGGCGTATCCCAGTTGTGCATGCAGATCTTTCAATTGGCCATCCGTCATAACATTTGCAATTGCATTGCGCATATGATTGACGTTGCCATAGGTGTAGTCGGCAGTGTTTGTATTTGCCGGGCCATCATAGACCAGCGTAATTTCATTGTTGATATCGTTATAATATCCGGTTACGATTACCTGTGCGTAATCGGCTCCTTTTTTATAGAACTGGTAAGAGCCTGAAACCTGCATGTTGTGCGAAGTCTCAGCTTTCAGATCGGGATTGCCAATGATATGGTGGTTGACGTCGATAAATTCAAGATATAATTCCTTCAGCGTTGGCGCTCTGAATCCGCGTGCATAAGATGCCCGTAACTGTACTTTATCGTTAAGGTGATACAGTAAATTGAATGATGGTGTTACAGGTGCTGAATACTGTGTGTTGTATGATGCGCGTAAGCCCATTTGTGCGACCAGCTGGTCATTGGCAAAAGGCATAGACAGATTGGTGTACGCGGCATAGTCTTGTATATTGTTGCGGCCATCCTGGATCTTGGTGCTTTGCGCGTATTCCAGCAGCACATCATAACCTGCTGTATAATCGAGCTTATGCCATTTGTTGTTATAATTGGCGCGGAGATTAATGTCATCAAAGCGTGAAGTGTCTTGTGCTCCTTGTGTGCCTTGTGCCAATGTTTCATTCATGGTTGTAAGATCGGTCACATAAGAATTGGTGATCCGGTAATACAGTGAGTAGCTATTTTGGCTTTGCCAATGACCGGTTTTGCCAAGTTTGCCATCCATGAAGAAACGGGTTTGTGAACGGGTGGTTTTATAGACATTATCCAGCGCGGTGCAGCCAAAAGAGCTGTAAGAACTCGGTGCTGAACGGTCTGTTATTTTTTCGTTGAGGAAATCGTTTGCGAGCTCCAGTCTAAAGCCGGAGGGCGCGGTGTATACATAATCCAGGTTAAGAAAATACTGTTCTTTCGGTTTGAAAAGCAGGCTACGATGATAAGGGAAATACATGTTATTGTTGCCCTGTGCTTTCACCAGCGTATCGTTGTACTTCCAGCCTTGAAAGAAATTCCGGCCAAGGCCAATACTGAGTTGGTTTCTTTTTTTGATCTTGATACTTCCGTTTACATCAACATTGTATTTACCAACTGATTCATAGTTGAAACCTGCGTTGAGCGAAAACGGACGCGTATTCTTTTTTGTAATCAGATTGATGACACCACCCAGTGCGTCGCTTCCATACACCACACTCATCGGGCCTTGTACAATTTCTATATGGTCTATGTTGCTCATGTTGATCTGTCCCAGATCCACGTTGCCATTTTCACGGCCATTAACGGGCATGCCGTCAATCAATATCTTTACTTTATCGCCGGTTACACCCTGCATCGTGATGTTTGCACCAAGTATGGCGTCGTTGTTCACGTTCATGTTGAGTTGTGTACTGAGGGCGTCTGCAAGTGTAATGCTTCCCTGAGCCTGAAGTGTGCTGCTGGAAATAATGCGGTATTGAGAAAGCGCGTTTTGCAACTGAGTAGGACGTGTAAGGCCGGTCACTACTACTTCATTCAGCCCCGTATTTTTGCGGGTAAGCGCTATATTAATTTCTTTGTTGGAAGGATAGGCCTCGAACGTTTGTGTGTATGATTCGTAGCCTAAGGCGGAAATAGTGATATGACAAGGAAATGATGATAAAGATACCATAGCATTACCTGCATCATCGGTTTGCACGGTTTGTGCGGGAACATTCTTTTCACCGTTATATACATTGACGTATGCCAATGCTACAGGTGTGTTATTTGTTCCGTCTTCTGTTTTTACAAAAATATTTTGCGCTACTGCATCAATCGACAACAGTACCAGAACATACACAAAAAGCAAGTGCGCAATCGTTTTCATTCTTCTTTTTTAAAACAGTTCAGCTACCATCACTGATAGCTGAACCGCTTATTTATTTTTAAAGATCAGTGTGACACAGACTAGTGTTGTACCATCAGTTTTTCTGTTACTTTCCAGCTGCCGTTGGAAACAGTTACCATGTACATGCCGGTTGGAATTGCCATTGTATTGATCGCGAAACCGTTCATGCCTTTGTTTACAGTTACAGCGTAGTTCTGCAACAGGCGGCCGTTCAGGTCTGCAACGATGATACGTGCACTACCAACATTTTCTGATGCATCAATCATTACCGCTGTCTGGTTTTGAGCAGGGTTCGGAACGATTGCTACAGCATTTACATTATTGGCAGTGATATTTTTTACTGCAGTAGGAACCAGGGTACGTTTACGGAAATTATATACGCCGGTAGCAGAACCACCGAAACCAGTAAACTGCAGTTGGTAATAAGCACTTGTGCCATTTTTGATGAAATAAACGGTACTGTCGATACTCCATGTGTTGGTAGTCTGGTCATAATGTTTCCAGTCGTAACCAATTTCATTTGTATTGGCAGAATAGTTTTGGTTGATGCCAGCTGTATCCGGATTGATATTGTGTACTTCTGCAACAGTAGTGTTCATGTTGCTGAATACGCCGGCAGCAGGATAATGTGCCAGGAACATCGGGCCTTGAGATGCGCTGTCGTCATAACGTGTGAACAGGATATCCCATGTGTCGCGGCCTGGTTCGCGGTCTAAAATTGTATTGGTAGTTGCATTAAAGTATGCGAATTGACGATTGGTAAAATCGAATCCGTTTGCGTGACGTGGAACGAGGATTGTAGTATCGCTGCTGTTGTCAAATCTTGCAATGCGGAAAGTCCAGCTGATAGAATCGTTTGGATAAGTAACATATTCCTGCATCCAAACTTTATACGTTGCGGTATCTACTTTGACAACATAAATAGAATCACCATTCAGGTAGTGTGTCGTCTGGTTGTATTGTCCCCAGCCGTAATCAAACAGATTAGACGGATCGTGGTTTTGGTTGAACGCGCCATAACCCCATGCTGTATCTGAGTTGTACAGAGGGTTGCTCATTTTGCCAACAGTATCGTTTGCTGTGAGCGTAGCGAAATTGCCGGTAGCTTGTTTGTTGATAGAGTAAACAGATACCTTGCCCATTACATGATTCGCGATGATACCTGCCGTAGAGCTTGGTCCTGATTGTGGCACCATCTGAAAGCCAAAATGCCAGTTCGTATTTGGAACGCTGCTTACAGATCCGTTGTCCATGCTGTAATAGACATCATTTGCATAGCCCGGAGTAGTGTTTACTGAATCGCTTACCCATGTTTGGGCATTGGCTTGTAAACTAAATGCAGCGGCGGCCGTTAAAAGTATAGGTCTCAATTTCATGCAGAAAAAAATTTGGTGCAACAAAGGTAACCCCTTGCTACACCATTAGTCTATTAGATACAATTATTTACAATAGTATGACAGGGTGGATTTGCGTATTAAATCCAGCCCTGAAGATGCAGGTATTCTGCGATCTGAACCGCATTCGTAGCGGCGCCTTTTCTCAGGTTATCAGCCACAATCCAGCAGTTTAAAGTGTTTGGCTGTGAATAGTCGCGACGGATACGGCCAACGAAGACATCGTCTTTACCTGCTGCAAACAATGGCATTGGGTATTCATTATTAGACGGATTGTCTATTACGGTAACGCCTGGCATTTCACTAAATTGCTGTTTAACGGTCGTTTCATCGAAATCTTTATTCATTTCCACATTTACGCTTTCGCTGTGTCCACCCATTACTGGTACGCGTACAGTGGTTGCTGTTACCTTGATGTTGTCGTCACCCATGATCTTGCAGGTTTCCAACACCATTTTCATTTCTTCTTTGGTATAACCGTTGTCCTGAAAGACATCTATATGCGGCAGTACGTTCATATCAATCGGGTGTGGATATACACCATCGCCTTTGCCGCCTGCGCGCTCGTCCAGCAGTTCTTTTACTGCTTTCTGGCCAGTGCCGGTCACGGATTGATAAGTGCTTACTACGACGCGTTTGATGCCGTAATTTTTATGTAATGGCTGTAATACCATCACCATCTGGATCGTAGAGCAGTTTGGATTTGCAATGATATAATCATTCTGTTTCAGCACGTGACCGTTCACTTCAGGAACTACCAGTTTTTTATCAGGATGCATACGCCATGCAGATGAATTATCTACTACATAGCAGCCGATTGCTTCAAATCTTGGAGCCAGTTCCAGGGAAATGCTGCCACCCGCAGAAAATAACGCCAGTTGCGGTTTTCGAGAGATAGCCTCGTCTACAGACACTACCGTGTGTTCTTTGCCCTTATAGTTGATCTTGGTTCCTACGG
Source organism: Taibaiella soli (assembly GCF_003236175.1). Classification (GTDB taxonomy): domain Bacteria; phylum Bacteroidota; class Bacteroidia; order Chitinophagales; family Chitinophagaceae; genus QKTW01. Next base: position 216,410 of record NZ_QKTW01000019.1, on the reverse strand, counting down.
AACGTTCGGATGCAACAGGAATCAGTTCTGTAATCGGGAAGTTGCGTTCTTCGAGGATACGCAACATCGTGCTGCCCACCAACCCAGTGGCGCCCACAATAGCTACTCTCATATTATATAAATGATAAAAATTTGCGCGAAGGTACGTATTCAATTCAAATCGCTGATGTCTGATTTTCTGATGTCCGATTTCTCTTCCCAGGCACGATTGACGTTTGACTTTTCACGTTTCACCAAATCAGCGATCAGAAAATCAGCGATCAGCCATTATCAACTACCTTTGCGTTGAGTATGAAACAACTTGCTGCTGTCAATAAATATTTTGTCCGTTACAAATGGCGTTTGCTGCTGGGCATTTTATTCGTCACTATTTCCAACCTTTTCGCTGTATTGCCGCCTGTGGTTATCCGTAATGTGATCGATCAGGTGCAGGCGAATATTGATAGCTACCATCTGGTTACCAATTCGGTACTTGCTGATGGGATGCGGTCCTATATTTTCACGCTCGTATTGTGGAATGGGTTGTTGTTACTTGGGTTGGCTCTGCTGCGCGGTGTGTTTATGTTTTTTATGCGGCAGACGATCATCGTCATGTCCCGTTTGATAGAGTATGATCAGAAGAATGAAATCTACGATCATTATCAGCAGCTGGATACTCATTTTTATAAAACCCATTTTACCGGCGACTTAATGAACCGCATGGCGGAAGATGTCTCTCGTGTACGCCAATACACAGGTCCCGCGATCATGTATAGTGTCAACTTATTTGTCTTGTCTGTGATGTGTATCTGGGGAATGGTGCGTGTAGATGCGTGGCTGACTTTATATGTGGTAGCGCCGCTGCCTTTGCTTGCGTTCTCTATTTATTTCGTGAACAGAGTCATTTACCGCAAGAGCGAAAAGATTCAGGCGCAGCTTTCTGATCTTACAACAACAGCGCAGGAATCTTACTCCGGTATTCGTGTGATCAAATCTTTTGTGCAGGAAAAAAACATGCTCGGCTTTTTCCGGAACACTTCTGAGCAATACAAAGAAAGCGCAATCAATTTATCACTTACAGAGGCAATTTATTTTCCGTCAATGAACTTATTCATTGGTTTGAGTATGCTCATTACGGTTTTGATCGGTGGCTATATGGCGATCAAAGGGAACGTGACGCCGGGTAATATCGCTGAGTTTGTGATTTATATCAATCTGCTGATGTTTCCGATTTCAAGCATCGGTTGGGTGGCTTCTATTACACAGCGTGCTGCGGCTTCACAAAAAAGAATCAATGAATTTTTAGATACCGATCCGAAAATTGTTTCTCCGGCAAAAGCAACGGAAAGTATTGTAAAAGGGGATGTCGAATTCAGCCATATTCAGTTTACCTATCCACATACGGGTATTCTTGCACTCAATGATTTTAATCTGCACATCAAAGTCGGACAGAAAGTTGCTGTTATTGGTAAAACTGGTTCTGGCAAATCAACGCTTGCGCATATGTTGCTGCGTATGTATGATCCGCAGGAAGGAGATGTAAAACTTGATGGTGTTTCCGTTCGTGATTTCAATTTGCAGCGGTTGCGTGCACAGATTGCTTATGCGCCGCAGGAAGCTTTTTTATTTTCCGATACCATCTATAACAACATTAAATTCGGCCGGGAAGATGCTACTGAGTCTGAAGTAAAAGAAGCAGCAAGACTCGCTGATCTGGAGAAAGACATAGCCACTTTTGCGAAGGGGTATGAAACAGTAATCGGAGAACGTGGTGTCATGCTTTCGGGGGGACAAAAACAGAGAATGGTACTGGCTCGTGCATTGCTCAAAAACAGTAACATTTTACTGTTGGATGAATCGCTTTCTGCTGTGGATACTAAAACGGAAAAAACAATTCTGGGTAATCTGAATCACTATCTCCGCAATAAAACCGCTATTGTAATTACACACCGTATTTTTACTAGTTGGGTTTTCGATCAGATCATTATGCTGGATGATGGACAAATCGTTGAACAAGGCACTCACGATGAACTGATGCAACTCAACGGTCGCTATGCGAAATTATATCGCCATCAAACCGAAACGAACCTGGCGTAAATCGTTTTCTTTCTCGCGGCGGCACGGAGACGCGAAGTTTTAATTCAACGATAAAACAGGCATCATAAATTGTTTATTATCGAAATGAGAGTGCTGTGCCGTTGCGTCGCCGTGAGAGAATTTCGTATGTTGGGCTGTGCGAAGTTGAAGCCTTTGATTCTTATGCGTGTTGTCCTGAACAAAGTGTGAGGATGCGGGAAACCTTTTAAATCGGAAAGAGTTACTCCTGTTTGTCATGACTAGGACAGGAGACATCTCGCGAAATAAAACTGTGTTTGATCGCAAGCATTGACGTTTCATGTTTAACGTTTCACGAACATTGATCATTCATCATTAACCATTGACCAACTCACAAATTCCTCGTCAGCTTCTTTGTTTCTTCCACATTCAGTTCAATAAAATTTCCCGGCGTTAAATCGCCAAGTGTAATATCTCCGATGCTGTGACGAATTAATCTAAGTGTGGGGAAACCTGTAGCGGCAGTCATTTTCCGGACTTGTCTGTTCTTGCCTTCAGTTAGTGTCAGTGCAATCCACGAAGTGGGAATATCCTTGCGAAAACGGATGGGCGGATTTCTTTCAGGAACTTCCGGTGCTTCCGTAAACAATTTCACTTTTGCCGGCAGCGTTTTGTGTTGTTTGCCATTCGCACTGATCATAACGCCGCGTTCTAATTGCTGCAATGCATGTGCATCTGGAATACCTTCTACCTGTACCCAGTAAGTGCGATGATGTGCAAACTTCGGTTCAAGCAAACGGTGTGTTAATGCTTTATCGTTTGTGAGTAATAGTAAACCTTCACTATCATAATCTAATCGGCCGACCGGATAAATATCTTTTGCAATGCCGGGAAAATAGTCCGCGAGTGTTTTTTTATCACCCTCCTGAGAAAACTGGCAGAGCACTTGAAATGGCTTGTAAAAAAGATAATAGTGCAACATAAAAAAGAAGGTTCGTTGAAAGGCTTAATTGGCGCATGTTTCAGCAGAAAAGAAAAAAGTCCGACTGGTTTTTATGCCGTCGGACTTTTATAAGGATGGGTTAGCAAGTACAATCCTGACACAATATTAAAAATAATTTCTCCGACTAAAAAAAAATCTTGCAACTTTTTTTCTGACGATGTTGAAAACTTGTGAACAAACCAGAAGTGAAAATCAAAAAAATGATTGCTTCATCAAACAGAAATCATCGAATGATGTTGAAAGAATCACAACGTTTTTTTGCGACGCGTAATAAAAAAGCCGTTACATTTTTGCGGATGTAACAGCTTATCGTTTTATCATTTACAGTGCTGAAATATGCTACCAGTCTTTGTCTACTTTCACCGGAACGCCTTTTGTCTTCTGCATTTTATCCTGTAGATTTTTTTCTTCCTGCTGTAGTGCATTTAAGATTTGGTCTGCTTGTTTCTGCGATAAGTTTCCGGGCTTCGGTTGCGGATGCTGGTCTTGCTGATCTTTATCCTGTTGGTCTTTATTTTGCTGATCTTTGTTTTGCTGATCTTTATTCTGCTGGTCTTTGTTTTGTTGATCTTTATTCTGATCCTTCTTGTCTTTATTCTTTTGATCCTTATTTTGCTGGTCTTTATTCTTGTCCTTCTGATCTTTCTTTTTATCCTTATTGTTTTCGTCTTCTTTTTTCTTCATCGCAGTTGCATAAGAAAGATTGTATTTCGCATCTGCATCTTGTGGATTATTACGCAGCGCTTGTTTGTATGCATCGATGGCATCCTGCCATTTCTTTTCATCCATGTATGTGTTGCCGATGTTGTACTGTGCGCCTGATTTTTCCAGCGGATTGCTTGTGCTTTTCGCGGTAGTCGTCAATGTGTTGCGGGCAGCATCCAGTTGTTTCGCCTGATATTGCGCGTTGCCAAGATTAAATAAGCCCGGTGTATACGCCGGATTCTTTTGCAGTGCTTGCTGATACACGGCAGCAGCTTCTTTATATTTTTTCTGTTCGTAGAGATTATTGCCTTCCTTCATCAGCTTGCGTTCCTGCGCAAAAACAGGCAGTGCAGCGATGACAAGTGCAAACGTTCCGGTTATCTTGCGTGCCATCATCATACTGTTGTCGGTTTTGTTTTTTTCGTTGCAGCAGGAATCAGCCATTCAATCAGCAATGCTGCAAATGCAATGATCAGGAAATACTGGAAATAACTTTTATAGTCGGTGAAAATAACTGCGCCAAGATTTTTCTGTTCCATACCATCTACCTCACCCATAATTTTTTCTGCGACAGCGTCGGTATTATTGAGTAAGCTGTACGTACCACGACCAGCAGCTGCAATATTCTGCAATTCTGCTTCATTTAGTTTGGTTACTACAGGATTTCCATTCTCATCCAGTTTAGGTGCTTTGGTCGAAGGGTCAATCAACGTAACTCCTTGCGGAGAGCCGATACCCACTGTATGAATGATTACACCAGCTTCCGCTGCTTCTTTGGCTTTTGCCAGCGAATGCTCATCGTGATCTTCACCATCGGAAATGATTACAAGGCTTTTGTATTTTTTTTCTTTCTGCGAAAATGATTTTAATGAAAGATCAATTGCGTCACCAATCACAGTGCCCTGTGTCGGAATCATGTCTGGCTTTACAGTCGCCAGCATCATTTTCATAGCGCTGTAGTCGATGGTAAGTGGTACCTGCAAATATGCACGACCAGCAAATACAACAAGTCCCACACGATCATTGTCTGCTTTATCAAGCATGCGCATGATCAGTTGCTTGGCGCGCGTCAGGCGGTCTGGCTGTATATCATTGGCCAGCATACTTTTACTTACATCAAGTGCTACAATCATGTCAACGCCCTTGCGCTGCACTTTATCGGTCTTCGCACCCATTTGTAAATTGGCCCAGCCAAATATGCCTGCAATCAGCGCAATACTCAGCAAAATAAAACGTGTAGTGTTTCTGCCGGGAATGTACCCGATCAATTGTTCGGATACGAGTGATTCGTCACCGAGTTTTTTCAGTTTCTTTCTGCGCCAGAAAAGCATCCCCACAAATAGTAAAATCAGGAAGGGAATAGCTCCGAGCGCCAGCAAGTGTAATACATGTTGAAAACGTAACATAGCTTCTGGTCTCTGCCTGCAAATTTATAAAGCGTTGTAATTTCTATAATTACTCAATGTATGAATTTTATTTTCTTTAACAGAGCTGGGTGGGCAGTGGTCAATCGTGAATGGTGAATGATCAGTCTTTTCTGTGCATCTTTAAATTTCAGCACTCAACGCATAAACTATTAGCATATTAACTTTTTCGCGGTTGAGATGTTGATAAATTGATACATTAATATGTAGGAAAGTTGATACATTGAAAGGTTGATAGGCAAGAGGCTATCTAACAATCAGGTTCACAACGGACAACTGGTAACTCACCTGTTTTACTCAGAATTTATAAGTTAAATAAGGGAATTGACCATTGACGATTGACCATTCACCAAATTAACTAATTTCGCCGCATGCAAGAATATCTGAAGGGACTTAATGATCAGCAAAAAGAGGCAGTAGAGCATATAAACGGACCGCTCATGATTGTAGCCGGCGCCGGAAGTGGCAAAACGAAAGTACTGACTACCCGCATTGCACACCTGATGAACCGTGGTGTGGACGCATTCAACATATTGGCGCTCACTTTTACTAATAAAGCAGCCGCGGAAATGAAGGAACGTATCGAAAAGATACTCGGTTCTTCTGAAGCGCGTAATCTGTATATCGGTACATTCCACTCGGTGTTCGCAAAAATTATGCGCGCTGAGGCGAATAAACTGGGTTATCCGAGCAACTTCACTATTTATGATACCGATGATGCCAAGGGGGTGATCAGAGATATCGTAAAGGATATGAATCTGGATGATAAACATTACAAACCTGCATTTATCTACAACCGTATTTCGGCCGCCAAAAACAGCCTGATAGATCCGGTGCGTTATAAACTGGATCCGCATATAACATCAGAAGATGCAAAAAGCAGCCGTCCGTTGCTCGGCGATATTTATGACGCTTACGCAAAACGTTGCTTCCGCAATGGCGCCATGGATTTCGATGATCTGTTGTTTAAAATGTATGTGCTACTGGTAAACTTTCCGGATGTATTGGCTAAATACCAGCATCGTTTCAAATATATATTGATCGATGAGTACCAGGATACCAACGAAGCGCAGTACCAGATCATCAAACTGCTGGGTGCAGTGCATGAAAATATTTGTGTGGTGGGTGATGATGCACAAAGTATCTACTCATTCCGTGGGGCAACGGTGAAAAATATTCTTCAGTTTCAGGATGACTATGATGATGTGAAAGTGGTGAAACTGGAGCAGAATTACCGCAGTACGCAAAGTATTCTGAATGTTGCCAACAAAGTAATTGCCAATAATAAAAACCAGATTGAGAAATCACTCTGGACCAGCAACGACCTCGGTGAAAAAATCACTTTAGTTCGTACGCTGACGGATAATGATGAAGGTCGTTTTGTAGCAGACGCAATTACGGAACAAAAATTGCGCAATCATTACCACAATAAAGATTTTGTGGTATTGTACCGTACCAATGCGCAAAGCCGTTCGTTTGAGGAAAGTCTTCGCCGGATGAATATTCCTTATCGTCTGGTAGGTGGCGTATCTTTTTATCAGCGTAAAGAAATCAAAGACTATCTCGCTTATCTGCGATTGATCGTAAATCAGCAGGATGAGGAAAACCTGAAACGCATCATTAACTATCCCGCGCGTGGTATTGGTAAAACCAGCATTGAGCGCATTCAGATTGCGGCTAACCAATATGATAAAACCATGTGGGAAATGCTGCAGTTCCCGGATATGCTGGGCATTAAAGGTGCCGGTGCATCGGCTATCGAAAACTTTGTGGTGATGATCAAGAGTTTTCAGGTGATGCTCGAAAAAGGCAACGCTTATGAAGTCGCTTTTGCAGTCGGTAAACACACTGGTCTTGTGCAGGAATTGTACAATGATAAATCAGTAGAAGGCCTGGCGCGCTACGAGAACGTTCAGGAGCTCCTCAACTCTATAAAAGAATTTACCGAAACGCCGGATGAAGAAGGTGAATTGCTCGATAAATCGCTCGGCAGCTATTTGCAGCAGATTACTTTGCTGACAGATGCCGATAATAATAATGACGAAGATCAGGATGTAGTGAAGCTGATGACTATTCACGCTGCAAAAGGTCTGGAGTTTCCATGTGTATTTGCGGTAGGTCTTGAGGAAAATCTTTTTCCGAGCGCCATGAGTATGTATAGCCGCGAAGATCTGGAAGAAGAACGTCGGTTGTTCTATGTGGTAATCACACGTGCTAAGTCTCGCCTTTGGGTTACTTATGCCAATAGCCGTTATCGCTTCGGACAGTTGGTACAGAATGATCCAAGTCGTTTTGTCGATGAAATTCCGGAAGAATATCTTGAACGTAATTTTACCGGTGCAAGTCACAAAGCGCAAAGTCAGATAGGTGGTGGTTTTGGCAATTCGATTCCAAAGAATGGCAATGCTTTTGAAAAAACGCCGTCATTAAAAAAACTGGCGGAAAAAATTCAGCAGAAATCTGCGCCGGTACCACAACACAAGCCTTCAGGCGATTTTATTGCTGATGATCCGATGGCAATGGAAGTGGGTATGGAAGTGGAACATCAAAAATTTGGTTTCGGTAAAATTCTCACACTCGAAGGAGGTGCTAATAACCGTATAGCGGCTATTGAGTTTAAAGATGGCCATGGACAGAAGAAGATCATGCTGAACTATGCGAAACTGCGCATTGTTCGTTAGATGCGCTTCAAATAGTAAGACATAAAAACAGAGGCTGTCTCATGGAGACAGCCTCTTATAATTTGAAAGCACTTTTAAGTTATAAACTTGATCCGTTATTTAGCAGGTTTCAGCAATGCCTGATAATTTGTTGGCTGATCAATTATTTTCAGCGCCTGTGCCAGATCATCATCAGAGCGGAGGCTGTATTCGATACGGCCTTTCTGATAATAGTAACGGGAAATGATTTCGCTTTCCAGCAAACGGGTTACTTCGTCCTGATGTTTTAGCAGATCTTGCTTTTTGTCGTGTGCTACTTTTGTTTGCAACGCAGTGAATTCATTTTTTGCACCATCATAATTTTTTTCACGAATGGCGATTTGTTTCAGCGAATCCAGCGCAATTTCTGTTTCTGTCTTATATGAGTAATCTTTTCCTTCCAGCCATTTCGTGAAATCGGTAAATTCCGCAGGTGTTAATGAAAATGCGCCCGCGTTTGGAATTGTTTTGTGTGCTTTTGCATATTGCGTGGCATAGTCGAAGAAGTAATTTTTAGAGTACAGCGTGATAGACAGCTTGCTCACTCTATTATCTGCGACTTTCATGTCAGGTTCAACGCCGCCGCCGCTCAGTACTTTGCGTCCGGCCTTGGTTTTGTATTCTTTCTTCAGAGAATCAGGAATGGCGCCTACACTGCCATCTGCATTGCGATGGGTGTAATCCAATGCCTGAATACAACGGCCGCTTGGCGTATAATATTTGGCAGTAGTGAGTTTCAGACGGGCGTTATATTCCAGCGGTCGTGTTGTCTGTACCAGACCTTTGCCATAAGAGCGCTCGCCGATAACCACCCCACGATCCAGATCCTGCATAGTGCCTGCAACAATTTCAGAAGCGGATGCCGAGGAATGGTTCACAAGTACCGTCAGTGGAATTTGTGCATCCCAAACTGGTCCGCTCGTTTTGAAATCTTTGTCCCAATCTTTCATTTTGCCTTTGGTGCTTACCACTAGCTGTCCGCGGTCCACAAACAGATTGCAGGTATTCACGGCTTCATCTAGTAAGCCGCCCGGATTATTTCTTAAATCCAACACAACACCTTTCAGAGATGGTTGCGCTGTTTTGAGGCTATCGAGGGCATTACGCAGTAAACGGCTGCAATTAGGCGTGAATTGGTTGAGACGAACGAATGCAATGTTTTTATCCTTACCTACCAGACCGGCATACGGCACACTGGAAAGCTCGATTTCACCTCTGGTGATTTGTTTTTGCTGTTCTTCCCCAGAATAAACATCCTTCAGTTTTATGGTCACCTGGGTTCCCGGAGAACCTTTCAGTAACAAACTAATGTCTTCTATTGTTTTTCCCTTCATTGGCTGATTATCAATAGAGATAACCAGATCGCCGGGATGGAGGCCTGCTTTCTGCGCCGGACTCGTTTCATATACATCTTCTACGATGATATCGTCACCTTTTTTACGCATCGTGGCTCCAATACCGCCATATTTTCCTGTGGTCTGAAATTCATAGTCTTCAATATCTGCTTCAGTGATATAATTGGTATAAGGATCCAGGTCATCGAGCATGGCATCGATACCTGTTTTAACCATTTTGCCTGGTTCTATCGGATCTACATAATAAGTATTGAGTTCTTTGAAGAGATTGGCGAATATTTCCAGATTTTTAGATGTTTCGAAATACGAATCTGGAGTTTTAGCCTGTATAAAAAAGCCAATTGCCGCCATTGTACCAATTCCAGCCAAAAAACCTTTTACCGTTCTACCGCTGCCTTTTTTGCTACTGCTTTTATTGCTGTCCGATTTCATCTGTAGTGTTTTTTTAACGAAAAAGTACCCGGTAGGTTAAAATCACGAATACCTAAAGCAATGTACGAAAATTAAATGCGCGTTATCAGGTCAATATTTTAACAATGCCGTGTCAAATCATATTTGGTGATATTTCATAAACATTTTAACTTGCATGATTACACAGAACTTAATTTAATTTAGAATACTGATTATGAAGAAGTTTTTACTCATGGCTATTGGTTGTGTTGCACTTGCAGGTAGCACAGTTAAGGCACAAACATCATTTACAACTCCTTACGATACAGTTACCGTAAACTATGTATTGGGTGGGGGAACAGTGAACGTAGCTAACGATATCACCAATATTTCAAATAGCGCGATTAAGATCAACTGGAAGGTTGTGAGTCATAATTTACCAAATGATTGGTTGGTAGGCAACTGGACGGGTCTTTGCGATAATGTTACTTGTTATTCAACAAGTAATCCAATTGCTAATACGGTGACTTCTGCAGATTATCCGCCGAATAGCAAAAATGGTGATTTCCACTTGCAGCTTAGTGCACCGCTTACTGCAACACAGGGTCTTTTTTATATCACGGTTAACCTGTCAAGCACAGGTGGTGGTACAAAAAACATCACATTCGTGTTCAGAACAGCAACATCGACAGCGGTTCCTAACATTGGTAAATCATCTGATGATGTGAAACTGTATCCAAACCCGGCTCACAACTCAGTAAATGTTGAGTTTGATCCGAATGCGGGTGTTAAACTGATTTCTGTTTACAACCTGATCGGTAAACCAGTGAGCACTTTCCGTGTAAACGGCAGCAGCGCACAACTGGACATCAGCGATATTCCTGCAGGTGTTTATTTCATCCGTCTGATGGATGCTCAAAATCACGTGCTTGACACACGCAAATTCACTCGTCAGTAATTCACTACGATATAAACTTGAAAAGGTTGTTCCAATCGGAACAACCTTTTTTGTTTTAAGCTATTGACGCGGGAGAGCACTGCACTTTGTGTCCGGGTTATCACCAGTCTCTGAGTACAACAAAAAAAGCAACGAGGTTGTCTCATCTGAGACAACCTCGTTGCTTTAATTTATCGACGAAATCTAAAATCGGACATCCGTCATCTGCTATCTGGATGGTTTAATGTCCAGCACTTTGATCTGCAATTTCGTTTGACCGTTAAATTCATTTTCATCCAGCGTATATACCATATCAAACGGTCCGTTATTTACGATTTCATATTTCTCGCCAATGCCAAAACCAATACCGTCAATTGTTTCACCCGTATGCTGATGTACGACAAATTTCAGATGCTGTTCTTTCACAACGCGTGAATGACCTCTGAAGTCATAAACATTGCGGGTAAGAAACACCGGACGAAGGTTATTTGGGCCGAATGGCTCAAACTGTTTCAGAATATTATAGAACGAAGGTCGGATATCGCTGATGCGCAGCTCTGCGTCGATTTGTATTTCGGGAATGAGTAGTTCCGGTGAAATAGTTTGAGACACGACTTGTTCAAAACGTTCTGCAAAGGCGGCTACCACGTCAGGGTGCATAGTCATGCCTGCAGCATAGAAGTGGCCACCGTAGTTTTCCAATAAATCGCGGCATTCATGGATAGCTTCATAAATATTGAATCCGCTAATGGAGCGCGCCGAACCGGTTACTTTTCCATTTGATTCAGTAAGAATGATCGTTGGGCGGTAAAAATGATCAATTAAACGGGACGCAACGATACCGACCACTCCTTTGTGCCAGTGCGGCTGAAAGAGTACGGTAGATTTACGAGCCATCATTGCATCGTCACCTAGAATCAGATTAAGAGCTTCCTGCGTGATGTTTTTATCAATTTCCTTTCGCTCGAAATTGTCGGAATGCAGTGAATCCGCCAACACTTTTATTTTTTCTTCATCTCGCTCAATAAAAAGTTCCACTGCTTTCTTGGCATCGTCCATCCGGCCGGCAGCGTTTACTCTCGGGCCGATGACAAATACCAGATCTGCGATATGCAACGTACGACTGGTACCTGCAGTTTCCTTAAGCGTTTTGATGGCCAGTGAAGGATTTTCATTCACTTTTTTCATGCCATAAAAAGCCAGCACGCGGTTCTCCTCATCAATTGGAACGATATCAGCAGCAATACTTGTCGCCACCAGATCCAGATATTGATAAGCACTTTCCATTGGTAATTTCCAGTGCATTGCCAGTGCTGTGATCAGTTTAAAACCGATACCGCAGCCGCTGAGTTCTTTATATGGATAAGGGCAATCTGTTTGCTTTGGATTCAGGATTGCCAGAGCCGGTGGTAAATTATTATCAGGCAAGTGGTGGTCACAGACAATCACGTCAATGCCCAGCGATTGCGCGTACCCGATCAGCTCCGCAGATTTGATACCGCAGTCGAGCGTGATGATCAGGTGATATCCATTCGCGTGCGCGAAGTCGATACCTTGTTTCGAAACACCGTAACCTTCACGGTAACGGTGCGGAATATAATAAGTAAGGTCTCCCTTATAATGTGTTTTCAGGAAGTCATAAACCACCGCAACGGCAGTAGTGCCGTCCACATCATAGTCACCATACACCATGATACGCTCGTGCCATTCTATCGCTTCCGAAATACGTTGCACTGCCTGTTTCATTCCCTTCATCAGGAAAGGATCATGCAGGTGGCTTAATTCCGGGCGAAAGAATGTTTTCGCAGATTCAAAATCATGGATGCCGCGAACGGCGAGCAACGTATGAATAGCAGGGCTTACATTGGGTAAATCTTTGCTAAGTTGCTGTACAAATGATGAATCAGCCTGTTTAAGTGTCCATCGTTTATCACGCATTGTTGCCAAAGTCCAGTTGTTGTACCGACCGGTGATAGTCATTGATCCACTGGTCGAGTTTCAGATCAAATTCCTGCTCCTGTATATTATGGAAGAAGTCGCCCTCCTGCATAATGCGCGCCAGCAATTTGTCTTGCGCCTGAATACAGCTGAGTGCAGTATGATATGGTGTGTGGCTGAAGGATACCATTTCATACACAGAAATGAAATGATTCGGGTATCGTTTGCCTAATTCTTTTTCAATTTTCTTTCTTTCGAGGAATGCCGGTTCTGCTACTTTATCACGCATTTCAATAAAGTTTTGCAGCGCCAGTTGAGCTACCGCATCACCATTTGGTTTGCGTTTTTTCTCGTACACATCCAGGATTGTTTTCCAGTCGTCGCCATATTCATCCAATAGTGCAGATAACACCGAACAGTCTTCAAAGCCAGCGTTCATGCCCTGTCCGTAGAAAGGAACAATAGCATGTGCCGCGTCGCCAATCAATGCGCTCTTATCCTGATAATGCCACGGAGAAATATGCGTAGTGATGAGTGAAGACGTAGGGTTGTTCATGAAGTCTTCAATGAATGTTGGCATCATGCCGATAGCATCCGGGAATTCTTTTTCGAAGAATGCTTTTACCTCTGCTTCTGTTTTTAATGATTGAAAAGAAGGATTGCCCTCGAATGGGAAGAACAAAGTACAAGTGAAACTACCATCAATATTTGGCAGTGCTATCAGCATGAAATTTTTACGCGGCCAGATGTGCAGCGCATGTTTTTCCATCTGAAAACCGCCATCTTTTGCGGCAGGGATATTTAATTCTTTATAGCCATGCTCAATGTAATGGTGTGCTGCATTCACACGGTCCATGTGCGTATAACTTGCACGCAGGCCGGAGAAAGCGCCGTCCGCGCCAAAGAGCAGATCAGCCACTACTGTTTGTTCTTTGCCGTTTTCGTCCTGCAGATGAACCGTATTTGTCGGAACATCTACTTTCAGACAACGCTGGTTGAAAACGATGGTTGCACCATTTTCTTCTGCCAGCGTCATTAATTTTTTATTGAGTTCGCCGCGACTTACAGAGTAAATTGCTTCGTTGTTTTTGCCATATTGCTGGAAAGCCGCAGTACCGTCTGCCTGATGGAGATAACGGCCATTCATCGGAATAGCGATCTTTTCCATTTCTTCCTTCAAGCCAGCCAGTTCCAGTGCATGCCATCCGCGCGTGCTCATCGCAAGGTTGATAGAGCGTCCTGCACCAATGTTTTCTTTACGCATGTCGGGGCGACGTTCGTAAATGGTAACGTTGTATCCTTTCTTTCTTAAAATAATTGCGAGCAGGGAACCGACGAGGCCGGCTCCTAATATGGTAACGGAACGAGGCATGATACTAAATCCTATTTTTTCGCAAAATAGTCAAAAAGGAGCATAGCAGGTAGTATATAAAAAGCAGGCATGCGGCGAAAGGAGGCAAACATTGTGTAATCAGAAGGCTATGGCATTTCTCCGTCATCCGCAATCGATTTAGTTTTAACTTTTATCTTTTATCTTTAGCCGTACTTTTGACCACATTATATCATTCTCTATGCAACTTGCCTTTTGGAAAAAGAATAAAAAGGACACAAAAAATAAAAAAAAGAAACCTGTTTGGCGTGAGTGGGTAGACGCTGCGGTTTTTGCGATTGTGGCAGCAACCATTATACGCACGTTTTTTGTAGAAGCCTACACCATCCCTACACCGTCCATGGAAGGCAGTATGCTGGTAAATGACTACTTGTTTGTCAGCAAATTATCTTACGGTCCGCGGGTGCCGATGACGCCGCTTGCAGTTCCGCTCGTTCATAATACCATGCCTATTACAGGCGGTAAATCATACACTGATGCTGTAAAATGGAAATACCATCGCTGGTGGGGTTTTGGAGATGTAGAGCGTTATGATGTAGTGGTATTTAACTTTCCAAATGGTGATACTGTTTTGAAAGAACAGCCAGAAGCCGATTATTATGCGCTTTGCCGCCGTTTTGGTCGCGATGCGGTGTTAAGTTCTGGTGATATTATTGTACGTCCGGTAGATAAAACGGATAACTATATTAAACGTTGTATCGGTATTCCGGGTGATAAACTGGAAGTAAGAGATGGTGTCGCTTACATCAATGATAAACCAACGCCAACATTCCCACACTCAAAAACAACCTTCCTCGTAAAATCAAATTCCGGCGGTCTGTCGGCTGATTTTATGGAGCGCAGCAATATTGATCAGGATCCATCTTTTGCGCCAGGCGACGCGCAGAGCTTTTACTACATGATGGAAAACGATCAGGTAGATGTGGTAAAACAACAACCTGGCGTGGCTTCTGTAACGCCTGCGTTTTATCCTAAAGGTTTTGTAGAAGCAGAATATCTGCCGTTCCCTTATGATACAGCGAACTACAAATGGAACCGCGATAATTATGGTCCGCTGATGATTCCTAAAAAAGGAACAACGATCACATTGACGCCGCAAAATATTTCTATTTATCGTCGCATCATTGGTGTGTACGAAGGCAACACGCTGGAAGAAAAAGGTGGACAGTTTATCATCAATGGTCAGGCTGCAACGAGCTATACCTTTAAAATGGATTATTACTGGATGATGGGTGATAACCGTCATAATTCACTGGATTCTCGTTATTGGGGCTTTGTGCCGGAAGATCACGTAGTGGGTAAGGCATGGTTTGTATGGCTGAGCTATGGCAAGGAAGGAATGTTTAAAGATTTCCGCTGGCGCCGCATCTTCCGTAGTATTCATTCTTTAGAAAAATAGTTTCATGAAACGACGTTTATTGATCTTATCTGCACTGGTGGCAAGTACGTATTTTTTTGCCTGTAACAATTCGGGAAACAATACTTCTTCTAATCCATATACAGAGACTCCTAAAATGAGTGAAGGAAAAGCTCTTTTTGTCAACAACTGTGCGATCTGTCACGATATGAAGCAAGATAAAACCGGCCCGAAGCTGGAAGGTGTGTTCGATAGATGGAATAATGACACGACGAAGATGAAAGCCTTTATCCGCAATAGTTCCGCAGTGATCGCTTCAGGCGATCAGTATACGACGGATCTGTTTCATAAATGGGCGAGTACGGTAATGACACCGTTCCCGAATCTGACGGATGATGAATTGAATAAGATTGTGGATTACCTGAAAAATGGTGATATATAGACTTGAAGTCAAAATTCAAAAATAAAAAAGTACACGGTCGGATGGCTCCAAAGTCGTCCGACCGTTTTTCTTTGTTTTCTGTTTGGCTGCGAACAGCCGCCGAAAATCAAAAAATCAAACATCAGCGATCCGAGATTCCGACGTTTCAGTTAAATTGCGCGTTGAAAACGCCAGGATTCCCTGTTTTAAAATAATTAGATTGTATGTCGGAAGTATCAGTAAAAAAGCCCGCATTGTTTGAAGACGATAAAATGAGTGCCCTCGAAGCTATTTCGCAGGCGCAGTTTATAGCATTTGCCCCATATGTATTTCAGGCTTCCATGCTTTTGAGAGATAAAGGAATTCTGAAAGAAGTAGAAGCCTCCCGCCAAAATGGAATCACCATTGAAGCGCTGGAAGCAAAATTGAATTTGCCGCACTACACGCTGCGGATTTTACTGGAAGCAGGACTGGGCATAAAGCTTGTTTATCGCAAAGAAGACAAATATTTTCTATCGAAACTGGGTCATTTCTTCCTGAATCATCCGATGACACGTGTAAATGCCGATTTTATGCGTGATGTGTGTTATGATGGCGCGCAAGATCTGGATCAAAGTCTGACCGACGGAAAACCGCGTGGCCTGAGACATCTCGGCAGCTGGGATACCATCTATCAGGGACTTTCCATACTCCCCGAACCTGCGCATAGCAGCTGGTTTAACTTTGACCATTATTATTCCGATAATGCTTTTCCTGAAGCGTTACCAATAGTGTTTGAATCTGCACCGAAAAAAGTAATGGACATCGGTGCAAACACTGGAAAATTTACACTCTCTTGTCTGAACTATGATAAAGAAGTGCATGTCGGTTTAGTGGACTTGCAGGTGCAACTGAACGTAGCACAGAAGAATATAGAAGCCGAAGGATTCGGTGACCGTGTTTCTTATCATACCTGCAATGTGCTGGATGCAGCGTCCAGACTGCCCACAGGATTTGATATTATCTGGATGAGTCAGTTTCTCGATTGCTTTGCTGACGACGAAATCGTTTCGATTTTGCAGAAATGCCATGAAGCATTGCCTGACAATGGCCACGTGTTTATCAACGAAACTTTTTGGGATCGTCAGAAGTTTGAAGCATCGGCATTTAGCCTGCAAATGACTT
Source organism: Taibaiella soli (assembly GCF_003236175.1). Taxonomy (GTDB): domain Bacteria; phylum Bacteroidota; class Bacteroidia; order Chitinophagales; family Chitinophagaceae; genus QKTW01. The sequence goes on along the minus strand of NZ_QKTW01000019.1, from coordinate 199,593 downwards.
CGTTATATTTTACCACTATGGCCAATGGCAACAGCCAGATGTACGATAGTGCTGTTTTTTTGAAATTGGTCGATCGGGCAGGTTTTGAAGTAACAAAAGATATTGATAATTTGGGGGTGAGTCACACTATATTGGTGTTGAAGAAAAAATAACTGTTCCGAAATTATTTCTAAAATATAATCTCTATTAGCATGCAGAAAAACGTTGATGTTCTGGTAATTGGAGCAGGTCCGTCAGGAAGTATTGCAGCCGCCATATTGCATAAGGCAGGGTTGAAAGTTCAGGTAGTAGAAAAAATGACTTTTCCGCGCTTTGTGATCGGCGAAAGTTTATTGCCACGCTGCATGGAAGCGTTGGAAGAAGCAGAATTGCTGGATGCTGTGAAAGCGAAAAACTTTCAGCAGAAGGACGGCGCCAAATTTGTGATGAATGATCAGATTTGCGATTTCAATTTTTCGCAGCAGTTTACCGACGGCTGGCGTTGGACCTGGCAGGTTCCCCGCGCAGAGTTTGATAAAGTGCTGGCGGATGAAATAGTGCGCAAAGGCGTTGATATTGCTTATCAGACAGAAGTTACAGACGTTCAGATATTCGATGACCATAGTATCACTACGGTGAAAACGGCTGATGGCAGTGAAGAAAAAATACAAGCCCGGTTTATTATTGACGGCAGTGGCTATGGCCGCGTGATTCCCACACTGTTCGGTTTAAACAGAGAATCTACACAGGCTCCGCGCAGAGCGGTTTTCTGCCATATCACCGATCCTAAACGCAGCGAGGCTTTCGAACCAAACCGCATTATTATTTATGTACACGATCCGAAAACATGGATCTGGGTAATTCCTTTCTCTAACGGAAATACATCGGTCGGTTATGTAGGTGATCCGGAATTTTTTGAGAAGTACGAAAGTGAAGATATGGCAACGATGTATCGCAAATTGCTTGCGGCACAGCCTGAATTGAAGGATCGTTTCGGTGATTCTGAACTGGCGTGGGAACAGCCACGTACACTGCAGAGCTGGAGCTCAACAACAGATACTTTCTACGGAAAAGGTTTTGTGCTGACGGGCAACGTTACCGAATTCCTTGATCCGGTATTCTCTTCAGGTGTAACACTGGCTTCGGTTTCAGCGCAGATGGCTGCTAACCTGGTGATCCGTCATCTGAAAGGTGAAGAGATCGATTGGGAAAACGATTACATGAAGAAAATGCAGCTCGGCGTAGATGTATTCCGCACTTATGTAAACGGCTGGTACGACGGTACTTTGTTTAAAGTGTTCTTCGCAGAAAACCGCAATCCCGACATCATGGCTCAGATTTGCTCTGTACTGGCAGGTTATGTTTGGGATGAAAACAATCCGTTTGTAAAAAATCACGAAAAGAATGTGCGAACTTTGGCGCGCTATCTCGATACGCAGCAAACGAATGCATAATGAATGATCATTTGACCATATTGCACTATGTGCGCATTAATAAAACAAAAGCGGAGAAAGACAATACTCCGCTTTTGTCGTCAACAGCCGGTTGGCAACCCGACGAATGGTATCGTGCATTGGAACATCCGTACCTGAAATTTTTCAAGATGGACGTGTTATCGAAATGGGCGTGGCTTGGGGCTGAAATTTTGCTTTCCAAACAAGCTAAACAAGAAGGGTTTATTTACGAGGGACTGGATAAAAATAAAATTGGCGTAGTGCTGATGACGACACAAGGCTGTCTGGAAGTAGATAAGAAATACTTGCAGACCGTTTCCCAGATAGCCAGTCCGGCGTTGTTTGTGTATACTTTGCCAAACATCATGCTCGGTGAAATCTGTATCCGGCATGGTTTTAAAGGTGAACAATTATCGCAGGTTACAGACGGGTTTGACGGTGAATCCATTCAATTTTGGGTAAACGATCTGATGAAAAATAAAGATGTAGATGCTTGCCTGTGTGGCTATGTAGATGCAACAGATGCGGGTGCAGACCTTTGTCTTTTCTGGATTGAAAAAAATAAACAGGGCGTTGCATTCACTGCAGCACATTTAGAAACGCTCTATAAACAATAAGAACAGCTTCATGAAACAATCGGCATACATTGTGGGTACAGGCATTATCAGCGCGATCGGTATGAATACGGCCAGTTGTCTTGCTTCGCTGGTGAATAAAACGCCGGGGATTGATAAAGCCCGTTTTTTACAAACACATTGGCAGGATGAATTGCCTGTGGCGGAAGTGAAATTCAGCAACGAAGATCTTGCTAAAATGGCTGATGTGGATCAACAATGGCCACGTACCGCATTATTGAGTATGATTGCTGCAAAAGAAGCATGGTTACCGTTTCAGGAAACTGCGAAAGGGTTACGCACCGGTTTTTTCTCTGCGAATACTGTTGGCGGAATGGATTTGACCGAACAATTTTATCCTGAATATTTAAAAGACAATAACACTGGTGAAAATGCCATGTTCGTCAATCACGAATGTGGTGCCATAACAGAGCTGGTCGCTGAAGCACTCGATATTCACGATTTCGTTACGACAATCAGTACTGCTTGTTCTTCTTCTGCGAACAGTATTATGATGGCGGCGCAAATGATCGGAAATGGTATGCTTGATATTGCGATTGCAGGCGGTGCGGATTGCTTGTCGAAGTTTACACTTAATGGATTTAATACGTTGATGATCCTCGATAAGCAGCCTTGTCAACCGTTCGATCAAAACCGTCGTGGTTTGAATCTCGGAGAGGGTGCGGGTTACGTGGTATTGATGAGTGAGAAAGCGATGCAGCAATGTAACGCCAAAGCTATTTGTACGCTCAGCGGTTATGCCAATGCCAACGATGCGTATCATCAGACTGCTTCGTCACCAGATGGAATCGGCAATAAATTAGCAATGCAGGGCGCAATGAAGATTGCAGGTATTGAGGCAAAAGATATCAGCTACATCAATCTTCACGGAACGGGAACGGCAAACAATGATAGTTCCGAAGGCAAAGCAATCGAGCAAATATTTGGCAGTAATATTCCGATGGCGTCTTCAACCAAAGCATACACCGGTCACACACTAGGTGCAGCCGCCGGAGTAGAAGCCGTTTTCAGCGTGCTCAGCATTCGTGATGGTATTGTTTATCCGAATCTCCGCTTTGAAACGCCAATGGAAGATATCAGCTGGCAGCCGGTTACAGAATTAAAGACCGGGCAGGACATTCAGCATGTACTTTCCAATTCATTTGGTTTCGGTGGTAATTGTTCGTCTTTGGTTTTCTCAAAATGCTAAACATGGATTTGTATATACACAGCGCAGGATGGATCAGTGCAGCTGGCACACAAAAGGAAGACGGATTTTTACCGGAGGCTTTTTCTTACGAAGGTAATCGTCTGAATGCGCAAGAACCGGATTATACAGGCATGATTCCGCCGATGCAATTGCGTCGTATGAGCAAAGTAGTGCGTATGGGCATTGCTGCTACCAGGCTTGCATTGAAAAATGCCGGTATTGAGCAGCCAGATGCAATATCTGTTGGTACTGCAATGGGCTGTCTGCAAGACACGGAAACCTTCTTGAATAAACTGGTGACGCAGAACGAGCAAATGCTTACACCAACGGCGTTTATACAATCTACGCATAATACCGTAGCGGGACAGATAGCGTTGTTACTCGGCTGTCACGGACATAATCTCACTTATGTGCATCGTGGTCATTCATTTGAACACGCGCTCATCAATACGCAATTATATCTGCAGCAGCATCCAGACCAGGTGGTATTGGCTGGTGGTTTAGATGAATTAATTAATACCAGTGAAACGCTGATGCAGCGTGCAGGTGTTTATACTACTGAAAGTGTAAAACCAGAGTATTTATTGCAGCAGTCTTTAAATGGAACTGTTGCGGGCGAAGGTGCAGCGTTTATGACGGTGAGTTTAAAGCCTTCGGCAAATGCACTGAAAGTGGAACAGCTGCATTTATTTAAAGCTAAAAATATAGAGCAGGCATTGGAACAATTTGCCGCGCTGGGTTTTGAAAACGTAAATGCTGATCTGGTTGTTTTTGGTAAAAGTGGTGATGAACACACGGGCTTGTACAACGAGTTACAGCAACAGTATTTTTCCAAACAACCAATTGCTGCCTATAAACATCAGACGGGTGAGTTCGGAACCAGCAGCGCGCTGGGCCTGGCGTTCATTACGGAGATGGTGCAAAAGAATATTGTTCCGGATCAATTACTGATCGCAGGTGAAAAACCCTCCTCGATTAAGAAAGTTATTTTCATTAATCACTATTTGAATCACTATAGTTGCTGGGTGCTAGGTTAGTGAAACGGCAAACGTGAAATGTCAAAACTTATTGCCGTTCGGCTAACGTGGGATTTTCAATCCTGGTCTTTATTCAAAAAAACGGATCAGAGATCCTCGTCATCAGTCGTTCGAGATGCGCTGATGCTAACATCTCGAACAGCGGATTTTCAATCCTGGTCTTTATTCAAAAAAACGGATCAGAGATCCTTATCATCAGTCGTTCGAGATGCGCTGACGCTAACATCTCGAACAGCACTGAAAAATAGTACGTACTATTTCCTCAACTAGTACGTACTATTTGCCCAACTAATACGTACTATTTCTATGACTAGTACGTACTAGTTGAAGAACTCGCGCCGGGCAGTGTTTTATGCGACCGGTGTATGCGCTGTATTTTGACGTTTGACGTTTCACTTTTGACGAAACCGCCCTTGCGCGAGGAATGACAAAAAAAGCCGAAATTCGTTTATATGAGCTTTAACATAGAACGTCCGTATGCTCCGGCGGGTGATCAGCCGGAAGCAATACGTCAGTTGGTGAAGGGAATTAATGAAGAAGAACAGTTTCAGACATTACTGGGGGTAACAGGGTCGGGAAAGACGTTTACAATGGCAAATGTGATACAGGAGGTGAAAAAGCCGACGCTTGTACTCACGCACAACAAAACGCTGGTGGCACAGCTCTATGGCGAATTCCGCCAATTCTTTCCAAACAATGCAGTAGAATATTTCGTTTCCTACTACGATTATTATCAGCCGGAAGCGTATATGCCTACTTCCGATACATACATCGAAAAAGACCTTTCCATTAACGATGAACTGGAAAAGCTACGTCTGCGGGCAACGTCCAGCTTGCTGAGCGGCCGCCGGGACATTATAGTGGTTGCTTCGGTGTCTTGTATATATGGTATGGGTAACCCGACCGAATATGCCAATGGTATTATCCGTATTAATCAGGGCGATTCTGTAGGTCGTAATCAATTCCTGCACAAGTTGGTGAATTCATTGTACACCCGCAGTCAGCTGGAATTTACCAGAGGTAGTTTCCGTGTGCAGGGCGATACGGTAGACATTAACCTGCCTTATGTAGATTATGGTTATCGTATTACTTTCTTCGGAGATGAAATTGAAGAGATCGAAAGCTTCGAAATCGAGTCAGGCAAGCGTATAGGTAAAATGGGCAATGCGGCGATCTTTCCTGCTAACCTTTATCTGGCGCCGAAAGATCAGATGATACAGATCCTGCACGAAATCCAGGATGAGATGAATGCGCAGGTCGATTATTTTAAAAGTATCGGTAAGCCGCTGGAAGCGCAGCGTATTAAAGAGCGCGTAAACTATGATCTGGAAATGATCCGCGAACTGGGCTTCTGTAGCGGTATTGAAAACTATTCCCGCTTCCTGGATCGCCGCAGGCCCGGCACACGTCCGTTCTGCTTACTTGATTATTTCCCGGATGATTTCTTGTTGGTGGTAGATGAAAGCCACGTAACGATTCCGCAGATCAGTGGTATGTATGGCGGCGACCGTTCGCGTAAGCTGAACCTCGTAGAATATGGTTTCCGTTTGCCTTCTGCATTAGATAACCGTCCGCTCAATTTTCATGAATTTGAACAACTGGTAAATCAAGCGGTATTCGTGAGCGCCACGCCGGGTAAATATGAATTGGAGCAAACGGGTGGTGTAGTGGTTGAGCAGATCGTTCGCCCAACAGGTTTATTGGATCCGCCAATTGAAATTCGTCCGAGTATTAACCAGATTGATGATTTGCTGGAAGAAATCGATAAAAGGGTGCTGAAAGGAGACCGTGTTTTGGTGACGACGCTGACCAAGCGCATGGCAGAGGAAATGGATAAATACCTGAAACGCATCAATGTAAAATCAAAATACATTCACTCTGAGGTCGATACACTGGAACGCGTGGAAATTCTCCGCGATCTCCGACTCGGTGTGATTGATGTGTTGGTGGGGGTAAACCTCCTCAGGGAAGGGCTCGATCTGCCGGAAGTTTCCTTAATGGCTATTCTTGATGCCGATAAAGAAGGTTTCCTTCGTGATGAACGATCGCTGACACAGATGGCTGGCCGCGCGGCCCGTAATGCGGAAGGGCTGGTAATCTTTTATGCGGATAAAATAACTGACAGCATGCAGCGCACGATCGATGAAACAAACCGCCGCCGCGAAAAGCAGGTACAATATAATACAGAGCATAATATTACTCCGCAGACTGTACGCAAGTCAAAAGAGCAAATATTTAAGCAAACTTCGGTTCTGGATATTAAAGGATATGATGACCACCATAAATATGCTGTCCATGAGGAACTTACGGCCAATGCAGCTGAAGGGCCGGGGGAATACAAAACCATCGCGCAACTGGATAAACTGATCGTTCAAACCAAGAAAAATATGGAGAAAGCGGCTAAGGATATGGACTTTATGGAGGCTGCACGTCTCAGAGATGAGCTATTCAGGTTACAGAAGGAGCGGGAGGCTATGAAATGAATTAATTAATAAAAAATGGGGAGTACCGACTACAACTATTGAGGAAAGTAATTAACTTAGATTTAACTGTCAGCCAACTATTATATAATTTTTACCTGTCTATATACTCTGTTCGCGATAAAAAACGATTTTTTGTCGACCAAGAGGCTGAAAGGATATTGTTTAATCAGTTAATTTCTTTCTTATGAATAGAAAAGGTTACATACCTAGAATCTTACTATCACTATTATGTTTGCTTTCCTTTACGATTGCGGAAGCGCAGGTGGTTATTACCACACCAGATACATTGATATGCCCGGGGACTTCGGCGACATTGCGCGCGAAGCTTACGGGGCGTAACGGTATACCGGTGTCTTTGTCGGATGACTATTTTACAGGCGTCATACCGATTGGTTTCTCTTTTAACTTCTACGGGAACTCCTACACAAAATGTACGTTCTCCTCTAACGGCTACATCAGTTTCGATACAGCCCGCGCCAACCAGCCTTCGGCATGGGTAATTTCCCAGGGTATTCCGGGTAACAGTGATGTGTACAACTGTATCATGGGACACTATGCAGATATCTATCCAACGCCGCCGGGTGTAGCGCCAGGTACGCTGGATTATTGTACTGTTGGTACTGCGCCAAACAGAGAGTTTGTACTTTCTTTCTGTGATGCGCCGATGTATTCCTGTACCACCGTGCGTACTTCTTTTCAGATTATTTTACACGAGACAAGCAATAAAATAGATATTCACCTCGGTAATAAACCGCTTTGTACCGGATGGAACAGTGGTGCAGGTATAGAAGGCGTTCAAAACGCCACAGGTTCTGATGCAGTTCCGGTTCCGGGCAGAAACTATCCGGGTACATGGACTGCATTCCACAGTTCTAATCAGTTTACGCCGACTACAATGTCTAGTGGTGCGGCCACTTACACCGTGTCGTCAATTGCATACGCTCCGGTTCCTAATGGTAATGCGCCAATTAACTGGTACACTTTAGCGGGTACCCTTGTAGGTACAGGTGATACTGTGGTTGTAAGTCCGGCAACTACTACTACTTACATCGCATTAGTAACAAGCTGTTCTGATACGATGAGAGATACCGTAACTGTAACAGTAGGTGCTACCGGCCCTGGTGGTATTGGTCCGAACATTGACTCTATAAATTTTGTAAACCCGACTTACTGTGGTAATAACGATGGTTACATCCACGTATACGGTCTGGCTGCAAATACGCCGCACACTGTTATGTACACTAAAAACGGTACTGCAGTTACGCCTTATACACTTACTTCAAATGCACAGGGCATCATCACGATCAATAACCTTACAGCGGGTGTCTATAATGACATTAAAGTGAAACGTGGCATTTGTGTTTCAAATGCAATGGGTCCGGTAACGCTGGTAGATCCGCCGCTCAATGCTGTATTTGACTATGTGATTCATTATGGTTGTACTTCTGATAGTTTAGTATTTACCAACCAGTCTAACGGTGGTGGTCCTTCTTACAAATATGTATGGTCATTCGGTGACGGTGCTCAGGATACAGTGGCTAATCCATCACATGTTTATACAACGCAGGCCGTTTACAATGTGACACTCATAGCAAGCAATCTGGTATGTGCAGATACGGAAACTAAATCAATCGATATCCGTCACCCGCTGATCGCTTCATTTACTACAAGTAAAGACTCTATCTGTCAGCAGAGCCAGGCGATTACATTTACCAGCACATCCATTGCTACAGGTCCTCATCAGGCCTGGGATTTCGGAGATGGCAGCCCGGCAGATACCAATCTGACTACACAGCACTATTATCAGCATGCGGGTGTTTACAACGTAGCGCTTTATGTGACTGATTTTGTTCCTTGTCAGGATACGGCTTACCGCACAATTGTAGTAGATTCTATTCCGTACGTAAATTTTACAACGAGTGATTCTGCACTGTGTATCGGTCAGGGAATTACTTTCATTCCTGATATGCTGACAATCGGTAATACCGGTTTACGTTGGGATTTCGGCGATGGCACCGTTACGCCAAATGCTAATCCTGCAAACCATGCGTATGACTCTGCAAGAACATACACAGTAAAACTGACCGCATTCTATAGAATTTGTCCGGATACATCCATTACCAAAGATGTTACGATCAAACCTTTCCCTCGTATTTATCTCGGCCCAGATACAGTAATGTGTCCGAATGCAGCGCCACTTGTACTTTACGATCGAATGAATGCTGTTGATCCTGCTGCTACCTGGTTATGGAATACCGGTGAAACAACAACGCATATTACGGCAACGCAGCCAGGGCATTATTCTGCTACCGTTTCCCTGAATGGTTGTAGCACATCAGATAGTATTGACGTACGGAAAGATTGTTACATTGATATCCCGAATTCATTCACTCCGAATAATGACGGTACCAATGATTACTTCTTCCCTCGTCAGCTCCTGTCACGTAGCGTAACATCGTTCCGTCTGGTTATATATAACCGTTGGGGACAAGAAATATTCGAAACATCCAGCATCGACGGACGTGGCTGGGATGGTAAATTCAACGAAAAAGAACAGCCTGAAGGCGTATATGTCTATCTGATAGACGTGCTGTTTGCCAACGGCGTAAAAGAGCACTATCAAGGCAATGTTACATTGCTACGGTAGTTTTTGTAAAAAATAGATCGCAAGAGCGGGGTCGTCTGGCCCCGCTTTTTTTATTCCCTCGAGTAAATATTATAATTTTATACATTATAATATTCATCTTATGCCACAGAGCAAATCACCATCAAAAAAACTGGGCTGGGTTCCCGACCTGCCGGACATCCGGGATTTTCGTTACCGCGCACCACAAAGGGTGCTGAAAGCTTTACCCACTAAAATAGACTATACAAAGAACTGCCCGCCGGTGTACAATCAGGGCGACCTCGGAAGTTGTACTGCCAATGCGATCGGCGGTGCTATTCAATTTGAACAGATGAAACAAGGCATTCCTAATTTTATTCCTTCCCGCTTATTTATTTATTACAATGAACGCGCTATTGAGCACACTGTAAACAGCGACGCCGGCGCGCAGATCAGAGATGGTATAAAAACGGTTAATAAAAACGGCGTTTGTCCGGAAACGATGTGGCCTTATGATGTAGGAAAATTCACGAAGAAGCCAATTGCAAAATGTTATACCGAAGCCTTGAAACATCAGGCACTGAGCTATATGCGACTTTCTAACACATTGCAGCAGCTCAAAGGCTGCCTTGCCGATGGCTATCCGTTTGTATTCGGGTTTACAGTTTACGATGCTTTTGAGAGCGATAAAGTGGCGAAAAGCGGACATTTATTGATGCCAGATACTTCTAAAGAAAAAGTAGTGGGTGGGCATGCCGTAATGTGCGTTGGCTACGACGAGAGTAAGCAGTGGTTTATCATCCGTAATTCATGGGGTACCGGTTGGGGGCTGAAAGGTTACTATACGATGCCTTATGCTTATCTGACCAACAGCGATCTTTGTGATGACTTCTGGACGATTCGTATTGTAGAATCCTAAAAAATAAGAACAATGGTGCCGGAAATGATAAGAAGGGCACCGATAGCTATTTTCCAGGTGATGACTTCTTTGAGAAAAATCACAGAAAGGATGATAGCTATCGCTACGCTGAGCTTATCTACCGGCGCCACTTGTGATACTTCACCGAGTTGCAGCGCTTTAAAATAAAATAACCAGGAACAACCGGTGGCAATACCGGAAAGGGTAAGAAACAACCAGTTTTGCCGTGTGAGTGAATGTATCTGCGGCACGCCGCCTTTCCACCAGACCCAGCTCCAGGCAATCACCAGAATAATAACCGTGCGAATAGCAGTAGCCAGATCTGAATCTACGCCTTTCATTCCCACCTTGGCGAAAATGGCTACCAACGCAGCAAAGGAAGCAGAGAGCAAAGCGTATATCCACCACATGACTGAAAAATTAAAAAGTCAGAAATCAAAAGTCAAAAGCAAAACTGGATAAAAGCTGAAGGCGTAGAGATTGGCCGGTCAATGATCTTCTGGTGGCCAAACATCTGATGTTCTTTTTTCAACTCCTCACTCAAATTTACAAATACAAATTGAGGTTTGACGTTTCACCTGTCTGGTGAGCGGAGTCGAAGCCGAAGCCACACTTCGTCTCCGCTCTGAGGTTACAATCGCGGCATTAAACGCCGCCGAAACGGATGCCAATCGCGAATGGGTGCTGATCGAGCGCGTTTTTATACAGATTGGTGAGCTGATAAGATGCGTAGAGGCGGAAATGTTTGTCAAGGCCAATTTCTCCGGTGAGGCAGGCATTAAAATCCTGGAAATTAAAGCTGTCGTGGTTTTTGTCCTTGCCACGTTCATCAGAGATTTGTTTTGTCCAGGACGAAAGACGGTAACCTCCGGTGATGCCAAAACCGTATACGCCCCAGAGTTTTTCAGATAAGCGGGTTTTGAAAGTAACGCCCAATGGAATGTTCAGAAAGTAAAAGCCGAGTTTATTTTTGCTGAACGAAATAGTGTCCATGATGACAGCGGGACTGGTATAGTTAACATAGCTAATTGGCTTATTAAAACGGAAATCATAGCTCTGAATACCGAAGCCGCTCGAGATAATAATTTTCTGATTTTTTGTCTGAAGCGCGTAGAATTTGAGCATTACAGGATAGATGTTTACGTTGACAGACTTCCCTTCACGCAAGCTGAAAAGATTGCTGTTTTTCTGGTCCTGATTTACCTGCAGGTAGGCCTGTGCGTCTGGTGAATTGTAGTTGGTTTTATCCTGGAGGTTGTTGATGCCGAGATCCAGCATGAAAAAAATCAACTCAATTTTTTTCCTTTTTTCATCCTTATTATAGGAAGTGATATGAATACCGTCACTGCCGATAGTTAGCGTATGGTCTGCATTTCCGGATTTACCGGAGTCAGTATTACTGATGTTGATAGTGTGCTGGCCGTATGCGATGGAACCGGCCATCAGGAGGATAAGGGTGATTGCTACGTTTTTCATAAAATGTTTTTAGAAGTTGACTTTAATTTCTTTACCACCGATGTTGAAACCCACACCGCTTGTTTTGATGTTTGCGGTAAGGTTCTTTACATCATGTACTTTGTCTGAGATGGCCTGTCCCAGTGCGTACATTGTTTCTTTGTTTTCATCTGATACGGGCATATGGCTTTTTCTAACCGGTTCTTTTGAATTAATGATAATAGGGTCTGCGGTTGCATATATATCGGATACATAAGGTTTCATATTCACAGCAAAGCCTTGTTCCGGCGCAGATTGCAGCATTGCGAGATTGCTTCTTTCCTGCGCTTTCTGGTTACGGCTTGCCTCTTCTATGGTTGTATGGGCATTCTGTTTTTTGCGGATTGTATTTTTTGCTGGCGCCAGTGTTGCCGGACGGCTGTTTATAGTGTCTGTCTGGTTAACGACAACTTTCGCTGCGATTGGTTGTGTTTTTGTGGCTTGTGGTTTCGTAACGGCTACGTTATTATTTAATGTTTTATCAGAACGATTCAGATTATAAATGCCAACACCCAGCAATAACGCCACACCAGCAGCCACTCCATATCTGATCCAGCCAAAAGCTATTGTTTTCTTCGCTGGTTCCGGATGTAAGAGGCTTTCTTTATTGGCGAAAACCAATTCCATTTCCGGTTCCAGACGGGTAGACATATAAGCGTTCAATTCACTTTCCAGTTCCGGATGTTCAGCCACAAAATCCAGTAGCTCATTGATTGCAGCCCCGGATAGTTCTCCGTCGGCATACAACATCATGTACTCTTCATAATTTTCAAACGTCACCATAGCAGCTTTTTTTAAATGATGTTTTCAACGTTAACGAGATAGGCTTTCAGTACTTTCCTGGCACGGTGCAAGTAAACTTTTACTTGAGATTCATTTAATCCTGTGATTTGAGCAATTTCCTCATAACGGTATCCTTCATAATCTTTCAGTAAAACCAATGCGCGCGATTGTTCGTCCAGTTGCGCCAGTGCTTTGTCAAGGATCTTCTTCAGGTCTGGGTTTTGAGGATGGGTGAGGTCGGTCCGTTCTGCTTCCTTATACACGATCTTTCCTTTTTTCCGGTAATTATCTACCGACTGCCGGTAGGTCACTTGAAACAGGAAGGCTTTTGCTTTTTCTTGCTGCACATCTCCACGCTTTTGCCATAACACTTCAAATGCACCCTGCACCACGTCACGGGCGTCTTCTTCATGCCCCGTACACTTGTACGCAAACCTGAAAAGAGCATCAGCCCATTGTTGTACGCAAGCATTATAGCTGTAAATGTCCATTCAATAAGTAAATCGGAGTGGATCGAAAAAAGTTACAAGAAAACTGAAATTTTTTCGAAAGGTAGTTTAGAAGCGGAAAACCATCCCTACGCCGGCAAATCCAACATGCGGATTATTGCTTTCGCCGGAGTCGGCAGACTGAATTAATAAAATGCGGCCCATCATACCCAGACCGAAACCGCGTTTGTGATATCGGCCTACCTTCAGCGAGAAGCCAAACTCAGGCATGTAACCCACTACCCATTGTCTCGGGCTTGGAATTTCTTTTGGCGTATTTGTGTAGACCCCGGTTAGGAAGTCCATACCAAAATTGAGGTATAACCGGTCATCGCCCATATAAAAGCCTACACCCACGGGGGCGGTTAACAGGGTTGCCTGATGATTATGATAAATGCCGTCGTTTTTTTGCAGGCTGTTTAAAAAAGAGGTGCACAGGCCTCCTTCAATATAAATCGCACCAGTTACCAGGTACATTTCCTTTACAGAAGTGCTGAATCCAGTTTGCGGATAGTCTCCCTTCGCTACTCTGGTGGCGCCCATTGAGAGATTGAGCTGTGTACTGAATAACGAAGTCTGGGCTGTCGATTTTGTGAGAACCGCCACCACCAGCAAGAAGAGCATATAAACGCTCCGGAAATTCATAGGATAAAATGATTATATTTAATATAAGTTATGAAATAATCCATCATCAATCAAATCAAAGGTGCACGGGCATTTTAAACGTCGTACCTTTGCCGTCTTAACATTATTATAGAAATAGTTGTAATGAGAAAAAATTCGGATTCTTCACGTTCCCAGAGATCAGATAAGCCTTCTGGTTATAAGAAAAGCGATTCGCGCAAACCTTATGGTAAGAAAGATGGCTCTTTTGATAAAAAGGACAATGCGGGTAAACCTTACAGAAAACGCGAAGAAGGTGATAACAGAGAGGGAAGGTCGTTCGGGGAAAAACGTGAAAATTCCGGTCGTTTTGAGCGCAAAGAAGGCGATTTCAAAAAGCCATATAAACGCAGAGAAGAAGGTGGCGAAGGCGGTGAACGTAACAGCTACGGGCCTAAAAAATTTGAGCGCGATGGAGATAAACCTTCATTCCGTAAGAAATTTGAAGGTGGAGAAGATCGCGGTGAAAAGCGTTTCGAAAGAAAAGAAGGCGGTTTCAAAAAGAAATTCGAAGATCGTGGTGAAGGTGGCTTCCGTAAGAAATTTGATGGAGAAGGCCGCGGTGAAAAACGTTTCGAGAAAAAAGAAGGCGGATTCAAGAAAAAATTCGAAGATCGCGGAGAAGGTGGTTATAAGAAGAAATTCGAAGACCGTGGTGAAGGCGATTTCCGCGAAAAGAAATACAACAAAGACGATAAGTTCGCTGATAGAAAAGCCGGCGGCCGTAAAAGTTTTGAAGAAGCTACCGGCGGTGAAGAAAGACCATTCCGCAAAAAACGTGAAGATGGCGAAGGCGGAGAGAAACGTTTCGAGAAAAGAGAAGGCGGCTTCAAAAAGAAATTTGAAGGTGACGATAAGAAACGCTTCGAGAAAAAAGACGGAAAGTTTGGTAAGAAAGACGGAGGAAAAGGCGGCAAGAAGGGCAAATTCGGAGATAAAGACGATTCCAACAAATTTGGCGATCAGGATATCTTCGAGAAAAAACGTAAGTACAACAAAGAAGAAGACGAGAACTATGTAGCCAACGAAAACGAAGGCTTCAGCAAAGAACTTCCTGATAAATATGCTGCGGAGAAAAAGCCGACAAATATCAAGCGCAAGAAGAATGTGGAAGTTGAATTTGACGATGATGAAGATGATTATGTAGATGAACGCGAAGTAAAACGCAACGCGTCTAAATGGGGTGAAGTAGAGCTGGAAGGCCCGATGACACTCAATAAATACATTGCACACAGCGGCCAATGCAGTCGTCGTGATGCAGCGGAACTGGTGAAGAAAGGTAAAGTGAAAGTGAACGGTGAAATGATGCTGGATCCGGGCTACCGTGTAAAACCAGGTGATCTGGTAATTCTTGGTGGTAAAAAACTGACACCGCAGAAAAATATGGTGTACATCCTGCTCAATAAGCCGAAAGGATTTATCACCACTACCGAAGATCCGGAAGGTCGCAAAACCGTAATGGAACTGGTAGAAAACTCAGGCGCTGAAAGATTGTTCCCTGTGGGCCGTTTGGATCGCAATACAACTGGTTTGCTGTTGCTGACCAACGATGGTGATCTGGCGCAGAAACTTTCTCATCCAAGCCACGAGATCAAAAAGATCTATCAGGTAACACTGGATAAATCGCTCTCTAAGCCTGATTTCGATAAAATCGCTGCAGGTCTGGAACTGGAAGATGGTGAAGTAAAAGTTGATTCCATTGCTTACCTCGAATCTAAAAATGAAGTAGGTCTGGAAATTCACAGCGGTAAAAACCGCATCGTACGCCGCATCTTCGAATCACTCGGTTATGAAGTAGAAAAACTGGATCGTGTGATGTATGCCGGTCTAACCAAGAAAAACGTAAACCGCGGCAAATGGCGCTTCTTAAGTGATAGAGAAATCATTCTGCTGAAACATTTTAAAAACTAATTTTGAAAAACCCCGCTCAGGGGTTTTTCTTTTATATAGTCATCACAAAGCCAAATACCACATTACATGATTATCACTGCCGACCGTATTCATGACGGAGAGAAATGGTTGCCGCTACAAACTGCTATTGAAATTGCCGACGACGGCACCATTACCAATATTTACCACAACGGTCATCCTGAAGCAGAATATATCACAGGTGTATTGACGCCGGGTTTTGTAAACGTGCATTGCCATATGGAACTCTCGCACATGAAAGGCGTGATTCCCGAGCATACCGGACTGATTCCTTTTTTGCAGGGTGTAATGTTTCGCCGTAATGATTTTACAGAAGAACAAAAGATAAATGCCCGCCACGAAGCTTATGAAACCATGTGGCAAAACGGAATTGTTGCAGTCGGTGATATCGCTAATGGTACCGATACATTGGATCTGCGCAGCAAAGAGAAAATGCATGTGCACACGTTTGTTGAATGTATTGGCTTTTCAGATACCACAGCACCGCAGCGTTTTGAGTATAGTCGTGGGGTGTACGATCAGTTTGCCGCGCAGCACAGCACTCATGTAAAGCTCAAACAATCCATTGTACCGCATGCGCCTTATTCTGTTTCTAAGGCTTTGTTCAAGCTGATTGACAGGCACGAGCCAAGTGAAATTATTTCCATTCATAATCAGGAAACGCCGGCGGAGGATCAATTTTATATCGACAAAACCGGCGCCGTAAATGATTTATTAGACAGCCTGAAGATTGACGCTTCTTTCTTTGAGCCTTCCGGCAAATCTTCGTTGAAAACATATATCGAGTGGCTGAATCCACATCGCCCTGTGGTGTTTATTCACAATACCTGCACGGGTATAGAAGATCTGCATAAAGTACAGGCACATCAATACAACAGTTACTGGTGTCTTTGTCCAAATGCCAACTTGTATATCGAAAACCGTCTGCCGGATGTGCCGATGTTGATGGCTGAAGGCGCGGATATTTGTATTGGTACGGATAGTTTATCCTCGAATCACCAGTTGTCTGTATTGGCGGAAATCGCCACGTTGAAAAAACATTTCCCACAGATTGAATGGGAAACATTATTGCAATGGGCAACGAGCAACGGTGCGATGGTATTGAACATGCAAGACGAAATCGGCAGCATTGCTATTGGCAAAAAGCCGAGTATTGTACAGATTTTAGATCTGGATAGCACGCCATTGGCGAAACGGGTGGTTTAATTTTTCTCACGGCGGCACGGAGTTACTGCGGGTGTTTTAAAACATAGGTCAAACGCCACGGTCATTGTAGAGACGTTGCACGCAACGTCTCTAGATGATAAGTGTTGTGTATCGCGTCACTGCGAGAGACGAAGCAGGCTGCGCGTAATGTGTGTTTCACCCGCCTTTGTGCAGGTCGCTTCGTTCCTCGCGATGACGCGAGTAATAAAAAATTGCAGCCGCGCCGTTGCGCCGCCGTGAGAAAAAACGCACGCTGCGAGAAATAAAAAAAGCCCGCATCAAGCGGGCTTCTTCATATCCAAAGAATTTTCAAAACTTATTTCAGCGGCTCCTTTTCAGCCAGCTGGAAATTGCGTGTAACATTTGGCATCGGGCTTTCCACTTGTTTGCCGTCTTTGTCCACCAGCGTTAGTGTTACAGAAGATTTACCCATACCAAGGTTCTGGATGAAACTTGGTTTCCAGTCTGTAATTATAATCGATGTATCGTGGCCTACAATGTCATTATTTTTGATATCTGCCTTTACTTTATAACCATCGGGAGACAGGTTTGCATTCCATACATAGAAATCGAGCAGCAGGTTTTTGGTATCGTCGCCCAGGTAGTCACCTTTCGGGCGGCTGTAGAATACCATTGGCTGTTTTGGATCATCCAGCTTTTTCAGATTACCTTTTTCATCAATCTTAAAGTGATAAACGACTGCGGCACCTTTGCTTTTTATCGATTCGTGGTAAGAGCGCGACAAGAAAGCCATCAGGAAGTGCTCCGTATTATTAGCGAGCGTTATCTCGTTTTTAGGCTCGTACAGCGCCTTATATGGTTGGTTGTCAAGAATAAAATGGATGTGCTGACCCTGCGCGGAGTTGTTGCACTGTTTCGAACCGCCATCAGCTGTTTGTGATTTCAGTTCATAATTTTTCACGTTAAAGTCAAAGCTCACCTTAGAAGAGTCAGTGCCTTGCGGCGTGGCGCTTACTTTGGCAATAGCCAGTGATGCATTCGGGAATTCCGGAGAAGCGCTCACTGGTGCAATGCTGATGGGAGCAACGACAGTAGCAGGGGTTTCAGCCGCAGCGGTAGTATCACCGGTGCCTTTATCCTTGTTCGGGCCGCTCTGCTGACAAGACGCGGCAAACAGCAAAGATGAACCCAATGCTATGGTAATCAGTTTTGGCATGTATTGCATAGTAACGGAAATTTTATCAAATCTAAGGCAAATGACTAATGTGCAGCTAGTTATTTTCAGAAAATTTTAAGTAATAAGGATGGGCTACTCCGGGCATATCTACTACTTTTGTGGTCTAAAATAATAATATCATGCCCGGATATGAACTGTTTGGCGCAGCAGAGCGCAAAGAGGTAAACGATGTATTAGAAACAGGAATCCTGATGCGCTATGGTTTTGACGGTATGCGTAACGGCATCTGGAAAGCTAAAGAGCTAGAAGCCGAAATCAATAAAACATTTGGCAGTCAATATGCCCAGCTTGTAAGCAGCGGTACAGCAGCACTCACCACAGCACTGGCTGCACTCGGCGTAGGCGCAGGCGACGAAGTGATCATGCCTTCTTTTACGTTTGTAGCCAGTTTCGAAGCGGTGATCTCTGTAGGTGCTATTCCGGTATTGGTGGATATTGATGAAACGCTGACACTGGATCCTGAAGCTGTAGAAAAAGCGGTGACAGAAAAGACCAAAGCGATCATGCCGGTGCATATGTGCGGCAGCATGGCTCGTCTCGATGAATTGAAAGCAATTTGCGAAAAACATGATCTCATTTTGCTCGAAGATGCTTGTCAGGCAATCGGTGGCAAATACAAAGGAAAATATCTCGGTACAATCGGTCACGCCGGTACTTTCTCTTTCGACTTCGTAAAAATCATTACTTGTGCAGAAGGTGGTGTGGTTTTGACTAACAGCGAAGACATTTATAAAAAAGCAGATCATTACAGCGATCATGGTCATGATCACGCAGGTAAAGATCGTGGCGCAGATTTGCATCCTTTCCTTGGTTACAATTTCCGTATTTCTGAACTGCATGCTGCGGTAGGTTTGGCTCAGGTACGTCGTCTGGGAGAATTTCTGGAAATTCAGAAACGTAACCACGGTATCATTTTCAACACACTGAAAAATGTAGAAGGTCTGACGTTTCGTGTAATTCCTGATGCAGATGGCGATACTGGCACACACCTTTCTTTCTTCCTGCCTATGGAAGATATGGCACGCCAGGCAGTAACTGAATTTGTAGCAGCCGGTATCATGGGTAATTTCTACTGGTACGATAATAACTGGCATTATATCCGTAAATGGGAGCATCTGAAAAACGGTGCATGGCTCCATCGCTTCTCCGAAGAGCAGAAGAAAGGCATTATGCATTATGCAAATCAGCCATTCCCGATCAGCGACAAAATCATCAGCCGTTGTATCTCTTCTTCTATCAGCCTGCTGTGGACGCCAGAACAAGCACAGGAACGTGCCGATAAAATGGCAGCGATCCTTAAAAATGTAATTGCTAAAAACAACGTAACAGCATAACGTTTCTTATAAAGACCGTCATTTTCATAAAAGTGTTCTATCTTTTGTGGGAATGACGGTTTTCTGATTCAGGCTTTAAAAGACTGTACAGCAATGATGACAACAGCGGAAATACTGAAGCGCGTAAGACGGATTGAGATCAAAACAAGAGGACTCTCCAACCATATTTTTGCCGGGGAATACCATTCGGCATTTAAAGGTCGTGGGATGTCCTTTAGCGAAGTGCGCGAATATGCGCCGGGCGATGACGTGAAAGCGATCGACTGGAACGTAACGGCCCGTTTCTCCCATCCATTTATAAAAGTGTTTGAAGAAGAGCGTGAGCTCACTGTTATGTTGCTTGTTGATGTTTCCAGCAGTTCTTTGTTCGGAACACAGCAACGTTTAAAGCGTGATCTGATCACCGAAATAAGCGCGGTGATTTCTTTTTCGGCCTCAACCAATAATGATAAAGTAGGCGTGATCTTTTTCTCTGATAAAGTAGAAAAATTTATTCCGCCGAAAAAAGGCCGCAGTCATATCCTGCGCATCATCCGTGAATTGATTGCATTAGAACCTTCGCAAAACAGCAAGGGTACCAATGTCAATGCTGCTTTGGAGTATCTGACCAATGCGCTGAAAAAAAGAACCATCACTTTTGTGCTCAGTGATTTCGTGAGTGAGCCGTATGACGCTGCATTACAATTGGCCGCTCGCCGGCATGACATAGTGGGAATACAGACCTACGATCGTCACGATCAGGAATTGCCTGCTGCGGGTTTGATTCAGGTGAAAGACGCGGAAACAGGTGAAATGCGCTGGCTGGATACCGATGATAAACAAGTGCGTTACCAATATGGTGCTGCATTCGAAGAACAGAAAAAGTATTGTCAAACGTCGTTTCGTAAGAGCGGCGCTTCGCTGGTGCGCGTGCGTACCGACGAGGATTATGTAAAAGTGTTACAAGGATTTTTTAAAGGAAGATAACTATGATCATGGCCCGGAATGTCACTTCTGTCTCCCGATTTTTTCTTTTTATTTCCCTCATTTTTTGCAGCTATTTCAGTTTCGCGCAAAGCGATGATGTAAAACTGAATGCCAAAATTGATGCCGCTAACATTTCTGTCGGCGACCAGGCGCATGTCTTTATTGAAGCGCAATACAACCAGATGAAGGGAAAGCTGCAATGGGCAGAGATCCCGGATACGTTCAATCATCTGGAGGTAGTAGAAAAAGGCAAGATCGATACATTAAAGCAAGGCGATCTGATTACGCTCAAACAACGTATCTCTGTAACCGGTTTTGATTCGGGGAGTTTTACGGTTCCTTCCTTTCTGTTTTCAGCTATTCCTAACAATGGAAGTAGCTATACGGTAGGTACTGATTCATTTCAGTTACTGGTGCAAACGGTAGCGGTAGATACTACGAAAGGCTATAAGGGGATCAAGGGTATTATCATGGTTAAATCAAGCTGGAAAGATTATATCTGGCTGATTATAGGTTGCCTTGTTTTTGTTGTGCTGATCGTTTTCGTAATCCAGTATTTTATCCGAAACAGAAAAGTGGCTGCGCCAGAGGTGAAACCTGCGGCGCCTGTAGAATCACTCCAGGAAAAATACAACCGGTTACTTTCAGAACTGGATCAAAAGCAGCTCTGGCAAAATAATCAGGTGAAAGAATACTATGTACAGCTTACAGATATTCTCCGTGACTATATTGAAAAACGTTTCCAGACACCTGCAATGGAACTGACTACCGATGAAATATTGAGTAAAGCAGCATTGCGCAGTGATATGCAGCCGTATCAGGGCATGTTGTCAAATACCTTGCGTATGGCGGATCTGGCGAAGTTTGCAAAAGCACAGCCATTACCACAAGAACATATGCAGGCAATGGAATCTGTTCGTGAATTTGTGAATGCAACGAAATTGGTCATCACCGAAACAACAACGAAATAGGATATGAAAGCACTCTTAGACTGGAAACATATGAGCTTTGCGCATCCTTGGTTTTTTGCGTTGTTGTTGCTCATTCCGCTGATGATCTGGTGGCAGAACCGGAGTAAAAAAGATACACCGTCCCTGCGACTTACTACTTTAAAAGGTTTGGGAAACATCAGACCTTCTGCGAAAGTGCGTTTTCGCCCGGTGTTGAATGTATTGCGTGTAATTACGCTAATTGGTCTGATCATCGCGCTGGCGCGCCCGCAATCTAGTAATGTCACAGAGTCAATAGATAGTGAAGGTATTGATATCGTCCTGTCGCTCGACGTGTCGGGCAGTATGCTGGCGGAAGACCTGAAACCGAATCGTATTGAAGCAGCGAAAAAAGTAGCGATGGATTTCGTGGACCAACGTCCTACAGATCGAATTGGTTTGGTAATTTTTTCGGGTGAAAGTTTTACGCAGTGCCCGATTACAATTGATCACAATGTGCTGAAAGAACAAATCAGCCAGGTGCAAAGTGGGGTGCTGGTAGATGGTACGGCTTTGGGCAATGGCCTTGCAACTGCAGTGGATCGTATCCGTAAGACAGATGGTAAAACTAAAGTGGTGATTCTTCTGACAGATGGTGTAAATAATACGGGTATCATTGGTCCGGAAACAGCATTGGATATTGCGAAAGCGTATAAAGTCCGGGTATACACAATTGGTGTAGGTACAATCGGTGAAGCGCCAATGCCGGTGAAAATGCCTGATGGAACAACTACTAAGCAAATGATGAAAGTAGATGTGGACGAGCCGACGCTGAAGAAAATAGCCGTAGAAACCGGTGGTAAATTTTATCGTGCAACGAACAATGCTTCGCTGGCGGCGATTTACAAGGACATTGATAAGTTGGAAAAAACAAAAGTGGAGATTAGCAGCTACAAGCATTATGCAGAGCTGTTCTTCCCGTTTGCGTTGATCGCGATTATTTCGCTGGTGCTGGAAATGCTATTGCGATATACGTTCTTCCGGACGATTACGTAGAAAGTCAATAGTCAAAAAGCGCGAGTGTATAATGATAATTATCACTCGCGTTTGTCATGCTGAGCGGAGTCGAAGCAGCGTATAATGAGTGTAAAAAACAATCTATGTTCGGCAAAGTCTCTGACTTTGTCCGGTGGCCGATCTCCTGACTGGCGTCGATGGCAGTCTGAGACTGCAACCGTTGTAGACACGAGTCGCCCTTCGGAAGACTCACGCCAGTAAAAAAGAAGTAGAGACGTAGCATGATACGTCTCTACTTCTTTTTATGCTTTTAGCCTTATGCTTTACGCTTAGTAGAATATTTGCGGTATTCCGCCTTCCAGTAAATTCGCTTTGTGTGCCGCGTCAAATAAAGTTTCAATTGATTGACGACCTACCGTTCCGAGATCAGTGGTGAAATCATTTACGTATAATTCAATATGCTGACGCATTACTTTCTCCTCCATTTCCTGTGCGTGTGCGGTTACAAATTCGCTGAGCTGCGGATAATGTTTCCAGGAATAAGCAAGGCTATCTTTGATCACCGCATCAACTGTTGCAGATAATTCTTTGTCGAAGCTGCGCCTGATCACAATGCCACCCAGCGGAATCGCTGCCTGCATGGTGCGTTCCCACCAGTCACCGAGATCGATCAATTTGTGCAAACCTTTCTGTGCGTATGTAAAACGACTTTCGTGAATAATCAATCCTGCATCATAATTGCCATCCAGTACGCCAGATTCAATTTCACTGAAGACAACTTCGGTTTTATTTTTTGCCTGCGGGAAAGCCAGTGTCAGCAATAGATTTGCGGTAGTATTTACACCCGGAATCGCGATTTTAAAATCAGCAATATTGTTTAAGTCCAGTGGTTGTTTCGCAATCAGCATTGGTCCAACACCTTTGCCCAATGCACTGCCGCTGTGTAGCAATGCATATTGGCTAACTGTTTTCAAAAAGGCATTATAGCTCAGTTTTGTTACATCCAGTTTGCCTTGTTCCGCGTAGCGGTTCAGCGTTTCTACATCTTCCAGCACATATTCAAATGACAGACCTCGTGTATCGATCTTCCCATTTACCATTGCATCAAAAATAAAAGTATCGTTCGGGCAGGGACTAAAGCCAAGCGTTAGTTTCATTATCGTTTATTGTAAAGTTGATTATTGGTAAAATCGTTTGCCGGAATTTTCTGAGGCTTTACAACTTTACAATTTTATAGTTCTTGAGTGACGCAAAGTAACAGCTTTGCTGTCTTTACAGCGTCGAAGAAAAATCTATCAGCCATTTGTTTAAAGCTATGATTGCTTCCTTCATTTTCCATTTGCTTTTATCGCGAGGCTCCACATAGTTAGAAATTGCCCGGATCTGCGCAAATGGAATATTTTCCTGAAGACATACATAATGCAGCGCTGCTCCTTCCATGCTCTCTACCTGGGCACCAAATCTTTGATTGCGTAAAGCAATGGTAGATTCACGTCCGCTGACCGTATTGATTGAAAGACCACTGACCGTCAGTAGTTTAAAAGGAAAAGGAATTTCATGCAATGGCGTATCCAGTTTTCCATCGGTAAACGGATGTTCATTCGGCTGCAACAGTCCCATATCGAAGATGTCGAGATAATTATTCCGGTCTTCTGCACCAAGATCTCCAAATTCCTCCGATTGTACCATCACCAATTGGCCGAGTTCGATTGAGCGGTCAAAACTGCCGCCAACGCCAGCCTGCAACACAAAATCATATTGCCCGATTTTTAATGCTTTTGTTACGGCATAAGTAGTCGCGACCAGACCTACCCCCGTCAGACAAATATGAATTTCACTGTTTCCATTTGTATAGATATTGGCAACCGGAGATTTCCAGTTTTGTGCGATATGACGGATAAAAGGACTGATTTCGGGCTCAGTGGCAGCAACTAACAACAGTTTCATGGTTGCGAATTAAGCACTTTTTTGACAAACGGGCTACTAACAGTAATTTTGCAGGATAAAATTAAAAAATGGTATATCTGACGCGTGTGGAGCATTTTAATGCGGCACACAGACTATATAACGAAAGCTGGTCTGATGCTCAAAATCTGGAAGTGTTTGGTAAATGCAGCAATGCCAACTGGCATGGTCATAATTACGAGCTGCATGTGACGATTAAAGGTGAACCGCATCCGGAAACTGGTTTTGTATTCAATGCAAAAACACTGGGTGATCTCATTAAAGATATAATTGTAGAGCGCGTAGATCACCGCAACCTGAATATGGACGTTGATTTTATGAAAGGTAAATTTACCAGCGCAGAAAATTTTGCCATCGGTATCTGGAACGAACTACAACCGCATGTAGCAGAAAAAGGAGCGCAGCTGCATTGTATCAAGCTGTATGAAACCCCGCGCATTTATGTTGAATATTTTGGTTAATCGCAAACCACGACTTTAAAACAGTCGTAAGTGGATAACCGGTTTTTCATTTTTAATCAGAACAATCCCGTGGCATATAAAAAAATAGAACAGTACGACGAAGACATCACTAATAAACTGATGGAGAACTACCGTTCATCTATCGAGTTATTAGGTGAAGATGCAAATAGAGAAGGCTTGCTCAAAACACCAGAGCGCGTGGCAAAAGCAATGCAGTATATCACCGCAGGCTACAATATGGATGCGCGTGAAGTGCTTAATTCAGCGAAGTTTCACGAATCATACAGTGAAATGGTGATCGTAAAAGACATTGAGTTGTATTCATTGTGCGAACATCATATGTTGCCGTTTTTTGGTAAAGCACATATCGCGTACATTCCAAACGGCTGGATTACCGGTCTGAGTAAAATTGCCCGTGTAGTAGATTGTTTCGCGCGTCGCCTGCAAGTGCAGGAGCGTATGACACATCAGATTCTCGATGCCATTCAGGAAACGTTGAATCCGCAAGGTGTTGCCGTAGTCATCGAAGCAAAACATTTGTGTATGATGATGCGTGGTGTACAAAAACAAAACAGCGTTACCACTACTTCTGCATTCAGCGGTCAGTTCGAAAAGAATGAAACAAGGTCAGAGTTTTTGAAACTGATTACAGCAGATTTGTATTAAGATCGAATCAGATCACTCAGATATTTGAAAAACCTCTGGAAATATTTTCAGAGGTTTTTTTGTTGCCACGTTTTTCACTTACCTCAAAATGCTTTTTTTTGTCAGGTTTAATTAAATTTATATACTAAACCTGCCTAAATGAAAAAATTGCTCGCAATTGCCCTATCAGCAATTTGCTCTATTTTCAGCTTCGCGCAAAACCCATTGCAAATTATCCGTACGGTAGCCGGAGACCCGGGTGCGGGTGCCGCAACCAGCATCTCCGTTATTCCACGTGGGATAGCGACAGATGCTTCGGGGAATTTATTTATCGTTGATGGTGCTCATCAAACGATTCTGAAGCTCAATGCTGCAGGTAATATAACGATTATAGCAGGGAATGGCGCTATGGCTTTTTATGGAGACGGCGGCCCGGCAACAAAGGCAGAACTGAAACTCGTTTACGGGATAGCGATCGATGCTGCAGGCAATATCTACATTGGTGATGCCGGAAATAATCGGGTACGTAAAATCAGTTCATCAGGAATTATTACAACAATAGCCGGTACAGGTACCGGCGGTTACAGTGGTGACGGTGGCCCTGCGACCTCAGCTGAATTAAATACCCCGAGTGGCATTGCAGTTGACCTGAGCGGGAACGTCTACGTTGCAGACAAAAGCAATAACAGAATCCGGAAGATCAATGCCTCGGGAATAATTACTACAGTTGCCGGTTCCGGTACTGCCGCTTTCGGTGGTGATGGCGGCGCCGCAGTTGCGGCAAATCTCAATGGCCCTTTAGATGTAAAAGTCGATGCGCATGATAATCTGTACATATCTGATGCCGTCAACAACAGAATCCGCAAAGTAGATGCATCAGGTACCATAACAACTCTTGTGGGCACAGGCTTGCCCATTTTTAGCGGAGATGGAGGACCGGCTACATTAGCAACGATTAATAATCCTTCCTGTATTGCCATAGATACCGCAGGAAATCTGTACATCAATGACAGAATGAATCTCCGGACGCGTAAAGTAACTGCTGCAGGCATTATTTCAACGATTGCAGGCAATGGACTAGACGGCTTTTCGGGTGATGGCGGAGCGGCGCCGTCAGCACAAATATCTGCGACAGAGGGTATTGCAGTCACTCCTTCGGGAAATATTTACATAGGAGATGGCACACGAATTCGTAAAGTGAATACCCTTAATGTCATCAGTACGGTGGCTGGAAATGGGTTTAGTTCATGGAGCGGGGATGGCGGTCTTGCGCTCAAAGCCCAATTGGGTGAGCCTGAGGGTGTATGCTTTGATACCTCCGGGAATATGTATATCGCAGACGCTGGCAATAACAGGATACGTAAAGTAACACCGTCGGGTGTTATTTCTCATATTGCCGGCATAAGCGGTGGAACATGGATGCTGGATAGTATACCAGCTAATATATTTATGCTAAATCATCCAACCGCCGTTACCGCAGATGTTTATGGAAATATTTATATAGCCGATGCGTTGTCGGACAGGATTTTGAAAATCGATACTAACGGAATCATGATTAAAATCGCCGGAACGGGTAGCTCGGGGTACAGCGGAGACGGCGGCCCGGCAACTCTTGCTCAGATTTATTTTCCGAGAGATTTGAAAGTAGACCGCGCAAGAACTGTTTATTTCTCGGACTATTGGAATCACCGGATTCGTAAGATAGATTCCACGGGTATTATTACCACAATTGCGGGAACAGGTGTGCAGGGGTTTAGCGGAGATGGTGGCGCCGCGACTGCAGCGCAGATATCAACCCCCTGTGGACTTG
Organism: Taibaiella soli; assembly: GCF_003236175.1. GTDB lineage: Bacteria > Bacteroidota > Bacteroidia > Chitinophagales > Chitinophagaceae > QKTW01. Next base: position 172,404 of record NZ_QKTW01000019.1, on the reverse strand, counting down.
CATTGGATCCCGCGGGGAATTTATACTTTGCAGATCATGGGAATGCCAGAATTCGTAAAATCAGCCCGTCTGGCATTATTACTACCATAGCAGGTACCGGTCTTTCAAGCTCAAATAACGGCGACGGTGGGCCTGCAATTGCAGCACAAATAGCTCCGATGGGAGTGGCGTTTAATAAAGGAAGTTTGTACATAACTGATGATTGGTATCGGATCCGGAAAATTGATGTCAACGGCATTATTTCTACAATTGCGGGAGTAGATACCGCAGATTTTCAAGGTGATGGCGGTCCGGCAACTCTGGCCCATCTCTCTGCCCCTGTTGGCATTACTATTGGCCCGTCAGATGCTATTTATGTCGCAGATAGAGGGAATTACAGGATACGTAGAATAGGAAATCCTGTAACGCCCGTTATCAGTATCGCGGCGTCGCAGGATACTGTATGCCCATTGACGTTGGTCCATTTTACCGCAACGGTTGCCCATGAAGGGTTATACCCTGTTTACCACTGGAGGTTGAATGGGAATAATGTGGGAGTCAATAGCCAAACATTTACTTATGCATTTATTAATGGAGATACCGTTAGTTGCATGTTGACCAGCAGCGATCCGGGGGCCTATCCTGACACAGTCATCAGCAATACGATTGCGATGAATGTGGTGCCTTGGGTAAATCCAACAGCTGTCGTTGCGGCGAATCCCGCATCGTCTGCAACTTCCGGACAGCAAATTGTTTTTACAGCCAATACCAGCAATACAGGCGCGAACCCTGCCTATCAATGGCGGAAAAATTACATGAATATTCCCGGGGCAACAAACAGCACTTACATTGCAACAGCCGGCGTTGATGTCATGAATAATGATCTGATCTGCGTGGTGGTAAAAAACACAGACTCTTGTGGCGTTGCTGCTCTCAGCAACTATTGGAGTGTTGCTGTTTTGGGCTCAACGGGAATAAACACCGTAAATGCTGCTGGTGATGTTGCCGTGTACCCAAACCCAAGCAACGGCAGTTTTATGGTAACAGGTCAGCTCGCAGACAATCATCAGCGCACCATAACGCTGGAAGTATGCAATAGTGTTGGTCAGCAGATTTACAGACAGAACGTCGCGATAACAAACAATACTATTAATCAAAAAATTGATCTGCAAAAGCAGGTAGCGCCGGGAGTTTATTTCGTCCGGATTATTGATGGGGATAAACCGCGCAATCTTGTGGTGGAAATAAAATAACTGGTTTAATTAGGATTTAGTGATTTGCTGTCGATCTATATTTTAAAAAAATAAAAAGAGTTAGTTTATATAAATGAAAACCTTCTCCTGGAGAAGGCTTTTCTTATTTGCCTTTTCTTGTAAAATGGCCAGAATGGATTGTTTTCAAGAAATAAATATGACAAAAAGGTAATCTGGAGTTCCCTAAATTTGCCTGCAAAAATTTACCTACATGAAAAAATTGCTCGCAATTGCCCTATCAGCAATTGGCCCTATGATCAGTTTTGCGCAAGCGCCGCAACAAATTATCCGCACCGTAGTCGGAGGACCGGGAGCGGGTATAGCCACCAGCCTTTCTACCAGACCGCAAGCCGTAGCCACGGATGTTTCCGGAAATTTATATATAGCGGACGGGGTGCATAACACGGTTCAAAAAATGGATGTTGCAGGCAACGTAACAGTTGTGGCAGGAAATGGGGCATTTGGATTTTGTGGTGACGGCGGAATTGCAACTAAGGCAGAATTTAAGGGAATTGGCGGAATAGCTATCGATACTGCAGGCAATGTATACACAACCGATATTCAAAATGGTCGTGTGCGAAAAATAAGTCAATCGGGAATTATTACCACAATAGCTGGTACCGGAGGTATCGGTTATAGTGGAGATGGCGGCCCTGCAACTGCCGCACAATTTAATCAACTGCGGGGTGTTGCTGTAGATCTGCCAGGAAATATTTACATCGTTGATCAAGGCAATCACTGTATCCGGAAAATAAGTACGTCGGGTGTTATTACAACTATCGCCAGTGCGAATTATCCGCTGGATATAAAAGCTGATGCCGCTGGCAATGTTTATTTCTCTGACGTTGCTGCAAATACGATCAGTAAAATAAATACGGCAGGTGCGGTTACAATTGTAGCCGGTACCGGCTATCCGGGTTCAACTGGTGATGGCGGTCAGGCAACTTTGGCATTGCTTAATAACCCTTTCGGCATTGCGCTGGATGCGGCAGGAAATCTTTATATCAACGATGAGTTCAATTATCGTATCCGTAAAGTAAATACAGCAGGTGTTATTACTACTATTGCAGGTAATGGAACCAGCGGATTTTCCGGTGACGGCGGTGCCGCTATCTCTGCGCAGATGGCCTATGTAAATGGGGTTGCCGTTGATCCTTCCGGAAATGTTTATATCGGAGACCGCGATAATTCCAGAGTTCGTAAAGTAAATACTTCAGGTATCATTAGTACCGTGGTTGGCAATGGGCAAGTTTCCTTCTGTGGTGATGGTGGCTCGGCGCTGGACGCTCAGTTCGAATATCCATATACTGCTTGTTTGGATGCAGCAGGAAATATTTACGTCAGTGATTCCTGGAATAATCGCATCCGGAAAGTAACGCCTGCGGGTATTGTTTCCACTTTTGCCGGTACAGGGTCTACCGTGTGGGTTGGAGATAGTATTCCGGCTACATCGTCTGCTGTACGGGCATTTAGCATGGTAGCAGATCCTTCGGGAAATATATATGTGACAGATGCCGGCTTTAATAGAATTCGTAAAATAGCAACAAACGGTATCATTACCACTATTGCAGGGACTGGCGTGGCTGGATTTGGTGGTGATGGTGGTGCTGCAACCCTTGCGCAACTTAATAATCCTGGCGATATCAAACTGGATGCTGCAGGAAATATATACTTCTCAGATTGCAGCAATAACAGGATTCGTAAAATTGATGCTTCCGGGATTATTACTACCATAGCGGGTACGGGTGTTGCCGGTTTCGGTGGTGACGGTTCCGCAGCAACGGCAGCGTTGCTGAACCAGCCAAAGATGATCAGTTTCGATGTGAGCGGAAATTTGTACGTATCTGATGGGGGAAATTACCGGATTCGGAAAATCAGTACCGCCGGCATCATAACTACTGTTGCCGGAAATGGTACCAGTGGTTACAACAACAATAGCTCAGGTATCGCAACATCCCTGCCAATTTATCCTGCCGGACTTGCGGTAGACAGTACAGGAAATATTTACATGACTGATGGTGCCTCTCGGATTAGAAAGATCGACATCAACGGCATTATGTCTACATTTTCGGGGACTGATACAGCCGATTTTCAGGGAGATGGCGGACCAGTTGGGTTAGCACATCTGAATCAGCCTTTCGGACTTACATTCGGGCCATCAGGAGCGCTCTATGTTGCAGATGCTACCAATGGCAGAATTCGTAAAATAGATAACTCAGTTTCGCCGGCAATCAATATCGCAGCTTCGCAGAATAGTATTTGTGCAGGTTCTTCCGTTCAGTTTACTGCAACAGCTGCACATGGTGGCACAACGCCAATTTACCATTGGAAGAAGAATGGTAATAATGTAGGTACGAACAGTGCAACTTATACTTACACGCCTGCCAATGGCGACATTATCAGTTGTGTGCTGACTAGTACCGATCCTGCTGCATTTCCGGATACAGCAGTGAGTGCAACAGTTGTGATGAACGTAATACCGGTAGTAAAACCAACAGCAATTGTTTTAGCCAATCCCGCATCCAATGCGACTTCGGGCCAGCCGATCACTTTCTCGATCAGCAGTACCGGTATAGGTGCCAATCCTTTGTATCAATGGCGGAAAAACGCAGTGAATATCACTGGTGCTACTGCAGCAACTTATGTTGCTACAGCAAACATCGACGTAGCAAATAACGACCAGATCAGCGTGTGGGTAAAGAATACAGACTCTTGTGGTGCGGATACTGTGAGCAATAACTGGACGGTTGTAGTGTTGGGTTCAACTGGTGTGAATGCAATAAATGGCAATGCTGGTGTTGCAATTTATCCGAATCCAAACAATGGTAGTTTTACGGTGACAGGCCAATTGACAGACAATCACCCGCGCACCATCACGCTTGAAGTTTGCAACAGCGTAGGGCAACAGATCTACAGACAGAATGTGGCGGTTGCCAACGGTACCATCAATCAGAAAATTGACCTGCAAAAGCAAGCAGCTCCCGGACTTTATTTTGTACGGATAGTTGATGGAGACAAACCGCGCAATCTGGTGGTGGAGATAAAATAAAGAGTTTAAAACATTCAGTGGCCAATCTTAAAGTTGATTAGGCAGACTTGCATTAAATAATTGAAAAGAATGAGTCGCATAAATGAAAGCCTTCTTCACAGAAGGCTTTTGTTATTTGGCTTTCTCTGTAAGTACCCTGTATGGGCGACTTTTGGTTAAATGAATATGACAAAAAAGCAAGACAGAGTTCCTTAGATTTGCGGACAAAATTTTTACCTACATGAAAAAATTGCTCGCAATAGCCCTATCAGCAATTGGCCCTATGATTTCTTCGGCGCAAACCAGCCAGCAAATCATCAGAACTGTAGTCGGCGGACCGGGTTCCGGAGCTGCTACCAGTCTTTCTACTAATCCTTATACTGTAGCTACAGACGCATCCGGGAATTTATATATAGCTGATGCAAGGCATTTTACCATTCAAAAAATGGATGCTTCTGGTAACATAACAGTCGTTGCCGGATCTGGGACTAATGGTTTCCGTGGAGACGGCGGCCCGGCGACCGCTGCACAAATAGGATCTTCTTATGGCATTGTGGTTGATGCATCAGGCAACATCTATGTAAGTGACCTCGACAACAACCGGGTTCGAAAAGTAAGTACTTCGGGAATTATCACAACAATTGCTGGTACCGGCGCCTATGGCTACACGGGAGATGGAGGCCCGGCTACTGCTGCACAGTTAAATTCGCCGCATGGTCTTGCACTGGATGCGTCCGGAAATCTTTATATCTGCGATGAGTACAACGGCAGAATCAGGAAAGTAAGTACTTCTGGTATCATCACAACCGTTGCTGGCGGAGGATCTGGCGGGGACGGTGCAGCTGCTACCGCGGCAGCTCTTAGTTTCCCGATCGACGTTAAAGTGGACGCGTCGGGCAATATGTACATTTCCGATCTCCAGGACGAAAAAATCCGTAAAGTAAATACCGCCGGCATCATCAGTACTGTTGCCGGAAATGGGACAGCGGGTTACAATGGTGAAGGCATGCAAGCCACACTAGCGTCTCTCTACTATTGTTTCGGTATTGCACTAGATGCGGCTGGGAACCTTTATATCTGCGATGATTATAATTTCCGCATTCGTAAAGTAAACGCCGCGGGCGTTATTTCCACGGTTGCAGGTACCGGAACGAATGGCTTTTCCGGTGATGGCGGCCCGGCTACATCGGCTCAGTTGTCCTATTCTGTGGGAATTGCATTCGATCCGGCCGGCAATATGTACTTAGCAGACCGGAATAATAACAGAGTGCGCAAGGTAAATACCGCGGGTATTATCAGTACAGTAGTTGGTAATGGAGCTGCTTCATTCTCCGGCGATGGTGGCCCCGCGCTGAATGCGCAGTTTGATCATCCGTACGCCACCTGTTTTGATGCGTCCGGAAATATGTATGTTTCCGATCCCTGGAATCACAGGGTTCGTAAAATAACCACAGCAGGTATCGTTTCTACCATTGCAGGAAACGGAGCTACAGCCTGGGTAGGGGATAATATACCGGCGACGACATCTTCGTTAAATAATCCACTCGGCATGGCGGTCGATGCGTCGGGAAATGTATACATAGCAGATGCCAACCAGCACAGAATTCGCAAAGTCGCTGCTAATGGAGTTATTACCACCATTGCTGGTACCGGTGTTGCGGGATTTAGCGGAGATGGTGCTGCTGCAAACCTTGCACAACTTAATAGTCCGTACGATGTAAAGCTGGATGCTGCCGGAAACCTGTATATCGCTGATTACCTCAACAACCGGATTCGTAAAATAGATGCTTCGGGCATTATTACAACAATCGCTGGTACCGGTATTCCTACTTTCGGTGGCGACGGCTCGGCTGCAACAGCAGCATTCCTGGTGCAACCACAAACGATCACATTTGATACGAGCGGTAATTTATATTTTTCAGACATGGGCAATTACCGGATCCGTAAGATCAACGCTGCCGGTATTATTACTACCGTCGCTGGAAACGGGACTGCAAGTTGGGGTGGTGCAACCGGCCCGGCAACCGCTGCTGCAATTTTTCCCGCAGGACTTACGGTCGACAGTGCAGCAAATTTGTACATGACAGATAACGTTTCGCGAATTAGAAAAATAGACGCCAACGGTATTATTTCCACATTTTCGGGAGTCGATTCCGCCGATTTTTATGGTGATGGCGTGCCGGTGGGCTTAGCGCACCTGAACCATCCATCATCTGTTACGATGGGACCGTTAGGCGCCATTTATGTTACGGATTGCACCAACGACAGAATACGTAAGATAGATTATGCAGTTTCGCCGGCGATCAGTATCGCAGCGTCGCAGAATGGTATCTGTGCAGGGACTTCTGTTCAGTTTACTGCAACGGCTGCGAATGGTGGCACAGCGCCGGTTTATCATTGGAAAAAGAATGGCAACAGCGTTGGTACGAATAGTGTAACCTATACGTATGCGCCTGCTAACGGAGACATCATCAGCTGTGTATTGATTAGTACCGATCCTGCTGCATTTCCGGATACAGCAGTGAGTGCAACAGTTGTGATGAACGTAATGCCGGTAGTAAAACCAACAGCAATTGTTTTAGCCAATCCCGCATCCAATGCGACTTCGGGCCAGCCGATCACTTTCTCGATCAGCAGTACCGGTATAGGCGCCAATCCTTTGTATCAATGGCGGAAAAACGCGGTGAATATCACTGGTGCTACTGCAGCAACGTATGTTGCTACAGCAAATTTTGATGTTGTAAATAATGACCAGATCAGCGTGTGGGTAAAGAATACAGACTCTTGTGGTGCGGATACTGTGAGCAATAACTGGACGGTTGTAGTGTTGGGTTCAACTGGTGTGAATGCAATAAATGGCAATGCTGGTGTTGCAATTTATCCGAATCCAAACAATGGTAGTTTTACGGTGACAGGCCAATTGGCTGACAATCGTTCGCGCACCATCACCCTGGAAGTTTGCAACAGCGTAGGGCAACAGATTTACAGGCAGAATGTAGCGGTTGCCAACGGTACCATCAATCAGAAAATTGACCTGCAAAAGCAAGCAGCTCCCGGACTTTATTTTGTACGGATAGTTGATGGAGACAAACCGCGCAATCTGGTGGTGGAGATAAAATAGTCTGGTGCTGAGCGCCGAAAATACTAATAAAGTAATAGCAGGAAAGGAGACCAGAAGAGGTCTCCTTTCTGTATTTTATAGGGTTGTACCCAGTGACGAACTGCATTCAATACCGTCCGGAAATAGTCTGCACCCTTAATTTAACCGGGTAACAGCTTTGATAGAACCGCCCCTTATGCGGTTATTAACCCAAAAGGATTCCGTTCCCAACCGGGTAGGATCATCAAATTAACCGGGTACCATCTGCTCTTCAACCACCTTGCACTGTGTCTGGTAACCAATAACTGGGCGTTTAAAACCATATTATACTGTTAAAATAACCACCTCTGACCCGGTCCAATTGAGCGATAGCCTGGTTCGGGACGAGGGATAGTTTTATATGGAAACGTCAAATGGTAAGTCCAATAGCTAGGAGTCTTTTATGGTTTATCATTATGGGATATTTTTTCGAATTCTCTGGGATATTTAGCTGTCCTGATTTCTGATTTTCTTGAAATTCTTTCGGGGTGTCGTTCTTGTCGTTATGTCGGTTTACTTTAGCTCTTCGTTAACCCTACAGCCATACCAAAACTATCAATGACCTTGAAAACATTTTTATCTCTAGTCAGTTTTACAATTTTCTTTTTTGTCTGTACGCCGGTACAGGCACAACTTGATTCTTCCTTCGGCAATGGTGGAAAAGTGGTCACAATTATTGATTCTGTTTACAGTAACGCAGAATTTGATGCAATGACTGTTTTTCCGGATGGTAAAATAATAGCATCCGGTTGGGGCGCTGGTGGCCGTTTAATAATAAAGTATTCAGATAGCGGTGTTGTCGATAGCAGTTTTGGCGCTTTTGGCAAACGTATTGATTCTTTTCAGATGAATGGTGCGACCAGTATGGTTGTTCAACCTGATGGGAAAATCCTTACTGGAGGTAAATACCTGGAGCGCTGCCTGCAAAATGGGCAAACTGACGCTGCATTTGGTAGTAATGGCAGAGTTTCGCCTCTTCTCGATATTAATATTCAGATTGCATTAACGGGAAATAAAATTATAGCCGGCGGTACCTATCAAAACGAGATCGTGCTGTACCAGTATAACATAGATGGTAGCCCCGATAGCTCTTTTGGTATTAATGGTACCGTCACTACAAATTTTAATGGCCCGGGAGCTGGTAATTATAACAATATTATGATGCGGTCGTTGCTATTGCAGCCCGATGGAAAAGTTATTGTTTCAGGAGAGAGTTTTGTCACAGCTATTCAGTCAACAGCGTTTATACTGGTACGTTATAACAACGACGGCAGCTTAGATACGAGCTTTAATCGTACCGGCAAAGCCTATACCTATGTGGGCGGCGGCTGGGCCCAATTTGGGAGAGATGCCAAACTGCAACCTGATGGTAAAATACTGCAATGCGGCGCTGGCGGTTTGGGAATAGCACTAGTAAGATATAATACAGATGGCAGTTTGGATACGACATTTGATCACACTGGTATCTGTTCGGTGAATGGAGACTTACATGAAGCACATTGCGTCGCGTTAGACTTATCCGGCAATATCGTCACGGCAGGTATTACAGATAGTAATCAATGTTCGCTTCGCCGTATCAAAACGGACGGAAGTACAGACAGTACGTTCGGTATCAATGGTCGTATACTTACGTTGCTGGATACTATAGCTGTTGCAAATCCGTATAGAGTTAATCTTTTGCATCTTTATAATGACGGACGTATTCTGGTTGGTGGCTATATTCGCAGCGAGCCATTTTTAATGCGTTATCTTTTTAAATCTCATCCATCAGTCATCAAACAACCTGCAAATACTATAGTACATCAGTTGCATGTTTATCCGAATCCCGCAGATGAGTCAGTTACCATAATTTCTCCCCCTACGAATGGAGCGTTGACTATAGTGGATATACAGGGGCATCTTATCACTCAAATGAAGGTAAACGGACAACCACGTGTTCTTAATCTTTCAGAGTATGCTCCCGGCTTTTATTTGATCACTATTAAAGCTTCTGATGGGCAAATATTTTATGCCCGTTTTTTGAAGAAATAGCAGCTAACATAACATATTAACATACCTACCTAATTGAAGTGCCGTTTCGCGGCGCTATAGGATTCTTTTATTCTTTCATTTTTAAAAATTCAAAACCCGTGACTAAACAAGTCAGAAGAAAATTCCTATCCTTGTTACTGCTTTTGGGCAGTTCCCAGCTCAGAGCGGAGCAGACACATTACTACATTACGGTTACTGATGTAAATTATGTGCCGCACTATGATCCTACCCAACATGGTTATCGTTTTAATCAATCCGATCTTAATTTTGGGGCGTCGTTATACAATATCACTGGCTTTTCCCAAGCCTTTCCAAGTTCCAGATTTGAGTTTCTGCGACAGGTTTATTCTGTGTATATCGACGACCCTAATTTTCTGTCTTCCCTTCATCAGAATTATCCCGGCATTTTTGTGAATCCGATGCCTGCGCCAACAGCTGTGCAGTGTTTTACGCCCAACGATTATGGGCTGGTATTTGGAGGTAATCAATATGCGTTAGATCTTATAGGCGCACAGCAAGCGTGGGATGTGACTCTCGGTGACCCTTCCATTCTAGTGGGCATGACCGATGGGTTTGTGAATACCAACCATCCAGAGCTGCAAAACAAAATCAGTAATGTTTACAGTAATAACCCAAATGCGGGCAGTGTAGCAGATCATGGAACTGTAGTGGCGGGTCTTATCGGAGGGGAAACAGGCAACAGTATAGGTCTGGCAAGTATTGGTTACAAAACCATGGTAAATATCAGTACGGATATGACCGATAATGGTATGTTGACTTTGTCTAATGCCGGGATGCAAGTTTTGAATGGCAGCTGGATACAAAGCGGTTTGTCTAACTGCGAAAATGCAGGACAGTTTGATCTCTGGGGCCATGGTTTGGGCCAAGCGGTCTACGATGAAATTTATGAAAACAATACGTTTACAGTATTTGGGGCCGGTAATGGCGACTTGTCAGGTCCTAACGCTGCCGCCGCAAATGCCTGCGGCTCTGATGGCTATTATTTTCCAGCTTCATATGATCATAACTTTTCCGTGACAGCTGTAGGCCAGAAGATTGATGTTGCGGCTGCCAGCAGCAGCAGTGCATCTGTTAAAGACGTACATTATTTAAATCCGTTAGGGACTACGCCACTGTCTACCGTTCATAATAACCGCGTAGATCTAAGTGCACCAGGTTATTACTCTGAGACATTGGATTATGACCCCAGTCCCACTTCTGGTAACCCTCTATACAGTCAGGGGTATTATGGAACATCGTTATCGGCGCCATTAGTAACGGGTACTGCAGCTTTGATGCTGGCTGCGAATAAGATTAATAAACCTAATCCTTGTTTATCGGCCTATCAGTTAGAATATATCCTGAAACAAAATGCAACTCATATTGATCAGATATCTTACAATATTCCATTTGCAGGTAAGTTGGGTGCTGGTAGATTGAATGCGGCCAGCGCCGTAAGTGCTGCAAAGACGTTTGATTGTAACGACCCTGCCACACAGACCATGTATGTAAGCAGCGTAGACATTAATTCGTTGTGTAATCCCGGACAATGGCAGCTCCAATCAGGACAAGGCCCGCAACTTTCTGTTACCATTGCTAACGGCACACCTCCTTTTAGTTACAATTGGGTGCCGGTTAGTAATAATGCCATGCATATCGATTATACCTCTGCTGCCAGCCCGCATATTGATCAGGATCAAGGATGGGGGGCATCTAACTCCGGTTTATTCTATTACGTGCTGCAGGTAACAGATGCTAGCGCGGTACCTAAAGTTGCTTCCAAAGTGGTGAAATTCCAGATGAAAACAAGCGGTTATGACCTGGCAATGAAAGATTCTCCTTACGATATGTATCAAGAACCAAACAATCAGGACGCCGTTGATCCACGCGATTGGGAAATCTGGCACAGTCCAGATATCTGGAATCGTAAAATACAGGATGGTATTACTGCTAACCAAGAGCCCGAATATTTTAGTGGTGGCAATCCAAACTATGTGTATGTGCATATCCGCAACCTCGGTTGTGCTGCTTCGCCAGCTACAGGTACTAACCTGCATGTGTACTGGACCAAAGCCAGTACTGGCGAAACATGGTCTAGTGCATGGACCACCGCTACTGCACCAAGCAATACAACGCCTCCGGGTACTACTGCTGCTGGCGGTGAAATTACCAACAGTAGCACCGGATATGCCTTGCCATCTATCGCAGCCGGACAAGACCTTACAATTGCGATGTCCTGGAATCCGATTAATCCTAACAACTACGCCGGAAGCCCTCAGTCTGTTGATGCTTGTTTGCTGGCGAGAATTCAGGAATCAAACATAGCTCCTTATGGTATGGCTACTGCAGAAGTGGCTAACACTACAACCAATGTGAAGAACAACAATAACATTGTTACTCGTAATACTGCTATTGTAAACCTGGGTCGCTCTCATGCAAGAATTTATCATGAGGTTATTTTCTCTAATGCAGAGTTCGCAGATAAAGGTAGTCAGATATTCAGCCTCCAATTGTTGACTTCCAAAGATATCAATAAGCATTTTGCAGGCAATCTTTCCGATTATATGTACGCCACGCTGACACTTGATCCCGTACTTTTTGATCGCTGGGTTGCAGCAGGTGCTATGGGCAGCTACGGGATCATTGATCCGGAGAAAAAATCAGTTACTTATGATCCGGCTACGCCGCTTCGTCTCGATAATATTTCGTTAGCACCGGGTGAAGCATTCACCGTCGGTATTACTTTCCAGTTCAGAGGTGCCGATGTGCCATCTAATATCGATGACCAACACATTTATTTGCGTCAATTAACAACAGATGCGGATGGCGACCATGTGTATGGAAATGTTTCTTACGATGTACATATTGATACTGATCATCCGGACAATGGTTTGTTCCCTACTTTATGGAGAACAGCTAATTTAACCGCTCCTCAGAGTTTTATCGTTTACCCAAATCCCGCTAATGATTTTGTCAACCTCAACTATACAGGCAAGGATAATGTAATCGCTGATATTGAAATAACAGATATCACCGGTAGACACATCAATAGTATTCCGGCGGTATCATTCCAAAATGGACAATCTTACGGAATCAATATTGCATCATTAGTACCTGGTACCTACATTGTTCATCTGAAAAATAATAAGGGGCTTAACGAATCATATCGGGTTTCCAAATTGTAATAAATAAGAAAGAGTGAAACTTATCTGAGTGTTAGGCTATCGCAAAATAACCACTCAGAATAGGAAAAGGTTGTCTCGGCATTTGAGACAACCTTTTTGCTATTAAAAAAAGCGGACGACTTACGCCGCCCGCCGGACACTTCCCCAATTAATACAGAATCGCTATTGTTTAATGGAGTTGTGGTAAACAATCGTTCCGGTTGTATCGATAAAGTTGAACTGTAGTTCTTTTTCTGTCATGGTAATAGCCGTGAATGCCGGTACACCTGCGGTGAAAGCTGTGAAACTTTCTTTCTGTTTTTCCTTAGGTGTTGGTTTCGCACCGGCGCCCGAAATGATATAACCTGTTTTGCCTGCCGGTGTATGATACTGCATGATGTGATCGTGTCCACAGATATAGGCTTGTACGCCGTACTCTTTGAAAAGCGGTTCCATCGCTTTTTTCAGACTTTCTATTTCGCCAGCCTTTGGTTTCAGGCAATACACAGGATGATGGCCGATCACAATTTTCCATTGCTCTTTTGATGCAGCCAGTGTTTCCTTTACCCAGCGCGTTTGTGCAGCGGTATCCTGGCCGGCAAATACACCTTTATATTTTGGGTCTGTGTAGTAACTATCTGCATATGGATCCGTATCTAAAACAATGAAGCGCACTTTGACCTTATCGCTGATATTTTTTACAAACGTGTAATAGCGCGCAGGCATGTTCCAGTTTGGATTTACTGTGTGGTATTGCAGTTCTGCATCTACATTACCGCGATAATCATGATTACCCAGCGCCACATACCAGGCGCATTTTTTCGTAAGGTCTTTGTAAACGTTTTCATAAGAAAGCTGCCAGTGCTCATCTTGTAAATCTTTTACGCCGTCTTCGTAGAAATTATCACCTACTGTCAGAATCATCGATGGTTTGTAAGCAGCACTTTGTGTAATCATTTCATTTGCCACGGGAATCTGCGAGCCACCGCCTTTATTGCCCCAGTCACCCAACACGAAAAATGAGAAACCATCTTTTGATTGATGTGCTGTTTTATTCGTGGAATGGCAGGCAGTAAAAAATGCTGCGCCGGCCAATGCCGGGAGCAGATTACGGAATATCTGTTTGGGTATCATGCTTTGTTTTTTGCGAAACCAGTTTAAAACCGGACGCAAGCTTGCCGGCAAATCTGTACGAAAACTGTAGAATGGGGGACGGAAACCAAAATTTCTCCAGAATGTAACATTAGCATTGCACTGGTTTTAGAAATTGCGATCGAAGATGAAAATTTTATTGAGTACAGTAACGATGTTATTGCTTTGTTTGCAGGCAGTTGCGCAGGGGAATGGCAAGATTACAGGTAAGATTTATGATGCGGCTACCAAACAGCCGATTGAATATGCAACAGCAACTGTAGCAGATTCCAAAACAGGTAAAGTGGTGAACGGTGGTACTTCCGATACCAAAGGATTGTTTGTTGTGACCGACTTACCCAATGGTAATTATTCCGTGTACATCGATTTTATGGGTTACAAACGAGATACGCTTGCCGTGGTTCTGAATAGTCAGAATCAGGTGGCAATGCTCAATACTATCTTTCTGCAATCATCGCAGCATATGCTCAAAGCGGTGAATATCGTGGCGAAGACGCCGGTGGTGGAAAACAAAATTGATAAGATCATTTTTAACGCTGCGAATGATGTGACCTCACAAGGTGGCGTAGCATTAGACGTACTGAAAAAAGTGCCGCAGGTAAATGTGGATGTGGACGGTAATGTAGATATTCTCGGTAATACCAATATCCGTTTCCTGATTAATGGTAAACCATCCAGTGTGTTTGGTAATAGCATTACAGACGCGCTGGCAGCGATTCCGGCGAGTCAGATTAAAAGTATAGAAGTGATTACCAGTCCGGGTGCGAAATATGATGCGGAGGGAACCGGGGGCATTATCAACATAGTACTGAAGGATAATAAAATGCAGGGCATTAACGGTAATGTAAATTTATCGGGTGGTACGCGCTTGCAAAATGGTTCGGTGAATCTGAATATTCGTCATGGTAACTGGGGCATCAGTGCTTATGTAAATGGCAATGCCCAATTAAATTCCCGCACATTGAATTCGCAGGACCGTACATCGACAGATACAATCAATAACACTACCTCGCGTCTTTTACAAAATGGCTACACCGATCTGCAACGACATGGTTATGCAGCCGGACTCGGCATGGATTGGAGTATCACGCCGAAAGACAATATCACAGCATCCTTGAGCTACAACTATTTTTCAAACAGCAGCCCGGGTTATACATCGCAGGAGCAAACAACTTATGACGCAAGCGGTGCTTCTCTTTCTGATGCGTATAGCTCGCGCAATTTTACCAGTAAATTTCATTCCGGTTCTACAGACTGGAGCGTCGGTTATAAAAAGACATTCGAGCGGAAACAACAAGAGCTGGATGTATTGTATAGTGCCAGTTTCGGAGCGAACCATTCCAACTACTCGCAAGAGCAGACTTATACTGGAATGGAAACCCCTTTTGCAGGTTCATCGAGCATTAATCCGGGAACAGATTATCAAACAAATATCTCCATAGACTACACACAACCGGTCGGGACGACACTGATACTAGAAGGCGGTGTAAAAACAGTACTGCAGCATATCAACAGTGACGCCAGCGTAGAAACACTGGACCCATCGTCTAACGAATATCTGTCGGATCCGACACAATCCTACAGCATGAAATACGATCGTCATATTTATGCCGGGTATCTTTCTTCAAATTTTACGTTGTGGAAATTTCTGGATGTAAAAGCAGGTGCGCGTTTCGAACATACAGATACTAAAATTGATTTCGCAAATACGAGCATTCCGTCGTACAATACTTTTGTGCCTTCATTGATGTTTGCGCATTCACTGAGTGAAGGACAAACATTAAAGCTTACTTATTCGCATCGCATCGAACGACCAGATTATCGTGAATTGAATCCGTTTGTAAACCTGAGTGATCCGTACAATATTACGACCGGCAACCCGCAGCTGAAGCCGGAAATAGGGGATAATTTCGAACTGGGTTACAGTCGTGGTTTTAAGAAAGGAGGCAATATTTATGTGGCATTAGTTTATCGTAAAAATACAGACGACATCAAACCTTACACTACATTTTATACCGATTATCCGGTGGGTGATTCTGTGTACCACAATGTATCAGTTACCAATCGACAGAATATTGGTGAAGAAATCAGAGCGGGTGTCAGCATCTCGGGATCGCTACCGATCAATAAACTGAACTTGCGTGCCAATATCTTTTTATCCAACCGGAGAATCATAAATCAGTTTGCCGATGGCGCCACCACCAATGGTTTCGATGGTCGCTTTAATCTGAATGCGAGCTATCAGTTCAATAAAGATTTCGTGGCAGAGGCGTTTGGAAATTACAATTCATCGGTGCATAATATTCAGGGAAAGACACCGCAATTTTTCACTTACACATTTGCATTGCGCAAGCAATTCTGGAATCGCAAAGCAAGTCTGGGTATTACCGCAACCAATCCGTTTAATAAATACATCAGGCAGGTTACTACAATTACCGATGCCAATTATGTTTCTTACAGTGTACGCGAATTACCGTATCGTTCATTTGGCTTGAGCTTTACCTACAAATTCGGCAAACTGGAAATGAAGAAAGCGAAAGAAGAAGACTATCAAATGCAAGATCCTAACCAGTAAAGGGCGACCGAGCTAATCAAAAGACAATGACACCTTGATTTAGCAATAGTCCTTCAAGTCTGGCTTTGAACCATCATGCCCCTACTTTTTTATGCCAAAAAAGTAGGCAAGAAAGGGCAGTCTAAGCCAGATCATCGTGCAGGGCGTCCTCCTCCTTCGGAGGAGTTAGAGGAGGCTTACTCCCCATTTCCATCCGTTGTCAAAGCCATGCTCATGTAATCAAAAAGCGGGCGCATATTTTTATACGTCTGATTCGCTTGTTCCAGGAAATCCGGACTCATTACTTCTTTATCAGAGAAATGGCGAATGAGCAGGTATTGTTTGAAGCGCAGCAGATCAACAGCTTCATGTTGTTTGTCGAAACCTTTAGGAGCTGTTTTTAGTTGTTCCCCTTTTAATTCACCGAATGTGTTCACAAAAGATTTACTCTTCAATATTTTTTGCAGCGGCGCCGGATCAAAAGCAATATCATCGCGAACACGTTTCAGGTCATCATTATTAGGTGCCCAGAAACCGCCTGCAATAATACTGTTGCCCGGCTCAATATGAAAATAGTAACCACCGCGGCGGAATTTAGTGGCACGTGTAAAGCCGCCACTCCAGTTGGTTTTATACGGAGTCTTATCCTTCGAAAAACGTGTATCTCTGTAAATACGGTGTAATGCTTTTTTGCCAGACAAAGTTTCTATCTCATCATGCTTGCTTAACGCTTGTAACAGGGCGTCTGCAAAGGCTTCTATCTTTCCGGTCTCGCGCAGATAAAGATCTTTATGTTCATTAAACCATTCCCTGTTATTGTTCTTTTTCAGTGTATTCAGAAAATCGAAAGCAGAGCGGTCAATCTGTATGGTGTTTTGTTTGGCCATAAGCAAAGATAACTTAAAGCTCAAAGCCTAAAGCTGAAAGCTTGCGCGCTTTTGTCAGTTTGATCGGGGTCGAAAGGGCGTGTGTGACTTCGATTCCGCTCAAAAATTAAAATCCGAATTGTGAGTTGTGAATGGTCAGTTGTGAGCGGTTGGGTTATGTAATAATATGGTCATTTCGACGGCAGGAGGCATCCCTGCAAATAAGGTTTCCAGTGTAATGTCATCAATACCTGCATCGTTCTGCTCAAGCTATAGGTTTTGCACTTTAGGCTTTAGGCAAAATATTTATTGCCGGGAAAAACTTGTTGACATAAGGCTGTCACTAACCGGTTTTTACTTTGTATCAGAAATCAAATCTCATAAAAACTAAAAATTGCTTAGACAAATGGAAAACAAGACTATGACTGCGCAAACAACAACAGTGATGACTGCTGCTGAATTTCTGGAACAATGGCAAGGTCACCGCAGACTGACACGTAAAACCATTGAAGCATTTCCGGAAAAAGAATTCTTCAACTTTTCCATCGGTGGTATGCGTCCGTTTTCAGAATTGGTAAATGAAATGATGGAAATGTGTGGCCCTGGCATTTATGGTATTGTAACAAACGAATGGAAAACCTTCGGAGGACAAGCAAAAAGCACTACCAAAGAAGAAGTTTTAAAACAATGGGATGAAATCACCCGTCAGATCAATGATTTGTGGGAACAGATTCCTGAAGGTCGTTTCCAGGAGGTACAGATGGCATTTGGGCAGTATGAAAATCCCGGCTTTAAAACCATTCTGTACTTCATCGATAATGAAATCCATCACCGTGGTCAGGCATTTGTGTATCTGCGTGCATTGGGTATTCAGCCACCAATGTTCTGGGATCGCTCTTAGTTTAAAGCACAATAATTTGTTTGTTTTTGATTGAATGTTGTAGAGACGTAGCATGCTACGTCTCTACGCGCGTTTGGATAACACCCAAATCAGCGATCAGAAAAGCAGACATCAGCGATTCTTTTGTTATATTTAATAAAAGATTAATCCATGTATTCCCGCGGACTCATCACCACATTGTTCCTTGGCTGTTGTATTTTTCTGAGCAGTTGCTATTCCTATCGTGTGGCAACACATGCACAGCCATCCACCGACGATATTTATCCGAACCATAAAAAAGTCTATAGCCTGTTTTGGGGGAATGTCAACAACCCGCAGATTATACAGACGCCTGTTTGTGACTCGCTGGGTGTATTAGGCGTTTCGGAAGTACGATTTAAAGTGGGTTTCGGAAACGCACTGCTGTCAGTGGTTACATTAGGTATTTATTGCCCTGCAACCGTTTATTGGAAGTGCTCCAAACCTTGCGCTATTACTGATTCACTGTAATTCAATTTTTTCAACAAGCCACATCATCCGTTTATGAAAATCCTGAAACACGGTCCGCTTACCTGGAGCAACCAGCATTTAAACATCACACAGCCCGTTGCAGATTATTATGATCTCGCGAATGAAACCGTTGGCTCGCCATTGCAGATTTATAATGATACCACCAAAGGCATTCAACAAATTATTAAAGACGCGATTGCGAAAAACACAACGCTGCGTGTTTTGGGAGGAAACTGGTCGTTGTCGCCTATTGCTGCAACTAAAGGGATTCTGCTGAATACAAAACTGCTCAATATCCGTTTTACGATCACGGCAGCCAGCGCTTCTCCGGCATATAAAGGAGATCCGCGAAAACTTTGTTTGGCGCAGTGTGGGACCGGGATTTGGGAACTGAATGATTTTTTGCATCAACGTGGATTGTCTTTATCCGCTTGTGGTGCAAGTAATGGTCAGACGATTGCAGGCGCGATTGCAACGGGTACACATGGCGCCGCCATTGGGTTTGGCGCCACGCAAGATGCGGTAGTTGGTTTGCATATTATCACAGGACCAGATAAACATATCTGGTTGGAACGCGCGTCTTACCCGGTTTTGATTGATTCATTTGCCGATAAATTAGGTGCAACACTCGTACGTGATGATGAAGTTTTCTACGCAGCTTTAGTAAGTTTTGGTTCATTTGGTTTTGTGCATGGCGTGTTGTTGGAGACAGAAGACGATTATTTACTGGAAGCGTATTTACGTCGTGTGCCTTATGACGCCTCCTGGACGCAGATGGTTACCGCGCTAGATTTTAAAAATCCGAAGCTTCCTTATACCACCGAAAAGCCTTTCCATTTTCAGACGATGCTGAATCCGTATGATCTCGATAAAGGTGCTTATTTAACCACCATGTATAAACGGCCTTACCGCAGCGATTATACACCGCCAAAGCCAAATGGCGCAGGCATTGGGCCGGGTGATGATGCGCCGGCTTTTATCGGCAAAATTTCCGACATGTTGCCAGGTGCTATTCCAATTGTTGCTAATAAAGTATTGGCATTGAGTCTGACACTTTACGAAAAACAATTTGGGCGCCTTGGCGAAATTTTCAATAACACTACTATTTGGGGAAAGGTGTCCAGTGCAGCGATTGGGCTTCCGGTACAGCAGGTGCAGACAGTAGCGACCGTGCTTATTGACATTAATAAAACAGCCGGACCATTTGCCGGATTGTTTGCATTCCGTTTTGTGAAATCTTCCAAAGCAACAATGGCATTCACGCATTTCGATCCCGTGAGTTGCGTGCTGGAGCTGGATGGTGTACAATCGCAGGCCACGCAACAGTTTTATACAGCAGTTTGGAATCGTTTAGAGCAACTCAATATTCCGTTTACTTTTCACTGGGGAAAAATGAATGAGCTCAATCCCGTACGAATGAATAGAATGTATGGCAATAACCTTACTCGTTTCCTCGCAGCCCGCGCAAAAATCATGGATCCCGCTACTATAAAGGTTTTCAGCAATGATGCTATGAAGCAATGGGGAATCGATACTATTTGAGATTGAATATTGGCGATTTGTGATTGCTCTTGCTGTCTGCGCTCGTTTCTTTTGTGCAGTGTATAAAAAATGAAACAGAAAAGGTTCGCAACTTGCGAACCTTCTTTAAAATATTTTTGGATTGACCATTCACCATTGACGTTTGACCTTTCACGTTTGACGCACAAATCAGCCATCAGCGATAAAAAGGCTTTAGGCTTAATACTTAAAGGGATGCTGCGTCGTCGCAACAAATTCCTCCCAAACATCCGCTACAATCTGGCCGGCAGGTTTAATATCGTGAATGATGCTGCTTACTTGTCCGATTTCTAATTCGCCTTCATGCAGATCTCCTTCAAACATGCCTTTCTTGGCTCTTGCACGGCCTAGAATTTCCTGAAGTTCATCTGTAGTAGCACAACGTTCCTCAGCCTCCTGAACACGTTTAAAAAAGTCATTCTTGATGAGACGAACCGGCGTGAGCCTTTTCAATGATAACATCGTATCTCCTTCATTCGCTGCAACAATCGTTTCTTTGAATGCCTGATGACTTGATGCTTCCGGGCTACACACAAAACGACTGCCCATTTGCACAGCTTCAGCGCCTAACGCCATCATGGCAAACATCGCACGACCAGTTGCAATACCTCCCGCGGCAATCAGCGGAATTGTAATCGCTTCGCGAACAGCAGGAATCAAACAAAGCGTCGTTGTTTCTTCACGGCCGTTATGGCCACCAGCTTCAAAACCTTCTGCTACAACTGCATCAACGCCGGCTTCTTCACATTTACGTGCAAATTTTGCGCTGGAAACTACATGTACCACTACAATACCGTGTTCTTTCAGCTTTGCAGTCCATGTTTTGGGATTGCCTGCAGAAGTAAAAACGATTGGAACTTTTTCTTCGAGAATGATACCAACGTGTTCTTCAATGTTTGGATACAATAACGGGAGATTTACTGCAAAAGGCTTGTCTGTAGCTTGTTTACATTGCTGAATGTGCTCCCGTAAAATTTCAGGATACATACTGCCCGCACCAATAATGCCGAGTCCGCCGGCATTGCTTACTGCAGATGCGAGCTTCCAGCCCGAAGCCCAGATCATGCCTGCTTGTATAATCGGATATTGAATGCCGAATAATTCCGTAATACGGTTTTTAAATCCGTCCATTGTAGTTTTCGTTGAAGTTGATCATTGGTAATAATGATCGGTAAAAAAATAGCAGAAAGTGCAAAGCTATTTTGCTTTACGCTTTCTGCTTTAGACATTGAGCTCGAAGTTTATCCAAGATCGATCTCTGTATTATCCCCGATATTGAGGCTTTGGCTCATACCGCGCACAAAGGCGTCGTTGCCGATAATTGAAGAGTGGAGCACCACTTCTTCTAATTGCGCATAAGAGCCGATAATGGAATCTTTAATGATAGATGCGTTAATCGTCGTGTATTCACCGATCGTTACATTCGGCCCGATGATGGAATGCTGAATGTTGCAGCCTTCGGCAATATTTACCGGCGGAATAATCACCGTTCCGTTTTCAATGTACTGCGTATAATCATTACGGCCATCGTCCAGTTGCTTGAGCAGCGTGGCATTGGTGGTAAGCAATGTTTCTTTTTTACCGCAGTCAAACCAGTTGTTTACCCGGTATGCATCAAAGCGGATGCCGACTTCAATCATTTGCTGTAAGGCATTGGTGAGGTGGTATTCTCCATCGTCATCAGCACGTTTGTACAGATGTTTATCCAGTGCGGCAAACATTGCATTGGTCTCTTTGATGTAGTAAATACCCACCATTGCCATGTTTGATTTTGGGATCAATGGCTTTTCCACCACTTTCTGTACATGATCATTGTCGTCTAGTTCTGCCACACCAAAACTGCGTGGGTCATCTACTTTACGGACGCCGATCTGAGATGTTTCTTTATTTAAAAATTCCTGCACATTGTAGTCACAGATTGTATCGCCCAGCACGATGAGTACTTCATCATTGCCAATAGCTTCACGCGTCAGCCAAATGGCATGACCCGTTCCGCGACGATCATTCTGAGTGACCAGTGTGTAGGAAAGATTTGGATAAGTTTTGGCGATATAGCGCTGAATCTTTTCACCGAGATAACCGATGACAAATACAAATTCAGTAACGCCTGCATCTAGCAACTGGTCTACGATTACACTCAAAATAGTTTTGCCTGCAATCGGAATCAGCGCTTTTGGCTGCGTGTATGTGAGCGGTCTTAATTTGGTGCCTGCTCCGGCAACCGGTATAATTGCTTTCACAAAATCTCTTTTTGGTGTGATAATCTTCTTCGGCGTTTTCTTATAAAACGCGTATCACTTTTTTTGATGTGTGAAAATACTAAAATCGAATGGCGTTTGGATCGCTGATGGCTGATTTCCTGATTTCACCAATAAAAAATAATACAGGCGAAACCAATGCTTGAAAAATCAGACATCAGCGACAGAAAATCAGCGATGAGCGATTATTTAATTACGCCCAGCTCTTTACCTACTTTGGTAAATGCTTCAATTGCTTTATCCAGGTGTTGTTTTTCGTGACCAGCAGAAATCTGTACGCGGATACGAGCTTGTCCTTTTGCCACAACAGGGTAGAAGAAACCAACTACGTAAATGCCTTCTTCCAGCATGCGTGTAGCGAATTTTTGCGCCAGCACTGCGTCATACAGCATTACCGGACAGATCGGGTGCGTGCCTGGCTTGATGTCAAAACCTGCAGCAGTCATCTGATTGCGGAAATACAATGTGTTATCTTCCAGTTTGTCACGCAGGGCAGTAGTTTCGCTCAGCATGTCCAGTACTGCGATAGAAGCGCCTACTACTGAAGGTGCCACAGTGTTGGAGAACAGATATGGACGACTGCGCTGACGCAGCATTTCAATGATTTCTTTTTTACCGCTGGTAAAACCACCAGATGCGCCACCGAGTGCTTTGCCCAATGTACCGGTGATAATATCGATGCGGTCCATTACGTTGCACAGTTCGTGCACGCCACGGCCGGTTTTACCCATAAAACCAGAAGAGTGGCTTTCATCGATCATGATGATAGCATCGTATTTATCTGCGAGATCACAGATTTTATCCAGTTGCGCGATCGTGCCATCCATTGAGAATACAGAATCGGTAACGATGAGGCGTGTGCGGGCATCCATAGAAGCTTGCAGCTGTGCTTCCAGATCAGCCATATCATTGTGTTTGTAACGTGCACGACGTGATTTACACAGGCGTACACCGTCAATGATAGACGCATGGTTGAGTTCATCGGAAATGATGATGTCGTTTTCGCCCAGCAAGGGTTCGAAAACACCGCCGTTTGCATCGAAACAAGCCACGTACAGAATAGTATCTTCGGCACCGAGAAACTTAGAAAGTTTTGCCTCAAGTTCTTTGTGGATGTCTTGCGTACCGCAGATAAAACGCACGGAGCTCATACCGTAGCCGCGTTTGTCGATCGTCTGATGTGCAGCTTCAATCACTCTCGGAGCAGAAGAAAGACCAAGGTAGTTGTTGGCACAAAAGTTCAATACTTTTTTACCACCTACAATGATTTCAGCGCCCTGCTCAGATTCGATGATGCGCTCTGATTTATATAAACCTGCATTTTGGATATCCTGCAATTCATCTTGCAGACGTTTGTAAAATGATGGACTTGCCATGATTGGAATCGAAATTTTGACGGGTCAAAAGTATAAAAAAGGGCAATATGCGCGGCAATATGACCAGATTCTGTGGAAAATACGGGCAAAATCTGTTCAAATAGGCAGATTCGGTTAAAATAATCCCAAAAACGATTCTTATATTTTCTGAAATATTTATGGCGACTTAATTTCACGTTCAATCCCGTTTATTTGAGATACTTATTACTCATAATTGTTACCCTTTTTACCCTCGGTACAGCAGATGCGCAAACTTTAAAAGGTATTGTGACGGATGCCGCTACAGGTAAGCCTCTCGCACCGGTAGTGGTGATCAATGTGCGGACGCAGCAATCAGTATATACCGAAGATAATGGGACATTTTCGCTGCCGGCAAAAAATGGAGATCAGATCGCTTTTACGTTTATAGGTTATAAGACATTGCAATGGAAAATGCCGCCCGCAGTGGGCGTAATTGACGAATCATTTAAACTGGAAGTGACCAGCTATTTGCTGAAAGAATACACAGTCCGTACTAAAAATTACACACAGTATCAGATTGATTCTCTGACAAGGCGGTCTACTTACACACGGGCGCTGGCGCGTGAAAAAGGCGGTTCGGTTACTAGTCCGTTTACTTTGCTTGCGGAACAATTTTCCAAAAAAAGCAAAGACATTTACCGTTTTCAGAAAAATTACGGCTACTGGGAAGACCAGCGGTTTATAGATTCCCGTTACACGCCGGAGCTAGTGAATGCTTTGACAAATCTTACCGGTGATACATTGGCCTATTTTATGAATGCCTATCCGGTGCCGTATGATTATGCCCGCACTGCATCTGAGCTGGAGTTTAAAATGTGGATCCGTACCAATTTCAAAGAATGGATGCGCAAACAGCAGGATTCGACACAACGAAAGCAGATGATGCCGACGGTGAAACAATAGCATCAATGGTTAATGTGGTGAAACGTCAATGACCCCGTTATTTTGGCTTTTCTTGTCAGGCTGAGCGTAGTCGAAGCCGCTTTCCTGTGATTATTCATCATTGACGTTTCACCACTCACATCCTTCGACTCCGCTCAGGATGACAAAAGCGAGCAAGCTTTCAGCTTTAGGCTTTACGCATTCAGCTTTTTTGTTTTGACTTTTGACTTTTGACTTTTTAATTTTGAGCCAAATCTTCGCTTATGATCCCACAATGGCAGAATGGTACCGTCGTTCGTATCGAACAGGAAACGCACAATACACGTCGTTATTGGATTCGTTTAGAAGATGAAACATTTCCGTTTAAAGCCGGACAGTTTGTAACGCTTGATCTTCCGATACATGAGCAGCGCAACAAACGCTGGCGCAGCTACAGTATCGCTTCAATGCCGGATGGCAGCAGTGAAATTGAATTGTTGATATCACTGGTAGAAGACGGCGCCGGCAGCAATTATATTTTTAAAGAAATACAAGAAGGCAGTAACTTTACGATGCGCGGTCCGCAGGGTGTTTTCGTATTGCCGGAACACTTAGACCGTGATCTTTATCTAATCTGCACTGGCACAGGTATTGCGCCGTTTCGCAGTATGCTCCATTATATTCACAAGCATCAGGTGCCGCATGAAAAATTGCATCTGATATTCGGTTGCCGTACGCGCAAGGACTTGCTTTATGCCCACGAAATGAGAGAACTGGAAAAACTAATTCCTGGATTTCAATATCATCCTACACTTTCACGCGAAGATTGGGACGGTAAAAAGGGATATGTCCACCCGATCTACGAAGAACTTGCATCAGAGCGGCATCCGGGGTTGTTTATGTTATGTGGCTGGCGCGCCATGATTGACGAAGCAAAAGAGCGGATTTTAGGAATGGGATACGATAAAAAGGATATACATCTGGAGCTTTATGGATAATTGATTGATAATGCGTTACTGCGTTGGCACAACTTTTTTAGCTGAATAGGCTGATAGGAGATCTTTATATGAACCAGAACAAACGCATAATAATAGTATCCAATCGTTTACCTGTTAAACTGACGTGGAAGGATGGAGCTATTACTTATCAAACCAGCGAAGGCGGTCTTGCAACAGGGCTGTCTACTATCTACAAGCAGAATCAGAATCTTTGGATAGGATGGCCGGGAAGTGCCGTCGCAGAAGAAGACCAGAGTAAAGTGAAGACCGACCTTGCCTTGCAGAATCTTTCCCCGATATTTCTTACACAGCAGGAGATTAACGATTTTTATGAGGGTTTTTCTAACGAAACACTCTGGCCGCTGTTTCACTATTTCCCCACTTACGCCAGTTATCACCCCGAGCAGTGGGAAGTATATCAATCAGTAAATAAAAAATTTGCGGAAGCGGTTTTAAAGATTGCTACCAAGGATGACATTATATGGGTGCATGATTACCAACTCATGCTGGTGCCGCAAATGGTGCGTCATGAATTGCCGGAAGTGAACATTGGCTTCTTTAATCACATTCCGTTTCCGTCGTACGAAATATTCCGTTTGCTGCCCTGGCGCAAAGAATTGCTGTGTGGTGTATTAGGTGCGGATGTGATCGGTTTTCAGACTTACGACGATGTGCGACATTTTATCAGCGCAGCAAACAGATTGGCTGGCATTAACGGTTCGGTAAATGAACTGAATGTAAAAGACAGAGTCGTTTCAGTTGATGCTTTCCCGATAAGTATCGATTATAAAAAATACAGACAGCTTGCCGAACAGAGCATGACGCGCAGGAATGAAAAAAAGTTGCACAAGCTCACCAATAATAATAAACTTATTATTTCCATTGACCGACTTGATTACAGCAAAGGCATCATTCACCGGCTCGAAGCATTCAGCCTGATGCTGGAACGTTATCCGGAGCTGCGCGGAAAAATTGTTTACATACAATTAGTCGTGCCTTCCCGTGATAATGTGCCGAAGTACAAAGAGATTAAAGAAGAAATGAACCGGATGGTAAGCGAGATTAATGGTCGCTTTGGAATGCTTGGCTGGCAACCAATTCAGCATTTTTACCGTTCTTTCTCACCAACACTTTTATCTGCATTGTATCGTGCAGCAGATGTAGCATTGGTAACACCGATGCGTGATGGTATGAACCTTGTAAGTAAAGAATATGTAGCAAGCAAAACAGATCAAAAAGGTGTGTTGGTATTGAGTGAAATGGCCGGCGCATCCCGTGAGCTTTCTGAAGCGGTGATGGTAAATCCGAATGATATCTGGAATTTCTGTGAAACTATTTATCAGGCGCTGAATATGCCGGAAGATGAGCAGAAACGTCGGATGACGGCAATGCAGCAAACCGTTTCCCGGTTTGATATTAATAATTGGGTAACTAATTTTATTGATAAGCTGGCGGAGGTAAAATTACGTCAGATGTCTCTGGCTACTCGTGTCATTAATCCTTCCATTGCGCAAAAAATCGCGATCAGCTATGTGCACAGTGCGAAACGTTTGCTGCTGTTGGATTATGATGGTACGTTGGTGCCTTTTCAGCAACAAACAAAAGATGCAAAGCCGGATGATCAGCTCATTCATATTTTAGAATCGCTCAGCGCCGATCCGCATAATCATGTAGTAATCGTGAGCGGAAGAGACTACGAAACATTAGAAGGCTGGCTGGGTCATTTACCGATTGACTTTATTGCAGAACATGGTGCGTGGTACAAAGAACATGGTAAGGCATGGAAGAATCGTCGTGATCTTAACGTTGATTGGAAGAAGGAAGTTGAAAACGTTCTTTCAGTTTATGTAAACCGTACACCGGGTGCGTATATCGAAGAGAAGAGTTATTCACTTGCATGGCACTATCGCAATGCGCAAGCGGGTTTGGGCGAATTGCGCGCGCATGAACTGGCAGATGATATTCGTCATTTTGTTGCAGACCGCGGATTGCAGATATTGGAAGGAGATAAAGTTCTTGAGATAAAAAATCTTAACGTCAACAAAGGCCGCGCCAGTAAGCGCTGGCTGGAAAAAGAGCTCTATGATTTTATCATGGCAATCGGCGATGATTATACCGATGAAGACATGTTTAAAGCAATGCCGCAAGATGCGATTACAATAAAAGTGGGCAGTAATGTTTCAGCTGCAACTTATTTCTTAAATTCGTATAAAGAAGTAAGAGGATTACTTTCAGAAATGTACCATACAACTGCTTCGGAGACGATGCTTAATCTGCCGCTCAAAGAAGTAAGCTGACCCAATAAGTTCACAACAACTAAGAATGAAAAATCCCTCCCGGCAATATTGTTGAGAGGGATTTTTTTTATGGCTGATGGGAGAATTGGAGATTGTTGATTTGTTCGTAACCATTAAACGGGAAATCAGATTGCCACTTCGTCGTTCCTCCTCATCGCAATGACCCTCATTTTGTGCGTCTGCAGAGTGTTTTACAAGACGTGAGCATTGACGATTCACCATTGACCATTGACCTTTCACGTTTCACAAAAATCAGCGCGCTACAGAAAATTCGGTCGATCCAGTCTCTTCGAAATTCTATACGCAGCGTTCATTAACCCCACATGACTATATGCCTGCGGGAAATTTCCCCACTGACTGCCATCGATTGCGTCTACATCTTCACTAAATAATCCAAGATGGTTTGAATATTGCAGCAGATGATTAAATTGCTCAATCGCTTCTTCGATTCTGCCAACACATGCCAGCGCTTCTACATACCAGAATGCAGTAATGAGAAAGGTCGTTTGTGGTTTGCCAAAATCATCTGCATGCAGGTAACGATAGAAAAGTCCTTTGTCAGCTTTCAGTTCTTTTTCCAATGCGCGTAAATGCCCACGTGCTTTTTCAGACTCGGGATCCAGATAATGCATCATAATCAACTGCAGGGTGCTGGCGTCTAAATGTTTGGTGCCAATTGCCTGTGTATATACATAACGTTCGGGGTCAAAGCAGGCTTCGATTTTATTGGCTGCGCGTTGCATGAGCTTACGTGCGGTCTGCAGCAATTCCTGATCGCCTATATGCTTCGCCATTTTGATCGCAGCGCGGCAGCCCGCCCACTGAAACAAGTTTGTATAACAATGTTCTTGCGTCAGGTTTCTGAATTCCCAAATGCCCGCGTCTGGCTCATCGAGGGTATCGTTGATTTTTTTGAGAATGTTATTAATCCATCGGGCGGAGTAGGGGCGCTCTTCATAAATAAATCGCCGGTCAGTATAAAGCGGCAGTAACGAAAGCAACACCTGGCCGTAAATATCATTCTGAATATGCTCTACTGCCTGATTGCCGATACGCACCGGTTTGTTGCCCATGTAGCCATCCAGGTCCACAATTGTTTCTACAAAATCTGCTTTGCCCGTAATCGTGTACATCGGATTGTAACGTCCGCTGTCTTGCACGGTTACATTAGCGATGAAGTGAAAATATTGTTCTGCTTCTTCGAAGTGACCAATGTTATTGAATGCATTCAGGATATAATAAGCATCGCGCAGCCAGCAAAAGCGATAATCCCAATTACGGCCACTGCCGTCAAATTCAGGCAGACTCGTAGTGCTTGCTGCAATGATGGCACCCGTGTCTTCGTACTGGTGAATTTTTAACGCAAGTGAGGAACGGATTACCTGTTCCTGGTACATATTGCCAATGCCTGTATTCTTTATCCAGCGATGCCAGTACGTACGGGTCTGCATTAAGAAATCTTCTGCAGTTGTGATGAGCGGCGCTTCCAGTGGAAGACCGTACGTAAGCACTAAATACTTCGGTTCTGTAAGTACCAGATACTCCTCGTTGAGAATATTATTGAGTGAGATATTCGTTGTAAGTCGCAGCGGCCGCTCCAGTCCATGAAACTGAATATGATTGCTGCCCATGTAAGGAACGAGTTGTGTTGCGCCATAATCGCCAACTGGTTTACAGGAGACTTTTATTTTTGGATTGTTCTTAATCGGTTCTATTTTCCGTATCAGCATGAGTGGCCGGTAGTAACGGTCGTAGAGCGGAAAGCGCGGCGCAAAATCGGTGACGGTGTATGCACCCTCCTTGCATTCTATGGTTGTGGTAAGAATGTTGGTGTTTTCTACATAAGCCTGTTTCGAATGGAATTCACCTTGCGGAAGAATTTGAAACGAACCGCCTTTTTGTTTGTCAAGCAGTCCGCCAAAAATAAAACTACTGTCGAATCGCGGCCAGCAAAGCCATGAAATATTGGTGTCCTTATGAACATGCGCCAGGTAGGCACAATTGCCTATAATCCCTGATTCATACGTGTGTCGTTGCATAGGCCAGAGTTTATCTCTATGAAGTTACCGCTAATTAGATAAAAAAAGTGCCATCAAAAAAGCTGAAGGCTTTTCAATGGTCAATCGGGTGAAACGTCAAATGTCAAACGTCAGAAAACCGTAGAGTTTGGTTTTTTGCGTCCGTCGTGGGAAAACAAAAAGCGCAAAGCTGTGTTATCAGCTTTGCGCTTTAAGCGTTGGACTTTAAGCTTTAAACTTAATAAATTACAAAGCGAGTGGCGTTTCCATCGTTGGTGCGAATGGTGTACATACCCGCAGAAAGATGTGCTGTGTTCAATTCGGTTGCGTTGCTGATTGCAGCCATCTGACGACCTGTGATGTCGAATACAACCGCAGTTACAGGCGCAGAGAAATGAAGTGTTTCACTCTGATGCAATGGATTCGGGTAAACAGTTACAGATTTCGGTTGTGCATTTACTGAAGTTACCGCTGTTGGTATCGGGGTCGTAATCGTATTCGTCGGTGTTACGTAGTTCGTGATCTTATTCGTTCCCGAAAGACGGTAAACATAGATTGACGATTTCAGATTGGTTGCTGCAATGATGCCATCGGCATCGGCGCTAACAAAGCCGTAGTCATTATCCTGACCTACAGCAATAGTAGAATCATTGATGATGGCGAGGTTTTCCGGTTTGTCCATCGCAGGATTCCAGCCATTTGCCATCAGATCCAAAAACACTGTTTTTTTGCAAGCTGTAATACCTACAGACGCAAGGCCAGTGCTGTCATAATATTGTTCAACAGTTTTGCCGTTGATCCAGTTTTGTGTAATTGGCGTAGCCCCCGACAAACTCAGTGTGTATATTCTTTTCTGATTGTTTGCGTTTTTTACACCATGTTCAATAATCAGGAAAGTACTGTCGTTGATCGCAGAAGCGTCACCGATTTTCCAGTCTTTTGGTTTGATCTTATCACCACCCACATTTGATGTGCCGGGATTCAGATGCACGAACATGCGTGTCGTATTCGTTGTTGGATTGATTTCCAGAATACGCATGATGCGTGTTGTATCTTTTGCGCTTACCGGAAAATCCATGGTGCTTTGCATAAAAGCGTAGATCTTACCATTTGGTGTAATAGCCAGACCTTCAAAACCGCGGTTAGACGTACGATTGCGCAGTACGGTATCAATGCCGATTCTATTCGGGCCGCTGCCGTATGGCGTGTGTCTGTTCAGGATTACACCATTTTTACTCATTTGCAATACGCTGGTTCCGTATTCTTCAGAAACCCAAAAGGTATTGTTCGCACCAATCACAACGCCTTCAGGATCGAGCCCCAGAGAGTCAATGCCAACGGTGTGCATGTTCGGACAATTATTTGATGTGTCAGACCATGCCACTTCACCCGCGCTGCCGAAGCCCACGGGGTTTGGTAAACCGCTTACGTTTGTGCTATCTGGTTTGCGCATGTTCCAGGTCTGTAAAATCTGGATGCTGTCACCCATCAGTTTCAGGCGATGCATTTTTGGTACATAACCAGGAAACGGAAAAATTTTTTCATTGCCGGTGGTGGCACAGTTCGCGCTGCCTGCGTCAATGTTGGGCCCGCGGTCTGAGATGGTGAAAAATTCCAGTTGTGTGCCCGGAATGTAATAAAGGCTGGAGAAACCCGCTTCACGCATGGTTATACCTTGATACGAACCAACTGGTGCTGATGTGTTGTTGGTGTAGGTTTGCAATAAAGTGATTTGGGCATTTGCCGAGAAAGCGGCTACGAGGGCTGAAAGTGCTAAGTATAATTTCTTCATCTGATTGTTTTGACAAAAGAAGAGATCTAATATTAGCCATACGTTAAATCTTATTATCCTATACAATTGACAGTTGACAATGGACAATTGACAGTGCTCGTGGTCCGTAATTAGGTTTCGCGACGTATCAACTTGTCAACGTTTCAATGTACTCGCGCCGGAAGTGTTTGGAAGAAAAATGGCGAGCGCCGCCGCTCGCCATTCATAGCGTTCATTTGGTTAATAAACGTATCTAGTTTTCAAAGCTCAGGTTTACGGGCTGTTGCTCTGGTAAAGAACAGACTTCACATTCTCCGGTAGTCGGAACTGTGTTGTCCACTATTTCGAAATTTATATCAGTAAACCATATCTGGCCGGTTTCGCAGAGTAGCGCACCATAAGAAAAGCTGCTGGCCGTTAGCGGTATGTTGAGTACGATTTCATATTTGCGCCAGTCTGTAGTGCCTTTTACCGGGCGTTTAGCCATGTTGTCAAACGCCATTGCGCGTGTGCCGTTTACACCATCCACACGCAACCATAATCCAGCCCAGTCTACAACATCTTCTGATTTCATATAGCCGCTCATGCGTACTCTTTTACCAAGATATTTATCAGCGACAGATGTTTGCATCAGCGTTCCAAAACCGTTCGGGTGTCTGTCTTTCGACTTGATGGTTGCAGCATTTTTACCGTTGGGGCCCGCACCTTTCTCTATTCCCATATCATATTTTTTAGGTTCGCTTCCGGCTGCATGCCAATGATCCGGCAATTCAAAGGCGAAAAGAACAAATGCGATACTGGCAATTGCGATACTCTTTAAGAATTTTGTTGTCATGAAAATCATTTTAGACTGAATGAACTGATAGTGTTAGTAGGCAATTAAATCCTGGATAGTTGCGTCAAATCCGGGTGGCGTTCCGCCGATCGATATAAGACAGTCGTTCACGGATTTTTTCTTTGCAGTAGTTCGTGTTGGTGGAATCGGATTACGTTGCTGTAATATTTTCTTCTTTTTATGATTAGCAGATGGTGGTGTTTTTATTGTTTGCAAATCCTGCATTTCCGGCTGCATATATGGATGTTTTACGGTAGCACTCATCTGACGTTTTGCTGGTTCAGCTTGCGGCGATGGAGTTGAAGAATGCATCATAAAAAAACACAATAATCCGGCAATGCAGGCAGCTATGCCGCTCCATAAGAAAACTGTTTTGTTTTTCTTTTTCGGCGGTGCCAGAACTTTGTCCAGACGATTCCAGAGCTCCTCCTTGCCGGGTCGGATATTTTCAGGAAAGGTCTCTAGCGAGGCCAGCTTTTCGCGTATCCTCTTATCTTCCTGTCTGTCTTTCATAGCTACAATATTCTTTAGGCAGCATTTTCTGCAGCATGCCGCGTGCTTTATTCAATTGCGATTTTGATGTTCCTTCTGTAATGCACAATGCTTCCGCAATTTCCTTGTGGCTATAACCTTCCACCACAAATAAATTGAAAACAGTGCGGTAACCCGAAGGTAAATTCCTGATCAGCTTAAAGATCTCGCCCGCTGATAAATGATCCAACGTATGATTGTCAACTGGAAGTTCTTCAGCATATCCTTCTTCAACAAAATGAAACTGTTGTTGCCTTCTCAGAAACATCAACGCTTCATTGATCATGATTTTCTTAAGCCACCCGCCAATGCTTCCTGTACCACCATACACAAACCGGTCTATGCTATCATAGAATTTATAAAAACCACTCAGCATCACCTCTTCGGCATCCGCCTGATTCTTCACATAACGCAGACAAATCATCAGCATCCCGTTTGAATAAGCATCAAACAGAAATCGCTGCGCCTTTCGGTCGTTTTGTTTACACTTCAATACGGCTTTGGATTCGTCCATTAAAGACTGGGTTGTATGGTGGTTGTAAATAAATATATGCTTAATGGGAGGAGAAGGTTGCCTGCGAAGGAAAAATATTTTTATCGCTGATTTGCGTATTCTGTGGAGCCGTTGCATGCAACGGCTCCCGATAGCACGGGCAAAAAAAAGACTCGCCAGTGGCGAGCCGTTCTTTTATCGTTGTCTCTTTAAAATCTTATTTAGCTAAAGCCTCCGCAAGAATCGCAGAATTCAGCATTTCACGGACCGTTGCTACAATGCCTTCCGCGTCGTAACCACATTCACGATGCAGTTCTTCAGGTTTGCCGTGTTCCACAATATGATCAGGAATACCCAGCATTTTTATTTCAGG
Source organism: Taibaiella soli (assembly GCF_003236175.1). Lineage (GTDB taxonomy): Bacteria > Bacteroidota > Bacteroidia > Chitinophagales > Chitinophagaceae > QKTW01. The sequence continues at coordinate 138,456 of NZ_QKTW01000019.1, read as the reverse complement.
TGCATAATTGTTTGCAGCCATAAATTCAAGCACCGCACTGCCAAATCCGCCAACAATAGTTCCGTCTTCGACAGTTACAATACGTTTATAGTTTTGAGCTACCTCGTGAAGTAATGCTTCATCCAGAGGTTTTGCAAAGCGCATATCAAAGATGCCCGGTACAATACCTTCTTTCGCGAGTGTTGCTGCTGCTTTCACCGCAAAATTTCCCGGATGGCCAATGGTAAGAATAGCGATATCATGTCCGTCCTGAATCTTACGACCTTTACCGATCTCAATTTTCTCCATTGGTGTGCGCCATTCAGGCATTACACCTTGTCCGCGAGGGTAGCGGATTACAAATGGAACGTCTGTTTCCGGAAGTTGAGCAGTGTACATCAGATTACGCAGCTCAGCTTCGTTCATCGGTGCACTTACTACCATATTCGGTACACAGCGCATAAAGGCAATATCATAAGCGCCGTGGTGCGTCGGACCGTCATCACCTACAACGCCCGCACGGTCGAGGCAGAAAATAACAGGTAATTTCTGGATGGCAACATCGTGAATTACCATATCATAAGCGCGCTGCATAAACGAGCTGTAGATATTACAGAATACCTTTAGCCCTTGCGTAGCCATACCCGCACTGAGTGTTACCGCGTGTTGTTCTGCGATACCAACGTCAATAGCGCGGTCTGGCATTTTATCCATCATGAATTTCAGCGAGCAGCCGGAAGGCATTGCCGGCGTGATACCCATGATGAGCGGATTTTTTTCGGCCAGCTCAATAATTGTATGACCGAAAACATCCTGGTATTTCGGAGGTTCAGGAACCACCGCTACTTTTTTATTGATCTTCCCGGTGATTTTGTCAAAAGTACCCGGCGCATGCCAGAGTGTTTGATCTTTCTCTGCCAGTTCGTAGCCTTTCCCTTTTACTGTTTTAATGTGCAACAGCTTCGGACCAGGAATTTCTTTGAGATCTTTTAATGTTTCTACCAGCTTCAGGATATTATGACCGTCAATCGGGCCAAAATAGCGCATGCCCAGTGCTTCAAAAAGATTGCTGCTTTTAGACACCATTCCTTTCAGGCTGGCTTCCATTTTAGAAGCCATTTCGCGCTGCAGATCACCGTAAGGCAGTTTGCCCAACAGTTTCCATACATCGTCGCGAAGTTTATTCCAGGTATGAGAAGTGGTAATATCTGTAAGGTATTCTTTCAGCGCACCAACGTTCGGATCGATCGACATGTTATTGTCGTTCAGAATTACGAGGATATTGGAATTGCTGACACCCGCATGGTTGAGCGCTTCGAATGGCAAGCCCGCAGTCATCGCGCCGTCGCCGATTACAGCTACGTGCTGACGTTGGTGTTCTCCTTTGTATTTGCTGGCGATTGCCATGCCCAATGCAGCAGAGATAGAAGTAGAAGAGTGCCCGACGCCGAAAGCATCATAGTCGCTTTCGTCGCGTTTCGGAAAACCGCTGATACCGCCATATTTGCGGTTGGTATGAAATACCTTGCGGCGACCGGTAAGGATTTTGTGTCCATAAGCCTGGTGGCCTACGTCCCATACCAGCTGGTCGTCTGGCGTATTCATGATATAATGCAAAGCCACCGTCAATTCTACTACGCCAAGGCTCGCACCAAAGTGACCGCCATGTACGCTGACACAGTCAATGATAAACTGTCGCAGTTCATTGCAGACTTGCTGCAACTGCGATTTATTTAGTTTTTTCAGGTCGGCTGGGGTATCGATCTGGCTCAGAAGCGGGCCTGCGGCTATTTCTTGCATTCACTAGACGGTTATGGAAAACAGTCAAAATTAACTAAAGATTGTTAGTTGACGCATTTTTAAAATAGTAAAACAATGTTAATGTCTAAGCGGTTGGTTTGCTTTTGATAATTGTTCTTTCTTTTTCCTAAAAGGCTTTTTGGGTCATTCGGATCCAAACAACCATTGCTGGCATTCGTAGAAATTGTCGTATCACGGCATTTACTCTGTTACCTTTGCACGGAAAAAAATTTCTAACTGTTTTATGCTCAAGCAATATTTGCGGAATTACCCCTGGTACCTTCAGTTATTGATTCTCATCGTTTTGATTTCTGCGATCTTTTCGCTGGTAACAGCGGGGCTTTTGCCGATAGTGCTGCAAAAAGGATTCGGTGTATCGCTTAACGAAGCCGCTAGTGTCAATGAACATAGTTCTCCGTTGGTTGTCCGTGCTTCTTTATGGGTACAGTGTATTTCACATATTGGCATATTTACAGTTCCTTGTTTGATTTTCGCTTATCTCGCACATCCGAAACCGGCGTCATATCTTGGTTTTCGCAAAGCGGGCAAGAACATTCAATATTTCTGGGTGATTCTGACAATGCTCGGTGCTGTTCCTTTTTTCGTAGGCATTGAACAATGGATGCGCTTTTTGCCGCTGGGCAATTTTGCGAAAGAAATGCAGGAAAAAAATGATCAGCTCTGGGGTGCATATCTCAACTTTAAAACATTGGGCGAGATGCTGGTGGCATTATTTGTATTTGCGATCGTACCTGCATTTGGCGAAGAGCTTTTGTTCAGAAGTGTCCTGATGCGTTTCGCGCACAAGTTTACCGTTCATCAGGGGGTGATGATGAACTGGGATTTTGAGAACAACACTGCGGGCAAGGTTTATAAGAAACCGGGCATGTTCTTTTCTGTAGCAGTCACATCTCTGTTGTTTGCACTCATCCATTTTAATATTTACGGGTTTGTATCGATCTTGCTGGCGGGTGTTTTGCTGGCAATGATCTATTATCTTACAGGGTCTATCTGGTGCAGCATGCTCGCCCATTTGATGAATAACGGATTGCAGGTGGTGTTGCTGTATGTTTTCCGGGATAACGCAACCTGGAAGGCAATCGTAGATGGCGGCTCTTTGCCTGCATTTGTACCGATTGTGGGTGGGTTGGTGATGGTCGGCGGGTTTTACATGCTCTGGCGAAGCCGTACACCGCTTCCGGAAAATTGGTCAGCTGATTTTACCGTAGCAGAACTGGCGGAGAAAAAATCATAAACTATACACAAAAACATTCTATAAATGGCTCTAAACTGGCCCACTTTTTTTACGCGGCTTGGCAGCGCGATCGTTTTTTGCATCATCATGATGTTTGGCCTGCTCGGGAATATATATTGCTTTCTTGGTCTGACATTGATCATACAGGTGCTTTGTCTGCGCGAATATTTAAGGCTGATTCCTAAGATTTTTCCGGATATGGAATGGCCGTCCTGGATGCCCTGGGTGACACAGATTGCAGGTTTGTTGGCGTTTGCTGCACGTTTCTTTTTTGCTGCACGTTCGGAAACCTCCTACCCATTTGTGATTGCCTTCATTCCAGTATTAATGCTGCTGATTGGTACATTGCGTAAGAAAACCGCATTGATGGCCGTGTTTGCAGCTTTCGGCGGATTATTCTACATCGTGTTGCCTATTTCTTTATTGATAGAAATGCGGTCCATGAGTCTGGTCATTCCATTGGCGTTGATCTTGATGATCTGGATGAATGACACGATGGCTTATCTCGTAGGTTCATTTATTGGGAAGACGCCATTCTCGCCGATTTCTCCTAAGAAAACCTGGGAAGGAACTGCCGGGGGCGCTATTCTGACGATTGTGGGGGCCGCGATCTGGGGGCATTTCACGTCTTACTATCACATGATCGATTGGATGGCACTTGCATTATGCGCAGCAGTAGCGGGCACAGCCGGTGATCTGCTGGAGTCAAAGCTGAAAAGAATGGCCGAAGTAAAAGATTCGGGCACCATGATGCCTGGCCACGGCGGTGCGCTTGACCGCTTCGATTCGTTGCTGGTGGCGGCGCCATTTGCATTTGCTTACGCCTATGTTTTCATGTACGATTTACCAATAACCATATTTTAAGCTAAATTCGCGCCTTCAGTTCCATTTTTAAACGAACATCAAACGCTCAGATAACATGACAATTCATCGCGAAGGATATAAATACATTGCCATAGCCACCGTCGTTTTTGCCCTGGTAGCATGGTTAAATGCTAAATTCCTGATGGAAATTCCAATCCTTTATTGGCTGATTCAGGTAGTATTTTTCGCCTTATGGTTCTGGATTGTATGGTTTTTCCGTATTCCAAACAGGACTTTTACCAAAGGAGATAATCTGGTAATTGCGCCCGCGGATGGTAAAGTGGTAGTAATTGAAGAAACTTTTGAGCCTGAATATTTTAAAGATCAACGCCTCCAGGTTTCGATTTTCATGAGTCCGTTGAATGTACACGTAAACCGTACACCGATTGAAGGTGAGGTAAAATACTTTAAATACCATCCGGGTAAATACCTCGTAGCATGGCATCCGAAGTCTTCTACGGAAAACGAGCGTACAACCGTTGTGGTTGGTAATCAGAAAACTACCTTATTGATGCGTCAGATTGCCGGTGCATTGGCACGCCGTATCTGCTGGTATGTGAAAGAAGGCGATAAACTGAAACAGAACGATGAATTCGGCTTTATTCGCTTCGGTTCCCGCGTTGATATTTATTTCCCGGTAGGTACCAAAATTGATGTTAAAATCGGGGATACGGTGCAAGGTGGCATGACAGTTTTGGCTCGTATGTCCTAATTTTGTATTTTCAAATTTGTAAATACTCAACAATTAAATAAATAAGACATGAAAAAACTGACTTTATTCATTGGTGCCCTGATGATCGCTGGTGCTACATTCGCTCAAGACGGTGCTAAGAAAGATTGCTGCAAGAAAGGCGAGAAGAAAGAATGCTGCAAAAAAGGCGAAAAGAAAGAGTGTTGCAAGAAAGGTGAAAAGAAAGACGACGCTAAAACTAGCACTACTACAGAAAAGAAATCCTAGTCTGGATTTGAACTTATATAAAAAGCGGACGTTTCAAACGTTCGCTTTTTTTGTGTTTTAGTGCTGCGGTCGAAAGTCAGTCAGAGACTGACAGGGAACTTCGACACAGGAGCGCTACGCGAACTCCGGCGCCAGTGTTGCGGGACTCACAATTGACTACTTACCCCTCACATCCTTCGCGCAACTGTGGGTTATATCGTTGACGTTTCACCTTTCACGTTTGACAAGACTGACAACTCACCACTCACAATTCACAAATCTTCTTCACCACCTCTTCATCATCCGCCTGAAACCACCTAAATTCCGGGTCTTTCTTAAACCAGGTCATCTGACGTTTGGCGTAATGGCGGGTATGTTGTTTGATCTTGTCAACAGCTTCGTCAAGGCTGTATTTTCCTTCAAAAAAATCGAAGAGTTCCGAGTAGCCTACAGTCTGCAGGTTTTTTAAATGGCGCTTTGGATAAAGTGCTTCTGCTTCTTTAAGTAAGCCTTCTTCCATCATAATATCCACGCGCCGGTTGATGCGGTCGTAAAGTACAGGACGCGGCAATTCCAGCGCAGCTTTGACGATTTTAAACGGACGTGCTTTTCTTTCACCGGTGCGAAATTCAGTAATGCTTTTTCCGGTAGAACGCTTAAAAATTAATGCGCGCATTAGTCGCGCTGGATTTTGTATTTCACCTGTTGCGAAAAACGCGGGATCTTCTGCCTGTACCATTTCCTGCAGCCAGCTTGTACCTTTCTCCTGATATGTCTGATTGACCTCAGCAGTAATAGCTTCGCTCATCTCTGGCATTTCATCTAGGCCTTCACAGAGCGCTTTGATATAAAGTCCTGTGCCACCACAAACGACAGCAGTGCTACGTTGCTTAAATATTTCTTGCAGGTACTCTAGGGAAAGCTGCTCGTAATCTGCCGCTGTAAGCGCTGTTTCTGGAGGAAAAACATCTATAAAATAGTGCGGCACAGCCTGCATTTCTACTGCAGTAGGCTGTGCCGTACCAATTTCCATTCCCTTATAGCACTGGCGGGAATCTGCTGAAACAACAGACGTGCCGAGTATTTGCGCTAAACGGATAGAAATAGCAGTTTTTCCTACCGCGGTAGGACCTGCAATAATGTATGCTGTAGGCAAATTCAAAATGTAAAAATCTCAGAACTATTCTTCGAAGCTGTCTGTGCCGTATTCATCGCTGCCGCTTTCTTCGCCATTATCTTCACCATCTTCACCTTCATTTCCAAATCCTTCAGACATATCCTCTCCAGTGAGATCATATTTCTCTTCAAACTCCATCAGCTTGTCAGGATGAACACCTTTGATTCCGTATTGGGCAGGTGCAACACCTTCTTTGCGAACGCAATAAGGGTAAGTGATCTTCGGATTTTCATCTTTGGTCACACCAATCAGTTCCACTTGGAACGTCCAATTTTTAACACGGTCATACACATACATAAATTTCTGATCTGGTTGCGAAACCAGCGCAGAAACAGGTGTTTTGAGCATAGAAAGTGCCGGTGCATCTTTCTTGTTTATCAGTACTTCCGAAGAAATTTCTCTTCCTCTGGTCCAGCGTTCGTTGCTCTCATAAAAAGAGGCAGCGTGCTTGCCGTCAAACTCAAATGCTTTTACAATTGCTTCATGAAAGGCCAGAAAAGTCTGACCGGGCTGAATCTCAATGTCACGGTAGATCTGATCGTCTTCTTCCCAATATATCCGGAAACGCAGTAGTGCCATAATGGTGTAAAAATAACAGTTTGACTGATTTGTTGTTTATTTTTTGTGTTTACAAGCCGGGCGAAATTACCACTGAAAATTAATTTGTTGCAACAGTCGGTTATTTTTAAAATTTGTTTGAATTAAATTTTTAGCTCGGAAAGCTAGAGTAGACCTAGGGTTTCATATTGTTAGATATTCAAATTAATTTATAAATGAATTTTGGCTGAATAATTTTGATTTTTAGTTTCTGAATTCTAAAATTTCTCGTACTTTTGCCATCCCAAAATTGAGATCATGCCAAAGGTGAAGACTCACTCCCGTGCTAAAAAAACATTTAAAGTAACAGGCACCGGAAAGATCCGTAGGTACAAAGCGTTTAAAAGCCACCTACTGACTAAAAAATCTAAAACTCGCAAACGTCATTTGCGTCAAGCCGCGTACGTTCATCGTTCGAACGCGAACCTGGTTAAGCGCATGCTCGGTATGCGTTAATGCTGTAAAGCATCAATTATTAAATTATTAACGATCTTAATTAAGTAAAGATATGCCACGTTCCGTTAATGCTGTTGCATCGCGCGCGAGAAGAAAGAAAATACTGAAGCAGGCCAAAGGTTTTTACGGTAAACGTAAAAACGTCTATACCGTTGCTAAAAACGTATTGGAGAAAGGTCTTCAATACAAATATGTTGGCCGCAAACTGAAAAAACGCGAATACCGCAGCCTGTGGATTGCTCGTATCAACGCTGCAGTTCGTCCTGAAGGTCTGAGCTATTCAGTTTTCATGCACAAACTGTCTCAAGCTAACATCACCCTGAACCGTAAAGTTCTGGCTGATCTGGCAATGAACGAGCCAGAAGCTTTCAAAGCTATTGTTGCTAAAGTAAAGTAAGAGATTTCTCTACACACATTTTATATACCTGCCGGTTTTACCGGCAGGTTTTTTAGTTTCTTCTAAGCAGTCGGAAGATTAGAGTCCTCCGGCTGTTTTTATTTTGTCGCAAACAGAGAAGCTTAGGTCCGATACAATCGGGTGAAATTTTATAGACACAAATGATCCCCCGAAACATTTGCGCCAGTGAGGATGGGATTGATATTTTTAGCCTCTCAACGTACTACTGTACTTTCTCAAAGATGAATTGCTGGATGACTGCGAAATAAGAAATGTAAGAGCCTTTCTTTCCGTTTTCGATGACGCTGGGATAATTGATAATCAGATAACCGTTTTCATCGATACCGAATTGCGAAACCCCGCCGCTGGCTTTAAAACCTTTGTACATCATCAGGTATCGCTGTCCTTCGATGCTGTATTTTGCCGATGCTTTTTTCTTGAATTTAGACTTTCCCTCCTCCTTCGCATAGAGTTCATATTTCCCGTTGTTGATGAACGCAAACGCGTCATCGGCACTTTTGTCTTCCAATAAAGTATCTGGAAGCCGGTAATATTGTTTGGACAATAAGCTACCCGAATCGTTGAACCGCATGGAACGGAATGCAACCATGCGCCAGGTGCCATTGAGTTGTTTTTCATCTTTTACAATGGTGGCCGTGTCAAGTTGTGCGTGCGGTAAAACAGAATTTGGATTCAGCATGGTCGCCACTCCATGATCGTTTGATGTAAGTGTTGCCTGCGTTTTTTTGATTGCGGGCGTTAAGTAAGCATAGAAACGGTCAAAGTCCCGGTCCCAGTTTTCAAATTCCAATGACGGCCGCGAAATCTTATAATCTAAAGGAAATGTTTTGTTGGTTTTTGGCGTTTGTGACAAACGCTCAAGGTCGTCTGTATTTTGTGCAAATGATGTGGCTGTGGTAAATAGGCAGATGATGCCGATAGCAAGGGCTTTGGTTTAGCATGCAGAAATACGATTTTTTTTCGCTGCAGTAATTTGATCAAGGCTTATTTGACTAAGATTTAATATGCGGGAGTTCTAAGTCGTAGCGACGTATCAATCTATTAACCTTTCAAGCTACACGAGTTTATTCAAAGTAGAACGTTTCTAAGCTGATCTCGAAAATCGCCTTCCTTCCTTTCTCGAAAATACCAAACACAGTACTTCCGCTGCCGCTCATGGAGGCATAAACAGCGCCAGCGGCATACAGTTGTTGTTTTATGGATGCTAAAACCGGATGTTGTTCGAAAATTGGCGTCTCAAAATCGTTGGAGATATGATGTTTCCATTTTGAAACAGGCAATTCACCAATCGTGCGGAGATCAAATGGTGCTGGACGAGGTGTAATCATACTAAAAGCCTTACCCGTGGCTACATGTACATTGGGGCAAACCAGTTGCAAGCTATATTTAGATAAATCGAGTGTAACCGGCTGCATCTTTTCTCCTCTGCCTGATGCAAATTGAGGTGTGTTGTAAATAAAAAACGGACAATCGCTGCCTAGCTGCAAGGCATAAACGGCGAGTTGTTCTTTAGGCAATTTTAGCGAACATAAATCATTGAGCATTGCCAATGCAAACGCGCCATCGGCCGAACCGCCACCCATGCCTGCGCCCATCGGAATAGCTTTGTGCAAATGGATTTCAAAGTCGCCGGTCTTTTCAGGGAAATCCTGCTTCAGCAATTGCAAAGCTTTCCAAACGAGATTATCCTGATTGTTTCCTGAAACCGCTTTTCCGGTAAGATGAATGCTCGATTCTTTGGCTGCAATCATTTCCAGGGCATCCTGCAATGGTACCGGATAAAAAACAGTCTCCAGATCGTGATATCCGTCGGCACGGCGATTGGTAATGTAAAGGCCAAGATTGATCTTACAATTGGGAAAACGGATCATGCTGTTTTTAATGCGCTGTGAGTAAGGCATAAAATTATGTGTATTTTTGGAGGACGCCGATAGCGTGCGCAAAATTGTATATGAAGAACGACGTTATTCATCTTGAAAACATTCAAAAAAGCTATTTCATGGGGAAACAGGCGGTGCCTGTTCTGAAAGGAATTAATCTGACGATTGGCAGAAATGAATACGTCTCGCTGATGGGGCCTTCGGGTTCTGGTAAATCTACCTTGATGAATATTCTCGGTTGTCTGGATACGCCTACCAGCGGCACTTACATCCTGAACGGAAAAGATGTGAGCAGCATGGGGGATGATGAACTCGCTGGTATACGTAATGTAGAGATCGGTTTCGTTTTTCAGCAATTCAATTTATTGCCGCGTCTTACAGCCTGGGAAAATGTTGGGGTACCACTGATTTACGCGGGTGTCGGCAAAAAAGAAAGAGAAGAACGTGCACGGGAAATGCTCCAGAAAGTAGGTCTGGGCGAACGGGCGCATCACAAGCCAAATGAGCTTTCTGGTGGTCAGAGTCAACGTGTGGCAATTGCACGTGCTTTGATCAATAATCCTTCACTTATCCTCGCCGATGAGCCTACGGGTAACCTCGATACAAAAACCTCTATTGAGATCATGGATCTTTTCGGACAGATACATAACAGCGGAAATACTGTTGTGTTGGTAACGCACGAAGAAGACATCGCAAACCATACGCATCGCATTGTACGCGTGCGTGATGGCGTAGTGGAGACCGATCACATCAATCCCGATCCGATTCAACCACAAATGCTTTCTGCAGGATAATATTTTTCATTTTCAACGAAGTAATCAATGGCTTTCAAGATATATACCAAAACGGGTGATAAAGGCGCTACGAGTCTGATTGGTGGCGTGCGCGTTCCTAAAAATCATATTCGCATCGAGAGTTATGGAACGGTGGATGAACTGAATTCCTATCTCGGGATGGTAAATGATATGTGTGGTAATGCTGAGATTGGTGAATGGTTGCGCGAAATACAAGACCGCCTTTTTACATTAGGCGCCGTGTTGGCCACTAATCCGGAGAAGGAAGTAAAAATGAAACTACCTGACCTGCACGATAGCGATGTAGAATGGTTGGAAAAACATATTGATAAAATGAACGAAGTTCTTCCGGAAATGCGTTCTTTCATAATTCCTGGTGGAAACCTTGCGGCGTCTACCTGTCATGTGGCACGTTGCGTGTGTCGTCGCGCAGAGCGCCTGTGCGTAGGTATGGTCAATGAAGAAGAAGTAGTGCCGGAATTGATTTTAAAATACCTGAATCGCCTTTCTGATTTTTTGTTTGTACTGGCTCGCTATATCGGTCATATTCACAATGCGCCGGAACTGCCATGGCGGCCGCGCATATAAGTATTATTGTGTGGAACGATAAGGCGCTGCAGTTGGATTGACGACAATGATTTTTTGTCTCCTTGCCATGGTTATATCCTGGTAGAAAGGAATCGTGCGATCGTCAATCCAGACAATATCAAGGCGACGAAGATCGGCCATGGAATAGGGCAGCCGGATAGCGCCGCAATAGACGGCATCAAACTCTTGCAATAAAGTACAATTGCCCAACGATTCAGGCAGTTCCTCCAGTTGATTTTTATTGAGATAAAGCAGTTTTAAATTGGTGAGGTCACCGAGATTCTCCGGTAAAACACTGAGCTGATTCTGGCTAAGATCCAGAACTTCCAGTCTGTTGAGTAAAGTGATAGACGCCGGCAGACTATCCAGCGCATTAAACCCGGCTTTGAGCCGCACTAATTTGTGCAGATGCCCGATACTAAAAGGCAATCGTTCAATATTATTCCCCGTGATGACCAGTTCCGTAAGGTTTTTCAAATAACCAATAGAATCCGGGAGCTTGTCGAGATTATTATAGCTGATGGTAAGGCTTTGCAAGTTTTGTAAGCGAACAATGGCATTGGGAATTTCTTTCAGTTTGTTTTTTACCAGAATCAGTCTTTTCAATCTGGCACATGTATACAAAGACGCGGGCAGGTGTTTGATTTTATTATTGCCCAGATCCAGTTCTTCAAGATTGGGGAATTGATCGAGTATATCTGGAATCTCATCGATGCCTTTATAGTTCATCTTAATTCTGTATACCGATTCTTTATTGGCCAGCGCATCCTCCCAGCTATGGTAAACCTCATCGGGCGGGTTGCCGAGGCACCACTGGCTTGCCAGGAAAAGTATACTTATAATGATATACCGGAGCATATCTAAATTTACGAAATCCGATCCTATTGACTCATCTTCTTGTACTCTTCGTTTGTAATAATTTTGTAATCTGTTGGTATGCGAAATAAAGAGCTTTCTACCGGCGTACGCAGTACTTCTTTAGCGTCGAAAACAATCACTTTACCTTCCTCGTTGATAAATTCAAAAGAAAGAGGCAGGTATTTTATGGAAGGAAAATATTCGAAGATCATTGGGTCTGTGAGCGACCATTTGGATAGACAAACATTCACAGATTTGCCGTTGCGGTAAGTCGCTGTGGCCTGGTTGCAATTATAACCTGCGCTGGCACTGGTTTGAGCGGATTCATTTAGTTTGAAACCTTCATATTGTTTGTATTGCTCCTTCAAATCGGCCATGTTGAGTTGAATGGCATATTTTCGATCAGGAATATTTTTCAGAGAAACAGCAGTGCCGGCGGCGATATTAAAGATGAGTGTGTTTGAGAAACCATTGTCGAGCACAAATTCCTTACGCACCATCTTATTTTTGATCGTTATTGTATAAGTGCCGATCTGTTTGGCGACGTTACCCGGCGTCGCCTGCATAGTCACATTGTAAACAATGGAGCCTTCAGAAAAAGATTCCTGCGCCAATGTTCTGAATGATGCCAGGAGCAACAGCAGAAGGGTGGTAAACTGAATCTTTTGACGCATAAGCTGTGGTTTTTATGGGTGAATAGTGCTTACTAAACTAAGCTTTAATAATTATAGATCAAATATTAAGCCGGTTTTTCGGGTGAATGGGCAATGATAGCCATTTGTCAAATGCAAAGCGTCAAAAATCAGGTAAAAAAATAGCCCCCGCAGAACTGTGGGGGCTATTCATTTTATCAAAATGAAATTTTATTGTACCAGGTTGATATCAAAATTCACCAGTTCTACGAATTCTTCAATGCGTTGTTCGATTTCGGCATGCGTCAGTTCTACCAGACGTTCCGGGCCGAATTTTTCCACGCAGAAAGAAGCCATTGCAGAACCTACGATGATTGCAGTTTTCATGTTTTCGAAAGAGATATCTTTCGTGCGTGCTATGTGACCGATGAAACCGCCAGCAAATGTATCACCAGCGCCAGTTGGGTCAAATACTTCTTCAAGCGGCAATGCCGGAGCGAAGAATACATTTGTGCCATGGAATAATAATGCTCCGTGTTCCCCTTTCTTAATGATCAGGTATTTCGGACCCATTTTCTGGATTTTCAGCGCAGCTTTCACCAGAGAATATTCACCGCTGAGCTGACGTGCTTCGCTGTCATTTACCATCAGCACATCCACCATGCCCAATACTTTGTGCAGATCATCCATTGCAGATTCCATCCAGAAATTCATCGTATCCATTACGATCAGTTTCGGACGTTTTTTCATTTGGTTGATCACGCTCATTTGTACGGCAGGAGCAAGATTGCCAAGCATCAGAAATTCGCAATCCTGATAGTTTTCCGGGATTTGCGGGTTGAACTGAGCCAGTACGTTCAGATCTGTGATCAGCGTATCGCGTGTGTTCATGTCCATGTGGTAGCGGCCGCTCCAGAAGAAGCTTTTGCCGTCAGGAACGACTTCTACACCATCAAATTCTACACCGCGTTTTTTCAGGGCATCAATTTCAGATTGCGGAAAATCACCGCCAATAATGGATACCTGTTTGATCGGCTGAGTGAAATTGGAGGCAGACCATGCCACATATGTTGCAGAACCACCAATGATTTTGTCCACTTTTCCAAACGGGGTTTCCAGCGCGTCAAACGCCATAGTACCCACTACTATTAATGACATATCGTGTTTTTAAAATTTGAGCAAAGGTAAAAGATTTGGGCACTTGACGCCCTGCTGTTCATCAAAAAATAAAAAACCGACAGCTTCCTGAGGGTGATGGTTGTATGCATTTCTAACGTATTATTGTGATAGTTAACTGACGAGAATGAAAGCGATGCTTTTTGCGGCGGGACTTGGCACCCGTCTGAAGCCTTTTACGGACCATCATCCCAAAGCGCTGGCTGAGGTAAATGGAAAAACCCTGCTTGAACATAATCTTTTATACCTGCAATCGTTCGGCATCAAAGATGTGATCATTAATGTGCATCATTTTGCCGATCAGATTGAAAAAGTGCTGGAAGAAAATAACGGTTTTGGCAGCAATGTAACGATATCTGATGAGCGTGAAGTTGTGCTGGAAACTGGTGGCGGACTGCGGAAAGCCGGTAGTTACTTCAAGGATGAAAAAGCTTTTGTGGTGATGAACGTAGATGTACTCACCAACCTCGATCTTGGTAAAATGATCGATCAGCATAAACAATCTGATGCGATGGCTACATTGGCTGTGATGCAACGTACCTCGTCAAGACAGCTTTTGTTTGATGATCATCTGTTGCTTTGTGGCTGGGCAAATAATAATACCGGTGAACAAAGAATTAGCCGTGAAGTCCTTTCGCTGCACCCCTATGCATTCAGTGGGGTACAGGTACTTTCTCCTGCAATCTTAAATATGCCTTTTCAGGGGAAATTTTCTATGATCGATGTGTATTTGTTTTTCGCGAAAACAAACGTCATCAAAGGCTTCAATCATACTGGTGATATTTTTATTGACGTCGGGAAACCGGAAAGTCTCGAAAAAGCAGCAAATCTTTTAAATGGCTGATCGCTGAATCTTTCAGACAGAACAGATGCCTCCATTACAAGAGATTTCTTCTGTCAATCATGCGGCATCTCGCTGGATAAAAAAGGACTTATGAGTTACTCATAAGTCCTTTTTTGTTTTAATGCAAATTGGTCTGACGATTCAAGCCGGCCGATTGTTTTGTTAACCACCAGCATTTTTCGACTCTTCCCGGAAAAAACGGATTTTTTTTGGATTACGGTAATCTGAACGGGGAAAAAAACATTTCACATATTCTGAAAGACGATGATGTTTTTTATTAAATTCGTATATGTAAAATATGTAATGTGGGCATTTTGCTGATGCTGTAACTAATTCATTAATAGAGTGGAACGCTTTTTGATAACATTAGTTTAATAAAATCATATAGTATGAAACGAAAAATTACGCTGCTTTTTCTCTCCGGCTTAAGCTCAACTTTAGTTTTTGGGCAAACTGCTGAAAAAGTTCAACCGGGAAATGAAGGAATGTACCCTTCTGTTGTAGAATTTAAAAAAGGTCAGGAACCTCCTTTTGTGAAGGGTAAAATTTGGTTGCAACAAAATGGCGGATTTACGGAAACCCCTGCTTCGTTGATGCGGGTGGATGCTGACCCGCAACTAAAACAGGAACATTATCGGTATCAGCAGCAACTTAACGGAATTCCGGTCGAGGGTGCATTGTATATTGTTCATGTAGGAGACGGAAAGGTTTTGAGCCAAAATGGAGCATGGGTTGATGGCGCTCAGAATAACCTGGAGACTAAACCGGCACTGACTGCAGAAGATGCTTTGCAAAAGGCCATGCACGCGTTTGGTGCCAGGTCTTATAAATGGCAAAGCGCCGAGGAAGAAGCCTTCCTTAAAAGGGAAAGTAACAATCCGAATGCTACTTTTTACCCCAATGCCACATTGGTTTATTACGCGGGAGAAAACGAAATTAGTCCTGCTAAAATGAGGCTCGCTTATAAGCTGGACATTTATGCTCAGGATCCTGTCGGCCGCCGGATTTATTTTATAGATGCAGAGACGGGAACTGTATTAGGAGCAAGAGAGCTGATGCATAATACAGCTGCAACGGGCACTGCGCAGACTGGGTATAGCGGAACCCAAACGATTCAGACAGATAGTTATAATGGCTCTTATCGTTTAAGAGAGGCGACTCGTGGTAACGGTGTTCAGACGTACAATCTTAAAAAGACTACCAATTATAGTAACGCCGTTGACTTTACGGATGCGGACGATATCTGGAATAATGTAAACGCCAATTTGGATCAATATGCCACAGATGCGCATTGGGGTGCTGAAATGACTTATGATTTTTATAAGAATAATTTTAATCGTAACAGTATTGATGGAAATGGCTATGCAATCAACAGTTATGTGCACTACAGCCAGAATTATTTTAACGCTTTCTGGGATGGTACGCGCATGACTTATGGAGATGGCAATGCTACTGATGGAAATAAGCCATTAACCGCGCTGGACGTTTGCGGCCATGAAATTACACATGGTCTTACGTCCTTTACTGCAAATTTGAATTACAGCTATGAGAGCGGTGCGCTTAATGAAGGAATTAGTGATTGTATGGGCACTAGCATTGAATTTTATGCAAGACCGAATAACGCGAACTGGCTGATCGGTTCTGATTTCTACACGCTCCGTTCCATGAGTGATCCGAAAAGTTATGGGCAGCCCAATACCTATAAAGGTGTTAACTGGGCAACCGGAGGCGCTGATAATGGCGGCGTTCACACGAACAGCGGTGTACTTAATTATTGGTATTTTCTGGTGTCTGCAGGCAATAGTGGCGTAAATGATAACGGTACTTCTTATAGTGTTTCCGGGATAGGAATAGGCAAAGCAGCAGCCATACTTTACCGGACATTGAC
This sequence comes from Taibaiella soli, assembly GCF_003236175.1. Classification (GTDB taxonomy): domain Bacteria; phylum Bacteroidota; class Bacteroidia; order Chitinophagales; family Chitinophagaceae; genus QKTW01. The sequence goes on along the minus strand of NZ_QKTW01000019.1, from coordinate 122,313 downwards.
GCTTTATTTAACACCTACGTCCCAATATGCAGATACCCGTACTTATTCAATCAAGGCCGCGACGGATTTGTATGGAGCCGGCAGTAATGAAGTACTGCAGGTGACTAATGCATGGACCGCAGTGGGGCTAGGTAACACTACGCCACCTCCACCGGCTTGTGCAGATAATTACGAAAGCAACAACACGCAGAATACTGCAAAATCAATTCCTGTAAATACGGACATCGCTGCTTTAATCAGTTCCACTACCGATAAAGATTGGTTTAAGTTTACGACTACAAATGCAGCTCCTAAATTTAAAGTTACACTTACCAATTTGCCGGCTGACTACGATATCCGTTTGTATAATAGTAACGGAAAGCAATTGGGCATTTCGCAAAATGGAGGAACAACATCGGAAAGCATTACTTACAACACACCAACTAAAGGCGCCAGTTATTATCTGCAGGTTTATGGTTATGCGGGAGCCTATAGTGCCAATGCATGCTATACTTTGCACGTAGGCACTTCCAGTGTTAATCAGCTCTTGGATGACGGTGAAGACAGTACTGAAGGTATAAAGTCAACAGCTTTCAGTACACTGGATGAAAACGATTTGACAATTTATCCGAATCCGGCAAGAAATGCGATCAATATCCGTTTCACGGCTTCGCAAACCGAATCACAGTCGTTGATTATTACAGACATCGTTGGTCGCGTAGTAATGACTCGCGGCCTGGCAGTTCAGGAAGGAGAAAATGATCTTCAAATTTCATTAAATAATCTTCAGTCTGGTATGTATTTTCTGAAGCTCGAAGGAAGACAAACTGTGAAGTTCCAGATAATGGAGTAGCATTTTGATCGCTGATTTCCTGATGTCTGATTTATTTGTGGTATAAAATAGAAAAGGATTTGTGAGTTAACTCACAAATCCTTTTCTATTTTAAGTATTTCCAGGTGTCACGTCGACGATAGGAAACGTCCGGCGCAACATGGGCTTTGTATTTTCGCGGGATCCCTCCTGCGTCGGGATGGATGAGCAGCTCGAGTACGAACTCGCGTTAAGCCAATCTTAAATCTCAAATATTCAATCGCCAATATTTACACTCCCATTTCTTTCATGCGCTCTTGAACAAAAGTTCCCAGTTCTTTTACATAAGCCGGACTGAAATCAAATTTGATACCAGCCGCTGCATACAATTCTTTTAGCGTTTTGGTATAGCCGAGGCTCAATGCGTTTGAATAATTATCCAACGCCTGTTCTTTATTACCACGATATTGACGCCACATTGCAATAGCGCCCAGTTGTGCAATGCCATATTCAATATAGTAGAATGGTACTTCAAACAAATGCAGTTGTTTTTGCCAGATATGCGCGCGATAATCTTCAAAACCAGTCCAATCAACGGTGCCAGTAGAAAATTCATTTAAGATACGCATCCATGCTTCCTGACGCTGTTCTTTGGTATGCCCCGGATTTGTGTACAACCAGTGTTGGAATTTGTCGATTGTAGCAATCCATGGTAGCACATCAATCACACGTTCCAGCTCTTCCAGTTGTGCACGGTGCAGTTCATTTACATCCGGGAAGAAAGTATCCCAGTGTTCCATTGTAAATAATTCCATACTCATGCTGGCTAGTTCCGCAATTTCCATCGGATATTCCTTCATCGCGCTCAGTGGTAATTCATGCGAAAGGAAAGAGTGAACGGCGTGGCCGCCTTCGTGCATCATAGTGATGACATCGCCCATTGTTCCGGCAGCATTCATAAAGATGAACGGAACGCCGGTTTCTGCCAAAGGACAGTTATAACCGCCCGGTGCTTTACCGATGCGGCTTTCCAGATCCAGACGTCCCATTTCGCGCATAGTGTTCAGGCATTCTGCGAAGAATGGACGCAGTTTATTGAATACCTCAATTGCTTTTTCTGTCAGTTCTTTTCCACCAGTGAAAGGATGCAGCGGTTGTATGCCTTCTGGTTCCGCATCGGTATCCCATGGACGCATTACATCAATGCCCAGTTTTTTTCTGCGATATTCGATCAGTATTTTTTGCAATGGCAAAATGTGCTCACGTACAGCATCATGAAATGCAAAGCAATCTTCCGGTGTATAATCAAAACGGCCGAGCTCGCGGAATTTATAATCACGGTAGTTTTCAAAACCTGCGTTTACAGCTACCTGCTGGCGACGGACCAGTAGTTTGTCAAACAGTTCGTCCATTTGATCTTTGTCTTGCATGCGACGTGTTGAAACTTTTTCAAACACTTGCTGACGCAATGCGCGATCCGGGTTCTGGAGGAATTTTGCCGCTTGTTGTAAAGTGTATTCTTTGTCGTTTACATGCACGGTCATCTTACCGGCAATCACACCATACTGTTGTGCGAGTACATTTAACTCTGCCTGAATTGGCACATTGTTTTCACGATAAATGTCAATTGCATTTTTTACACTTCTCAGGTAAGGGAAATACATGTCATGATCGAGGTCTTTCGCAAATGGGCATGCAACCAGTTTTTTGTTGAGTTCAAAGCCGTAAGGCTTCATTTTTGGCTCAATTTCCATCACGAAATAGGTAAATGCTTCCTCGAGCTTAGGGTCCGTTGTGTCGCAGGTCATACGGATCTGGCGCCAGCAAACATCTTCGCTCACAACAGCTTCCAGCTCGCTCACGTCGAGCAACCATTGGTCTAAGGCTGCTTTAGAGTCTAACTGCCTGTTAATCAGGTTGTCGAAATAAGGCTGAAGTGTTTCCCAGGTGGTTACAGTATAATCTTCCGGAAGAAAATGTCGTTGTATTTTTTCTATCTGTACGGTTGTTTCATTCATAATGTGGTCTGTTTTATACTAAAACACTGCAAAATACGTACCCAAAAGGAAATGTCAGTTATGTATAATTTTTACTATCTATAAGTGTCACTTTCTTTGTGCTCCGGTTTTACCGTTTTGTTATTAATACTTGCCATTTTGGCATGAAAGGATAAAATTTAGCGCAATTTCATCTTGGTAATTATATGCAATAAAGTGAAATTGAGCCCTAACCCCTTGCTGCGACAAACTGACAATAGATCAATGCCTTAAATCCATTTTTTTCGTTCGGACGGGTTTACTACATTTGTATCAAGTTGTGAATTTAATGGGTTAGTAAGTGAGAGCCGCCGGATTCCTCCGATGGCTCTTTTGTTTTTAGGTATTTTAGCATTCACTATGGCAAAAACGAAAACGGCCTTTTTCTGTCAGCAATGTGGCTATGAAAGTCCGAAATGGGTGGGTAAATGTACCGCCTGCGGCATGTGGAACACGATGGTGGAAGAAGTGATCCAGAAAGAAGACAGTAATGGTAAATCGGCGACCATCTGGGACGAAGAACCCAAGGAAAAAAAGAAAGCACATCGCATTGCCGAAATCATCACACAAGAAGAAATAAGAATGATATTGCCTGATCCGGAATTGAACCGGGTATTAGGCGGAGGAATTGTGCCGGGTTCGGTAGTATTGGTTGCCGGCGAACCTGGTATTGGTAAGTCTACGCTTTTCCTTCAGGCAGCGATGCAATGGCAAAATGCCGGTGGCACACTTTATGTTTCTGGTGAAGAAAGCGCCCAACAAATAAAACTACGCGCCGACCGTCTTGGTATTAGCAATCCGAATTTATTTCTGCTGACTGCCACCGATACACAGACGATTTTCCAGGAAGCGAAAAAAGTAAGACCACAATTACTTATCATTGATTCTATCCAGACATTAGAATCACCTTATGTGTCTTCGGCAGCGGGCAGTGTATCGCAAGTACGCGAATGTGCGGCCGAGCTGCAACGTTTTGCAAAGACCTCCAATATCCCGGTCTGCATCATCGGTCATATTACTAAAGATGGTTCCATTGCTGGCCCAAAAGTTTTGGAGCATATGGTTGATACTGTGCTTCAGTTTGAAGGTGACCGTCATTATGCCTACCGTATTTTGCGCACGCTTAAAAACCGTTTTGGTTCTACTTCGGAACTGGGCATTTATGAAATGGTGACCCAGGGAATGCGTCCCGTGAGTAATCCTTCCGAAATTCTTTTGTCACAGCACGACGAACCGCTGAGTGGTGTTGCTATTGCTGCAACCATTGAAGGGCTTCGTCCGCTGATGATCGAAGTGCAGGCATTGGTTACACACGCTGTTTATGGCACTCCACAACGTACCGTAAGCGGCCTTGATCTGCGTCGCTTACAGTTGTTGCTTGCTGTACTGGAAAAGCGCGGCGGGTTTCATTTCGGCGTAAAAGATGTTTTCGTCAATATTGCAGGTGGCATCAAAGTAGAAGACCCTTCTATTGAGCTTGCCGTGGTTTGTGCATTGCTTTCTTCGTATGAAGACAAAACATTGCCATCAAATATTTCTTTGGTCGGAGAAATTGGTTTGTCGGGAGAAATCCGTGCCGTAAATCGAATTGATCAGCGAATTGCCGAAGCTGAAAAGCTCGGCATGGACGCTATCTTCATTCCAAAGGCAAATGCCAAGGGTTTGCCAAAGGCGAATTACAATATTGCAATCAAACCAGTCAACAAAATAGAGGAAGTTTACGGGATGTTGTTTTAAACTACATTCGTTGCTATCTCTATGAAAGAAAAAATAAAGCAGATGTACGAAGGCTTCGTGCATCTGTTCTTCCCCAATTTATGTGAAGGCTGTAGCCGCTCGCTGGTGGCTGATGAATCGGTTCTGTGTTTGCATTGCAAACAATTATTGCCACGCACCGCCTATCATCATATCCCCGAAAATGAGTCCGCAATGCGATTGGCTGGTCGTGTCCCTTATAGTTACGGTACTTCTTTTGCTTACTTTACGGAAAAAGGTTTGTTGCAACATTTATTACATGGGCTCAAGTATAAAGGCAAGAAAAAAACAGGTGTTTTTCTCGGAACGGAATTTGCAAGAGAGCTGCGTACTACTTCATGGATCAATGAAATTGACCTTATTATTCCTATTCCGCTACATGCGAAAAAAGAACGGGAGCGTGGTTTTAATCAAAGCTTCGTTGTGGCTGCTGCAATGGGCAAATTGTTACAAATACCAGTTGCCGAGAATGGATTGCTGCGTGTGCGGCATACAGAAAGTCAGACACAGAAAACGCGTTTGGAGCGACTTGAAAATGTGAGCGGGGCATTTAAACCGAATATTGCGATTGAAGGAAAGCATGTATTGCTGATTGATGACGTACTTACGAGCGGCGCAACGCTGGAAGCCGCATCTTTAGCAGTACTGGAAGCCGGTGCTGTTGGCACGAGTTTTGTGACCATCGCGATTGCAAGTTGATGGAGCCTTTTTTATATCGTGGATAAATCATGTCTGTTGTTTATTACATTTGTTCCCCTTAACTTTTAGTTAAGTTTCGTTTTTCCTCATTGTATTCTCAACAAAAAACAACTTCGTTATGAAGAAACATGCACTATTGGCGACGTCCATGCTGTTCCCGGCAGTGATGAGCCTTGGCGCGGGCTATCAGTTAAATCTGCAAGGGCTTCGACAATTGGCAATGGGCGGCGGCGGCGCAGCCTGGGTTTGGGACGCATCTACCATTTTTTACAATCCGGCCGGTCTGTCGCGGATGGACGGTATACAGGCCTACGGTAGTGCTTTGTTCATTATGCCGTCTACTAAGTACATTCAGCAACCAACCGGCGGCTATTCCTACACTTCAAAAGAACAGACGTTTGTTCCGTTCAATGTTTATGTAGGCGGTACTGTAGGTAAGCAAAAAAGATTGGGCGTTGGTCTCGGTGTGTACACGCCATTTGGTAGTGGATTGAAATGGGACGATGATTGGACTGGCCGTTATGTAAATCAGTCGATCAAATTGCAAAGTATTTTCTTCCAGCCAACAGTAAGTTATCGCGTTTCCGATATCGTGAGCGTGGGTGCAGGTTTTGTGTATGCAACAGGTAATGTGGATCTGCGACAGGCGCTTCCGGTGCAGGATCAAACCGGCGCGGACGGCGAAGCTGAGCTGAAAGGAAATGCAAATGGCTTAGGGTATAATCTTGGTGTTCATATTCAGGCGAATTCAAATCTTCAGTTTGGTCTTACTTACCGTTCCGAAGTAAAGATGAAAGTAAACAGTGGTAACGCAACATTTAATGTGCCGACATCATTGTCTTCTGAATTTCCAAACACAGGCTTTTCCACTTCCTTGCCATTGCCTCAGGTATTGTCTGTTGGTGTGGGTTACAGAATCTGTGAACGTCTTGTGCTAACGGCAAACTTTGATCTCGTAGGGTGGAAATCTTACGATACACTGCGTTTTGACTATGATCAGCAAACGGCGCAACTGCAGAACACACGCACGCCAAGATTGTACAAAAACACACTGGCAATGCGTGCGGGTGCCAACTACAAAATCTGTAAATCATTCAATCTGATGGCGGGTATTGCTTATGATCCTTCTCCGGTGCGTGACGGTTATGTTTCTCCTGAGTTGCCGGATGCCAATCGTCTGGTGCTAACCGGTGGTCTTTCTTACAAGCCAGCAAAAAAATTGACCATCCTCGCGGCTGTAGAATATGTGACATCTGAAAAAAGAAATTCCACATTCATTCCTGCCGGCCTTAGCGGACAATATCAGACAAAAGCGATTACTCCGGGTATAGGCGTTTCGTATGATTTTAAGTAAACACAAAAAGCAATTACAATGAAGAAAACATACATACTCGGGTTGCTTGCATTGTCTGTAGCATCTTGCAAACCCAAAATAGAACCAGTTACGCCGCAAAAAGGTGACGCTGATTTTTCTACTTACCTCGCGGTGGGTAACTCGCTTACTTCAGGCTATTCTGATGGGTCATTATATCGCAGCGGGCAGGTCAATTCTTACCCTGCTATGCTGGCGGGTCAGTTTAAGCTCGTTGGCGGCGGTGATTTTAAAGAGCCTTTATTGCCAGGTGAAAGCGGTTGGCCTGAACCTAAAAAAGTACTGGCTATCGTAAATGGCTCGCTTGCGCCTGTTGATGCAACGCAAAACGATACCGCGGGTAGCTCCACTAATATTGCCGCGCAAGGGCCATTTAATAATACAGGTGTGCCAGGTATCCGTTGTATTGATTATCTGTATCCGGGCTACGGTACATTAAATCCATATGCAGCACGATTCTATTCCAGTCCTACGGAAAGGCCATTAGATGAAGCGTTGAAAATAAATGCAACGTTCTTTACCATGTGGCTGGGGAGCAATGATGTGCTCGGTTATGCAACTGCGGGCGGCGAAGGTATCGTGGGTGGCATTGGCCTTACCGACATTTCAAGCACTACATCTTTTGAAGCAAGCTATAACGCGACAGTGGAAGCATTGATCGCACACGGGGCGAAAGGTGCACTGATGAATATTCCGGATGTAACCACCATTCCATATTTTACTACTATTCCGATCAATGGCTTAGTGCTGACAAGACAAGGGCAGGTAGATTCGCTGAATGCAGCTTATGCACCGCTTGGTATTACGTTTACTTTAGGTCAGAATAATTTCATCATCCAGGATGTAAATTCTCCGGTAGGTTTCCGCCAGGCGAAAGACGGTGAATTGCTGATATTGACTACGCCACAGGATTCATTGCGCGCAGGATGGGGTAGTCTTAAGCCAATTCCAAAACAATACGTGCTGGATGCAACCGAAATTTCGAATGTGCAGACTGCAACAATTGCATTCAATCAGATTATACAGAACGCTGCTGCGACTTATAAGCTCGCCTATGTGGATATCAATGCTTATCTGAAAACATTTACCAACGGCGTTGTGTTCAATGGTGTAACGTTTACCACTACTTATGTAAGCGGTGGCACGTTTTCACTCGACGGCGTGCACCTGACACAGCGTGGTTATGCGCTGGCTGCCAATGAAATGATTCGCACGATCAATGCTTATTATCATTCGTCTATTCCGTCTGTGGACGTGAATAAGTATAATGGTATGTTGTTCCCTTAGTAGAAAAAATAACGTTATCTGAATTGTATCGAAAATCCTGCATCATTTTGGTGCGGGATTTTTTTGAAGAAACTATTTTTTGTATTACTAACCCTGTGTTTTGCATCTTGCTTTTTGCATCCGGATTTAGATTCTACCACTACCCATGTTTATTTCAAAAATGAAACTGCTCATGAAATCGCGATATTGTATTATTATCCAAAAGATGGCACACGAGAGGTTGATACGTTGCGCGTAGCGCCGGGCAGCACTTTGGAGAAAGTCAATTGGGATTCGCGAGAAGCTAATTTTGCGGTCGCATCTACGAGCGACTACGGACGTTATGTTTGTGATTCGGCACAAGTAGTTTTCGATGGGAATTATCGCGTTAGCCGCTATTTAAATTCCCCGGCAGATAGTGCCAATAAGCATTATAGCAATTCTTCCCTGAGAAATATTTTCAATGAAAAATCATATGATATCTCCGGCAAGGATGTAACAAAACGTCGCCGCGAAGTCACTTATATTTATACGTTCATCGATCCCGGCTACGTTTATGCAAGCCAGTAACTAAACAAAAAACCTGCATTTTTCGACACAGGTTTTTTGTTGAATTTTTATGAAGTTTTAGGGGTCATTCACGATTCACGGTTGACCATTCGCCATAATAATTAGTGCGCGATCCATCCTTCCGGATTCACTCTGGTTGACTGACCTTTCGCATTCACCTTCCAGATCTGAAAATCAAGTTCTGTAGCGCCGTCGTCATTCTGACCTATGGTACCGATCACTTGTTTGGCGTGTACTTTTTGATCTTTAGCTACGTTTACAGAAGAAAGCCCCATGTAAACCGAATAATAATCACCATGGTTTATCATGACGAGCTGTTTGCCGGCAACATAAACCACGCCAGTCACTACGCCATCATATACAGCTCTTGCCGTACTGCCCGCAGGCACTGTGATTTTGATACCCTGATTATCGATATATACTTTTTCTGCCAGCGGGCTTTGCTGCTTACCGAAATGTGCAGAAATAAAGCCTTTTTCTACAGGCCATGGTAAACGGCCCTGATTAGCCTGAAATCCGTTAGACAATGCTGTTGCTTCCGGCGTCAGCATCATTTTATAGGATACGTCTTCTGTAGGTTTGTGACGTGGCGGCGGCACGTTGCTGGCGACTGCAGTACCTGCATTATTATTGTTAGGCGTAGTTGCAGTATGAGAATTTCCTGTTGATGTATTCCCGCTTTCACCACGCATACCGGAGCCTGTATTTAGTTTCACCCCGTTGTTGCCTTTGTTGGCAGCAGCAGCGGCGGCTTGTCTTTGCTGTTCTTGTCTGCGTTCTTCTTCCGCTTTTTTACGAGCCTCTTCTTCTGCTTTTTTTCGTGCCAGCTCAATCTCACGTTGGATAACACGGCTGATGGCGTGCTCTACCTCACGTTTCGATTTTTCGTTTTTCTGAATTTCCGATGCCAGCTCCTTTTCACGGCCTTTCAATTCTTTGGCAACAGCATTGGTTTGATTGGTTTCTTGCTGCAAAGTTTGTTTTTGCTGTTCTTCAGCAGACAACAACATACTTTTCTGCGTTTTCTGCGTATTCAGTACAGTGATTTTTTGTTTGATCTGGCCTTGCGTATAGCGGATTTCATCGGCTTGTTCCTTGCGGTAATCACGATATCTTTTCAGATACTTCATGCGGCGCACGGCTTCATTAAAGTCGGCAGAAGAAAACAAGAATGCCAGCATATTGTAAGAATTCCGGTTGCGGTAGGCATAGCGCAGTGATTGCGCATAACGGGCTTTCAACATTTCCAGACGACCTTGCAGACTCGTTACTTCGTTAGAAGACGTATGGATCGTGTTGTCAATCTGGCCGATTTCTTCATTAATATTGCCGATCAGTCGCTGACGGGCATCCAGTTTGGCCTGTAATGCGCGTAGCTGTGTAAGCGTAGCTTTCTTATCTTGCTTGGTGATCTCCAGTTGTGCCTGAGTCTCTTTAATAGATTCGATGATCGCCTGGCGACGCTTTTCCAGATCCGCTTTCGACGCATTTGGCTGCTGCGCGAAAACAGAAAATGATATGATGAGTAAACAGATTGTTGCAGCAAATCGCATGCGTAAAATATTTTTACGATGAACGACAAAAATAACCGAATTATATTCCCCGTCCCGATATTTCTAATACTTTTAAGACGATTTTACATAGTTTTTTGCATAAATCCTGTCAGAAGTTTTTTTATTGTAAAACCTTTATAGACTTTTGTTTCAAAGAAGAAAAGAGTATGCTGTATTCGATGACAGGCTTTGGCCGCGCAGAAGCTGACGTTAACGGACGCCAGGTAGTCGTAGAGATCAAATCTCTCAACGGCAAACAATTTGATGTAATGACCAAGCTTCCGCCCATTTTACGTTCTTATGAACTGGACATCCGTAGTCTGCTCAATACAGCTTTGATGCGGGGAACTATGGATCTCACGGTTTCTGTAAAGCAGGAAGGTGCTTCCCGTCCGATGACTGTCAATACATCGCTTGCGCGCTTCTACTATCAAAGCATGAAGCAGATTGCCGATGAGCTGAATCTTACCGCAGAGGATAATATTTTGTCTACATTGATGCGTATGCCCGAAATTGTTTCTGCTGACCAGGATGTATTGCCGGAAGCAGAATGGTTTGAAGTGAAAAAAGTAATCGAAGCGGCTGCGGAGCAATTGATGCAACATCGCAAAAACGAGGGCGCAGTTCTGAAAAAAGATCTGGCACAACGAATTGCTAATATTGAAGCACTGCTTGAAAAAATTCTTCCGCTCGAGGCTCAGCGTACAGAACGCGTTCGTGCGCGCATTATGGGTTCACTGAAAGATATCTCTGTTGAGAAGGTCGACAATAACCGTCTGGAACAGGAATTGATTTATTATATCGAGCGCAGCGATTTCTCTGAAGAAAAAACTCGTTTGAAACTGCACTGCACGTATTTCAGTGAAATTCTTTCTAAGCCGGAAATCTCAAAAGGTAAAGTGCTCAACTTTGTATTGCAGGAAGTAGGCCGCGAAATCAACACGCTGGGCGCAAAGGCCAACGATGCCGATATTCAGCAGATCGTGGTACAGATGAAGGACGAACTGGAAAAAGCAAAAGAACAAGTATTGAATATTTTGTAGTTTGTTCGTTTAGGCAAACTAAATTATAGCGGGGCTGCTCCGAAAATCATAAAAACTTAAATGAAATTCTACGCTTTAATATTTATCTCTTTTTTAATGCTGGCAGGATGTATGCCATCGCCCTATTATCAAAAGTCATACACCATTCCGCAAAATGCCTGGCAGTTCAGTTATCAGCCAACATTTAAGATTGATGTGACAGACACGACGTCACTGTATGATATGTATTTTATCATTCGTCATACCGATGCTTACCAGTTTTCAAATATCTGGATGAACATTTATATGAAGCAGCCGGGTGATACTTCATTTTCTAAAATGCCAATTGAGGTGACACTGGCCGCTAGTACCGGCCAATGGATGGGCCGTGGCATGGGTGAAATCTGGGAACAGCGTATTCCGCTTACGGAACCGGGCGATCGTTCTATTTTGCGAAAAAAGGGAACCTACGAAATAAAATTGCAGCAAAATATGCGCGTCAATCCATTGTCTGAAGTATTGCAGGTAGGCCTGCGCGTGGAAAGAGGCGCGGATCGCAATGTTGCACGAAATTAAAACATAATAAAGGCTTGTCACCCTGATCGGAGTCGAAGGGGACAAGCCTTTAGGCTTTGAGCATTAAGCTCCTTTTGACCTTTGACTTTTAATTAGCATGCGTTTTTTTAATACTGTATACCTTTTGTTGCTGGCCTATATCATTGCGGCGCTTGTGTTTTGGGGATTCAGCCTGGAGCACCAGAGCCAGATTATATATCAGCAGGAGCGTTTCGCATTAAAAGAACACATAGATAGTGTGAGCAATCCTGAGGTATTCGCAGCCAATCTGGCAGTACTCAACAAAAAAAGAGAAAGCAGGAGAGCGCAGTATTTCGGTGAAGGCTTCACCTTTTTGGTGGTAATCTTTATCGGCGCTGCTGTAGTGTATACTTCCTTTCGTCGCAGTATCCGTCTTTCGCGGCAGCAAAATAATTTCATGCTTTCCGTGACTCATGAGTTAAAATCTCCAATTGCGGCCATGAAACTGAATTTACAGACGTTGGAGAAATATGCGCTTGACGAAGATAAAAAAGCCAAGCTACTGGAACGGTGTATTACCGAATCTAACCGGCTGAACGATCTCTGCAATAATATGCTCATTGCTTCGCAGATGGAAGGGCACCAGTACGTAGCCGCGCGTGAAAAATTTGATTTCTCTGAACTTTTGCTGCAATCGGTAAAAGAATATAATATCCGCTATCAGGGCAGATTCGAATCCGAAATGGATGAAAACTTGCAAGTAAATGGTGATCGTTTGCTGCTGCAAATGGCCATCAATAATTTGCTGGAAAACGCCATCAAATACACGCCTTCTAAAACGCTGATTACCGTTTATCTGAAAAAGAATGGCAATCAGCTTGCGTTTCAAGTGGCAGATGAAGGGCAGGGAATTCCCGATAACGAGAAGAAAAAAATCTTCAATAAATTCTACCGCATCGGTAATGAAAGCACGCGAAAAAGTAAAGGAACTGGTCTGGGCTTATATCTTACCCGAAAAATTGTAAAACAGCATAAGGGAAGTATTGGTGTAAAAGATAACGATCCGGTGGGGACAATTTTCGAGATCAATTTGTTGCTGGCTTAATGCCTGTATGGCTAATCTTCCGCAATTTCTTCTGCTGCAGCGTTCTCAAAATTGAGATCCACTTTAAAAGTTTTACGGTGAAATGGTGAAAAGCCGATCTCCACGATCTTACGACGGTGCGCTAATGTGCCGTAGCCTTTATTGGCATCCCAGCCATAATCTGGAAACTGTGTGTGCAGTTGCTGCATGTACTCGTCACGGTGGGTTTTGGCCAGAATACTTGCTGCTGCAATAGAGGCAAATCTGCCATCGCCTTTTACGAAACATTGATGCGGAATGCCGAAATAAGGAGAAAAACGGTTACCATCGATCAATAGTAATTCGGGGCGAACCATCAATTCATCGATTGCCAGGTGCATGGCTTTGAATGAAGCTTTCAGAATATTAATTCGGTCTATTTCTTCATGATCTACCTGCTGTACCGACCACGCGATTGCTTTTTTCTCAATAATCGGGCGCAATAATTCACGGTCCGATTCTTTCAGCTGTTTACTGTCGTTGAGCAAAGGATGACGAAAGTTTTTGGGAAGAATTACCGCTGCTGCAAATACAGGACCGGCCAAACAGCCGCGTCCGGCCTCATCACAGCCTGCTTCCACAATCGTCTTTTGAAAATATGCCTTTAACAAAACAATCTATTTCTGGCGACAAAGGTAAAATTTGAAAGAAGAAACCGAAATAAAAAACGGGAAGCTCTTTCGAAACTTCCCGCTTAAAAAATCATTTATTTTCTCCAGGGTTGCAGTGCATCCGCCAGTTTTCGGTCATTGCTGAGGCGCGGCACTTTATTTTGCCCGCCCAGTTTTCCGATCGATTTCATGTATTCAATAAACGCGTCCGGCTGCATTTCGCGAATCTTCAGCGGTTGTAGAATACTGCCCGTAATCAGGTCGTCGTAATAAATATTTTTGCTGCGCAGATGATTGTCGATCGCTTTGGCAAAGGCTTCCAGATTGTCAGGAGCTTTCTCAAAAGAAATAAACCATTCGTGGTATGGCAATTCACCTGAGGTCTGAATTTGTGGCGCTACCGTGAATTCTATAATGTGCGCATGTTGTTCTTTTGCAGCTGCCAGTAAGGCTTGTTCTACTTCCTCGCCAATGACGTGTTCGCCGAAGGCAGAGATAAAATGTTTAATACGACCTGTTACCAGAATACGGTAAGGATTCAGACTTACGAAACGTACGGTGTCGCCGATATTGTAGCCCCAAAGGCCGGCATTGCTGTTTACAATCAGTGCATAATTTTCACCGAGTTTCACATCTGCCAGTGAAAGACGTGTTGGATTTTCGTTGAAAACTTCTCCTGCAGGAATAAATTCGTAGAAGATGCCGGAATTAGTATTCAGCAGCAAACCCTCGTTCTCCAGTGTATCCTGAAAGGCGAAAAAGCCTTCCGAAGCAGGGAAAGTTTCAATGGCATCTACTTTCCCACCCAAGCTGTCAAATAATTTGGCCTTATAAGGTTCAAAGTTTACGCCGCCATGCACAATTACCTGCAGGTTGGGGAATAATTGTTTGATTTTTTTACCACCGCTTCTTTCGCTCAGCCAGTCAAAATACATCTGCATCCATGGTGGAATACCGCTGATGAGACTCATATTCTGGTTCATCGTTTCATTGACGATACGGTCCAGCTTGGTTTCCCAGTCTTCGATACAATTGGTTTCGTAAGAAGGAAGCTGATTCGTGCGCAGGTAGCCTGGTACAAAATGGTTTACAATGCCGCTGAGTCGTCCGGTTGGAATGCCGCCCACACGCTCCAGTTCAGGGGATCCTGATAAAAAAATCATTTTGCCGTCGGCGAAAGAAGTGTTGCCACTTTCCACCATATAGCAGAGCAGCGCGTTTTTGGCTGTATTGATATGATTGGGAATCGACTCTTTTGTAATCGGAATGTATTTGGCACCACTGGTAGTGCCGGAAGTTTTGGCAAAATAGATTGGTTTGCCCTTCCAGAGTATGTTTTGGCCTCCAGCTTTTATTTGTTCAATATATGGTTTGAAGGTTTCGTAATCGCGAACCGGCACAGCATTTTTATAGGCATCATAGGTTTTGACTTCCTGTAAATGATGGTCTTTCCCGAAGGTAGTGCCGCTGCCTATTTTCAGCAGATTTTGTAAAATCGATTGCTGATCGGCAACTGCAGTGGCCATTCCCTTGCGTATTTTGCCATGAATGATGGCGGCATACGGCTTGGCCAGAAAAGATTTTATCTTCATCTCTCTCTTAAAACGTGGACGGCAAATGTACAATTCTGAACCAGAAACTTGTGAGGAAGAAATGTTATAACTGGTATTTTACAGGGCGAATTGACTAAAGTAGAAAAATTAATTTGTCTAAAACCGAAAGAGTATTAACTTTGCGCGAAATATTTTAGGAGCGTCATGTTTGCGATTGTATCTATAGCTGGTCAGCAATTTAAAGTTCAAAAGGACCAGGAACTGTTTGTTCACCGCCTGTCAGGAAACGTAGGCGATAAGGTTGAGTTTTCTGATGTACTGATGACCAGTGCAGAAGGTAACGTCACTCTCGGTGGTACTGCCAAAGTACAGGCTGAAATCATTGATCACCTCAAAGGCGATAAAGTTATCGTGTTTAAGAAAAAGCGCCGTAAAGGTTATCAGAAGAGCAATGGTCACCGTCAGTATCTGACAAAGATCAAGATCAGTGAAATTGCTTAATCATTGATTTATTAATTTTATTTTTGTAAATTCGTAAAGAGATAATAAAAAATGGCACATAAAAAAGGTGAAGGTAGTGTAAAGAACGGCCGGGACTCGCGTAGTAAGCGTCTTGGAGTGAAAATCTATGGTGGTCAGCCTGCCGTTGCTGGTAACATCATCGTACGTCAGCGTGGTACTGTTTACCATCCTGGTACAAATGTAGGTGTAGGTAAAGATTTTACCATTTTTGCGCTGGCTGACGGTATCGTCGAGTTCCGCAAAACACGTACAAAAACATTGATTTCTGTAAAAACAGTAACAGCTACAGCCGAAGCCTAACCCGCTCGGCTGTTTTGCCATAAAGATTTTTTTTTTAACCCTTAAATTCACAAAGGTTATGGCAACAGCAAAAAAAGCCGCAGCAAAAAAAGCGGCGCCAGCAAAAAAAGCAGCAGCTCCTAAGAAAGCTGTAGCAAAAAAAGCAGCTCCGGCTAAAAAAGCAGTAGCTAAAAAAGCCGCACCTGCTAAGAAAGCAGCTGCCAAGAAAGCTGCTCCTGCTAAAAAAGCAGTAGCTAAGAAAGCTGCTCCTGCTAAAAAAGCAGCAGCTAAAAAGGCTGCAGCACCAAAGAAAGCAGTAGCTAAAAAAGCTGCTCCTGCTAAAAACGCTGCGCCTAAAAAGGCAGCCGCTAAGAAATAAGTTTTTAATTTTTAGCGTATTTAAAAAAGAGACTGTATTAACCCGCAGTCTCTTTTTTTATTTTACCAAAGAATTGACTTTTAAGATTATGCATTTCCCGGCCGTTTGTGTCTTATAAAACAAAAACGGATTCTTCAGAAAACGAACAGTATTTGCTTAATATGTACTGTTTTTAATTTCATCCTTTCTGGCAGATTTCTGTATTAATGCCTAATTTTAAATCGCAAAAATTTATGCAACAGATGAGCTACGAAGAGCGTCAGCAAAATAGTAATGGTACTTACAGCCGTTTCCAGTCAACGCTCAATATTGGCATGGGTTTGGTCTACCTGCTTGTTGGTATTACCATCGTGTATATGAAAGTTTATGGTCAGGTGCCATTAGGGCCCGGCCTGGCTTATACATTGGGCGGACTTATGATTGTTTATGGTGTATTTCGGCTGTGGAGAGGTTTTATGGATATCAGAAGATCGCGGCTGGATAAAGTCCGCAAACAATTTGATGACATCAACAAAAGATAATTTGACATAACTTTTTGATCTGCTGTTAAATTATTGTTAGAACAGAATGTGAGGTCATGCTTTTCTTTTAAATAATAACTAAAATTGCGCCCATGCAATGGTTTAAGACCATATCACTGGCTCTGGCCGCCGGTTTATTTTTTTCGTCCTGCCAGGATGATACTAAAAAGCCGACTGACACAACTACAAGCGGTAATATTGATATTTCGGTAGATGAAACATATCAGCCAATTATTGCCGAGCAACTCCGGGTATTCGACAGTAGTTTTCCGGATGCGCATATCACTGCACATTACAAGCCCGAATCAGAATGTTTCAAAGACCTGCTTGATCGTAAATCAAGACTCATTCTCGTAACGCGCGAGCTGAACGGCGGTGAAAAACAGATCTGCGAGCAGAATAAACTTGTACCAACTTCAATGGCGCTGGCAAAAGATGCTGTGGCAGTCATCATAAATCCTTCTTCTCCCGACAGTCTGTTAAGTGTAGAACAGATAAAAGGCATTCTGACTGGTCAGTATAAGAAGAAGTATACAGTGGTATTTGATAATCAGGGTTCCAGCACGGTACGTTATATGACAGATTCCCTGCTGAAGTCGGATAAGCTCGGTGCCAACGTTTTTGCGGCAAAAAGCAACAGTCAGGTTGTGGACTATGTGGCAAAAAATCCCGATGCGATCGGCTTCATTGGTTTGAGTTATGTAAGTGGTGCAGACGATTCGGCTACCGAATCCTTTATGAAAAAGATAAAAGTTGCATCTATACAAAACGATAGTACACAGCGGTTTTATCAGCCATATCAGGCCTGGATCGCAATGAAATTATACCCATTAACCCGCAATCTTTATTTTATCACTAGTGAGACTTATCCGGGTTTAGGCACGGGATTTGCTAACTTTTTAAGTAAAGAGCGTGGACAACTTATCTTTGCGCATTCTCACTTATTTCCGCTTCGTATGAATATTGTCATAAGGGAAGCTACGGTGAACAGTGGGCAATAACCGACATAAAAATTAGTTCTATAGAATAAAATGTACATGTAAAGGGTAGCGATAAACCTGCCCTGCAATGAAAAACATAATGAAAATGATGAAACAATCGATTGCTATTGTAGCTGCTGTTGCATTTGGTTTCAGCGCACAGGCACAATCTCTTGAAGACGGCATTAAAATGATTAAGTACGAGCGTTATGAATCAGCCAAAAAGATTCTCGCTCCATTGGCCGGAAGCAATGCTACTGCAAACTATTATTTAGGTATCGCCGAGCTGGGACTCGATAACCCTGCTGCCGCTAAAGCCGATTTCGCGAAATTTCCGGAAGATCTGGCAAACAAAGCCGGTATGGCACGTGTAGCATTTACAGAAAAGAATGTTGCAGAGGGGTCCCGTATTGCTAAAGAAGTGGCAGATGCTACGAAGAAGAAAGAATGGGAGCCGCTGAAATATGCTGCTGATGCGATCACTTATACAGAAGGCGGCGACAAGCAACAGGCGATTACCTGGTACAAAGCTGCTCTGGCAAAAAATGACAACGCAGACTTACATATCGCTTTAGGCGATGCTTACCAACAAGTACAAGGTGGCGGTGGTGAAGCCATGAACAACTGGGAAAGCGTAACCAGTAAAGATCCTAAAAACTCATTGGCTTTCTCTCGTATCGGTGCACTCTGGTATGCTGCGAAAAACTACAAACTGGCGCTGGAAAGCTATGGTAAAGCAAAAGATGCTGATCCGTCTAACCCACTGCCTTACCGTGATCTCGCGAATGCTTACTTCTGGGTAGGTAAATACGATCTCGCAAAACAAAACATTGAGCAATACCTGCAACTGTCTGATAAATCTATCGAAGATCAGATGCAATACGCTAATATTTTGTACTTGTCAAAAGATTACCCTGCTGCAATCAGCAAACTGCAGGAGCTGATCAATGGCGGTGCAAACAAAGCGTATCTGTATCGTATTCTTGGTTACAGTCAATATGAAACTAAAGATTATCCAAATGCGCTGCAGAACATGAGAACTTTCTTTGCGAAGCAGGAACCGTCTAAAATTATTTACTCGGACTATCTGTACTACGCAAAAATCATGAACCAGAGCAATATGCCTGACTCCGCTAACTATTATTATAATAAAGCCGATCAGGCAGATACTGCAAGCAACAAGTCTGATGTGGAACGTCAGATCGCGGAAAGCTTTAAAGATGCTAAAGACTACGCAAAATCTGCAGAATGGTATGGTAAACTCGTAACAACTTATCCGGAAACACAACCGTTGGATTATTTCTGGTGGGGGGCGATGGCATACTACTCTAAAAATTACGATGTAGCAGCCAAAGCATTTGAACAAATGGAAACTAAATATCCTGATCAGCCGTCAGCCACTTACTGGCGTGGCCGCGTTGCTGCTGCGGTAGACAACGAAGGTAAAACAGGTGTTGCTGCTCCATTCTACACAAAATGGCTGGAAAAAGTAGGTCCTACTTACGATAAAAAGGCGGATCTGATGCAAGCTTATCAATACCTGACTTTGTATTACTACAATAAAGGTGATAAAGCGACTGCTCAGTCTTATTTGGATAAAGTTGCTGCTATTGAGCCGACAAACAGCTTCGTTCAGCAGATGAAAGGTATCATGAGCAAACCAGCTCCGAAGAAATAGAGAATTGTTTAGTTATAAACAGAAAAAGCTGCCCCAGGGCAGCTTTTTCGTTTTTAGGTTGAAATCAGATGTGAAACGTCAAGGTCGATTTGTGGTTATCAAAAGGAAAACGGTCAGACAACGTAGAGTCGCCCGACCGTTTATGAGTGTCTTCTTGCGTCGACTTGAGATTGTTACGATAGGCCCACTGACGTTTGACGTTTCACCGGCGATTAGTTCAGTGTAGCCAGTGTTTCTTTGATTGCGTCGAAATTCGGCAGATCGGATGCCTTATCTAATACCTCTGAGTACTGAACGTTACCAGCTTTGTCGATAACGAATGCTGCACGTTTAGAAACACCTTTCATGCCGAAAGCGAAATCTTCATACAGAGAGTTGTAAGCAACAGATGCTTCTTTGTTGAAATCGCTCAGGAGCGGGAAGTTCAGGTTTTGTTCTTTTTTGAACTTGTCCAGAGAAAACAGCGAATCAACAGAAATGCCGAGTACTTTCGCGTTCAGGCCTTCGTAAATATTGTAGCTATCACGGATAGAGCACAGTTCTGTGGTGCAAGTGCCGGTAAATGCCAGCGGGAAGAACAACAGTACTACGTTGTTGCCTTGGAGGTCAGAAAGTTTTACCTCATTTTTTTCACTGTCGAAAAGTTTGAAATCCGGAGCTGGTTGTCCTATTGGTAATGCCATAATGAAATTTTTGACAAAAATAGCTGACAGATGATTGCTGACAAAATGAACAGGTGGATTTCAGCCGAGTATGAAATTTTGTCCAATTTTTTTCCATAAAATAATAAATGGCGCCCCGTTTTGCTGCAAAATTGACTGACATTTGCTTTGGCATAAAAGATGATGAGTCTTTTATTATACTTAGTATTTAATCATCTTAAAAATAAAGAACAACTATGGCAAACATTACACCACTTCACGACCGTGTAATCGTAAAACCTGCAGCTGCTGAAGAAAAAACTGCCGGCGGTATCATCATCCCTGATACAGCAAAAGAAAAACCACAACGTGGCACCGTAGTAGCGGCTGGTCCTGGTAAAAAAGATGAACCAATGACCGTAAAATCGGGCGATACTGTTCTGTATGGTAAATATGCAGGTACAGAGATCAGCATTGAAGGTGAAGATCTGCTGATCATGCGTGAAAGCGATATCCTCGCGATCGTTTAATCAATTCGCAAGTGAGGCAATTCGGCCTCTTATTTAAAATCAAGTTTCATTTACAAATCGACAAATTGTCGAATAGGCAAATTGTCGGATTCTCAAATTAATTACAATGGCAAAACAACTTTTCTTTAATACAGACGCCCGCAACAAAATGAAAAAAGGCGTTGACGTGCTTGCTGATGCAGTGAAAGTAACACTCGGTCCTAAAGGTCGTAACGTAGTGATCGAAAAAAAATTCGGTGCTCCCGGAATCACTAAAGATGGTGTTTCTGTAGCTAAAGAAATTGAACTGGAAGATGCAATCGAGAACATCGGTGCACAAATGGTGAAAGAAGTAGCTTCTAAAACTGCTGACGTAGCAGGTGACGGTACTACAACTGCAACTGTACTGGCTCAGGCTATCATCGGCGAAGGTTTGAAAAACGTTGCTGCTGGTGCTAATCCAATGGATCTGAAACGTGGTATCGACAAAGCAGTTGCTTCTGTAGTTGAAAACCTGAAAAAACAAAGCCAGACTGTAGGTAACGACAATCAGAAAATTGAGCAGGTTGCTACCATCTCTGCAAACAACGACGGTACTATCGGTAAACTGATCGCTGAAGCAATGGCTAAAGTAGGTAACGAAGGTGTTATCACTGTAGAAGAAGCAAAAGGTACTGACACTACTGTAGAAGTAGTAGAAGGTATGCAGTTTGACCGTGGCTACCTGAGCCCGTACTTTGTGACTAACACAGAGAAAATGCAGGTAGAACTGTCAAATCCTTTCATCTTGATTTATGAGAAGAAAGTAAGCACACTGAAAGATATTCTTCCTATTCTGGAAAGCGTAGTTCAAAGTGGTCGTCCGCTGTTGATCATCGCTGAAGATGTAGACGGTGAAGCACTGGCTACACTGGTAGTAAACAAACTGCGTGGTTCTCTGAAAATCGCTGCTGTAAAAGCTCCAGGTTTCGGTGACCGTCGTAAAGAAATGCTGCAGGATATCGCTGTATTGACTGGCGGTACTGTAATCAGTGAAGAACAGGGTTACAAACTGGAAAATGCTTCTATGGCTTACCTCGGTCAGGCAGAAAGCATTACTATCGATAAAGACAACACTACGATCGTAAACGGTAAAGGTGAAAAAGAAAATATCGTAGCTCGCGTAAATCAGATCAAAGCTCAGATGGAAGTAACTACTTCTGACTATGATCGTGAAAAACTTCAGGAGCGTCTGGCGAAACTGAGCGGCGGTGTTGCTGTTCTGTACGTAGGTGCTTCTACTGAAGTAGAAATGAAAGAGAAAAAAGACCGCGTTGACGATGCGCTGCACGCTACACGCGCTGCTGTAGAAGAAGGTATCGTTCCTGGTGGTGGTACAGCATTCATCCGTGCTATCGATGCACTGGCTGAACTGAAAGGTGATAACAACGATGAAAACACAGGTATCGCTATCATCCGCCGTGCACTCGAAGCTCCGCTCCGCACGATTGTTGAAAACGCAGGTATCGAAGGTTCTATCATCGTTCAGAAAGTGAAAGAAGGTAGTGCAGATTTCGGCTTTAACGCTCGTACTGAAGTTTACGAAAACATGCTGGCTGCAGGTGTTATCGATCCAACTAAAGTAAGCCGCGTAGCATTGGAAAACGCTGCTTCAATCGCAAGTATGCTGTTGACTACTGAATGTGTGATTGCTGACAAACCAGAACCAAAATCTGCTGCACCTGCAATGCCAGGCGGTGGTGGAATGGGTATGGACTACTAGTAGCTGTACATTTCCTGACTGTTCAACGGTCAGTTTACATAGAAAAACCGGAACGCAACAGTGTTCCGGTTTTTTTTTAGCCTAAAGCTCAACGCCTAACGCCTAAAATTGTGAAAACATGCGCAAGCTTTAGGTTTTTAGCATTGGGCTTTCAGCTAGAATATAAAATGTTGATAAACTGTTTATTTCTATAATATTTGTTGTTTTCCTTAATGATTTCGTAACAATATTGTATTTAACTTTAATAAAAGCAAAAACTTATGCCCATGCAATGGCGGACATTTAGTGGACAAAGCATCCACTTGCCGATCAAGACGGCGGTAAAAGAAGCAATTATTAAAGAACGAAATGCAGGTTTTCATCTGAAGGTGTGTATCGGGACTGATTCTCAGGTACGTGGTGAAGAGACGGAATTTGCGACGGTGATCGTATTTCTGCGGGAGAAACATGGAGGGTTCATGTTTATTCACAACGAAAAAACGAAACAGCCGTATTCCATCAAAGAGAGAATGCTTGTAGAGGTGGCAAAAAGCATTGAAATCGCTTACGAACTGTGTGATTTATTTAATGAGTTTGATGTAGATATGGAGGTCCATGCCGATATCAATACTAATCCACAGTTTAAGAGCAATGAAGCCCTGCGTGAAGCGATGGGCTACATTCTCGGAATGGGTTTTGCGTTCAAGGCCAAACCGGAGGCATTTGCCAGCAGCTGCTGTGCAGACAAGGTGGTAAACTAAACCTGTTGCCCTTTTTCCTTCATTTTTTAAGGCAATTGCATTGCCTTCGGGATTTTTACCCCTTTTCGATAAGATATATTCTTTTTGTAGAATGTATTAACCTGACTTTCCGGGCTGGAAATCTGTCTTCTATATTAAGACAGAAAAATATTAAATTTACTACTCTGGCCACTTCAGACATTTATTTTTTCCGATGAAGAAAATCTACTTTTTATTTTCCTTACTGTTTTGCATTCCATCCCTATTGCAGGCAGTACCTGCTGTAAACACGCCGTTGGAGTTTATCGAAAACCGTGGGCAATGGGATGGTCCGTTTCGTTATAAATCGGTTACCGGTAAAGGTGACGTTTATCTTGCTGAAAATAATTTTACTTATCTCATCGGCGATCCCTCTAATAAAGATCGTGCAGATGCCGTGAAGCATGGGCAGGTGAAAGGTCCTGAAATGCTGAAATTTCATGCATACCGCATGTATTTTGATGGTGCTGCCAAACCTGCGATCAAACCGGGTAAAGAGCAAAGCTGGTACTACAATTATTTTCTGGGTAATGACAGCACGCGCTGGAAAACAGGTATTCATCCTGCATTGATGCTGGACTATACGGGTCTTTATCCGGGCGTAGATATGCACGTTTCTTCGGAAAATAATAACCTTAAATACGATTTCATTATTCAGCCGGGGACTAATACAAACATCATTCGTCTGCGTTATGAAGGCGCCGATAAACTGACAATCAAAAATGGCAATCTGGTAATTGGTACTTCTGTTGGTGAGGTACAGGAAATGAAGCCATATACTTATCAATACACAGATGGTGGCCGTAAAGAAATCGCTTGTCGTTATGTATTGAAAAACGATGTGATTACTTATGATGTTACCGGAGATTATGATCATACCAAACCATTAATCATCGATCCCACTGTTGTGTTTTGTACGTTTACGGGCTCTACAGCTGATAACTGGGGTTTTACAGCTACGTACGACAATGCAGGTAATTTCTATGCAGGAGGGCTAGTGAACGGTACCGGCTATCCGGTTTCGACAGGGGCTTTTCAGATCAGCTATGGTGGTGGTGATTATATCACAGGCAGCGAATACGCATGTGATATGGGTATCATGAAATTTAACCCGACAGGCACAACAAAAATATGGGCTACTTACCTTGGTGGCAATAGTAACGAGCAGCCGCAGAGTATGATGGTGGATGCCAGTAATAATCTGGTGATCGCTGGTCGTACTTATTCGCATAACTTCCCTGTTACGGCTACTGCGTATGATACCAGCATGAATGGCAACGCAGATATAGTAATTATAAAACTCAATACTACTGCAACCGCATTGATCGGTTCTACTTATGTGGGCGGTTCTGGTAATGACTGTATGAATTTTGACCCGAGCGAATATGTGTATGGTAATCTGAAGCATAACTATGGCGATGATGCACGTAGCGAAGTGATCCTCGATAAGCAAGGCAATGTGTATGTGACAACGTCTACGAATTCTACCGATTTTCCGACAGTGAACGCGACGCAAACAACTTTGCAGGGTGGGCAAGACGGAGTGGTTATAAAAATGAATCCAACGCTTACGTCCATGATTTGGGGTACTTACCTCGGTGGTACTTCTGATGATGCAGGTTATGTGCTGGCGCTCGATTCGGCACAGACGCATTTGTTTGTAGGTGGCGGAACAATGAGTGCAACAGGTTTTCCATTTACAACCGGAACTTATCATAGCAGCTATATCGGTGGTACCGATGGTTACATCGCTCGTTTCCTGAATAGCGGTAGTTATACGCTGGAAAAATGTACTGCTATCGGTACTGCGAATTATGACCAGGTATATGGTCTGCAAATGGATATGGAAGACAATCTATATGCCATGGGACAATCGCTCGGTGGTGTTTTTCCGGTGGTGAATGCCGGTTATTCCAATCCAAACTCTTCGCAGTTTGTGATCAAAATGGATAAGAATCTTTCTACCAATATATTCTCAACTGTTTACGGCTCTGGCGATCCGAGCCATACCAATATTTCTCCGGTAGCTTTCCTGGTTGATACCTGTCAGAATATCTATATCTCAGGCTGGGGCGGTAATCTGGCGATTACGCAGATGCCGGCCACGATAGGTACTACAACTGGTATGCCGATAACTTCGAATGCTGCTCAAAGCACAACTGATGGGTACGATTTCTATTTTATTGTACTCAGCAAAAACGTGCAGTCATTATTATACGGTACTTATTATGGAAGATATAGTTTGAACGCAGGTTATGGCGAACACGTAGATGGTGGTACCAGCCGATTTGATAAAAGCGGTGTAGTGTATCAGGCGATCTGTGCTAATTGTGGCGGCAGTGCCGGTCCGGCGTTTCCGACAACACCAGGTGTTTATGCCCCGACTGATGGTAGTTTCAATTGTAACGAAGCCGCACTGAAAATTGCATTTCAGCTCGGCGCGGTAGACGCAAAAGCAGGTGCTAATCCGAATGCAAAAGGTTGTCCGCCGTTTACGGTACATTTTGTAGATAGTTCATTGAACGCTACCTCTTACGCATGGCATTTTGGAGACAACACACCAGTTGATACAACGTTCTCTCCATCGCATACATACTATGCTGCCGGCGTTTACCATGCTTATCTTTCTATTTACAATCCGAATGCCTGTAAAACACGTGATACCGCTTATCTGACAATTGTTGTAGACACTAACTCTGTGAAAAGTGATTTTACAGCAGTAGTGACAGATAGCTGTAATCCGTTCAATATTGCGCTGACGAATAATTCTACTTATGGAACCACACCAGGTGCCGCTTCATTCACGAAGTTCATCTGGTATTTCGGTGACGGCACTTCGTTCAATGGTCTTAATCCAGCGACGCATTCGTATTCGTCTGCGGGTACTTACACCGTGCAGCTGGTGATGATTGATACTACTGCGTGTAACAGCCCGGATACAATGAGCAGAACTATTGTGATTAATAATCCATTGGTGAAAGCTGGTATTGATGTGCCAGATTCTGTTTGTTTGAAATCGGGATTAATATTTACCAGCACGTCCACCAACGCGAGCAGTTTGTTGTGGGAACTCGGTGACGACAGCACTTCTGCACTGACTTCGTTTTCACACACGTATGCTACATCCGGAACTTATACCGTAACGCTTATTGCCAGCAATCCGGCTACATGTAACAAAGTGGATTCTGTAACGAAAACGGTGACGATAAAAACCTTGCCGACCGCCGACTTTAGTTTTGCGCCGGTGATACCGATACCGAACACACCTGTGCAGTTTACCAATCTTTCTAAAGATGCGGATATATATGCCTGGAACTTTGGCGATGGTAAAGTAAGCGGTGAGGTAAATCCAAGCCATTTCTACCGCAAGACAGGCGAGTATCAGGTTTGCCTGGTAGCGCGCAATAACGACGGCTGTGCCGATAGTGTCTGTAAATATGTAGACGCTGAAATTTATACAGCAGCTGATATTCCTACTGGTTTTAGTCCAAACGGTGACGGTAACAATGATGTTTTGTACGTTCGCGGCGGCGCCATTGAAACGATGGATCTGAAAATATTTAATCGCTGGGGACAGCTGATTTTCGAAAGTACAGATCTGGAAAGAGGCTGGGATGGTACCTATCAGGGTAAACCACAACCAATAGATGCCTACGCCTTCGTGCTGAACGTTACATTCGTGGATGGCACTTCAATGCAGAAAAAAGGAAATGTTACATTATTGCGATAAGACAATATCATGAAGAAAAGCATTCAAAATATTATTACCTCCGCCCGTTTGCAAAGCACGTTTCGTTTTGCAAAGCAAAGAATATTGCCTGCTGTACTTTGTCTGATGTTGGGTCAAAATGCGATGGCACAAGGCATTCATTTTTCGCAGTATTATAATGCGCCGATGCTCACCAATCCTGCGAATACAGGACTTATGCCCGACAACGATTTTCGTGTTGGCGTCAACTACCGTAATCAATGGTCTTCTGTTCCGGTGCCTTATAAAACGTTTTCTGCTTACGCTGATTTTCAGGCACTGCATACCGATCAGTTAAGTAACTGGCTTGGATTCGGAGTCGCATTTTTCAATGATAAGGCCGGCGATGGCAACCTGTCGCTTAACCGGGTAGTGGGTAATGTTGCCTATCACCTGCAAATGGGCAATTCCAGCATGCTTTCAATGGGGCTTTCCGGAAGTTATGCGCAACGAAGCGTAGACTTTACCAAGCTCACTTTTGACATGCAGTGGGACGGTTTTGCATTTAATGGTTCTTTGCCGAATGGCGAACAGGCAGGGGTTGCGAAGACTAATTATATGGAAGTGGGTGCTGGTTTGAACTATGCTTATTTCCCTAACGATAATGTGTACATCAAAATAGGCGCCGGTGTAGATCAGATTAATCAGCCGAAAGAAAGTTTTTACGGCCAGAATAATCAATTGGGTATGCGTCCAACAGCCAATGTGGATGCGACTTTCAAGATGGGCAATTCATTTATGCTGAATCCGTCCATGTATTTTTCCACCCAGAGTAAAGCTTACGAGTTTGTGTACGGAACACTCGCAGATGTATATATCGGCGGCGAAGGAAAAGATGCCAGCCAATTGATCTTTGGTTTGTTTAACCGCTGGAATGAGGCTGTAATTGGTACCTTTGGCTACGAATGGGGCGGGATGCGTGCCATGGTGAGCTATGATTTCACCATCTCAAAACTTGCTCCGTACAATCAGAGCAATGGCGCATTGGAATTCGGAATCGTGTATAAAGGTCATTATACAAGCGGCGGCAGTGCACGCAAACTATATAACTGTCCACGATTCTTTTAACAAAAGATTGAACCTTTACTCAGAATACCGCATTATTTTTGGAAACGTTATTTAACAGACTATGGAAAAAGAAAAGTATAAAATATTGTTGGTAGAAGACGATACCAACTTTGGTCAGGTGCTGAAGAATTATTTAGAATTGAATGACTTTGTAGTAGAACTGGCCCGCGATGGTATTTTAGGCCTTGCCGCTTTCCGTCGTGAGAAATTTGACATTTGTCTGCTTGACGTAATGATGCCGAATATGGATGGCTTCACGCTGGCTGAAGAAATCCGTAATGTAGACCCGGATGTACCTTTGTTCTTCCTTTCTGCGAAAAGCATGAAAGAAGATATCCTGAACGGATACAAACTGGGTGCAGATGATTATATCACAAAACCTTTCGACAGTGAGGTTTTGTTGCATAAAATCAAGGCGGTGCTGAAACGCAATCAGGAACTGCAGGAGAAGCAACACTCTCAGGTAGAATTTCATATTGCCAGCTACCATTTCAACAGCAAACTTCGTACGCTGCAGCATGATGGCCAGACGCAGACACTTTCTCCAAAAGAAAACGAACTGCTGCTGATGCTGTGTGAATATAAAAATGATCTGTTGCCACGTGAAACGGCGCTGAAGCGCATCTGGGGTAGTGATACTTATTTCAACGGGCGTAGTATGGATGTTTACATCGCCAAGCTGCGTAAGTATCTGAAAGAAGATTCTGCCGTTGAGATCGTAAACATTCACGGTAACGGTTTCCGTCTCGTAGTACCTGAGTAAGTTATAAGTTGTGAGTGATAAGTACCTCTTATAAGATGTCACTTATAACGTACTACTAAAAATGTACAACCCGTAATATAGAAAATACTTTTAGACAAGCAAAAAGAAAGCCCCTCAACGCAATGTTGAGGGGCTTATTCTTTCTTACTATCCCCGTTATTTTTTCACGATTTTCTGGCTGTCGAAATTTCCATCTGCATGTACTGCACGAATGATATAGTTGCCCGGTGGCAGATCGCCAAAACCAGGGAACTCAAACTCGGTGTTGCCTGCAGTTACATTTTTATCGAGTGTTCTTAATACAACACCTGCTGCGTTGACTTCTTCCAGGTGAATGACTCCAGCGGTAATTTCCTGCACTTTCACGATCAACGGTATATTATCGTAATAAGGATTTGGATAAACACTGAATTCATCTTTAGCACCGCCACAGGTATTTTGCAGCATTGATACAGGACTGTAAACAGTTCTGTTGGAGAGCATCTGCGTCAGTCTTATGTAGGAAATGCCAGACGGCAGCGCTACATTTCTTGTATAGGCCGTGCCTGCCGGATCAACTGCCGGAATCATCTGAACCGAATTGAAACGGTATCCGTCATTGCTAAGCTCAATGCTGTAGGCCTCGCCAGGGGCAGGGGTTTCCAGATTTCGCCAGTGCACCACAGCCGTATTACAATTCTTCTGGGTAATGGAGAAGTCGTCGATCGATAGACTTAACGGCAGTACAACGAGCGCCTGCGGTTGCATTACTGCTGTTACGGAATCGCAGAGACATTGAGACATACCCGATGGTTGCGATGGCAAATCCGCGAAGCGTATCAGCACATTTTTCTGATAACAAGGCAGGCAATAACGGTGACTGGTTGTATCAAGGAAATCAAATGTAACGCTGTCGCCCGCTGCAAGCCCGCCGGTATAGATATACGAGTTGTATTGCGTGTCGCCAGCGCTGATCACACCATTATTATCCACGTCGATAAACGTTTCCATATCGATTGGGGTACCCGCAGGAACCGCTGCCGGACCTGCATTTTTGATTACTCCCCTGATATGGAGCTGGCTGGCATAGATGCGTTGGCTTGTAGGAGCTGCGCCTGGTCCGTAGAATACGCTATCAATGCGGGTTGAAAGCGTAGGTCGCTGCGTCTGAAACTGAACACTGGTATCTGTGCCGTTCGCAATCGATACGGCGCAGGTGCCACCGGTTTTCACACAGAATACGCCGCTGCTGATATAGGTAGATAGATAACCCAGTCGGGTAGGGTTTGGCGTGCATTTATTGCTTCTGTTGATTTCATTGTACCTAAAGCTGAATACAATACTGTCACCCGCGGCTACACCACCTGGGTAAGACCAGCTAAGCACTGTAGTGCTGTCCGGCATCAGCGTTTGTATCGGCTGAGCAGAAGGTGCGTTGTGCGCGCCGGTTGCGGCAGCATTATAGGAAGTAAAATAATAACCCTTCGGCAACGTTGCTTTTACAGTATCGCCCGTTCTGGTGGCGCCACCGCTTATGTGTAGTACAACATAGATGTTCTTATCGTTGCTTGTACCACAAGAGCTCAGCTGTTCAATAGTTGCTTGTGGATTGGTGAAGTAGCTGAGTGACGGTGCGCCATTGATATTGAGCGCAGGCGGATTCGTATTATACAGGCTGGAGATGGCGCCGCAGGCTACGTTACCGTTAATAGCGCTTTTGATTTGTGAGCCTGAAGTAAATCCGCAATCCGTTGTAAGTGCAACCTGCAGATACATCAGGTTGTTTGGAGCTGTGTTGATTGGCGCTAATGTGTCACCTACGGGTTGGGTCCAGGTATAGATGCCTGCATTGTAAACGGGGTCTTGCGTCAATGCAAAACTGCCAGTGCCGTATTTCAGATAAGTTGCTCCCGACACGAGTGACATTGCCGTCGGAAGTGTGAATGAGACCCGCAGCGTGTTTGCGGTTTGGGTCTGGCTGTTGACGACTTTAAATTGCACCGTGTCATTGGTACAGATATCCTTGGATGTAGAGAACAAACTATCTACCATTTGCAGTTCACCGGCAAACGTTACATAATTAAATGTTGATTGCTGTGCATTGGCCTGACAGGCATAACTGGCCCAGCTTGCAGGGTATCCGGTGCAAGGTGTACGGTCTGTGTAAATGGTCAAGCTGCCGTTGTTACAGAGAATAACATGTGTGTACACATCGTAATCCTTAGTAGCTCCGTTGCCGCCTACAGTTCCTAGCTGATAGATGTTGCTGCCGGCTGGTGTTTGTGGTACCAGAATACCGGTCGCATGCTCTTTTACACTATCTACGCTCACACCGGCTGTACCTGGTATTGCCATCCAGCAATTGGTGTTGAGGCCGGTGTTGTTGTTGACGGTATAGCGCACTGGCACAATTACTTTGTTTTGAGTGACTGTAATGGTGCTGCCTGCGTAAAGTACCGGAGTATTGGCGTTGGCGCCTGCCCAGCCTAAAACGGCGGAATTTACTGAACTGCCTGTGCCGTTATAATTGGTTGGGTTTATCGTTGTATCCATTGGGCGTGAGGTGATACAACGGTATACAACAGGAAATGTATAGCCTGGACTCAGATGATCTTTAGTACAACCGGCTGCTGCAAGATTATATTTCACGGTTACATCTACTTGGAAGATAGAATACATATTGTTCTGCGTGAAATCCAACCCAAATGCGCTAACCAGCTGGCGAAAATCAAGATAGAGTGTGTCGCCGACCAGATTATATTGGCCAGGCGTAAGCGTTACTCCATTTATTGGTGTGCCGCATTGATTACCCGAACCGGTAATAATCCGGGTCCAATAAAGTTTGACACTTCTGAATGTAAAATTGCTGGCGGCAGGGATATTGATTTTAATTGAGGCCGGTGTGTAAATATTGCGCGATTCATAAGGGAAATAATTAGTGCCGCAGCCAGATCCAGATACCTGGGTGCGGATACCCCATCGGAAGGTGACAGAATCACTGCAGGAATTAGCCGTTATTCTTGATGTATTGCTGGCAACATCAAAATCTACTGTATGAAAGTTACAGATTACAGAGTCGCATTTTATCTGTTGTGCCGCAGTAGGGTTTATCACCGTAGCGGTATATGGTACATGCAAAAAACTCCAGGTTATGTCGCCCCAGCCGCCGTGCGCTTCATTGTAAAATATATTCTCTGTCATGATTACGGTATCACCCTCCTGATAGGTAGTGACGCCCGGAATGGTGACGCCGCCTGTGCCCTGCAGCGAAAGGTTTGACAGGAAGAAATTATTTGTACTTACCGGAATAGAACTGGAAGTGCCGGTGAATGTGCCAACGCCGGGCCTTATCAAAGTGATTTTTGGAAAATCTTTATTTAAAAAGCCATTGCAGATAATAGCATTGCTGGTAGGAGAATAATTAATCGAACTGTTCACATATAGCGAAGGCACACCACCAGGATTGGTCGTATGCACCACTAGTTGGAATTTCAATTGCATAGTGTCACCCCAGGTAATCATGTTGGTTTTTACCTTGGTCATGTCAATAGTTCCTGTCGCATCAGGCAGACCATCCTGATTGTTATCTGGTGCACCGAAAGTAGTTCTGGCCTGATTGTAGGCGAGTACAGAAACGCCATCAGCACAAGGTCCTGCACATTTACTGTTCCAGGTATAGTTAGATGGAAAAGTATTCGTTCCGGATTCGATCGCTGGTTCACCACTAGTTGTGTCAATGGTGTAGACACGAGTCATGTACACTCTTTTTTGCGCCGACCCCGGACAGGTATTGACGAAACCTATGTTTAAATCCCAGCCACCACCGCCATAACTGTTGGACGCATCTTTAGTTGTAAAATCCGGTATGGGACAATTGCCCCTTCGGAAATAAACCCTGATGGTGCTGTCAATGGCAGAACTATCCACCACATGATCGGCATACCATGGAGCAGCAGACCAGCTGGTAATCCGGCCAAATGTGCGGGCTAAATTGCCATCCCATTTAGAGCCGCCATTGGTATAGATCTTTATGTAAAATTGACTTTTGTTTGTGTAGAACGGAAGATCCAGATTGTCGACATGCATCAATATTCGCAGCGTGTCGTTGTCAAAATAAGCACAGCGTCGGCCATCAAGGTTAGTACTGTCCGTAAAACCGCTGTAGCCGTTGAAGCGCCCAATCATATTGCCATAACCAGATACTGGATTGTATTCGTTGATCAGCGCGGCACTAGTTCCGTTAAATAATTTCTGCTGAAAGCTTAATGCACAGGAATTATAAGTTCCCGAAGGGCAGCCCTGCCAACTCATATTTGCATCTACCGCGCCCGAAATTGCAGGGCCGTACAAGGCCCGGTAACAAGCGCCACAAGACGCTTCGGAAAAACAGTGATCAAATATGCTTACGTTGATCCGGGATAGAGGGCCAGCTGTTCGGACTTCAAATGTTACGACTACACTGTCGCCCGGAAGAAGATTTCCCAGACTGATCAACGCGTTATTAGGCTTCGATGAATTGGCAAAAGGTGTCAATGAATTAGCATAGTCGGCAGGTGTGCCTGTGTTCCAATAAGGTGAACCGCCTGTGGAAGAAAAAACAGGGTGAAATCTCGCACCTCCATTTTTTGATGCCCAGATCGAATCTGTGTTGATATATCGGAGACCATATACCGACGGCCTGATAAAAGCGCTTTGGGCGGTAACTGAGGAGTTATTTTTTACGACTTCCATATAGGTTACTGGTCGATCATAAATATGATTCGGACTATCAGGCGGGCTGAGCACAGACAATGTCCGGGTCAGGGCCGGGGCAAGCGGGCTTGCCGCATTGATCGTTGTATTTAATGTTGTAGAATTACTCGTAGGGTTGCTGCAGTTGCTGCCGTTACAGCCCCAGTTTGCTGTTAATGTTCCCGCAATAGGGCTGGTGCTGCCTACCACCATCATTGTATCGTGCAGCACAATACACTCGTTCTGGTCCAACTTGCCATCGTGATTACCCACTGTTGCAAAATCTGCGGCTTTCAGAACCGTTTTCGCATTATTGGTGCCCAGCCCTGTTGTAACACCGTTACTGAAACCCTGAACTACCAGACTGCTGTTACTTTCTGCATCAGTAAATGTTACAGAGTCTACCGAGCCAAAACCGCCGTTACAAATGGTGATATCTCTTACGAAAGGTGTCAGGCAACTGGCATTGTAAGTGCCCGTTGAGCCGGGTGTAATCGATAGTGAAGGGAATAAAATGCTGTAGTTGGATGTTTGCAATGGTGCTGCGAAAAATGTGCTCCAGCTTACTTTGTACGTATTGCTGATATTGGCTGCGACGTTTGATACAGAACAGCTGGCTGCAGCTGTAAATGAGATGTCAACAGTTCCGCTTGCAGGAAGGCTGGAGACGTTAAATGTAACCACGTTCGAGGCAATCGTACTGCCAAAGGTAACATTGGTGCCGGAAACGGAACCGGTTACGTAACTGATGCCTGGTGGCATGGAGTCGCGTATTACAATGTTGCTGATTGGCGAAGCGCTGATGTTGGTGAGCCGCAGAATAAACGTACCCTGACCGGAACATGGTGTAAGCGCGGGCGTTTGGATAGAGCTGACGGTGACGTTGGAGCTTTGCTGCGCCCGGACGGACCAGGGAAGCATCAGGCAACAAATCATCAACAGCCAGCTGGTAAGTGGTTGTTTCATATTTGAAGTTTAGGTTTCGCAAAGAAGCTCCGGTCCGCGAATCTCACGGAAAATCAAAAGGGGATCACGGAGGATGAATTTCTCTTCTCTTAATGTGCCGGAAGGCCGGACTTATTTGTGGCGACTAAACTTGTGAAAGGGGGCTGTTAACTGTTACAAATGTTATACTATATATTATTAATTTTTGTACTCAAATGCTGATGTGTAACTGCATTTGTTCACTTTCAGATGGCAGGTTGTGTAATTAAACATCGTAACGAGAGAATGGAACATCGGCTAAAACGAAAAAGCCGGGGCGAACCCGGCTCTTGCTTTGTAACTCCCCTTTCCACTTGGAGTATTGTATAACAGACTGCAATCTGTTTGTTTCTTTTTACAATGTAAAGCTACCTCCGGCGTTTGTTAAGCAATGTTATCAGCTCGTTTCACGGATGTTAAGCAAGCTCAACGCTGAAGGCTCAAAAGGAGAAAGCTGCTCATTTTGTCTGGTGAGCGGAGCGGGAGCTTTCGGTCATAAGCTTTAGGCTATGAGCTTTACGCTTTTTTATTACATTTGGTGCCTCATGAAGCATTTACCGAATCTGTTGACTTTGGCAAACCTTTTTTGTGGTTGTAGTGCCATTGCTTTTATATTAAATGCACAGCCTTTTTACATTGCACAAGGCGGTATCTCACTGCCGGTTTGGGGCGTAGAACAATTATACTGGGGCAGCCTGCTGATCGGTATTGCAGCGATCTGTGATATTCTTGATGGTTTCGTAGCTCGCTCGCTGCAGCTTTTTTCTCCTATAGGAAAAGATCTTGATTCTCTGGCAGACCTTGTTTCATTTGGTGTAGCACCGGCGATGATTCTTTTTAAATTGCTATGGGCTGCCGAAATGAAAGAACCAGGTGCGCTCAATGCAAGCATGCTTACCACGGCTCCTGCATTTTTGCTGGCATGTTTTGGTGCGCTGCGTCTCGCAAGGTTTAATGTTTCTGCTCCGCAAAAAGGTGGTTTTACTGGTATGCCAATTCCCGCCGCCGGAATTTTTGTAGCATCATTCCCTTTGCTTTTATGGTATAATCCATATGGCATCGGCGAATTCCTGTATAATAAATGGGTGATTTATTTAATTATTGCGTTGCTGTCATGGCTGATGGTTTCGAAGATTCGCTTCATCAAGCTGATGCCAGCGAAATGGGATATGGCGCATACATGGCCGCAGCTGATTTTAATAGTGGCCACTGTGGCTTTATTCTTTGCAGTTAAAAGTGCTGCTATTCCATTTGCATTTATTTTATACATCCTTTTATCACTGTTTTACAAACAACCTGTAGAGAAAACTACCGCAGAAGCCAGTTTGTAACTTACCTTTGCACTTCTTTTTAAAATTTTCTTTTCGATGAAATACATAGCACATATCAATGTAATGCCGCACAAAGAGCTGTTGGATCCTCAGGGTAAAGCAGTAAACAACAGCCTTCACAACCTGGGCCTGTCTCAGATTCAGGATGTACGTATCGGCAAACACATTACATTAAATATCGAAGCTGGTACCAAAGAAGCAGCAGCTCAACTGGCTGAAGACGCTTGCAAAAAATTGCTGGCTAACCAGGTAATGGAAGCTTTCGAAGTATCCGTCATCGAAGGTTAATTTGCTGTTTCCAAACGGTTTGTCTATCTAATATTGTATCATTATGCGCCTTTATCTCATTCCTTCACCTATTGGCAACCTGGGGGATATTACCTACCGTGCCGTAGAAGTTTTGAAACAGGCGGATGTGATACTCTGTGAAGACACACGTACCAGTGGTTTTCTGCTGAAACATTATGATATTCAGAAACCGCTGACTCCGTATCATCAGCATAACGAACATAAGGTTTTAGCTCATTTAGTATCGCAGCTGCAAGCAGGCAAAACATTTGCATTACTTACCGATGCCGGAACTCCGGGGATTTCAGATCCGGGCTTTTTATTGATAAGAGAATGCATGCGTAATGGCATTCCGGTGGAATGCTTGCCGGGTGCTACCGCATTTGTTCCTGCACTGGTTCAGTCGGGTATTCCGTCCAACCGCTTTGTTTTTGAAGGATTTCTTCCGGTGAAAAAAGGCAGGCAGACGGCCATGAAAAAATTGGCAGAAGAAGAACGTACCATTATTCTGTATGAATCGCCACACCGGTTGGTGAAAACGCTGCAGGAGCTGGCTACTTTTTTAGGTCCCGAACGCCAAGGTGCAGTATGTCGTGAGCTCACCAAAATGTTTGAAGAAACCAGAGTAGAAAGTCTAACAACGCTGGCCGCACATTACGAAGCTAATCCGCCTAAAGGAGAAATTGTAATGGTCATTGCCGGAAAAGAATAATAAAAAAGATCGCCCAAAAGCGATCTTTTTTTGCTTAAAGCCTAAAAACTTTAAGCGGTTGTAACCCTTAGCGCAGTCGCATAATCCTTCGCCTTCGCTAGAGATGACACCGTTTTAAGCTTTGCACTTAAGGCTTTCAGTCTTAATAGCATAAAAAAAGAAAACCACTCTTTCGAGTGGTTTTACTTTATAACTTAACTAAAGCTGAAAATTAGTGTTTTTCAGTTGTAGTAGTTGTAGTTGTTTTAGCAGTAGTGTCAGCAGCTGGAGCCATTTTAGCAGCAGTGTCAACTGTAGTTGCAGCAGCAGCAGTTGTATCAACAGCAGGAGTTGCTGGAGCTACAGCAGTTGTATCAGTTGTAGTAGTTTCAGTTTTAGTTTCTGAGTTACCGCAAGAAGCTACGAACAGACCCATTGCCAGAGCGAAGATGCTTAATTTTGCAAATTTCATGACTTGATTTTTTTTGTTTGTTATTTATCATTTATACCCAAAACAGAAAAAGGTAACCCGCGGTAGCAGAAAAATTTTTTCTTTTTTTTGAGTATCGGTCAATTTTCATTCAATATCAATTGTTTAGACGAAAAATAAAGTTTTAAAAAACCAGGGTTACTTGGCTTAATTTTAGGGCTGAAAAGTATTTTTTTACCCCAAGGGTTACTTTTTGCAGAAAAACGGATAAATAGTGTACAACCCAATAAATACGGAACAACAATTACTGGCAGAACTGGCCGCAGGAAACAGACCTGCAGCGGAAAGGGTTTACCGGCAGCATCATCCTACCGTTGTGCACTGGATCATTAATAATGGTGGCTCGGAAAGTGATGCAGAGGATATTTATCAGGAAGCAATGGTCATACTATATGAGAAGTCTCAAAGCGAAGATTTCCGGCTGACCTGCAAAATCGGTACTTATTTGTTTGCCATCAGTAAACACCTCTGGTATAAGCGGTTGCAGCAAATGCAGCGCCAACCGGGTTACCTCCCGGAAAATACCGGCAGTGAAGAAGGACGAGACTGGATTTACGAAGACGAGATTAAAGTGCATGAAGAAAGGGAATCGCATTACAGCCAGTTAAATCAGGCGCTGAATCAGTTGGGTGAGCCTTGTGCTTCGTTGTTGAGGGCTTTCTATACGCAGGATAAAAGCATGCAGCAGATCGCCAGTGAGTTTGGATATACCAATCCCGACAACGCCAAGACGCAGAAATATAAATGCCTGACCCGGCTCCGCAAACTGTTTTACGGAGTTCAGTCGAAATAGAGAATAAAGAATATGTCTACAGACAATCATATATGGCAATTAGCGGAATCATTCCTCTCCGGCAGTATGCAGGAACAGGAGGTCGCAATGCTGGAACAGCGTCAACACGCAGATCCGGCGTTTGCAGCGGCCTTTCAGGAATGTGTCAGTTTGCTGTCTTCCCTGCAAAACAGTGGAAAACAGGCCAACTTCCGCTCAATGCTCGCTGATATCAGCCAGCAGGAAACAGCCAAACAAGAAACAAAAACCCGCACTATTCCCCTACGTACTCATTATTTACGCACAGCAGCAGTGGCAGCGGGTATAGCACTCGTTACTTCTTTCGCCTCGGTGGCTATTTATCGCCAGGCTGATCACAGTCATAAAGCTGATGTGGTACAATTAGGGAAGTTGCACAATGAGGTGGAGGCTATTAAAACCAATCAGCATCAGCTCAATCAGAAAATCGACGCTATTAAAGCAAATCCGCCAGCGCCCGGTAATGTAAGCGGGACGGGTTTTGCAGTTACCAATAACGGTTATATAGCCACCAGTTACCACGTTGCCAAAGAAGCTGATTCTTTGTATGTGCAGGTACACGATGGCCAATATTATAAAGCATACATTGAAGCTTACGATGAGAAGAACGATGTGGCGATCCTGAAAATCGAAGACAAAAATTTCCGTTTCTCTAAAACTGATGTGCCTTACACATTTGCCAATGTTAAAGCTGGTTTAGGTACACGTGTCTATACATTGGGCTTCCCAGGTGATGAAATCGTTTATAGCGAAGGTTATATCAGCGCTAAAAACGGCCTGCGCGGTGACTCAGTACAATATCGTCTGGAACTGCCTGCTGCCCCAGGTCAGAGCGGTGCTCCCGTAATGGATGAAGATGGTAACGTACTCGGTATTGTTACCAGCAAAGAATCTGCAAGCGAGGGAACTACTTATGCGGTGTCAAGCAAAGCAATGATGCAGCTGATCCGTTCACTGCCAAAACAAGATGTGATTCATTTGCCGAAGGCGAATAAACTGAACAATCTTTCCCGCGAAAATCAAATCAAGAAAATGGAATCTTATACTTGCGTAGTGCAGGTTTATAAATAATAAGTTCTGTGGTCATATTATCTGAAGAGCGTCTCAAAAGAGGCGCTTTTTTTCTCTCACGTCGTCGCAACGGCTTGGTAATTTTAGCTTAAGGTTTCCCCACAGTGACGCGAGTAATAAAAGAAAAATCTCATCTCAATATTGCTATCGAGATGAGATTATATAAATCAATAATTAGCTATTATTGGTTGCCCGAAACAGTGAATCGAGTTGATTTTACTTGTGCTCCGGAAATGATCAATTGATAAGTGCCTGGTGCTAATTGACCATTGAGATTAACGGCGTGCGTTTTCACACTGTTATCCACGGATACGCTTTCTTCGAAAACTTTTTGACCGAGTGCATTGAAAATCTTTAGAGAGACTTTTTTATCGCCGGTGGAAAACCAATTGCCCGAAATTGACATTACGCCATTGTTTGGATTTGGATACAATACAAAGGCAGTATTTTGCATTGCTTGCTCGGTCACTGATGATGGTGTTGGTGTTACATTCAGCGTTACGTAATTACTTTCTACTGATTCTACTCCGTTATTACAATCCGTGTTCGTCACTTTACAAGTGATCTGGTCGCCGTCCTGCGGAACATAAGTGTAAGTTGACGCCTGTGATCCTACAGGAGTGCCCCAGTTATACCACTGATAGGTTGGGGCTGCACCAGCATCGGTCGGCGTTGCGGTGAGCGTTACAGATGTACCGGTCGTCACCGTCGTTTGTGACGCGCTGATGTGAACGGTCGGTTTGGAATTGTTGGCCACCACTACGCGGATGCGGTTGTTACGGCTATCGGCGATGCAAACAGCAACACAACTTGGAGCAATCTGAATCAGCGCTACGCCATTTGGTTCCCAAAGTGCTGCATTTGTAGCAATGCCGCCATCTCCCCAGCTACCGCCGTTACAGTTTCCGGAGCCTGCGAAATCGGAAAGAATGCCAGAAGGTGTGAATATGCGGATTTTATGACAAGAGTAATCATCAATATACAAGTTACCTCTATTGTCCAGAGCAAGGCCGCGCGGCGCACCGAATTGCTGGCTGCCGCTTGCGCCAACTATGGTGCTCACGATACCGTTCGAGGCGATTTTTCTGATTGTGTACAATATTTCATCGGCAACATACATCGTGCCGGAGGGCGACATTACGAGTCCGGTTACCTGTGTCATTTTTGCTGCCGTTGCTTGTCCACCATCGCCAACATTCGGATAGACGCCGATGTTGCCATCTCCCGCAAATGTAGAAATGGTACCAGAAGTAGTGACCTTGCGGATTCTGTGGTTGCCGCGGTCCGCGAAGTATAAATTGCCGGCGAGATCTGTTGTCATGGCAAGCGGGTAACTGATATTTGCGTTAACCGCAGCGTTACCGTCTCCGCTAAATCCTGTGGTACCGTTGCCAGCAACTGTGCTGATGATGCCGGCCGTATTTATTTTACGGATGCGGTTGTCGTAAGGGTCAGAAATAAATACGTTTCCAAATGTATCTACCGCCAAAGCTCCCATCGTCTGAAAGCCCGCATTGATAGCAGGTCCACCATCGCCACTGAAAGTAGTAAGCGTGTCGTTCCCCGCTATTGTAGTAATAATACCATTGGCATCGATCTTACGCAATTTCTGAGCACCGAGTCCCTGATCAATAATATAGATGTTTCCGTTTTTGTCGATAGTGATTGCTGTCGGATAGTAGAGTACAGCTGATGTAGATGGCCCGCCATCTCCTGAATAACCCGCCATAGTAGTATTTCCAGCAATGGTGTTGATAATTTGGGCCTTAGTAGAGACTGCTTGGGTAAACAATCCGATAGAAAGAGTAAAGAGTAGCTTTTTGATCATCTAATTAATTTTTGTAAAGCAAATTTAGTATTAGTTCAATGTTTTTTAATTTGAAAATCTGTATGGCGCAAGAGATTTACTCGCTTGCTTATCTGTTCAAAATTAAAATCTCGTCCCAACACAGTCAGAACGAGATTTCAGTTTGTTATTCGTTGTGTCCAGTTACCGATTGTCAACTGTCCACTGTCAATTGAAACTATTCCCCGGCCAGCAGTACCTGCCATGCTTTCTCCACATTTCCAGAATCAAGCAGTTCTTTAGCATATTCGTGCAATGCATTGCGTTTAGCGCTATCGTCATTATTGTAGTCGCGTACAATCTGCGACAGGCGGTCATCATACAGCATTTCGGCAACCACGGGAATAGACGTGCTGTTACCCAGAATGCCAAGA
This sequence comes from Taibaiella soli, assembly GCF_003236175.1. Lineage (GTDB taxonomy): Bacteria > Bacteroidota > Bacteroidia > Chitinophagales > Chitinophagaceae > QKTW01. Next base: position 81,222 of record NZ_QKTW01000019.1, on the reverse strand, counting down.
TGATTACCTGTAAGAACGCGGCTGGTGCGGATTCTTTCCGGCAGTACGTCGATACCTACGCCGAGTTGAGTATTTGGCTTCGGAACTTCAAACACAGCGCTTCCGGAAGCACGGCAATAATAATCGCCGCCCATGCGGGCTACGAGATCTATTTTATGCGGATTGATTTTTCCGTCTTCATCTAAAACATCATCGTTCACGTGCATACAAACGACTTCACAGATTACTAAATTACCTGCGCCGCCTTCTGTACCGGTTTCAATTACCTGCGTCACTTTACATTCCAGCTGTACAGGAGATTCTTTTACACGAAATGGTTTTACCAGATCAGAAGCGATTGGCGTAAAGCCTGCTTTCGTAAACTCATCTGTTCCTTTTGGATATTCGCAACTAGCCAAACTGGTTTGTTGCACAATGTCATAGTTAACAATATTGATCACCACTTCTTTTGTAGCGTAAATATTTTCGAGCGTGTGCTTAATCGTATTATCACGAACACGGCGCGCAGGCGAGAAAATCAGGATTGGCGGTTTGCTGCCGAATACATTGAAAAAGCTGAATGGCGACAAATTCGGATTACCATCTTCATCAATTGTGCTGGCAAAACAAATAGGACGTGGTGCTACAGAACCCAGCAGTAACGCATGCAGCTGAGCGGTTTTTATTTCTCCTGGAACTATCTTCATAATCGAATATTGCCGCGAAATTACTACACTGTGACCATTTTAACGGCATTAACAGTATGTAGTAGGAATAGTGCATATATAAAACAAACGCAGCAGCCCAATAAAGAAGCTGCTGCGCGATGTCAATCCTATGAATTGAAGCCCACGGTGAAATTACGTGGGAGCGGCTTTCGGGAAAAGTCATTTAGATAAACCGGCAATATTTATCGATAAAGCGGTCATAATAGCTGAAAAATCTGTTATGCTTTGCCTTCTTCCTCCAATTGGCTCTTTCCATCGGGTAAATCGGACTTGTTTGTGATTTTTTCTTCAGTGCCGATCAGTATTGCCCATGGTTTCAGTGCATCTACCTGTTCACAGATAATTTTAATCATTGCGGTAAGCGGAATAAAAAGAAACATGCCGGGAATTCCCCATATAGCATGCCCTATCAGCACTACGACAATGGTAATGAACGGATTCATATTGACTTTGGCGCCCACAATGCGCGGCAATAAAATATTAGCATCCAGGAAATGGATGAAGACGAGCATAATTACTACCTCCAGCGCCTGCAGTGGTGTGCCGTTCGCAAAGGTGAGCAAGGCACAGATCGCCATACCCGTATAAATCCCGAGATAGGGAATGATATTAAGTACCGCAGTCAATAATCCAAGCAACACCGCGTATTTAATTCCGAGTATCAGGAATCCGGCGGTATTCAGAATGGCTACAGTAGCCATCTCTATCAATAGACCCATCACATAGCTATTGATCACAGCACGTGTTTGCGTCAGCACATTGTATACTTTGGCACGGTGATGCGGACGGAATAACGCAAGTGAAAAGCGCACCAGCAAGCCTTTGTGGTAGAGCATGAAATACGTGTAGATAAACATGAAGACAGTCCAGATGACAATGCCGATCACATTCAGGAATATATTGCCTATGGAATTGGCTGCGCCGGAAAGAAAGCTATTGGCGGATTTGGTGAGGTATTCCATTTGTTGGGTGCTATCGATATGATAGCGCCATGAAATTGTCTGCTGGACATGTTGCAGCAGTTCCTGGATTTTAGTTTCAAGGATGGGAATATCTTTTGAAAAACCGATAATCTGCAAACTGAAGAAGAAAATAAATCCACCGATGCAAAGCAGAAAAAGCAACACAGAAAGGATAGACGCGAGACCCTTGCCGATATGTAATTTTTCCAGACGGCGGGTAACGGGATATAGCAACAAAGAAGCCAGGAGTGCAAAAAACAATGGAATTAAAATCCCTTTGCCTTCTTTTAATAAAAACAGAATGAGCACCACTGAAATAAGAGTGAATGCCAGTCGTGCGTAAAACGGGAGTTCCTGGATTTTGTCTTTATTCATAGTACAGTTAATTGATCGATTTATGTAATCTATGGAAAATATCTCTTTCCTAATGATGCTTACAAAATCGTACCACACTGCCTATAAAAAAATAAGACGGGTGTTGTCCCGTCTTATTTTAACTATCGTTAGCCAAATTTCTGTTGAATAATCATCCGTGCTTTTTCCGGGTCCTGTAGGTTTTCGATGCCTACTGCGGCAATAATATAAATGAAGAAGACCATTACGAGCACAGACAATATCAGACCGATGATGCCACAAATACGGCCTGCCTGTAGATTATTATAGGAACTGAGCGTATAAGCCTGCGGATTACCACGGTATAGGCGCATATCCTTGCTTCCCAGCACTACGGCTATAATACCACAAATAAGTCCGACGATACCGTAACAGCAGGCGCTGATAATAGAAATAACGCCGAGTATCAGTACGGCAACTGCATTTGGCAGCGGCTGTGGCGATGAATTAAAGATATTAGTCTGGTTGTGTTGATTTTCCATAGTCAGAACAGTTGGTGTGTAAATATTTTATAAAAATAGTTAGCGATAATGAGTGCTACAACAATCAGAAATAAAATTTTCAGAATCAGTGCACCATGCCTGAAGTCGAAATATAGATGTAAAAAGAGAAAAAGAAATAGTGTGACGATAAAAATGCCGGCAGGATACTGGTGCAATGAAACCGCGATATCACCTTTCAGCAAGCTAATGACTGAACGCTGTAAACCGCAACCGGGGCAGTCAATGCCGGTAAGCCGCCGGAAAGGGCAGGAGAGCAGATGTGATTCCAGCCAGTGAACGATATTTTTCCAGTACTGATGCAGCAAACGAAATTACCAACGAATAGGATCGAAATGGAATAGAAGCTAAAAAAGAAACGACCCGTTTCGGAGTCGTTTATCAATTTTTATTTTACAAACCTTATTTCCTGTAGGTAAAAATCATTGTTTTTTTCCTTTAGAAGCAGGTAGACTGTATATTTTCCATTGTTTTCGGTGATGAGCGAGCCAATATTAAAATGACCAGATGTCTGTCCGCTGGCGCCCGCGCGTTCTACTTCAAAATTTTTCGGTTTGTTTTTACTGAAAAAATTGCGCAACACCATTTCAGCCTGTGAGCGGCTGTAGGTAGTCTGGCTGTTATTGATCGTAATGTCTATCATGTTGTCCATATGTTTTGTAATCGCTACAGCGTCACCGCTTCGAATAGCTGTGGCGATGCTGGCAAACTGATTGGCCTGCGCGTAGCTGGACACCAGTGATACAAAAAATACGACTACCATAAAGATAGCTGCAGTGACTATTTTTTTCATTCGTAAAACGGGCACAAAGTTTTCTCTACAAATAAGGCTATCGAAAACTGTGCCAAAAATTATTCTTGCTCAGGGCAAAGATAAGTAATAGATTAAGTACACACGTATTTCGAAATATTAAAAATCGACCCGGGGCATATTTATGTACCTTTGCGGCCATGTCAAAGAAAGTAATGCTTATCATTATGGATGGCTGGGGAAAAGGCCAGGTACCGTCTGCAGACGCTATTGCACATGCAAACGCTCCATTTGTTAAATCTTTATATTCTAAATACCCGAATTCTGAACTGGTTACTTGCGGCGAAGCTGTCGGTTTACCGGACGGCCAGATGGGTAATTCTGAAGTTGGACACCTGAATATCGGTGCCGGACGTATTGTTTATCAGGAACTTCAGCGCATTAACGTAGCTATCCGCAACGGCGAGCTCGCAAAGAATGCTCATTTGATGAATGCATTGGACGATGCAAAAAATGCGGGTAAAACATTGCATTTTATTGGTCTTGTGAGTGATGGCGGTGTGCATTCGCATATTAATCATCTGAAGGCATTGTGCGATCTGGCGCAAAGCCACGGCGTGCCAAAGGTGGCGATTCACGCTTTTACCGATGGTCGTGATACAGACCCGAAAAGCGGCTTGGGTTTTATCACAGACCTGCAAAATCATATTAAAAACACCGATGCATTTCTGGCATCCATTACCGGACGCTACTATGCGATGGACCGCGATAAACGCTGGGGCCGTGTAAAATTGGCTTACGACGCATTGACACAAGGTACAGGTCGCCACGCGACGGATGCGCAGGCTGCGATCAAAGAATCTTACGCAGCAGGCGAAACCGATGAATTCATCAAGCCGATTATTTTGTGCGATGGTGAAAACAAACCTCTGGCGACGATCAAAGATGGCGACGTGGTAGTTTGTTTCAACTTCCGTACTGATCGTTGCCGTGAAATTACGCAGGTATTGACCCAGGAAGCATTCCCGGATCAGAACATGCATCCGCTTTCGCTGCATTATATAACGATGACCGAATATGATAAGACCTATAAAAATGTGGATATCATTTTCGACAATGACAATCTGAAAAATACACTGGGCGAAGTTTTGGCCAACGATGGTAAAACACAGATCCGTATTGCGGAAACTGAAAAATATCCACACGTAACGTTCTTCTTCTCAGGTGGCCGTGAAACTCCATTTGAGGGCGAGCGTCGTATCATGGCGCCGTCTCCCAAAGACGTTGCGACTTATGATCTGAAACCAGAGATGAGTGCTTTCCAATTGACCGAAGATATTTTGCCGGAAATCAAAAAACAAAGTGCTGATTTTATTTGCCTCAATTTCGCAAATGCAGACATGGTGGGGCATACCGGTGTTTGGGAAGCGGCTATCAAAGCAGTAGAGACGGTAGACAAATGCGTTTCTGAAATTGTGCCGGTAGCGCTGGAAAACGGTTATGCAATTTTCCTGACGGCAGACCATGGCAACTCTGATTATTTGATAAACGCTGACGGAACGCCAAACACGGCGCACACACTGAATCCTGTGCCCTTGTTCCTGATTTCAAATGATTATCATGGTGAATTACATTCAGGCAAGCTGGGCGACATCGCACCAACGATTCTGAAATATATGGGCCTGCCGATACCGAAAGAAATGACAGGTGATATTTTGACGAATTAATCGCAGATGTCTGATTTTTTGTCATCCTGGATGCAGTAGAAGGGGCAAAAATCAGAAGCCATCTATACCGATTTTCAAATAGACAGATTTTCAGATCATCCCGGCCCTTGCGCCGGGATTTTTTTTATGGTGTACTGCCAATTGCACCTTTGAGGGAAGAAAAGCTAGCTCAGAGGTGAAACATTGCAGCTCTGAGCTGGAAAAATGCAGCTCGAAGGTGAAACATTGCACCTTTAAGGTAGAAAAAGCTAGCTCAGAGGTGGAACATTTGTGCTCTGAGCTCGAAAAAGGTAGCTCAAAGGTGAAACATTGCTGCTCTGAGGTGAAAAAAGCTAGCTCAAAGGTGCAAATTGCTGCTCTTAGGTGAAAAAAAGCATAGTTTATACGAGAACCAAGTAAAAAGCCCCCACGGATTGTGGAGGCTTTGCTTTTATAAAACGGTTGTATTTAATAATACAGCTTTAAGCTTTCTGCCTTAAGCCTTCCGCGTTACTTCAAATACCAATACGCAGCAATCTGCACCAATATCCCCAGCACGTAACCCAGCCAGATTTCACTTTGTTTATGTGCATTAAGCAGCAGACGTGCGGTGCCCATTAATCCGGCAACGCCAATAGCGATGAACAATGGTATTTTCATATTGATCGGGCTGATCATCATGTGTACGATAATGATACCGATCATACTGCCAGCGGCCGATGCGTGCATGCTGATCTTAAAGAAAATACTGACCATAAATAACACAATCACATTCCAGAATGCGCCAAGCATCAGCACTTTCATGATGATCGGCACTTTCGGTAAATTCTGAAATACGTGACTGGCCCAGAAGTAAAAAATCATGGTAGTGATGAGCGGAATGATACGGTCTTTCGGATCGTACATATGAATGCTCTTGATGAAGCCAAGGCCCTTCATCAGCAACACGCTCAGTAATGGGAAAAAGATTGTCGTGATGCCGATGCTTAGCAACCACATGTTGAATTCCTTTGGCGTGATACCTGCAAAGCTCACTGGTGCCAATTTGTAAAGCATCAGTGCCAGCAAGGTTGGCATAAACACCGGGTGCAGTACCACAGAAATGATCTTTGCGAATAGCTGCACTGCTTTCGGCTGTGTAGAAACGGGTGCTGTATATACGCGTTCTTCTTGTTGTTCTGGAAACATAAATAATTATCCTTCTAAATTTGGAGAGAGCCATTTGCCGATTTCTTCAACCGACATGTTTTTGCGCTGCGCATAATCGACAAGTTGATCTTCTGTGATTTTACCCACACCGAAATACACGCTTTGCGGATGACTGAAATACCAGCCACAAACCGATGCTGCAGGGTACATCGCTAAAGATTCCGTCAGCTCAATGCCTGCATTTTCATTGGCGCCCAGCAATTCAAATAATTTGATCTTTTCGGTATGATCCGGACAAGCAGGGTAGCCTGGTGCCGGGCGAATTCCCTGATATTCTTCTTTTACCAGTTCGCGGATCGGCATGTTTTCATCTTTCATGTAACCCCAGAACTCTTTACGTGTACGCAAATGCAATACTTCAGCAAATGCTTCTGCAAAACGATCTGCGATTGCCTGGAGCATGATTTTATTATAATCATCATGATCAGCAATGAAACGTTGCAGATGTGGCTCGATGCCGTGAATGCTCACTGCAAATGCGCCCATGTGATCTGTCGGTGCTTCGCCTTTTGCAGGATTGCTGGTTGGCTTCACGAAATCTGCGAGTGAGAAATTTGGTTGATCAGCTGCTTTCTTAATTTGCTGGCGCAATGATTCCAGATGATACAGTTCGTTGCCTGCTTCGTCTTTTACCACTACGGTATCCGCTGCAATTTTTTCAGCAGCCCAGAAACCAACTACACCTTTTGCGGTTAACCATTTTTCAGCAATGATTTTATCGATCATCGCATTGGCATCGTTGAAAAGTTTTGTTGCTTCTGTACCTACTTTTTCATCTTTCAGGATATCCGGGAATTTTCCGCGCATTTCCCATGCAATGAAAAACGGTCCCCAGTCGATATATTGACGGATCTCAGCCAGATCATAATCTGCGAACACTTTCGTGCCTTTCAGATTTGGAACCGGTGGCGTGTAATTATTCCAGTCAACTTTTACCGGATTTTTTTGTGCATCCGCAAAGCTCAGATATTGTTTGATGGTTTTCTTGCTGGCGAAATCTTCACGGAGTTTTGTGTATTCCGTTGCAATGCCGGTAAGGAACCCAGGTTTTTGTTCTTTACTCAAAAGACTACCCGCAACAGTAACACTGCGACTTGCATCCAATACATATACTACGCCGTTTTCATACTCAGGTGCAATCTTAACTGCGGTGTGCGTACGGGAAGTAGTCGCGCCGCCAATCAGCAATGGTTGCGTCATTTTACGACGCTTCATTTCTTTGGCCACGTGTACCATTTCATCGAGCGATGGTGTGATCAACCCGCTCAGACCAATGATGTCTACGTTTTCTTTTTGTGCAGTATCCAGGATTTTATCTGCCGGAACCATTACGCCGAGATCAATCACATCATAACCGTTACAGCCTAAAACTACACCCACAATATTTTTACCGATATCATGCACATCGCCTTTTACAGTCGCCATCAATATTTTGGCAGCGCCGCCGGCCTGTGCATTCGGATTATTTTTCTTTTCTTCTTCGATAAAAGGAGTCAGCACGGCTACGCTTTTCTTCATAACGCGTGCACTTTTTACCACCTGTGGCAGAAACATTTTGCCACTGCCAAATAAGTCACCGACCACATCCATGCCGGCCATCAACGGGCCTTCGATCACATCGAGTGGTTTCGGATATTTTTGACGTGCTTCTTCTGTGTCGGCCTCAATGAATTCTGTGATACCATTTACCAATGCATGTTTCAGACGTTCTTCTACAGAATTGCTGCGCCATACATCATCTTTCTTCTCTTCTTTGCCTTTTGCTTTTACGGTTTCTGCGAATGTCACCAGTCGCTCCGTAGCATCCGGATGTTTATTCATGATCACATCTTCGCAGAGTTCGCGGAGTTGTGGTTCGATTTCATCGTAAACCTGAAGTTGACCTGCATTCACGATACCCATATCCATACCGGCTTTAATAGCATGCAGGAGGAATACGCTGTGAATGGCTTCACGCACCGCATCATTTCCCCGGAAGGAGAAAGAAACGTTACTCACGCCACCGCTTATTTTGGTGAGCGGCATGCGTTGTTTGATCTGGCGCGTAGCTTCGATAAAGTCGATCGCATAGTTGTTATGCTCTTCGATACCGGTCGCTATCGCAAATATGTTTGGATCGAAAATGATGTCTTCAGGATGATATCCTACTTTTTGTGTGAGGATATCATAAGCACGCTGACAAATATCTACCCGACGTTGTAATGTATCAGCCTGACCGTTTTCGTCGAAGGCCATTACAATAACAGATGCGCCGTAGCTTTTACAGATAAATGCCTGGTCGATGAATTTCTCTTCGCCTTCTTTCAGCGAAATAGAGTTCACGATACATTTCCCTTGTACACATTTGAGCCCCGCTTCAATGATTTCGAATTTCGAAGAATCGAGCATGATCGGAATACGTGCGATATCCGGTTCGCTCTGCAGGAGATTCACATAAGTGGTCATGGCCTGAACGCCGTCGAGCAGCGCATCGTCCATGTTGATATCCAGGATCTGGGCGCCATTTTCTACTTGTTGACGAGCAACAGAGAGGGCTTCTTCATATTTATTTTCACGAATCAGACGAGCGAATTTCTTGGAGCCAGTTACGTTGGTTCGTTCCCCTACGTTGACAAAATTCGTTTCCGGACGCACAACCAGCGGTTCCAGCCCGCTTAGCCGAAGGAATGGTTGAATGACAGACATTTGTATTATATGCTTATAAACAGTGGTGCAAAGGTAATTTGTTAGAGAGACATTCTATTGATTTTAATGATCAGATGCTTGCCGATAGTGAAAAAAGCGTTCGGATCAAGCGATAACAGCCTGTTTTGGAAACCTTAAGTTAACGCACAAATAATAATATGGTTATGCTGGGAGGATAGTTTTGACGGAATTTTCTCTTTTATGAATATTAAAACTACCCGTATCAAGCAATGGCTGCTTCCATGCTTAATACTTAGCTCTTTAGTGACGAAAGCCCAGCAGCCATTCGGTGCCGGCAACCTGGTGATCGAACGTGTAGGAGATGGCTCCACTGCATTGAGTGGGATTGCTGCCCCTGTTTTTCTGGATGAGTATACACCTGCAGGGATGCTAGTTCAGTCGATCGCCATGCCAACGGCAACTTCAGGTAACAACCATATGCTGACGGAAAGCGGAAGTGCTACCAGCGATGGTTTTCTCCATTTATCCCCAGACGGTAAATATTTGGCTATTCCGGGTTATGATGCAACCGTAGGTACTACGGGGGTTGCCAGTACAACCAGTGCAAGCGTTGCGCGTGTGGTGGGTATTGTAAATAGTCAGGGTGTTGTGTCTACGACTGCTGCATTTAATAATATTGCTTCCGGCGCCAATACCCGGAGTGCGATTACCACCGACAGCATCAATATCTGGATAGGTGGCGGCGGAAGCGGGGGAGTGTATTATGGCACTGCCGCATCTGCGACAGCAGTTAATCTCAGTACTACATCTAATAACGTTCGTTGCGTAAATATATTTAACGGTCAGCTTTACACTACATCTTCATCGGGGGCGATTCGTATGGCTGCTGTTGGTACAGGACTTCCTACTACTGCCGGGCAGACGATAGTAAACCTGACAGGTATGCCAATTTCCGGTGGTAGCCCAAATGAATCGACAATGGCTACATTAAGCAATGGCAGTTCCATTATTTACATAGCGGACGACGGTGTGGGTATCATGAAATATTCGAACATTTCGGGTACCTGGACAGCAAAGGGCAGCGTAGGCAGCAGTTCTGATGCTTACAGAGGTGTTACTTGTTATGTCAGAAACGACAGTGTGTTTTTATATGCCACCTCCGGTACCAAAATGGTAGCGATTGTGGATGGCAACGGTCTTAATACGGCTATCTCGTCATCAAATACAACTGTGACGACACTTGCAACGGTGAGTGCTAATAAAGTGTTCCGCGGCATTGCATTTGCGCCAAACTGTGCAGCACCAACGATTAATACCGCGCCTACAGCACAATCAACTTGTGTGGGCGGTAACGCAACTTTTACAGTAGCGGCATCCGGCAGTAATCTTACTTATCAGTGGATGAAAGATGGCAACGCCATTACAGGCGCCAATACCAATTCTTATACTATCACTGGTGCTGCAACAACCGATGCGGGTAACTATTCCGTTGCGGTTACATCCTGCAGCAGCACTACGACTACTCCGGTAGCGCTCACAGTAGCGGCACCGACAGCAACGATTACTGCAGCAAGTACTACTACTTTCTGCACAGGTGGTTCGGTTGTTCTGAATGCCAATACAGGAACGGGTCTTACTTATCAATGGTCAAACGGTACCAACATTACCGGCGCGACTAACGCTTCTTATACAGCAAACGCAGCGGGTACCTACACGGTAACTGTTTCAAACGGTACATGTTCCGCAACTTCTACGGCAACAACGGTAACGGTAAATCCACTGCCAGCCGCTACGATCAATGCTGCAGGTCCGACTGCCATCTGTGCAGGCAGCTCAGTAGTGTTGAATGCGAACACCGGTACTGGTCTTACTTATCAATGGAAAAATGGTACGAACATCACAGGCGCAACTAATGCTTCTTTTACAGCCAGTGCAGCAGCAACGCTTACGGTTGTAGTTTCTAACGGTACTTGTTCTGCTACTTCTGCTGCGACAGTCATCACTGTTAATCCGGCACCAACCGCAACGATTACGGCTGCTGGTTCTACGAATTTGTGTACCGGTGGTTCTGTAGTATTGAATGCCAATACTGGTACTGGTCTTACGTATCAATGGATGAACGGCGCTAATGCTATTAATGGCGCTTCTACGGCTTCTTATACAGCAAACGCTGCGGGCAGTTATACAGTAGTAGTTTCAAACGGTACTTGTACGGCAACTTCCGCTGCGACTACGGTAAATGTACTGAACGGCACTGGTGCAACGATTACACCGGCTGGTCCTACAACATTCTGTGCAGGCAGCTCAGTAGTGCTGAATGCGAATACCGGCACAGGTTTGACTTACCAATGGTCGAATGGTACGAATATTACCGGTGCAACGAATGCTTCTTATACCGCAACTGCTGCGGGGTCTTACACTGTAACTGTTTCTAACGGCAGCTGCTCTTCTACTTCTACTGCAACTACTGTAGCTGTAAATCCGGCCCCAACAGCAACGATCACTGCTGCAACAGCAACTACATTCTGTAC
>NZ_QKTW01000019.1:0-69679 GCF_003236175.1 Taibaiella soli | reverse complement strand
GTTCTTGTAACGCAACTTCTACCGCAACAACAATAACAGTAAATCCAGCACCTACGGCTACAATTACTGCTGCAACTGCAACTACATTCTGTACGGGCGGTTCGGTAGTGTTGAATGCGAATACCGGTACGGGTTTGACTTACCAATGGAAAAATGGAGCAAATGATATTACAGGTGCTACGGGGGCTTCTTATACTGCGACCGCAGCGGGCAGCTATTCAGTGGTTGTTTCAAATACTTCTTGTAATGCTACATCAACTGCTACAACTGTAACGGTAAATCCATTGCCGACGGCTACAATCACTGCAAATGGCATGGCGCTAAGCGTTGGTACATTTAGTTCTTACCAATGGTATATGAACAATCAGACAATTACGGGTGCTACAACGCAGACTTATACTGCTACGCAAAATGGTTCTTATTATGTAGCGGTTACCAACAACGGTTGTACAAATAATTCGGATACGGTGACCTTTAGCAGCACTGGTATGGAAAACGTAAACAGTAAAAATGGTGTAACGGTTTATCCTAATCCTGCTCAGGATGTAGTGTCTATCAACGCGCCTGTTGCTGTAAACGTAACAATCCGTAATATCAATGGCCAGGTAGTATTTGCTGAAAACAATGTACGTCGGGCAGATATCAGTAAACTGGCAAGTGGTCTGTACATGATTTTCGTTACAGACGAAAAAGGTCAGTTGCTGCTGACTGAAAAACTGATGAAGAAATAAACACCCCTAACCCCTGAAGGGGAACGCTCGTGTTATAACACAGGCACACACTATAAAAAAGCCCGGCACATGATTGTGCCGGGCTTTTTGCTGTTCGACATGTTAATGTAATGCATGTCGAACGACAGATGATAGGGATCTCCGATCCCGGTCTTGTATAACAGGATCAGAAATCCGCTCTATCTCTCGTTCGACATGCGCCGGAGGCTAATATGCCGAACAGCGAGTAATAATTCTTACAAAAACGAAGAACTCGTTCCAATGACTGAAACGAGTTCTTTAAATGTTTAGCACCGTAGTGCGGCCGCGGGAAATTTTAATTAATCGCGTTGAGCATTCACCATTGACTATTCACCATTGACTTCTTCAGTCGCCACCTCATTCACCGCAAGGATTTCACCTCTCTTCTCGGCTGAGCTCTCCTGCAGTTCCTTAATCGTCATGTTGTAGATCACACTGTTTTTATTCGCCACGCGCTGCACCAGGTGAACGTGTGCAATAAAGTTTTGTACGATTGCGATCTTGTCACTTGGCGTTACCACCAGCAATTGCAGGTGAAGCTGTTTACAAAGCTCCATGAGGTAAGTTGCCTTTTCCTCATCCTGATTACTGAAGCTTTCATCCACCGCAATAAAGCGAAGACTTCTGCTGTTCTCACCTTCTTTAGTAATGCCAAACTGGTAAGCGATGGCGCTACAAAGAATGGTGTAAGTAAGCTGTGCTTTTTCACCACCCGAAAGCTGACCCATCTGGCGATAAGTTTTCTTCAGTTCGTCGGTGTTGCGATATTTTTCATCCGCCCAGAACTCAAACCAGTTGCGCACATCCAGTACACGAGCTCTGTAGTTTTCACTTTCTTCCAGCTGCGCAATGAGTGGTTGTACTTTCTCTTTAAAGTGCTCCGCTTTTTCTTCGAAACTACTTTGCTGCCAGTTGGCGACCTGAGGTAATGCTTCCAGCAATTTCGCGCGGAATTCTTTTACCGTAGTATCAGCAACCTGTTTATGACCAAGCTGAATGTATGTATCCGGCAGACGGTTGAAGTTGATGGCGCCGAGCGATTGGTTCAGACGCATAATGCTGCGACGGATCTCGTTGCTCCATTTTTCCAGCTCTTCATTCAGACCACCAATTTTATAAGTGATGGTATCGTTGATATAGTTTTCGAAATCGCGTTTGAAGCGCGGCAGGTTTTCTGTTTCCAGTTTTTCCAGCCATTCAATGTATTCTTTCGCGTGCAGTGCATCTTCAGAAAGATATTGCACATCGGCAGACCAATCCGGGAAACGTGTCTGAATCTCAAGGCTAGGGTATTTCAAGCGTACAACCGCTCTTTCTACCTGACCTTTTTCTTTATTCATATCCGTTTCCAGATCACTGATACCTGTTTGGATTTTCTCAGAAAGATCTTTATAAACATTGTCGATGTTGCCAATGTTGAGATTAGACAACGCGTCAGAATGGTGCTGTTGGAAAAGGATCAGCATTTCTTTACCGTTCTCATCAATCAGTTCCACCAATGGTTTCAGATCTTCTTTGAGCTGAATCATTTGTTTTTCTTTCTCTTCACGCAGTGCAATTTCACGGTCCAGAGAAGAACGTTCGCGGTCTTTATTCATCGTGTACTGGCGAATATCTTCCAGTTGGCTGGTCAATGATTTCAGATGATCGCTGCTTTCTTTCAGGCTTTCCATCTGTTCTTCATTGGTGCGTATTTTACGCTGAATGGCGGCCACGTTCATGCTTTCAAAGCCTTCGTGTTCTTCGATACGTTTCAAAGCATACACCTGGTTGTTGATACGCTCCATACGGCGTTTACAACGTTCCAGCGTTTCCTTGTTTTCGTCGATGATCGTCGTAAGTTCTTCACGTCTTCTTTTCAGCGCTTCCCGTTTCTTTTCGTTATTCCAGCCCATTACATAACGGCCGGGATCATTGCGGTCCGGACGGTCATCTTTTTCGTGGCGGTCACGCGATTTGATCAAACCGTTAACGGTGATCGCCTGATCATAACGATCCAGCGTTTTTTCATCGTTCAGGCAAACGAAGTTGAACTGACGAATCACCTGCTGTTCCAGCCATTCAGACATTTTATGTTCCGGATGGAATTCCAGTTTTTCATGCACAGTCCCCGGATCAGGATTCTGATAGATTACCGTATCGTCTACACGGTAGTATACGAGGCGTTTTCCGAGGTTTGTATTATTTACATACTTATTGACACGTTTGTAAAATTTCTCCGGAATCAAGAGACGTAACGCAAATCCGTGCAGCAATTTTTCCAGTGCCGCTTCCCATTTCATTTCATCACGATGCACCTGCATCAGTTCACCGGCAAAAGGAAGGTCACCGGTTTCAAGTTTCAGTTCCGCACAAATGTCTTTGCGCAGTTGAATCAAATGACCAGGGATATTGTTTTTGGAATGAAGCATGTTGTTCAGCTCCTTCTCCAGTTCCTCACGCTCGCTCACTGCTTCTTTAAAAGTATCCTTCGCTTCAAATTCGTCTTCGTCGATCAGGCGTTTCTCTGTTTCGATTTTCAGATTTGCCTTACGCGTTTCCGATTTCGCGCGTTTGTACATTGTTTCATCGGTAACTTCCTCCGTTTGCTCTTCCAGTTTCAGGGTGTGACACCATTCCGTAAAGACCAATCTGTTTTTCTCCGCCATCTGCAGCGCCGCACTGAGTTCTTTCGCATCTTGCTCCAGTTGTTTCAGACGCTGACCAGCTTTATTCTGCTCCATCTGGTTGCGCGTAGAGCGTTCCTGTTCGTGGAGGTCACGGATCTCATTCTTACAGGCTTCCAGGCTGGCATGCAAACCTTTGATGGTTGCATTTTCCTCCAGAATGGCGTCCTGCAGGAGATTGTATTTCGTATAACGGTTCCAGATCGTAGCGGTTTCCATTTTCACACGCGCTTCCTTCAGCAGTTCCTTGTTGGATTCATACTTCTGGTAGTGCTGTTGCAATGGCTTCAGCAATTTGATCTGTTCTTCCGATTTTTCAATATTGCGCTGTGCATCAATCAGTGTGGCGAGGTGTTTTTTGAGTTCCATGAACTCCTCTTCCATATTGCGCGGCTCCAGCATGTGCGTACGGATAAACTCATCGAGGTTACCCAATACTTTGATACCAACCGTTTGGTTGAAAAGGCTCAATGCCTGCAGGCTTTGCATACCCAGCACATCCACGAGACGCTGCGCATATTTGCTCGCTGCATCGTACCATTCTACCTGCTTGCGACCAGCTTTATTGTATTTCGCATCGATCGCTTTTTTCCAGTTACCGGCAAGGTCAAACGGCTTGAAATCTTCATCAACGTGCAATGCTTTATGTGCCACACCGAAGATTTTTTTCATTTCACCGTTGGCAAAATAACGCACCTGAAACAGCGTTACTGTCTGTTCGGTTTCGTTGGCGAAATTCACCAGCAAAATGCTGTATGCTTCTTCTTTTTGTTCACGCAGATAAAGCGTACGCGTAACGCCCGTCAGTTCGTTGTTGAGCGTGGCATAACCACCGAGTACATATGATTCTTCGGTACGGTCACCTTTCTTTTCACTACCGGATGACTGGTTGTAAAAACGGTATTTTTTCTCCGGAACAATCAGTGTCAGCAGTGCATCCACGAAAGTGGTTTTACCACTACCGTTAGCGCCTGTCAGCAATGATGTTTCGCCTTCCGGTTTGATAGAGTACACATGGTTGTCAAACGTACCCCAGTTAAATACTTCCAGGTATTGCAGGCGAAAGCCCGACTTCTGATTGTCTGTGTTAAATACGTTGAGCTGCATGTTCCGTCAGTTTATCTTTGAATTGTTCTAAAACCTCGCTGTCTATTTTTGCTTTGATCAGCTTTTTAATGCGGTATTTCTGTTCGTCCATCATTTCATGATCTTCGATCTTATCCAGAAAACCGTTTTCTTCCGCTTTATCAATCAGCCTGTCCAGCTCTTTCATGAATTTTACGCGGCTCATATTTTCTTTGAAGAAAAGCTCAGCGTATTCACGGATCTCGCGGCGTTTTTTTACCAGCTCGCGTGATGTTACTTCGCCAATTTCAAATTCAGCCATCATTTCACGCAGCAAAATAAGCAGCACACTTTCGTCGTAAGAAAAAGCACGGCGCTGCATCCAGGTGACACCAGCCTCGTCTTCCTCGTCAACGATATGGCGCAGATAAGCATAGCCATCCTCTTCATCGATGATCAGTTGCAGACCGAGTTGTTGTAAAAACAGGATCAGTTCTTTTTTATAGAGCAACAGTTTCTCCCATGCTGCGCGTTCCAGGTATTCTACCGGACCTTTCAGCAGTTTGATAAAAACCGAGGTATATGGCAATATTTTAGTTGGCTGACTCATTTTCTTCTTCTTTTATTTTTCCAAACAATAAATAAGGCACTTCAATAAATCTGGTTTCTGATTCATCAAGCGGAATCAGTTCTTTCATATTGGAGAGTACCTGCACTCTGGCGCCTTTGTCTCTCAAAAAGCTGTAGTACGAGATGATTTCGCCTACACCATGTTCCAGTTTTTCCTGTTCGATGATCTCGCGCAGCGTTACTGTTTGTTTCAGCTTCAGTACATTTTCTACTTTGCCCCAGAGCTTCTTTTTATCGATATGGCTCATCTGCAGCAGGCGGCCAAAACGTTCGGGATCTTCAATGCTTTCAATAGCTACCGACGGTTGTTTTACTTCAGCCAGTGGCGCTTTCAGCTCTAAGTTGATGCGACGGTCCATCACGATTTTTATGTCGGCGCCGTCTTCAATTTCTACACCGAAATCTATATCATCGTCCATCACTTCCAGAATCGCATTTTTCACGCTGTTGATCTGCTGACGCAAACGGCGGTGACGCGCAATTTCTTTTTCGGTAATGATACGGCTCAGTTTTTCAGCCATTTTATCGTTGGCTTCATAAACCAGACGGCCCTGATGCAGCAACAGTGATTTTATGTTTTGCAGGAAAAGTGCATCGTTGTTGATGTTCCGATCTTCGAGCAAAGTCACCAGTTGATTCATCAATAGGCGCCATTCTTCCTGACCTGCACGGGAAATCAAAAAGTCCCAGAAACCATAAAAGCTCTTGCCCTGATTGCTGTGACGCAGTGCATCATAAGCTTCAAACGCATAACCAATGATGGCTCCTTTGTTGGATTCTGCCTTGGTATGTTGTTCTACGATATCGCGGTGGATCTGTTTGAAGTTATCTTCCACTTCGCGGAAATCGCTGAGTAGTTCGTAACACAGTTTGGTAAACAAATCCAGACGTTCGTGTACCTGGGCGTTGCTGTAGACTTCTACCGGTGCGCCAAATTCCAGCGCTTTGATTTCGCGGTCTATTTCGGCGCGGCGGTTTTTCAGTTCTTCCAGTCTTTTGTTCTTATCGTCTTCCGTTTTTTCCACCATTTCCTTCAATGAAGTAAACAGCATTTTAAAACGGCTTTCGGTACCTACGAAATCTCTTTTATCGAGACTTTGCAGCCATTGGAAAACTTTTTCGGTATAAGAGCTCAACTGGTACATCGTGTGACCTTCTGCGTCGGGAAAATCCTGCAGAATGCGTTTTTGTACCCAGTTGAAAAGATATTTTCGTGCGCGACTTTCTTCGTTTTCACCTGCCTCTATTTTCACTTCCTCCCAGTCTTCGCTGTTATCTCCCTGTTCTGCTAAAAGATCAGACAGCATAGTGGTCAGCTGCATCTCCGAAATGGAGAAACGGTCAGATTCTTTGTAGACACTGTACAGGAAGGGCAATATCCAGGTAGCATTCCGCATACGGAGTATCTGGATAGCTGAAGACGAGTCAAGTAATTGCGCGATGTTCCTGATTTGCATGATTCGGTATTGAAATTTACCTCGGGGTGTCAAAAATAATAAATACCGCTGCTTTACGCGGACAAAACTGTCCACAAACCGGGTGGATAAAACGATACATATAAACAGTTGACAATTGACAGTTGATAATTGACAGTGACCGAGTTAACGGTTGATAGTTGACAATGGACAATTGGTAGCAAACAGATATTTAAATTTATCCACAATTCAGTTGGAAAATGGCAGTTGACAATTAGCGGCGACTATATTTTGCGGCATAGTTGCCTGGGCTATTGGTTTAAGCACATTGAAGGACGAATTGCAAATAACTGTCAATTGTCAACTGTCAATTGTCAATTGTTTGTTTGACTGATAAGAAGTAGTTTTATATGTTATTATCCACCAGAAATGAAAAAACTTTATTCACTTTTATTGCTTTCCTGTCTGTCGGCTCCGGTGTGGGCGCAAAATCAGCAGGGAAATACGCCCAAGCTTTCGCCAGTAGCCAGACAATACATGCTGGAACTTAAAAAATCGGGTAATACCGGCGAAATAATGCCGGGATATGTTTACCGTAAAATGGCTAACGGCCAGACCTGCGTCAGTGCTTTGATTAAAGTCTCTGATGCTGCGATGGCCAACGATAATCTGAAAAATATCGGTGTGTATATCGGCACAAAAGCCGGTGATATCTGGACGGTGCAGGTGCCGGTAGAGAAAATGGCCCCATTTACCATAACTCCGGGTGTTTCTTATATTCAGCTTGATGAGCCGATTCGTCCTAATCTTGACGTAGCGCGCAAAACCACCAGAGTAGACTCAGTGCAGGGTGGCTACAATCTGCCTATGGGTTACAGCGGTAAAGATGTGGTAATGGGCGTGATCGATTTTGGTTTTGATTATACGCATCCTACTTTTTACGACACATTGGGTACCAGGTATCGCATTCAGCGCGTTTGGGAACTCGACGGAACAGGCACGCCTCCTCCTGGATATGCTTACGGTCGTGAAGACAGAGATACGAATTCGATCCGTCAGCATGGAACGGATAATCCGCATCAGATGCATGGCACTTCTGTAACGGGTATTGCAGCTGGTTCCGGATTTGGCAGTGCAACCAACAGCCGTTTTCGCGGTATGGCTTATGACGCAGATATCGTGCTCGTAGGCGTGCGTCGCGACAGTATTGGAGGCCAATGGATGCAGGGTAGTTTTACTGATTTTATCGATGGCGTCAGCTATATTTATCGTTACGCAGATTCAGTGCATAAACCGGCTGTAGTAAACATCAGCTGGGGATCTCATTCCGGCGCGCACGATGGCACCTCACTTTTCAATCAGGCCTGTGACAACATGACCGGTGCCGGTAAGCTGCTGGTGATGAGCGCAGGTAACGAAGGCCAGGAAAACATTCACCTGAGCAAAACATTTACAGCCACAGATACCACCATCAGTACATTTCTGACATTTACGCCAACTACTTATCAGCGCACCTGGGTTGATGTTTGGGGCGAACCTGGTAAAACATTCTGTGGTGAAGTAACCTTGTATAAAAACGGTGTGGCTGGTAATACTACTCAGTTTGTTTGTATCGACGATAACATTCATGACACGATGCTGATTGGTTCTGCGGGCAATGATACTTGCACGGTGCAGTTCATTACTTCCTCTGCCGAGCCGAATGGCAAGCCGCGTATGACCATCAATCTTTTCAACAAGACTGCAGACAGCGTCGGCGTATCGCTGAAAGGTACAAGTGGCACAATCAATGCCTGGGATGAATACTACTATTATGGTTTCCCGCATGGTTTTCAAAGTGCGTTCGACAGTCTGGGCAAACCTTGGGCTACAACTGGTAATACCATTACCACGGTAAGCGAAATGGGTGCTGCACAATCGGTATTGCTGGTAGGCGCATACGCTTCAAAAATTACTTTCACAGACATTAATAACCAGCATCGGAGCTACGCTAACTACGTTCCTGCAAATCGCCTCGTTCCGTTTTCCAGCCATGGCCCAATGATCGACGGTCGTATTAAACCGGATATTACAGCTCCCGGACTTACGCTGGCTACTTCCGTTACTTCGTTTGATACTTCTTATACACCAACCGGTTCAAACAGCGATAACGTAGTCAGCGAATATGTGCAGCCAGGTACAGGCAAGAAATACTATTATGCAGAATTTATCGGTACTTCTGCTTCTTCACCGGCGGCGGCTGGTATTGTGGCTCTGCTGCTGCAGGCAAATCCTGCGCTGACACCGACGCAGCTGAAAACTGTATTGTTCAGCACGGCAATTGTAGATAATTATACCGGAGCTATTCCGCCTACAGGAAATAATAACTGGGGCCATGGTAAAATCAATGCATATGCAGCGATCAAACAAGTAATACAGGATGCGGGTGTTTACAATTTTCAGGGTAAAAAACTGGATTGCGTATTGTTCCCGAATCCAAACGAAGGTGTGTTTACGCTCGACTATACAGGCAACAGAAGCGAAAAGCTGAACATCGCTGTGTATAATATTTCTGGCAGTCTGGTGACATCTCAGGAATGGAGTGTAAGCAGTGGGCAAAATCAAAAAGAATTGAACTTGTCTAATCTTGCAAAAGGCTATTACGTAGTGAAACTTATGTCTGCTACGGGGTCTGTGTCCATTAAAACGCTGGTGAAATAATTGAAATCGCGGATGTTTGAATTGCTTTGTGAGTTGGCGAAGTAATTAAATACATCGTCATGTCGAGGATAGGAGACATCCCGCGAAATATTGATTTTGAAAAGTAAACTTGTTAAACATCAGATGTTTTAAAGTATAGCAAAAGAGGCTTCGCATTGCGAAGCCTCTTTTGTTTGCTTGTCATTTTTAATTTCATGATTTTTCCTTTTCTTCCGGTTCAATTGCGTCGAGTTTTTCCTCTAGTTCTCTATCTTTCTTCGACAATGATCTTGTAACCAGAAAGTAGCCTGCAGACAGAGAAAATAAGAGAATAGCAGTGCCGGTATCTTGTTCTGGAGTTCCATGTGTGGCATCAGTCATTAATATCTTTCGACTCACAGCAATCAGACATACCAGCAGGATAACGCGGATTTTAGTTTCATGGTGTTGTTTAAAAACGCGAATGGTTTCCACGATTTCCAGGGTCAGCAGCACATTAAAAAACAGGATGATGAGTTCCCGGCCTTGTTCCGGGTTATAGTCGAAATCAAATTTTGGAATACGTGTAACAAGCCTCAGAAGTGTTTCCCAGAAAAGTTCCAGGGTCTGGAACAAGACAAAAAACATACCTAGACCCAACAGTATATTGGAAATAAGCTGCTCAAATTTTTTATAAAACTTATCGATGGTCATATGCTTTCTGTTTGGCGGACGTGAGTGATGCTCCGGAGTAGTCAGTCCCGGGATGGTAGTCGGTTACTTAGTAAAAATTGTTTTCCAGTCATTTTTCATGCTCGCTACATGCCAATTGTTTTTTGCTGCAGCTTTCAACGATGCTGTATCTTTTTCCTGGTAGAAAAATTCACGTACAGAATCGTCATGATTAATGATCATCTGAAATGATGCATATTTATTGCTCTGGCAATATTCCAACATCGCAATATCGCCGCCGGAGCGTTCGTTGCCACATGCAAATACCGGGCGCTGACCAATTACGATCTGAATACCGACTGGTTTTTTCTTCTGATCGTTGAAGTGCCACAGCGCCTGTTTTCTATAATTGGTGCGGTTGCTGTCAATGAATTCATACTGGAACATTGTGCCAATTACCTGTTCCTTTGGAATGCCATAATAGTCCTTCGAAATGACACGCATAAAATCAACATCACCGCCTGAGCAGAGGAATGTTTTAAAGCCATTTGCGCGTAAATACGTCAGCAATTCAATCTGCGGCTGATAAGTAATGTTTTTGATCGGAACCTCTGGCCTGGGATAGTGAGCAGTGGAAAAAAATGCTCGAGCAGCAGCTTCATAATCGTCTTCGCTCATGCCGGCTTGAGTGCTTATAACCACTTCCAGCAAAGCTTTCTCGCCGTTTTTCTGAAAATAGGCTTTGTCTTTTTCGGCTATTGCTTTGAACGGTTGTTTTTGCGCGAGCGCTGGATTTTTCTCCATCATTTTTCCGGCCATGTAATAGGCAAATAATTCTTGTACCAATGGTTGTTCGGCCCAAAGTGTGCCATCATTGTCGAAAGTGGCCATACGCGCTTCTTCTGGTATGAAATCCGGCGAACCTTGTTTGGTTACTTTAGTTACGTATGCAATGATTGATTGTTTCAATGCGCCGTCATTCCAGGATGGAAGCGGGTCTGAAGTCGTTTTGTCAGCGGCTTTTGTAGTGTCGGTTTTGTTGTCTCCGCTGGGTTGGCAACTTTGGGTAGTAGTAGTGAGTAATGCGCCCGCTAACATAGCGCCGGCCCATAAACAGGAAGTGATTTTCATAATGCATGTTTTTGGTGGCAAATACTTTTTTTCCGTCAACTATTGCGTCGTCAATCAATCTGTAATACTGTTATTAAATATAAATAAAATATTGAAATTATTAATGTCTGTTTTGCCATCACTCAGTTATTAAACAAATTTGTTTGTCAGGGTTGAAGCCTTTACCTTTTAAACGCAATTTTTTCGAAGCATGGAAAATGATATACTGATTGTTGGTGCCGGAGCGGCGGGTTTGATAGCCGCACATCTTTTGGCGCAAAAGGGATTTAAAGTAACAGTACTCGAAGCCCGCAACCGTATCGGCGGGCGGATACACACGATGTATGACGATGGATTTAGTCCGTTTGCAGAATTAGGTGCAGAGTTTATTCACGGCGACCTTCCGGTGTCGCTGGCATTACTAAAAGAGGCGGATGTTGCCTATCATAAAACAGAAGGCGAGATGTGGCAATTTAAGGATGGCTGCTTTTCGCAGGAAGATCATTTTATTGAAGATTGGGATTATCTCGTGGCGCAATTGCACAAAGTGACAGATGATATGACGGTTGATGAATTCCTCGAAAAATATTTGTCCGGCGAGCAGTACGTGGAATTGCGCAAAGCAGTGATCCGATACGCGAACGGTTATGACACGGCAGATACAAGCGATGCGAGTATTTTGGCCATTCGCAGAGAATGGGAAGAAGAGGAGTCCGGAGATCAGTACAGGCCGGATACCGGGTATATTTCGCTGCTTGAATATCTCGAAAAATCTTGTGTTGCCAATGGCGGTACAGTTCATTTATCTGCCGTGGCAAAGGAAATACAATGGAAGGAAAATGAAGTGACAGTTATTACTGCGGATGGCAGAAGGTTTGATGCAGGAAAAATCATTATCACTGTTCCCGTAAATGTATTGCAGGCAGCGGATGCTATCGCAAATTTTCATTTCTCTCCGGAAATTCCCGGTTATAAGCAAGCCGTGAATGGTATGGGAATGGGAGCGATTATCAAATTGCTGTTTCAGTTTAATGATGAATTTTACAACGAGTCATTATTACATGATCGTCGTGGTGTGGATATGACTAAACTTGAATTTCTTTTCTCGGAAGAAATCATACCGACGTGGTGGACACAGTATCCACGTAAAAGCGGCTTGCTGACAGGCTGGTTTGGCGGGCCGAAAGCCAGAGGAATAGCACAAGGTTCCGATGAGGAAATTTTACAGATCGGATTGCAGTCACTTGCGAATATTTTTTCACTTCCGGTAGAAACGCTGCGCGAAAATCTTACTGCGTGGAACATCGCTAATTGGACCAAAGATCCTTTTGCGTTGGGTTCGTACAGTTATGAAACCACGAAATCTGCGGAAGCGAAGCGACAGCTTTATGAACTTGTACCCAATACCATCTTTTTCGCCGGGGAAGCTATGTATGAAGGCCCGGCTATCGGCACTGTAGAAGCTGCTTTCGTAAGTGGTAAGCAGGTAGCCGCCCGGCTGACACGTCAATAGAAAAACTGTTTAATCGTCTCTTTATAGGCGCTCCGACGGCATTGTCGGGGCGCCTGATTGTTTTTGGGCAAGCTGATCGAGTCGGTCTGTGTGGATAAAATTAGAATGTCCGCTCAATATAGTTTGATTGTAAAATCGCTGTTTGTCTACATAAGTATGGATGGTTATCTATATGATTTGAGGGTAATTATCTAAAACTTGTTATAGGTAAGAACCGTTTTATAAAGCGGTGGCTTTTCGTTTCGAGAATGGCCCCAATTGAAACAGACCGTAGCTCTTAACTGAAGAAGGCCTTATCGATTTTTAAAACATTTTTCAAACATCACAAATGGTAAGAAAAAAACACATGAACAGGCTGGCCCTGCTTGCTTTAGGCTGTGTTGCAGGTGTATCTGCAAAAGCGCAACTATCAGGCACGTACAGTATTCCAAGCGCAACGTACCCTACCATTGCGAGCGTCGTCACGGCATTAAACACACAAGGTGTGGGAACAGGCGGTGCGATCATCAACATTACCGCGGGGACATTAGAGACAGCTCCAGCGGGCGGCTACATTTTGGGCAGCACTGCACTGAATGCCAGTCTTACGGCTGTGACACCGCTGGTGATCAACGGAAACAACAGTACGATTACAGCGGGTATAGGTACCGGTAATGCAGATGCGATCTTTACATTGTCAGGTACTGACTACGTGACCATCAACGGACTTAACCTGAATGAAAGCGCAACGAATACAACAAACACGACGCTGATGGAGTGGGGGTACAATTTCGTTAAGAAAAATAATGTGGCCCCTTTCGATGGTTGTCAGAATAATCTGATTCAGAATTGCTCGATCACGCTGAATGCTGCGAACACTGCTACCTGTGGTATTCGCCTCGCACATAGTGTTCCGGGAACAAACACAGTACTTGCAGTTACAGGCGCATTGACATCTGACGCCAACAGTAGTAACCGTTTTTGGGGAAATACAATTACCAATACAGATACCGCAATCAGTATGCGCGGTATGAATAGTCCGGGCAGATTTGACTATGATAACCGCGTAGGTAGTAATACAGCCGGTCAGGGAAATACGATCGTAATCGGAGGTGGCAGCTTTGGGTCTGTGGCAGGCGTGCATGCTGTTTATGATTCAGTACTCACGTTCCACAACAACCAATTCAGTGTATCTCCGTTCCAGACGCTTCCTGCTGGTACAGTGACAATGGCTATGATTTCCACAGGTACAGGCCGTGGTGATCTTTCCATTCGCAACAACCAGTTTAATATTAGCTGGCAAATGCAGTCGGGCGCTTTATTTACCGGAACCTTTTATGCGGTAAGAAATGACAACTTCCTTGGCTCTGTTCTTGGCACCGGCCACTCGGATATCAATGCGAAGTTTGCGTTTACAGGTAACTCTATGACCGGCACTGACACTTTTGCAACGTCGGGCGGCTGCTATGGGTTGTATAACGGCGCCAATGACTGGAATATTGACAGTATTTCCAATAACACATTCAGCAATATTTATTGGTCGAGCCCGCTTAAAACAACCAGTACGGGATTTCTCCGCTGTATTAATGAAACCGGCAGCAATACCTCAGCAGGTACGCACAAGTTTCAGACGATTATGAACAACACATTCACCAACCTGTACAAGCAGGGAGTTGTGGCTTCAGGTTCCAACAATGACCTGACTGCGATTGAATCTGGTGGAAATCAGGCTACGTCTGGATTGTATACTGTGATGTACAACAAAATGACAAATTGTAGCGCCAATAATACAGTGAAATTTACGAATACAGGTAACGCCGTTCAGGCAAATTTACTTAACCCAACCGGACAGGTATTTATACACAAGTACAACAAAATGGACCGCGTGCAGGCGCTGGGTACAAGTGCCGTTACTACGCACAACTCCGGTTATGGTTCTAAAGGCTCAGAGATGGCATTTGATACTGTGACCAACTGCCGCGTGAACACTGGTACTTTCTCTGGTCCGAGTAAAAGTTTTAACGGTAGCATCCACGATTGTTATGTTGCTTTTGATACTACCGGCGGCGGATTTTTCACCGGCATCGCGCTGAGTAACGGCAACGTGAACAACACGTGCTACAACAATACGGTTACTAAGCTGGTGGTGATTGGTACGAATACAGCATTTGCACAAATTATCGGTATTTCTGGTGTGGGCGGATATGGTAGCTGTACGATCTATAATAATACAGTCTCTGATTTTTCTGCACCCACCTGGAGCAACAGTAGTTCTCAACCAACAAGTATCTGGGGCTTTTTTCTGACCTCTGGTAACTATACGGCCAATGCCAATTTTTATTACAACACAGTGAAGTTGAATATGAGCAGCACCGGTGCCAACTTTGGTGTTGTAGGCGTTGGTTTCGGAGATAATCTGGCGAGCCTGGATATGCGCAACAATATTGTGAACGTTAACTGTCTTCCAAAGGGTTTAGGTATTGTAGCGGCTGTACAGAAGGCAAACAACACTAATGGTAACCTGCCGCCGACTATTATTACAAATACGACAGGAAGCAACATCTACTATGTGCCGAATTCGGCTTATTGTTTTTATTATGCCGAAGGTGGCAGTATTGCTGCCATGAATACTTTCGGGCCAATGAGCGATCCGAATTTCAACATCACCTGTCTGAGTACTTACAAGCAATGGATGGGTCAGCGTGAGCGTACCAGTTATTATGAGGATAACCTTTCTGCAGTAACAGGATACCCGGGATTGTATGCTCCGACCAGCAACTCGTATGCTGAAAGCGTAGGTTCACCGATTACAGTGCCGCCAATTACAGTTGACCAGCTTGGTGTGACACGTCCGGCTACCAGCGATGCAGGTGCGCTGCAGTTTAATGGCATCCTGAAAGATAAAAATGCGCCTATCATCCAATATGCACCACTTCCTGTAACGACATTGTGTGTGACCACAGCGCCAACACTCAGTGCCTCTATTTATGACGCAACTGGTGTGAACACTACTGCTACCAACGGCCCGCGTATGTATTACAAAAAGGCTTCTGAAGCTGATGTTTTCGGCGGCGCTAATACTGCTGCAGTTAATGGCTGGAAGTACGTGAACGGCACTAATACTTCGGGCACAAATTTTACATTCACTCCAGATTATTCTTTGCTTACAGGTCTGCCAGTAGCTGGCGACAGTATCGTGTATTTCGTGATCGCGGAGGACATCGTAACCCCGGCAAACGTTGGTGCGACTACGGTTGCGTTCCCAACTACATTTTGTCCTACATCTGTTGTGTTACCTGCAACTGCAAGTCCAACGCAGAGTGTAACGGTCAAAAATGCGTACACTATTCTGGCGCCGGTTTCTCCGATACTTTCACCTGCAGGCGCTATACTGTGTAATAACGGCGGCTCTGTGAAGATCACCGCTGCTGGCATAGCTACAGCGCCTACGCTCGCAACGTTGGGCACCGACAGTACTTTCAATCAGCTAAGCGACGACAATTCTCCACTCGATGGACAGCAATACAACCACCGTCAGCAGATGATTTATACTGCGGCGGAATTGACTGCACAGGGTATGACTGCTGGTGTGAAAATAAGCGCTGTTGCAGTAAGTGTAGGCTACCACTACGGGCTGTTTTCATTAGACACTGTAATGGTTGGTCTGGGTCTTACTACGGCGGGCACATTATCTCCGGGTAACTGGCTTCCTGTTACGCAGCTGTTCAAAAAAACGGTTCCTGTAACAGTGGGTATGAATGCTTATACGCTGAATACACCGTTTACATGGGATGGCACAAGCAATCTGGTGGTAGAGATTTGTTCACAAAAGTCATCAGGTATTAAATCCGCAGGTGTATTTAATACGCTCACTCCCGCAGTGATGGACATGTATTATAGTGATGCTAATAATGGCAACGGTGGCTTTATTTCTTATGATACACTGGTGGCGCATTCTGTAACCAATGTGGCACAGAATTTTACGAGCAGCTATCGTCCAAATATTCAACTGACATTCGGTGCGCCAAAACCAATCAGCTGGTCACCAGTAACGGGTTTGTACAAAGATTCGATGCACACAATTCCAATGACAACTGCTGATACGAACCGCGTTGTATGGGCTGCACCAACAGCACAGACAAGTTACACTGTATCAAGTATACTCTCTGGCTGTAATTCTGCGCCTTCAGTTCCATCGGTGATTACTCCGATAGCGGGGGCAGCAAGTTTTACTCCTTCTGGTGCTGTTGCTGCCTGTGATTCTGTGAAACTCCATATGCTGCCAGCTGTTAACCTAAATTACCAATGGCAGAAAGCTGGTGCGAATATCGCCGGAGCAACTGACTCTGTGTATAGCGTAACTTCTAGTGGCAATTATCGTGCATTTGTAACCACTGCTACACCTGGGTGTACTGATACATCTGCTGTTTCTGCAGTTACAATTAATGCTTCGCCGGTAGCTATCATCACTCCGGGTGGTATGCAGGCTTGTGACAGTGTAAAACATGTGGCCAATACGGGAACCGGCATTCAATATGTTTGGCAGAAATATGGTGTAAATATTACCGGTGCAACAAGTGCCAGCTATACGGCAACTGCATCTGGCAACTATCGTGTTTATGAAGTAACAGCCGCGGGTTGTAGCGATACATCAGCTGTAATAACCGATACTATCAATATTTCACCAATGCCGATTATTCAGGTAAATGGTTTTATCCTGAGTACAAATACGGTGTACAACGGCTATCAATGGAATCTGAATGGTCAACCGATTGCAGGCGCTACAAGTAATACGTATCTCGCAGTTCAGGATGGTAATTATTCGCTTACGGTAACTAGCGATCATGGTTGTATCGGTACGTCTGCTGATTCTGTAATCACAGGTCTGGGTGTGACGAATATTCAAATGAATCACATCAAGGTGTATCCGAATCCGGCTTCTTCAACAGTGAGAATAGACTCGCCGGTGCCAGTAAATGTTACACTGCATGCTATTGATGGTAAAGTAATGCTTACTAAAGAAAATGCTACTTCAATCGATGTAAGCACACTCGCTAGTGGAACCTATCTGCTGCGTATCAGTAATCTTGAAGGTGTATTAATTGGTTATGATAAAATAACCATCAGCAGAAATTAATAAGTTTGCTTTAATTGATGAACACACATCAGATAAAAGGGTTGCTCGAATGAGCAACCCTTCTTGTTTTACATCCAGTCCCGTGAAGTCCGCAAATTGGCTATCAATCATTAAATGTAATTTAGAGGCAAAGAAGCTCCCATGTCTAAAAGTGCATTTAACCAAACTGATACAAACGGATTAATTCAGCGAATCAATAAGCTTACACCTGCAACGCAGCCGCAATGGGGTAAAATGAATGTTGCCCAAATGCTGGCGCATTGTAATGTGACTTATGAACTGGTATACGACAATAAACATCCGAAACCAGGCGCCTTTAAACGATTTCTGCTGAAGGCATTTGTGAAAAATGCTGTCGTAGGTGATAAACCATATAAAAGAAATAGTCCTACGGCTCCCGTTTTTCTTGTATCCGATCGTCAGGATTTTGAAAAAGAAAAGCAGAGATTGATTAGCTATATCAATAAAACACAGCAATTGGGTGCAGGCCATTTTGAAGGAAAGGAATCACATTCGTTCGGCCCTCTGAGCGCTAGAGAATGGGACACTATGTTTTACAAACATCTGGATCATCATTTAACACAATTCGGAGTGTGAAGCCGTATGCCTTGCGCAAATGCCCCTTAGAATGTCGTCATCGCCACCCACTATTTTGTTGGAAGTAGAATAGATTTGGAAAATAAAACCTTCAATCATGCGAAAATTACAAATGAGGATGTCTCTGTCTATCGATGGATTTGTGGCCAGTGCCAATGGCGTGAATGACTGGATCATCAAAACGAGTGATGCGACTTCAAAGGCATGGGCTGTAGCACAGTGTTGGGAAGCTGGATTGCATATATGGGGCCGGAAATCATTTGAGTCCATGGCAGCTTATTGGCCAACCTCGACAGATCCTTTTGCGCCGCCGATGAATGAAATTCCTAAAGCTGTTTTCACGCAAAAGGGATTTAAAGGTATTGATCCGGGACCTGATCCAACTCCTGCTTTGGTGTCCTGGGCAGAGGCCCGCATTTTTGATGGTGACCTTTCGGAAGGAATCAAAAAATTAAAAGCAGAAGAAGGAAAACCAATCGTAGCAAGAGGTGGCGCCGGCTTTATGCGCAGTCTCATAGCAACTGGTCTGGTCGACGAATATCATCTGGTTACACATCCGGTGGCATTAGGTGCTGGTTTGTCTATTTTTGATGGTCTCACAACGCCGCTTTATATGACGCTGAAAGACGAGAAAGTTTTTCTCGGCGGGATTACAGCAAGGACTTATGTAGTTGAATAAAAGTTGTCTTAGTTGCAGCAAGTTGCTAATTGGGAGAGTTGCGTTACTTCGGTTTGGCTAAGGGCACGGTTGTAGATGATTATATCGTCTATTTTTCCGGTAAAGTATTTGCCCAACGTAAGATCTCCGATATTGATGATTGGCGATGTTAAAGGGTTTACTACGTCTGAAGCCTGCAATACACCATCGCGGTATATTTTCATACTATTGCCAGATGCGTCGTAGGTGGCGGCAAGATGATGCCAGGATCCGGTACGCGCTGCTATTTCGTTATAACAGTCGTTTTGGTCGATATTAATAATCAGCTTATCCCAGACATTGTTTTTAGCAAGGAAAACTGCCCGGCTGCAATCGTATAACCCGATAGACCAATAGCTCTCCCATATGCGTCCTGTATTCCCGGTGTCTTTACATATCAGTACCTGGTATTCGTGAACATTGTGGCTGCTGGTATCCAGCGGTTCATACCAAAGGGAAATGGAGAATTGATTCAGGTTATTGAGAAACGCTGCGTTCGCATTTGTCAGAAAATTTTGTCCGTTAAATAAATAGGCACAATTCATATTCCCCGCCCGGTCTGTTGTTGAAACTGCGTTTGTAGCGTTCGTTAAATCATGTCCGTTGCCAGATACATCCAAAATACTGCCGTTGCCAAAGGGGTAAAATGCCAATACCCCAGAATTAAGGCCAGAGGGCAGGCAGGTGCCTGTCACAACATTTCCGCCTGTGGATTTGTTTTCACTTTCCTTTTTGTTGCATGAGAAGAAGATTGCTATCGCAAGTGTCAGGCTGCAGGTAAGAATGATATTTCTCAAGACGTTCGGATTTTAAGGTTAGGGATATTTTACTAACGCAAGATGCATATAATAATTGTATAACATTAATTCGGAGCGATAATGTGACAAATCAATTGCAGTTTAGCGAAAGAGTTCGTGCAATTCCATACGTAAATAGGTTAAAAAAATCGAGAGGACACATGTTTATGTTTTATATATTTGAATCCAATTAAATATTTTACTGTTAATAAATCGCACATCACATGAGTTTTTTTAAAGAATTTCAATATCAGGAAAGAGCTGGGATTTATAGGACCGCATGGTTAACAAATGCTCATTGGCCTACCGGAATTCTTCAAGGAACTGAAGACCCTAAATGGGAGCTTCAAAGACGAGAGGATAATTCGGTTGCGAAAGAATTAGAGTGGTTAGAATATTGGGGAACTGATGGGAGAATTTGGAAAGTGAAAGTTCACGCAGAGTACGATGGTGTTAAACATAGTATTGAAATATGGCTAGAGCATAAAGCTGAAGATGGAACGACTCATGGCGATAGTCGGGAATTTGCTATTCGTGACTGGGATGGTAAATTTCGTGGACTAGAAATAAGCAGTGGCATAGCAAATGATACAGCCCCGACTTTTCGTTGGAAGTAACTGCGAAGTTGAGTTCGAACTATTTTTAGTTGGGTAGATTAGCGTGGTTAAATCCAGCCGCTCGGTTTTGCCGCCGTGAGAAACTTCTACTTGATCCAAAATCAATGCACCAAAGTAAAGGTGTGTAAAAACAAAAAGCTTCACATTTCTGTGAAGCTTTTGCGGACCGGACGGGACTCGAACCCGCGACCTCCGCCGTGACAGGGCGGCATTCTAACCAACTGAACTACCGATCCTTGGTTCCGATTGGGTTGCAAAGATAAGCACAAGTTTCGCAGATATGCAAGCGAAACTTGAAAAAAATATTTTTGTCTGGTTACTTTGTTGAATTTCAATAGTTAACGAGCGGAGATTACGCCAACACGCCTTCTTTTACCTCATTCCACAATGCTCTGTAGCATACGGCTGCATAAGAAGATTTTGCAAATGCCTCTACCGGCGCATGATGAATGCCCATTTTTTCTACATCAGAGAGATAGGGAACATAATATACAAAGAAACGCTTGTCTTTGTATAAATCCTGCATTACTTCATTGTGCATTTTCTTGCGGGTATCCACCATAGAGAAAAAACACATCAGTTTATCAAGACCGATGTTTTTATCCTCGAAATAATTCTTCACCAGATCATAAGTGCGCAAGGAAAGTGTAGTAGGAATCACTGGCATCAGCACAGCGTCTGAAGCGAAGAATATATTGTCGGCCAAGACAGAAAATCCGGGCGGGCAATCGATAAATACAAAATCATAATCATCATCCACCGCTTTCAGCAAATGCGATAAATGCTTTTTCGAAGCATGATTTTCATCCAGTACGATGTCTAGTTTACGGGCGGAAAGATCAGCGGGAATAATGTCCAGGTTTTTATAATCGGTACTCATGATCGCATCTCCCAGCGCCAGTTCATTTTCCATAATCTTCTTCACACTGCTTTTCGCCTTTGGCTGCGCATTATAGTAAAAACTCGAAGCGCCTTGTGGATCGAGATCCCAGAGCAATGTCTTGAAACCATCGCTTGCGGCCATGTACGCAAAGTTGACACAAGAGGCTGTTTTTCCGACTCCGCCTTTCAGATTGTACAATGACGCAACAAACATGGTAAGAAGATTATTTACAAGGTGAAAATGATATTACTAAAAATAATCACATTGTGCCGAATGAACAAAATTAAACTGTGCTAGCTATTCTCTTTGCCAGCTTTCGTGTCTTTGGTTTCTGTCTCTTCTGCTTCGGCTGATTTTCCGCCAATATTGAAAAGCCGGTAGGCGAGTGCAACGCCTGCTTCGTCTGGTTTTTGCCAGCTGAATGACTGCTTTTCTACAATCGTATTCCCGGAGGCGTCGACCACTGTGTATTCAATCGTTTTTGTTTTGCCTTTGCGATAAAAATTTACATAAACATCTGGCGCCGCGATTGCTCGATCAGTCACCCAGTTGATATTGCATTTTTTCAGACGGTCTAATACCAATGCATCCTCTTTATCATTCACTGGTCCGACATGCAGATTCATATTCGGTTTAAAGCCAGTGTACGGTAGCAGTTGCGGATATTCCTGATACATGCGGTACATGAATTCGTTCGCAGCACGTTCGTTTTTCAATTCCTGATTGCAGGTCACTTCGGCTTCAAATACACGGGCAATAAACAGTTTTTCAAATTCCAGATCCGTATCTGGTGACCGAAGAATATTATCCAGCATATCCTTGGCTTTTTTGTAATTGCTTTGTTTCATGTACAAGCGCGCTACAAAAAGGTCGTAGTATTTACGGATATACTTGCGCTTATCAGTCTGAGATTGTTTTTCAAATTTATCGAGGAAAAAGTGTGTGCTGAAATCGCGGATCAGATACCAGATCTCATCCCATGTCACTGTACTTTCTGTGGAGAACAATTTATAAACCACACGATCGCGCTCCGGATTTTGGGCAAACTGATTAATGATCAGAAACTGCTGCAGAAATTTTTCTGCTTTCAATTGTGCCATGTCGCCCAGTACTGAAGGATTATACCACCAATTGGCATTCTCGAAACGTTTCATTTCGAACTCAGTTTCTTTATTCATCAGTTTATTGAGCTGAATGCTGAAATCATAATGGCTCTGGCCAAGTGTGGTACCGATATGTACTTCTTTAAATTGTTCAGCTTTCGTAATGTAACGGCGGCTTTCTTCCATTTGACCGTCATAAAACATAGATCTTGCCAGTCCAATATTATACCATCCAAAACCTGGCGTAGACCCATTGGCCTGTATCATTGCTTTTAATAACTCTATACCTTGCTTTGGTTGCGCTTTATAAATATCCAGTACGGAGCTGTAGTAAATGTATTCTTTCAGCCGCTTGTCACCTGATTCTTGCGCTGCAGCTTCCTGATATTCTTTTTCGGCTTCGCGAAAATCACCACATATCATCCGGAAGGTGGCGTAGTTATTGTGTGGGAAAACACCGCTGCCACGCATCAGATCAAAATAATACGCTGCTGAGTCAATACTGAAATTATAGCTGCACAAAATGCTTTTGTAATGGTACACACTCATCTTGTCTTGCTTTTCATACCCGGGTTGGAAGATATGAGCGTTGAATGCAGCGTTTTTTATAATCCTTCTGTAGCCAGAGTCAAGAAAGCGATTAGCGAGTGCTTCGTTTTCGTCAATGCTGTTTTTCAGGAAGGAAAATTTCTTGCTCGTGTAAAAACGGTTGCGGTGCACATTCCAGGCGAGGTAGTTATAAACATCCAGGTAGAAATCGCGCTGAAAGTTCCATTTCAAAGCGCGGCGCAGCAACGCATTTGCCTGTTCTGCGTCCTCCATATTCATATAACATTGCAGCAGGTAGTAGGCCACCATGGTATAGTCGAGCTGGTATTTGAAAACCGGGAAAAAGGTTGCGAGGTCTGGTGTGCGGGTCGCCAACTCTTTCCGGTAGTCCCGTTCTAATGTTTGCAGTGAACGTGCCAGTGGCACAGAAGCGTTTTTAAATCCCAGGTAGTCGGCGGCATGATTGAATTTGTACATGCCTTCATACATCCAGCCAACATAGTAAGTGCTGTCAATCCGCAAGAATTCGCGGGAACGTGGCAGGGCATCTTCGCTATTCGGGTCAGTACCGGTACGTTTTGCATCAATTTCATAGCGCTTTTGTGCACGTGGAGACACCGGTTGCGGTGTTGTTACAGGAATTTGAGCCCACGCGTCCGTATTGTTCATCATGACGAAGCAGACGAGCAGCCATACGCAAAGGCTTTTTATGGAAAAAGGTTTCTTCATTTCAGCTATAGCAGTTTTCATCTGGAGACGACCAACTAAATTTAATGGTATTCAGCGGTATCCCATGGTTTTCATGCCAAAAATAAAGTTAAAGCGCAATGATCGACGATTAAAAAAGTTGTGGGTTGCAGGTTTCGGATTACAGTAGCGGTCTCCGATGATCCCATTTACGTCAAGCTTGTACTTCAGTAATTTTATGAAACTACAATTGCTACGGAATTTTATAAACTGGATCTGAATCTAACTTCCGTGGTTAATCTTTCATCCGTTGCTCAGTCGATTTCTCTTTTTCCAAACCCAGCCGGCCAGACTGTTTTTGCAAAGGAAGTGAAAGTGCAGGAGTTTATTATCAGTGATATAACAGGGAAATGGTACAGCACACAAACGGCAATGAAGCGTCTGTTCCCACATTGCCTTCGGGGATGTGCCTAGCCACAATTATAGCAACAGACGGTGCTCGCTATGCCGGGAAGTTTGTAAAACAATAAAAGCTTTTTAATTACTGACGACTCATTTTTTGCATCGTCAGTAGTTTTTCTTTTGAGAAAACAGCTCATGTATTGCTTGCTTAATAAAAAAGTAACTTGACGTCTTTGGATTCTTTTTGGAAACATCTGATGTGCTTATTCTGTTTTTAGGATTGTTTGCTGTATTGCTTTTTGAGTTAAACATCAGATGTTTTTCTTTGAGTCGTCATACGTTTTGTTAGGTGTGATTTAATTTTTTTTTCAAAAAAATTTGTTCGTCTGCGAAACAAGAATATATCTTTGCACTACAAAATCAAAAGAAACAGATAATCATGCAACGCACATTTGTACATATAGCAATTAAAGGTAGCTTCCCGATAGAAGCATCCTTTGCGGGGCAGTTTATGCTGTTGTGAAATTGATAAAACGATTTTCAACATACTGATAAAAAGCCTCGCACAAAGCGGGGCTTTTTTTATGCCCGCTGTGAGCGGAAATTAATTTTTTAACTAAAAAACAGCCAATGCTGCAACTGATAAAATATAACAATCTCCTTCCGATACCTGCCGCCAGCAGTTTGGGTAGTTTGTCGGCAATAGAACCGATATCTTTTGTAGGAGCGAATTGTATGATAATACAAGCGGTAACAGGCAAAGAATATAAATCAATAAATAAACGATCGTGGTGTCATTTGCATAAGGCATAGTCCTGTGCAGTTGAAGAAGCCCCGCGGTCAGCAATGGTCGCGGGGCTTTTTGCATTCCGTTATTGTTGCAGATTTTTTAACCCAGGTGAAACATTAATACAACCCGAAAATGCAACAAGTAATTACAAGAATTAAAAACGAAATGCTCATCACTTTCAATGAAATGATGAAATGGTTTAACGCAGAAAATACATTGCAACAATACACGCCCCAAGATGGCGGCTGGAATGTAGCAGAGATATTAGAGCACGTATCGCTAACGAATTTCTACCTGCTCATATTGATCAGAAAAAGCCGGACAAGAGCGTTACAACAAGCGCTTTTGGAAGACTATCAGGAGTTGTTGCGCGATTATTCTTTTGAATGGGATCGTATGCAGCAGGTTGGTGAACCTGATGCTTTTTACTGGAACAGACCAGAGCATATGCAGCCAACCGGCACCGCAGAACTAGCGCTGGTAAAAGCTACGCTGCGGCAACAGCTTCAGGAATGCATGATCTATCTCGATGAATTGAAAAACGGAGAGGGGGTTGCATACAAGATGATGATGAGCGTAAATGGTCTGGGTAAGATTGATGTGTATCACTATATCTATTTTCTGGTGCAACATGCTAAGCGCCACCTTCGCCAGATGGAGCGAATTCGGAATGAATTTGATCCGGCTATGAAGCAGGTTATTCAGAACGGATGATTGCAGAACATCAGATGTTTAAATCAGCCCCTGAACCGCTATGACATGAATAAACAAAACACCGTAGGAAAAACGGTGGAACCGGTTGCGCTTCTTAACGCAATTAGTAGTGACATACTTCGTTGCCGGTTCTGTTGCATTTTCCTTCGGTATATATAGGAGCAGTCCGATTGGCCGGATACTTCATTTGGGATGAAGTGGTTGCGGGTTCGAGTCCCGTCTCCTATACTACTGCGGCTTAATTCAACGGTTAGAATGCCATTCTTATACAATGGTAGTTATGGGTTCGAATCCTATAGCCGCAACATGTTTTATCATTAACCCTTAAAAGTATTTTTTATGCGCTTGGTCAGAAATATGCTATCGGCTGCCTTTTTATAAGGCAAATATTCACAGTGTAGTGAAGACTATCCGGCATAGCGCCGATATTTTAAAATATTAAAACAACAACGATGGACAATCAGCAATCACGAGAGATAAAATTTTCATCAGGTTTGATGAGTCATTATTTTCTCGATGCAAAATCCATGTTCCTTTACCATTTCAATCACCCGCCGAGTGTTTTTTTTAGAAACAGTATTGACGGTGAAAAAGCTTATGATAAAATAAAGGAGCAATATAAATCTTCTATTGTACATACCTATACATACAGACGGCATACTTCGTCTATTAAACCAAACGAGTTTGATGAAACGATCATCATTTTTAGCAACGGATGTTTGCTGGAATTCGATAAGGAGTATTGCTGTATGATGCACAATGGCACACAAGATGCTTTTTTAAACGAAATAACAGCCCTTATAAACCAATTTAAAAAACGTCAGCGCAGAAAACCACGGGAGGTTAACCTCGTTGTTTCAGAAAGCGGCGAGCTCACGTTGAAAGCAATGGAAATTAAACGGACGAAACTTGATTTTGACCTGTACTACGAGGATGATTTTAAAGCAGTAGATCAAACGATCAAGAAACGACTGGCACAAAAGGATGACAAAGGAATTGTACTGCTGCACGGACTTCCGGGCACGGGCAAAACCACTTACTTGCGTCACCTGATTGGTCAGTTGAAAAAGCGGGTAATGTTTTTGTCGCCCAATATCGCCGGTGATTTAACACATCCTTCGTTCATTGATTTGCTGATTGATAATCCGGATTCTGTAATCATTATCGAAGACGCAGAGAATATCATTATGGATCGCAGGATCAACAATAGTTCTGCTGTTTCCAATCTGTTGAATATCTCAGATGGACTGCTCGCTGATTTTCTGAATGTGCAGTTGATCTGTACGTTCAATAGTCCGCTGACAATGGTTGATGAAGCGTTACTGCGAAAAGGTCGTCTGATTGCGAAATATGAGTTTGGAAAACTATCTGTGGACAAGTCTCAACGACTCAGTAATCATCTTGGCTATCACACTGTCGTCTGCAAGCCGATGACAGTAGCAGAAATTACTAACCAGACGGAGCATGAGTTTCAA
This sequence comes from Taibaiella soli, assembly GCF_003236175.1. Classification (GTDB taxonomy): domain Bacteria; phylum Bacteroidota; class Bacteroidia; order Chitinophagales; family Chitinophagaceae; genus QKTW01. The sequence goes on along the minus strand of NZ_QKTW01000019.1, from coordinate 42,771 downwards.
ACCCGGCAGAAAGCTCTGATTGGTTTTAAGAGAAGCTTTATCGCTGATGTCTGATCTGCGTCCATTCCGACTGCGCTCAAGGTGACAACTCAGAGGTACATTTCATGCAAAGCAAATTAAGGAGCAAAGTCGCGAAAGGTATTCTTTGTGGCTTTCTTTTTTAGGAGGTACGAAGCAACCTGCACAATATAATGTGTTCAACATTACGTGCAGATTGCTTCCTTCGTCGCAATGACGCGAGAAAAACTACTTTTGCAGCCTAAATCAGTCTTATGTTTACTGTTTCGCTTCATGGCATTCATGTGCATGCACCTCACGGACTTTATCCACAGGAGCACATTTTGGGTAATGATTTTGAAATTGATGTCGACGTTTTCGTAAATGTTGCACACGCTGGTGAATGGCCATTCATCGATTATACAGTGATCAGTCAGACTGTTTACGCTATTTTTAATCAACCGGGACAGTTATTGGAAACTTTTGTAAAGAATATTCATGCAGCATTAAAGCTGGAATTTCCGGAAGCGGAAAAAGTAAGAGTAGCAGTGCGTAAGCTTCGTCCGCCAATGCAAGGCGATGTGAAATACTCACAAGTCGTATTTGAGGCTTAACGCTCAAAGCTTTCCCCTCAGGATAATGGAAAAAGCCAGTTGATTGAATCAACTGGCTTTTGTATTTTATTTCGAGAAAGCTTTCAGCTTTACGCCTTAGGCTTTCAGCATACTAGTAACGGTAGTGGTCAGCTTTGAATGGACCGAATTTAGGAATACCGAGGTATTCAGCTTGTTCGTCAGTCAGTTCGTCCAGTGTAACGCCGATTTTAGCGAGGTGCAAACGAGCTACTTTTTCGTCCAGGTGTTTAGGCAGAACGTACACTTTGTTTTCGTAAGCGCCGTGGTTAGTCCACAGTTCAAGCTGAGCCAGTGTCTGGTTTGTGAAAGAGTTACTCATTACAAAAGATGGGTGACCTGTAGCACAACCCAGGTTTACCAGACGGCCTTCAGCCAGAACGATGATATCTTTACCGTCGATCGTGTACATATCAACCTGTGGTTTTACTGTGTCTTTAGTATTACCATAAGTGTTGTTCAACCAAGCCATATCGATTTCGATATCGAAGTGACCGATGTTACAAACGATCGCTTTATCCTTCATCAGACGGAAATGTTTTTCAGTGATGAGGTCGCGGCAACCAGAAGCAGTAACGATGATATCAGCTTCTTTTACTGCATCGATCATTTTCTTCACTTCAAAACCGTCCATTGCAGCTTGCAGCGCACAGATCGGATCAATTTCAGTAACGATTACGCGAGCGCCGGCACCACGCAGAGACTCTGCAGAACCTTTACCTACGTCACCGTAACCGCCAACAACAGCTACTTTACCAGCCATCATTACGTCAGTAGCACGACGGATCGCATCTACCAGTGATTCTTTACAACCGTATTTGTTGTCGAATTTAGATTTAGTAACGCTGTCATTTACGTTGATTGCAGGGATTGGCAAAGTACCTTTCGCCATGCGTTCGTATAGACGGTGAACACCTGTAGTTGTTTCTTCAGACAGACCTTTGATATGCTGGATCAGTTCTGTGTATTTATCAAAAACGATATTAGTCAGATCACCACCATCGTCCAGGATCATATTCAAAGGACGATCTTCACCACCGAAGAACAAAGTTTGTTCGATACACCAATCAGCTTCTTCCAGGCTTTGGCCTTTCCATGCATAAACACCGATACCTGCAGCAGCGATTGCAGCAGCAGCGTGATCTTGCGTAGAGAAGATATTACAAGAGCTCCAGCGTACTTCGGCACCCAGTTCTACCAGCGTTTCAATCAACACAGCAGTTTGGATAGTCATGTGCAGACAGCCAGCGATACGAGCACCAGCCAATGGCTTAGAAGCACCATATTCAGCACGCAGTGCCATCAGACCTGGCATTTCAGCTTCCGCCAGTTTAATTTCTTTACGTCCCCATTCTGCAAGACTAATATCCGCAACCTTATAAGGCAGTTTAAAATCGATGTTAGAGCGAGTGTTTGTACTCATGATCTCGTTGTTATTTAATTTTTTGCAAAGTTACAGTAATGGTACCAATTTATAGGGAATTCCTGCAGTCTCGCTAAAATAGCGATTTGAGACAAAAACGAGGTGATCGCACGGACTAATCCGGAAAACAAATAATAGTGTTTGCTACTTTTTATTAATCGCCGGTCGCCTTTTGATAGCCTATTTCTTTCGAAAGTTTTTCCGGGTTGGATAAAATTATTTAACTGCCATTTGGATTAGGGGGATGATATATCCTAATAATCAGCTGATTAGTTGTATGTATGTTTTTTTTATTCAATTCGATAGAATATTAATGTAAAGTTAACGGGTGCTAAAAATTGCTTTTTGGCACACATGTTGATATATGGCTAATTGCAAACGAGGTTTTTCTAATACCGGTTCACAAAATCAATTGAAGAGAAACTTGCTTCTTGAGCGATTTGTAGTTGATAGAAGTGTAAGACGGAAAATTTAAATAAACGTCCAAAAAAGGCTCATTGGGCCAATAACATGTCCGTTTGGGCAATTTGGCCAAGGCGCCGGATACGAGCTTTGCAGTATAAATAATACAAATAAGTAAAAGATAATAAAATGAACAATAAAGAAAAATATATCAAAAAAATGAACAGGAAAAGTCAGATTTTCAATGGTTTAACAGCAGCATTTGTGACAACAGCGCTGTTTTCGGTACCAGTAATCACTAATGCCCAGGTGCAGTCAATTACTAAGGCAAACACTTTATGGGTTCAGGGTACGGGTAGTACTATTACATCTAATGGTGCTATGGGGGGCTCTAATTTTGTTACTCAATATGGTACCAACACGGGGCGTACAGATAATGATCTTGCACTGCAAAACTTTACAACATCGTCGGGTAAGAAATATGGTATGTCTTCAACATTGCCAACTACAGTTACATTCCGTAGAGTGGACAATGCCAATGTGCAGGGCATAAGACATCAGATGTTTTTCCAAAATTTGGATAGTATGTACGATGGTAATACTGGCAACCGTCATACTCCTTTTCAGATGCGACCTTCATACAGCAATGATATGACGGATGCTTTTTCCGGCAAATTTTTGAATCGTGGTTCCGATAATATCTTTGGTAATGTGAATGAGACTTACGGCAATTTTAATGATATCGAGCGGATTGATATCGTGTTTCAGACACCGCAACAAGTGTATGCTAATGAAGGCAATGGAGCCGTTATTTTTGAAAGAGGGCTGCCTAATCAACATGGTCAGGTAAAATTAGCCGCAATTCTCTCCGTAGATGCGGGCGGTAATCCAACCTCTTATAGCACAGTTGTTTTAGCTGACAATAGCACTTGGGCCGCTAATGATATAACGGATACATATAACTGGGCTGTATATCGTCGTGACGCTGCAGTCCAAACGGATATGGGATTGTCTAATGACTGGGTTGGGATGCAATCAATCGGTGGAATATTTATTCCTTACACGAGCTTCGGCTTATCTGCGGGTTCCACCATTTACGGCTATTCTATTATTCCTGCCGATTTTACGGGTTCCACATCAGCAGATATTCTTAACTACACTAATAATGCTTTATATCCACTTACAACAGATGCAGCAAATAACCTTTCTGCCGGCGGGATAGATATCATTGGAGTGACAGGGTCTTTTGTAGAAACCAAAAGCTTGCCTCAGACACTTAGCGGCAATGTGTTTCATGATGCTAATGGCTTGTCTGATAATACGGTAAATGGTACCGGTATTGGTGTAATAAATGCAACTCAGCTATACATTAATGTTGTAGACCCGGAAGTTGACACCGTGGTAGCAACTGTGCCAGTAAACGCAGATGGTACCTGGCAGATAACTGGAGTTCCTTCCAACACAACCTATTCGGTGGAGGTGAGCAAGACGCAGGGGACTGTAGGTGATAACTCTTCAATGTCTTCTTTGACTGGTGCTTGGGTTTCTACTGGTGAAAATGTTGGTCTCGGCGCAGGTAATGACGGAAACGCAAACGGAATGGTAAATGTACAGGTGGATCTGGCGCCAGTAGCTAACATTGATTTTGGAATTGAACAATATCCGACAGCTACTAATCAGACTTATAACATTGGGCTTCCTGTAAACAACAGTACGCTCGTTTTAAATGGCACTGGTACGTTGACTAATCCCGGTCCGCTAAAAGGAACTGATCCGGAAGATGGTGCACTTGGTGCTTCTAATACTATAATTATTACATCAATACCAACGGGCGGTGCGAAACTATTGTATGACGGTACACCAGTAACAGTATTTCAGCAAATCACAAATTACGATCCTACTAAACTGGCGATACAATTTACAGGTTCTGGATATAGTTTGGTAAAGTTTGGCTATGAGACGCTTGATGCAGCGGGCCAAATGGGTATGCCAGGTACATACACAATCAATTTCCCTCAGCCGCTGGATCTGAAGTTGATCAGCTTCTCTGGTCAAACAGCAAATGATGCAGATGTATTGAGCTGGACAACAACGGATGAAAAGAATATGGACAAATTTGAAGTGGAACTATCTACAGATGCCGCTCAATACAAGGTTGTCGGATCTGTAAGCGCAAAAAATATAGCGGGTACAAATTATTATCAGTTTACAACGCCAACATCAAATACGAGCAGATACTACCGCCTGAAAATGGATGAAACAGATGGCAAAGTGACTTACTCTAATGTAGTGGTGTTGAAATCAGACAGTAAGACGAACAAAATGAAAGCAGGTGTTACGCCAAATCCGGTAGGAGTACAGGCAACCGCTCATTTGACGATCCAACGCAGCGAGGCTGGCAAAATAAGTGTCAATATTTTCAATCAGACAGGTCAGACAATGCAGACATCTGAAGTAAGCGCTGCTCAAGGCAGTACTACAGTTGATATTAATACCTCAGGATGGGTTTCAGGTATTTACTTCATCGCTGTAACAGATAAATCAACAGGTGAGCATACAACTATCAAAGTAGTAAAATAAATAAGTGTTCCTTTTTTTGAAAGGCTGTGCCTCATGGCGCAGCCTTTTGTTTTTATGAGGTATCAAAAAATTAACCCCGGCAGTACTGCCGGGGTTAATTTTATTTATGTCAGGATCATCCTGGAAAGATATTATCCTTTCAGTGTATCGACGAATTCTTTTGTGTTTTGTTGTAAGCCTGCAGTAGCCGTTACGAGCGGCAGGCGGAGTGTATTTTTGCAAATGTTCATCAGGTTAAGTGCACATTTTACGCCTACCGGATTACCTTCCGCAAACAGCAGATCAATTCCTTTCAGCAGTTTATAATGCAGCGCGCGTGATTCATTAAAATTACCAGCCAGTGCAGCGTTTACCATGTTGGTAAAATCTTTGGGATAAGAGTTGGCAGCAACCGAAATCACGCCTTCCATACCAATTGCAATTTGCGGCAGTACGAGGTTGTCGTCGCCAGAGAGAATTGCAAAATGCGCCGGTTTGTTTTGTACGAGTTCCATGCATTGAACAAGGTTGCCGCTGGCTTCCTTAATTGCAATTACATGAGCGAATTCGTTTGCGATGCGCAGTGCAGTAGCTGGCAAAATGTTGCTGGCTGTACGTCCTGGAACGTTGTATAAAATGATTGGCAGTTTAGTCGCTTCAGCGATTGCTTTGAAATGCTGATACATGCCTTCCTGAGACGGCTTGTTATAATATGGTGCCACAGTCAGAATACCTGCTACACCGTTGAGGTCATAGGTTTTCAGCTGATTTACGATTTCGGCTGTATTGTTACCGCCCATGCCACATACTACGGGTACCCGATTGTTGTTGTGCTTGATGACAAATGCGAGGATCTGCTTCTTTTCTTCGTCAGTAAGAGTTGGGGTTTCAGCTGTTGTGCCCAGCGCTACCAGATAGTTGACACCATTGTCAATTACGTGGTCAATGAGTTTAGCGAGTGCATCAAAATCAATAGAGAGATCTTCTTTAAACGGCGTCACCAGCGCTACGCCGGTACCACGAAACATGTTCGACATAAATTTGATTTTATTGGATCGCAGTTGTCTGCGTTACTTCTTTAAGGTTAAAGCCGATATGATATCGGCATTGGCCGGGCCAAAATTACGATAAATGGCTTAAAAGGTTAATTGGATAAATAGCTAATTCGATATTGCGGGGAAATGTAAGCAAATGACCACATTGCTCTTGTAATGCGCTTATATTCAGTGGGCAAAAAACGAAAAAGCAGGCTGGAAATATATCCGGCCTGCTTTGACTTCTTCTTGAAATAAAAAATTTATGATACCGGAACCTCGTCGTAAAAGCCCATTTTAGAGAACTTCTCGATACGGTCCTCAATACGTTGTTCTGCGTCGATCGGCGTAAGTTCGTTGATAGATTTGATCAGGTATTCTTTCAGGGTAACCGCCATTTCTTCTGGTTTTGCATGTGCGCCACCCAGTGGTTCTTTCACTACATCGTCTACAAGGTTAAAGCCTTTCATGTCTTTAGAAGTAAGACGCAGTTGTTCTGCTGCCTTTACCTTGAAATCCCAGCTGCGCCACAGGATTGTCGAGCAGTTTTCCGGAGAAATTACAGTGTACCAGGTATTTTCCAGCATGGCAACTTTATCGCCGATACCGATGCCCAGCGCACCACCCGAAGCACCTTCGCCGATGATCACACAGATTACCGGCACTTTCAGGTTTACCATTTCAAACAGGTTACGCGCAATTGCTTCGCCTTGCCCGCGTTCTTCGGCTTCAAGACCCGGATAAGCACCCGGCGTGTCAATAAATGTAATGATCGGATGGTTGAATTTTTCGGCCATCTTCATGAGACGCAATGCCTTACGGTAGCCTTCGGGATTAGCCATGCCAAAGTTGCGCATCTGACGCATTTTAGTATTAATGCCTTTCTGCTGACCGATTACCATTACTGGCATGCCGTTCAGTTTAGCCATACCACCCACCATAGCTTTGTCATCTTTTACCTGACGGTCGCCATACAGCTCCGTAAATTCAGTGAAGATTTTCTCAATATAGTAAAGTGTGTATGGACGCTCCGGATGGCGGCTGAGTTGCACGCGCTGCCATGGAGTGAGATTTTCATATAGTTGCGTACGTGTTTTTTCGATAGAAGCCTCCAGTTCACGAATGGTGGCGCTTACATCAACCTGATTTTTGGCCGCCATATCTTTCAGCTTGTCCATCTGGGCATAAAGCTCTTCCAGCGGCTTTTCAAAATCGAGAAATTGCATATATATCTTTTGTATGAGGGTACAAAAATAGTCAAAAACCCCTAACCCCTAGAAGGGAATCTCATACCGCGACGGCCCGCCTTTGGGGACGGGATAAAAAAAGCCCCTTCAGGAGAAGGGACTTTAGTGTTTGAAGGTGCGGAAGCCGGTTAGCGGACTGAAAATGCGAGGCCTATATTGAAGGCGAAATGTTTCAGGCTGCTGATATTGAAATCATCATTTTTATTGGTAGAAACATTGTACGCTGCGCTGACAAAACCACCGACGTTTTCGTTGAATGGCATGATTACACCTACTTCAGGGCGTACGCAGAAACCCCAGTTGTCATAAGTAATGTTGTAGATGTTGAAATAGACATCCTGTTCGCTGTATTGTGCGCCGATGCCAATACCTACGTATGGTTTTATTTTAGCGTGGGGATCGCCGAAGTAGTAATGGACCCCGGCCGTGATCGGTAAAGTGTAAATATCTTTGATCACATCGGTGGTAATGGCGCTGCCGCCGTCTTTAGAATAATAAGTCTTACGGCTTGTGTGTTGTTCAAAGGAATTCCAGCTCAGACCAACGCCGATAGATACGTGTGGATTGATCATGTGGCGATACTCAAAACGGCCGCCGGCGGCGCTTGTTTTATTTAGAAAGTCGTTATTGGTAGGCACACCTATTTCCCAGCTGCCCATAAAGATATCACGTGTGTAATGGATGGTATATGCCGGAGCCTGTGCTTGTGCCACAATTTGCGCACCACATATCATCGCGAGTATAAAAAGTATTTTTTTCATAAAGATGATTTTAGAAAGTAATCAAACAGATGTGTGGTTAGTTTGCTTTGATATACGTTGATTGTGCAAAGCCCTGGTTGATGGCGTTCACCCCACGTTGTACGTTGGTGGAAAGGCTGCTGCCTATGGCGCCGAAATCGATATTGTTCCAGATGCCCGTGATCTGATGTTCTGTGCCGGCATTTTTGAGATCATACATATTCAGGATAACGGTACCGGTGTTGTAAGAGTACACCGTGCTGTATGGATAATAGTATGGATAATACCAGCCCCAATACCATGGATCATACCAGCCATAATAACCATCCCACCAACCTGGATAATAAACAGTGGTGGTTACTTTCACAATGCCTATCTGCAGTCCAAGATCCGGATGCTGATCTTTGGAAACAAATGTATAGCCGCGTGCGTTCATGTTGTCTTTAACTGTCTGCACTAATGTCTGTGCATTGGCATCCGTAAGGATGGAATCGTCGCCTGTGCCGCCGAGATTGGCAACCGTATCTGCAATGTAGTACGTTTTGTATTCTGTAAAATCAGCAGCCTTGTCGCGATTTGTGGTAACAACAAAATCGGAGGATAACTCATCGAAATTTGGCGTTTTCCGGCAGGAGGAAAAAACAAGTCCAAACAACAACGAAAGGAATGTTAGTTTGCGCATAGATTACGTATTTGAGGTGATTAAATGTCGTGTTATCAATTAGTTTTTATTTAAGCCATTCGCTGCCAAAAACGATATAGTAGCCCCATGAATCCGGTCCCGCGGCTACATCTATACCCATTCTTAACTTGAATTTTCTTGCAACCAGATATCGGAACCCTGCGCCATAGCTGTAAATCCATTTCGATGAACCAAAATCACTCCAGTCGTCAAAAGCCTTACCAGTACCGCCAAAACCGACGATGCTCCAACGTGGCACAACATCATATCTTACTTCTCCTTCCGTTAGAATATCGGCTTTGCCTTGATACCGTGCTGCAGGAATACCGCGCATGTCGATATAGGGAAGCATATAAAAAGGAGGCGTGCCAATGGATTGCTGTCCATCGATGCGCAACCCGCCGATTACTTTTCTGCCAAAAGGCTTGTACATGTATGTGTAGTAATTGATTCGTCCGAAATCAAAATCACTACCGAAAATATTGTCCGACCAGCCACCGTCTACGTGAAATTTTAATCCACTGTTGGGGGTGAAAATATTATCTCTGTTATCGAATTCTATTATTGCCCCAGGCTGACTGACGAAGCTATTTACCTCCTTGTCGGTGACGAAAGAGGGTAACTGTTCGTTGTTTTGCAGCTTCACCTGAGATTTCAGAAGTAGGTACTGCAGGCCGCCATACCAGTTGGACCGGGCAATTCTTTTGATGCCAAAAGCATACAACGGAATTGTTTTGATATTGAATTTGAATTCTTGTTCTCCGATTGTTTGAAAAGTGTGGTAAAAAGCGGCGTTGATGTTCATGTATCCGCCTACCACTCTGTATTTGATTCTTGCTTTTACCCACATGCCGCTCCGTGCTGCCACTGCCCCCCAGGTATTGTTGATGGTCCACAAGGCGCCGCCGCCGGTAATGTCTGGAGCAACCGGAGTATAGCGTGGTTGTCCGTCAATCGTATCAACGATCGGTGGTCTTTTTTTCATGAAAATTGGTCCGCCTGCCAAACCAAAGCCGCCCAACGCAGGTTCCGTAACGATCGTCAGCAGCGGAATAAAGCCATTGGCATCGATCAGAAAGCTGCTCATGTCAAACTTTCCGTCCAGTGAATCTTTAAACGAAACCTTCGTCTTCTGTTTCTGAGCTGTGACTTGTAACTGCATCGTCAGCAAAAGCATTAATAAAATGTATCTAAAAAATGTTTTCATCGGCGGTGTTTGGGATTAGGATTTTTACCAGTGCCATCTGTAATTGCCGGACAACAAAAGTGATTGCCGTCCGCCAAAAAATCCGAGTTCTGAGCGGATCTGCCATCGATGGTTTAGCTGCCATTGTGCGCCTAAATTCATACTCCAGTTCGATGTCGGTCTTTTGTTGAGCGAATAAGAAACAGTAGCATCTTTGATATCGAGTCCATCCATTTTATCGATCAGCTTTTGTGCGATCTGTTTTATCACGGCCTGCTGCGGAGGTTTCAGCCCCTGATACCAATCTTCAGCACCATCTACAATTTGCTGCAGTTTTTCCCGACTCGCATCTGTTGTCAGGTCGCTGAGCGGTATCGTGCCTTCCGTGGTCCTGTTGATAAACATGCCTGAAGCACCGACCCATACGGTAATACTCATGTCTGCTTTATTCTTCAGAATAAAATTATAACCGAGCCGAGGTGTAAACATGGTTGACTGTATTGTTCCTTTAATATTCTCAAGCGTAGTCCAGGTATGGTTGAGGTCAATGATGGTAACGAACCGGTGATAACCACCAGCGATCGTTGTTCCCAAGCCAAGTGTGTTGCCGTCGAAATTGGCTGTGCTGTTCATTTTGAAGGGCTCGGTGATATCCACTTCTGTTTTAGTCCAGGTTTTCCCAACGATACCGTAGAGATCCATGAATGGAAGAATCCATGCATCAAGGCGGGCATTGGTAGAAACAGCTTTTGCTTTTACATCGCCAAATTTGATAAAGTCGAGCGGTACCGGATCCATATCATTAAAGCCTACCTTCAGATCAGAAATCACGACTTTTTGTGTAGCCACAAAACCGTTGATCATTGCGCCAAACGGGTATTGCAGATCAAAACCTTTTTTCAGCAGCCGGTTTCCCCAAATAGGCAACGGCCAGTCTGCATCCATTCGTTTAAGGCTGTCGAGATATTGATCGCGTGGGCTCAGTTTCACGCCACCACCCTGACCAAACGCAGTACCGTAGCAAAGTGCAAGCGTAATAACCAGTCCAAATCCGCTAAGTAATAGTTTCCCTGAGTTTAGTTTCATAATAATTCGTTTGCCGGTTCATTGGTCAAAGCCATCCTTAATCATCGAATGCATGCCTCTGCCGAGTACACGCAAATAATCGACAGCTTGTTTTTGCGTGATGTTTAAGATTTTGATGCGGTCGTTGGTGACATAAGTAATCGTTCCGGACCATGGTTTGGGTGCATCCGGTATAAAAACAGCGCATACATCTTCCGAAATATCGTCAATCAAAAATCCGATTTGCCAGGAGTCGTCCAGCCTTACCGTAACGGGTTTCCAGTCATTGTCGTTGCCCTGTCCCATCATATCTGCGCCAAAGCTTTTCATAAAGCTGTAACCGGGCATATGGCTGAGCACATTGTTCTCGACGGAGGAGACGACTTTTTTTGCTGCACGAATATGTGCCAGCATACCGGCAAGAAAACAGATGGCGATAATGGCAGCGGCAACAACGAGGTTTTCAAACCGGAGATTAAACCGTTCATCGAGCTGCTCTACGATTGGATGAACCAGTTTGCGCATTATTCCTACTGCTTTTCCAACTATCATTATGACCAATATCACCGGAACGAGAAAAAGTATTCCGCCAACGACGGTTGTTTTTATAATTGAAAAAAGCTTTTTCATCATTTGTTGGTTATGGTCAATAAATGCATGCTTAAATATTCATATTCTAATTTATGGCAATAAGTTATAAAAGAAAAAAATATTTTAAGGCGAATAAAAAAGACCGCAGTAAAGACTGCGGTCTGTAAATATTTTGAAGTGCTATCTGCTAGTGTTTTTTTGCGTGTGCTTCTATTGCATCGCTTACTGCAAGTATCAGACTGTATGGTAAATTATATTCTTCCGGTGATACTAAATCGTAGCGGTCAGAAGCACTCCAGGTCATATAAAAGCGTGGATAGCCCTGTATGTTTACTTCGTAGTGCATGCCATCTTTTCGTAAAGAAGGGAGGATAACGGCCAGCATAGATTTGCCGTCAAAGAAAATTTTAGATGTAAAGTTTTTTGCCATGAGCTGCGCGAAGATACAACAATCGCTGATGTCTGATTTTTTGATCGCTGGTTTACCGAAACGCTGAACGCATAAAGCCGAAAGCTTTGCCCATGTTTAGTCTCCAAGCTTGTTTTGCGTAACACATCCGGCCTAAGGGAACTTGGCGTTAAGAAATGAAATGCAGACAGCGTAAAGTAATCGATGCTGTTCGATATGTTAGCGAAGCGCATATCGAACGACAGATAAACGGGATTTCCGATCCCCCGCTAATGAACAATATTTTTTTCAATTATCCCTTCCATTTCCTCTTTCGCCACAATCCCCACTTTGCGCCAGACTTCCTTGCCACCCCTGTACAAAATATAGCCCGGCATATCATTTACCTGTACATCTTGCATCAATAATGTTTGCGTGCCACCGTCTATAAATGTAATCGTCAGCACGCCTTCATATTTTTCAGACAATGCGTCGATCACGGGTTGCATTTGCCGGCACGGTACGCACCACGAAGCACCGAAATCAACCAGCACTAATGGCTGTGCACTGATCATTTGCAGATATTCTTTTTCAGAGATCGGATGAAAGCTCTGTGTTTTTTCAACTGGCTTGCCCGCGGTTTTCCAGGCATCAATGCCTCCTTCAAGCTCTATTATCGTTGAGAAGCCATTGGCGCGCAACCATTGCGTTGTAGCATGACTTTGACTGCCGGCTGCGTAAATGTATACCGGTTTGGTTTTGTCTAGAGTGCTGAGTTTTTCTGTGAATGCGGCTTTGTCATTCATGTCTGCAAGCATTGCGTGTGCCAGATGTCCGGAATTATATTCCGCTGCAGTGCGCAGGTCGAATAATTGTGCATTGGTATGTTGCTGCAATGCTTTTTCAAACTGATCTGAATTTATCGATTGTGCTTGAATGGCACCGGAAAATAGCAACAGGAAACAAAGCAGTAGTATGCCTGCAAGATTTTTCATAGAAGCAAAATTCTGTAAATATTCGTGAAACCAGTAACTTGGACGTTTTATATCTATACCTATGCCATTGAAATCTACATTCTTTATCTTTTTCTTCGCCCTTGGTTTTGCAGCTGTAGCACAGACCAACCCGGTTATATTTCGACAAAAGGAACAAAAGAAGCTACAGCAGCTGGCTCGTGTGACTGTCGCCTCTCCGCTGGAAGATAATTATGATATTAAAAACCTTCGGTTCAATCTTAGCATGAGTAACAACTCTACTTATATTTCTGGCGATGTTGTCACTAATGCAGTTGCTGTGCAAAATATGAGTGCTTATGTTTTTGAGTTAGATACATTAATGGCCGTCGATTCTGCGAAAATAAATGGCGTATCACTTCCGGTTGCGTCAACTGGAGTGGTGCGCACGATCGCTTTGCCCGCGGCATTGAGTGTTGGTACGGCTTTTAGCGCACAGGTATTTTATCATGGCACACCGCAAAATGCTGCTGTCAATAACTATAGTATTGGTGTGACACATGATATTTCCAACGGCGTAGAAATGGTCTACACAATGAGCGATCCTTATGGTGCTAAGGACTGGTGGCCTTGTAAACAATCGCTGCAGGATAAAATTGATTCGGTAGAAATGATGGTAACCGTTCCTGCGGGTTTGAAAGCAGGGAGCAATGGGCTTTTGCAGTCTTCCAATGCAACGGGTGGTTTCGTACAGTATCGGTGGAAAGAAAAATATCCAATCGTTTATTATCTGATTTCCGTTTCTGTAGCGCCTTACAAAGATTATTCCTACTTCATGCATTTTAATAATAGCAGCGATTCCATGCTGATTCAAAACTATTATTATGATTCAACAGCTTTTTTTCCGGCCAACAAAGCAAACCTGGACAGTACTGGTGTGCTGATTAATTATTTCTCCGATCTCTTCGGTCGTTATCCTTTTTATCAGGAAAAATACGGTCATTGTTTTACGACACTGCAAGGTGGCATGGAACATCAATCTATGAGCACGCTTGGTTTTGCGGATGTACAATTGATCGCGCATGAAATGACGCATCAGTGGTTTGGCGATAATGTGACTTTCGAAGGTTGGGCAGACGCATGGCTCAGCGAAGGTTTTGCAACTTATGGTGAACATCTGTATCTCGAACATTTTCATGGTGCTGCTGCTGCAGCCACTTTCAGACAGCAGATGTTTGCTCAGGTAATGGCCGCCATCGGTGGCAGAGTGCATGTGGATGACTCCAGTTCGTTTGCACCTATTTTTGATAGCCGGCTGGTTTATGCCAAGGGCGGTGCAGTGGTACACATGCTCCGTTTCCTCGCAGATAATGACAGCTTGTTTTTTGCAGTGTTGAAAACTTATCAGCAACAGCACGCTTATGGAAATGCAAATACGGAAGACTTAAAACAAATTGCTTCGCAGTTGTACAACCGCAACCTTGATACTTTTTTCAATCAGTGGATTTATGGTGAAGGCTATCCGAAATATGCAGGTTCATGGAATCAGCAAAATGGGGTCGTATATATTCAGCTCAATCAAACAACTTCCAAACCTGCTTCTATACCGCTTTTTGTTACACCGTTAGAATTGAAACTCAGCTCTGCACAAGGCGATACGGTCATCAAAATTTATAACAACGCTGCTACGCAAATGGTTACTGTAAACTGGCCTAATACAATGACAGGTTTTACAGTGGATCCTAACAACTGGATTTTAGATAGAAGCAATACACCAATGAAGCATGACATTAGTCTGTCGGTGCCGGAAATTAAGGCTGCGCAGATAAAGGTTTATCCGAATCCGGCAAGTGATGCATGGCAAGTAGAAAATATTGTGCCGGGTATGCAGTTGTCTTTGTTTGATATGCAAGGCAGAAAATTGTGGGAAGCGAAGGTGAATAATACAATGGTTTCGATTCCTGCACATCAATACGCACCGGGCGTTTATTTGTTGAAACTGACGAATGAGAAGGGAAGTGAAGCCATACAGTTGCAACGGTAATTGGAGCTGAATCAGCATCTGGAATTACGTAACACAGCTTTGAGCGTTAGGCTTTCAGCATTAAGCTTTTGAATTTTGAATTATGGTACTCGAACATTTCGATCAATTAATACATCAGATAGCCAATAAGCCATTGGGCGCACTAACGGTGGTGGTAAATCTGATTCTGATAGAAAGTCTGCTTTCTGTAGACAATGCCGCGGTGCTCGCAACCATGGTACTTGATCTGCCGAAAGACCAGCGTCGCAAAGCGCTGCGTTACGGTATCCTTGGTGCTTATATATTTCGGGGGATTTGTCTGCTGTTTGCATCCATGTTGATTCAGATCTGGTGGTTCAAACCATTGGGGGGGATCTATCTCGTTTTTCTGGCTGGGAAATATTTTTTCTCAAAGAAAAAAGAAGAACATCATACCATTGAAGAAGAATTGGATCAAAAACATAAGAGCTGGCTGTATCGAAAAACACTTGGTCTATTCGGCCCGTTTTGGGCAACTATTGTATTAGTGGAACTGATGGATCTTGCTTTTTCCATCGATAATGTGATTGCGGCTAATGCCTATACCAAGAATATTATCCTCATTTGGGTTGGTGTATTTATAGGTATTCTGGCGATGCGTTTTGTAGCACAGGGGTTTGTGAAGCTGATGGAAAAATATCCTTTCCTGGAGAAATGTGCTTATGTGGTAATCGCAATTCTTGGAATAAAATTATTGTTGGCGTTATACACTCATTTTAATCCATGTGCAGATTTTTCTCTTTTCATTGATGGTCCGCACGATTGCCTGGAATCTCAGGGTAAGCATTTGCCGGAAGGGGAGCATCCAACTGTTTGGGGTGACCTGATTACTTCTTTGCTGAGTATCGCCATTTTCTTTGTGCCGATATTGACTTCGACGTTGTTTAATTTTCCAAAACATCATCGGGACGGCGAATCGGTTAAATAGTTAAGGGGGCAATTGGTTAAATGGTTAATTTGTCGAAAGGTTAAATCAGTCGTGGTTTGTTACGTTTGACTAATTTAACTCGTTAACCAGTTAACTAAAGGGAAATGTGCAGACGACCGTAAATAAAGCTCATCAGCCAGGCCGGACCGATGAGCAGAAACTGGAGGTCTTTGAGAAAAGAAGGTTTTTTGCCTTCGATTTTATGACCGTAAAATTGCCCGATCCAGGCGAGTACGAAAATGATAATGCTGATTTGCCAGAGCGGCATGGTGAAATGTGTTTCTATAAAACGGCAAAGCAACAGACAAATCATGCAGAACAACAACATGCCGATCCATATAGTGCGTGATAATGATGCATAATAAATGACGATTAATACCAACAGAATCATCGCCACGTTTAATGATAAATTCGAACTGAGCATAACCGGCAGTTTGATGCTGTAGAACAAGCCAACGATCGAAAAGAAAATGGAGGGCACGCATATCCAGTGAATCATTTTATTGGTGTGATTCTGGTGACTTTCACCATATTCCGACAACCATGTCTGAATGCTTTTCATGCTCTTAATTTACGAAAAACGACAATTCGTTAAAAAGGTAAATGGTTAAATCTGTCGGGGATAGCTAAAAATGGTAAATTGGAAATCGGCCAGATTATGCAACGACCAATTAACGCTTTAGCGCTTTAACCAATTAACCGGAACGAAAAATGGATCTAAGAACAGCAATACTCGAAGAACATTCAAAAGAACAGTCTACACTGATTGCCAATTACATTGGCAGTAATAAAAGGCGTTTCGAGAAATTGATAGAACTGTTTCTGGAAGATGAATATCGTGTAGTACAACGGGTGGCGTGGGTCATTAGTTTAGTTGCCGAAAAATATCCGAAACTCATTGAGCCTTATTTGTCTTTGTTTGCGGAACGAATGCAGGAGCCTGAGTTGCCGGTGGCGGTAAGGAGGAACGTCGTTCGTATGTTGCAGCATGTTCCAATTCCTGAATCCTTGGAGGGGCCGGTGATGTTTGCGTGTTTTGAATTTCTCGCCGATCCAAAAGAAACCGTTGCAGTGCGTTGTTTTTCAATGACTGTGTTGGGAAATCTGGCCTGTAAATATCCTGAGATCAGGCAGGAATTGGTCAGTATTATAGAAGACCAGCTGGAGCAGGGAGCCACGGCCGGTTTTCGGGCAAGAGCGCGGATGGTGCTGGGTTCTTTGTAATTTCGCTTGATCGCCGATTTGTAAAGTTGATTGTTTCTGAAGTGATTTATAAATGTAAATGACTGATTGTGAAATGTATGCCCTTGGTTGGAGTACAGCTTTACAAATTTTACAACTTCACAGCTCAACAAAACATAATAATTCCTACCTTTGCAATCCCAAATTGTGTTCGGCTGCCGGTAAAACGGTATCCAGCGTTGCTGCCGGACAATTGGGAATCATTTTAAAAACATATTTATTATGGCAACAAACAACCTTCAAAGCTACGAGCTGATGGTGATCTTTACGCCGGTTCTGGCAGAAGATGACTTCAAGAACGCTCAGAAGAAGTTTGCAGACTTCATCAAAGACAATGGTGGCGAAATCGTTCACCAAAATGCAATGGGCCTTCGTTCCCTGGCTTACCCAATTGAGAAAAAGACAACTGGTCTGTACTGGTTGATCGAGTACAAAGCGCCTACTGAAGTAAACGCTAAAATGGAAATCCAGATGAACCGTGACGAAAACATTATGCGTCGCATGGTTACCCGCCTGGATAAATACGCAGTTGAATACAATGCTAAAAAGCGCAACAAAGGTGCTGAAGTAGAAACTGTTTAATCAATTTAAAAACTGTACACAATGGCTAAGCAAAACGAAATCAAATTTCTCACTTCCACACGTGTTGAAAAACGTCAGAAGAAATACTGTCGTTTCAAAAAAATGGGAATTAAATACGTCGATTACAAAGACGCAGAATTCCTGAAAAAATTCCTGAACGAACAAGGTAAAATGCTTCCTCGCCGTATCAGTGGTAACTCCCTGAAATTCCAGCGTAAAGTAGCACAGGCTATTAAAAAAGCTCGTCAGCTCGCATTGTTGCCTTATGTAACTGATCTGTTAAAATAGTCAGTGATCGTTTCACATTTTTAAGTAAAATTCCATGCAAGTAATTCTGATAAAAGACGTAGATAATCTGGGCGCTGCCCATGAACTGGTAGACGTGAAGCCTGGCTATGCACGCAACTACCTGATCCCTCAGAAATATGCAATCGAAGCGAGCGGTTCTAACCTGAAAGTTCTGGAAGAACGCCGCAAACAATTGCAAAAACGTGAAGAAAAACTGTTGGCGCAGATCGCGGAAGTTCGCACTGCACTGTCTTCTGCTCCAGTGAAAGTTGGTGCTAAGATCGGTACTAGCGGTAAAATCTTCGGTTCTGTAACTGCAATCCAACTGGGTCGCGCTATCCGTGAGCAAAAAGGATACGAAATCGACCGTCGCCGCATCAATATCCTTGATGAAGTGAAAGAGCTGGGTACTTACAAAGCTCAAATCGACTTCGGTAAAGACAACATCGTTGCTCTGGAATTCGAAGTAGTAGGTGAATAATTAACGCGATAATGTGGGCGTTGCCCAAATTATCTGAATAAATAAACGGTCGGATGGCTTCAAGTCGTCCGACCGTTTTCTTTTATTGTTGATCGTTTCTTCTCCCCACACATCGTTCAGAGCAACCACAACGTACTTCCTTCGACTCCGTTCAGGGATGAGGAACACGAGGAAAATCAGCGTTTTAAAAACATCCCCTTCGACTGCGGCATGGCATCCTTAAATCCGAACTGTTCGTAAAGAAAGGAAGCGTCGCCGTCTGCCAGCAGGCTTATATAGCAAGATTCAGGCAGTTGAGTTTGAATAAAGTCCGTTAAGTCCTTCATGATTATTTTGCCAATACCTTTTCCCTGGTACTGCGGCAATACGCAGATATCCACGATCTGACAAAAGCAGCCGCCATCGCCAATCAGCCGTCCCATTCCGATCACTTCAGCCGCTTCTTTTACCATCACAGAATGTACCGTTTTTTTCAGGCCAATAGTGGCGGCTTGTTCCGTTTTGTCTGAAAGACCACATTCCCGGCGCAACCTGCGATAAGTTTCTACGGGAATGATACTATTTATTATTTCCATAAAGTCGGCATTTGCCAATTCAAAATAACATGAAAATCTGCAAATAGCGGGCGGTAGTGGTGTAGCGCGCTACACCACTACGAAATGGATAGTATCATATTGCAAGTCCGCGATTTTACTGATGGTACACGTTCGATTTTTCACGTTTAGCCGGCGTTCACCATTGACCATTAACCAATCTTGCATCCAAATCAGCCATCAGCGATCAGAAAATCAGTGATTTTGATTAGCTTTTAAGTTTGACTTTTCACATTTTACGGGTATTCACCATTGCCCATTCCCCATCCACGTTTCGCCTTTCGCCGAATTAGTGTACTTTTGCAGCAGTTTTTCACGTCCTCAAAATATTTGCATTTCATGCAGGCAACACTCGACCAGGCTATAAAACTTGGCCTTCGCGAAGAAGAATTTGAAAAGATTAAAGAAGTACTGGGTCGCACGCCCAATTTCACTGAAACTGCAATGTACTCTGTTATGTGGAGTGAACACTGTAGTTATAAAAACTCCATCAAATGGCTGAAAACATTGCCACGCGATGGTGAAAAACTGCTTGTAAAGGCTGGTGAAGAAAACGCTGGTCTCGTTGATATCGGTGACGGTTGGGGTTGTGTGTTTAAAATCGAATCCCATAACCACCCTTCTGCAATTGAACCATTCCAGGGCGCAGCAACAGGTGTTGGCGGTATTCACCGTGATATCTTCACAATGGGTGCTCGTCCGATCGCTTCGCTGAATTCTCTCCGTTTTGGTAAACTGGACAATCCAAAAACAAAATGGTTGCTGAAAGGCGTAGTAAAGGGTATCGGTCATTACGGTAACTGCTTTGGCGTACCGACTGTAGGTGGCGAAATCTATTTCGAAAATTGTTACCAGACTAATCCGCTCGTTAATGCAATGAGTGTTGGCGTGGTAGAAGTAAATAAAGGTCTTACTGTTTCTGCAACTTCACATGGCGCCGGCAATCCGGTATTCATAGTAGGTGCGGCTACTGGTAAAGACGGTATCGGCGGTGCGTCTTTCGCTTCTGCTGATATTTCTGAAGATAGCATTAACGATCTGCCTGCTGTACAGGTAGGTGATCCGTTTGAAGAGAAAAAACTCCTCGAGGCATGTCTGGAACTCATCAAAACAGGTGTAGTAATCGGTATGCAGGATATGGGTGCTGCAGGTATCACTTGTTCTACCAGTGAAATGTCTGCTAAGGGTGAACACGGCATGATCATTCACCTTGACAAAGTGCCAACACGCCAGTCAAACATGAAGCCTTGGGAAATGCTGCTCAGCGAAAGCCAGGAACGTATGCTGGTTGTAGTAGAGAAAGGTAAAGAGGCAGAAATGCAGGCGATCTTTGACAAATGGGATATCCATTGCGTACAGATCGGTGAAGTGACTAAAGATCAGAATCTGAAATACTATATGGACGGTGAACTGGTTGCGGATGTGCCTGCAGAAAGCATGGTGCTCGGTGGCGGCGCTCCTGTTTATGATAGAGAATATACAGAACCTAAATATTTCCAGGAGATCGCGAAGTTCAACGCTGAAAGCATCATTGTTCCTTCAGATCTGAAAGAAGTGGCTTACAGCCTGGTTCAATTGCCTACGATCGCTTCTAAGCGTTGGGTGTACAATCAGTACGATTCAATGGTAGGAACTGGTAACACACACACAAATGCACCAAGCGATGCACCTGTGGTACGCGTACACGGCACTAAAAAAGCGCTGGCGGTAACTACAGACTGTAACAGCCGTTATGTATTTGCTGATCCGTACAAAGGCGGTATGATCGCAGTTGCGGAAGCAGCACGTAATATCGTTTGTAGTGGTGGTACGCCGGTAGCAATTACCAACTGTCTGAACTTTGGTAACCCTTACAATCCGGAAGTATACTACCAGTTTGTAAACGCTATTAAAGGTATGGGCGAAGCTTGTCTTAAGTTCGATACGCCTGTAACCGGCGGTAACGTGAGCTTCTATAACCAGAGCGAAGATGGTCCGGTTTATCCGACACCAACAATCGGTATGGTGGGTGTGCTTGAATCTCTGACTGATAAGATGACCATGAATTTCAAAAAGCCTGGTGATCTGATTTATGTAGTAGGTCTGAACCGCAATGATATCAACTGTTCTGAATACCTGCACCACATTAAGAATGTAACGCACAGCCCGGCTCCTTACTTCGATCTTGAAGAAGAAGCGGCAGTACAGGAAACAATTCTGCGTTTGATCAAACTGAAATTGATCTTCTCTGCGCACGATATTTCAGAAGGTGGTCTGTTTGTAACCTTGCTGGAAAGTGCAATGGCAGGCGGTCTTGGTTTCAACATCAGCACTGATGCAAATATCCGTAAAGATGCATTCTTGTTTGGTGAAGCTCAGAGCCGCGTAGTGGTGAGCGTGAATCCGGATTTACATGCATTGTTCGAAGCTGAAATGAAAAACGTACCGTTTGCGAAACTGGGTACGATCAACTACAATCAGGATATCGTAGTTGACGGTGAAAGCTGGGGCTTCCTCAATGATTGGAAAGAAGCTTACGATACTGCAATCGAAAAACAATTGGCTAACTAAGCGTAAAGCTTAACGCTGAAAGCATAAACATTTATACAGAGACGTAGCTTGCTACGTCTCTATTTATTTTCGGTATGTTCGTATTGAGGGAAAGCTTTTCGCGTTAAGCTTTAGCCTTTAAGCTCAGCACGTTTCACAAAAAATTATGGCTTTAGTTGCTGTTTGACGGGCATAAATCAGTAAAATTGTATAAAGCTATCGCTAATGGAATCTGCATCAGACGTTAAGACGATTAATAGTACCGAAGCTATTCAACAATTGATTGCCCAGATTGAAAAGGTAATTCGTGGTAAACGCGGGCAAATAGAAAGAGTGGTGACCTGCCTTTTGGCCGGTGGACACATTCTTATGGAAGACAATCCCGGTACTGGTAAAACCGTATTGGCACGTACCATTGCGCAATGTATCAGCGGACGAATGGCGGGCGAGCATGTAGTGTTTAAGCGCGTACAGTTTACGCCAGACCTGCTTCCGATGGACCTGATCGGTACGCATATTTTCGATGACCGAAATAAGGAGTTTGTATTTAAACACGGGCCGTTGTTCTGCAATATTTTGCTGGCTGATGAAATCAACCGTGCTTCGCCTAAAGTGCAGAGTGCGTTGCTGGAGTCAATGGCGGAAAATCAGATTACTGTCGGTGATACTACGCTGAAGCTGGAGAAATTATTCTTTACCATTGCCACGCAAAACCCGATAGAAATGGAAGGTACATATCCGTTGCCCGCTGCGCAGCTGGATCGTTTCTATATGAAAATCTATTTCGGGTATGTAGATGAAACTACGGAACTTGATATCTATCGTGAATATGCCAATATCGCCAATAACCTGACTAATCTCGAGCAAATCCTCAGTATGCAGGATATTCTCAATTTACAGGATGCTGCGTCAAACGTTTTTCTGCATGAAGAGATCATTCGTGGTGTGAGCAATATTGTAAGAGCAACACGTGAACATCAGGATATTTCGCTGGGCGCTTCTACTCGTAGCGGTATTTCGTTTCTGAAATGTTTACGCGCCTATGCACTCGTAAAAGGCCGCACGTTTGTGATAGAAGATGATCTGAAAGACATCAGTCATTCCGTACTAGACCACCGCCTGATTTATAGAAATAAAGAAGGCAAACTGAAAGCGCTGGACAGCATTATCAATAAAGAAATAGAACGATTAGCGAAGCTGAAACTTTTTTAATTTAAAGCGGAAAGCTTAAGGCATAACGCTAAAAAGCACTTGGATAAGGATTGTAGAAAAGCCCAAGGCTTAAAGCTCTGTAGTTTTACACAGCTTTAAGCCTTGGGCTTTGAGCTTTTTGCTTGTTACGGTTTAAACCTCGGATCAATAAAGTATGGATCTGGCGTTACTTCATAACGACGGCCGCTTAATGGCGTAAGCGTAGTCAGGTCAAAAACCTGGTACCAGCCGTTTTTATTGCCGCATTCAGAACTATGGTGCGGCGCAGGTCCGTTTGGATCGAAGTTGCGGCTTACAACATAGAAGGTATTGTTGATATCATCCACGCCCACGCCATGTGGCTGGAAGAAAGATTCGTCAATGCGTTTCACGAAAGATAGCGTTGTATAATCGAACACATAAACGGAACCTCTTGAAAGCGGATACATAGAAGTATCTTCCTGACAGCTGACTAAGATATAAGGTTTCGTTCGGGAAATTGCCAGTTCTTGCGGGAAAATGCCTACTGGCATTACTTTGATCAGCGTATCGGCGTGCGCATCAAAAACGCGAACCTCATTGGTATTTTCACAAGTAAGGAAGTATTTAGATTGATCTGGCAGCATGAGGATATCATGCGGATCAGGGGTTACATCCTTGATTGTAGAAACGGTCAATGGCTTGCCATCTATAGAGATCGTTTTGAAATAAGTACCGTCCTGCGTGAATTTATACAACGTATTTCCGTATTGCGATGGTACATAGAAAGTATCAAATGTAGGATTGCTGGCAATGCCGTGCGGCCATGAGAAACCGTTGAGTAAAGGATCAGTAGTCATCGCATCGGTATGAACGATGGCTAAAGAGCCAGAACCCTCCCAGTCGCTGATCATTAATGATTTTCCGTCTGCAGCAACATTAATTACGCTCCACTGTTTGGTAACACCAAGGTCTGCTGTTGCCACGATAGAATCAGTGCGTGTATCAATTTTTTCTACATAGCGACCGCCGATAAAGCCAACGTATGCATAACGGCCGTCAGGTGATACACGGATATTGTGTGCCACTTCCGATACGCCCGGCTCACCGATTTTGATGTAGCGCATCACCACTTTTTTATCTGCATCAATTACTGCCACCAAACGGCAAGGACCTGCGCCCTGACAAGCGAGATACATTTTTTGCCGGGTTTCGGGATTACTGCCGAAAGGAACATTTCCGTTTTTATCCGGCGCACCATTGGCAATCCAGTTCTTAAGTGTATTATATTCCGAGGTAGAAAGCGGTGTCGTATTATACGGCATCGTCGGCTGATTAATCAGATCGCTGTTGTTATTGTTAGTCGTATTGACAAAGTACATCAGCGGACTAAGATCTGGAGCATACGCGACAACAGCTGCACCATTTGAGCCGCCGTTAAACATATGATCCCATGTATCCAGCAGCAGACCACCGGCATTCTGGTAGCTCGCCGGATTATGGCAACCTGCAGTGGCGCATTTATTCATGATAATGGCCGAAACCTCCGGAGGATAACCGCCGTCGGTAGGAGTTACTTCGGTTTTTACCTCATGCTTACAGGCATAGAACATGATAGCGGCTATGGATGCTAATACAAAGATCTTGCGATACATGATTATTCGTTAGTTCTTATAAAGTTAACGTTTTTTTCACCGAAAGGAGCATTAGAAAGCTATTAGAAACCGCTGATTCTGATCACTAATGGCCTGTTTTGGGGAACGCTACCATTCCAGGCAACCAATAATCAGACATCATACATTTTTTAAGGTTTAAACCTTGGGTCGAAAGAATACGGATCTGGTGTTACTTCATACCTGCGGCCGCTCACGGGTTCAAACGTATTAAGATCAAAAATCTGGTACCATCCGTTTTGGGCGCCACATACGGAGCTGTGATGCGGAGCCGGACCGTTATGATCAAAATTGCGGCTGGCCACATAAAAGGTATTGTTCTTATCATCGATGCCGATGCCGTGCGGCTGATAAAACGAAGCATCAATCCGTTTTACGAAACTGAGTTGCTGATAGTCGAACACATAAATCGAACCTTTTGACAACGGATATGAAGACTGATCTTCCTGGCAGGTAACAAACATGTAAGGTTTGGATTTTGAGACAGCCAGCTCCTGCGGAAAAGTGCCGACCTGAAAGACTTTAATCACGGTATCTGCATAGGCATCCATCACCCGTACTTCATTTGTGTTTTCACAAGTCAGGAAGTATTTGGAGTGATCAGGCAGCATCATGATATCATGGGGATTGGGTGTAGCGCCGGGACTGGTCGAAAAATTGACTTGTTTGCCGTCTATCGCGATTTGTTTGAAATAAGTACCATCACTATTGAATTTATAAACAACGTTGCCATATTGCGCCGGCACATAAAAAGTGTCGAACGTAGGATTGGCGGCAACGCCATGCGGATAGGTGAACCCTCCGAGCGGCCGATCTGCAGTCATCGTTTCCGTATGTACGATCGTAAGTGAGCCGCTGTTGCCGCCGACCCAGTTGCTGACCATTAATGATTTTCCGTCGGCGGCTATATTAATTACACTCCACTGTCCGATGGTGTCAAGGTGGGCAGTTCCAACAATAGAATCGATACGGGTGTCAATTTTTTGTATAACCGTTCCTCCGAAAAAGCAAACGTATGCATACCGGCCATCGGGTGATACGCGTATATTATGCGCTGTTTCCTCCACATTCGCTTCGCCGATTTTGATATAGCGCATCACTACTTTTTTCTCGGCATCGATTACTGCCACGAGTCGGCAAGCTTTTGCGCCCTGACAGGCGAGATACATTTTTTGCCTTGTGTCGGGATTGCCGGCAAAAGGAATATTTCCGTTTTTGTCCGGTGCTCCATTTGCAATCCAGTTTTTGATAGTAGTATATTCAGCAGCAGAAAGTGGAGCGCCATTATACGGCATTGTTGGCTGATTGGCAATATCGCTGTTGCCGTTTTGATTGGAATTAATAAAGTAAAGCAGCGGACTGTTTTCTGTGCTATAAGCCACCACCGCTGCGCCACTGGAGCCACCATTGAAGAGATGCTCCCAGGTGTCCAGCAATAAATTGCCTGCATTCTGATAACTGGCAGCATTATGGCAACCTGCAGTAGCACATTTATTCATAATGATTTTTGAAACCTCCGGCGGGTAATTGCCGTCAGCCGGAGTTACCTCCGTTTTCACTTCATGTTTACAGGAATTAAAAACTATTGCAACTATAGATAGCGCTAAAAGGATTTTTCGGTACATGGTTATAGTTTGATGATCAAAATAAAAAATCAAAATTCAAAACTCAAAGAATAGGAACAATGTGGGTCAGGTTTTTGAGTGAAATCCGATTTAGGTTGTTGAAAAATGTCTTAATGGAGCTTTATTATGTCTCATTGAACTGCCGCGAAAATGTAGTTTGCGAGAGCTTTGCAGTCCGATTGGGGATAAAAATTGTATCCTCATGAAATATTTTTTCATCTTCATAATACGTTAAAAATGAAACTAAATTATGTAACTCTTTTCCTTGCAACATCTTTTTTGTTTTCCTGTAAGCATACCAATTATATGACGAAAGCATATTCGGATATTAAAAAAAATGTACATGAGGCGGACGTAACACTTGCAAAAGACACCGTAAAGGTGGTGTTTCCGAACAGTGTATTGTTTGATTTTGGCTCTGCGACAATTAAGCAAGATATATATCCGGCATTTCAGCATTTTGCAACTGAATTGAATAAATATCGCGACGTAGAGATCTTGGTTTGTGGGCATACAGACACAGTCGGGAATGCGGATGTAAATCTTTCGCTTTCTCAGAGACGCGCAGATAGTGCAAAAGCATTACTTGTTCAGAACAAAGTAGACGAAAGCAGATTTTATACCTGGGGAATGGGAGCGAAACATCCAATTGCATCTAACAGCACAGAAGCTGGAAGGCAACAAAACAGAAGGGTAGAGTTTGTGGTGCTGCACAAAAAATAGCAAGCGTCAAAGACAACTTAAGTAATGAAAAGCATCTGGTGATTCTGCCAGATGCTTTTCTGTTTGCATCCTAAACAATATTATGCCTTAGCGGTAATGAGTAGTGTGTCTTTTTGGATTGTTATTACGCCTGTTTGGCCTCTTTCGAATTATGTATCTGGCGGAATTTTGTGGGTAAGTCTTAATTGAAGGAAAATGAAAAATATAATTAAGGGAGCATTTTTAATAGCTGCTGTTGCACTGCTTAGCGGAAGGGCCATGAGCCAGACTTCAGTAGGTGAAACGTGTATGGGTAGCACGCCCAGCAATAGCAATTTTATAATAGGTGGCAATGCAAGACTCACTGCCGATTCTGGCATCGATGCTGTTGGTGCCGGATATTTACGTCTTACCAATGCGTATCAGAATCAGAATGGGTATGGATATATTAACCAGGCATTCCCATCCAATACAGGATTCGTGGCAGAATTTGAATTTGAATCCTGGGGTAAAATAAGTAGCACCCCAGCTGACGGGATTTCTGTATTTCTGTTTGATGGTTCTTACGGCCCTGGCACATTTACACTCGGCAGCTTTGGTGGTGGGCTTGGTTATGCAGGAAATTTTAACAGTGCTGCGCCTCTTTCCGGCGGTTATGCAGCGGTTGGCCTAGATGAATGGGGTAATTTTTCCAGTCAGGTATTTGCAACAGATCCAGCGCCGGGCCGAACCACGCACTCGGTAGTAATACGTGGCCGAAGCGCAGACAGCACGCCATACCTTACGGGCGTACCATTGACCAATACAGCATTAAACACTAAATGGTTTGATTATGGAACCGCTACCGTTCGTCCACCACAAAGCGCTTATTTTCGTAAGGCACGTGTCGCATTTTTATACAACTCGGTATTGGGGAAATACCAGATATCAGTATATATACAGGAATCGCTCAACGGGCCAATGGTACAGGTGATACAGCCTTACATACTAAACTCACCACCACCGTCTACACTCAAAATAGGTTTTGCAGCGTCTACAGGTCAGTTTGCTTCTGTACATGAAATCCGCAACATTCAGGTTTCATCGCCAGCGCAGATTCGTGTAGTAAAAACAGGTAATGCCTCTGTATTGCCAGGTGGCGCCATGACTTACAGTGTGAATGTTTATAACGATGACATGACGGATATCTCAGGCGTGAATTTTACTGAATTGTTGCCAGCTAATTTTACACCGTCCGGCAATCCAACTTTCACTCCGGTAACTGCAGGTAATGCACTTGCTTCAGGTAGCTACTCGGGTGGTAACTACAATGGTACACTTACATTGAAAGCCAATAGCTATGCTACACTTACATTTACGGGTACTGCCAATTTTAGTAGTAATAGCGATGACTCATTAAACAACACCGCTATAGCCAAAGCGCCTGCAGGATATCTTGACGCTTATTCGACAGATGATACATCAAGGGTTACCACTTACCGTATTCCTGTAGCATCAAGCAGCTCCACCACAATTTGTGGCAATACTACACCTACCGGCGTGCCAACATCAGATGTAACCGGCACACAATATACCTGGACTTCGGTTCTTACTTCCGGTACAGTAACTGGTCTCGCTAATAATGCTACTCCTGCTGCTGCTATCAGTAATACGCTCACCAATACGTTGACTACTCCGGGTATTGTTACGTACACAATGACACCGGTTATGACCTACAAAACGCCAACCGGCAATCAGGTTGTAAGCGGTACGCCAACTACGTATACCGTTACTGTAAATCCCGCACCAGTCGTTAGTTCCATTAGTGTAAAAACAGATGCACCACCAGCCCTCACACTCATCGGCAACATTGACGGTCTTGCGACTGCATTGCAATGGCAAAAGAATGGCGTAAATATTTCTGGTGCTACCAATAGCTCATTTGTGAATCCGCATTATAACAAAAATATTGATGATGGCATGTACACCATCGTTGCCAATAATACGTACAATTGTCCGGCATCTGCACAGGTAAATCTAGTGGCGCCACTGCCGTTGAAACTGGTGAGCTTTACTGGTAGCAGAAACAACAATACCGATAATCTTAGCTGGGTGACAGCGGAAGAAAAGGACGTTAACCATTTTGAAGTAGAATATAGTAATGATGGTGGTGATTTTATTTTGGCAGGCAGCGTAAATATGAATACAGATGCAGCATTGACACATAAATATTCGTTTGTGTATGATGCAGTCGGCACTGCCTATTATCGCCTCAAAATAATAGACAATGACCAGAAGGTGTCTTACAGCAACGTGGTAAAACTAAATGGTAAAACAGCAGATGCGGGTACAGTATCAGAAATGTCAATTAATGGCGTAGCTCCTATTCCTTTTAATAGTATGCTGAGTGTTGAAATTAATAGCAGTACAGACGTAGCAGGTAAGATGGAAATAATCGGCGTAAATGGTACTACACTGGTCATTGCAAAAATCTCTTTAGCAAAAGGTGCTGGCATCTATACAATCAACGGTTTGGAACAATTGCCTTCTGGTATATACATACTTCGTGTCACTACCGCAGACAATCATACTGCTATTTACAAAATAAGTAAATAGAATCTTTTTTGATTAAAAACGGAGAAGGGTTTTTAGGTTTATATAGTTTAACACGAGGGCATCTCAGAATATGGGATGCCCTTTTTTGGGGTATTTTGAATGGAGGTCAATTGTGTTTAGACGTT
This sequence comes from Taibaiella soli, assembly GCF_003236175.1. Classification (GTDB taxonomy): domain Bacteria; phylum Bacteroidota; class Bacteroidia; order Chitinophagales; family Chitinophagaceae; genus QKTW01. The sequence continues at coordinate 13,277 of NZ_QKTW01000019.1, read as the reverse complement.
TCTCAAGATTTTAAGAACCTTTCCAATTTTTCACAGTCGTTCTTCCAAAAATCTTCAATCAACAATAAATGTATCTTGCGGGCCGAAAATATGAGGCCTTTCTTACTGAGTGTTTTCTTGTTGTGCATTTTTACCCATCTTGCTTTTGGACAGATGGAGCGCAGTGTACTGCCCAAAAACGACACGATCATACTTGCCCGAAAGGTTGTTGTTAATAAAATTGCGGTAGAAGGAACCGCGCGAACACGCAGGCAGATTTTGCTGCGCGAATTAAGTTTTAAAGAAGGTGATATCATCGGCTCTGATTCGTTGCCTTATCTCAAAACCCTCAATAGAGACCGGTTATACAACACCACGCTTTTCACAGAAGTAAATCTTAAGTTTATACCGGTTGATTCATCGACGGTCAATCTGCTGATTATGGTAAAAGAACGCTGGTACATCTGGCCGGAAGTTTCCTTTCAGCTGGCTGATCGAAATTTCAACGTCTGGTGGACCGAACAAAACCGTGATCTCCATCGCGCCAATATCGGGCTCACTTTAAAGGATCGCAATTTCAGGGGTAATATGGAATCGCTGGGCGGAACGGTGCAGTTGGGCTACACACAAAAATTTTCAATCGATTATTCCAGGCCTTATTTCGACAAAGCGCAGAAACAAGGTTTCGGGTTTTCTGTAAGTCTGGCCAAAAGTCAGGAAATGTCTTACGTCACCGATAGCAACAAGCTTTTGTTTGTAAAAGACCATGATCAATATATCAACCGCCAGTTTGATGCAGCAGTTTTCTACACAATTCGTCCTGGTTATGCCACACGGCATCTTTTTCAGCTTGCATACCGGGATTATGAAGTAGCAGATACTGTTGTGCGGCTTAATCCCGATTACTACGAAAATGGCAGCCGGTATCTGCGCATGATAGAACTTTCGTACCGTTTCGACATAAATAAAGTAGACAATTGGAACTATTCGCTGCACGGATATAAGTTGGTTTCTTATACTTCAGCGCGTATTGGGCTGGAAGGGGCGCGCTTTCAGGCGTATACAACTATGGAAGCGGGCTATTTTCAAAATCCTGCGCCCAAATGGTTTCTGTCTTATATTTTCAGAGGAAGACTCACCTTGCCGGAAGATCAGCCTTATTCATTCCGTCAGGCGTTGGGGACGAAATCAGATTATGTGCGCGGTTACGAATATTATGTGGTAGACGGTTCGCAATATGGCCTGGTGCGTATAGATCTGAAACGCGAACTGCTGAACAGAGTATTCCGGAAAGTATCCGTGCGATATCTGCCGGGCATTCCCTTGCGCATTTATCCCAAAATATTTGCCGACATTGGTTATGTGACTAATCGGTATCCGGGCAACAGTTTTTTGAATGATCGTTTGCTCTACAGCGGCGGGGTTGGTGTGGACATCATAACCGCTTACGATTTTAAGATCCGTTTGGAATATACCTGGAATCACTTGGGCCAAAATGGATTATTTTTACATTTCAACAGCGAATAAGTCTATTAGTTATGAGTTTTGGGTTATGATTTATGAGTGTGCACGGTTTAACCCGCCTCCCGTAATTTTTAAAGTTTGCACAAATATTAAACGATAAGGTCAGCGTGAAGAGTTGTCGGTTTTCAGGACTCATAACTCATCCATCATAAATTATAATTAAAAACATGTTGGTAGCACTTTACAACCGCACTTTTGTAGAAGAAGATATACCCACGCTGCAGCACATTGTGCAGAAGCTGGAACTTCACAAGATTCAGCTTGTTTTCTATAAAGAGTTTTACGAACGGTTGTCTCCGCATATTACCTTAAAAGAGACACCTCGTTTTTTCACTGGTAAAAAAGATCTTCCGCGTCACACCGATATGTTGTTCAGTCTGGGTGGAGACGGTACTTTACTGGATACCGTATATTTTGTGGGAGATACCAATATCCCGCTGATTGGCGTAAATCTGGGTCGTCTGGGATTTCTGGCAGCTATTCCGGAAGATGAGGTAGATATCGCGATTTTATCTTTAGTACGCGGTTCTTATACATTGGAAAAAAGAACCTTGCTTCATCTGGATTCCAGTATTCCATTATTTGACGACGCTCCTTTTGCATTAAATGAATTTACCCTGCACCGCAAGGATTCTTCTTCAATGATTAAAATTCACACTTATCTGAACGGTGAGTTTTTGAATACCTACTGGGCGGATGGTCTGATTGTAGCTACACCAACCGGTTCTACAGGTTATTCGCTGAGCTGTAACGGCCCGGTTGTATTTCCTCAGACATCCAGCTTTGTCATTACACCGGTGGCGCCACACAATCTGAATACTCGTCCGATTGTAGTGCCGGACGATAATGTGATTTCTTTTGAGATAGAAGGCCGTGCGGAACAATTTCTTTGTACGCTGGATGCCCGGACAGAAAGCATTACCAGCCAGGTGCAACTTGCTGTAAAGAAGGAGCATTTCACAATTTCGCTGGTGCGCCCTGACGAGCATAACTTCCTGAAGACGATCCGTCAGAAATTGTATTGGGGCATTGACCGGAGAAATTAAAAGGCGCTAAAATGGCTTTCACGCCACAATAAAAAAGTTACATTTGTAGTTATAGCTTCTGTTTTGATTATGAGCAAGAAAATAGCCGTATTGCTGAGTTTGCTGATTGTTTCTTTTACCGGCGCCCAGGCGCAAAGCTTTTATAAGGCTTCAGAATGGGGGATTATCTTCGGTGGTTCAGAATATTTCGGTGATATCAATGATCATTATGGCTTCGATTATGTAAGACCGGCATTAGGTGTTTTCGCAAGATTGCACCTCAACCCTTATATTTCGGTACGTGGTAATCTGAGCTATACAAAAGTGGGCTATGACGATAAATATTCGAGCAATCCATTCAATCAGAAACGTAACCTGAGTTTCCGTTCCGATATCTTTGAAGCATCCGTACAAACAGAATTTAACTTCTTTCGCTTTGCAACGGGGGAAGATAACAGCCGTTTTACTCCATATTTGACGGGCGGCGTCGGCGTGTTTTATTATAATCCGTATACCGATTACGACGGGCGGAAATATTACCTGCGTACGCTCGGTACTGAAGGACAATTTGCTGATCACCCGGAACGCCGATACAGCACGTTCAGCATGTGTTTCCCGATTGGTATGGGTTTCAAATACTGGATCCGTCCGGGTTTGAACTTTGGTTTTGAAATTGCAGACCGTCTTACGCTTACCGATTATCTGGATGACGTAAGCACTACTTATGTTGGCGCCGATAAATTCCCGAATGATCCGCAGAATCCGAATCCTGCATACATCCTGCAAGACCGCTCTATGGAAATAAACCCAAATGATCCTTTAGGTAGGGCTGGTAAACAACGCGGCAATAGTTCCTCAAAGGATCAGTATATGTATTTTGTGTTTAATATTTCTTTTCAGCTGAAAACATACAAATGTCCGGGTTATATGAGGCGCGGCTTTAGTGATTTCTAACATCGAGTGATACATTGATCCATTCGTTGTCAAAACGTGCCTGATATTTTTTGTAAAAACCGATCGCGGGTTCGTTCCAATCGAGTACTTGCCAGTGTATGCCATCAAAGCCCTTCGTTTTGGCTTTTTTGATAAGTTCGTCCATAAGCAGGCCGCCGATTTTACGGCCACGCCATTCTTCGGTAACGATAATGTCTTCAAGATACATACGCTGTCCTTTCCAGGTAGAATAGCGGATGTAGTAAAGTGCAAAGGCAATGATCACGCCTTCTTTTTCTACAACCAGCGCCCACCACACCGGATTTTCTCCGAAACCGCTTTCGATAAAATGTTCAAGGCTCACTGTTACCTCATCCGGTGCACGTTCATAAACAGCTAGTTCTTTTACCAGCTCCAGCATGCGTGGACAATCTTCTTTTACGGCATCGCGAATAATGATGTTCGTGTGTGGCATTTGAATAATTAGTTATAAGTTTTACGTTGTAAGTTGTTTTGTGAGTTGTCAGTTCTGGATAGTGAGTTGCTCTTATTTAATGTTGGGGCAATGCTTCAACTCCGCTCCGCATGACAAGTGGTGGGTGACAGTAAACTGAATTAAGTAACCAAACCCAGTTGTATTGCTTTTTTCACCAGTGCCGCAGCATTTTTTACATCCAGTTTAAAAAGCAGACTGATACGATAGTGTTTTACCGTGTAAGCACTGAGATATAGTTTGGATGCAATTTCGCCGTCGGTGTGACCGTCTACAATCAGCTGCAGGATTTGTTTTTCCCTTTGCGTGAGCATTGATTTGGTGGTAAAAACCCGATTGGTTTTTTGCTGCAGCATTTCCAGCTTTTCCGCAATCGAAGGTTCCACAAACGATCCGCCTTCATACACTTGCTCAATGGCTTTTACCACCATGCTTTCATCTGCCGTTTTCAGTAAATAGCCCTTTACGCCAGATTGCAGCATATTGTGCGCATACAGCCCGCTGTCAAAATTGGTGAGCACAATGATTTTTATCGAAGGAAATTTTTCCAGGATCAGCGGCGCCAGTTCGCTGCCCGTTTTGCCGGGCATCTGTATATCCAGCAGCAAAATATCAGGCGTCATTTTTTCCAGACCATTCATCAGTTCCGTACCGTCATTGTAGGTACCAGCGATTTCCATACGGTCGTACCGGGAAAGCATATTCTGCAAGCCCTGGATAATCATTGGATGATCGTCTGCTATGGCAATTTTTATTTTCAAAAGATCCTGTTCTTTTATTGTGTGTTAGTCGTGCTGCTTTGAAGAACATCGAACTCAATATGGACCGACGTGCCTTCGCCTTTTCTGGAAGCTACCGAAATAAAGCCTTGCAGCGCCTGCATCCTGAATTGCAGGTTTTGCAATCCCATGCCATAATTTACTTCATTCGTGTCAAATCCTACACCGTTATCTTCAATTGTCAGGTTAATTTTTCCTTCATACTCCATAATCTGGATTTCGATCCGCGTAGCCTGAGCGTGTTTCAAAACATTCTGAATAAGCTCCTGGCAAATGCGGTATAAAATCAGTTCCGTCGATTTGTCGAGCAAAGATAAATCTCCGTAGAACTGCAAGTGAATTTCCGGATGCGGATTTCTGCCCGAAATATTATTGCAGTATGTTTCCAGCGATTTTTGCAAGCCAAATTGCAATACAATATCCGGCATCAGATTGTGCGCCACTGTTCTTACTTCTTGTGCCGTAGACTGCAACATCTCTTCGATATGCTTTGCTTTTTCAGATCTCAGTGAAGGATTGGTCTGCGTGAGTGAACTAAAATTGATTTTCACGGCAGCCAGCATTCCGCCGATTCCATCGTGCAATTCCCGCGCAATGCGAATGCGTTCTTTTTCTTCCCCTTTCATCATCGCTTTGAGATTAGAAATCGTATGATCGCTGATCAGAATTTTTTGTTTTTGTTTCGCATTTTTTGACACTACAATCAGGATAATAACCAGCAATAAAATACCGCCGCTGCCTGCAATCAGCAATACATTATTTAGTCGCAGTCTGTTTTGCTGGTTGGCAATGAGCAACTGATTATCCGCGATTTCTTTTTCCTTCTGGGCCGTATTATACCGGATGTCCATTTCGTTTACGCGGTCGATGGTTGTTTGGCGAAAAAGAGAATCTTTTAGGTGCGTGTATTCCTGGTAGAAGACCAGTGCTTTTTCGTGAGCACCCATCTGTTTGTATAAACGGGAAAGTGTTTCAAACGCCTGTACTCTGTTGTTGACGATACCTAATTCGCGTGTCTTTTCTTCTGCACGTTTTGCAAATTGCTGTGCCGTGTTGTAATCTTTCAGTTGAATATAAGCTTCACCCAGTCGCAGATCACAGGTAACGGTATAGTAAGGATTGACATGCTGCCCCGTAAGGCTTTGCGCTTCGTAGAAATAAGGCAGCGCTTCATTAGGTTGGTGTTGCGAAAGACTTAATTCTCCCAATGATAAAAGCGTACTGTATTTCAATTCGGCCATTTCCGGACCTTCTGCTAATGCGAGTGCAGAATCAAAATAGCTTTTGCTTTTTGTCCAGTCTTCTTGCTGCACGTACACAGAGCCCATATTGGTCAAGATGCTGGCCAGTATAAGTTTGTTGCCTGCTTTTCTTGCTTTCTGTGCCGCAAGTTCTAAATAGTGCAGCGGTTTAGTGGCGGGCATGTTGGGCATACGTAGCAATATGTTTGCCGCATTGTTGTATGCCATGATAAGCTGCTCATCATTTTTTGAAAGGTCAATTGCTTTATAAACATATTGCAGCGCCGTTTCATAATCGCCTTTGATACCGTAAATGGCGCCGATGTTGCCATAGAAGCTCGATAGTTTATCTGTTCCTTTTCCGGTGGCGTAAATAAATGTAATGCCATCTTTCCAGTAGCCAATGCCGTCACCGTACTTTCCGATCATTGCATAGCCTTTTCCTAACGAAATAAAGGAATTATAGATCCCTTTGGCGTAACCTGTGGTGCGACTTTCAGAAAGTATTGATTTGAATATTTGAATGCCGCTGTCGGGAGCATACTCCAGTATTTTTTTAGCCGAATCTATTTCATGATCGATGCGTAATGAATCAGGAATACCATAGGAAATAGAAAATTGCTCTTTGTTTGAGGAAGTCTGACCGTACAAAAAAATGTCCGTCAAAAACAATAGCGGAAGCAGGATTATGGAATATCTGGCCAGCCAGGGGATATGTAGATTACGTGAAAACATAGGCTGGAAGCAGCTTTTCGACCTAAAACAAATATAAAGTATAATCGGTTTGTGTACCGCGAATAAAGATATTGAATGAAAGCGAAGTTTACATAATGATTTTTAATATGCACCTTTTGGATGATAAATGCGGAAGAATAAATAATCAATTTTGGATTAATTGTTCATTAAAAAAACCTTAAGATGATCCGAAGCAAATACTTTCCTCTGGTATTACTGTTCTCCGGGATGTTTTCTACTCAAAATGATGTGCTGGCGCAAGAAAGCAATCCATTCCCGAGCAGTAATGTTCCTTTTCCATCCGGTATCATGAAACCCAACCTGCAGCCTGGTACATTTGGCGAAGCATTTGGCTTCATCGAAAACAAAGGTCAGATCAAAGATCAGTCTGGTAAAAACAGAAAAGATGTACAGTTTAAGCTTTCTGCCGAAAATGTAAATGTATTCATCAGTAATGGTGCCTTGCATTATCAGTGGACGGTGAAGAACGGCGAGAAAACAAACATCTATCGCATGGATATGCTTTTGGCCGGCGCAAACAAACATGCAAAGATGGAGCGCAGCGGCGTGCAGCAATATCATGAAAGCTATGTGAGTAAAGGAAAAACGATGGATATCGCTGCTTACGAAAAGATCGTCTACAAAAATATTTATCACAATATTGACTGGCAATTGTACCTGAAAGATGGACATATGGAGTATGATTTTGTGGTGCATCCGGGTGGTAATGTTTCCGATATTCAGCTTTCATACAACGGTGCTTCCGATCTGCAAAAGCAGACTGATGGCGGTCTGCGTGTTACCACACCAATGGGTTATGTAACGGAACAAAGTCCTTATAGCTATACAACAAACGGTTATGGTGAATCAAAAACTGTGGCTTCTAATTTTTCTGTGAAAGGAAATACAGTAAGTTTTAATACAGACAAGTATGAGGGCACGTTGATCATTGATCCAATACTGCAATGGGCAACGTATTACGGTGGCAACAATCCTGAAAATGGATACGCTGTAGCGACCGACGCGGCGGGAAACGTTTACCTGACGGGCTATACATCAAGTACAACAAATATTGCTACAGCAGGTGCTTACCTGTCTACTTATGTAGCGGGCAATGATGTGTTTCTCGCAAAATTCAATAGTGCCGGTGCGCGTATCTGGGGTACTTATTTTGGTGGTGTAAATGGTGATCAGGCAAATGCAATTACCTGCGACAAATGGGGTAATGTGTATCTCGCCGGTAATACTACTTCTGGCAGCGGTTCTGGCTTTCCGGTAACGGCAAGCAGTGCACAGTCTTCATTTGGTGGCGGAACAGATGCATTTCTTGCCAAGTTTGACACCGCAGGAAATTTCAAATGGACTACCTACTATGGCGGCACTGGTACGGACTACGGTTATTGTGTAAAAGTGACCGACAGTGGCACCGTTTATTTCTCCGGTACTACTACGAGCCCAAACAATATGAGTACGCCCGGTAGCTTTAAAGATACACTCTCTACAGGACTCAACACCAGCGATGCATTCCTCGCAAAATTTGATACAGCAGGCGTTCGTCAGTGGGGTACTTACTATGGTGGCAACGATTATGAAGATTCCAGAGCAATCGCAATAGATGATTCGGGCAACGTTTATATGTCAGGAACTACGCGTAGCGTGATGGGGATCGCAACAGCTAACGCATTTCAGACTTCATTTGCAGGTACCTTGCCTTACGGAAATGATGCGTTCCTTGCCAAGTTTACATCAGCGGGAACACGTGTTTGGGGTACTTATTTTGGTGGTTTAGGTAACGATGCCGCAGCTGGTGTCAGCTATGGCAACGGTCTGGTGAACATGGTTGGCTCTACCAGTTCTGCGTCTGCAGGCACAAGCACTTACTGGTCTGCAGGTCTGGCAACAACAGGTGCATACCAGGATACACAACGAGGCAACGGTGATGCTTTCATTGCTCAGTTTGATGTAAACGGCGCGCGTACCTGGTCTACATATGTTGGTGGTGAAGGCGCAGATGCTGCAAATGGAGTTTATGCTGATGGAATTGGAAATATTTATGTAGTAGGGCAGACAAAAAGTAAGACGGGTATGTTCCCGACACCAGGTGTGCTGCGTGATACGTTCACAGGAAACCCGAATCTCGGTAATGATATCTTCCTCGCAAAATTCAATAATCAGGGTGTTCGTCAATGGGGCACTTACTATGGTGGCACTATGGAAGATGTGGGCAGAGCAATTGCGGGTTTGGCCAGCGCAGGAACAGTGTATTTTTCCGGCGTAACCAGCTCTGTTACAGGTATGGCTACGGCAAATGGTTTTCAGCCTGTACAATCCAATAATCCTTCAGGTAATAACCAGGATGCATTCCTCGTAAAATTGTTTGAATGTCCGCCAGTGCAGAAACCAGATACCATTGTAGGTATTGATTCAATTTGTCCGCTGAGTACCATAACGCTTACAACACCAAAACAACCTACAGCAACTGCTTATATCTGGACACTGCCAAACGGCTGGACTGGTACAAGTGACAGCAACAGCATCACTGTTACCGCTACGCAATCTGGTGGTTTTATTACGGTAAAAGCGGCCAACTTCTGTGATACCAGCGCGGCTGATAGCATGAGCGTATATGTGTACATGGTAGCACCGGCGGTAATTACGGTAAATGGTTTTGTACTCGGTACCGCAAGCAGTTATGCAACTTATCAGTGGATACTGAACAATGGTGTGATTCCTGGTGCAACAAATGCCACTTATACTGTAACGCAAAATGGTAATTACTCAGTGGCAGTTACAAGCCCGCAAGGCTGTGTTGATACTTCAGTAGCATATGTGGTAACAAACGTTGGTGTGAATAACATCAATCCAATTGCAGCACAGGTGAGCATCTTCCCGAATCCGGCAAAAGATGTAGTGAATATTTACGCACCGGTGAAAGTAAATGCAACACTCACAGACGTTGCCGGTAAAGTGATTAAAACACAGAATAATGTACAAAGCATTTCTGTCAACGAACTCGCGGAAGGTGTATATCTGCTGCGTCTCACAGATGCTAATGGTACATTCATCAAAGTTGAAAAAATAATAAAACAAAATAAATAAGAGTCGGTTTCAAGGGATGCAGTGCTGAATGAGCTGCATCCCACTCTTATTGAAAGAAGAAAATGGCAATGTTGCGTTTGTTTGTAATCATCAGTTTTATGCTGATCAGTGTTGCGGAAAGCAATGCACAGAATATCGTTAATGGCGACGGTACACCGTTTGCTACGAAGTACTGTTGGGAAAATAAAAATTATCCCATCACGGGGATGCCTGGTGGCGGGTCTTTTACGGGTTGCGGTGTCTTTGAGGACAACGGCACCTGGTATTTTAATCCGGCAATTGCCAGTCAGGCTACCACTATATTTCCTTACCAGTGCTTCATTAGTTACATGGTCAATAATACGACCGTCAATCTGCCGATTCTGGTTGCGAAACCAGTTGTGGTAACGCCTGCGCTACAGGATACCGCTACTTGTAATGGAGATTTTTACCTGCATGCAACCATGGCCTACGCCGGCGACTACGATTATACCTGGCTACCTTCCGCAGTTGTAAGCCAGCCGCATTCTCCTAATACAACCGGTCATGTAGATCAGACAACTACTTTTGTGCTCATGGCTACAGACCGCGCCAGTGGCTGCACTGGTTACGATACTATGAAGGTGGTTCATGAACCTGCGCCAACGCTTAAAGTAAGTAATGATACCACAATCTTTCCGGGCGACCATGCACAGTTATCGGTTTCCGGCGCTAAAACTTACGTCTGGAGTCCTGTTCAGTGGCTCGATGATCCGTTTTCCGTCACACCTGTTGCTACACCTCATGATGCAACGACGTATACCGTAAAGGGAACTGATGAATATGGATGTTCTGCTACAGCACAGGTGCATGTCAGTTTGTTTGAGAGTATGTTTTTGCCCAATGCGTTTACACCGAACGGCGATGGAAACAATGATAAATTTAAAATGGTCAATATAGGTTACAACCGCATTCAGGAGTTTCGGGTTTTTAATCGTTGGGGACAACAGCTTTTTTACGCAGTAGGAAATACAGATGGTTGGGATGGCACATTCAACGGGAAACCACAGGAATCAGATACGTACTATTATATTTTGCTGATTGGGATGACCGACGGCAGTCAAAAAACACTTAAAGGCGACGTGACATTGATTAGATAGCCTCCTCTGGCTCCTCCAAAGGAGGAGTACTCCCGGCACGAGTCTTTCTCAATTAGTAGCAAAGCGGTCGGACGACTTCAAGTCGTCCGACCGCTTTTTTTATTTATATCTACTGGCACAGGAGTTAGAGAACCTGACTTCTGTATAAGGCGAACGCAACAAAAAACGAAACAGAACGTTATTGCAAATGAGCGACTTGCCAATTTTACGTTAAACAATAGGCGAAACGCTGGCAGATGTGTAATTTTAAACCATTACATATTTGTGTAATTCAAAAAACTAAAACGCTACCGTATAGTTATGAGCACGATACAAGGAGAAATTTTATGGGTAGATGATGAAATAGATTCACTGAAATCACAGATCATCTTTTTGAAAAATAAAGGCTATTCGGTGACTCCGCTCACTAATGGACACGATGCACTGGAACTGCTGAAAGAAAAGGATATTGATGTAGTGCTGCTGGATGAAAGTATGCCAGGTCTCACAGGATTGGAAACCTTGGCGCGCATCAAAGAAATGCAGCCAAATCTGCCGGTAGTAATGGTAACCAAAAACGAGGCGGAAAATATTATGGAAGAAGCGATCGGTTCGCAGATAACGGATTATCTGATCAAACCGGTAAATCCAAATCAGGTGCTGCTTTCATTGAAAAAAATTATGGATGGCAAACGTCTCGTAGCCGAGAAGACTACGATTGCATATCAGCAGGACTTCCGCAATTTGTTTATGGCGCTCAGCTCTAATCCGAACTATGAAGAATGGAAAGAACTGTATCGTAAGCTTGTTTATTGGGAACTCGAAATATCGAAAAGTGACAGCGATGGTATGATGGAAGTATTGCAGACGCAGAAAGCCGAAGCCAATACCGAGTTCTTTAAATACGTTGCTAAAAATTACGCCAACTGGGCACAAGGCAAAGGAGAAACGCCTTTGTTTTCGCATCAGTTGATCAAAGAAAAAGTAGCGCCAAAACTGGAAAAAGGAAGACCCACTTTTTTGGTAGTCATTGATAATCTTCGTTTCGATCAATGGAAATCTATTCAACCAATTATTCAGGAATCATTCAAGACGGTAGAAGAGGATTTGTTCTACAGCATTTTGCCTACCGCTACGCAATACAGTCGTAACGCGCTGTTCGCGGGTATGATGCCGGTAGATATTGAAGCGAAGTTTCCGAACGAATGGAAAAATGATGATGAAGAAGGCGGTAAAAATCTGCATGAAGCAACATTCCTTGATGCACAATTGAAACGCCTGAAATTGGATCACCTCAAGTGGCAGTACCTGAAAATCACGAACAATGATGACGGTAAAAGTCTGGAGGATAATATCCATAACTATTTGTCGAATGACCTGACCGTAATCGTTTACAACTTTGTGGATATGCTTTCACATGCACGTACCGAAATGGAAGTGCTGAAAGAACTGGCAGGCGATGAAGTGTCTTACCGTTCACTGACAGTTAGCTGGTTTGAACATTCACCGTTGTACCGCGCGTTGAAGAAAATTGCCGAGAAAAACATTCAGGTGATTATCACCACCGATCATGGTACGCAACGTGTAAAAACACCGAGCAAATGTGTGGGTGATCGTCATACCACAACCAATTTGCGATACAAACACGGCCGCAATCTGCAGTACGAAGAAAAAGATGTGCTGGCCTTCCGTGATCCGCGCCTGGCAGGGCTTCCAAGGCCGAATGTAAGTTCTACCTTCATTTTTGCAAAAGAAGATATTTTCCTGTGTTATCCGAATAATTACAATTACTACGTTAACTATTACCGAAACACATTCCAGCACGGCGGTATTTCATTAGAAGAAATGTTAGTGCCGATTGTAAGGTTGGAAAGCAAATGATGTGAGTGGTGAGCGGTCAGTTGTGAGTTAGTGAAACGTCAAAGGTGAAACTTCAATATTGGCTACTTGCGTTTGTATTGTCGACGAAGGAGACATCCAGCGTAATTTGGAATAAAAAAAACAACAGAAAATAAAAAGCTCAGGCATCTTGGTGATACCTGAGCTTTTTTATTTAAAGCAAGAGCACTCACAACTGACCACTCACCACTTACAAAAAAACGATGCACTGAGCATTCGCACTACTATCAAACATCCGTTGCGTCGCACTCTTCAGCGTTTAGCTCATTATGGAGCAATCGGAGCAATAAGTTTTAATTCCGAGTCACTCACAACTGACAACTGATCACTCACTCCTTCGACTTCGCTCAGAGGGTGTTTAAAAAGAAAAGCATAAAAAAAGGAATCAGTGTTGTAACTAAGAGGTTTAATCAAACACCATCTTGCAAATGTGTTTTCCTTCTAGTTTAACTGATTCCGAATGGCAAGTTAGA
>NZ_QKTW01000018.1:245687-263266 GCF_003236175.1 Taibaiella soli | reverse complement strand
TGGGCACACATTACGCGGGATCCCTCTTGCATCGGGATAACAAACGCGGGTAAAACATACCGATAGCTGTCAACTATCCATTCTCAACCGTTCATTCACTCAAAACTAACTTTTTCAAAAAACAGGCAATTTTACCTGAATTTTTAATATTGATGACCCCTACGTTTGCATTAACCGTTTCAACATAACGGCAGCAATCATTATCATCCACACCTGAAATCAACCGGCCATGAGAACATACGGTTATGACTACGCGTTTGCCCTTTCCGTCGATGAAGTCAACAAGATCTTGACGGACAATCTGAAAAGCATCAACCTGGAACTGAAGTATACGGGCCAGGATGAAGACAGCGGTTCTACCATTACGATGGATGCCAAGGTTGCCCCCTGGCAAATTATCAAAGGCGGCCAAAATTCATTGCTGCGCTTTTCCATGCCATTGACAAGCGGCTCTCTGTCTATCAAAGGGCCGATCAACAAGAGCTACAACCTCAGTAATATAACAGTACTGATAGAAGTAACACTTGGATGGCTTGGCGCTGGTTCTCAGCAAAGTGCCGGCAGCGGCAATACCACGGAGCTTATTTTTTCGCCTACTAAGACCAAAGACCCGAAGAATCCTGGTTATGTAGCGGTGGTAAACATTCTCGATCCGGATAAACGTTTGGATACCATTGGCAATGGTTTGATCCGGAAGTATATCGCCAATATTCTGTTTGAGAATAAAGACAAGATCAATTTCATATTCGCCAATGTTTTCCCAAAACCAAACAATGTAGGATCCTGGCTGACGCCGTACAAATGGATCTACTACTACAGTACGGGAAAATCATTTGATGCACTTTGTTTTTTGTGCATGCTGAGCGATAAACAGTGGCCTTCCAATCCGGCTTTTGATTCCTCCGCGTTGAAAGACGGCAATAATGCAACTATTCTCATTGCACAAGAAATATTTTTCAGGAAGATTGTGTACCCTTCTGTCACGAGCACATTCACCGGTGGATTTTCAGTAAACGTACACGCAGATGAAACCTGTGCGATCGTCAACAATGGCAATTTCAATATAAACACAAGCAAAGGCGCCATCACCGCCAATAACTTTAAACTGACGACCAGCGACTCCGGCAACGGCCTGAAAACCTATACTTCGGGGAGCGGCCCGCTCAAGTTTTTCTTCGGTCTTGGCGACCTACCCAATGCCAGCTATTCCTGGAGCTGCCAGAATACCAACCCGCTGCAGTATGTCAATAATCAGATCAACTTCTTAAAAGACGGCAACCCAGTCACACACCATGATCAGGATATTCCCTGGTACGACTGGATCATACTCGTGGCGCTCGGTATCACCTCACTGCCGGGGCTCATCTCCGTTATTGTGGATAGTGTCAATGATTTCTCCGACAAAGTAAATAACGTGGGCATCGGCAATATCAACAGTAACCTGGGGCATGCCGTTGCGGGCTCTGTCGTAAATCTCGCCAACCTGATCAACTGGTCGGCGAAGAACGGGCAAGGTTTCAAAGCAAACACTTCAGGCCTTGACGGCGCATTATATGTACACGGAAACTTAAACTGATCATATTCTTTCACCTCAAAAACGCCAAACAACATGAACGACACGCAAACATTAGTAGGGGTACCTGTACCGAAAGTGGTAACCGACCTACCAGTAAATAAAAATGCGGATACCAATGACTGGGATACCGTATTTGCGATCCGGTTTAGAGACGCTAACACTTCTATCAGTAACAACTGGTCTAAAGTAAGTGACAAGGCTAAAAACATTTCACAGACTGCCAGCGATGATCCCAGTTTTAAACTGAATGGCGTGCTTGATCCATGGCAGCTGACTGTAGGCGGCGACGGAAAAAACATCCGTATGAACTGTCCTTTTAAAAGCGGTACTTATAATGCAGGTGCGCACTCTTATAAAATGGACGGTTGTGAAGTGATCATCGAAGTAGGTATGGAATGGGTTCCGGATCCTGATCAGTTTGCATTTTCTATAGGCGATGATGAGGTAGTAACGCCCATCAAAAATGACCTTGATAAAAGCAAGATAAATGCTGCACTGATCGCGCAGTTTACGAAAAACGGCAAGAAGCTGGAGAATCCGTCTGCCAACGTGCTTACTGTGGGCAAAGACTGGATCGTCACTGCCGGCAAGGACAATTACTATATTTTTTATTACGTCGATAAATTCAACAGTGAATTTCTTCAGGTATATCAATTTGAAGACTCCTGGAAAAACAATCTGAGACTGCTGAAAGATGAAATCAGCAATACAGAACCGGCTGTTGTCATTATCACCATTAAAAACGATCCGACCAGCGGTATTGCCGCTGCGGTATTACCTCAATTACTCAGCGAATGGTTCAATACCAATATCGGCGAATTCAACCATGTATTCAGTTCACTGGATTTAAGTCCGTCACTGTCTACTAAAACTAATTACGCCTGGATTAAACCAACCGGCACCAGCTATGCAGTTACCGACAACGGAACGTTGGACAACAGCGTATTTGGCGTACTCACGATGACACAAGGCCACCCGGCACCTACCAGTCACCAGGTTTCACCAAACGCTATTCCTGACAGAGATGGCGCCAATGCGGGCTTCCTGATCAGCGGCACTACGTTTATGAGAAAAATGATGCTATCCAGTGCACGTATCACATTCGACGACGAACCGGAAACATCATTTGATATCGCCAACGACGGCCTTACAGTTACCAACAATAAAGAACTTACCTGGGGCCGGTTTAAAAAAGACGACAAACCGATGATTTCGGTAAAATCTTCCTACGCCGGTGAACTTGACAACAATGTACTGCCTGCCCAAATGGTAGCTGATCTTAAAGGCCAGTGGGTACAACTTCCAAAAGGTGGTGGCTACTGGGATCCGGGAATTATGATACAAGGCTACAGCGCGCACGCCACCAACAAAGGTCACAACTGGTATATCCAAAGCCCGGACGGTAATACGGAATACCTATTGGAAATGGATTCCAGCGGATCCAAGATCAATATGTTCCATTCCATGATCTTCAAGATACAGGCGAAGCAATTTAAAATGAGCCTCGACAACAGCTATCTGCAAATACAGTTTATTGACCTGAAATATCCGGAAAGCTGGGAGTATGATGTACACATCAACTACACAGAAGAAGTATCCCTGGGCCTTGCGAATGTAGGCGGCAAAAAAATCTTCGCGTTCGATCAGGTTACCAAAGACATGACCGTAAGCGTAACCAAAACAAAAGCCTCCATCACGGCTACTATCGTAGAAGACAGCATCATGGCGGCCATTGGTCTGATTGCTGTGATAGCACCGCTCATCGATGGTTTGCGTGCCGCAGCTCAAATTGTAGAAGTAACAGAAGATGCCGGTAATGCAGTCATCACCACCGAACAATTCGTTGATGTGTTTGAAGAACTTTCGGATTCAGATCAGGAATTTAACGAAGTAAACGGTATCGAAAATGCAGTGGAACAAGTAAGAGGCGGCTGGCCTGCGTTTAAAAATGCGTTTACCGCCACCCGCTGGAAAGTATTGGGAGGTATTGCAGCCATCATCGGCGCGGGCGTGGCCACACAACAAGTGGTAGAAACTATCATGGAAGCCATGGCCAAAGGTGATTGGGAAAAAGTTCCTGCCTTTGATGAATTCGCGGATGCCGCCATTCTACCTTATAGCTGGCCCGGCGTAGACAGCTACGATCTCAAAAATGCTGCGCTCGCAGCATCATTACAGATCGGTCTGAAAACACAAACCAAAAAATAATCAGTTATGCTTATCGCTGACGAAACTCCGGTTTTTACATTTGGCTGGGATACCTCTTTTGGTATCCCGGTTCCAGATGCGAATAAAGCTATTGCCGATAAAAAATCATCGCCGAAAAACTTCAATTATTCCGACGATAGTTTTACGCTGTCTGCCAATTTTGGTGACTGGCAAATCTGTAATGGTGGCTCTGGAAAGAACGTACGCTTCTCTATTCCGCTATTGCAAATTGTATTGAAATATGCTTCCAACGGGAAAATAGTAAAATGTGATTCCGGTACGGCAATCATGGAAGTAAATATGCATTATGTGCCGCATACAGAAGCAGCGCTGACCGATGTACCTTCTAAACCGCATGCATTGGTCATTAAAACTACAGCTACATCAGAAGAACAACCAGCTGCGGTACTTGTATCCCTGCAACTGAGCAGCGATGTAGGTACTGTTTCAGAAGCTATCATTGAAGAAGGGTTGAGAAACTGGCTCAACAAAAACCTGGATACGTTCAATCATATTTTCAGTGTCGTAGACCTCGATCGTATGATTGACAAGGGTAAATGGGCTTTTGTAACGCCCAATTATACGAGCTATGCCTTTCTCGACGGAAAAGACCTGAACAGCAGTATTCTCGGTGTGCTCACCATGACCGGCGACCGTAAAGGAGATGATCTGGCCAACCAGATCTCTAATGATATTATACCGCACAGCAGCAAGGCGGGTTTTGTGATTTCGCAAAAAAGAACATTGTACGATCTGGTACGTCCGGCGATACAACAGGTTTATCCGGGATTGACTGAAGATAATTTCCTGATCAATGATGCGGGCACCAAACTTTATCTCAAAGACGGCATTACCATTAATCTGAAAGAGGTGAAACACAACGGCTCTACTTATCATCCGGTTTTAAAACAATTGAGTGTAGAAGCAACCGGACAAATACTCACCCTGCAGAGTTATACTGAAACCGAAATTGTAGCCGGCATTGTAGCTGCCTGCAATACGACCAACTGGTACCACATAGAACTCGGCAATTCAAAAAACGGACAAACGCTGAATTTTAAGGAAGCGCAAACTTCAGATGTGCAACATACGATTCATCAGTCGGAAGGTTCCATTATTACGGAACTGATTATCGCCATTATCGCCGCTATTGCCCTCCTTATTCTGACGATTGCAACAGACGGCGCTGTACTGATTGCCGGGGGCTTCATCGCGGGATTGATAATGGGCGCTGATATGATTGTTCCGGAGGTGATCCAGGCTATCAATACGGATGATTCGCCTTCTATTGACCTGATGCTGATCAACGCGGTAAACCCGATCAGATGGACGGACAGTAAGGACTTTAAACTTGACTATGCGAGTCTGAATGTATCGATGCAGCTGGGTGGGAATCCTTTGTTTATTTAAACTGTTCACAAAAAAATTGATCGTTATGAACAATAATCAAAAAGCGGTTCGTTTAAAGACTTCTGTGTTGATTGATGGCGAAGCTGCACAAAAGGAACCGGCGCATCTCAACTTTTTGCCAATGGGCGATTTCAATCCGACGGCGACGGCATATGGTGTAACGGATGAACAAAATCAAAAACTGCTCAATAAGTTTTTCGAGTACATGAAATCGATCGACAGCCGTGTCTTTTCGTGGCTGGAAGCGGATGCAAATAATGCCATTCTATTTGCCAACGATCCGTTGCGTGCCATTAAAATTGCCATTCCTGATTTTGATGAAAGCGTGATAACTGGACTAAATAAGGAAATGCTGATGTAATGATGAGAGATGAGTTATGGGAGATAAGTTTCCCTTCATTTACGCATAAAAGAACTCGCCGTGCCAATGTGTCGCGGCGAGTTCTTTTATATAAGATTCAGAAAATACGGTCGGGAGACCGTATCCGCTGGAACGAAGTCTGGAGACTTCGCTCAACAAATTTTATTACTCGCGTCATCGCGAGGCACGAAGCAATCTGCATATCACCTTACGAAACCTGCTTTTCAACGATTTTCCACCTCAAAGCAGCAAATTGCAGCTTTGAGGTACCTTTTTCTACCTCCGAGGTACAACGTTTCACCTTTTAGCTAGCTTTTTCTACCTCCGAGGTACAACATTTCAGCTTTGAGGTACCTTTTTCTACCTCTGAGGTGAAACGTTTCACCTTCTAGCTAGCTTTTTCTACCTCTGAGGTACAACGTTCCACCTTTTAGCTAGCTTTTTCTACCTCCGAGGTACAACGTTCCACCTTTTAGCCAGGATTTCCTGCCTTCGAGGTACGATTTCGAATAATGAAGCAGTTTTTAAATGGACTGGTTTAGTTTCATTAAAACTGGCAATGACGGTGGGAGACCATATCCGCTGGAACGAAGTACGGAGACTTTGCTCAACAAATGTTATTACCCGCGTCATCGCGAGGCACGAAGCGATCTGCACAACGCGAGTTCTTTTTTCTCAATAGTTGCCTCATTGAAAATTACAAAGCGAACGGCCTCATGAGCGCTTTACTCACATAGTTCTTCGCTCAACAATCGTGCAGATTGCTTCGTGCCTCGCAATGACGTTAGGTGTACACTCGCAACCCACAACTGACAACTCTCTATCCCAACTCACCCTTTTTTCCAAAGCCTCAACGTATCATTTGCCACATCATATTCATACACCTGTCTCGTGGCACTAATCGCTACTCTTCTTTAAATCCAAGCATTTTCATTTCCAGTTGCATCATTTTATTGATTTCAAAATAGAACGTGCGCTTCGTACCATGCACAGTAATAATATCGCAGCGATTCTGTTTAGGCGTGGCGCCGCCGGTCGAATCAATACTTTTATTCTGTTGAGACAATACGGTTGCTTCGCCCATGAATTCGCCTTTCACTACGCTAATGAGAAAATCTTCGTCCTCAATTTGGGTAATGTGCCAGGCCGTGGCGCAGCTTAGTCCATCGCCAGAGGCAGCAATAGAAGCCAACAGACCAAATTCAATGTTCCGGTATTTATTCCGGGTAACCGTATCTCCAAGCACAGCACTTGCTTTCTGCAAATACATATGGGCGTACAAACTCGTGTAATCGATGCTCAGCATGGCTTTCGCCAGATCAACAACGCGCTGGTATTTCCCCTTATCCAGTTCTACAGGTATCCGTTGCCTGAGACTATCATACACGGTACTATTACCCGGATATACCATGCCTTTTTTGAAGACCTGATCACTTTCTAAAAAACTATTTCTGAAATCGGCATAGTCGATAGTTGTTTCGCCGCTTTCCAATTGCTGTACGTAGTTTGAATATTTATCACCGAAATGAGGAAGTTCAATCCTGCCATTTACCGCAACCGGGGCATGACCGTATTTGCTTATGTTCTGGCCAAAAGAAGGAACTGCAAAAAGCAGGAACATCGCGAAGAGTTGATAGCGCATGGTAAACTCTGAATCAGGTTTTATATGATGATGAATCCGCGAAATTCAAAGAATACTATTAATTCCGTATTAAGTATCGGCCGGTTTGAACACTCCCGAATGGATAAAACACACGAAAATTGAGCTAAATTCAATTTTATTCTGTCGCCCATGTCCAGAAAATATTCAATTGCAGGAACAACAATGCTCGCAGTTTTGCTATTGATCATTGCAATGGCGGTATATCCTGGCGGCGAACGAGACAATGCGCACAGCGTGGGTTTCGACTGGACCAAAAACTATATCAGTAATCTTTTTCCCGCAAAAGCTATTAATGGTGCAAGCAATACATCCAGGCCATTTGCCATTGCCGGCATGTTTTTTATCTCGCTTAGCTTCGGCATTTTCTTTTATAATTTTTCGAAGAAAATCAATTCAAAACACGCCCGGCTTGTGATACGGTATGGAGGCATTGCCGCGGCGCTGTTTGAATTTTTTGCAGTAACGCCATATCATGACCTCATGCTCACTATTGCCGATGTATTTCTGCTGTTGAGTGTATTTTACATTACGGTGTTTCTGTTTAAAGCGAGACTGGTATTGCTCGGTTTGCTCTGCTGCCTTTTTCTGGCGTGCATGTATACGCTCACCTACATTTATTTTTCCGGGTCGCTGTGGAACATTCTTCCCGTTATACAAAAAGTGCAGATTGTTTTAGGCATCATCTGGATGCTGTCGCTGGAATATTTCACCAGGAATGTGGAAAAAATACCGGCATAATTTTTTAATCGTAAATGCATGCATCCTTATCGCTCCTATCTATAATAAAATGCCATATATTTACAGTAAGTATTCCACACACACATAAGGTCAGCCACAAATAGTAACGGCAATATCAGCCGCAATTTTGTTTTCCCTATTGAGATCCAGATATAGTTACACCACAATATAGCACTGGCACCAGCGCCAGGAGCGCGGATTGTACTTTTCCCCATTGAGATCCGGACCTCGTGGTCCTGAAAGACGTACCTGGCAACGTATGCCGTGTCCTAACCAAAATTTAAATGAACTATGAAAGCTTGTTACGCAATGCTTATCGCCATTCTACTTATTGGATGGCAAACCACAACCTCATTGGCGCAAACCAGCTGGAAAGGAACAGCCAGCACAGCCTGGTCAAACGCCAGCAACTGGACTGCAGGTATACCAACAGCTACATCCGACGCCATTATCGGAGACGCTAATTTCACCGGTTCCTTTCAACCAAACATCAGCGCTTCGTCGTATTGTAAATCACTTACCGTCGGCGGTACAGTGGCCGCTACGCTTTCCTTAAGCAGGAACCTGACGGTCTCGGGCAATGTCACCATTAATACAAATGGTACGGTTGCACTAGGATCGGGCACCATTACGCTGACTGGTAACTGGATCAACTCCGGCAGTTTTACAACTTCATCTTCAAGTTCTACAGTTACATTCAACGGACCAGCTCAAACGCTGGGCGGAACTGCAGTAACTACTTTCCGGAAGCTAAAAATCAATACGGGAGCCAATGTAACGCTGGCCAACAACGTTACCGTAAGCGGCAGCAGTAGTTTACTGACAGTGAGCGGCACTTTAAATCCCGCCGAATCTCCTGCTTATCAGATTACGGCTACATCCATGACGGTGCGAGCAAATGCAGTATTGTATGTAACCGCCGCAACGTTCGCCGGCAACTACAGCATATCAGGCACTACTACGCTGAGTGCCGGAAGTATTGTGGATTACAGCGCCACAGTCACTGCACAGACGGTAAGCAACACATACACCTACTCTACTTTGCGCATCAGCGGCGCAGGCACTAAAACACTCGGAGGCAATCTGAACGCACTTACATCTTCCAACGCTGCCTACGGTAACATCCTGGTGAATGCAGGCACCTTCGACTTGTCGACCTTTACGGCAAACAGAGGCACCAGTACCACAGGCGGCACCATTAGCGTAGCCAACGGCGCTACATTAAAAGTAGGCGGAACGAATACTTTCCCTACCAATTTTAATACACGTACATTAAGTCTTACCAGCACTGTAGAATACAGCGGTACTACGCAGACTGTTGCAGCACTTACTTATGGTAATCTTACACTGAGCAGCGGCTCCGGCGCATCCGTTAAAACGTTTCCTGCTACCGCGCTCCTCATAGAAGGAAATCTTACTTCGGTACCCGGTGCGGGAACATCGGTGAGCTATACTGCCGGTGCCGCACTTAGTGTCAACGGCAACATGACTATCAGTGCTTCCACCACATTTAACGGAGGCAGCTTTACCCATACAGTAGCCGGCAACTGGGTCAACAACGGTACCTACACCGGATCTACCGGCACCATCACCTTTGCAGGTGCCGGCACACAGATCAGTGGTAGCGGCACACAGAATTTCAACAACATTAGCTTTACGGCTTCTAATATTTCCGCAGCTGCGGGGACCCCTCTGTCTGTAAATGGCAGTATCACCACTACCGGACCAGGACAGTTTATACAACAATCCGCCGGCACCACTACAATGACAGGCACAGCCCAAACCATTACCGGCACGGGCATTTCCTTTGGCAATCTGACCACTACGGGAACCGTTTCTACAGCGTCAAATGTGACCGTTACCGGAAACCTCACCGTTAATGGCGGACTCACAGCTTCAGCCGGAGCCATCTTATTGAGCGGCACAGGTACAACGATCAGTGGCGCAGGCACGCTTTCGTTTTATGCACTGAATGTATCGGGTACTGTAACTTCAACAACCAATTTTTCTATTGCCAATGCACTGAGCATAACGGGCAGTTTGTCGGCATCTGCTGGCACGGTAACCTTTACGGGCACTTCATCGCTGAGTGGTACAGCCAGTTTATATAATGTAACGCTTAACGGCACTTCGCTGCAGCTCGCTACCAACTCAGTTCTTGGCATTGCCAATACTTATACCGTTACGGCAGGTACGCTAGATGCAGCCAGCACAATACCAAATACAGTCAGCTTTAATGGTACAGCTGCGCAGAATGTAAATGCAGGTAATTATTACAATCTCATCCTTACCGGCAGCAGCACAAAAACAGCGGCAGGCGCAGTAACGGTCAACGGAGATTTTACGCTGGCATCAGGTGCAACATTCAACGCAGGCAGCTTTGCCCATACCGTTTCAGGCAACTGGAATAACGCAGGTACATTCACCGCAGGTGCCGGTAATATTACTTTCTCCGGGGCGAATGCTTCCCTATTGAATGGTACGACAACGTTCAATACACTAACGGTAAATAAAACAAATGCAGCGTTTACATTATTGAATAACGTAAGCGCCACCAACGTCACTATGACGGCTGGCAATATGTACACCGGCAGCAATACACTTACCATTACAGGCACACGCACCGGCACCGGCATTATACTGGGCACTATTACTCATGCGCACGCCTTTACAACAGGCACGGCATATTCGTTTGAAGGTCCGGACAACAACATAACTTTTTCTTCGGTATCAGGTGTTACTTCCATTACGGAATCTATTGCATTAAACAGCATCGCAGATTTTCCATTCGGCGCATCTGCCAACAGGCAGTATACGATTTCAGTTCCGGCAGGTACTTATAATGCCACTTTACGTTTGCACTATCAGGACGCCGAGCTGAACGGCACTCCCGAGGCTACCATGACACTTTGGAATAACAACGGAACCATCTGGGCCGATGCAGGAAAATCAGCCAATAACACTACAAACAATTATGTAGAACAAACTGGTCTGACCAATATTACAGGCCGATGGACTTTCTCTGCTACTACAAACGTTGTGCAGTGGAACGGATCTGCCAGTACCGACTGGGGCACCGCTGCCAACTGGACTGTTTTGCAGGGCAGTGCTTCCACTCCGCCTGCGGCTGCAGATGTGGTGCAGATAGGTACGGCAGCCTTTACCAATCAACCAACCATTACAACTACTGCTAATGCAAGAAGTATCGTCTTCGGCAGTGCACAGCCCGCAACACTCACTATCGGATCAGGCGGCAGTCTGACAACGGTGGGAAACATAAGTGGTAACTGGACTGCAGCAGCAACGCACACAATAAATGCAGGCGCGCAAACGCTCACAGTGAACGGCAATCTGCAACTGAGCGATGGTACTGCCGGGCATGCAATCAATCTCACAGCTTCGACCGGTACTGCAAACATAACAGGTTCGCTTACGGAATCAGGCGGTGCCAATATCAGCTTTACCGGAGCAGGGGCACTGAACATTGGCGGCGATTTTATTTATACTAACGGTACGTTTACAGCAGGCACCAGCACAGTTACCTATAACGGTACATCGGCGCAGGTAGTAGCACCTGTCACTTACAACAATCTCACTGTAAATAAAATTACCGGCACAGCCCTTGCGGGAAGCGGTGCAACTGTAAATGGCAACTTGAATATAACGGCAGGCCAGGCTGCTATCAGCGCTGCATCTACCGTTACAGGCAATATAGTAGTAAGTTCCGGCGCCACATTAAACGTAACCAACGCTGCAATAAACATTGGAGGCAACCTTTCAAGCACCGGTTCAATACAATCCACCGGCAGCGATGTAAACCTTACCGGCAGTGGTGCGCAGACAATTGCCGCCGGTGCTTTCAATAACATTACGATTAATAAACCATCAGGCACTGCCACACTTACCGGAAACATACAAGTAAACAACAACCTTACCGTAACAACGGGCACACTGGATCTCAGCAGTTTCACTGCCAACAGAACGGCACCGGGCGGAACTTTTACACTGGCAAATAGCACCACGCTCTTGCTGGCCGGTGCTGCCAATTTCCCATCAGGCTTCGGAACATACACACTAGGCAATAGCAGTACCGTAAACTTCAACGGTTCAGCAGCACAATCGGTTCCAGGCATTAACTACGGTAATCTTTCTTTATCAACCGGCGGCACCAAAACGCTTGCAGGCTCCGCAACTGTAAATGGCAATCTGCAGATTGGCAGCGGCGCCACATTTGACGGCTCTACTGCTACCCTTTCACTCGGCGGCAACTGGACCAACAGCGGAACGTTTACGCCATCAACCAGCACTGTTTTGTTGAATGGTGCATCTAATACCATTACCGGCAACACAACGTTTAACAGAGTTACTGTATATGGCAGCTATTCCGTAGCGGGCAGTGATATTGGTTTCAATGGTTTCCTGAATATCACCCCTTCCGGATCATATGCAGCCGGTAGCGGCACTGCCACTGTAAGCGGCAATCTGACCAATAGTGGTACGCTTACGAGTACAGGTACTACGATTTTCAGTGGGACGACCGCACAAACAATTCGCTTCCTGAATGCAGTTGTTTCGAACTCCAGCGGTATCATCTATTTTAACGGCAATGTATCACCAATATTGAATTCCACCAGCTCTCCTACTTACGCCAATCTTGTCATCAACAACACAGCAGGCGTCAATGCCAGCGTTGGCTGGATCGTGCTGACTTCTTTTACAGTAAACAATGGCGGTATTTTCAACGGAGGTGTATCGAATCATACCATTAGCGGTGCATTTACCAACAATGGCACGGTAACCAGCAGTGGCAACATGAATTTTAATCCATCGACAGCTGTAACGGTTAATTTTGGCAGCACAGGATTTTCAAGCACAGGCGCTGTAATACTCGGCGGCACCGGCCAAATGACGCTCAGTGGCACACCAACATTATTAAATGCCGTGATTATTGCCAACACAAATGCTGCCGGCATCACACCACCTTCCGGCTGGACAACCACCGATGATTTTACGATCGTAAGCAATGCAGCATTCAACGCAGGCAGCAATAGTTACACCATTGGCGGCGATATCACCAGCAATGGTACGCTCAATGGCGGCACTTCCACCTTTACGATGACGAATGCGGCAGCTGGCGTATCAGGCAGCGCAGGAACTGTTTTCCGGAATTTCGTCATTGCGTCCGGTGCAAATATTACGGCAAACTCCGACTTTGGTGTCTCCGGTAACTTCACCGATAACGGCACTTATGATGGCAGCTCTGGTGCAGTTAATTTCCAGGGAAACACAGCTTCTGTAATCGACGGTACGGCGGTGCCTTACAACATTGCACAGATCATAAACAACAAAACCGTCGGAACAGCTACAACGCTTAATAAAGCCATCACCGGTGTTACCAATCTCGATATCATAAGTGGTACTTTTGATGACGCTGGTTTTGCAATCACACAAAACACCGGCGCACTGATTCTGGAAGATGCAGGCACACTTCGTGTAAACGGAACCAATACTGTGCCAGTTTTCAGCACTTATGCTGTAGACACACTAAGTACGGTAGAATATGCAGGCGGCGTCCAATCGATTACCGCGCCGTTTAACTATGGTAATTTGCTGATCACAGGAGCTGGTGTCAAAACAGTAGCTGCCCCACTTACAATACTTACGGGTTATGCACAGACGGCAGGCACATTTGTAGGCGGTGCATTCACGCATCTGCTCGCGGGTAATTGGAACATGAGCGGTGGCACGTTTACGAATACAGGCACCACAATACAGCTGAACGGAACTACGGCGCAGGATATTAATTCAACCGGTGCGTTTAATAATCTGACCTTAAACAAACCTACAGGGCTTACAACGATATCAGGCAATGTAACAGTGAATGGTGCACTGGCATTTACCTCAGGTAAAATATCTATTGGTGCCAATAACCTGACAATGGGAACTGCAGGTACTATATCGGGCAGCTCCGCAAACAACTATGTAATTGCCATCGGCGCGGGATCGCTCGTGCAACAGGTAGTAGCATCCGGATCTAAAACATATCCGGTAGGTACTTTAACAGCTTATATACCGGCCACTGTAGCTTTCTCTGCTGCATCAACAACGGATAATATAAGCCTGCGTGTACTGACGGCCTTATACCGAAACGGCGTCAACGGCACGCAAGTAACTGCCGGTGGCGTTAATGCAACCTGGATGATCACTGAAGGTACTGTCGGCGGATCGGATGCCACAGTAACACTGCAATGGCCAGGTTCTTTAGAATTGCCAAGCTTCAATAGAAATGCTTGTCGTCTGGCGCATTTTGTGGGTGCCTGGGATTATGGCACTGCCAATCTCTCCGCTTCCGGCTCTGATCCTTATACGATCAGTCGTTCAGGCATTAATAGCTTTTCTCCTTTTGCAGTTGGCACCAATCAGGTGCTCCCTGTAACCTGGATGGATATTTCCGGCAAACGCGAAGGACAAAACAACCGTATCGATTGGTCTACTGCTGAAGAAAAAAACAACGATCATTTCGAAGTAGAATTTTCAACAGATGGCAAGTCATTTGCTAAAGTAGGAACAGTGCTCAGCGATCCACTGAAGGTTACGATACACAACTATTCTTTCCTTCATGAAAATGTGCAGCAACCAATCGCTTACTACCGGATTAAACAAGTAGACATCGACGGTAGTTTTGACTATTCAAAAGTGATCCGGATCAATGCAAACAGTCTCAGCAATGCTGAAATAAATCTGCAGCAAACATCAGATGGCGCAATGGTTTCATTTACTTCGAATGATGGCGCTCCGGTTGATATTGCAATCACCGACATGGCGGGCAGAATCATCTGCAAACAACATATCGCTACGGTGAAGGGAAGCAATGATGCACAGATCAATTTCTCTGCAGTGCCGGGCACCTATGTACTTTGGATGAGTGACGGATCTGGCGAAAACAGAAGTATTAAATTTAACAGGTAATGCGAAACAATAGATGATGAATGCAACAGTCCTCACAATGCTGTGGGGACTGCTTTTTTATGTCTAGAATCTGGCACTATTATTGAGTTCGCAATTGTAAAGAGAAGCGAATGACAACTGGATATCAGATACGCGATCAGTCACTGGCTTATTTTGTCACTTTTACTATTGCAGACTGGGTAGACATTTTTACCAGAAGGATTTACAAAGACATTATAATGGCAAGTTTGGATTATTGCATAAAAAATAAAGAACTGGTTGTATTGGGCTATGTAATTATGAGCAATCATGTACACCTGATCTTATCAAGCAGAAATGGAAAGCTATCAGACACTATCCGCGATTTTAAAAAATATACAGCCAATCAAATATTATCAACGATAGAAGATAGTCCGGAAAGCAGACGGGAATGGATGTTACATCGATTTAAATGGAATGCCGCGAATCATCAACGCAATAGTCATTATCAAGTATGGACACACGAAAACCATGCGATTGAAATCAGAACAAAGCACTTCTTCGAACAGAAGTTAAATTATATCCATCAAAATCCTGTACGAGCGGGACTAGTAGATTTTCCAGAGGACTATGTGTGCCTACGAATTAAGCGGTCGCGGCCAGAAAATTACTTTAGGCTCTTGGTATGACTGAGTTTACAAAATTTGCGAATCCGGTCAGGAGACCGGTTACCACTACAACAAAGTCCGGAGACTTTGCTGAACACAAATTTTGCTGTTACAGTTGAGCGAAGTCTCCCGACTTCGTTCCTGCGGACGCGGTCTCCTGACCGCAATCCACCAGAAAGCTCATCATACAATATTTGGATTAATTCGCTTAAGAATTTCAAATAAAGTAATTTACCAGGAATATCATTTTGATCCGTCAACCCTTTATCAACTTATTCTTTCATGCAAAAGAAAATCAGCCTTCTAGTTCTTATAAGCATTATCTGCTGCTCGTGTAGCATCCATGGCTCATTTCAAGGTTTGTATAGCTACTATCAAAAAACGAAAGAAAAGAAACCTGGCTTACTTCAACATCCTGAAACAGGTGTTGACATTTGTTCATTGCCTTACCCTAAAGATAGTCCCGTGGTTTATGTTATTAAAGGTACAGACCTGAAAAAATGCATTCAGAAAAGTAAACAAACAGTGTTGTATTTGTGGTCTCCAAAGTGTCAAAGTCCCGTATGCTATTCACCCAATATCGTTGCCAACAAATGCAGCAACATTGGTGCGGATTTATTCATAGTCGCAGAATATTATGACAGTGATCTGATGAGTTTGAAATATTCACTGAAGAAGCCTGTTTACGGAATTGACACCCGATATTATGGCACTGATTTAACCGACAAATATGTCGCTAAATTCCTTCGGGATTTAGACTCTACTTTAGTTCGCAGCGAAAGTCACAGATACTTCTATTTTGTTGATGGAAAATTTAAAGCTTCTTACCGGTCGCTCGATTCATTGGCAAAATATGAAACGTATAACATAGGTTCCGCCAACAACTAGCCTCCTGCTGTTTCCGCTGTTCGAGATGTTCCGAAGGGTATTTCGAACATTCGATAGAACGGATTTCCCGATCCGTTTTGCCGCCGGGATCGGAGATCCAGTTTATCTGTTGTTCGACATGCGCACGCTAACTGTCGAACAGCGGGAAATAGTAATATTCTTACCGTCCCAGGACTGTGCCGATATAATCCGACTTATCGATGAATCCGATATACCGTGAGTCCATCGCATTTCTTCTATTGTCTCCCAGCACAAAATATTTTCCCCGGGGAACAACAATCGGCCCAAAATGATCTGCATTCCAGGAAGTCTTGTACCGCTGCTCTATCATCTCATCCTTTTCGTCCGTTGCCAGCACCACTCTTTCGGCATTCAGACCGTGATCACGAACAATTTTATCAGACAAACAAGTGGTAGTAGAATCTCCCGCCGCATTCACCGTCGACATTTCACTTTGCTCTATTAACTCGGGTATCTTTTCCGATTCACTCCGCGACATTATATAAAGATAACCAGGTGAAAAATTGCTGTCCGCGTATTTATTATTGACTAGTAATACTCCGTTTCTGATTTCAATTGTATCCCCTTCCAGACCACACAACCGTTGTATCCATATTTGCTTAACCATGTCGGACCCCGTTGCATAAAAGCAAATAAAATTGAACCGTTCCGGTTTTACCAGATTAGACGCAAGTATGTGATCGCCGACTTTTATAGTGGGGTAATTGGAAGGGGTCGGTATTTTATACCATTGCACCGCTTCAGTGATGCGGCCTACAACCCACAACCCAACAACCACAGCGGCACCTAAACCAATTTTCAGGGACTTACTCATAGTATGGATAAACTAACAAGATAAAGATATATGTTCAATTCAAAATTCACACGCTGTTTCCCGTCGCAGCAGTAAGCAAGAATTTTTCCCTACGCGAAATCAGTTCCCTACGTCGTCGTACCTCCTCCTCTGGATGACCCATATTTTTTTCGTGATTGTTTGACAACAGTGCGGTGCCGTCGTGCCGTAGCGAGAAATTGCAGACTCGCGCAAAGACACCCTTTAGGGATGGGGTATTGTGGCATGAAAAAAGCCCAACATTTCTGTTGAGCTTTTCTTGTTCGTCGGGAAGACAGGATTCGAAC
>NZ_QKTW01000018.1:206611-245542 GCF_003236175.1 Taibaiella soli | reverse complement strand
CTGCGCTACTTCCCGAACTTTTTCGAATCAGAAATTCTCTTTAGAATTTCCAGCGGTGAGGGCGGGATTCGAACCCGCGGAACAGTTTGACCCGTTCGGCAGTTTAGCAAACTACTGGTATCGGCCACTCACCCACCTCACCTTTTCCGCTTCATAAGAGATTCATACTCTGTGCGTTTTGCGCTTTCGACTATGTTTCTCTCGAATT
This sequence comes from Taibaiella soli, assembly GCF_003236175.1. Classification (GTDB taxonomy): domain Bacteria; phylum Bacteroidota; class Bacteroidia; order Chitinophagales; family Chitinophagaceae; genus QKTW01. The sequence goes on along the minus strand of NZ_QKTW01000018.1, from coordinate 245,334 downwards.
GGAATGCAAAGATAGCGCTAGTTTTGAAACTTCAAAAGGTTTTCTAAAAATTTTTCGAAGTTTTTTTAGAGACTTGCTAATTGAACCTTCTGTTGCAATTCCAGCAAATGTTCTTTGTACTCGCCATCGGTATCCATCAGGTTCTCAACCGTCTGGCAAGAGTGTATTACTGTCGTATGATCAAAGCCGCCGAAATGCTCACCAATATTCTTGAGCGACGACTTCGTGAATTTCTTCGCCAGGTACATCGTAATCTGACGTGCCTGTACCACCTCTCTCTTGCGCGTTTTAGCCAGCAAACGATCGTAAGGAAGATGGAAGTAGTCACAAACCATTTTCTGGATATTTTCGATCGTTAATTCCTTCGCTGCCGTCTTCACAAAATTCTTCATCACACGCTTCGCAAGATCAATGTCAATTTCTTTCTTATTGAGGGTTGCCTGCGCAAACAATGCGATTACGGCACCTTCCAGCTCACGCACGTTCGTCTGAACATTGTAAGCGATATATTTTACTACTTCATCCGGAATCTCTAAACCTTCCTGACGCATCTTCATACGAAGAATGGACTGACGTGTTTCGAAATCAGGCGCCTGAATATCTGCATTCAAACCCCAGCGGAAACGGCTCAGCAAACGTTCCTGCATACCTTCCAGATCTTTCGGCGGCGTATCACTCGTCAGAATGATCTGCTTACCGCTCTGGTGCAGGTGGTTGAAGATACCGAAGAATACGTCCTGCGATTTTGTAGCAGGTACGAACAAATGAATATCGTCTAGTATAAGTACGTCTATAAGCTGATAGAAGTGGATAAAGTCATTGACCTCGTTGTTCTTCGAGTGATCAATAAACTGGTTAATAAATTTTTCAGCACTTACATACAGTACCGCCTTGTTAGGATGCAGCCTACGCACCTCGTTACCGATGGCTTGTACCAAGTGTGTTTTTCCCCAACCTACACCACCAAATACCACCAATGGATTAAATGCGGTAGCGCCGGGCTTCTGTGCAACGTGAATACCCGCAGAACGAGCAACACGGTTACAGTCGCCTTCTACATAATTTTCAAAAGTGTAGTTGGCATTCAATTGCGGATCGATCTGCATACGCTTAAGGCCAGGAATGGCATAAGGCGTTTTGATACTAGTAGGATCATCCCACTTCAGTGGCATGTCTACATAGTTGTTGTCTTTTGGGGGACGATTGTAAGTGCTTGCGGGCATATGAATAGATGCAGGGTTTCTTTGCGATGAACTGCTCTCCATCAGTATGCGATATTCCAACCTACCTTCTTTACCTAATACTCTCTTGATCGTTTTACCTAATAACTCAACATAGTGCTCTTCCAACCACTCGTAAAAAAACTGACTCGGCACCTGCAATGTGAGTACACTTTGATTCAACGCAACAGCTTTGATAGGTTCAAACCAGGTCTGATACGTACGCCAGTTTACATTATCTCTAATAATACCCAAACAACGCTCCCAGGCAGCCGCAGCTTCATTGGTCATGGAGGAAGATGTGTTGTTATAGAGATTGTGATCCATATTTATATTTAGTTCTACGTATTAAATCAATTTACAATTTAAATTTCACAAAGGCGACAATGGTATTACCCATTTTTTAAGTGTATTAAAAAACGGGGCCATCTGTATATGCCTTATTGTGTTGTTTATTACTTTACAGACGCCTCAAAGCCCTATCCGGCTTGAGTTCTCCTTAGATGCTACTGTAATTGAAATATCGTAGCGGGAGGACGAAATTGCTAACAATTTGTTGAAAAAAAAAATGATCAGCCACTTGTTTGTTTGTTTACGATTACAGAATGAGCTTTGGTTAGTTTGGAACTTTTTTTGTGATTAAAACTGTAATCGAGGCGCCCCAATCTGAGGCCGCCCAGCCTACCTGATTGATAATTATTTCATTCCCTGATTTATTTTTCATCACTGTCGGTTCTTCTAAAAATGTATGTGTATGACCACCAATTATCAGATCAATATTGTCTGTCTCCTTCGCTAAAATTTTATCTGAAACTTTATGATAGTCGTATTCATACCCTAAGTGTGATAAACAGATCACCATATCGCATTTTTCTTTCTTCTTAAGATGGTTTGCTACGCTGTTTGCTATTTGTATCGGCTCCAGGTATTTTGTTTTACCATACGCATCATCTGGTACCAATCCTTTTAGTTCAACGCCCAGCCCGAATACCCCAATTTTCATGCCATTTTTTTTAATGACGGTGTACGGTTGTGTCTTATTTTCTAACGGTGTATCTGTAAAATCATAGTTAGCAACCAGTACCGGAAAATTGGCGTGTTGCAATTGTTTTGCAAAACCTTCTACGCCCGCATCGAAATCATGATTCCCCATTGTAATAGCATCATATTTCATCATGCTCAGCGCTTTCATTTCCGGCTCTCCTTTATATAAATTAAAGTAAGGCGTTCCCTGAAAAATATCACCAGCGTCCAACAACAGTACCTGTTCTTCTGCTCGCCTGATCTCTTCAATCAAAGTAGCACGCGCCGCTATGCCACCCTGCCCCTCAAATTTTCCACCGTCCAAGGGAAAAGGTTCAAGACGGCTATGTGTATCATTGGTATGCAAAATCACGAGCTTCTTATCTTCTTCGGCCGCAAAACTTTCAAACGGGAAACTACCGGCCATCATTAGTCCGCTGCCTATTGCCGCCTTTTTCAAAAACGATCTTCTACTCTGCATAACGGATCCGGTTTTCAAGTTCAGGATGTAATGGTCTATTTTCTTTATTCAATCGCTCTACGTATGCAATCAAAATGTCTCTCAAAAAAATCGTTGTATGCCTTTTCTTCAACGGCACCATAAAATCACAATTATCCCCACCCCGTGCTATATAATCGTTGACCGCTATCTTATAAACGATATGCTCGTTCAAAGCTTGTCCGTCTATTGTAATATTTATAGCTTTTTTATCTTTTATGGCGAATGAAATATTGCTAACCGGCCAGCCTTTGTATACAGCCATCTTATCACAAAAAGCCTGAATGGCAGTGCCAGGCATTTCCACAATGGTGAGCATATTATCAAAAGGCATGAGTTCATATATTTTTCCTTTTGTGATCGGACCCGGATTGATGTAGTTAATTCTGATACCGCCATAATTCATCACTGCAGCCACCGTTTTCGGATCCAGTTTTTTACCTGCCTCCAATGTGGCATCGGCCATAAAATTTCCGAGTGTACTTTCGGGTTGCGCTTTTGTAAGCGGAATGTCGGTTCGCCCAATCAACACTTGCATTTGTGTGTCTACGCCGCGCTTATACGGATGTAACATTTTTACGAATGCACTGTCTTGTCTGGTGTCTTTTTCTACTACATACAAATGATCGGTATGCTGTTGTACATAGTAAGGGTGTGTACAAGCTGAAACCATTGCCAATACTGCGATTGCGGCTAACAAAGCACAGGACCGATACCGTTTAATCATGGTGCAAATGTAGGGGAGAAAAAAGCACTTCCTCCGTTACTTTTCTATAAAAAGGTAAAACATTTTTATCATATTTCCCGCAACATTTCTCTACTGGCTACATACATTGATTGCCTAAAAAAATTTTAATTTTAAAAATGCTACAGCAGCCCAAACAGTTATCAAATTTTCGTCAAAAGTTTCTTTCTCCTGTTCAAAATTTTTTTCTGGACAGTAAAGCAATCGGCGTTATATTGATTGGTTGCACCATCATTTCTTTACTGCTGAGCAATACTGGTTGGAGTAATGCATATACTTCTTTTTGGGAAAAAGAGCTGCCCACATCTGCTACAGTACATTTGCCACACAGCATACTACATTTTATCAACGACGGACTTATGTTCTTCTTTTTTCTGCTCGTTGGCATGGAGATCAAAAGGGAGTTGCTGATTGGCGAATTATCGAGCATCAAAAAATCTTTACTGCCTGTTATTGCAGCGCTGGGTGGTATGATGGTGCCAGCATTAATTTATACTGCATGGTGCGGCCATACGCCATTCTACAAGGGCTGGGGCATACCTATGGCTACTGATATTGCATTCTCATTAGGTGTGCTATCTCTACTGGGCAACCGTATACCGGCTTCAGTGCGCATCTTTCTGACTGCGCTCGCTATCATTGATGATCTAGGCGGCATTCTGACGATTGCAGTTTTCTACGCGGGCAATTTGAATTTTACTTACCTCGGTTTAGCGGGAATTATATTCGGACTACTTATTGTTTTAAATCTTTTCAAAGTCACACAAACAGTTTTCCACATTGGCCTTGGATTACTGCTCTGGTATTTCGTCTACAATTCCGGCGTGCACGCAACGATTGCGGGTGTAATACTTGCATTTACTATTCCGTTAAAAAAAATCACCAGCTGGGAACACTTCCTGCATTACCCCGTTTATTTTTTCATCATGCCGTTGTTTGCATTAGCAAATACGGCAATCGTTCTGCCTGCACATTTGCAACTTGTACTTTCTTCGGAAATTCACCAGGGCATTTTTACAGGCTTACTCTTAGGCAAACCGATCGGCATTTACCTGTTTAGTTTGATTGCGGTAAAATTTAAACTCGCATCACTACCCGATGGTATGAGCTGGAAACATCTTACGGGAATGGGAATGCTCGCAGGCATCGGCTTTACGATGTCGATATTTATGGCCACGCTTGCATTTGCTGAGGAAGAACAACAGCTGATTGCAAAAGTGGCCATTCTGAATGCGTCTTTTGTTGCGGGAATTGTAGGGTATTTCTACTTAAGGCAAAAGTCAAAAGTCAAAAACTAAAAAAGTTTGGTCGCCGGTATACAATACCACGTTGCCAGTTTTTTTCTTGCAAAAAAGAAAGAAAGCGAATCAGACTATTTTCGTTCAACCGCTTTATTTTTTAATGAGCTTGCTGGAATAGTTGATCGTATTTCCGGAGAAACGAAGCAGGTACAAACCAGGCGGCATATCACCAATAGATAAAGTATTGGAACCGCTTGAAAGTTTCACGCTGCGCACCACTCTGCCCACCATATCATAAATCGCAAGCTGGACGGATGTTTCAGGAACACTGATATTGACAATGTTTGTTGCAGGGTTGGGCGAAATAGAAATACCACCTGTAATGATGTGTACATCATTGACGCCAAGATATTGCATCATACTGTCTTTACTGCCCATTACGCAATTACCCAGTTTTAGATAAGTATAAGCCATCTCACTGGTAAATACGCCGGGACCTCCGGAATGTTCGGAAATCGTCGCGGCTATTTCGCCAAAACCATCAAGGTAAGTATTCCTGGCCCAATATGGATTAGCTGTATTAGGACCAACCATCGGGCAAGAGCCCGGAGAAGCAATTGTATACCACTGCGTTTGGACAGTATCGGAAAAAACATTTCTATCACCGCAAAACGGATTTAGCGTATAAGAATGCAGCGCCTTCTTACCCATTAAAGTCTGGTCTTTCATTTCGGGAAAAACATTGGCGCGGACAGGATTATACGAGTTTACTGTTACTGTATCCGTTTTGATATTATTTGTCGTGTAAACAGTGTCTAAGCTACCATTGTAATTAAACTCCCTGACCTGCACAATTTCCTTTACTGTAGCGATAACGGTGTTCGCATTTACTGCTGTGCTATTAATGACCGAATCGTAAGTATACACAGAAATAGATGGTCCCGCCCCCGAAGAAGAACCCGATTTTTTAACGTTGAACCATTCATTGCCCTGTGTATATTTCCAGAGCAAATCCGGTTGTGAAAAATCCTTTGCATTAAACGTCATCGGCAAACGCTCAAACACAAATGGCAACAAGCACAAGACAAAACCCATTTTCGGCTGCGTTATATTGGGAAAAGCATACCAATCCAGGGCATTGACCCAACCGTGATTTTTACTCCATTTAAAGCTGAGACTATTGTTATAATTAGAGAATGGGCCGTTGCCGTTCATCGCCTGTATCGAGCATGTCTTCACACTGTCCAACACACCATCTATCGTCATTGAGTCCACACTTGTTACGGTAGCATAATAGTCATTGCCCAAAGTATCATTTGCGACAATCCAGGAATCTGCAAGAGCTGCCCGTGTGTTGATACGGATTGTATCGTTATGCGCGTTGAAATAAAACTCGGTTCCGCTTGGTTTCCGTTGACAACGAGCGCCCATCCAGGAAGGAGCCGCCGTATCTGCACAAGCGAAAAGCTCATAACCGCGAACTGATCTGAAAAAATAAAAAAGGCTGTCACCATTATTTTGACGAACGGAATCTATTGTAATCATTCGTACGATACCGGCATTATCGGTGGGATCGGTGTTTCTAAAATAAACAGTATCGTATGGATTAACCGTTCGCCAGTTTTGCGCGAAAAGCGGAACGGAAAAGAAAATTAAAAAAAGAAAAGATAGCGCTAAACGCATAGTGTTTAGTTCTTGAGGAGTTTATAAGAATAGTTGATCGTATTTCCGGAGAAACGAAGCAGGTACAAACCAGGCGGCATATCACCAATAGATAAAGTATTGGAACCGCTTGAAAGTTTCACGCTGCGCACCACTCTGCCCACCATATCATAAATCGCAAGCTGGACGGATGTTTCAGGAACACTGATATTGACAATATTTGTGGCTGGGTTGGGCGAAATAGAAATACCATCTGTAATGACGTGCACATCGTTAACTCCGAGTGATTGCATCATACTGGCTTTACTGCCCATTATGCAGTTACCCAACTTCAAGTAAGAATAGATCATATTGCGGGAAGTCGTACCAGTTCCGAAATACTCCGTGGCATGAGCAGTTATTTTACCAAAGCCATCCAGATAGGTGTCATCTCCCCATAAACCACCGCTTACGTTTACCATCGCCGAAAGACAACCATTAGCAGGTGTTATTACAGTCATGTTGCTGTATTTATCAGAAAGCAGGTATTTGCCGGCACAAAATGTGTCTAATGTATAGTTGTACACAAATGGCGTCATTCCAACTACCGAAGGCTTTAAATCAGGAGACACCTGGCTTGTAACCGGATGGTAAGAAGATGCTGTTATCGTAACAGTTTGAATATTCGTTGTAGTGTAATTAGAATCAACAACCCATTGGCCGTTGCTCAACTGATATGTTACTACTCGTTTTATTTCTTTCAAGGTTGCCGAAATGGTGTAGTTATTAATCACCGAACTGCTAATGACCGAATCATAAGTGTAAACCTTATTGGAAGCTGGAATTGGACTGTAAAGCGGAGATACGTCATTATCACAGAACCATTCATTGCCCGGCGTATATTTCCAGAGCAGATCAGGTTGCGAAAAATCTTTTGCGTTAAATGCCATCGGCAAACGTTCAAAAGAAAAAGGCATCAACTGAGCGCCCCAGGTATATGGTTGCGTTGTCGCATTCGGAAATGCATACCAGTCCAGCGTTTTCACCCATCCATGATTCTTACTCCATTTCACCGTAAAAGTGTCGTAATAACTGGTCACAGGGTTGCCGCCATTCGTCGCCTGTATCGTCAAAAGTTTTACACTGTCCAGTACACCATCAATTGTAGCGGTATCTATATTGGCAACGGCTGCATAATAAATATTTCCGAGTGTGTCTTTTCCAATCGCCCACGCATCCGCTATCGCAGCCCACGTATGTATGCTGATTGTGTCGTTTTGCTCATTAATATAAAGCTCGGTTCCGTCCGAATGCCGGATACAATAAGACCCCATCCACGATGGCGCTAAGGTATCCACACATTTGCCAAGATCCGGAGCACGCATTGTTTTGTAAAAATAATACAGGCTGTCACCGTTGTTTTGACGAACAGAATCCACCGTGATCATTCTTACGGCACCATAATTGTTTGCATTGGTACACTTAAAATAAACGGTGTCGTTGGGATTAACTGTTTGCCAGTTTTGCGCGAAAAGCGGAGCGGAAATAAGTACGCTGAATACGAAGAGGAGCAATCTACGCATAATAGGGTGAGTTTAGTATATATCAAAAATAAAAAAATGGCCGGAATCCCGGCCATCATTATTTGTCATTTTTATGTCGTTTTTATTAAACGGCTCTGTTCGGATCGAAAGCTTCGAGCTCGTTTGCTACTGCAGTCAGGAAGCTTGCACCCAGTGAACCATCTACGATACGGTGATCGTAGCTCAGAGACAGATACATCATGTGACGGATTGCAATTACATCACCATCCGGCGTTTCCATCACCATCGGACGTTTTTTGATACTACCTACCGCCAGAATTGCTACCTGTGGCTGGTTGATGATCGGTGTGCCCATCAGGCTGCCAAATGTACCAACGTTGGTCATCGTAAATGTACCACCTTGTGTATCGTCAGCTTTCAATTTGTTGTTACGTGCAGCATTTGCCAGGCCGTTTACATCTCTTGAAAGACCGAGCAGGTTTTTAGTATCTGCGTTTTTGATCACCGGAACGATCAGGTTACCACTAGGCAACGCTGTAGCCATACCGATGTTGATATCTTTCTTCACTACAATATTGTTACCATCCACGCTGCTGTTGATCATCGGGAATTTACGGATACAATTAGTGATTGCTTCGATGAAGATCGGAGTGAAAGTAATTTTCTCGCCGTATTTCTTTTCGAACTCTTTCTTCGCTTTCTCTCTCCAGCGCACGATGTTGGTAACATCTGCTTCGGTGAAAGAAGTTACGTGCGGAGAAGTAGCTTTACTGCGTACCATGTGGTCAGCAATCAGCTTACGCATGCGATCCATTTCAATGATCTCTACGTTGCCGCTGTAATTTGCCGGTGCGGCAGCAGGAGCAGCAGTTACTGCAGGTTGTGCAGCAACAACCGGTTGCGGAGCTGGTGCAGCCTGTACAGGTGCAGCAACTGGAGCCGCCGTACCACGGTTCGCTACATAATTAAGGATATCTTTTTTAGTCACGCGACCTTCACTGCCTGTACCAGGAATCATTTCCAGCTCAGCCATACCTACGCCTTCAGTAGCAGCGATGTTCAGTACAAGCGGAGAATAAAAACGGTTGCCAGACGGAGCAGCAGAAGCAGCAGGTGCAGCTACCGGTGCAGCAGTCTGAGGAGCAGGTTGTGCAGGAGCAGCAACCGGTGCCGGTGCCGCAGCGCCAGCGCCCACAGTGTCTATTCTTGCAATAACGGTACCAACTGGCACTACGTCATTTTCTTTAAACAGAATTTCAGTGATGGTTCCTTCAGCTGTAGAAGGCACCTCGCTATCTACTTTATCAGTAGCGATCTCCAGCACAGTTTCATCCATTTTCACCTTGTCACCCGGCTTTTTATGCCACTTCAGGACGGTAGCTTCCATAATGCTCTCGCCCATCTTGGGCATAACTAAGTCAACGATGGCCATAAATAACTATTTGTTAGTTTTATAAGAAACGGTGCAAAGGTACAAAGTCGCAGCCAATCATAAAATGGAAAATGAAACAAACTGCCGAAAAATATGTTATTGACTTACAACATGCTGCTTCCCACCCGAAAGCAAGATGATTTTGGCCGACTGCAGTGTATCTACACGCTGCACAAATTGTGGATAATCTTTTAAAAACCAGTTTTCCTGCTGACTATACCACCAGTCTTTATAAGAAATGGTATCGCCTGACTTATATTCTAAAATAAACTGATGTGCCATTCGTTCACGGGGATCGCCATTCCAGGTGCTTTGTACGTCCCTGACATACATAACTAATGTATAACTCATTCTCAATAAAATAACCGCCAGCGCCGCTGCGGTAATAATCCAACGAACACTTTTTCGCTCCTGCCAGCCGGCACTGATACAAACAGCCAGCAGCGGCAAAGAAAACGGCAGACAAAAGATCCAATAGCGGGCGTGCATAATCACCATGTTTTTGGTCAGCAGGATCACCACCGCTGCCAGAATGATATAAGTAACCATACCCCAAATCAGAAACACCAGATCTTTTTTCCCATATTTCCTAAATGCGGCCTTCAGATTTAATCCGATAATCAACAACGGAAAAAGCATCAGACATACATTCGCGATGCTTTTTGTATCCCATTCCGAAGCGGTGCTGTTTCCAAACGAAGTGGTGATTCGACAAAGAAACGACCAGATAACCGATGAAAAAGATGCAATCTCGAAACCGAAAAAATGCTGGGAAGGATCTTCAGCCGCCTTATTCAAAGCCATAATACTTTGAATGCTTTTCATTGCCCCTAACGGAAAAAGATAAACAAACAGCACAACAGCAAAAGGCAAAAAGATATTTATAGCTATTGCTATCGCTCTGCGCAAATTCTGTCGGTTAACCTGAAATGCGTAAAAGAAAAAGACACCGGCCATTGCCAATCCTGTAAAATAATGAGTCACCACTGCAAGTCCCGCTAACAGTCCAATTGTGAGCGCTTGCCAGAAACCGTGCCAGCTACGGCTTTCCTTTACAGAAGTCTCTAAACCTTTGCACAGCACCATAATTAATAATAGTAATACCAGTGCAAATGCATACATCCGTGCGAAATGCGAAATCTGTATCACCAGCGCATGCAGCACGAAAAACAAGGTGGACAAGTTTGCTACCCGCCGGTCCTGAAATGTCTTAATAATGAAATGATAGAAAAGCAATGTGGATAACAACACTAATATTGCAGAAGGCCATCGCAGCGCTGCTACCGAAAAACCAGTTTCATTGATCCAGTAATGCATCAGCACATTATAGGTCAGCGAATGTCCGCAATCGTCAATCGTATATTTTACGGTACGTGCCGTTTGATTTCGCTGCCAGTATTCGGCCGAACTAAAAACGGTCTGTTCTGTTTTGGGATAAATCCGGAAACCATCATGAATGCTATTCCGCACAAAACCGAAGCCAGTGGCAATATTCGCAGTCACCACTTCATCGCCGTCTAGCGGACTTTTATCTATTCCAAAGAAACCGATAAAAGCAGATAACAGCAACAGCAACCATAAGTACCGGTATTTAGAAATATTTGTGTTGCTGGCGTTGGTCATGCTGGTATGGTTATAATCTATGCACTTAGCTTAAGTACTACTATTAAACTTCGTTGCGTCGCACACTTCAGCTTTCAGCGCTATACGGAGCACTCAAAACCGCTAGTAGACGACATCCCTGAAGTCACGACGCCGCAAGAGTTTCATATCCTGAAGTACCGAAGCTTTTACATTGAGCGAAAAGTTATAACTTTTTCTCGGGCCGAAAGGAATAGTACCGAGACGCATTTCCCAACAGTGAAGATCGCGGTAAATATCGATGGACGTAAAAGTGAGTGCGTGTTGTGTAAAATCAAAACCACTCGAGAACGTCACCTTCCATTTCGGCGTCAGGTTCAGATCTCCGCTAAACATCATATTCTGACTCATGATCAGCGTATCTCTTTTGGTAATGAGCGTTGGCGTTTTGCTGGCGGTTAATGCATAGGCCACATTTAAACTCCAGGGCACATTAAAATCGATATAGTTGCTGGAACCGCCATACGCCATCAACCTGCTGAATTCATCAGTTTTCGGAGCTTTGGTATTATTGCCGGTCCCTTTATTCTGCGAACGGAAATTGGCACTCAGCGAAAGACTACCATTTGTAAAACGCGCCGGCCCTTTACCTTCATCCCACATCGTGTGCGGCGAACGGCGATTATTTTCATAATCATAATCGTACGGATCGAAAGTAGCGTTACCACTCAGACTCAGCTTATTCGCAATATTCGTACGGAACGAAACGCCCACCGGACTCCAGTTGAAAGAATCCGCCGCAATATTGTAAGAGCCGCTAAAGTTAAGGGCGTCAATCAGCGTAACGTTCTTACTGCCCGAAGCAGAGTCTTTGCCGTTGCGCACTTTGATCTGAAGGTTATTATTCAGTCCATAAATGATACTACTGCTGAATGTACCGTATTGGTTAAGCCCCGGAATACCCACTACAGAACCATCATACGGAGAAAGATAAACCGCCTGGGTGTTAGGATAAGTATACGTCTGGTAATAATAGTTAAACGGCGCTTTTGAATAATCCGGGCGATAGTTAAAGCCGATCGTTGGCGTCAACACGTGACGGATACCTTTCAGCGAACCATGTTTAAACATTTTCATACCATAAATACGCGTACTCAGCTGCATGTTGGCATCAAAATCGCGGGCTGTGTAAAAGCCGCGGTTAGTGGCCGTATCCAGCTTCCAGGCTGTATTGTCAAAATGTTTATAATCCTGCTGTGACAACCAATATTCGTTATACGCAACGTTAAACGACATATTGATAAACCGAAACACATTGTAAGAAGCGCTCACCGGAATCGAATGGTGGACACCATTCTGGAATTTATCGAGCGCCAGCGTGTTTAAACTAAACGTACTGTCAATAAAATTAATCTGGTTGGACGCATTCACCGTGTAGCCCGCCGTGATTTTATCGTACCAATGCGTGCCTACGCTGTATTTACTTTTAAACGGATTGAACTGCGCCACATAAAAGTTGATCTCCGGTAAGGTTACATTTACCTGATGCGATTGCGTATTCTGGTTGTGACGCGCAGCAATGGTTAAGCTGTATGGCTGATTCGCCCAGTTTTTTGAATAAGTAATATTCGATTGGTACTGGTTGTTCAGAATCTGGTTGACGTTATAACTGTTATTAGAGTAAAACGATGAGGTACCCACCGTCACAGATGCATTAAATGATTCACCCGGCTTGGCTTTCGAATCCGTCTGGTGTCGCCAGTTTACCATAAAGTCTTTCGTAATACTTGCACCCGGTTCATAGCTTTCACCCGTTTTATTGTAGGCATAACTCAGAGAAAGCCCACCATTATAATGGTACCGGTCGGCATAAGTACTAATCAGACTCCCGCTCCAGCTACCCTTCGTATATATATTCGTCAGGAATAGCAAGTCTGCATTATCATTTACATAGAAATAATAACCAAGATTCGTTAACCCTAAACCGCGCTGCTCCTCGATTGTGTAAGACGGCAGGTGAAAACCTGAGCGCTGTCCTTGTGTGATCGGAAACATACCGAACGGCAGATAAAACGGAGTTGGTACATTTTCAATGACCACATGCGCCGAAGCTGCTGCGATCACCTGATTCGGAACTACTTTGATCTTTTTTGCCCAGATACCATAGTGTGGTGTGTCCAGCGAACAGGTCGTATACACGTTTTTCCATCCATAGATCGACTGATCCGGATTTCTTTTTACCTGTTCCGAAAACACAAATCCTTCACCATATTGTGAGTGGGCATTGCGAATGATGGCACGCTTACTTTTAAAATTGTATTGAAGCGAATCATAGGAAACTTTTTCACTGCCCTGCGTAAAGGAAGGTCTGGCGGTAACACTGCCTATGGAATCAAATGAAGGTCCTGCCGTCACCAGGTTAGTAGACTGATCATAGGAAATGACGCCGGCGCCCAGCTTCAGATCCTGATAATTCACCTTGGCATTTCCATACAGATAAAAAAGGTTATGCTTCATATCCAATACTGCGGAATCAGTCGCTTCAGTATTTACGATGTCCGATAATGCATCTTTGGAAATCCGTATCCCGAGCGAGTCTTCCAGGTGTGAAGCCGCGAGGCTATCATTTTTTACGGTATCCGCTGCCCGCAAACTATCGCTCAGCTTTAACGTAGTATCAGAAACTATATGTGTTGAATCTTGCTGCGAAACCGGCCGGGCAGACTGTGCAGCGACACGATTTGTTATATTAAATATAAAAATCACCGCCAGAAATAAGGTAAGGCAGTGAAAGCATGCAAATTTTGAAATAATTTTACCGCGAAGGCTCATGAATGGTTGCAAAAATAATTAATTACAAGCTACCTTTCAGATTTTGTAGTTTCTAACTTAACAGTTTTAATCTTACTATGCGTTTTAAACATATTCTGTTTTTCGTTTTTCTATGTACCCTGCCCTGTTTTTCGTTTGCAAACGGAAAGAAGTTAACTAAAATTGTGTTGGATGCCGGCCACGGTGGAAAAGATGTGGGCGCACGCGGCCAATTTTCTCAGGAGAAAAACCTGACACTCGCCATAGTCATGCGTTTGGGCAAAATACTTAATGACAGTATGAAGAACGTACAGGTGATATATACCCGTACTTCTGATATATATCCTACGCTTCCGGAGCGTCATGAAATCGCAAACCGCGCCGGTGCAGATCTGTTTGTTTCGGTACACATCAACTCCACGCCAGATCGTATTGAAAGAGTTTTTGCCGGATATAAAACAGTAAAAAAAGGTAAACACAAGAAAAAAGAACCGGTTTATCACATTATCCGCCACCACGAAACGCAGTCTAATGGCACCATGACACTGGTACTTGGTGCTATCCGCAATGAACAAAAATCGCAGGCGATCGGTGAATATGGCGACAGTATTATGGAAGAACCAGGTTTGCTGAACGAAAACGATCCGCAAACGGCAATTATCATTGCACAATATACACAGGCGTATCTTGGCCGCAGCATCACGCTGGCAACCCGCGTTCAGGAACAGTTTTCTACACAGGGCCGCACAGATCTGGGCGTAAAACAGCAAAGTCTGGAAGTACTGGCGGGCAGCGCCATGCCGGGTGTACTGGTAGAATGTGGTTTTATTAATAACCCTGAAGAAGAGGCTTACCTCAACTCAGAAGAGGGACAGACACAAGTAGCAATGGCCATTTATCGCGGTATTAAGAACTATCGCTTTGATACAGAAAAATAGTTTTCCAACCATATTATATAGTGCAAAGGCAGCTCCAGAGCTGCCTTTGTTATTTGCAGCAACGGTCCGGTCGCAATTTTTTACACCTCCCTATTGACTTAATCAGGTGCATTTGACATCTTTGTAATCGTCACGGAAATGCAATTGCGTTTTTTAACATACCGGTTGCATTTTAAAATTGTTTCTTTTATCTTTAAGCTCCATTAAAAATAAATGTGCTAATGAAAGCCCGTTTTAAAACAATAATTCTCTCAGCGCTGGGCGCTATGGCAGCGTTCACTGCGGTTACCTATACGTCTTGCAAGCCAGACAAATGCAAGGCTATACGTTGCGCGTACGGAGGAGTTTGTAATGAAGGCACCTGCATTTGCCCTACCGGTTATGAAGGTCCACAGTGCGAAATAAAAACGCAAGACAAATTTACCGGCGTTTGGAATGTTTTGGAAAAAGGCACGCTCACCAGCACAGCTCAGTATACTGCCAGCATAGAAGCCAATCCTAATGGCGGCCTGACAGATATCCTGATCAAACATTTCAACAACTATTTTACCAGTGATATCAACGCACAGGTAAAAGGTGATACTCTTTATATTCCTCAGCAGATCGTAGACGGCTATATCGTACAAGGTACCGGCTATCTGACTCCTGATAAATACTACAATACGCATGCTACGATGTCTATCCGTTACAGTGTACAAAGCACCGTTCCTGGTAGCCCGGTAAATGCTTATGGCACTTCTGATGGCGGCACTATCTACGGTGAACCATCTTTATGGAACAAATAGGCTTCGCAGTGTTTGGTACGAAATATCAAGTATCAAGCCGTTAAAGCAGATTCAAATATTTTAGATTAAAGAAAAGCGCCTACTGTGGGCGCTTTTCTTTTTAATAAACTGGACTATTGATCAACGCCGGCACTTCCCTTAGGGATTGGGGGTAAGTTTATCATTATTCTTATGCCGGTCCTTATCCCTGTTTGTTTTTTTCTCCATGTTTTTTTGCAACGCGTCTGTCAGGTCCACACCCGTTTGATTTGCCAGACAAATCAATACCCAAAGCACATCCGCCATTTCATCCGCCAACTCTTTTCCCTTGTCGCTTTCTTTAAAAGACTGTTCGCCATACTGCCGCACCATCAACCGCGATAGCTCCCCCACTTCTTCCATAAGAATCCCGAGATTCGTCAGTTCTCCAAAATAACGGACACCAATTGTGCGTACCCACTCGTCTACTTTTTGTTGCGCTTCGCGAATTGTAATTTCCATCGTAAATACGTTTGTTAGTTTTCACAAAATAATAGAACTTGGGGAACAGTTGACAATTGACAATGAACAGTTGACAATGAACGGAATTTTGTGAGCTGTTAATTGTTAATGTGAGTTGCACACGACGCCGAGCATTCACGCGGTTTGGGTTTGGGCTTCGACTCCGCTCAGCCTGACAAACGCAAGTAACTGTCAATTGTCAACTATCAACTGTCCATTTAAATAAATAATCGTGCAAGCATTCGCAACAGATATCGATGCCGCCAAGGCCCTGAAATCAAAATTTGAAGAAATACGCGCCGCTATCGGCAAAGTAATCGTTGGTCAGGACGATGTAGTCAATAAACTGATCATCTCCATCCTCTGTAATGGTCACAGCTTGCTGGTTGGCGTTCCGGGACTCGCTAAGACTTTGCTCGTAAAAACGGTAGCAGATGTTTTAGACCTCTCATTCAAACGCATCCAGTTTACACCGGATCTGATGCCAACCGATATTACAGGTGCGGAAATCCTTGATGAACATCGAAATTTCCGTTTTCTGAAAGGCCCGATCTTCGCCAATATTGTACTGGCCGACGAAATCAACCGTACGCCGCCAAAAACGCAGGCAGCCTTGCTGGAAGCGATGCAGGAACGGAATATCACAGCAGGCGGAACGATCTTTAAACTACCCGCTCCATTTTTCGTACTGGCAACGCAAAACCCGATTGAGCAAGAAGGAACTTATCCTTTGCCAGAGGCACAGCTTGATCGTTTTATGTTCCAGATCACGCTCGATTATCCAAGCTTTGCGGAAGAGGTAATGATTGTAAGAAATACCACCAGTGCCATGACTACGGAATTGCCTAAAGTGCTGGATGGCGAAGCCATTCTGTTTTTCCAGGATCTGATACGCCGTGTGCCTGTTCCGGACAATGTGCTGGAATACGCAGTAGGTCTGGTTCACAAAACCCGCCCAACAAACGCGACCGCACCAGATGTAACCAGACAATTCATCTCTTATGGTGCAGGTCCACGTGCTTCGCAATACCTGATTCTGGGTGCGAAATGCCATGCTTTACTAAACGGAAAATATTCTCCGGATATAGAAGACGTTCAGGCAATGGCAATGTCTGTATTGCGTCACCGCGTCGTGCGTAACTACAAAGCAGAAGCAGAAGGAATGACGCAGGATGCACTGATTAAAAAATTGCTTTAACCCCAGACCCCTAAAGCGAAGTTTGGCGCGAGAAATACTTTTAAAATTAAACCCGGTCGAGTTCCGGGTTTAATTTTTTAAAACACTAGCAACAAAATAATATTCCTTGTTTGTTTTGAAGACCCGCTCAAACTCGCTTGGGCAAAAGGCGCTATCGTTTTTGATAAATGCCTCTAATGTATAAATGCCCAAACCCATTTCATCCAGAAAACTAAACAGATCGAGTGGATTGGTATTATAGTAGTCACTTGCGCCGAGACCGCATTCAAAAATGATGAGCGGTTTATTGTTAGAAATTATTTCCCGTGCGCCTTTTAGTACGCCATATTCACCACCCTCAACGTCAATCTTTATGAAATCAATCTTGAGATTTTTCGGTATAATATTATCCAACAGGTTTAATTCAACATAAATCTCTTCAATTTGCGGATCACTGATATCATACCGTCGTCTTTTAATTCCACTATATGCAGGAGCATTTTTTACCAATTGAAAGGAAGTCATGCCCTCGTCATCTGATAAAGCGTACGGATAAACGTTCACAGTGTTTGAAAAACGAGCTTTCAACGCGGTGTACAAATAGGGAATCGGTTCAAAAGCAAAATGAATTCCTTTGGGTGCATATGCCATTATTAAATCAAGTACCTCCCCTTTGTGGCAACCAATATCAATACAGTTAGCACCTTCATGGAGTGCCCGTTTCATGATCAATTTAGTTAACCTGTCATATTTAAGATTCCTGGTGAGATCCAGGTGAAAGAATATCAATATTGATCGCAGTATTTTCCTGAATACCATTAAAATGCATTTTTTTTAGATAACATTTTAACGATAGGTCAATTTCCATGCCAAATTTTTCTCAAGCAATAAATTAAAATACGTGAACTATGTACCCTTCCAAACCCATTCTTTAAAGCGTTCACTCATTTGCTTTACGGTCTCTTTCAATTTATGAGTCTATAACGCTTGGGAACGCTTACTTCCGTAGCTGTTTAAATACCATTACGCCTTCAGCTGGATATTGGTTTATGGTGTCTTTTCTTAAAGAATATATTTTCTGACTGTCCTTATCCTACGCAACTTTTTCCCAGTACCTCCATTGAGTACGCGTCGAAATACCACGTGGCAGTCTTGTAAAAATTGGCACTGGAAAGAAAATTGATGTAAACCTAGCAAGCGTTCGCATAGACTCCCGTGTCTGATCATAAAAAATAAAAGCGAAACCAGAATTATCACTGGCTTCGCTTTTTTGCATTTACATAATGTTGCCATTTACCCACGGCTACTCAGTTCTTATGTGCATTATAGATGTAAACATAGCACCGCCGTTGTTCCGCTTCGATAAATGTGTCTAAAGTAAAGTACTTACCGATTGCCTCTTTAAATCTTTGCAATTCTTCACTGTTCAGGCTTGAATAAATAAACGCCAATGGCGGTTGCACCGTTTGCCCAATGGAATCAAGATTAGTGCCCCATCCAACATGGTGCCCACCCAACAGTGTCCTCCATCTCGCTTTTCCCGGATGAATTTCCGTGTAGTAAATATAGGCCGGCACTGCACTGCCGTGGACGTACAATTGTTGCCCTGAAATATGATGTTGTTGCAACAGATCAAACTCCTCCGTAATTGTTTCAAAGCGGTAAGGTTCTTTAATCATTGGCAACAGCAGGCTATGATGATTGATGACCTGGCATGTAAAAAGCGTGATCAACAATTGCGATGGCCAGAAACGAATACTGATTACCTTATAGAAGCCATATGCAACGACAGAAAGAATTACGGGCATTGCAAAAATGGTCATCCTTCCAATCAAAGAATACTGATGAAGGCCTGCTGCCAGAAAAACGGCCACCAAAGGGACTAATAACAGTAATCCACGTGCGGTATTTTTCCAAAGCAACAAAACCGCGCCCAGAACAAACAACACTGTATTGAAGATCCAGGAATAAGTATCATACCCACTACACTCCCGCAACATATCTTTGAAGAGATACCAATTGTGCATGATTTGTTCTTTGCTTCCGGGCATTAGAAAAACAAAAAAAGCAGAATGATATTTTTGGAGATAGTCCGTATCGGCTTGTGGTTTTAAAATAAGAAAAAAGTACCCGCCAAATTGCAGCAACCACCAGACACACACAAATAGCAATGGCGTCATTTTTTGATACGCTTTGCCACGTATTACGATCCAAAAATAATAGCAACCAACCCCAGCCAGTGCAAAAACAGCAGGCATCGACGACCAGATTGCCAAACTGCCGGCCAGCAACCAGACCAGTGCAAATTTCTTCGAACTTATCTTTAAAATATCGGTTTTCAATGCCAGCGTCATCAGGCCTAATACGACAAAAGCATCAGTCATGTATTGCTTTAACTCTGAAGAATAGCGGATCATGATAAAAGAAACAGCCATCAACGCTAAAGGATACCAGATAGCTTTATTACTGACCAGCTCACGAAGGAGTAAGAAAAGCATAACCAGCGATCCGATACCACTCAATAACGGCACAAGGCGAAGCACCATTTCCGAATAGCCAAATAAGGAAGCGCAGATTTTAGTCAACCACAAAAATACGGGCGGTGCGTACTGTTCATAAGATAATGGCCGGGCCAAATCTGTCAGACTGCGTTCGTAGATATTACGGGCTATATTGGCCTCGTCAATAAACAAATTGCGGTTCTGAAACCAAACAATAATACGAGCTACAGACCCTGCAAAAATGATAATCCAGGGCAAAAGACGTAATACCTTCTGAATGATCTTATTCGGAATGGTAAATTTCATGACACAAAATAATTTTTTTTCGCAACCTTGGCTGATTCCCAACCACACATTAAACGATTCACCATATCTAATTTAACAATATGTGCATCTTCCAAACTCCCTCCTTAAACCGTAACTTTGCGGAGCTAATTTTTGAAAACCATGGCCGTTAAACAACTGAAGAACTACGCCGGAGGACATTGGGTGACTGCACCTAAAGAAGGCGATGTTTTATATAATGCCATTACAGGCGAACCAATCTATACTGCAAGCAGCGAGGGACTGAATTTTGGTGAAATGATGCAGTATGCGCGCCGTGTCGGTGGACCAGCGCTTCGCAAAATGACTTTCCACGAACGTGGCCGTATGCTGAAGGCATTGGCGATGTACCTGATGGAACGCAAAGAATATTTTTACGAAATCAGCGCTTTAACTGGTGCTACCCGCGCCGATTCATGGATCGATATTGAAGGTGGTATCGGTAACCTGTTTGCCAACGCAAGCCTCCGCCGCCAATTTCCGGACGAACGTTTTTATGTGGACGGCGACGCGGTTAATCTCTCTAAAAGCGGTCAGTTCATCGGCCACCATATCATGGTGCCAAAGGAAGGTGTTGCCATTCATATCAACGCATTCAACTTCCCGGTTTGGGGTATGCTGGAAAAAGTAGCAGTAAACTTACTTGCTGGCGTTCCTGGTATCGTAAAACCAGCAACGCTGACTTCATTTGTTACTGAGGCGGTGTTTGAAGAAATCATCAAATCAAATATTCTGCCAGAAGGCGCACTGCAACTGATTTGTGGTTCTGCCCGCGGCATTATTGACTATGTAGAAAACGGAGATGTGGTAACGTTCACAGGTTCGGCTTCTACTGGTCAGCAATTAAAATCCAATCCAAGACTTACTTCAGAAGCTGTTCCATTCAATCTGGAAGCGGATTCGCTGAACTGTTGCGTACTGGGCCCTGATGTAAAACCAGGCATGCCTGAGTTTGATATTTTCATCAAAGAAGTAACGCGCGAAATCACCGTAAAAGCTGGTCAGAAATGTACAGCGATCCGTCGTGTTATCGTTCCTGCAGATCGCGTGGAAGATGTACAGATTGCACTGGGCAAACGTTTGCAACAAACCACAATCGGTGATCCGAAAGTAGAAGGTGTACGTATGGGCCCATTGGCGGGCATTTCACAGCGTAACGAAGTACGTGAAAAAGTACAGCAGCTCTCTAAATCTCAGGATATCGTGATCGGTGACATAGAGCATTTTGAAGTAGTGGGTGCTGATAAAGAAAAAGGCGCATTCTTGCCGCCACTGGTATTTTTCAACAACGATCCGTTTGTAAAAACAGATGTGCACAATATCGAAGCATTTGGTCCGGTAACGACCATCATGCCTTACAATGACATCGATGACGCAATTGCATTGGCTAAAATGGGTAAAGGTTCGCTCGTTTGCTCTATGGTTACTGCGGATGATGATATTGCAAAGGATTTCGTACTGGGAGCAGCTTCTATGCACGGCCGTATTCTTATCCTCAACAGCGATTGCGCCAAAGAAAGTACTGGTCACGGTTCTCCGATGCCAATGCTGATTCACGGCGGCCCCGGCCGTGCAGGCGGCGGTGAAGAAATGGGTGGTAAACGCGGCGTATTGCATTATATGCAGCGCACGGCCATTCAAGGTTCTCCAACGACCATTTCACGCATCACCAATGTTTACCAGCAAGGCGGCAAGCAAACAGAAAGCGATGTACATCCGTTCCGCAAGTATTTCGAAGATCTGCAAATCGGCGACACTGAAATTACAGCGAAACATACCGTAACAGAAGCGGACATCACCAATTTTGCCAACGTGAGCGGCGATAATTTCTACGCACACATGGATGCAACTTCACTCGACGGTACCATCTTTACCGGCCGGGTGGCGCACGGTTACTTTATCTTGTCAAAAGCAGCTGGCTTGTTCGTAAATGCGAAGAAAGGACCTGTATTGCTGAACTATGGTATTGATGAAGCACGTTTCACAAAACCAGTTTATCCGGGTGCAACGATCGGTGTAAAACTGACGGTGAAAGAAAAAGTAGATCAGGAAAAACGCAGTGAAGACGACATCGCAAAAGGTATTGTAAAATGGCTGGTAGAAGTTTATGACGAAACCAATGAAACCGTTGCTATCGCTACCATTCTGACGATGGTTAAAAAACGTAACCAGAACTAAGCTTTAGCTTAAATAAATTAAAAAACCAATCGCCGCAACAAACACGTTGCGGCGATTTTATAACCATCGATTTGGCCAAAATAGCAATAGCTGTTTTCAGCATTATTTTCCTGCCTTATTTATTATTTACGCTTCCTGCCAAAATAAAACGCACGAAGTATGCCCGCACACGTCTATATATTCTGATGTTCATCGTTGTATTTTCGTTTGTCATATTTGCGCATTATTTCCTATAAATATTACCAGGGGAAACGCACAATATTATTTTTGCATCATAACGCTTATCTGATGCAAAAACCCTTTACTTGGTCGCTCCTGCTCTTCATTACATTATTCTCAGGCAGTAGCGCATTCGCACAATCTCCAGGCTGGCACAATCCGGGAAATAATTATCTCGCGACAAATTTCTTTGCCCGCATTGATGACAACTTTTTTATTGCACCGGATACTGGCTTAATTGTTACTTCTGCAGGCACCATTCACAAAACGAATGACGGCGCTCAATCATGGACCGTTGTATATGCGTCAACGGACACGGATACCTATTTCAGAAGCATTGAATTTTCAGCAGACGGCCAATTTGGAATTGCAGGCGCACTGAACGGTACAATATACCGCACCACAAACCGCGGCGATCATTGGGATGAAATTTCTGCCAACATTACGGACACCAGCCTTAACGATAAAAAAATCTGCGGACTGGCCCATCACAACTATACATTCTGGGGCGTCGGCTGGTGGGGATCGCACAATGCATGCGTCTACAAAAGCATTGACAGTGGCTTGCATTGGACAACCAGTTATCTGTCCGATACACTCGCAGCGGGCCTTGTTGACGTTGTCGCACTATCGGCGGATACGCTTTTTGCTTCGGGTTGTAAAAACATTCCTGGAGGCAGCCGTCGTGCAAGCGTCGTTTTACGTTCTGTAGATGCAGGTCAAAGCTGGACTACCGTGTTTCAGGATACAATTATCGGCGGACGTATCTGGAAACTGCAGTTTATCAATCACCAGTTAGGCGTCGGCAGTATCGAACCATTTTTCACCGATACCGTCGCAATGATTAAAACTACCGATGGCGGCAATTCCTGGCATATCATATCGGCAGGTGCGCGCGGCTCTACCGCATATGGCACACAGGGCATTGGATTTGTATCGCCAACCCATGGCTGGCTGGGCGGCTATTATACCGGCATGTTCGAAACATTTGACGGTGGCAGTACCTGGAATTTGACCAATACATCCTATATGGATCGCCTCAACCGCTTTTTTGTAATGGATTCTTCGCGTGTCTATGCTTCGGGGGCCAGCGTTTATAAGTACACAGATACGGGAGCAGCCATCTACCACCAGTCACCTGCTGCAGTCAATAATCTCCAGATTCCGCCACATGCACATACACTGTACCCGGTTTCTCCGAACCCTGCCTCAGGACAGATAAAAATTGAGTATGACCTCCAGTATAAAACCAATACAGTGATCGAAATTATTTGCATCGATGGTAAAAAAGTTTTTCCTGTGTCGGAAGGGATGCTATCTGCCGGCCATCACGTTTGCTACTGGGACGGCACCAACGCACCAAAAGGCAATTACCTGATCTGGCTGGGCACTGATGAAGCACCGATTGTAAAGAAATTTGTGCTAAGGTAAATACCGCCATCCTCTGAAGGCTTGTGGAACTGAAAAATCAAATGCCAATTTGTTTGCGGCGTTGCGCTTTATAGTGCTTTGCGCACACTCCGTTTTCAATTACAAACAAATCACAAACTATAAAACACAATAAAATACAGTTTTAACCAAACACGAGCACGTCATTACGTGATAAATCATCCGCCCGAGATCAGCCAGCAGACATAGATAACCAGGCTTGATACCTGATACTTGATACTTGATACCTTCTAGTTGAGACTTTTTAATAGCTTTGTGGCAGTAAATAACCACTATTAAGTATGCAACACGCCGAAGGCTATGTTCGTAGCGAAATCGACCATGGTATTGCTACCATTGAATTCTTTCATCCGTCAAGCAATGCCCTGCCAGCTATTATCCTCGAAGATCTGGCAAAAACTATCAACGACATCGGTATCGATGACCGTGTAAAAGTGATCATTCTGCGCAGCGCTGGTGATAAAGCATTTTGTGCGGGCGCTTCTTTTGATGAACTGGTTGCTATCAGCAATGACGCAGAAGGTAAAAAATTCTTCAGCGGTTTTGCGCATGTGATCAACGCTATGCGCAAATGCCACAAACTGATCATTGGCCGCGTACACGGTAAAGCCGTAGGTGGTGGCGTTGGTCTTATCGCTGCTACCGACTATGCAATCGCAACAGATAGTGCAGCTGTAAAACTCAGCGAACTGGCTGTAGGCATCGGACCATTCGTGGTAGGCCCTGCGGTGGAACGCAAAGTAGGTGTATCTTGTTTTTCTCAGCTGGCAATTGACGCTACGGAATGGCGCAGTGCTGAATGGGGCAAAAAACACGGTTTATACGCAGAACTCCATAGCAATGTCGAAGAACTGGACGACGCAGTGAAAAGCCTGGCTGACCGCCTGGCACACAGCAGCCCTGAAGCTATGTGGGAACTGAAAAAAATATTCTGGCAAGGTACTGACCATTGGGATACGCTGCTCTCAGACCGTGCAGCAATCAGCGGCAGACTGGTACTGAGCAGTTTTACTAAAAATGCCATCAACGCTTTCAAAGCGAAATCTGTAAAAAGCTAATAATTTTAAAGCCCCGACGAAAAGTTGGGGCTTTTTATTTCTTGTGTAGTTCGTTACTTTCTTACTATTGAACTGCACCTACATTTCAGGCTAATCTATCTTCAGCATAGTCTGTATTTCATTTTTTAATGTCTGCGTTCTCCCGGACTGGTAGTGTTATGTAAGGTCAGAACTAAGCATCAGAAGTTGAATTTTGATTTGAAACAAATGAGAGGTTTGCGCCACTGTGCCGCCGCGAGCAAAAAATTTACATCTGTGCGGGAAACTTTTGACTTTTGAATTATTTTCGTTACCAAACATCAAATCCCATGCAGACTATTCTTGGCGCCGGCGGAGCGATTGGCCTGGAACTGGCAAAAGCGTTACCCGTTTATACTACAGACATCAGACTGGTAAGCCGCAATCCGCAAAAGGTCAATGATACGGATGAATTATACTCTGCCGATCTTACCAACCGCGATAATGTTTTTGCCGCCATCAAAGGTTCCAAAATCGTTTACCTGGTCACCGGATTTGAATATGATCTTGATGTCTGGCGTGCTACCTGGCCTGTACTAATGCGTAATGTCATTGATGCCTGCACCGAGTATAAAGCCAAACTCGTTTTTTTTGATAACGTCTACATGTACGACATTGATGCCATCGGACATATGACCGAACAATCGCCAATGAAGCCGCCTAGTAAGAAAGGACAAGTGCGGAAACAACTGGTCAACATGATTTTTAAAGCGGTGGATGACGCTCATATCGAAGCTGTAATTGCACGCGCAGCAGATTTTTATGGCCCGGGTAATAAAACCAGCGTGTTGTTGGAAACCGTGTACAAGAATCTGCAGAAAGGAAAAGCAGCACAATTGCTGGCCGCCGGAGATAAAATTCACACATACACATTCACACCAGACGCAGCAAAGGCAACCGCACTTTTGGGCAATACACCAGATGCTTACAATCAAGTCTGGCATTTACCTACCGATCCGCAGCGCCTGACCGGCAAAGATTGGGTGGCGTTATTTGCCGAAGAGATGAACGTAAAACCGAAATCTATGGTCGTGCCCAAATGGATGGTAAAGATGCTTGGCTGGTTTATGCCAATTATGCGGGAGATGTATGAAATGCTTTATCAGAACGACCGCGATTATTTTTTCGACAGCACCAAATTCGAACAACGTTTTAATATAAAAGCAACGCCGTACAAAGAAGGCGTGAAACAAGTCATACAGCACGATCGTTAAAATAATGTGTGAAATGTGCTGAATATGGGAAATGTTTCCAAACATGGATAAACACATTGATCAGATTAACCACATTCCACACATTCAAATCAGCGATTTAAATTCTTCCATTCCGCCAGGAAAGCATTGCTGTTTTCCGGACTGATAATGAAGCGTGATTTTTCCGTTATGACTAAAAGCATTTCTTTACGATTGGTACAGTACATAGAGACGCGGCCAATGCTCCCATAATAGAAGATCCCCAGATATCCGAAAAAACCGCCGCTTCCGAAAAGACGGATACCCCAGCCTAAAGATTTGCGATCAATACGTTCGATACTCACAATATTTTCAACAGGTGTGCGGAACACACCATGCGGACGATGTACCACAAGTTCGTATTCATCGATACTAAACGAAGTCGGCTTCGAAAAATAAGTAACCGCCGATACGATCACCAAAAAAGCTGTTACTAAAAACAGATCCTGGTTTTTGGTATCAAAAAAAGCTTGAACAGCGTAAAATACAGTTCCGACGAATAAGGCCATGACCGCAATGGTCACTCCTTTTGCCAATCCGTCCAGACGGGCCAGGTATTGCATATTAGTAGTTTATAATTTTCTACGCTTCATTTCTTTGTTGATCAGCGAAAGCTCGCGACCTGTTTGTCCTGCTACAGAAGTATTTTCCTGAGCGCGGCGCATCAGATACGGAATTACATCCTTCACCGGTCCGTACGGCAGATACTTGGCTACATGGTAACCCGCGTGTGCCAGATTGAACGAAATATTATCGCTCATTCCATACAACTGAGAGAAGTAAACTTTATTAGTGTTAGCAGAAATATGGTGCTGCTCCATATAAGCGGCAGCTTTCAGACAGCTTTTTTCATTATGCGTACCAATAAACACTGCTATATTATCACTGCTGAGATGGCTCAGACAGAAATCCACTGCTTCATCGTAATCGTTATCCGTACTTTCTTTATTGGGCTGTATTGGCGAAGTGTAGCCCATTTCAGCAGCTCTTTTCCGCTCTTTTTCCATGTAGGCACCACGTACAAGCTTGGCACCCAGTATATAATCTCTTTGTTGTGCTTTCTCGAAAGATTGCTTCAGAAAAACAAGTCTGTCGTGACGATACATCTGGAATGTATTGAAAATATACGCTTCTTCTTTGTTGAATGCTTCCATCATGTCATCAGTCAGATCGTCCACTGGCTGCTGAATCCAGCTTTCCTCGGCATCAACCAGCACCATTACTCTGTAGCGCGATGCGGCGCCGCAGATATCATAGATACGCTGGCGGACACGTTGCCATTCAGCCTGCTCTTCCGCAGTAAGTGTACTGCCTGCATGTATTTTTTCAAGCAGTCCGAAACGTGCAAAGCCCGTAATCTTGATACTGATAAACGGAATATTTTTCTGAGAAGATGCATATTTGATAGCGCGGATAAATTCAGGCACTGCCTTGTCAAACTCAGCTTCCCCTTCCTTGCCTTCTACGCCGTAATCCAGAATCACGCCCACACCATACTTACCCAGCACATTTGCGGTTGCAGCTGCCTCTTCCATCGTTTCACCGCCGCAAAACTGTTTAAAGATTGTTTTCTTGATCAGTCCTTTTACTGGCAGGTTCCAGTTGATGGCCCAGTTGGTAACCGTAAGGCCAATCTTTGTGAGCAAAGGAGAGCCCATTGACTTGAACAGGAATTGGGCTTGTTTCAGATCTCTATTGTCCCGGTATTGAAACGCAATCTCGGTATTGTCAAATTCAGGCAGCATATGCATTGTTGAGGGTGCAAAAATAGAATGCAAAGCTGATATGTTGGGAATAAAAGGTTTAAATTTGGGGCGAGACCAGATGAACATCTCCAAATAATAAGGTTTCGCCGAGAACCGTTTACATTTCGTTTAAAATTTTTTGAGAAACTGATTTAAAGATTGTTATCTTTACGTTAGCTATAATTTTTTTGTTTTAAACACAAGTCCGATGAAAAGGTTTCTTTTACTTTCTACATTCGGAGTATTAGCCTTAGGTGCAAATGCTCAATTTAAACAAAATTTCACGCCAGTTTCCGGTGGTGAAAATTTCCACAAGATAGTTAGACCGGTTACCACTCCGCGTCCGGTTAACAAGACTACTTCTGGTGGTGGTCGCTGGTATAATGCTGCATTTGCATACGCTAGCGCTAACCAAATCGATGACGTTACATTCGACGACGCTGATCACGCAGCACTGTGTCTGATGTGGCAAGATTCTACAGTTCGCTATTCTGATGATACTACTATCGGTATCACTTATCAGTCTATGGCGCAAATGTTCCAGCCACAGGCAACAGTATTCACAGATCCTACAATCGACTACAACGCTGGTCAGATCGGTATCTCTAACAGCGATGCATACACGATCGATTCAGTAAAAATCCGTGGTCGTTATGAAAGACAATATACTGGCTACACAGATACGATGATTCTGCGTGTCGTTTATGAAACTTCTTCAATGAATTTCGCTGAATTCAGCTTTGATGCCACTACTACAGCAAACCACGGTATTGACACATTCAGTGCAATCCTGTGGGACCTTTCTGATTACCAGACAAATCCGGTTACTCAGATCCCTTACAGCACTGGTACAGGCAAAACACTGCGTGATACAACATTCATCATTCCTCTGAACGATGCAACTTTCGCGGATTCATCTGCTGATGGTTTGCACGAAATCGCTACACCAGTAGGTCTGAGCATGCTCGCTGGTAAAAAAGCAAGCGTTTCTGCTACTTTCAAATCAGGTACAAACTATGTTGCAGGTCAAGCAGATACTGCCTACAACTACTTCGCATTCATGTCGCATAAAACAAATGCAGGTGACTTCGTAACATACTTCGCAGGTGACCGTAACATTTCTTACATGCTGACTAAGGATTCACAGCAGGTTAATACGACACTGGGTCTCTACTATCCAACCATCGGCTTCACTAACCAGGCTTATCCTTACGAACTGCACGATGTATCCTGGAAAGTTACTTGTAACACATGTAACACTACAGGTATCAACACTCCAGGCAAAGTGGTTGCTGTAAAAGCTTACCCTAACCCGGCTATCAACACAGTTAACATCCCTGTTACTGTTTCTGATAAAGCTAACGTTGAGGTTTCTTTAATCAACACAATCGGTCAGGTAGTTGATGTAAAATCACTGGGTAATGTAAACGCCGGCCAAACAGCTACTGCTACATTCTCAACTGCTAAACTGGCTAACGGTATCTATATTTACAGTGTAAACGCAGACGGACAACGTACAACTGGCCGTATCGCGGTATCTCACTAATCGTTTAATATACACCGAATAAAAGTTAAAGGCTGCCATACAGGCAGCCTTTAACTTTATAGATATCTACTGTTTCATTTTTACGAAACAATACTTTATTATTGCAAACATCAGTGCCGTACCCTGTACGGTCATTTTTGTCTAAACGAAAATGTTTATAGAATGGCCAAAAACCTGTTGATTGTTGAGTCGCCAGCAAAAGCAAAAACAATTGAGAAAATATTAGGCAGCGACTTTGAGGTAAAGTCTTGTTACGGCCATATCCGTGATCTTGAGAAAGAAGACATGGGTATTGACATAAAGAACGGATATCAGCCAAAATATGTAGTTTCTGAGGATAAAGGAAGAGTGGTCAATGAATTGAAATCACTTGCAAAGAAAGCCGACGAGGTATGGCTCGCTACCGATGAGGACCGTGAGGGGGAATCTATTTCATGGCACCTGTGTGAGGTCTTAGGACTCAACCCGGTTACCACGAAACGTATTGTCTTTCACGAAATCACCAAACCAGCCATCCTGAAAGCAGTGCAGAATCCCCGCACTGTAAATATGGACCTGGTAAATGCACAGCAGGCACGTCGTGTACTGGACCGCATTGTGGGCTTTGAATTATCTCCGGTGCTCTGGCGCAAAATGAGCATGCGTAATAACCTCTCTGCCGGCCGTGTACAATCGGTGGCCGTTCGCCTCATTGTAGAACGCGAAAGAGAGATCAATCATTTCCAGGCACAAAGCAGCTTCAAGCTGGAAGCTTTTTTCCAGGCTGATGATCTTAATAAAAAGAAAGTCGTTTTTAAGGCCGAAGGGCCTGAAAGAATGAAAGATGCTACCACAGCGCGTGCGTATCTCGATAAATGTATCGGGGCTTCGTACACTGTGAAAGATATTCAGGTAAAACCGGCAAAAAAATCTCCTGCAGCACCGTTTACGACGTCTACCCTGCAGCAGGAAGCAAGCCGCAAGCTTGGTTATTCTGTATCGCGCACCATGTCGCTTGCACAGAAACTCTATGAGAACGGGCATATCACGTATATGCGTACCGACTCTGTGAACCTTTCTGAAACCGCACTAGAAGGCGCGCGTGCATCTATTATCAGTCATTACGGCGAAAAATATCATCAGCAGAGAAGATTCCAGAACAAGAACGAATCGGCGCAAGAGGCGCACGAAGCGATCCGTCCGACGGATATGATGATTACGACCATCAGCGATCCGGATCTGCACCGTTTATATGAACTGATCTGGAAACGCACGATGGCGTCTCAGATGGCCGATGCACAACTGGAACGCACAATCGCCAAGATCAATGTATCTACGCAGCCTGATCCGCTTACGGCAACAGGTGAAGTACTTCGTTTCGACGGGTTCCTGAAGGTATATACTGAAGGCCGCGATGATGAAGATGGTGAAGAAGAAAATGAAGGTATGCTGCCGCCGTTGGCTGTCGGTCAGGGCCTGGATCTGCAGGAAATGCGCGCAACAGAACGTTATACGCGTCCGCAGCCTCGCTACACGGAAGCTTCGCTCGTAAAGAAGCTGGAAGAGCTCGGCATTGGCCGTCCTTCTACCTACGCATCTACAATCAGCACCATTCAACAACGCGGCTATGTAGAACGTAAAGACAAAGAAGGTATCAAACGGGATTACCAGATACTTTCTCTGAAAAATGAGAACATTACCGAAAGAAAAGAAACTGAAAATACAGGCGCGGAAAAAGCCAAACTCTTCCCGTCGGATCTCGGAATGGTGGTAACAGATTTTCTGGCCGACCATTTTGAGCGTGTGATGGATTATAGCTTCACTGCAAAAATCGAACAAGAGTTTGATGAGATTGCCGGAGGCAAAAAGAAATGGAACACGGTGATCGATGACTTCTATCATCCGTTTCATGAATTGGTGGCACACACAATGGAAACAGCGGGCCGCGTAAAAGGCGAACGTGTACTGGGGACCGATCCTGAAAGCGGAAAACCGGTTGTAGCGCGCCTGGGCCGTTTTGGACCAATGATCCAGATCGGAAGCACGGAAGACGAAGAAAAACCACGTTTTGCTACGCTGAAATCCAGCCAGAGCATTGAAACCATTACGTTCGAAGAAGCGCTTGATTTATTTAAGCTTCCATTCAGCCTTGGCGCATACCAGGAAAAAGAAGTGGTAATCGGTGCCGGTCGTTTCGGTCCTTATGTAAAATGGGGAGAAGCGTTTATTTCCATACCGAGAGGAGAAGACCCGATCGGCGTTGATATGAACCGCGCTATTGAACTGATCGAAGAAAAACAACGTGCAGATGCACCAGTTGGCCATTATAGCGGCAAACCGGTTACAAAAGGTAAAGGTCGTTTCGGTCCGTTTATTAAATGGGAAGATCTCTATATCAATGTACCGCGTGCCTACAACTTTGACGCGCTGACACAGAAAGATATTGACGAGCTGATTTCCAAAAAAGTGGAGAAAGAAGCGAACCGTTATATCAAACAATGGACAGAAGAAAAAATTGCCATTGAGAATGGCCGTTGGGGACCGTTTATCCGTTTTGGTAAAAACATGCTGAAACTGGATAAGAAAGAAGACAACAGCAAATACACGGCAGAAGAACTTTCCGACATTTCACTGGATGATGTGAAAAAAATGATCACACAGCAGATGCCGGATGCTTTTGAGAAAAAAGAAAAGAAAACTGCTACTAAAAAAGCGGCCGGCGCCAAAAAAGCACCTGCTAAAAAGGCGGCGGCACCTAAAAAAGCGGCACCTAAAAAGAAATAATTTTTTTGTCGTAACTTAAGAGTGGACGAAAGGGAACATAGCATAATGATGAGGCAAAACAACGAAATACGAGCCCTCTTAAGATTGATCGACGATCCGGATAACGAGGTATTTGAAACCGTTGCCGACAAAATCGTGCATTACGGCAAAGAGATTATCCCAAATCTGGAACAACTATGGGAAGTGACCGCCGATGAATCTTTGCAAGAACGTATCGAACAACTGATACATCGTGTGCACTTCCAGGACTTACAGGATGAATTTCTGGAATGGAGCCATAATAAACATCCGGAGCTGTTGCGCGGCGCTATTCTCGTAGCACGCTACCAGTTTCCAGATCTGAATGTTTCGTCTATTCTCGCTCAGTTTGACCAGATCAGACGTAATATCTGGCTGGAGCTGAATAGTTACCTGACACCGCTGGAGCAGGTGAATGTTTTTAACAGCATTCTCTATAACTACTACAAACTGGTGGGTCATGAACTGACAGAGCGCGAGCCGAAACATTTCTTCATCAACCAGGTGCTGGAAGGAAAACAGGGCAATGCATACACGCTCGGTATTTTGTATCTGGGCCTTTGCGAAATGCTGGACATCCCGATTTTCGCGATGGATATCCCGCGGCAGTTTGTCTTTGCCTACATTGATACGTTACATCATTTTATCAGTTCAGATGATGAAGGTGTGCAGCAGATTCAGTTTTACGTAGATCCTATGAATGGGATGGTTTATACACAGAAAGATGTGGATACTTACCTCCGTAAAATCAATGCGAACGACCGCGAAAACTATTTTGCGCCACTTGGCACCAAACGGATCATCTTCAAAATGCTGGAGGAATTAGCGCTCTGCTACCGGTATAAGCGAGAAGAAGGCAAGGCGGAAGAGATTCAGCAACTCATGCGGATTATCATTGACGACAACGAATAAACTAAAATAATAGCCCCGGACTGGACAGTCCGGGGTTTGTTTTACAAAGAAAACTACTTATTGTCTTAGCTTCTTAAAGTACATTTAAACAGAACCAGTACTGCCCCATTTCCCTTCTAAAACTACTGCGCCATCTTTCGGACAGATACTGAACAGCTACTAAACTAACTCCCCTCTGATAAGAAAAGGAATTTTGTTTCCCAACGGTTCCATTTCGCTAATAACGGTATATACATGCGCTAATTAGCCCATAATTTTCCGCGCTCACCCAAAAAAATCACCCTGTTTTCTGCTGTTTTCACCCTGCATCGGGGGATGGTGACACCCCTATGACAAGGGTACCTTTAGTATAGAAAACAAACACAAATCACCTCAGTTTAAAACCTGGTTTATGAAAAACATCATCATTACCGCCGGCCTTTTAATCTTATTTGCATCTTGCACCAAACAAGAAATGCCGCAGCCAACGACCAAGCAGACCAGTACCACAGCTACCGTACCGAACGAAGCCAGCGCAAGGATGGCCGGACAACCCGCAAATCCTCAACAGACGACAGTCCCGACAGATCCACATCCTACTCCACCACCACCTCCGCCACCACCAACTCCAGATCCTAATGCACCACCAAAAACATGGTCACCAGCCAGCTAACCATAACACCAGCTATATAAATAAAACGGGTCTTCACTTCATTGTGAAGACCCGTTTATTTTGCCGGAACCTCTTATAACAGCGGTCCCCGTTATGCACTAAGCATTAAATCAGCTAAAACCATAGCAGTTACGGCTTCTACTACTACTGGCACCCGGAGTGCAATGCACAGATCATGGCGTCCTTTCACCTGAAAACTTTCTACCGAATTCGTTTCCCGGTTCCAGGTTTTTTGTTCTTTAGGCGTGCTACTTGTCGGCTTTACGGCTACGCGGAAAAATAGTTCATTGCCATTTGTAATCCCACCATTGATACCACCGGCGTTATTCGTTTTCGTAGTACCAAATTCATCAACAATTGAGTCGTTGTGCTCACTCCCCTTCATTTTCGCGGCAGCAAAACCGGAGCCAAATTCAATACCCTTGATGGCGGGAATGGCAAAGATCGCATGACTGATCATCGATTCTACCGAATCAAAAAACGGTTCACCCCAGCCTACCGGGAGACCGGTTACGGAACAGCTCACAATGCCGCCGATGCTGTCTTGCTGCGCAATTGCTTTTTCAATAGCCGCCTCCAGATCTGTGTTTCCGCCTGCTTCCGTCAGCACTGCCCGAATGGTTTGCGAAGACAATATTTTCTTGGCTACTACACCAGCTGCTACCAGGCCTAATGTAAGACGACCGGAAGAATGGCCACCACCACGGTAATCATTGAAACCCTCAAATTTTTTATGGAGTACAAAATCTGCATGACCGGGACGTGGCGTGGCTTGCAGCGCTTCATAATCGGAAGAGCGTGTGTTTGTATTTTCAAAAAGAATAGTCAGCGGTGCGCCGGTTGTGCGTCCTTTAAAAACTCCTGTAGCCAGTTTGGGTTCATCCGCTTCTTTACGTGGCGTAGTGCCCGCAGCACCCGCTTTGCGTCGTTCCAGATCGGCAGAAAAATCAGCTTCCGAAAGTTCTATTCCGGCAGGACAACCATCAATAGTAATGCCGACAATATTACCGTGGGATTCCCCAAATATGTGAATACGAAAAAAACGTCCGAATGAATTCATAAACTAAATGGTTTGAGTACAACGCACCTGCAACGATTGCAAATGCTTAAAAAAATCAGGATAAGATTTCGCAACAGCTTCTGCATTTTCTATCACAATTTCACTGTCTGCCCTGAGCGCCGCTATCGCTGCAGCCATCACCATCCGGTGGTCATTATACGACGAAATGGTTCCGCCGTTAAAAGAACTTTTTCCTTCAATAAACAACGTATCCTTTGCCGCTGTATAATCCAGCCCAAGTAATCGCAACAGCGCACCTGTGCTGTAAGCGCGGTCACTTTCTTTATGTTCTAATCTGTGTATGCCTGTTATTTCACTACGCCCTTCGCAGGCGCCGGCCAGAACCGATAGCACTGGAAACAAATCCGGACATTCGGTGGCATCGAACGAAAAACTTTTTAGCGCATTCGTCTGACGAATATGTAATGAATCACCTTCCCAGTGAAAATCGGCGCCACAATCTTTCAGCACATCCAGCAAACGTGCATCAGCCTGTGTGGTATCCTTATCAAGGTGTTGAATAATTATATCACCGGCAATCGCACCTGCCACAATCCACGCCGCGGCGCTACTCCAATCTGTTTCAACTGCTCTTACAATAATACCGGATCCTTCATTTACCGAAGGTGAAATATGATAAACCTCATACTGATCATGCGTGACTTCTTTGCCGAAATCAGCCAGCACTTTTAGTGTGAGATCAATGTATGGTTTGCTTTTGGGATTGCTGACCGTAATAGTTATTTCTTTTTCTGCGGAAAACGAAAGCGCAAACAAAGCACCAGTCAGATATTGAGAACTCAACGTTCCATCAATATTGAGATCGCCGGCATGAAACGGGGCACTGATCGTTAAAGGCAAAAAACCATTGAAGTCTTCCAGCACTTTTCCCGACTGCAGCAAAATGTTTTTCAACTCAAACATTTGTCGCCGCAGTAAGCTGCCGTGTCCTGTAATCGTTATTCTGCCATCATAAAGCGCAGCTATTGAGGTAAATAATCTGGCAGACAAACCGCTTTCACCGCAATCAATCACATCGCTTATCGGATTAATCCCGTTACTTTCTATCACTAAGCTTCCATCTCTGGCTTCAATCGACGCACCGAGCTGACGAATAATTTCCAGCGCGGCTTTATCATCATTTGAAATACCAGGATTGTGAATAATAGTGGTGCCACGATGTAACAATGCAGCCGCACAAACGCGCTGCATCATACTTTTGGATCCCGGCGCGCAAACGGTTCCATGTATTTTTCCCGGACTAACGCTGACCTGCATGTATAAAAGAAGATAACGCTGTTTCTACGGTTTCGAATGGCAGTGTTTTGATACAAGCTTTACCCAGCTTGTGCAGCAGAATATAATCCACCTCTTCGGCGTTGCGTTTTTTATCCATCCGCAAAATCTCCATCATCTTATGAATGTCGTATTTACGGTGCGTAGGCAATTGATAACGGACAAGCAACTGGCGCACAATTTCCGTTTCTGCACTGGAGAGGCCCGTTTGTTCTTCTGAAAGTCTGCATGCGACCACCATTCCCAATGCCACGCTATAACCGTGCGGTATATGGTATAAAGTCTCGAACGCGTGGCCGGAAGTATGACCGAAGTTGAGCAGTTTACGCACGCCGGTTTCGCCTTCATCTGCATGAACGATTTTATTTTTCACATCCACGCAGCCCATGATCAGATCATTGAGCGTATCTGGCCGTTTCTGGAAATACTGAATGGTGCTTGATTCCAGCATATTCAAAATGCGCACGTCGCTGATGCAGCCATATTTGATGATCTCTGCAAAACCATTGCTCCATTCTGTATCCGTAAGTGTGGATAGAAATGAGGCATCATATAAAATGAATTTCGGCTGACGAATAGTGCCGAGCATGTTTTTATGCAGCTCTATATTGATCCCGTTTTTTCCGCCGACAGCTGCATCCACCATTCCCAACAAGGTTGTAGGCACAAATCCGCAGGGTACGCCACGCATATAAATAGACGCGAGAAAACCTGTGATATCGGTAACTACACCACCACCTACACCCACCAGCATCGTTTTGCGATGCGCCTGAAAATGGATGAGTTTATGCGCGAGGTCATTGATGGTATGAAATGATTTGCTTTTTTCACCGGCCGGCACTACCAATGTGCGATAGCCTTCAAACCGTTCCGGATAAAGCTCTTTTACGTTGCTGTCAGTGATAATCACCGCGCGGTCTGGAGGAGCCAGCTCTTTGAGTTTTTCCCAATTGCTGCGAAACAAATATTCTGTTGTTCCTGTCGGAAATGTGACCGCGTATTGCATACACAAATTTACTCTAAGATCGCTGATTATTTGAAGTCAAAATTCAAAAGTTAAAAGTCAAAAAGTCCTGGTGTTAAGCACATTTCTTATCACGTATCAAAAAACAAGTATCAGGTATTAAGCTATTGTAAGATAACGTGAGTTGTGAGCGGCCAGTTGTGAGTACCTGTGTTTTGCAACGGGTTTTGACTTTTGACTTTTGACTTTTGAATTGAACAGAACCGCGATAAAACCGTATCTTCGCGGCCTTCAACCAATTTTTTAGCAGCCTTAGCTATGAACTAACGGCGATTTTTAAAAAATTCTAATGAGCAGAAACGGAAAAGTTCTTGTAGCGATGAGCGGTGGCATTGATAGCACCGTAAGCGCTTTAATGCTTCATAACCAAGGATATGAAGTCGTAGGCATTACCATGAAAACATGGGATTATGCTGCTGCCGGCGGCGGCAAAAAGGAAACAGGATGCTGTAACCTTGACAGTTTTAACGATGCCCGCCAGGCTGCCGTTGAACACGGCTTTCCACATTACGTATTGGATATCAGAGAGGAATTTGGCGGTCATGTCATTAATAATTTCGTAGAAGAATATATGGCCGGCCGTACGCCGAACCCTTGTGTGCTGTGTAATACACATATTAAATGGAGTGCTTTACTGAAACGTGCCGACGCGCTGAACTGCGATTTTATCGCTACCGGTCACTATGTAAAAGTGCGGGAAGAAAACAGCCGTTTTGTACTTTCTAAAGCGAAGGATCTCACTAAGGATCAGAGCTATGTACTCTGGGGACTGGGTCAGGATTGTCTGAGCCGCAGTATTTACCCACTGGGCGATTATCATAAAACGGAAGTACGCCAGCTCGCATTTGATATGGGTTATAAAGAGCTTTCTAAAAAAGCAGAAAGCTATGAAATCTGTTTTGTGCCTGATAATGACTACCGCGGCTTTCTGAAACGCCAGATTCCTACTTTGGAAGCTGACCTTACAGGTGGTAATTATGTAGATACCGAAGGAAAAATAATCGGCAAACACAAAGGCTATCCGTTTTACACGATCGGACAGCGTAAAGGCCTGGATGTAGCCTTCGGTAAACCAATGTTTGTAACAAAGATCATTCCGGAAACTAATACCGTAGTACTGGGCGAAGCGCACGAACTGCAGGAAAGCGGCATGATGGTAAGTGGCCTCAATATGGTCAAATACGATAGCATTCCCGACAATATGGAAGCGGTAACCAAAATCCGTTACCGTGATGCCGGTATGGCCAGTTCACTGACGATGGTCGGCGATATGGTGCATGTACATTTCGATCATGCGGTCAATAGCATCGCACCCGGCCAGAGCGCCGTTTTCTACGAAGGCGACGATGTGATCGGTGGCGGCATTATCCGCGCCGGAATTTAATCGCTGACGCCTGATTTTGTGAGTGGTGAGCGGTCAGTTGCGAGTCTTTCACATTACGTTTATAGGGTTTAAATGACAAGATAGTCTAGTCCCGGAAGAATCTTCCGGGGCTTTTATTTAAATACAGTAATCAACCATTCAGGATCGAAACCTTAGCTCACCTGAGCTAAAAACATCAACATCGAACCTCGGAACTCCGATATCCGAGTAAAAAACATCAAAGTCGA
>NZ_QKTW01000018.1:0-206567 GCF_003236175.1 Taibaiella soli | reverse complement strand
AAAAGCATCAACATCGAACCTCAGAACTCCGACGTCCGGGTAAAAAGCATCGGCATCGAAGTTCAGCATTACCCCGCCGAAATTTTTAATCCCCTCCCCGGTACGTCTTCCTTATCCACTGTCAATTGTCCATTCTCAACTGTCCATCGTCAATTGATTAACCTTTAACAATTTTTCAATTCTTTAATTATATTTACAGGATACAACTTGCGAATTTTCGTTTATGAATAGAAAAATCTTATCCTTCCTGTTCCTCGCCGGATTGGTTTCCGTTTCATTCTTTGCTTGTAAGAAAAAATCGGAGACACCGTTGCCAAACGATTCTGGATCTTCCTATTACCCGCTTCGTGTAGGTAAATTCATTATTTACGACGTAGATTCTACTATCTGGAATGATTTCGATTGTTCAAAAGTTGTACACAGCTACCAAATGCGCTACGATTTCGTAGATACATTCCTCGATAACAGCGGCAATAAATCTTACCGTGTGGAAACAAGTATCCGCACAGCTGATACGCTGGACTGGACGCCGAGCAATGTGTTTTACGCAACAATTGCAGGTAATCAGATTCAGACAGTAGAAAGCAATCTGCGTTTCATCAAACTGGTTCTGCCAATCACAGAGGGTCAATCCTGGAATGGTAACAGCATGATCCAGACAAACGATCAGGATCTCGGTTATTTCTCCGGCTGGAATTATACCTATAGCAATGTAGGAAAGCCATATATCCGCGATAGCTTTAACTTTGACAATACGGTAACCGTAAACGAAGCGGACATGGCAACCAACGATCCGGATACCATGCCAACTGCTTATGCTGATAAAACCTACTCGCAAGAAGTTTATGAAAACAACGTAGGTCTGGTGTACAAAGAACTGACGCACTGGACATACAACTATACGCCTGGCGGTACTACCAACTGTCGCAAGGGCTATAGCGTTGTGATGCGCGCCATCAGCAATAACTAATTATAAGTAGTAAAGAGATGATAAATTTTGTGAGAAAGGCCTGTTGTTGTTTGTTGTTAGTGCTTATGGCTTTCGCGAGCCAGGCATTGCAACCACAATGGGCCTTTCGCGTGTCGTTTACCAATAAGAACGGAACATCCAGCCTGTCAAATCCGCTGGCATTCCTCTCGCAACGCTCGCTAGACCGTCGCAGCCTGCATTCTATTGCAGTGGACAGCACAGACCTGCCGGTTTCTCCGGCATATATTGATTCCGTACTGGCGATTACGGGTGGCAAGCTACATGTAACCTCCCGCTGGCTCAATCAATGCGTTGTTTTACTCGATGATTCTTCCAAAATTTTATTGCTGCTGGGCAAGCCCTATGTAAACAGTGTAAGACTGGTAGGCGTTTATCCGCAGGGATTGCACAGATTGTCGGGTAACGGCAATACTACGTTGCCGGGCAACGCACAATCTTCGTTTTCGCAGCTGGCCCGCACAACGGGTTCCGCCGCTTATTACGGAGGTTCTTACACGCAGATTGCAATGGTGAATGGCGATTTCCTGCATGATAATAACATGAAGGGCTCCGGTGAACTCATTGCAGTACTGGATGCCGGCTTTTCGAATACGGACCTGCATGTAGGCTTCGACAGCATGTTTAATAATGGCCGCTTGCTAGACGCGCATGATTTTGTGCTGGATACAAGCTATGTATTCTCCAATTCTATTCACGGCACCGCTGCCCTCTCTACGATGGCCGGAAATATGCCGGGGAAATATGTTGGAACTGCACCGGAAGCGATGTATGTACTCTATCGTACAGAAGATGAAACACTCGGCATTGATCGCGAAATAGAAATGGACAATCTGCTGGCGGGCGTCGAACGTGCCGACAGTATTGGTGCCAATATCGTTACCGCTTCGGTAGGTTATTTTGATTTTACCAATCCGACATTTACATACACTTCAGCACAGCTCGACGGAAAAACAACTCTGGTAGCTATTGCAGCCAATACTGCCACAAAAAAAGGAATGCTCTTTTTCTCCACAGCAGGCAATGAAGGCTCAAGCGGGTTA
This sequence comes from Taibaiella soli, assembly GCF_003236175.1. Classification (GTDB taxonomy): domain Bacteria; phylum Bacteroidota; class Bacteroidia; order Chitinophagales; family Chitinophagaceae; genus QKTW01. The sequence continues at coordinate 204,536 of NZ_QKTW01000018.1, read as the reverse complement.
CTTAGTCCGGGTGATGCAGACAGCGCCATGAGCGTAGGCAGCGTAGATCAGAACCGGGCGCCGGCAGTGTCAAGCGGTTACGGACCAAACGCTGCGGGAATAGTAAAACCTGATGTCTCCCTGATGGGCGAACCCGCAACCATTTTATCAGGAAGCGATTCTGCAGTATCAGTAGCGAGTGGTACTTCTTTCGCAGCGCCACAGCTGGCAGGCTGGGCCGCGTGCTTGTTGTCAGGCAAACAAAACTTATCTCCGTTTACAATCAGAGACGCCATTAGCCGCAGCGCAGATCACTACACGGCTCCTGGTGTGCAGCTTGGTTATGGAATTCCGGACTTTCATAAAGTAGCGTCCTATCTGGGCCTTGGTGTACATGACATACCAGCGCCTTCCGGCAGCGATCTGATGGTTGTCTGGCCTACCGTTTTTAATCAGCTGATCTACGTAAAATTTTCATTGCAGGAAATACAAACGGTACAATGCGTACTGACCGATGTTACCGGTAAACAGATTTTCAAGCAGCAATTGTCGGTACAACACACCACAGACTGGTTTACAATTAACATGCCGCCAGCATTACCTTCCGGAATGTATTTTTTTACAGCGGTTGGCAAAAATGGTAAGCAGACAATAAAACTGATGAAGAACTAAACGATTCTTTTTAACACTGCAATAAACATACTATCGGCCTGATTCGTCAGGCCGTTTATTATTTGCATTGATTCTATTTCAAGCGATGTATCCTTGATTGCAGCTGCTACAACGTTTTCATTTTCGGCTTTGAAAACAGAACAAGTGATATAAAATATTTTCCCGCCTGGCTTTACCTTATCAGCAATATTGTGCAAGATGGTGGTTTGCCTTTTGCTGATTTCTGTAACGAATTCCGGATCGAAGAAATAAAGCTGCTCTGGAGTACGCGCCCAGGTGCCGGAACCGGAGCACGGCACATCTGCAATGATATTATCAAACTGTTGACTGCCTAATTGCAGTTTTAACTGGCTGGCATCGGACACATCAAGCGTATATGATTTCGGTGCGGAATAGCCATACTGATTAAAACGCAAACGCAGATTATGCAGAATACTATCACGAACATCTGAAACAGTGATGGTAACCGATGGTTCCAGATCCTTTAGCAGCAAAGACTTTCCGCCCGCGCCTGAACAGCAGTCGTACCAATTTTCTTTCTTTTTCGGTTGAAAGAAACTGCCCGTCTGTTGTGACGAAGCATCTTGCACCACATACCAGTCGGCGGGTAAAATTTTATCGACAGAAGTACCGTTGTGTAAGGCTACGCAATGATCATTCACAAAAGAAAAGGCGATATTTTCTGCGGTTAACTTCTTGACTACTGCACTTTTTTCTTTCCGTATCCGAATAAATAACTGCGGTTGATGCCACATGGAAAGCAACCATGCTTCATTTTTTATTCCTTCGGATAATGGCAACTGTTGCGGAAAAATAGCAGGGATATTGAGTTCAATACCTCGCTCTTTCAAAAATTGCATCTTCTCTTCAACAGGTGCCGATAAAATAGCTTCGGGAAAAGATGGCAAAAATGCTGCTGTATGTTTTTCCGGATTATTGCAGAGAAATAGCGCTACGCGAATGACTTCTTCCAAATTGGCGTCAGGCATTACCAAGGCTTTTCTACAACGATAATAACTATAAACCATAGCCGAAAGCAATTTCCGGTCGCGACTGCCCAGCTTCGGATACTGGCGAAAATAATTTTTCAGATAATGTGTGAGCGGAAGACGACCATCGTACTGCAATAAAGCCTCAATATGTTGCCAGATATAGCGCATCCCGCGAAGGTACGTTTTAAACGTTGGTCCTTTGACAAGTCAAAAGTCAAAAGTCAAAAGTCAAAAATTCGAAACCTGCGAAAAACACATTTATCACATTAAACACATTCGCCACATTTTCATTATCACATTATCACATTAATTTTGGCGCGCAAAAACAAAAACGCTGATGAATCATCATATCAAAACTTTAAAAGAGGCCATAGAACCAGTTCGTCAAAGACTGATCGCGCACCCGGTTTATAAAATGGTGCGCACGCCAGAAGATCTCCGCGTATTTATGGCGCATCATATTTACGCTGTTTGGGATTTTATGTCATTGCTGAAATCGTTGCAGCAGTCACTTACATGCGTATCGTTGCCCTGGGTTCCCGTTGGCTCTGCGAATACACGCTATCTGATCAATGAAATTGTAGCCGGAGAAGAAAGTGATATTGACGAGGCGGGCAACCGAATCAGCCATTTTGAGTTGTATCTGAAAGCGATGCACCAGAGTGGCGCCAGTACGGAAGCGATTCATCAATTGATCGGGCAGCTGAAAACAGGCAAAACGATTACCGAAGCGATCGATGCAACAATACAGAGCGAAGGCATTCGTCAATTCCTGAAATTTACGTTTGATACTATTGCAACAGGCAAATCTTATCTCGTAGCATCAGTGTTTACATTTGGCCGTGAAGATTTGATTCCGGATATGTTTCTGCAACTCGTCAATGAATTTTCAGAAACATCAGATGTTTCATTCAGCATTTTCAAATACTACCTCGAACGTCATATTGAAGTAGATGGCGATCATCACAGTCATCTGGCCATTGAAATGCTCACGGAACTTTGCGGTGCTGACGAAACCAAATGGGCAGAGGCTACACACTATGCCAAAGCGGCAATGGAAGCGAGGATTATCCTTTGGGACTTTGTCGTTAATTCATTAAAAATTTAACGGGCTAATTAAGTCGTTATAAAAAAAGGGTTAAGTGGCGACAACCATTTAACCCTTTACCAATTTAATTAATTGACCGGCTTACCGATTGATAAACTTCGGATGAATCAAATTTTCGAAAGAATAAATCTCATCCCATTTTTCCTGTGTAATCAGTTTTCTTTCCTGTACTACGATTTCATGAACTGATTTCCCGGTCTGTAATGCTTCACGGGCAATACTTGCAGCGATTTCATACCCGAGAATCGGATTAAGCTGCGTTACAATACCGATGCTGTGCATCACCATTTCTTTAGTGCGTTCTACATTGGCTGTAATACCAACCACACATTTTTCGCGCAGCATATCACAAGCGTTTGAAAGATATTCCAAAGAAGTAAACAACGCAAAACCAATCACAGGCTCCATAACATTCAGCTGTAACTGTCCGGCTTCTGCAGCCATAGTAACAGTAAGATCCGCGCCAATTACATAGAAACAAGTCTGGTTCATCGCTTCTGGAATCACCGGATTTACTTTGCCCGGCATAATGGAAGAACCCGGCTGCATTGGCGGCAGATTGATTTCATTGAAACCACAACGCGGACCACTACTCAGCAAACGAAGATCATTACAAACCTTGCTCAGCTTTACAGCACAACGTTTCAGCGTGCCACTCAATTGTACGTAAGCGCCAGTATCGTAAGTAGCCTCAATCAAATCCGGCGATAACCCAACAGGGATACCACTTACTTCCGCCAGATGTTTGATACAAGCGTCAGCATAACCTTCCGGCGCGTTCACACCCGTACCAATCGCAGTAGCGCCCATGTTCACTTCGGTAATCAGTTTCTGCACCTCTTTCATGCGCAATACATCTTCACCGATCGTTGTAGCAAATGCGTTGAACTCCTGACCCATTGTCATTGGTACTGCGTCTTGCAACTGTGTACGGCCCATCTTCAACACATTGTCAAATTCTTTTCCTTTATTATAAAATGCTTCCTGTAATTTCTCCAGCGCTGCAGTAAATTCGTCGATCTTCATGAATACCGCCATGCGAAAGGCCGTAGGATAAGCGTCATTCGTGCTTTGGGAACAGTTTACATGATTGTTTGGATGCAGATATTGGTATTCACCTTTTTTGTAGCCCATGTATTCCAGACCAATGTTCGCGATTACCTCGTTTACGTTCATATTGCAAGAGGTACCGGCGCCGCCTTGTATCATATCGCTTACAAACTGATCAAGGAATTCGCCTGCAATCAAACGATCGCTGGCGTACACAATAGCATCTGCGATCTTCGGATCAAGCACGCCACATTCTTTATTGGCGAGTGCTGCTGCTTTTTTTACATAAGCAAAGGCCTTGATAAAAAGGGGTTCTTTACTGATGGGCGTACCTGTAATATTGAAATTTTCTTTGGCGCGCAAGGTTTGTACGCCGTAATATTTATCGTTGGGGATTTGCTTTTCTCCCAGGAAATCATGTTCTACTCTATACGTTTGGATGTCCATAAAATCGTTTTTCAGGCTGTTTGCCGGGTAACGAATATACGGTTTTCAATGGTGAACAGTCAATGGTGAATGTTGGTGAAACGTGAAAAGTCAATGGTGAATGGTCAATGGTGAATGGTGAATGGTGAATGGTCAATGATAATTGGTCAACTCAGTATTCTTGCCCTTCGCCTCTGCTTAGGGTGACACTCATTTCACCTTAACCAGTGCTTTTAAGAATATACGCTACCGCGTTTGTCATGCTGAGCGGAGCCGAAGCATTGTACAAAACTCGCGCAATTGACGTATTACGGGTATTCACCGTTCACTATTGACCATTCACCATTGACCACTACATTATTTTCAGACTGCGCATCAGTTCGTCCTTATAAATACCACCCACCGGGACTTCCTGCTTGTCGAGCTTCACCATGTTACCTTCTATTTCAGTAATGAATTTCCGGTTGATGAGATAAGATTTATGCACACGAATAAAAAACGGAAACGCGCTTAAGTCTTCTTCCATGCTTTTCATCGTACTATGCGTAATGATCTTTTTTTGTGCAGTATGAATGATCAGGTAATTTTTCAACCCTTCAATAAAAAGAATATCCTGTGGATTTAACTGGATATACTTGCCGTCACTTCTGATAAAAATGCTGTCGTGTTGCGGTTTAGAAACAAATTCCTGAATTACTACCTGCGACTGTACCGGCTGTTTTAACGCCCGCGCCTTACTAACAGCTTTCAGAAAACGTTCCAGCGAAATTGGCTTGAGCAGATAATCTACAACATCCAGTTCAAAACCTTGCACTGCATATTCTGAATAAGCTGTGGTAAGAATAATCATAGGCAATTGACGAAGTGTACGGATAAAATCAAGGCCGCTGAGCTCTGGCATCTGAATATCGAGAAACATCAGATCAATTTGCTCTTTGTTGAGCATCGCAAATGCCTGCACGGCATTCGTACATTTCCCTACCAGTTCCAGTCCTTCTGTTCCGGAAATATAATGCTCGATCACATCTTGCGCCAGCGGTTCATCATCTACTATAAGACATCTCATGTTGTACAAGTTTTATCTGAAGGTTTACATCGTATAAATTTTCCTCATTGCGGATATTCAGGTCATGGCGCTGTGCATAAATCAGCTGCAAACGTTTCTGTACATTATCCAGTCCGATACCGCCAGACTTGTTCGTATGGCCATTTATCGGGCGTTGCTTATAATTATTCAGACATTGAAAATACAAAGTGCCGGTAGTTTCATCCACTTTTATTTTGATAATCACAAATGCATCCGCCGCTTGTGAATCAAGTCCATGTTTCACAGCATTTTCCACAAAAGAGATCAGCATATTGGGCGCAATCACATAACGCTGCAAATCGCCGCTAATCTCCAGATGAATCGCTTCTTTGTTCGACATCCGCACTTTTTCAATATCAATATAATCACGCAATACGGCTACTTCTTTTTCCAGCGATACAAAATCGTTCTTCGATTCGTAAAGCATATAACGCAATATTTCAGACAGCTTCAAAACCACACCAGGTGTATCATCTGATTTTTTCAATGAAAGTGAATAAATGCTATTCAGCACGTTGAATAGAAAATGGGGATTGATTTGAGATTTCAGCAATGCCAGCTCGGCTTCCAGTCTTTTCTTCTCCAGCAAGGCCATTTCCTTTCTTCTTCCACGAAAGTAATATTGCATGAAATAGCCCATTCCAAAAATCAACGAGCTAACCGCGAGATCTGTGGCTATGCTGAAATAATAATCAAACGCAGACATCTTCGGGCCTCTGTCTTGCAGATTGATCGCACTAAAGTCATATTTATGTGCTTTGGGATAATGATGAATCAGCCATTCACTATAATTGCCGATCACGAATACAAAGAAAATCAGTGTCGCCAGAAAAGTTCCGGCAAACATCAGATGTTTTCGTTTCATGAGCAATTTACCGATCAGCACGCTATTGGTAAAATAGATCTGGGTCATGAAAATCAATTGCATAATGATCACATGCACCCACGCATTTGCGTAGCCATTTGGCACAACGTCATTCCGGTAATTGTTGTATAACGCATCCCACAGCAACAGCCACACGTACAAATTCAGCATGAAGCGGCTGCCCAGGAAATTGAGTATTTTCTGAAATTGTTTCATAAAGAATACGTTCCGGTACAAATATGCGATTTAGCGAGTCAAAACCATTGTTCATTTGTACGAAACGCCGGGATTTTAGGATGAAAAGCCGGGATTCTTTGACATCTTTCCCTGGATATATTTGGTCAAATAGTTGATACTGTTGGTCAAAACAATTTTAGCACGGTCAAAAGATTGCGTCTTTTTGTGTCATAAAAACACAACGACATGAGAACAAAATTATTACTCCTGTTACTGACGATCTCCATGCTGGCACAGCGTTCCTCCGCTCAACTGCCAGCCTCTCTGCAACAACATCTGCAGGATACCCTTAACCATATGCAGGCTCTCTACAAATTCAAAGGACTGCAGGCAGCTGTGAATTATAAAAACATCGGCAACTGGAAAGGCTCTTCTGGCGTTTCACAAGATGGTGTACCCATGGCCGACAATATGCTGATTGGCATTGGCAGCAACACCAAAACTTTTGTAAGCGCCATAATGCTGAAGCTCTATGAAGATGGCCAGGTCAATCTCACAGATACCATCGGCACCTGGATCCAGGGATATGCAAATATCAACGGCGCAATCACCATCAAACAAATCTTAAACCACACCAGCGGCATTTTCAGCTATACCGAAGATCCTCACTTCTGGGATTCTGTAAACCTGAACATGAATAAGATCTGGACGAAAGAGGAATTGTTGCACGATTTCGTAGGAACGCCAGACTTCGCGCCAGGTGCGAGCTGGAACTATAGCAATACCAACTACATCATTGCAGGTATTATTGAAGAAGCGATAACAGGTCGTCAGATGTATCAACTGCTGCGCGATAGTATTTTCAACCCGGTTCAACTGAATGAAACTTTCTTCCCTCCTTATGAAACAGTGACGTTGCCTTATGCGCATTACTGGACTTACATCGGCCACAATTACATCGAAGACGCAAGCCCTTACCTTTCCGAAGAATTGTACAGCATCGCCAATTCTGCTGGTGGCATCGTCTCTACAGCGTCTGACGACGCAAAATTCTGGCAGGCGCTTTTCAACGGTGACATCATCAAAAAATCGACACTCAATAACGAGATGCTGCAATGGGTAAATATCAGTTCTACAATCGGCTATGGCCTGGGTATTTTCAGAGAACGTTATCTCAATAATACCGTATTCGATCATGGCGGCACATGGGTAGGACAAATCAACTCTAACCTGATGGACACAGCGCGGGGTATTGCAATCACCGTGCTCTCAAACCAGGACAGTCTGTCTAATACATTCACTGAAAAAGTAGTAACAGCACTGTATAAAGTACTCCTCACCAATGCGCCAACGGCTGTCAACACTATCAATATCGCAGCCAGCGAAAATCTATTCTACCCTAACCCCGCGAAAGATCAGCTCTTCCTGAAAAGCGCTGACAACAAGACTAAGACGGTTTCTATTACAAGCATTGACGGTAAAGAAGTGTTCAGCCGGCAATTCAACGCAGGTCAGTCAGTACATATTGATCTGAGTAATTTCTACACGGGTCTGTACATCGCTACCATTATTGAAGATGGACAAATAACCGACAGACAGAAAATTCAGATCATTAAATAATCGCGCGGGCGCAGGAGTTAGCGTAGCGCTCCGGTGGCTTGAAGACTGCCAGTCTCCAGACTGCCGTTGATGAGTACAGTCTGAGACTGCAAAGTATTATCGACACGAGTCGCCCTTCGAAAGAATCACGCCAGTAAAGAGAAAAGCCGCGGCATCTGCCTCGGCTTTCTATTTTTTATTCTGGCGCAAATGTTTCGAAGGGATCACTTGTGTCTACCCAATTCCAGCCGATTGCATCGGCACGATCTAATGTTTTTCAATTTCCGCCAGCGGAAAAATATCCTTCGCACGAATGCCTTTGTCCGTTTGCTGTAGTGTGCAACATTCGTTTTTAAAATCATGTTCGAAAAACAGTACCCAATTATTGGCAACCGCTTCTGTCAGGATTTTTCTTTTTTCGTTTAAAGTATCCAGCGGACGCATATCATAACCCATTACCCAAGGCATTGGCAGATGCGATACAGCAGGCATCAGATCCGCGCAATACAAAATCGTACGGTCGTTGTAACTAATCTGCGGGAGCATCATGCTATCGGTATGACCATTTACATAGCGAATACGAATGTCTTCAATCCACTCTTCACCGTCCGCCACTTCAATAAAACGCAGTTGACCACTTTCCTGAATCGGCAAAATATTTTCCTTCAGGAAAGACGCCTTCTCACGATCATTTGGATTTACCGCACTGTCCCAATGTTTTTTGTTACTCCAGTAAAGCGCTTTCGGAAAAGCCGGCACCAATTTGTCGCCTTCTTTTTTGATAGAACCACCACAATGGTCAAAATGCAGATGCGTTAAAAACACATCCGTGATATCATCCGGCGTATAACCGATTTCCTTCAGCGATTCCTCCAACGTAGGACCAAACGGATAATAATACCCGAAGAATTTATCATCCTGTTTATGTCCCATCCCGTTATCGATCAGAATGCGATAGTTACCGTGCTCAATCAGCATACAGCGCATCGCCCAAGAGCACATATTATTGTCATCGGCCGGGTTCACTTTATTCCACATGCTTTTCGGCACCACGCCATGCATTGCGCCACCATCCAGTTTAAAATAACCCGCGTTTACTGCAAATATTTTCATCGTTATAAAATTTACCCCAACCCCTAAAGGGGCTCATATGTTATCTAATAAAAACTCATCGCTATCCCATCCAGCCCAACCCCTAAAGGGGCTTCACTCACTATCGCATTATTCAATATTATCGCATTAAAAAGCACATTACCCACATTCATCACATTCCCCACATTCATTTTGCATCTGTCACCCTGAGCGCAGTCGAAGGGCGCATTATCGCATTAAAAAACCACATTCCCCACATTCATCACATTCCCCGACATTCATTTTGCACCTGTCACCCTGAGCGCAGTCGAAGGGCGCATTCGCATTAAAAAACCACATTCCCACATTCATCACATTCTTCACATTAACCATTTACCCTTTTAACGCATTAACTTTTTTACTGCGAAGAATAGCAAAATACAAAACAATCGCGCCAGCAGCAAAAAATGCAATCAGAGAAATGATGGAATTACGCATGCTGCCAGTCATTTGTTCAATAAATCCAAAAGAAATCATGCCCACTACAATGGCAATTTTTTCTGTAACATCATAAAAGCTAAAGAAAGAAGCAGTGTCTTGCGTAACCGGCATCAGTTTAGAATAAGTAGAACGACTCAGCGATTGAATGCCACCCATTACCAGACCAACAACCGAAGCCACTATATAAAACTCATTTGCAGTCGTAGTGAAATAAGCACCAATACAAACACCAATCCAAATAAATACCACGAAGAGCAGTACAGAAAGATTACCAAAACGTTCCGACAATTTCGCCATCAGATACGCACCTGCAATCGCCACCAGCTGAATGATCAATATCGTTCCGATCAGATTAGACGTCGGCAAGCCCAGTTCTTTCGCACCAAAAATTGCAGCAGCGAGCATCACGGTTTGCACGCCCATACTATACAGGAAAAATGCCCCAAGGTATAATTTCAATACCGGCATCTGCCCTACCTGTCGCGCTACTTTTTGCAATTCATGAAAGCCGTTTGAAATCAGGCTGTATTCCGAATGCTTCTGCGCAGGCTTTCCTTTCGGTAATTTGAAAAATGGAATCTGCGCAAACAGCATCCACCAGATACCAACTAATAAAAAGGATAGACGCGGCGCAAACGTAGCATCTTTAATTCCAAACCATTCCGGCTTCATTACAAAAACAAAACAAATAAGCTGCAACAACACACTACCGATATAACCGTAAGAGAACCCTTTCGCACTAACGCTATCACGCTCATGCGGCAACGCGATCTCTGGTAAATAAGCATTGTAAAATACCAGGCTTCCGCAATAACCAATAGCCGCAAGCACCGAGCAAATGATGCCCAACTCCAGCGTACTGGCATCAAAGAAATACAAACCGCAACAAGCCAGCGAGCCAATATAACAAAACAGCTGCATGAACGCTTTCTTATTGCCCTTATAATCGGCAATAGAAGAAAGTATCGGTGACAGAATAGCGATGATGAGATAAGCGGCAGCCAATCCGTAATCAAACAGCGTGCTGTTTTTGATCGTCATCCCGAAAAAGGAAACTTTGTCATTGACAATTTTGTCGCCGTCTTTGACCGTTGTGATCGCAGTATAATAAGCAGGAAAAATAGTAGAGGTAATGACAAGGTTATACGCACTGTTGGCCCAGTCATACATGGCCCATGCGTTGTGCACCTTTTTATCAGAGCGCAGCGCAGTGCCCAGCTCCTTTTCGGTTTCTAATGCTTCCATGACCGCTAAAGTAGCAGATTTGCCGCAAACGTGAAAGGTCAGACGTCAATGGCGAATGGTCAATTACCCACATTGGTCATGATATTTTTGTTACCATACTGACGCGAGCGTTAGCGTAGCGCTCTCGTGTCTAAAAAAACTACCAGTCCCAGGCTGGACTCTTTAAGAAAACACCTTTACCATCACCGTTTCCTACTCCGGTTAAACCAGGTTGCGACGCTCCGTTCATCGCCGGTGCTACTATTTTGCAACCCGCGCTTGCTTTGTCCCTGTCTTATTCAACAACAAAGTAATAGTCACCCCCATCGAAACACCAACGGAAACAAGCATTTTACTTCCGCTATGAAAAATCGAACTGCCATCAAACAAACAGTACAATAAATAAGTGATGGAAAAACAAACGGTGAAAAGGATAACTGCGAGGAGAAATTTATTCTTCATCATTTTTTTGAAAAGGTCTTAGTAGGCACAAAGTAGGTAAAGTTCAAAGAACCTAAAAAGGCAAAAAAGGGGGATATTCTTCGTGACAACCATGAAAAACACAAATCATGTCTTTGCGCCACCGCGAGAGAAAAACCAACAACCCGTGCTGATTGCTTCGTTCCTCGCAAATACGCGAGCGAGCACCGTGCCCTTGCGCCGTCAGGAGCAAAAAAACCAACAACACACACAGAGCGCTTCGTTCCCCGCAAGGCACAAAAAAATCCGGACAGCTAAAAACCATCCGGATTCAATTTTATTACGACTGATTAACCATTTAACGAATTAACCACATCAAGCACATTACCCACATTAAACACATTCCCTCACATTATTTCCCCGCCACCATGTAGTTACACAGCTTGTACAATACACGTGCACCAACGATCGCATCAATGCCATCCGCACTGTGTTCACCGCAAGAAACTTCGTTCAGATCAAAACCAATCAGTTCACGGCCGCTTGCATGCAGTTGTTTGAAAAGATAGAAAATCTGCTCTACCTCAAAACCACCCGGCACCGGCGTTCCCGTGTTCGGACACAGTTTCGGATCCAGGCCATCGATATCAAAAGAGATATATACTTTTTGCGGCAGCGCGTTGATGATATCGTTACAAATCTGTTTCCAGGTATCACCTTCGTATTGACGCGCTTTGATGTCTTTATCGAAGAACGTCTGCACACGGCCATTGCTTTGCTGCGCCAGTTCCAGTTCTTCATCACAATAATCACGGATACCCACCTGAACCAGTTTTTCCACGCCAGGTACTTCTTTCAGTACATTGTACATAATAGAAGCGTGTGAATACGTAAAACCTTCGTAAGCTTCACGCAGATCAGCGTGTGCATCGATCTGCAGGATACCGAAAGACTCATGTACACCAGCCAGCGCTTTCACAAAACCCAGCGGCGTACTGTGATCACCACCGATAAGACCTACTTTTTTGCCTTCCTTCAGCAGGTTGTGTGTCATTTCGTACACCCAGTTGGTCAGCATTTTGCCGCCATTGTTCACTTCTTCCAGTTTGTCAGAAAGCTGTTCGTTCTTACAAACTTCACCGCCATCAATCAGACAAGAAATGATCAGCTCCGCACACTGACGCAGATAATCACTTTTCTTGCGAATGTTTTTATCTACCGGCAACATGTAGAAACCCTTTTTCCAACCGTCCACTACATCCGGATCGTAAAGATCTACCTGCATAGACGCATCGAATACGTTTTCCGGGCCTCTTGCCGTACCCTGACGGTAAGAAACGGTTACTTCCCATGGAACAGGAAGCAATACGAGTTCAGACTCGTCTTCCTTAAAAGGAAGACCAAATATGTTATTTGATTTTAATCCGACTGAGTTGGGGTCAAAAGTCGAAAGATCTGCCATTATCAATTGTTTTTATCGGCGGCAAAATTAAAACTTAAATCTTTCAAAACCGTTTATTGCGTAACTTTGTAGCCCAAAAGTAAAATAGTAGTCATTTTTAGTCGATTACTATTTTATAGTAATATATTTCTTTATGAAAAAGACGCACATCGTTCTTTTAGTTTTAGTCGCTGCCGCCGTTTGTGTCATTGTATCCATGTTTGGAGATTTTAGCACTTACGAAACATTTGCTTCCGCATCCAAACAACCTGGCAAGCAATACCATGTAATTGGCTTCTACGAAAAAACTATGGCTACCGAATATGATCCGTTAAAAGATCCTAATCATTTCAGCTTTTTTGTAAAAGATAAATCTGGTAATCTCCGTAAAGTAATATTCAACGGTGCAAAACCAACTGATATTGAAAAATCAGAACAAGTTGTAATGACTGGTTATATAGATGGTGAAAATTTCCACTGTTCAAAAATTCAGATGAAATGTCCTTCTAAATACAAGAAAGACCAGATTGCTGTAGGCGGGGCCAGTTAAGCGCCGCTACCTCAGCCAGCAACCCCAACACAGAAAAACAAAACGCAGCAAACCCTACCATTCAAACTAGAAAGATTCACACAAAAACAGCGTAATGGAGTTTACAGGAGAACATTTAGGACCCGGGCAACTGGGCCATTTTTTTGTGATCACATCGTTTATCGCAGCTTTATTTAGCGCCTTCAGCTATTTCAAAGCCGCACAAACGGAAACAAAAGACATAAGTGCCAGCAACTCCTGGCTCTTACTGGGTCGTAATGGTTTTATTTTCCATACAGCCTCCATTTTCGGAATATTTACGGCGCTTTATTATATTATTTCCAGCCACCTTTTTGAATACAACTATGCATGGCAGCACTCTTCGCTCGCTTTGCCGACAAAATATCTTTTGTCCTGCTTCTGGGAAGGTCAGGAAGGTAGCTTCCTCCTCTGGACGATCTGGCATTGTGTACTGGGCCTTGTAGTAATGGCTACAGCACGTAAGCTGGAAAGCCGCACTATGGCGATCATTTCATTGGTACAGGTCGCTTTGACAACCATGTTGCTCGGCTTCTACTTTGGTGCAGATATCAAAGTAGGCAGCACGCCGTTTATGTTGTTGCGCAACCAGATGGCCGGTGCACCAATCTTTGCACAGGGCAATTACATGAGCTTTATCAAAGATGGCAATGGCCTGAACGTATTGCTTCAAAACTACTGGATGGTAATTCACCCGCCAGTATTGTTCCTTGGCTTCGCTTCTACAATCGTTCCGTTTGCTTTTGTAATGGCCGCTCTTTGGAAACGCGATTACCAAAGCTTCATAAAACCGACTATTGCCTGGTCATTGTTTGCCGGCGCTGTACTTGGAACCGGTATCATGATGGGCGGCGCCTGGGCATATGAATCCCTAACCTTCGGTGGTTACTGGGCCTGGGACCCTGTAGAAAATGCATCGCTAGTGCCATGGCTTACACTTGTGGCCGGCCTGCACACCTTGCTAGTGTATAAATCTACGGGCCGCACATTAGGTGCTACATTCATCCTGCTTATCCTTACTTATCTCTTCGTTTGGTATTCTACATTCCTCACACGTACTGGCGTACTGGGCGATACTTCGGTACACGCATTTACAGGCGAAGGCAAATCGCTGTACTGGCATTTGCTGGTAGTACTGGGCGTGTTGATGGTTTTATCTATCACACTACTTTCGGTACGGTGGAAAAAGCTACCGACGGTAAAAGGGGAAGAAGCAACCAGCTCCCGTGAGTTCTGGATGTTTATCGGCTCTATCATCTTATTGCTTTCTGCATTCCAGATTATCTTCTCCACGTCGCTGCCTGTATGGGCACCACTGGCGAAAAAAATCCTCAATAAAGAAATTGCACCGCCTGTTGACCCGGTGGCTCAGTACAACAATATTCAGGTTTGGGTAGCCATTATCGTAGCATTGCTCTCCGCTTCTATTCTGTATCTGAAATTCAAGAAAACAGAAACAAAGAAAGTATGGCAACGCCTCGGTATTACCGGCCTGATTGGATTGGTTATTTCGCTCGGCATTAGCCTCAGTATGAAAATAGACGCATGGCAATACGCTGTGCTGATGTTTGCAGCTTGTTTTGCGGTGGTAGCGAATATCTATTACGGCATTGCAATTCAGAAAGGTTCTTTGAAGAAAATGGGCGCTTCTATTGCGCACCTTGGCTTTGCGTTGATGATTGTAGGTATCATCCTTTCTTCCTACAAAAAAGAAGTGATTTCTATTAATACACTGGGTGTAGTAATGGATTTCGGCAAAAAGACACAAGCAGAGAATATCCGTGAAAGTCGGGAGAACGTGCTGTTGTTCCTCAATACACCGGTGGTAATGGGCGAATATACCGCTACCTACAAAGGCGATTCTGCTTCTACTGATCCAGGTGACCCACGTCACTACTATCGTGTAGACTACGAACGCAGAGATAGCATTACCAAGAAAGTCGTTGAAAAGTTCAGTCTTTATCCTGATGCATTTATCAATCCGAAAGGACAGCAGGGACTTTCGGCAAATCCGTCTTCCAAACATTACCTGAGCCGCGACGTATTTACATTTATCACTTCAGCGATAGACCCGTCAAAAAGAACGGACACAGCCAGCTATAAAACATACATCGTTCATAAAGGCGATAGTATTTATTTCAACAATGGCTACATGGTGTTTGAAAACGTAGATGGCAAAGTAAATGATCCGCGCTATCAGCCGGAACAGGGTGATCTGGCTGTTACTGCAACTATGGATGTTTATGACGCTTCCGGCTTAGTGAAAAAGATTAAACCGCTGTACTACCTCCGTGGCCAGTCTTCCAACTATATTGAAGACACCTTACGCGACATGGGCATTTACACACGTTTCTCACGCGTAATTCCGGAAGATAATGCCATTGAAATCCTGCTGAAACAAACCAATCCGAAGGACGACTATATCGTTCTGAAAGCAATGGTATTCCCTTATATCAATGTACTGTGGCTCGGTACCGCTGTAATGGTGATCGGCTTCCTGCTGAGCATCTGGTATCGTGTTGGTCAAAAAGAGAAATTACCTGTCTTCTCCGATGATCTGACAGAAAAAGAATAGTATACTTACTGATAAATAAGTTTTGAAAAAGCACGCCAAATGGCGTGCTTTTTGCTTTACGGTTGGTACTAAAATATCTTCTATGAGTAAAAAGTTCTTATACGTCGGCATCGCACTATCGGCGCTATTCGTTTCCTGTAAAAAAGACGATGCGTCTATGCCGGTAAGCGGCAACAACCCTGGTAAAGCTGCACGAACTACCGGCGCACAAACTATCCAGAATGCAGCGTTTTATAATGAAGGGACTTTCAACCAACAAAGTCCCTATCTATCATTAACGTACAATCCTTACACCCCTGTTAACTATGATTACGTGGATGCACTCCCTTATTGTCTGGGCGGTTCCTGCGGCATCTACACTACTTACAAAATCTACATACGTCAGAATAACACGTCCAATTTCGAAGGGCCATATGACGTTACCGAAGTGACAAAAACAAGTACCTATTATTACCCCGGGCAAACCATTTACATTCTACGAGCTTACATCCCTAAGATCGGACAGCTTGCCGGCATGCGAGGTAATAATCCAATTTATAAATCAGTTTCTCACAATGGTCTATATTATGTCTGCCTCGTCCCTCCAGGTACCACGCCAACACTCAACCCTGCAGATCCAACGCAACAATTGCTGATCAATTTTGGGGATAACAACATATAACCTACTAAAACAACAAAAGGTGCGCAATGCGCACCTTTTATACTATACAGAAAGTTGTAAGAAAACTTATTTTACAACGCTCATCTGGCTAGCCAGACGATCACCACCACCAGTAGTCATCGTGTAGATGTAGTTACCAGCAGCGAGGCTTGAAGTTTCTACGTTGATTACGTGATCACCAGCACCCAGTTTAGATTGGTTGATTGTATTCAACACACGACCGTTCATATCCAGGATCTGAATAGTGATATCAGTAGTGTTTTTCAGAGAAAACTTGATGTTAGTGTTGTTTACAGCTGGGTTAGGATAGTTACCGAAGAAAGTCAGATTACCTTTAGTAACAGAAGGAACGCCAGTTGTACCACCACCGCCAGTAGTATCAGCCATCTGAATAGAAACAACTGGGTAAATGTACAGGTGGTTATAAATATTGTACACTTCCAGATAGTTATCATACCATTGGTTGTTTGGTGCTTTGATTACGTTCTGAGTGATGTAAGTTGTATCACCGTTAGAAACATAACCTAAACCAGTGTGTCTTTCACCGTCGATAGTACTGTAGAGACCAAGCGTATCCCCAGAGATCTGCAATGTATCGTAAGGAACTTCATAGCCAACAAAAAACGGAGTGGTCATATAAGCTGTTGGCGTAGTTAAAGCGTATATTTTCGCTGTATCTGGTGCAGCACCATTGCCCATACCAAGATTTTTTACAGAGATCGCATTGCTAGATCCCATAACGTTATCAGGCAAACCGATAAGTGAATTATTGGCATCAATCGCTACTGGAGCAGATTGATTCCATACTCTGAAAGTTACAGTTTTAGTGCTTGCTGTGTTGTACATACCACCAAAACGAGCTACAACGCCAAGTACCGAAACAGAAGTATCTGAGTTAGCGACATCGAAACGTTCTGCATAGCCATTCAGGCCAAGTACATTCAGACCATAATAAGCACCAAAACCAGATTCACCGTACAGAGTAACTGTATCTGTAGATTGGATATAGTTTATGCTTGCAGTGTCAAACGTGTTAGTTGTTCTCTGCAGCATTGCGTTGCTTGATACAGCAGTTTTCTGAGTCAGAGTAGACTTTGTTTGTGGAGCTTTAGGAGCTACTCGGTTTTGTGCGAAGCTACCGAAGCTGATAGCGCCTGCCAGCGTGAGGAGTATAAATTTTTTCATAACAAAAATTGATTAAAAAATAATTTCGCTTGCGAAGCTAAAGTTTTCGTTTGAACCGAAAAAATCTTTTAGTTTTTAATTTATACCCTGACACTAAGCTGACAATCTTTTAAACCTGAATAAAGCGTAATTTCGTATCGCCTTCTGGCAAACATATTATGATTTTCTCCTCCAAATTGATAGAAGACGCTGTACAGGAATTTTCAAAGCTGCCGGGTATTGGAAAGAAGACTGCTTTGCGAATGGTGTTGCACCTTTTAAAACAACAACCACACGAAGTAACGCATTTTACGGAAGCTCTGGCCCGCATGCGCCAGGAAGTACGCTTTTGCAACGAATGCCATAATGTTTCGGATAGTGAGATCTGTACGCTCTGCGCCAATCCGGGCCGTAACCGTGCACAAGTTTGTGTGGTAGAAAATATCCGTGATGTGATTGCTATTGAAAGTACGCAACAATACAATGGTCTCTATCACGTACTGGGTGGCATTCTTTCGCCACTAGATGGAATCGGACCAGAGCAACTGGAAATTGCTTCGCTGGTACAGCGCGTAAAGGACAAACAAATTTCCGAACTGATTATGGCGCTTTCACCAACCATTGAAGGCGATACTACGGTGTATTATATTTCGCGCCAGCTAAAAGAAACTCCTGTAGAAATTACAACCATTGCTCGCGGCATTGCATTTGGCGGCGAACTCGAATATGCCGATGAAATGACACTCGCCCGCTCCATCGCCAAACGCCTGCCGATTGAGAATTATGTGAACACGAAATAAGCGCGGATTACTTTTTGTGGATTGTCAATGATGAGTTGTGAATACGCAGCACAAGTTTAATTCAATCATAAAACGCACAACTGACCACTCACAAATTTACCGTCCCTTCATAAACAAACACCGCCGGGCCAATCAGGTAAATTTCTCTTGCGGTATCTGGCGTATCTTTTACAAATGAAACTTCCAGTACACCACCTAAAGTTTGTATTGCTGTTTTAAAGCTTCCTGTTGCCGGGCCGCTCGCCGCAATTGCCGCAGCTGTAACGCCGGTACCGCAACTGTATGTTTCATCTTCTACCCCGCGCTCGTAGGTGCGCACCCAAAGACCGTCATTCAGCAATTGCGTGAAGTTTACATTAATGCCTTTCGGCTGAAACGCCTCTTCATTACGGATGGCACGTCCCTCTTTAAATACGTCTACCTCCTGCGCATTTGAAACCCATTTTACATAATGCGGAGAACCTGTATTAAGAATACTGTGTGTATTGTAATGTTTTACTTCCGCCACGTCCTGCATATGCAAGCTGATCAGTCCTCCCGGAATCAACATTGCATCGTGCAAACCGTCAATTGCAGTAAAAAGTACTTTTTCATTTACAAGTCCAAGACGCTGCGCGAATGCTGTAATACAACGCCCACCGTTACCGCACATGGTACTTTCATTGCCGTCTGAATTAAAGTACACCATATGAAAATCCGATTTCTCAGATCGTTCCAACAACATTAAGCCATCTGCACCAATTCCAAACCGACGATGGCATAAATGTGCGATCTGATCTGTCGTTAGCTGAACTTGCTTTTCACGGTTATCGATCAGGATAAAATCGTTGCCCGCACCTTGATATTTTTGAAACCGGATGGTCATTGTCTGATATTTTTATTTGCCGTTTAAATATTGATCTGCTCTTGAATTATTAGAGCTGCCGTTGCTAAACAAAATTGAACGCCAGTTACCGTTTTTCAATTCACCATTTATCGTTGAATGCAACAGCTTGTAATCATTCAAAGCAGAAGGCGGCTGGTAAAATAAAATTATACCTGGCTGGTTCTGGTGACCTACAGCATAGTATTGCCATATCTCATAAGGCAACGCACCCGGCTCATTCGGAACGGAAACCATGTCATTTGGCTTACCATATTTCAGATACATATAGCCGCGGTCTGTTTCATAACCAGGCTTATTACTTACACCAAACATTTTGTTCACTTCACGAATCCGGTCTGCAAAAGCATCCCAGGCTTTCTCCGGATTCTTTTGATTATCGCGTGAAAAATAATTGTAGATATAATAGCGGATATAATTTTCATCCGGGCGTTTCAGGAAATCATTGATCGTACGGACTTCTGCAGCATCGCTTACGGGCAGCAACATTTTCAGAATAGCTTTTAGCTGCGGCAGATTGTATCTACCTACAAAAGTCTTATTCAGATTAATATAGGTCAGTGGTGTCGCTGAATCATTAGCCGCTGTGGCTGCTGCTGACAAGTCTTCCGGCTCTTTGTTAATTAGCTGAAAGAACGTCGACTTCGAAGCAAGTATTTCTTTTTTGGAGGAAAAAAGAACCGTATTGAGATAATAATTGCCTGTTGGCAGTGTAGACAATTTAAAACTGTCCAGTATAGAAAGATAAGCAGGGTTGGTAACTGTATCCTTCCTGATCAAACCATTAATATTATTACCATCCACCGGCTTTTTGGAGATATAAATGTGCTGGATCAACGGACGCTGACTGGTATCGGTAGTGCCTATCTGGTAAAGCTCTGTATAAAAATGGAGCACCTTTCTGTTTTCGTCAAAAAAGTTGGCGCTGATTGGTATCTGCTGACGGTTATTTTTCAGGAACGGACTTTCCTGATTATTGTGCAACACGGTATCGAGCAATTGAATCGTACTGTACAATGGCGCATTTTGCGGCGCTTCAATTTCCGTGCTGTCGTGATAAACAAAAACGTTCTGCGGGAATGCAGGTTCAGTAAGCTTCACCTCAATATAGGTTCTCCCGTAAGGCAACATCGCCTTCTGAAAATCCATAATCTGCTGCGAAAGACCTCTTGCCGGCTCCACAGGCGTGGTGTTCAGCGTGTAATGTTCTTCATGCAAAACTTTACCATCCGCATTCTTATATGCCACATCAGTCTGCACATGAGAAATCAATAATCCATGTTCATTTTTCTTATAATGCAAAGATGAAGGATTGATCTGCCAATACATTTCCAACTGTGCATCGATCACCTTTCCGTCTGTCGTGTGAAAATCATAAAACACAGCATAATTGAACACAGCATCTACAGCTTTTGCATTCCATGCGGCACATACACAAAGCAGGAAAATCCACAATCTGCGGGTCATTATTGTTTTAATTTTTGGCAAATTACTGCTTTATTTGCCAGTTATGGCGTTTCTCGTTTCTGTTCCGGTTCCGTTTCCTAATATTTCGTGGTGGGCTTTTGCATCAAATACGGATGAAATACTATTTGACATAAATGGCCATTTTGAGAAAATGAGTTACCGCAACCGCTACTGCATCGCCGGCGCCAACGGAGTTATCACGTTGAGTATTCCGCTGCAGCAAGGCAGAAATCAACGTATTCCGCTTAAAGATGTTTTAATATCTAATAAGGAAAACTGGCAAACGCAGCACTGGCGCACGATCACTTCTGCATATCGTCGCACTCCCTATTTTGAACACTATGAACATTTGCTGCAACCTTTATTTGAACAGCCCTTCGAGCGTTTAGTTGATTTTAATTTCGCTGCAATCCATTGGCTGAAACGGCAATTGAAAACTGATTTTACCGAACAGATTGCAGATCATTTTCAGAAAGAATATAACGACGCAGCTTTTGACATCCGCCAAAAGCAAAAACCTGCTACAGAAGAAAAATTTACAGTAGATTATCCGAAATATTATCAGTTATTTGAAGATAGAATAGGTTTCCAGCCTAATCTCAGCATGCTCGATCTTTTATTTGCCGAAGGTCCTTATGCCGCACAATGGGTAAAAAAGAATGCCCCACTGCTGATGTTGTAAAATCTACGAAAGTGGAAAAGTCTGCGTTTGCAACAACAGTTGAGCGAAGTCTCTGACTTCGTTTGAGCAGAACGCGGTCTCCTGACCGCAGTAAACCACAAAACAATACTGCTGCTTAATTCGCCTTCGCCGGTCTGGAGATCGGTTTCCACCACGACAAAATCAGAGACTTTGCCGAACGTTTTTTGTTCACAAAACAAAAAGCGTTCATTGAAACTGGTTTCAATGAACGCTTTTTAAATAATATCTGCGAAAACGTATCAACTTATCAACGTTTCAACCTATTTACTGAACTTCCGCATCTTCCAAACGCCGTACATCGCTTCTTTTACAATGCCCTTACTCATTTTGGAAACGCCTTCTTTACGGTCAATAAATGTAATCGGTACTTCTTTGAGTTTGAATCCAAGCTTCCAGGCGCGGTATTTCATTTCAATCTGAAATGCATAACCAATAAATTGTACCTGGTCGAGCGGAATGGTCTTTAACACTTTTGCGGTGTAACACACAAAGCCCGCAGTCGGATCATTTACCGGCATAAAGGTGATCACCTTCGTGTACATGGCGCCGCCTTTAGAGATGAAAACGCGGTCCCACGGCCAGTTTACCACTTTACCACCACGCACGTAGCGTGATCCGATAGATACATCTGCGCCATTGGCACAGGCTTCATAAAGACGTGTAAGATCTTCGGGGTTGTGGGAGAAATCGGCGTCCATTTCAAAAATGTATTGATAGCCTTCTTTCAACGCCCATTTAAATCCATGTATATAAGCAGTTCCAAGCCCCAGCTTCCCACTGCGCTGCACCAGGTGCAACTGCTGCGGAAACTCGGCCTGCAACGATTTGACGATATCGGCGGTACCATCCGGAGAGCCATCATCTACCACGAGGATATGAAATCCTCCTGTCAGAGAAAACACTTTTCGGATGATCTTTTCAATATTTTCCTTTTCGTTATAGGTAGGTATTATGACAAGTTTATCCAATGCTTGTGTAGTTAACGGCGGCAAAATAGTAAATTATACAAAACGTTCTGTGCTAGTCTGTGAATTAATTATAAACAGACTCCTTTTAAACTTTCATGCCGCTCTTCTGCAGCTTCATCTTATTAAGAATTTCTGAAATCTTCTGCTTTGTGTGCAAAGCGAAATCAGCCTGCATCATCCAGTCGTAATACTGAGGCTCCTGATTGAAGACATCTTCTACCTTACGGCCTTTGTGTTTACCAAAATTGAATACCGGATGACCATCTCTCATAACAATACGGCGGGCATAATCCACATATTGTTCACCGGCAGTAAAAGTGCTCAGCGATTTTACGTCGTTAACGAGGTCGGTATATTTATCGAGCTGGGCTTCCAGCACTTCAATAGTTGCGTTGATATCTGCTTCTGCGCTGTGTGCGTTTTCCAGTTGTTTTTCGCAGTAGAAATTGTACGCGGCACTCAGGCTGCGGCTTTCCATTTTGAAAAAAATCTGCTGCACATCAATCATCATACGTTCTGTAAAATCAACATTGATGCCGGCACGCAAAAATTCTTCTGCCAGTAAAGGAAGGTCAAATTTTGAGGAGTTATAACCGCCCATATCACAGTTACGCATCCATTCGTACAGGTTATGCGCAATCTGTTTGAAGCTCGGCGCGTCTTTGATATCTTCATCGCTGATGCCATGAATAGCTGTAACGGCCGCGGGAATAGGAATTCCCGGATTAATACGTTTTACGAAAGTATCTCGCTTACCATCTGGCATCAGTTTTACAAAAGCCAATTCCACAATACGGTCCTTCGCGTTGTCGGTACCCGTTGTCTCGAGATCAAAAAATATAATAGGGCGTTTTAATGCCAGTTGTGCCATGATTTTTAAATATTGCTCTTGCTCAATGTAAAGTGCGAAGCTACGCTATTCCAGTCAATTCCATCAAATGTACCTGAACTCATCAGTAACAGACAAACCGGACGATCAGCTTTTGAGAGCGTTTCCTGAACTGCATTTTGTAACGTCTGCTTGTCATCGATTACAGTAAGATCGTTTCGTTCAAAGTAATTTTTCACAATTTCCGTTTGTAATGGGGGCAACCCTTTCAGTTCCAATGCATGGCGGCTAAAGTAAACGATTGAGGTATCTGCATTATCCATGCTGTGCGCATATTCGGAAAGGAATTGCTCATTCAGGCTGGAATAAGTATGCAGCTCAAAACAAGCAACCAGCAAATGATCCGGGTACGCTTCGCGAACGGCATCCAGCGTTGCTTTGAGCTTGGAAGGTGCGTGCGCAAAATCGCGGTAAGCAACCAAACCTTCTTTCTCCGCGATCTTTTCAAGCCGTTTTGCCGCGCCGGTAAATGTGGAAATAGCATTGTAAAAATCAACCTCGCTAATACCTAATTCCATGCAAACACCTTTCGCAGCCTGCATATTCAGCAGATTGTGGCGACCAAAAACAGCAACTTTCACTTCCCCATTTGTTGTATTGATGATTGCTTCGCCGTTTTCGTAGCGAAAATCCGGCATATTGTAAGGAACCGCCTTTAGTGCTTGTCCGGCAATATCAACAACGATTTTTACCTCGCTGTCTTCATTGTTGTAATACAGCGAGGCACCGGCATCCATACCCTTCAGGTATTGCTCAAACTGGCTGCGGTATATTTCGTAGGTCGGGAAGACGTTGATATGATCCCATGCTACGCCGCTAAGGACACTGATATGCGGATGATAGAAGAATATCTTCGGGCGCTTTTCTATAACAGAAGCCGGATATTCATCGCCTTCCAGAATAATCAACGGCGCATCAGTCAACTGAACCGACTGATCAAAACCGGCGAGTTTAGCACCTACCAGATAATCAAACTGCAAGCCCTGATGTTTCAGCACATGCATGATCATAGAAGTAATAGTGGTTTTGCCATGACTGCCGGCCACTACTACCCGCTTTTTGTTTTTACTTACCTCGTAAACGTATTGCGGGAAAGAATAAATGGGAATATTTAACGACTGCGCCGCCAGCAATTCCGGATTGTCAGCTTTGGCATGCATGCCCAATACGATGGCGTCCAGTTCTTTAGTTATTTTCTCGGGATGCCAGCCAAATGCGGGCGGTAAAATTCCGGCCGCAGCGAGGTTGCTTTTTGCGGGATCGTTGATCTCGTCGTCGCTTCCGCTTACTATATTTCCCTGATTATGAAGTGCTAAGGCTAACTGATGCATTACCGCACCACCAATTGCGATAAAATGTATTCTCTTCATTAATTTTTTCTAACTTCGTACGAAAGTAACTGAGTTTTTTTACTATTTCCAAGTATTGAATAAAATGCAAGTAATTTCGAAATTCCGTCGTTGGGCGCCTGTGGTAGCTATTGTTGCGTTTGCATGTCTCGCTTCTTGTACCTCTACTAAAAAATACGGTTGTCCGAACCACCTGAACAGTGGTAGCGTGTCTATCCGCTAAAAGATATTGTGTTCCTAAACTGATCAGGTTGGTAGCCGCGCTGCCAACCCTTTTTTGTATCTAGCTGTGGCTTTATAAATTGGTTAGCTAAAGAGTTTTATTAAGTCGAATCAAATAGCCGCATGGACGATGAAATGTGCGACGCAACTCAGGCAAAACCGGAGCGATAAAGCTGACTGCAAAAATTTCCCTGTCAACTCAAATCGCCATATCCTTACGGCACCAAAAACAAAGCCGGAGCTGTTACGCTCCGGCTGATCTCAACAACTTTACACCTTTACAAAAAGGCAAAAATTTAAAGCAAGTTATAAGTAAGATGTATCTGAATGTTTCTTTGCTTCCAGGAATCGCCGACCGACTGGGCATTAAGCTCCGTGAGACCAAAAACGTACCGTGCGCCTACACTGAGATGAAACGGCAGATTGAGCCGCACACCAGCCACACCGGAAATATCGCCGCCTTTAAACAGGTCTTTAGCATCGTGGACGATATTGTTCACATCTTTCACACCAACCACGCCGTTGAACTGTGGGCCGACCTGCACCCAAAGCAAATTGAGTAATTTGAAATTGAAAAGTACCGGAATACTCATGTAGCTGACCCGGAAAGTACCTTGCTTTAGCGAGTCGCCAACATTATTGTAGTATTGGTGATAGATATCATGGAAATTATCTCCGGTCACATAGCTCGACTGATTGAAAAATGCCTCAGCCGAAATACCAATATGCGGACCATAAAAACCAGCTTCCACACCGCCCAGTAAATTTGTTTTATAACCACCGTCCCAATTGTCTCCGTTCAGTTTGGAAAGGTTCACACCTGCTTTGATACCCAATTGCAATTTGGGCATCTGCGCGAAACTGAAGACCGGCGACAATGCCAGTAAAATTCCCAGGATCAATTTATTGCTCTTCATAGAAATTGGTTTTTGTAAATATATAATTTCAATCTTTCTTCTATGAAAACAGTATAAAAAGTGTGCCTAAACGTTGCTATGTACTACGACCAGAAATTGCGGATCAAATGGATGCATTTCTGCTTTGAGTACATCAAAATATTCGTAACCGTAGTTTAAAAACCAGGGCATAAAATTCCCCACACGCTCCTGCAGGCCTCGTTTGGGAAAAAGAGTTTCTTTAAGACGTGTGATCTTTAGCAACTGCGTCTGCATTTTACGTTTTTCGGCGCGGAGCATTTTTTTCTCCAATACCTGCAATTGGTATTTCACTTTCGCGATCACAGCTTCTGAAGAAGCTTTCAATGTAATATCCAGGTCTGTTGCTTTTTGTTTCAACTCGCCGAGAATAGCGTCGATAGCGTGTGATTCACCTCCGGTCTGCCAATCCCCTTCTCCGTGCGTGGTAATATAAGCGCGAATCAAATCGAGTTCGGGCTTAAAAATATCGGAAATACTGAATTGGAGCTGACATCGCAAACGCTCTTCGGGCGCATCAATCCAAAGGGCAGACTGACGCAGATGAATAGCTGGAAAAAAAACTTCGTAATGATCGAAAAGCGTCTTCAACTGCAACCAGTATGCAACCTCCGCGCCGCCACCAATAAATGCGACATCTGGCAAAATGGTTTCCTGAAACATACCACGTAAAATCACATTCGGGCTAAAACGCTCGGGATACGCATCGATTTCCGCCATCAATTCTTTCTCATTCCAGCGGATATCTGTATTCAATACATGCCAGTAACCGTCCGTTTTTTCAATGCGTTCTCTAAGCTGATCCTTAAGATAAAAGAGGTTGATTGGTCTTGGATGTGCCTGTATTTTGTAATGCTCGCCTAATTGCGCTACCTGCTCTGAAACAATTGTATTTGCCGTATTCAGCAGCAGATCCTCCTTCATAATTGCGACGTAATTTTTCTTCAATGCCGCTTCATCAGGATTCAACACAATCAACCCATAACGACCAAACAATTCGTTGACGAGATACTGCGTTGCATCTGCGATGGTTTTATGCTGGAGATATGATCGCTCGATGATTTCCTTTAAGGCATCCAGATTTTCTCCCGGAGGGCCCAACAGTTTAAACAAATCGGCGATCAACGGCTTCAGACTTTCTGTGCTCATACGCCC
The DNA here is from genome assembly GCF_003236175.1 of Taibaiella soli. Classification (GTDB taxonomy): domain Bacteria; phylum Bacteroidota; class Bacteroidia; order Chitinophagales; family Chitinophagaceae; genus QKTW01. Next base: position 177,585 of record NZ_QKTW01000018.1, on the reverse strand, counting down.
TACAGCACCCGTCTGTCCATCAGCCTGCCAAACAAATTTTCTCGATTCATACTGGAAAGTTCCCAGCTCATCAAGATCATTGTCTTCACTACCCATATAATAAACCGGAACAAAATCTTTGTCGGGATACTGCTCTTTGAGAACTTCAGCCAGCTTTATCGCGTGTACAATTTTGTATATAAAATAAAGGTAGCCGGTCATCAGATTGGGCTGATGCGCGGTGCAAACCGTAAAAGTATTTTCGTTGGCAAGCAAAGCAATATTCTGTTGCACTGCATCATAAACAGGTAGCTGCTCGTATTGTTTTTTGAGAACAGACACCAGCGTACTACGATCAACCGGATACTTAGAACGCGCTTCTATGGCTTCCTGCATCCCTTTTACATCGGGAGCAAACGTATAAAATGGTTTTAGCGTTTCGCGTTGATTAAGATAATCGTTGACGAGGTTAGAGAAATAACCTGTATCGCTATATGGAAGGTAATGGAATTGTATGGGCACTTATACAAAAGTTTAAACCTCAGCGAAATTAGGAGAATCTGCGCACAAGGCTTTATTAGTTCCGCTTATGCGTTCATCATTTGTGCAAAATGAGACAAATGGGAGAAAATGGCACCAAATTTGATGAGATAAGAGATTAAGAATTAGGCAGAAAGAAGATCTAAATTTTTATAAGTATGGAGATAGCTATTTCAAAAGGACATGTTGCCATCAGAGACTGGCAAAAAGACGAACAGCCAAGGGAAAAACTACGAGACCACGGCGCTGGTACACTGAGCAATGCAGAGCTGATCGCTATATTGCTCGGAACCGGAACGCCCAGCACTTCTGCAGTAGATCTTGCTAAAAACATTTTGGATCTCGCCGATAATAATCTAAACCAACTCGGCCGGCTGGATATTAAAGAACTGCAAAAAGTAAAAGGCATCGGCGAAGCAAAAGCCATTACCATTATGGCGACTATGGAACTGAGCCGCCGCCGGCACAGTTCCGAACTCCCTACAAAACCAAAGATTGGCAATAGTAAAGATGCCGCAGATATTTTAATGCCGCTGTTGTGCGATCTCAATCACGAAATGTTTTACGTGCTCTACCTGAGCCAGAGTAATAAAGTAGAAAAAAGAGAAGCAGTAAGCAGCGGCGGACGTACCAGCACCGTTGTCGACAGCAGAATGATTCTGAAAAATGCTTTGTTATATAATGCCAACAGAATCGTGCTGGCCCACAACCATCCTTCCGGCAGTCTGAAACCCAGCCAGGCCGATATTTCCCTGACGCACAAAATCAAAGACGCCGCCGCCCTGATGGATATTTCGTTGCTGGATCATCTGATCATAGCCCACAATAACTATTTCAGCATGGCAGATGAAGGAATTATTTAAACAGAGTGATGCGTGATAAGTTTTAAGCTATAGGTTTCATGCTACGGGCGCAAGTAGTATTCAAAAAACTTACAATGTAACATAGAACACCTACGCGAGCTACTTAAAACTTATAACTCATAGCCCAAAACTCATAAATCCCGCCGTGTGTCGCGATATTGTCAAAGTTTATTCCCCTGCTGCCCTGCAATACCCCATTTTATTACTATCTTGCAACAATCCCTTTTTGGCAATCATTTTAATTCTATTTATTCCCGGCAGGTAATATGCTTAAGATCGGAATATTCGGAGCGGGCCACCTTGGCAAGATCCATATGCAGCAGTGGAAAGAAATTCCAGGCATTGAACTCGTAGGATTTTATGATCCTGACGATAATAACGCAGCTACGGCCATTGCTCAATACCAGGTACCACGATACACTACTATTGAATCGTTGGTACAAGCGGTAGACGCAATCGATATCATTACAACAACAACGGCACACTACGAAATAGCGAAGACCGCTTTGCTGAATGGCAAACACGTTTTTGTAGAAAAGCCATTGACACATACGCTTGAAGAAGCCCGTGAACTGGTAAAGCTGGTAAATGAAGCCAATGTAAAATGTCAGGTAGGTCACGTAGAGCGTTTCAATCCTGCATTTATCTCCATCGGCGATCAGCTGCTGCAGCCAATGTTTATTGAAACGCACCGTCTGGCGCAATTCAACCCGCGCGGTACGGACGTTTCAGTGATCCTCGATCTGATGATCCACGATATCGACATTGTAATGCACCTCGTAAAAAGTACGGTTCGCCGTATTTCTGCCAGTGGCGTTGCAGTGATCAGCGAAACTGCAGATATCGCCAATGCACGTATTGAGTTCGATAACGGTTGTGTTGCCAATCTTACATCAAGCAGGATCTCGCTTAAGAAAATGCGCAAAATGCGTCTCTTCCAGCGCGACGCTTATATAGGTATTGATTTCCTCGAAAAGAAAACGGAAGTGGTACGCCTCAAAGATCCAGGTGACGGAAAAGGAATGCTCGATTTCCCAATTGAGCTTGGCAATGGCGACCAGAAAGTAATTTCGGTACAAATGCCGCATGTGGAGCAAACTAATGCAATCCGCATGGAATTGGCAGAATTTGCGGACGCAATCATTCATGACAAGCCAGTAAAAGTTAGCGTGTATGACGGTTACCAGGCAATGGATGTAGCGCACCAGATCCTGAAAAAAATGAGCATTCACAACGAATTACACAATGTTTAATTACTAAGCTTGCTTCGGGCTTAATTACAGGTAAGAGAAAATGAGATTAACAATTTTATTTGTAGCAGTATTGTGCTGTTTGGGATGGACTACAGGATGTAACGTCATCAATCCGGAAGAAAAAATCCCTAACTATATCCATATTGATTCATTTACGTATGAGGCGCCAAGCTATAGTTCGTATGGGTCTGCTTCTCATAAGATCACCAATGTCTGGATTTATTTCAACAACAATCCCGTGGGCGTTTTTGATCTCCCTTGTACAATTCCTGTTATCGTAGACCAGCCGGGCACACTTACTGTAGTTCCTGGTATTGATTACAACGGCATGAAAAGCGGAGAAGTTACTTATCCTTTTTATGCATCTGATAGCGTGCACCTGACACCTAACCCTGGTGTGGTACAGAATTTCGCGCCTAAAACCGGCTATATCGCTACTTCAAAAATGCTTTGGACGGAAGACTTCGAACTGGGTAACTCTTTCAGCAAGTTTAACGGTGATACTTCTTTGGTGCGGACCAGCGATCCTGACAAGGTTTTCGAAAAGAAATATTCGGGCTACGTTTATCTCGATACCGCTTTTGAAGTTTCCGAGAATATTTCAAGTAATTCAGCAACATTTAAACCTGTTATTGGTAGCACGGTTTACATTGAGCTAGATTATAAATCTACAGCGCCGCTGCAGGTTGGTCTGGAAACAGACTTTACAAATGCAGATCCGCATTATGAATATATTGGCGGCTTTAATCCGCATCCCGACAGCTGGAACCACGTATACATCGATGCTACCGATTTCATAAATGCGTACGAAGGCTACCAATATCGTGTTGTAGTGGGGACAGGGCTTCCTGACGGAACACAAAACCAAGGTTGGATACTTATCGACAACATTAAGATCATTTCATACAAATAAGCCCATGTATCCTGACCCGATGAAACAACGTGCAATCAGACAACTGGTGGTGGTAGACTATTTTACCGCTTTACTGGCCTGGCTGCTGTTTTGGGCTTACCGTTATGACATGCTCGGCAAAGCGCATTTTTTCAGATCCTGGGAGATGTTGCGCGTGAAAGATTATTTCTCAGCATTTATTATCATCCCGTTCGGCTGGCTTTTTCTTTATTTTCTTTCAGGCACTTATTTCGACCTTTACCGGAAGTCAAGACTCAATGAAGTAAACCGTACATTGATCTCTTGTATCATCGGTAGCACCGTAGTGTCACTGGCTGTATTCGCCAATGACGCGAACGACTACTCTTACTTTATTAAGATGACAGGCCGTTACCTGCTTATTCATACAGCATGTACACTGTTTGCCCGTCTTTTTATTCTGAGCCGCGTAAAAGCACAGCTTGAAAAAGGCGTTGTAGGCTTTAACACGCTGGTTATTGGAGGTAACCAACAAGCGATTAATCTTTATAAACAGATTAAAGAAAGCCCACGTACACTGGGTAATATTTTTAGCGGGTTTATCTACTCCAACAAAGAAGCATCAAACGGCATGAGCAAATACTTGCCGCAACTGGGTCATCTTTCCGAATTAGAGGACATCATAGACCGCCATCAGATTGAAGAGGTAATCGTAGCAGTAGATTCCTCCGAACACCATTTGCTGGAAAACATTTTGACACGCCTCAGCTACCGGCCGGTAGTGGTCAAAGTGCAGCCAGATTTATATGATATCATCTCCGGTTCTGTAAAAACGAGTAATGTTTATGATGCGGTACTCATTCATATCTATCCGGAACTGATGCCTGACTGGCAACGTGTTTGCAAACGAGTGATCGATATTGTTGCATCGGCATTTGCAATCATTCTTATTTCACCGGTTTATTTATTTGCCGCGATTAAAGTAAAATTATCTTCCCCGGGTCCGATTATTTATAAACAAGAACGGATTGGTCTGTTCGGTCGCCCGTTTTATATCCTCAAATTTCGCTCCATGTATGTAAATGCAGAAGCGAACGGTCCGGCGTTGTCCAGTAAAGAAGATCCACGCATTACGCCATGGGGTCGTTTTATGCGTAAATGGCGCATCGATGAACTGCCGCAGTTTGTAAACATTCTAAAAGGCGAAATGTCGCTCGTAGGGCCACGTCCGGAACGTCGCCACTTTATTGAAATTTTGTCTCAGACACATCCGCACTATAAATACATCCACAAAGTAAAACCTGGTCTTACTTCCTGGGGAATGGTGCAATATGGTTATGCAGAAAACGTAGATGAAATGGTGGCACGTATGAAATACGATCTGCTCTATATCGAAAACTGCTCGCTGGCACTGGATGTAAAAATCATCCTATACACATTTATCGTACTGTTTCAGGGACGCGGCAAGTAGTTATCGGTTATAGACCCGGAACTTTCCCCGTGTCAATCGTAAACTAAACTTCGTACGCGAGATATTCTTTCGAAAATTTCAGGTAGTAAATGGTCGCGACATCGCCAACGTAAAAATGGCGATATGGTTCAGGTGTGAAACTGAGAATAGATTCGGAATCCAGCCAGTAGATATTGTAACCCATTGGCGTCTCATAAGCGGATGTAATGTGTACTTTTTCCTTTACAATTTGCCCGAACTCAGCATCCTGTTTGAAATGTACATTCATCGAACAAAAGTTGAAGATGCAGAAAATATAGACGATCACAATACCGACTGCAAGCCAAAAACAAAACGAAGATTCTGAAATATAGGACGTACTTCCTTTTCCCGTAAGTTTAATAACACCGTTCACCGCTGCGGAATCTGCCCCCAACACGACAACGAGATAAAAGATTATTGCGACAGCAGTTGTCAGTATGATATTTCCTCCAAGCGGCGCGTAATAACGATCGCGAAGCGCAGACTTTAAATCATCTTCCATCGGGATATAAGTCATTTCATTTCCCATATTTCAGCGCTGTTGCGGGTAGATTAAAATTACCAATTCTAAATAATCAACTAAAGTCGTACGCCAGGTATTCCTTTGAGTATTTCAGGTAGTAAATCGCTACCGAATCGCCGACCTTAAAATGATAGTAAGGCTCAGGCGTGAAAGTCAATATGGATTCGGAATCCAGCCAGTAGATATTGATTCCGGCGGGAGTATAAACAACATCCGTGACATGCACTTTCTCTTTCACTATTTGTCCAAACTCCGCGTCTTTTTTATAGTGTATTTTGTACCTGAGCAGACGGAATAAAAAAAGTAAATAGAAAAAGCCCAACGCTATCGCCAACCAGAAATACAGTGCTCCCATAGACACCGCTACAGTTTCTCCGCCTTCTCTTTTCCCCAAAAACTCAAGAAAGCCATCTTTCGCTCCAGAACTTGCGCCGGATACAACAATCACATAAAATGCGATTACCATAACAGAGATCAAAATGATATTTTTTCTGACCGGCACATAATAACGCGCACGAAGTGCTTTTCTGAAATCATCTTCCATTGGGACGTAGCTAATTTCGTTTTCCATATTTCGGATGTATGTGTTTTAGCATTCGACTGACCTCCGGACTCAATCTTCTGAACCCTGGCATTAAGCAAGCGCCAACAACGCTTCACCCACCACAAAGAAACTTCCCGTGATTAACAACGCATCTTCCGAAGTCATCAGATGTTTGGCTGCCTTGAGTCCTTCTGCAATTGTCGGATAATAATCGCCTTTCAAACCTGTTTCCTTTGCTTTCTCCCAAAGGTCTTTTGCAGGAAGTGCGCGAGGAATTTGAGCATTACAGAAAAAATAGATGGCCTCTTTCGGAAAAAGAGAAAGTGCTTCCTTCACATCTTTGTCTTTTACAAAACCGACAAGGATATATTTTTGCTTTGCTTCCACCTGCCCCCATTGCTGCATGATTTCTTTCACGCCGGCCGGATTATGTCCCACATCTGCAATGATCGCCGGATTCGTCTGCAGCCATTCCCAACGACCACGAAGACCGGTTAGTTCTTTCACTTTTTCCAGCGCCGCGAATGTGTTTTCCAGAGAAATATTCAGCCCTGCCTGTGTATGCAATATTTGCGCAGCAGATAAAATCGTACGCATGTTTTGATATTGGTAACTACCGAGCAGATCGGTGTGTATCTCATAAATTTTTCGTGTGCTGTTTTCTACCGCTTTGAAATATTGAAACTCCGCATCCTGTTTGATACGAACCAAATCCCAAAGACTTTCTGCGTAATAGATCGGACTTTGCTTTTTTACCGAATGTTCGAAGAAAACATTTTGTGTTTCCTCTTGCTGCTCGCCAATCAACACTGGGATATTCGGCTTGATAATCCCTGCTTTTTCACCTGCAATTTCTGTGAGTGTATTACCCAGCACATCGGTATGATCATAACTGATATTGGTAATTACAGAAAGGATTGGCGTAATCACATTGGTACTGTCTAATCGACCGCCAAGGCCTGTTTCAATCACAGCAATATCCACTTCTTCATCAACAAAAGCCTGAAATGCCATTGCTACTGTGATCTCAAAAAAAGATGGTTCTACAGTTTCTATCAGTTCTTTGTGTTTCGCCACAAAATCAACCACCCATTGCTCGCTCACAGGTTTTCCATCAATGCGAATCCGTTCTCTGAAATCAACCAGATGAGGAGATGTGTATAAACCAACTTTATATCCACTTTGCTGCAAAATAGCTGCCAGCGCATGACTCGTGCTTCCTTTGCCATTGGTGCCGGCAATATGAATGGTCTTATATTTTTCTTGCGGCTGCCCTAAAGCGGCACAAAGTTTGAGTGTATTAGTGAGATCTTTTTTAATAGCATCTTTCCCAAGTTTCGAAAACATGGGCAGCTGCGCATATAGATAATCCAGCGTTTGCTGATAATCGTTTGTCATGTGCATGGTAAGAAAAAAATCAGGAGCGGGCTTTGAAAACAATGGTCACAGTGCCGATCTGCTCAGGCTCCGAACCGGTACTCTTGCTAAATTTTGCCTGGCTCAGCTTTTGTTTCGCAATACGTGTGAGTTCATTGTTAGGAGAACTCTTAATGATAATGTTCGTAATATTTCCATCACGGTCTACAGTAACACGCGCCACTACTTTACCGCCTTCATGAAATTCTGCCTGAAAAACGGAAGGTGAAATTCCTCTGCTGCCGAATCCTTGTGTATTAATACCACCGTTACCAGGACCAGGACTTCCTACATAGTTCGCAGCACCTGGTGTTCCGCCCGGCACGCCTCTGTCACCATTGCCGGTTGTATTGCCCTCACTGGTGCCCGGATGATCTTCCGAAGCGCCATTGCCACCTGTACCTGTTGCACCATTATATACATAACGCGGACGTTGCGGTTGTAGATGGTTATTGGTTGCAGTTTGTGTAGGCTGTTGGGTATGGCTACGGTTTGGTGTAGCTGCACTATTTGTTGGCGTGTTATGATTTTTTACCGTGTTCGGTTGCACTGGTTTGATCGCCGGAGCATCCGCTTCATCGGTCTTCATCATGTCTTTCTCTTCATTGGCCTCCTGCGCTGCCGCCTGATGTGTTCTTTCCGAACGATCCGGTGCAGGGTCACCTATTGCCATCGGCTGATCGGTACCACTACCGTCAGCATCGGTACCCAGATTTACTTCCATACCCATTTCTACAGGCGTCGCTGCGGTTACAGGACTGCTGTATTTCACGAGAATGAACAGTAAAAGCAATACCACATGCACGCCTACAGTCCAGGCTGCGGCTTTTGTATTTACGGCTGTATTATTGTCAGATGTTTGTGCGAACATGCTGCGAAAATTCGTTGTCCTCAAATTTAATTCTTCTCTTCCGTACCCTGAAAGAACGAAGCTATAGCAATTGTTAAATCAGGCGAAACAGTAAATTAATGTATTTTTTTCATCGCAGCAGCTATTTCCTGCGCGGCGGTATCTTCCTGAACGGAAAGATCATCGATAATATTTTGTTGCTCGCGTTCTGTTTTGTTCTGGCTGAGCTTATGTACGGCCTGCAGATTGGTAATGGTGACCTCAAAAGGCACAATCCCGCTATACAGATCGTTTTTGTAAGCTTCGGAAAGTGTGGCCCACTGTTTCAAAAATGCTGGTTCGCTTTCGCGCATCATGGTTTCCAGTATTTCAAAACCGCGGGCTTCGTCGGTTACGATATCGATGGCACCGTAAACATGTACGGCTATATAATTCCAGGTGGGAACGTTTTGCTGCTTTTCGTAATTGGACGGAGAAATATAGGCATGCGGACCGCTGAATATCACCAGCACTTCCTGCCCTTCAAATTCTTTCCACTGCGGATTGGCTTTGGCCAGATGCGCGGTGAGTTTCATTTTATTTTCAGACAATTCAATGCTGAAGGGCAGATGTGTAGCCCGCGGACGTCCGTCTGCACCATTCGTTACCAACACGGCAAAGTTATTATGCCGTATAAAATCAAGAATTGCGTCCTGGTCTTTCCAGCCGAATGATGCAGGGATGTACATTTATTTGAGATTGAAGATTTTTGATTTGAGATTGGCCTGCCAATTCCTTGCATCCATTTTTTCAAAACAACTTATTTATTTGAGATTGAAAATTTCTGATTTGAGATTGGCCTGCAAATTCCTTGCACCCATTTTTCAAAACAACTTATTTATTTGAGATTGAAAATTTCTGATTTGAGATTGGCCTGCAATTCCTTGCACCCATTTTTCAAAACAACTTATTACCTACAATTTTTAACTCACTAAAATACTAGTACTCGCGTTAAGCGTCCTCCTCCTTTGGAGGAGTTAGAGGAGGCCCCTAGTGTGCGAAATCCTCATCGTAATTCACCATACGCTCTGCCGGCGGATTATAATAGCCGAATTTTACGTTAGGGAATTCTTCGTGAATTAAATCCATCAGTTGGCGCATACCAAGGCTTTCGCCGGTATCCATCACGCCGATTTTACCAAGATACCAATCCGGATCAATGTTGAAATTACGCCATTGAATCATGCTGAGATCGGTATATTTGATCACTTCGCGGAGTGCTTCGTATTCTTCCACACTATCGGTCATACCAGGGAACACAAAATAATTGATTGAAGCCCAGCCACCGTTCTGGCGTACGATACGCAAGCTTTCGATGATGTCTTCAAACTTATAGTTATTCGGTTGGTAGTATTTGGTATAAATATCTTTACGAACTGAGTTCAGACTCACGCGAATACTGTCCAGGCCAACTTCTACCAATTTCGCTACCGCATCTGGCTTACTACCGTTGGTGTTGATATTGATACTACCCTTTTTAGTATGCTTACGGATTTCGATGATCGATTCGCGAATGGTTTCCCACATCAGCAAAGGCTCACCTTCACACCCCTGACCAAAGCTCACGATCGGATAAGGCGCTGTTTCCAGATGTGGAACGGTATATTCTACAATCTCAGCTGCCGTTGGTTTAAACGTCAGACGATCTTGCGAAGAGAAAATTTCTTCTGTTTCCGGCTGGAAGGAAATACAACCGATACAATTGGCATTACAAGCCGGAGATGAAGGAATCGGACATTCCCAGCGACCCATAAAATAGTTTCTTGCTGCCGGGCACTGATAAGTCAGCGCACAATTTTCTGCGATATGCTTTACCAGACGATTGTGGGGATACGCTTCCAGCATATCTTTCACGCCAAGCTGTACTTTGTTGTCATCATAACCTTTGCATTCCTGGCGGATATCGCGCTCAATACGCGTAGCTGGAACGAAAAATTTATCATCATACCAACCTACTGCTGTGTAACAAAACAATGGCAGCGTTTGTGCATCAGGAATAGCTTCGAAAGCCGCAACATAAAAACCTGTGTGCGCCGGCGGAATGAATGCAGCTACAGCCCATCCTTTTTCACAAAGACGCATCTCGCCTGTTTTCACGTCGATACCAATGCCGCGTCTGTCGGGCAATTCATAGAGCGAACCACCTTCCGGCAATTCAATCCAATCTTCTTCTGGTATCGGCATGGCATCCCATCCGGTGCGGCCCACCACATAAAGGCTTGTATCCTCAAAAATATTACCCTGACCGTCTGAATATAAAACGTATGGAGACACTGTATAAAAAATTAAAAAGTCAAAATTAAAAATGTGAATGGTGAATGGTCGATAGTGAATAGTCGATGTTGGTCAAACGTCAATTTCGAAAGTGAGTTGTGAGTTTCCCCCGTCGCGTCATTGCGAGGAACGAAGCAATCTGCGCAATGTGACACCTTAGTATGCTTCGACTTCGCTCAGCATGACACGAGCAACTGTCTATTAAACCGTGTTAACCGATTAACGTATTAACCTGTTAACGCGAAGCCTACCAATCATTCTTATCGCGCTTCGTTTTTCCTTCTTCTATTTGTTCCAGGCAGAAAAGCTCAAACTGTTCCTTGTTGACATTATTGGCGCTGATGTTCCACTGATAAAGACTGTTGTCTACACAGTCGATGGTGAGTGTGCCATAACGCAGCAGCACTTTTTCTACATCCTGCCAGTGAATATTTCTTTTGCGGGCAATGACCGGCAGTTTAATTCCTTCTTTTGCCACTTCTACAGTGAGTGTTACGTTTTTCTGGCGTTCCCAATAAATGCCGAAACAAACTGCCAGCACAATAACACCTAAAACACCTGCAGGCATCCACCATTTCAGATTAGCTACATACAAAGCCGGCGCCAGCACCAAAGCAAGTTCCAGAATACGGAATTTGAAATTTACAGCAGGTTGCTGTAACCAACGGTTACGGTAGAACGCAACCCCGAGGATAAACAAGCCCGCCAGCAGATAAAATCCACCGGGAATGGCTGCCGAATGAAAAATGGTTTTACTCCAGAACTGTAAATAGGCGCCCAGCAAAAAACAGACTCCACCAATACCACACAGCGTAAACCCTATTATCAAATGTAATGCAGTGACCTGGTGTGGTTTAATTTTTTCCTCCACCAATGGCAATTCAAAATTCATGGCGGCAAAGTTACGTTTATTATGGCTTTGCTGGCGGATAAAAACGTTAATATTAGTCTGTTCGATATGTATCGGCCGCGTGTTCTGCTAAAGAATTTAATTCCAGGAAAGTACAATCGGTTTCGGCAATGATTTCATGCCATTCGAATGCCGGAATTTCCATCATAGTTGGACCAATGACCACTTTGGTATGTTTTACCGTTCCGTTGGCTTCGCGCCAATTAGCAATGCAGTGGCCGGAAAGCAGGATGAGTATTTCAGGATTTTTATTGATGGACAACCCTTTGTGATAATGACGACCGCTCACGGTACCCGCTTTGCGGAAAATGATCAGATGCTGGCCCAGCCGCGGATGGTAATATTCTGCGGTAAAGCCGCGTTCGTCGTGGCCGGTAGTTTGGAGTGGTTTGAAGGTCATGATGATGTGTTATTTTCTGTAACAACTGCCGAAAATAGTTTTACGTCAAAATCTTTAAGTGCTTTGGATGTATCGCCTTGTAATTTTATTTGTCCGGCTTCGGCCATTTTGCGGAGGCGCCAGCCGAGGTAGGTATCTCCGGTAGGCACGCCATGTTTGGCAATGGCAGCGTTGATCACTTTGGACGCTTTCTGGAATTGCTGCGTGCAAAAACCCGTCAGAATTTTATCATAAAAATCTTCCGAGCGCGATGTCAACTTTTTACCGCCTTCCGCAGTGCGAATCCCTGTATCTTCCTGCACCAGCTTACGCCATTCTTCACCGTCTACTTCTACCTCTGATGGTGTGACCGGTCGGGCGAGTTTGCGTGCTTTGATAATTTCTTTCGGAAGTATATAGCTGAAGCTTTTCGGGTAAAATACTTTTCCGGTTTCGTCGAGGAAAGGCAACCCTGCGATGTTGATGAGATAAAAACGCCCTATGTGTTTCGACATATAATGCAGCAGCCAATGATAAGCGCAGACATCGGCCGGAATCGGCGCCATCCAGAACCAGGCTTTCACGTCTTCATTTTCATACATAGCTTTGGAGATCTCTAACAAGCGCTCCATATCGTCTACTACAATCTTCACTTTGTCATTGCCGGTTACATCCTGCCAAAACGCGCTACGCAGTTCGCTGAATGTTTGCCCTTCGGCTTTTTGCAACGGGCCTACGCTCAGCACATCTCGCAGCACCACCACTTCGCCGGCCATAGATGGTTCGGCTTCAATTGCTTCCTGCAGTGGCTTTGCGGCTTCATCGCCTACAACGAAATGGTAGATCATAAGGCGAATTTAAGAAAATCGGCAATGGTGAATGGTCAATGGTGAATTCTTTGCGTGAGTGGGTTTACGCGAAAGCGCAGAAGATTATTTCTTACAACGGAACGGCGGCGCCGCAAACCACTCGCGCAGAACACAAAATATGAGCCGTCCCGAGGCCGAGGAACGAGGACGTGGGGAACAGGTTTCGCGGAGGACCTATACCTTATTATAGGTGAACCTACACTTTACCATAGGTGGACCTACACTTTACCATAGGTGGACCTACACTTTACCATAGGCGGACCTACACTTTACCATAGGTGGACCTACACTTTACCATAGGTGGACCTACACTTTACTATAGGTTCACCTACCCATTACCATAGGTGGACCTACACTTTACCATTGGTGGACCTACACTTTACCATTGGTGGACCTACACTTTACCATAGGTGGACCTATCAAATCGATAGGTAGTGGTTATCCACAAAAAAGCCTGACTTGTTATAGTCAGGCCATTGAGAAACAGTTTATTAACTGAAGTTTATTTATTCTTAAGCAGTTGCTGCAGCATTTCTACTTTTTCGCGCTCCGCTTGAAGCAGGCGTTCGTAGAGTTGCTTGTTTTCATCCAAAGCAGCAAGCCATTTTTCTAAAGGATTAAAAGTATTGTTTTGGTCACCAGAACTTAGGTTTACCGGGGATTCGTTAAATGTACTATTGATAAAATTGACGCCAGGTTCTTCATTCAGTACGTCGAACGCTTCCACCGGTATTTTCAGAACAGAAGATAGTTGTTCCAAAATGGCATCTTCAATTGTCTCTTTATGCTCTAGCAAGGAAATCTTTTTCTGACTCCAATCGTCGCCCATCTCAAAAGCTAATGCTTCCTGTTTCCAGCCTTTCCATTCGCGAAACTTGCGCAGATTCTTACCGTGATGTGCTTTGTGATTACTTGCCATAGCGTCAGCGTATTATTGATTATAGCAAATATAGCTGTTTAGTGATGAGTTAGGATTGATGATTTATGAGTGTTTCCCGGCGCGAAATCAGATCCCCACTTCCTCGTACCTCGTCATCGGGATGACGGTGGGGTGTTTTTTTCCATGTCACGTCGACAAAGGAGACGTCCCGCGAAATGTAGGTACGCATTTCGCGGGATCCCTCTTTCATCGGGACGGTGTGGTTGTGTTCTCTCCGCGAGTCATCGCGAGGTACAACGTGGCGATCTGATTTCGCGTTTTGATGTTCTCTGGTTTTGTCGTTTATTAGCTTAATACAACCAGAAAACGTCTCATATGAAATACCTTTCCCTGTTGTGTATTCTACTTTGTGTGTTTTGTTCTTGCAAGCATAAGCAACCTAAAACTGTTTCGCATAGCAAAAGAGAGGACAGTATTGCGAATGAAAAAGCGTTGTGGCATTATGCTGATTCTATTCAATCAGCTTTTATACGATCAGTTCGTGAGCCACATATAGATACGTTCAAACACGAAGTATACCGCTACTGGGTCGATTTAGTATTTCATCCCGATTTCACTTTCCGCTTGGAAGATATCAATGGGAAATGGATGCTCACCAGCAGATGGATACAAGACGAATGCGCTGGATGCAAGACCGACATTTCAATAATCGTACATGGCAAAACGCGTAAAACTCGTTACGGTTCTGTAATCGATAGCAGCGTTCAGGAACTGACTACCAAACAATGGAATACATTCCACGACCTGCTTGAGGGAAGCTATTACCGTTGTATGCAGTCCCCAGACTGTGATGATGGTATCCTTGACGGGAATTCACTAATTCTGGAAACGATGTCAATGACGGGCTGCTGCTGCAAACCAGATAGTCTTCATTACTACCATGTGGGTGTGCACGTACCAAGGGAAGGCAGTTTTAAACAGGCCTGCAAGTATTTGATGAGCATTTCTCTGCTCCTTGAACCAAAGAACTGGCGAAGAGATTTGTGGCGGATTATGTAATGCCTGACCCTTTTTATCTGAAGAGACGTTGCCGTGCAACCTCGACGTGTTTTGCACGTCTCCACAATATGCGGGAAAGCTAAATAGCCGCAATGCTCGCAACCGAAGAAAGTTTGCAATAAACCGATTTAGTCATTAATTGGGATGACCGTGTGGTTGTGTTTTCTCCGCGGGTCATCGCGAGGAGGTACGACGTGGCGATCTGATTTCGGGTTTTGTTGCACGGCCCGATGCTGTGATGTTCCCTTATGATCTGGTAGATACATTGCATGCAACGTCTCCACAATATGCGGGAAAGCCCGATAGCAGCACCACCGATGAACGGAGCGTCGCAACTCCGTTTAACCGGAGGACGAGCGCTGGCAGCCAAAAAGAAATATAATGACTGATTTAACCAATTAACTTTTTAACCAATTCCCCTTTTACCTGGCAGCCTTTCAACTTATTAACCTATTAACCTAACTTTTTAACCTATACTAACTATTTTTGCATCCAAATCAGAAAAAACATTTTATGAGTTTTATCACAAATATCGTTGCCCGTCAGGTACTTGATTCACGCGGCAATCCTACTGTAGAAGTTGACGTTCATACCAGTGAAGGCCACATGGGCCGTGCTGCTGTACCATCAGGAGCATCTACCGGTAAGCACGAAGCTGTAGAACTGCGTGACGGTGACAAGAAGAAATACCTGGGCAAAGGTGTTTTGAAAGCGGTAGAAAACGTAAATGAAACAATTGCTGAAGAGCTGTACGGCTGGGACGTTACGGACCAACGCGGTATCGACTCTATGATGATTGAAATGGACGGTACTGAAAATAAAGCGAAACTGGGTGCTAACGCAATGCTGGCGGTGAGTCTGGCGGCTTCTAAAGCTGCTGCGCAAGCTACTGGCTTGTCACTGTACCGCTACGTTGGCGGCGCTAACGCGAAAACATTGCCTGTTCCGATGATGAACATTCTGAACGGTGGTGCGCACGCTGATAACAAAATCGACTTCCAGGAATTTATGGTAATGCCTGTAGGCGCATCTACTTTCAGTGAAGGTCTGCGTTGGGGCGTTGAAATTTTCCACGAACTGAAAAAAGTACTGAAGGATAAAGGTTATTCTACAAACGTTGGTGATGAAGGTGGTTTTGCGCCGGATATCCAAAGCAATGAAGAGGCAATTGAAATCGTCCTGAAATCAATTGAGAAAGCTGGTTTCAAACCGGGCGAGCAAGTCTCTATTGCAATGGATGCAGCGATCTCTGAACTGTACGATTCTAAAAGCAAAAAATATCATTTCCACAAATCTGGCGGTGCTAAACTGAGCAGCGAAGAAATGGTGGAATACTGGGTAAAATGGTGTAAAAAATATCCGATCGTGAGCATTGAAGACGGTATGGATGAAGATGACTGGAAAGGTTGGAAACTCCTCACTGAAGCACTGGGCAGCAAAGTACAGCTGGTAGGTGACGATCTGTTTGTAACGAATGTAAAACGTCTGCAAAAAGGCCTTACAGAAAACGTTGCTAACGGTCTGCTGGTAAAAGTAAATCAGATTGGTACGCTGAGCGAAACGATTGATGCAGTAACAATGGCACAATTCAACCGTTACAACACGATCATGAGCCACCGCTCTGGCGAAACGGAAGATTACACAATTGCTGACCTGGCTGTAGCGCTGAACTGCGGACAGATTAAAACTGGTTCTGCGAGCCGCTCTGACCGTATGGCTAAGTACAACCAACTGCTCCGTATTGAAGAGGAACTGGGTGCGAATGCTTATTATCCGGGAAAAGCGCTTAAATTCGGTAAATAATCAATGGTGAATGGTGAGTTGTGCCCTTCGACTTCGCTCAGGGTGACAAGTCAAACGTCAAACGTGAAACGTCAATTTTGTAATTTGTGGATGCTCGCGTTTGGAATGCTCCTCCTTTGGATGAGTTAGAGGAGGCCTCACTGTCCATTGTCAATTGTCAACTGTCAATTAGAAAAAGATGAAGCTGCTTCGTATTTTAAGCAATAAGTTTTTGGTCACGACGGCGATCTTCGTTGTTTGGATGATGTTCTTCGACCAGAATGATTTCTTTTCTCAGAAAGAACGCATGGAAGAGCTGCAGGATACTAAGGATAACATCGGGTATCTGAATGCTGAAATTGCGGGCATGGAAAAGGATTATAACGCGCTGATTTCTGATCCTAAAAGATTGGAGAAATATGCCAGAGAACACTACCGCATGAAGCGCGACAATGAAGACTTATACGTGATCGAGAAAAAGTAGTTTCGGACTTTGACGATATAAAAAACGGCTGAAAGATTTTCTTTCAGCCGTTTTTGTTTGGATACCCAAACTTTGATTTGTAAATCAATTAATTTGTCTTTTTCGAGTGAGCTCTTTTATCGAGAGATTTATAAATCTGATATTGTCAACCGTATATCGTTTCCATAACCGCTTCGGCTCAAGTGCAAACCGATATAGCCATTCAAGACCAGTTTTTTGGAAGAACAACGGAGCACGTTTTTTGAGATCGAAATAAAACTCGAAGGACGCACCCAGACAGAGAATCAATATACCCTCATTGTAATTTTTCTCCTTCAGTAACTCAGCAATCTTTGCGCCCAGCATTTCCTGCTTAGGAAAAGTCAGACCCAAAAACAAAAAACGTGATTTGCTTGCAATGATTTTATCGGCTACTTCTTCCGCAAATGACTGGATATATTCCTTTTCATCGGGATTAAAGAATTTAGGAACGAAGCTGCTACAAAGGTTATATTCTTTATTGAATGATTCCGCCAGCAGGTTGTTAGGCAGCACAAAAGTTGCGTGATACTTTTTCTCCTTTACCTCCTTCCATAATCCAGGAAAAAGATCACTACCTGTAAGGCGATTCCACTCTACTTTATAACGCATCTTTCCCAACCAGATGATGGGCATTCCATCAGGTAGTACATAAGCCGACTGCTTGTATTTTTCCAGCAGCGTTTTATTTTTTTTGTCCAGAAAGTTTACGACAAGAAATGCATTGAGTGTAATCAGGAAATTTACGTCACCATCGAAATGCGCAGCAGCGGCTTGCATCAGCGCATCGGTGATTTCACCAACATCATTTGCTGTAATAAATTCAAAGCCGAAAAGCGTTACCTTATTAAAGTTCATTATTTACTTTTTGACCAGCCTTCGCTTATCCCTTTTATTGCCCATTTCAGGCTTTTAATATTCATTCTCGTACGAACAATACTTATGCCTGTCAACAAGATAGTAGCAATCGATGAAACTAACGCCGAATAATGTTTGCGGGAAAACAGTATAGCCGAGCGGCTGTAATAATAATAGAATAAATGTTTTTTACCTTCTGTGCTCACGCTCCCTTTATGAAATATCACACTATCAATGGCAAGTACATTTTTATAACCAAACTCAGCAGCTGTGTATTGCCAGTCCTGCTCTTCCGAATAAAGAAAAAAACGTTCATCCATTAACCCGATTTCTCTTAATGCACTTATCTTGATTAATAAACTGGCGCCATTCTGATAATCCGTTTTGTTTTCTGCTACTTCATTCCTATCAATTTCACTCCAACGGCAATTTTTATATTGAAGCTTGGAAACCCCCCAATATTTAAAATACCGAACCCCACAACATTGCACTAAATCTTTATTATTTCCATCCAGCGTCACAGAACCAACAAATGCGTTTTTTTTGTCCTCTTTCATCTTCCTGATCATCTCATTAAGACTATCTGGAGTTGCCGTTGCATCATTGTTTAATAACCATACATAGTCGTACAATTTAGCTGTAACTATCTGGTTCAGGACGAGATTATTTCCCTTTGCAAATCCGTAATTATCTTTTGCAACAATTAACGAAACCTTTCCTTCAGAATGCCGCAGCTGCACAATTTCTTCTTCCTGAATTTCCCTCCATGAGACACTACGTTCCGATAACCATTGCTTAATTTCAGCAACAGAATTATCCGTAGAGCAATTATCCCATACTATTATATGCGCACAACTCTCCATATCGATTACTGTTTTTAAACAGTCTATCGTATCGGTTCCTCCATTCCAGTTTAAAATAATAGTAGCTACTAAATCCAAAATCTCCGAGATAAAATTTATGAACGAATTCTAATAAAATTAAGCGCCTTCTGAGTAAACGCAAAAGGCAACAGTAAAAAGCAACAGAACATTTGCAACCCCGCATATCTTCCATGTAGGGCTTTAAATACCGAACGTATTCTTTGACCATCTATCTGTTCGCCCTTTAACTGCAACAGAATTTTCTGACAAAAATAATAGGCGAGTCTGTAAGTATAAGTCCAATAATTATACTTCCGTTTATGTAACACATAGATGGAAGACAAGATCATTGTTGTCTGATTTCTGCTCATACTATTATCCGAACTCCGATAAGAGCATCCGATAAAATTAATCGGGCGATAGTTGTGTAGAGACCGCAAAATACCCAGATGAAAATCCCAATCTTCCTTTGATTTTAATGACTCATCAAATCGATGCCCTTTTATTGCGTCCGCAGGAAACAGGAAACAATGAACAGGTATTGTAATTTTTACGTCCCAATACTTATAAATCTTTTTAAAATCAAAACCGAGACCTTCCTTCCCATAATCGCGAAACAATTTATGCTCCGTTTCACATTTTTGATAAGGATCATCTGCGAGTCCGTATATGTAATCGCAAAACAAGACGTCCTTTTTGTCCAGAATGGCATAAGCCATTACCATTTTTTCCAATTTCTCCGGGAATAATATATCGTCCGCATCAAGAAACTGGACGTATACACCAGTACTTTTTTCTAACCCAAAATTGCGTGCGGAAGACAATCCGCCGTTTTCTTTATGAAAGTATTTAATTCTGGAATCGGAATTCACAAATTCCACAGCAATCTTAGCGGTATCATCGGTAGAACCATCATCTACAACAATACATTCCCAAGCTGTATACGTCTGCGCCATTACAGAATGTATGGTGGTTTGCAGAAATGGCGCAGCATTGTATGCGGGAATAATGACAGATACTAAAGACATACTTATTCAACTTCTAACTTCTCTTTATACAAATCGCAAAAGAACAATAATTCAAAAAATACGACGACATCTAATGTTTCAAACAAATAGGCGTAATTAAAATAAATCAGTAATAGCGGTAACAGAAACAGCGAAAAACTGAGCTTCTTGTACTTCCGGATAAAAAACCAGAGGTAAAAAACCAGGAATACAACCAAACCAACCAGGCCGTATTCACTTAAAAGCTGGTTATAAACACTATTTGGAAAATTATTTACAGAGTGATAACCAATCGGGAGACTCTCCAGACTCGTAATAATTGCTCCATGATTTTTATAATAGACGTCATAATCCGGCTTGGGTAACTTCTTATTTAAAATAGTAGGGCCGTAAATGCCAGATAAGTTGGCAGCCAGTTTGGAAGAAAACGTACCAGCGCCACTACCCGCTAGGGTATAAAGGTGATTATTTTTTAGAAAGTTCCGGGTTTGTTCATATGAGATTTTTTTTCCGGAAACTTTATCAAAGGTATATATCGATTTCTCTGCGCCAACCGTTAAAGCGTCCAACTTAGGTGCTGGGTTAGCCACGGAATCATTTTGAACGACAGGGGCTTTTTCAGTTTCGATAGTTTTGTCTACATGAATTTCTGCCCCATTTTCCTTTAGTGAATAAATAGATTTACTAATCCTTTGATTCAGATATTCTATATTTTCGGGCGTTACAAACGCGTAAAAACTGATTATATAAACTATAAATGCACATATAACAAACTTTACTTTACGTCCTTTCAGCAAAAAAATGGACAGCCCTAATATCATAAACAGGAGCAACGTAACAAGATTATAGCATACAGCACATATTACCAGCAGATTGAGAAATGAAAGAAGGTATTTTCTCCTGAAAAGGAGGAAAAGAAAAAGAAACTGAGCAATAATTGCATTGTAGTGATTATCACTAAAAAGTCCCCTGATAAGATCTCCCGAAGATTGCCCATAGGGGTGCATGATATTCGGAAATTTAATATCGGGAGCAACGACATTTGCTTTATATGGGTTAAATGCATGGGTTGCTTTCATTACCAAAATGAATTGTACCACACACACCAAAAAATTAACTATCGTAAAAATTCCCAGAGCGTTCTGTACTTTCTCCACTCCTTTCTTTTCAACGCTCAATCGCATCTGATGGATAACCAGAAAGCTCAAAATCCAATACATCGAACTTGCAAACAATGTACTCCAGTTTCCTAGGTACGATTTCCCCAAGAGGAAATATTTCAATATTTCGATAGCCGGCAGCAAAAGGTAGAATAATGGAAGCCGACCATTTTTCAACCCGAATTTCAAATCAAACCGAAATATGTACAAAAAGGCAACTGCTGCTATTTTAGGAATTAGTCCGTCTTGCGAAAGAATCAGTAAAAACAACAATAACACCCAGTCAATCTGCTGAAGTCTATTTTTAAATGTCGATGGGCTTGTCTGAATTTGTGGGTTTTCTAGCATATCTAATTTTAATTAAAATAATTATTCCTGTTTTTTTTCTGGATTACTTTTCGGTAGAAGTCGAGATTTTTTTGAGCAATGTTTTGAATAAGAAATGCTTCTTCTATCCGGCGTTTGCCATTTATAGCAATTTTTTTTCGTTCCGATCCATCCTCCAATAGACGAATTATCGCGTCAGCGATGCCTTGTACATCGTCAGGATCTATTAATAACCCGTTTTCACCATTAGTTATCAATTCAGGGCCTGAAGCTCTTGTCGTATAAATTACGGCTGCCATATTTACCATCGCCTCCATCGGGGCTAATGCGAAACACTCAGCATAAGACGGGAAAACAGCAACTTCTGTTTGCTTCATCTTCATAAATAATTCATCACGGGTTACATGTCCCATAAACGTTACCGTTTCCATTGCTTTTCCATCCAGAAAAGAAGCTGCCTTTTGAATATCGCCTTTCCCCAAAACAGACAGACGGACGTCAGGCATTTTCTTCACTACAATGTTCCAGGCTTTCAATAATTGAAAAATTCCTTTCTTTTCAGATAAAGCTCCTGTAAATACTACCGTCCCGGATTCTTTATCATATACGGTTTCCTCCTGAGGCTCGATTCCATTGTATAAAATCTCAATTGGCCGATCCAACCTAAAATATTCTGCTGTTTTCATCGCGGTATAGCTACTTACACTCGAAATCGCTTCTGCCTCCTTTAAATACCAGTACTCGGTTTCCTTGATATAGGGCTTAATTTCCTTACCAGCTTCTTCGGCGAAATACGTCATTGATCCATGCAACTTCACGACTACTGGCACAGAAAGTTTTTCCAGTACTCTTTTCTTCCGGCAAAATCTTATATAATCATTAAAATCCGGCCGTTCTACAAGATCGATCTCATACTGTTTAATCAGGCCTTCTAAAAAAACATGATATTTCAATAAACTATTCTTTATCTCCAGGTCCCATATTCCGGAAATCATGTACAGCTTATTTATTGCTTTACCAACTATCTCAACTTTTTTGAACGGGATTTTCAATTTTCTTTTAAAACGATAGACTTGTACTCCTTTATCTAAAAAATGGCATTGTCCACCGTACGAGTAATCATAAAACCCTGCAACAACAACTATATGCCCTGCAGCCACCAATTCCCGCGCTAAGGTCTGAACCGCTGTCCCAATCCCGCCGTGCTTTCCGGGGGGATATTCATCACATAAAAGCAGTATGTTCATTACTTCAAGCTTATAAGTGTATTTTTTATTTTACTCAAACGAGTTTCCTTCCGGGTTAACGCAAAAACACAAAACCCACCAACCGCTATCAGCAATTGCATCGCAATTGGTATTCCGGAATATTTTACGACCGTCACTAAAATTACTGCAAGCAGCAAAAAAAGCAGGGAAGGCTTCAGATCAATTAGGATTTTATTCTGCTTCAGGGTATAGAAGTAAAGCACCATTTGCAAAATACTTGAACCAAGAAATGCAATTGCCGCACCATGTTCTTTAAACAACGGAATAAACACCAGGTTAGCGACCAAATTTACCACGGCCGTAATCATCGTTAACTTGGCAACACTTTTATACTTGCGACTGGCAAAACTAATCACCCACATAAGGTTTATTACAAAATGAAATGGAATACACGCAGAAAGCAATGTGAAAGTCAGCTCATTTACGGCACCATATTTATTCCCAGTGAGCTGATCTACCCAAGGCGACCAACCAATATCCGCAACCATTACTATCAGAACCGCAAATGCAATTTCAAGAGAAAAAATCTGATTGATCAAATCATGCTGTGATTGATTCAAATCGTCACTTTTTTGCAGCAATCTTGAAAAACGGGGTAACAAAATAGTTCCAATGACAACAATCGGCAGCTTCAAAACTTCAAAAGCCCGATACGAAAAACTGTAATTGGCAGTGGCGGTATTGGTACTCAGAATCCCCATCAGGATCCAATCCACACGCGAAAGGCTCGAATCAAACAGCACGGCGATATACTGCGGCATGGACTCCTTCAGCAATTTTTTGTAAGCGCTGAATTTAAATTTCCACACAAACCCTCCCTTCGCTGCAATGTATAAAAACAATGCAACCAACTCCAGTAGGCCAGCAAACGCCATTATAAGCAACACCGCCGAAATAGAAAAAGGACGGTAGTATGTCCAGGCCAGACACAAAAGCACTTTGGCGACATTACTAACTAATGCAATTACGGCGTATGGAGTAAATTGTTCTTTAGCATTCAAAAATTGCTTTAAAGGCGTCGCTATAAATATCAGCGACTGCACGATAAAGAAATACGGCAGGAAAACCAACTTATCAACGTCACCCAAAATGAACTTTAAAAGAAATAAAATGGTAACTGCTACCAAGGAAAATGTTGCATTATGAAGAAAACACGCAGCCGCAGCCCAATTCGAAGTGCTAGATGCTGCTACCCTCCGAATAATTACTTGCTCCATCCCTAATCCTACGAGCGTAGTAATGGTAATAGCTGTCGCATTTGACCAACTGATAATACCAAAATCATTTTTAGAGAGGTAAAATGAAGTAATATAAAAGAATAATACTCCCAAAAATTGCACGGCAAGTGCTTGCACACTTGCTGAGAATATTTTACTAAAAAATCCATTTTTTACGCGAAGGGCCATGGGCGAAAAACCGCAAAGGTAAGAAAATAAATAGAAAACAGTTTTAGACCATGCTAAAAGCCTTCACACCTATCTCTAAATCTGTACATTTGCTAATATGCATCGTACTCGCTGGAGACCCCAATTTTATTTAATTTCCTTATGCGTATTGGCATTTGCTATTTCAATGCCATTCATCTATGGCTCCATATCAGTTATTTTTGTCGCTCTTGCTTGGATCGTTTCCGGTGATTTCCCTCAAAAGCTTAGAAGATTGATATCTTTTGGAGCTATAGTTTGGATTTTATATTACATTTTACATGCTATAAGTTATGCTTACAGCACAGATAAAGGGGAATCAGCATTCGACCTGCAATCGAAAATGAGCTTTGTGCTGTTACCGTTGTGTATCGTTGCCGGTGATCAGCTCAACGGTGAAAAACTGGAAAAAATATTCCTCAGCTATGTATTAGGGATTACAGCGTCCGCAATTTATTGCATGGGAAAAGCCGTCTTTTTGTACCGTCACACACATAACGTTAATTATTTTTTCTATCATACACTAGTAAAGGGGCTAGAAACTAATGCCGTTTACATTGCTTGGTTCGCTATACTTTCCCTTTTTATGCTACTTTTTTTTAACTGGAGTAAATTTTTCAAAGGGAAAAATGCGATCTGGCGCTGGCTATTATTTGCGTTGCAAATGGTCTTTTTTATTCTGCTCTCCTCGAGGCTTTTAATCGTGTTATTTTTTGTACTCATAATACCAGCAGGATATGCTGTTTATTTCAAAGTAAAAAAAATATCATTCTTTAAGATGGCAGTTGCTGTGGTGACGATAGTAGCGATCGCCATAAGTATATTTTTCACAGGCAATCCTATAAATCAACGATACAAAGACATTGAAAAAAATAATTTCAGTCAACTTTTCAAAAGCGATTATACCGACAAAACACTCGAATTCAACAATCTTACTATAAGAGTGTTTGTTTGGCGTGTTGCATTACAGAATATCAAAGAAAAAGATCTTTGGTTAACAGGATGTGGAAACGGAAGTGTACATGATATCCAGAACAAAAAAATGAAAGATCTCGGTCTCTCGGCTTTCCAAAAGCCTCATCCGGAAACCGCACTATACAACATGAATCTCCACAACATGTATCTCCAGTCCCTACTCATGTTGGGTATTCCCGGACTACTCTGTTTCCTTGCAATTGTCATTGTTCCATTCTTTTGTTTCAAAAAAATAGAAAACAAAACTGTTTTTGTACTCTTTCAAATTGTATCAGCTCTGTTTATGCTGCAGGAAGCAGCATTACAAACCCAGGCAGGGATTATTTACTTCACATTTTTTTCACAAATCTTTTGGAACTTATACTATCCAACCGTTAAAAACCGTTCCAAATTAGCTCGTATTAATTCAATGTGATTTTTTTTTCGCATCTTCGCACCCGAAAACCAAAAAATCATTGAGAATAAATAGGGGTTTTCATCCTTTAGACCGTTTTTATATATAAGTAATGGAACAACCTATCATATTTAAAATACCATCCACGACGGAACGACACACCAAATTGGTGCCGGTCCACTCTGATACTGCCGAAATACGAGAAATGTTCCGGGAGATCAGCCAGCGTTACATGGTATATCAACAACCTTCCTTTTATTTTCGTGCCAAAAGAATCATGGATATCACGCTTTCAATGATTTTCATCCTTTTGGTTATGTCATGGCTGGTTCCTATTGTCGCGTTGCTCATCAAACTAACTTCCAGAGGTCCAGTTTTTTTTATCCAGAAACGTACTGGTCATCAAGGCATCGAGTTTGATTGTTTCAAATTCCGCACCATGTATATTAACAATGACGCGGATACCAAACAAGCAACTGCGAATGACAAACGAATTACTATGGTTGGTAAATTCCTCCGTCTTACGCACCTTGACGAAACACCGCAATTGTTCAACGTACTTCTCGGCGATATGAGCGTTGTAGGGCCGCGTCCGCACATGTTGTATCATACGCGTCACTACGCACAAACCATTCCTTACTACAACCTCCGTCACGAGGCTGTTCCGGGAATGACTGGCATGGCACAAATCAAAGGTTATCTCGGCGAAATCACAATCGATCGCGAATTGCGTAAACGTATTCAATGGGATATTTACTACCTGAAAAACCGCAGCATCGGTATGGATATAAAAATCCTTATCATCACGGTACTGCAGGTTTTCCAGAAAGCATTTTCCGTATTTAAGAAAAAGGACTAGTTGATTAAACCGTTAAAAGGTTAATTCTTCGACACCGACAACTCATATTATTTGCGGCGTTATCTTCAGTTGAAGATAACGCCGCTTTTCTTGTTGGCTGCATCAAGCGGAAACGTCAGCTATTCAACAGGGGCAATTCATCTCATAATTCATAACTCATAATTCTTTTGCGGTATGATTATTTTCAACTAATTTTTAGGTGGATTAGTTTTATGTGCAATCAACATAAGCACTCATTCCTCTTAATTCATCACTCATAATTACAAAGACATGCCTGTCATTATAGCCGCCACAGACTTTTCGGAAGTTGCCAATAACGCCATTTCTTATGCATGCGACCTTGCCAAAGCAACTGGTGCTTCAGTTGTAATCGTCCATTCTTTTGTAATTCCGATAGCATTTAGCGATACGCCTTTGCCTGTTATGCCGATGGATGAAGGGCGTGATATTGCAGAAGACCGCATTAAAGAGGTCGTTGCCATGCAACGCAGAAATAATCCCGGTATTGAGATCAGCGGAAAAGTTTTATATGGCGATATTGTTGATTGTCTGGAAGAATATATTGAAGATCAAGGTGCGCCATGGATGATCATTGTGGGCAATTCTGGCAACGATGGGACTATACTGTTGGGTAATTCTGTAGTCACCGCAATGAAACGTTTTACGACAACAGTAATGGCTATTCCGCAAGGTGTTCGCTATGAAGGCGTGAAAAAAATCTGCTTTGCCTGCGACCTGGCACATATTCCGTCCAATTTTCCCACACAGGATATTTTAAATCTGGTTGAAAAAACGGGTGCTGCACTACATGTCTTGCATGTAAATGCCGGCGGGCCTCAACAGGAAATTAAATTTGAACAAACCCCGGTTTATAATTTACTCATCGCGGCGAATCCGCAGTATCATTATCAAACGAGTTCAGATCCAGATCAGGAGATCATGAATTTTATTGAGAAGGAACAGATCGACTGGTTGCTTATTATTCCGGGCAAACATTCTTTCTTCGAAAAATTATTTCATAAAAGCCATACAAAAGCGATGGTGCGACTGGCACATATTCCTGTGGTGGCAGTAAACGCTTCATAAAGCTGAAAGCCTGAAGCATAAGGCCTAAAGCTATAAAAAATGGTCAGACGACTCTAAGTCATCTGACCCTTTTTGTTATAATAATACATCTTGCGTGTATAACGTTGTCATGCTGAGCGGAGTCGAAGCATATATGCAATGTGCAAATCTCTGTGCCATTTCCGCCGCGAGAAAATCCTTAAGAATTAATCAGGAAACAGAAGACTTCTTTCGGCCCATGTATTCCGACAACCAAAGTCTTTTCGATGTCCGCTGTACGGCTTGGGCCTGTATTTAAGTTAATCATGGAAGGAAGATTATTTCCATAACGTTCTTTCATAAGCGTAATGCCTTGCTGCAAATCATCTACTACCTGATGCGCATACGCTACAATAATATGTACCGGATAAAAAACCGGCGCTACCCTGCCATGATATTCTTTGCTGCTGAATACGACAGAACCGGTGCGTGCCACAAGCATTTCACAGGAAGTAATACAGGCGTCGGCACCTGCAGCCTTGGGATCTACCTGTTGTACAAAGTCCAGTTTATTATTTTGAAAGACGTTCAGCAGCCGTTGTTCGGAACAAAGTAGCTGTTGCCAGCCACGCTGATCATACAATACGTGCAAATCATCAAGCAGCTCTTGTTCGTTTTCGCAGAATACAAACTTTCCACCCAGCTTAATAAACTCCGTTGCAAAACGTTCTTCCGGCGACATATCTGATCCCGCAAAAACTTTAGCTATAGATTCTTTATCCACCTCCGGAAATGGCATCGGCGTTGACGCCTCATGCAGCCCCTTGCGGATTTTACGAAGTATATTCTCTTTTGCCTTTGAAGTCTTGAACGATTGCATACAACACAACTTTCAACAAAAATAAAAAAGCGACAGGTAGAACCTATCGCTTTTTTTGAGTTTTTATTTTTTGTACTTAAGCGTTTTCTGTATTCATCACGTTACCGCCGGTCATACCAGTCAATGGTGGCGCATCGTCTACTGATGGTGCTTCTTCGTACGGACGGGCACCGATCAGGCGTTCCATATCGTCTTTATACAGCACTTCTTTTTTCAGCAATTCTTCTGCGATCACTTTCACTGCTTCGATTTTGTCATTCAACAGGTTTTTCACTTTGTTATAAGCGCCATCAACCAGTTTCCGAACTTCATCATCGATCATTTTACCGGTTTCTTCAGAGTATGGTTTTGTAAGACTACCTTCGTTTTGCGCATCGTAAAACGAGATATTACCGATCTTATCATTCATACCATAAACAGAAACCATTGCATAAGCCATGCGTGTTACGTGTTGCAGATCGCTCAGCGCACCAGTAGAGATTTTGTTGAACACAAGTTCTTCCACCGCACGGCCACCAAGAGACATACACATATCATCGAGCAGGTGATCTGTATTACGGATATACATTTCCTTCGGCAGGTATTGAGCATAACCCAGCGCAGCCACACCACGCGGTACGATCGTTACTTTTACCAGCGGATGTGCATGTTCCAGGAACCAGCCAGAAACTGCGTGACCCGCCTCGTGATAAGCGATCACACGTTTTTCATCCGGAGAAATGATTTTATTTTTCTTTTCGAGACCACCAATCACACGATCGATGGCATCGTTGAAATCGTTCATATCCACTTCTGTTTTACCGTTACGTGCCGCAATCAGCGCTGCTTCGTTACAGATATTGGCAATATCAGCTCCCGCAAAACCAGGTGTTTGAACAGCCAATTTGTGAATATTGAGATCTTTTGATTTCTTAATCGGTTTCAGATGCACTTCAAATATCTTTTCACGGCCTTTTACATCCGGAATATCAATAGAGATCTGACGGTCGAAACGGCCTGGGCGCAACAAAGCTGAGTCAAGTACATCCGGACGGTTAGTTGCCGCCAGAACAATGATACCGCTATCGCCACTGAAACCATCCATTTCTACGAGCAATTGGTTGAGCGTGTTTTCACGTTCGTCATTGCTCATCACCATGTTTTTACCGCGAGCACGACCAATAGCGTCGATCTCGTCAATAAATACGATACAAGGAGATTTCTCACGTGCCTGTTTAAACAAATCACGCACACGGCTTGCACCAACACCTACGAACATTTCCACGAAATCAGAACCTGACATAGAGAAGAAAGGAACCTGTGCTTCACCGGCCATTGCTTTTGCGAGCAACGTCTTACCAGTACCCGGAGGACCCACCAGTAATGCACCTTTCGGAATCTTACCACCGAGTGCTGTATACTTTTTAGGATTTTTCAGGAAATCCACGATTTCCATCACTTCCACTTTTGCTTCATCAAGACCTGCAACATCATTAAATGTGATATTGACACGTGTACCTTTTTCGAAAAGCTGTGCTTTTGATTTGCCGATATTGAAAATACCACCGGCACCGCCACCAGGAGCGCCGCCGCCCATTTTACGCATAATCAGGAACCACATCGCAACCAGAATGATTACCGGCAACAGGAATGACTGTAAAATATCTTTCAGCAGGCTACCGCGGGAATCATACAACACTGCAGGTTGTTCCGTTCCTGCAGGCATTTGCTGCACTGCATCATGCATATCATCTCTGAATTGTTCTACCGAACCGATTTTAAACGTGAACGCCGGCGAGTTATCGCTGTTGTTCATATTGAATTTATTATCGGACGCAGCAGGCGTGCTTCCTTTTTTAAGGTAAACTTCGGCTTCAGAATTATTAACTACAACTACCTGGCGAACTTTTCCCTGATAGAGATAATCGTTTTTAAATTCGAGGAAACTGTGTTGTCCCGTACCTGGCGTGAAGTTGGTGCCAAAAAATTGCACACCAATCAGCCCAAGGAAAATAAGGCCGTAGATCCAGTATATATTGAACCGGGGGCCTTTTCGAGGGTTCTTATTGTCACCTCCCGGCGTAAGACCGGGTTTCTGTTTGTTTTCTTCCATTTTTCGTAGTAAAATCTTATTAGCTAAAAACTAAAATCAGTCATTGTGTTCTAAATGCTCTGCATCGGCCCACAGACTTTCGAGATCGTAAAACTTGCGGTGCTCATGATTGAAGATATGCACTACAACGTTTACATAATCTACGAGTGTCCACTGCTCACCGGTTTCCACATGGTACGGATCTTCTTCGCAGTTGAGCGCTACTTGTTTTTCTATATTATCGGCTATTGCTTTAATCTGAACGTGAGACTGGGCTTCGCACAAAATGAAAAAGTCTGCTACTGCCTCATCAATTTTTCTCAAATCGAGGGATACGATAGACTCTCCTTTCTTTTCACGGATAGCTTCCAGAATCGTCGTGAACAGTTTGCTGTCACGAGTTAAATGAGTAGAAGCTTTTTTGCGCCCCTGCAGAGCAGTTATTATTTTCTCCAAATTGCTTTATCTGTTTGGTTGGGAATATCTTTACAGTCTATCAAAATTATAAAATCTTTTGGCAACAAACTTGCAAGCCTTGAAAGAAGCGCCAATCATTGACATTGATACTATTGATAGCACCAATAACTATGCCATGGTGCTGATAGATGCCGATACGGCACAACCCGGACTGACAATTATTGCGCAGGAACAGACAAATGGCAAAGGTCAGCGTGGCCGGCTGTGGAAGGACATTCCCGGCCAAAGCATTTTAATGAGTGTAATAACCGCACCTGCATTGGGTTTGGAACACCAGTTTGTTTTTAGCGCCACTGTGGCAGTCGCTATCGCAGAGGTTTTACAAGATCTGAATGAACACTGGAATGTGCGTATCAAATGGCCAAACGACATCATTATCAATGACAAAAAGACAGTAGGTATCCTCATTGAAAACGTGCTTCGTGGCAGCAAATGGCTTTATGCAGTTATTGGACTGGGGGTCAATGTATTACAAGAAAGTTTTGATGCAGCGTTACCAAATGCCGGTTCGCTGAAAACCGCTTCAGGCAAGACTTATAATGTAGGTCAGCTTGCAAGGCAAATCCGCGACAATATTCTTACACTCACTTCCGCTGAGCTCCCTAACGAAGAGGTCATTGCAAAATATAACAAACTTTTATACAAAATACACGAGCATCAGGCCTTCACCAACGAGGATTCTGAGTGGAAAGCGACCATTTTGCAGACATTATCCAATGGCCAGCTGCAGGTGCAACATGAAGACGGCAGCATCGTAGCATATATTCATGGATCGGTGACTTGGAAATGGTGAAGTGGTGAATGGTCAAGGGAAAATGGCCAAGGGTTGTGAAACGTCAAATGTCAAAGCATAGCGCGTGAGATCTCTATAAATTCAAATCAGAAATCAGCGATCAGCCATCAGCGATTGAACTCCAGTTTTTCAGCATTTGCAGCCCCGCTCCCGTCCCTACACTTTCGGGATGGAATTGAATGCCGACGCAAGGATATTTTTCGTGAACGATAGCCATAATACAGCCGTCGCCGGTATGTGCGATCGATTTCAGTCCGGTATTTTCTAAATCTTCAATGACCAGCGAATGATACCGCATCACGTCAAAAGAATTTTCTATCCCGTTGAATAAAGGATGACCAGAATGATGTGCTGTACTGATTTTTCCATGCATAGGTACTGGCGCATGTTTGAGTGTTGCGCCAAAGAACATGCCGATAGCCTGATGTCCCAAACAAACACCAAGAATTGGAATTTTATCATGAAAATGGCGAATCACATCCAGTGAAATACCCGCCTGTAAAGGCGTTTCTGGCCCGGGAGAAATAATGATGCGGGAAGGATTCAGTTCAATTAATTGTTCGAGCGAAATTTCATCATTGCGATAAACAACACATTCGTTGCCGGTTTGCAGCAAATAATGCAATAAGATGTAGGTAAATGAATCGTAATTATCAATGAGCACCCACATGTTCCGGCAATTGCTGGTTTACTTTATCGAAGAAATGCTGCAGCTCGGCAAATACATTTTTGGCAAAAGGCATTACATCGCCGATATGGCTGAAAACCCAAGGCGCTACAGGAGAAAACCAGGAAAATGTTTTTGACGAAGCTATAGTCTCAGGAGAAAAAACATGCGCCTGATTGCCCAACCAAAGACAAGAACTCCATACGATTATCGCCATCACTGAATAAATGACGCCACCTGCGAGATTATTGAACAGTCCAAGCCAAACAGCCTCCACCGTTTTTTCAATCAGCTTGCCACCGGTTCTTACCAGCCAAACAACGCCGATAAATAAAACAATATAGCTCACAATCTGCGCCCAGCCTGAGGTTACAATTCCTTTTTCAAGAAGGAAAGATGCCAATGCCTGTGATAGTTTCAACGAAACGATTACACCAAGCAGTATGGCAATAATAGCAAACGCGGCTACTATAAGTCCCTTACGGTAGCCGCGAATGAAAAATAAAATGATCAGTATAATTCCTACTGCGTCGAGTACCATAAGGTAGCTTAAGCGAGCAATGTTTTCACTGCTGTTGAAATTGCTTTACCATCAGCCTGACCAGCCAGTTGTTTAGACGCAACACCCATGACTTTGCCCATGTCAGCCGCTGAATTAGCGCCTACCTGAGCGATGATTTGCTTTAACGCTTCAACCAGTTCGTCATTCGTCAGTTGTTTTGGCAGATAAGTTTCAATGATCGCCAGTTCTTCTCTTTCTTTCGACGCCAGATCTTCACGATTTTGACTAACGAAGATTTCTATTGAATCACGACGTTGTTTCGCCATTTTGTTGAGCATTTTCAACTCATCAGCTTCTGTCAGCACTTCACCGCCGCCCTCTGCTGTTTTTTCAATAAGAATCGCTGCTTTGATAGCGCGAAGCGTGCGGAGGCCCACTTCGTCTTTCGCTTTCATTGCAGTTTTTATTTCTTCCATTACCCTACTTTCCAGAGACATAGTTTCAAGATTTTAAACAAAAGTAAAAATTGAAATTAGAGCTTATTTAGAATTTTAGCTCTTATTTGTTTTCTTCTTCCTGCTGCAGCTTTTCTGTAGCTTTTTTAATGAACTCGCGCGCAAAGTCTTTCATTTCGTTTGCCAGCTCACCATTGCGTGTAGCACGTGCATAAGTATCTGCCATTCCGAAGATAGATTGATAAAAGAAATCGTTCATTTCGTCTACCATCATTTTGCTTGTCCACAGGTCAATGCGCAGCGCTGTTTTTTGTTCGCCGTCCCAAAGACCGAGCAGCATGCCTTTTGCTTTCTGCAATTCAGGAACACCACCGTCCGGTGCACTCCATTCAATAGTTTCCGGCATTTTGTCTTCGTCGAGCGCTACCTGGATATTGATATTTGATTTCATTTTCTATATTATTAAGTCAAAATTCAAAAGTAAAAATTCAAAACTGTCAATGGTAAGTGTTCATTGGTGAATACTCGTATGTCATGCTGAGCGGAGTCGAAGCATACACCAACACGGTCAATTGTCAACAGCCAATTAGTTTGTTGCGCACCACTTATTCAGCTGGTTCACGCAAGCTGCAATATCTTTCGGAATTGGCGCTTCCGCAACGATTTGTGTACCGTCTTCTTTCACGAATGCCAATCGATATGCATGTAAACCTAAACGGTTCAGCAGCGGACGTTCTGATTCTTCTTTGTCAGAAAGCTTGTATTTACGTTTGATGACTGAGAGTAAAAACGGCTTACCATCGCCATACAATTCGTCGCAAACAATAGAGTGTCCAATCGACTGCATATGCACGCGAATCTGATGCGTGCGGCCTGTATGGATCTGAAATTGCAACAGTGAATACAAAGGCCATTGTTCTACTACTCGATAATCGGTGATCGAAGGCTTACCTTTTTTTGCCGCAATCATTTTTCCTTTCACAGCCGGGTGTTCCGCAATCGGTGTTTCTATTCTGCCCTCTTCTGGAACCACACGACCATGCACTAGGCCGGCGTACATTTTCAGCACATCATGTTCCTGAAACAATTGTGACAGATATTTGTGTGTCTGTTCGTTTTTCGCAAAACAAATAACACCACTTGTATCGCGGTCAAGACGATGTACGACAAATACCTGCTGGTTCAATTGAGCTTCCAGCAAGCGTCTCAGACATGGCAATGTCGCATCAAAACGATCCGGTATTACCAACAATCCGCCTGGCTTATTTACGATGATGAGATCATCATCTTCATATATGGTTTCTAATTTCATTTCTTTTAAAAATTTAACCTCTTCTAGCTCTTCCAAAGGAGGAGAACGCTCAACGCGTCCTTCGCACTTATTTTAAGAAGACGTTGCGTGCAATCTCTCTACGGATTGACGTTTGACAAGCATTGACCATTCACCACCGTTCACCCCAAATATCGCTCAATGCACAAATCCTCCTGTCTCCGCATCTCTGCCTTCTGATCTTCTTTTTTGTCTTTAAATCCGCACAAATGTAAGGCTCCGTGAAAAATTACACGGTGCAACTCGTCATTGTAACTTTTGTTGAATTTTTCCGCGTTTTCCGCCACACGTTCCACACTCACATAAATTTCACTGGTCAGATCATTATCGGTTTCACTAAGATCAAACGTGATTATATCCGTCAGCGTATTATGATTCAGAAACTGTTTGTTGATTTCCAGCAAATATTCATCGCTGCAAAAAATATAACGTAGCGCTATTTTCTTCACTTCGAGATGCTCGTGTACAAGCGTATCCAGAAACGCAGAAAGCTTTCTTTTATCCTTGAGTCGGGCTTTAATCTCCTGTTCGAAAAACTGAGCGGGCATACTTCAAAATTTGCGCAAAGGTCGTAACATTTTGCCGATACTCTAATGAAATATTATCTATATATAAAGAAGGTGTTTAATTTTTTCCCCCTTCAGCCTAAACTTCCGTAGTTTTGCGGCGATGCAAAGTGTAGATGACGCAGCCGTACGCCTTTCCCAGTTACCTACTGGCCGTCGCGCGGTAATTAAAAAGCACGAAGAAAGCGATTTCCAGCTCACATTGATGGAAATGGGTTGTGTACCGGGAGAACCGGTGTGGGTAGAGATGATTGCCCCGCTTGGCGACCCAATGGCCATACAAATTGCCGGCTATTATCTGAGCATCCGCAAGCAGGATGCCGACAAGATCTGGGTAGTGCCACAATAGCCAGTTCCGCTTTATTTAGCTGTTATCATTGGTGATGCGGCTTATTTCAATGAATCAATCTTCTATTTTTACGTCATGAACATCGGCTTGTATTTCGGCAGTTTCAACCCCATCCATATTGGCCATCTTATCATTGCCAACCACATAATTGATCACAGCGATATCGATAAAATATGGTTTGTGGTTTCGCCGCACAATCCGCTGAAAGACTCTCATTCTTTGCTCAATGAATATGACCGCCTGCACCTGGTGGAATTAGCCATCCAAGATAATCGCAAATTCAGGGCAAGCAATGTGGAATTCCATTTGCCAAAGCCTTCTTTCACAATAGATACGCTCACTTATCTGTCTGAAAAATTTCCGTTGGAAAAATTCAGTGTAATCATGGGTTCGGATAGTTATCAGAATATTCACCGATGGAAAAACTTTGAACAATTGCTGGCGCAATACGCACTGCTGGTGTACAAAAGGCCAGGGTTTGAAGTAACAGAGCTGAAAAGTCCGAATGTTACAGTGCTGGAAGCACCTATGCTCGATATTTCTGCTACTTATATCCGCCGTCAGATTAAAGAAAGCAAGTCGGTGCAGTATATTCTACCTGACGCCGTGCGGGCCTACATCGAAGAAAACGCGTATTATAAATAACCGCTCCTCTCATAAAAAATATATTCTATCCGGCTCTTATGGCCGGATTTTTTTTATTATATTAACAATGTCAAATATGGTAAGAAATCATTAAAATATCATCTTCGCTGCCAAAGCGTGGCATGATATTTATTACTTTTACCGTGAAAACTAACGTTTAACATTTTAAAACTGAAACATTATGGCAAACACAGGCAAAACAGTAGCCACTTTATTGATCGGAGCAGCGGTAGGTGCTGCAGTAGGTTATGTACTGGCAACAGACAAAGATGCACGCACCGAAAAAATGGAAAAGCTGAAAGACCGCCTCAGCAGCCTGAGATCTAAATTCAGCAAAAAAGGCCATGACCTCGAAGAAGAAATTTACAACGCTTAATCCCTGGTTAGGACGTGGTAGATATCTTTAATAAGTGGAAAGAAAAAATAACTCAGTACGTTGATCTGCGTTTCCAGCTTTTTAAACTGGAATTTATAGACCGTACGTCTAACGTACTGAGTTACATACTATTCACCTTCGCTATGCTTTTATTTGCGATGGCTATCCTGATATTTTTGGGAATTGGCCTGGGAGAATGGCTATGTGAAGTACTAAATACGCGTACCGGTGGATTTTTCGCAACGGCGGGTATTTATATTATCCTCCTTCTTTTGATGTTTGCATTGCGCAAACGCCTGATCCGTGCATTTTCCGGCATCTTCATACGAGTTCTTACCGAAAACGGCGAGGATGACCACGATGATGATGAAAAAGCCTGATCATCTTCCTTCATTCATTTTATTAACGGCCTGACATGAAACTTTATCCAAGAAAACTGCATACGGTTGGCGAGCTGAAAAAAGAAAAACAGCGACTGTTAAAACAGCGGCGTGCACTGGATAAAGAGGATCTCCTTTCATTCGATGACGTGCTGGGCTCCGTTGGCAGCGGCATTGGAAGTATTTTCCGCAAGAAGAAAAAAAAGAAAAAAGACGGTAGTTACCAGGAAGGAAATGACAACGCTTCCATCGATTATATTGCACTTGCATCAGATCTCCTGACTTCTGGCTTCGGCGTCAATACGCTTATAGATGTAGGCCTGCCATTATTCACAAAGTTTTCCCCTCAAATAAAAAAAGGTGCCTTTAAAGTCTCAAAAGAAGTACTTGGCGGGTACGTGAAATGGAAAGCTGTGGAACTTGGCTACCGTTTCGTTCGTAGCATGCTGTCTAAACACAAAGCGAAAAACGCAAAACAGAAAGCCCGGGGCAATTGACAGTTGCCAGATTTATGCACACACTCGTTTCGCGGGATGTCTCCTTAGTCGACATGAGTATGTTGCTACCTACTCACCATTAACAATTTTCCATTCCCCTCTTTTTCCTTTTGTATTTCTAATTTTGCCGTTGACGTTTCACTTTTGACGTTTCACCAAACTCACAACTGACAACTCACCATACAATGGCAGATATTTCAACACAGGACGACGTGGTATTGCTGGTCGATAGTTTTTATGACCGCGTGCGCAATGACAACACCATTGGTCCAATTTTCAACAACATCATCGAAGACTGGTCACATCATTTACCCAAAATGTATCGTTTCTGGGGCACTGTATTATTTGGTGAGCCAGGCTACTCAGGCAATACCATTGCGACACACATTGCCATTGATAAAAAATTCCCGCTTAAAGAAGAGCATTACGCAAGCTGGATCGGATTGTGGAAAAGTACTGTCGACAGTTTGTTTGCCGGAGAAAAAGCAGAAGAAGCCAAAAAGCGGGGCATGCTGATGATCCAGCTTATCAACTTCAAAGTGGACGACTCACACAACAAAAATTTCATTCAATAATAAGCCAGTTTTTCCATGAATAGCTTTTCCATCGCCGGTCGGTATATCGATCTTTTTCAACGAAAAATTTACCCTGCGGAAATCACCGTTACAGATGGTATCATTACCGCTGTGACAGAAAAAGAAAATGTGCCGCAGCAGTATATTTTACCCGGTTTCGTAGATGCACATGTGCATATCGAAAGCTCGATGCTGATCCCAACTGCGTTTGCGAGACTTGCAGTAGTACACGGCACCGTTGCTACTATTTCTGATCCGCACGAAATAGCAAATGTATGTGGCGTACCAGGCGTTCAGTACATGATCGACAATAGTAAGCAAACACCTTTTAAAATATTCTTCGGTGCGCCATCCTGTGTGCCGGCTACTTTTTTTGAAACAGCGGGCGCACATCTTGATGCGCCAACTGTAGCAGAATTGCTACAACATCCGGACATCTGGTATCTCACAGAAATGATGAACTATCCCGGTGTATTATTTAAAGATGCTGAAGTGCTGGCCAAAATCGATGCCGCAAAAAAAGTAAATAAACCTGTAGACGGCCATGCGCCGGGGCTGCGTGGTGAACAGGCGCACGCATATGCGGCAGCGGGCATCACCACCGATCACGAATGTTTTACGCTGGAAGAAGCGCTAGACAAAATAGAAGCCGGCATGCAGATTTTGATACGGGAAGGCAGTGCTGCCAAAAACTTTGAAGCTTTAGCACCGCTACTTCATTCACATCCGGGAAAAGTCATGTTTTGTAGTGACGATAAACATCCTGATGACCTGGTTTTACATCACATTAATGCATTGGTGAAACGCTCGCTGGCTAAGGGTTACGATTTGTTCGACGTTTTGAACGCAGCCTGCGTCCACCCCGTCCTGCATTATAAAATTCCCGTAGGGTTGTTGCGTGTAGGCGATCCCGCAGACTTTATCGTGATCAATAACCCGGCACATTTTGATGTATTGCAAACATATATCGGAGGAAAACTTGTCGCAGAAAAAGGCCGCTCACTGTTGCCTTTACAAGCAGCGGAAACGATCAATAACTTCAAGGCGCTTCCGAAAAAACCGATA
The DNA here is from genome assembly GCF_003236175.1 of Taibaiella soli. GTDB lineage: Bacteria > Bacteroidota > Bacteroidia > Chitinophagales > Chitinophagaceae > QKTW01. The sequence continues at coordinate 138,753 of NZ_QKTW01000018.1, read as the reverse complement.
CAATTTGAACTACGCGCGAAAAACAATCGTCCCAAAATCCGCGTTATTGATGCCGTGGAGGGTCAGCTCGTAACGAATGAATTGCACATGGATGGCAAAGTGGAAAACGGGTTGCTGGTTAGCGATGTATCCAATGATGTTTTAAAAATAGCGGTGGTGAATCGTTACGAAGCGGATGCACCGATCGCTATTGCATTCATTAAAAACTTCGGACTCAAACATGGCGCGTTAGCCTCTACAGTGGGCCACGATTGCCATAATATTATTGCAGTTGGCGTAGACGATGCTTCACTCTGCGCAGCGGTAAATGCTTTGATTGAAAATAAAGGAGGCATTGCAGTAGCAGAAAATGTTAATGAAATTTCCAGTATGCCATTGCCTGTAGCCGGCCTGATGACCACTGGCGACGGTTATGAGGTGGCTGCGCAATATGCAGCGATCGACGAAAAAGCGAAATTGCTCGGCACAAAACTACATGCACCGTTTATGACTTTATCGTTTATGGCATTATTGGTAATTCCGTCATTAAAACTCAGTGATAAAGGACTTTTTGATGGAGGGAAATTTGAATTTACGGATGTGGAGATGGGCCTCCTCTAGCTCCTCCAAAGGAGGAGAACTCCCAGCGCGAGTAATTCCAAATCATGAAAAAATGAATGATCAATAAAAAGATAGAGACGTAGCACGCTACGTCTCTACTTTTTTATCGTAAAACCAGCATCAACCGGTTTTGACTTTTGAATTTTGACTTTTTAATTTTTATACGCTTTCAGCGCTGCTTCCAGACAATCCATTGCAGCGTTGATGTCTTCTAAATTGAGTACATAAGCAAGGCGAACTTCGTTATTTCCTTTGCCTGTAGAAGCATAGAAACCCGAGCCTGGCGCCATCATCACTGTTGCACCATTGTGGGAGAATTCTTCAAGCAACCACTGACAGAATTTATCGCTGTTTTCTACCGGCAGTTTTGCCATTGCGTAGAATGCACCACCCGGCATCGGACAAGTAACACCTTCCATCGCCTGCAGACGTTTTACCAGCAAATCACGACGAGAATTGTATTCTGCGTGTACTTCGTCAAAATAATCAGCAGGCAGATCTACTGCCGCTTCGCCAAGAATCTGAGCAAAAGATGGTGGGCTCAACCGAGCTTGTGCAAATTTCATTGCGGCATCCAGCACTTGTTGGTTCTTTGTAACAAATGCGCCGATACGGCCACCACAAGCACTGTATCGTTTAGAGATCGTATCCATCAGAATCACGTTTTCTTCCAAACCTTCCAGCGTCAGCGCGGAGATATGTTTACGACCGTCATAGCAGAATTCACGGTAAGCTTCATCGCTAAACAGAAACAGATCGTGCTTCAGACAGATTTCTCTCAGTACTTCCAGTTCTTCTTTGCTGTACAAATAACCGGTCGGGTTATTCGGATTGCAAATCATAATTGCTTTGGTACGTGGCGTGATCGCTTTCTCGAACGCCTCAATCGGCGGCAATGCGAAATTCTCTTCGATAGTAGAAGGAATCGGTACCACCCGCACTTCAGCACTAACCGCGAAACCATTATAGTTTGCATAAAATGGTTCTGGAATAATGATTTCATCACCCGGATCCATACAGCTTTGAATTGCAAATGCAATCGCTTCAGAACCACCGGTTGTAACGATCACCTGATTGTGATTTATTTCAATATTGTTGCGCTTGTAATATTCTACCAGCTTTTTACGATAGCTTTCAAAGCCTGCGCTATGGCTGTATTCCAACACTTTGATATCAGCGTCTTTTACTGCCTGCAAAATAGAATGCGGCGTTTCAATATCTGGCTGACCAATGTTCAGGTGAAATACTTTTGTACCTCTTTTTTTAGCAGCTTCGGCAAATGGTACGAGCTTACGTATCGGAGATGGTGGCATTTGCGCCCCACGATGTGATATTACTGGCATGGGCGCAAAATTAGTGGTTTATTTCAATTGACAATGGACAGTTGACAATTGACAATGCATTCATTTTTTCGTCTTTTTCTAGCATAGCACGGGTAATTGTCAATTGTCCATTTTCAACTGTCAATTGGAAATGACGCAACCTTTGTATGCAACTCGAGCCTTGGCTGGTCGGTTACAGCATTTGACTGGATATAAACCACTTTCGAAAAAGGACCCGGTCTTCCTTTAGTATGGTAAGTAATGATAATTTCACCTGTTTTTCCAGGCAGTATGGGCTCTTTCGGCCATTCGTGCGATGCGCAGGCGCAGGCATCAGATGCATACTGGATGATTAGCGGCTCTTTGCCGGTATTCTTAAACTTAAACACATGTTGTACCGTAACGCCCTCCTTCAATTTGCCGAAATCGTAAGAGACTTCTTTAAACTGAAATTTCGGAGCATTTGGATTTTCCTTGCCAGGCGCCTGCGCTCGTGCGCCAAAAGCGAACAGCGATAAGCTCAGAAAGGTAGTAACGAGCTTCTTCATACCAGTGATTTTATGTTTATAAAGACAAATTCGTCAGCTGGAAACGTTGGCGTATGCGCATGAAAAAACCGGTCCTTTGGAGACCGGCCTGAAAACATTATATACTAATGTAATTATTTTGCTGGAGTCGCAGGAGCTGGTGCAGCTGCAGCCGCTTGTACAGTACCTTTGATATGCAGTTCGTAGCGTTCTTTTTCAGACACTGCGTTAGATACGATGTAGATATCTTTTGTGAAAGGACCTACACGACCTTGTGTATTGTAGTGAACAACAATTTTACCTTTTTTACCAGGCAGAATTGGTTCTTTAGGCCATTCTGGGGTAGTACAACCGCAAGAAGCGCTTGCGCTCTGAATGATCAGCGGTTCTTTGCCGGTGTTTTTAAATTCGAAAGTAGTTTCAGCAACCGGACCTTCTTTGATGGTACCAAAGTCGTGCGTTTCTTCCTGGAATTTGAATTTTGGAGCGTTTTTGTTGTCTTTAGCGGCAGGAGCAGCTTGCGGCGGAGCAGCAGCAGCAGGAGCCTGAGCGTTTACGCCATAGGCAGCAACAGCCAGAAAAAGGGTTACAAACAATTTTTTCATAAACGAGTGTTTTGTTTTTATTCTTTGGAACGGCAATTTAACAGATATTCAATTACAAATGCAATTTTTTCTGTCATTTACCGTTTCCTGCATTGATTTAGTTTGTTTTGATCATTGAGCTGCTTTCAGGCACAGAGCTTGTCGGTGCTTTTTCCACAGTCCCCTTGATAGTCAGCACTTTAGTACCGGCATTGGACACTACAGTCAATGTTTTGGTAAATTGACCAGGACGACCTGAAGTGTTGTAAGAAGCTTTGATTGTGCCTGTTTTACCCGGACCGATTGGCTCTTTAGAGTAAGAAGGCGTTGTACATCCGCAAGATGGCTGTACACGCTGAATGATAATTGGTTCTTTACCGGTGTTTTTGAATGTGAATTCATAATCGGCAGTAGGACCTTCCTGCACATCACCGAAATCATGATTGTCTGCAACGAAGTTCATGTTATCAGAAGTGAGCGTCGAAGTTGCAGCTGCCGTAGTTGTTGTCTGTACAGTTTTTTTGTCCTGTGCGAAAACAGCACCTGTGGTCATAACTGCGAGGCCGAGAGAAAGGATAACTCTTTTCATTTTATTCTTATTTATTGTATTTAGTTTAAAAGCGGTCGAAAGTTCAAATACCTCCGTCGAGTTTACAAATTTAAATAGTGAACTTAATTAATTCATCATATTTCTGATTAAAAGACTGCAATTTTAACAGTAAACGCTGGGCTTTAACGATTGTTTTTAACGTTAAACCTGTGTTAAGACCCCGGGAATAGTATTTTTGCACCCGATGCCCAAATTTCTGATCATACAAACCGCATTTATTGGTGACGTGGTATTGGCTACTGCTGTGGTGGAAAAGTTACATGCTTTTTACCCGGACGCGGCCATCGATTTCCTGTTGCGCAAAGGAAATGAAAACCTGCTGCAGGGCAATCCACATCTCCGTAACGTGCTGATCTGGGACAAAAAACAGCAGAAGCAGCGCAATCTCTGGCGAATGGCCATGCAGGTACGTGCGGAAAAATATGATTATATAATTAATCTGCATCGTTATGCCGCATCTGGCCTGATTACCCTTTTATCGGGCGCAAAAAACAGAATCGGGTTCGATAAAAATCCGCTGTCGTTTGCATATACGAAAAAGGTAAAACATATTATTTCCGAACCTTATTCAGCCAATCCAATCCACGAAACGGACCGTAACCAATTACTGATTGCTGATTTTACAGATAGCAAAGCAGCCTTTCCAGCACTTTTTCCATCAGCAACCGACTATGAAAAAGTAAAACCGCTGCAGACACAGTCTTATATCTGCATCGCACCGTCTTCAGTTTGGTTTACGAAACAGTTTCCGGTAGAAAAATGGATTGAACTGCTGGACGAAATACCGGAAAACTACAAAGTGTACCTATTAGGCGGGCCTGGCGGCGATCAGCAAATTGCTGATTCTATTCTGTCCGGAACAAAACATAAAAATGCGGAAAGCCTTTGCGGAAAAGTGAGCTTTCTCCAATCTGCAGCGTTACAGCAAGGTGCAGTCATGAATTATGTAAACGATTCCGCGCCGCTTCATTTTTGCTCGGCTGTGAATGCGCCCGTGACAGCTGTTTATTGCTCTACGGTTCCGGCATTCGGTTTTGGGCCGGTACGTGAAAATGGCCGTATTGTGGAAATTTCACAACGGCTGTATTGTCGACCGTGCGGTTTGCATGGACGCAAAGCTTGTCCGGAAGGACATTTTCGCTGCGCGATGGAAATTACTAATCAACAATTATTAGGATGGACTTCGAAAACGATATAAAAAACTGTATCCGTGCGCTGGAAAACGGTGAAACAATCCTTTACCCCACTGATACAGTTTGGGGCATTGGTTGTGATGCGCTGAACGAGGACGCGATCGAGCGTGTGTTTGCATTGAAACACCGCCCGAAAGAAAAAAGTCTGATCGTGTTGCTGGCCGATGCCCGTGATGTAATTCAATATATCGCGGCACCGCATCCTGATATCATTGACATTGTTGAAAACTTCGAAACACCGACAACCGTTATTTATGAAGGAGCCATCGGCTTTCCGGAAAATCTGGTGCATGAAAATGGTTCTGTGGCGATACGGGTTACAGATGATCCGTTTTGCAAAGCTTTGATTAAACGTTTTAGAAAGCCACTGGTTTCTACATCTGCAAATTTAAGCGGTGAACCAACTGCAGCATTTTTCAGCCAGATAGCTGATGAGATTAAACAAAACGCAGGCTATGTGGTGAACTACCGGCAGGATGATGAAACGCCGAAAGCGCCTTCGCAGATTATTAAAATTGATGACGAAGGAAACATTACCAGACTACGCTGATTCGTTACCTATTTTTTTGACTTTTTACTTTTGACTTTTTAATTAGACGATGGATATTGTTTGTACTCCAGAAGAGCAGAAATTACTTACGCAGATCGGAAGCGCTGCGCAAAAACTCAATGTGCCCTGTTATCTGATCGGAGGATTTGTACGTGATAAAATTATTGGCCGAAACACCAAAGATGCAGACATCGTTTGCGTTGGTGACGGTATTGCGTTGGCCCATGAAGTGGCGGCTCTTTTCCAGCCAAAACTAAAGGTCAATTTTTTTAAGAATTTCGGTACTGCTCAAATCAAACTGAGCAATGGATTTGAAGTGGAATTTGTAGGCGCGCGCAAGGAATCTTACCGTGAACATTCCCGCAAACCTGAAGTAGAGATTGGCACTTTGCAGGATGATCAAAATCGCCGCGATTTTACCATCAATGCAATGGCTATCAGTCTGAACAAAGACGATTTTGGAAAACTCGTAGATCCATTTAACGGGCTACACGATCTCGAACATAAAATACTACGTACGCCGCTCGATCCGGATATTACTTTCTCCGACGATCCGCTTCGTATGATGCGTGGCATCCGCTTTGCGACGCAGCTGGATTTTCATCTCTTTCCGGAGACTTTCGAAGCGATCAAAAGAAATAAGCATCGACTCAAAATTGTTTCGCAGGAAAGAATTACCGATGAACTAAACAAAATAATGAATGCACCGATACCTTCTATCGGTTTCGATCTGTTGTTCCGCACAGAATTGCTGCAGGAATTTTTCCCTGCACTGGCGGATCTGGCAGGCACCGAGATGATTGAAGGTAAAGGACATAAAGATAATTTTTACCACACCTTACAAGTGCTGGATAATGTTGCTGCACGTAGTAATGATTTGTGGCTGCGCTGGGCTGCTTTATTGCATGATATTGGCAAACCCGCTACCAAACGTTTTGAACCAGGCACCGGCTGGACGTTTCACGGACATGATTCTGTCGGCGAACGGATGACGATTAAACTTTTCCGTCAGTTGCGATTGCCGCAAAATGAAAAGATGAAGTATGTGGCAAAACTGGTTTTGCTCCATCTTCGTCCCATCAGTCTTTCAAAAGAGGATATTACGGACTCTGCAATGCGCCGCTTGTTGTTTGATGCCGGCGACGATATTGATGATCTGATGGTGCTTTGTGAAAGTGACATTACTTCGAAAAACAAACAGAAAGTAAAACGGTTCCTCGCCAATTTCGAGATCGTGAAAGAACGACTGAAAGAGGTAGAAGAAAAGGACAAGATCCGGAACTGGCAACCACCTATCGACGGCGCGGAGATTATGGAAATTTTCAACCTGACACCTTCGCGTGAAGTGGGCGTAATAAAAACAGCTGTACGTGAAGCCATCCTCGATGGTCATATTGCTAACTCCTACGATGCCGCTTATACATTTATGTTGGAGAAGGCAGCAGAACTGGGGCTGAAACCGGCCGAAGGTCAAAAGTCAAAGGTTAAAAGTCAAAATCCGGATACTACGGACGATGGGCAGTTGACAACAGACAATTGATCATGTTTGTCAACATTATTGTAGAGACGTAGCCTGCTACATCTCTACAGCCCAAATTACGCGGTATGAACTTTACGTTTCCCTTTTGACGTTTCACAACTCGACCCTCGCTTTTTGTTTTTTGACTTTTGAATTTTGAATTTTGACTTTTTAATTAGAAATACCGAATAAAATGAACGTTCGTCAATTATTTCAGCAGCGTGTAGCGCAAACTTCACCAGCTCCGGTTGGATTGCATATCGTAAAGGCGGAAGGCAATTATCTGTACGATGATGAAGGCAAGGCCTACCTTGATCTGATTGGCGGCATCAGCGTTTGTAACGTAGGGCATCGCCACCCAAAAGTGGTTGCTGCGATTAAAGATCAGGCAGACCAATATTTACACATCATGGTGTATGGCGAATTAGTGCAGACACCACAAGTTGCATACGCCAATCTGATTGCAGAAAATATGCCGGCTTCGCTGAATTGCGTATACTTCACCAATTCAGGTGCAGAAGCGACAGAAGGCGCTTTGAAACTAGCGAGAAGAGTTACCGGCCGTCCGAATATCATCAGTTGTATCAACAGTTATCATGGCGCTACACTAGGCGCATTGAGCGTTATGGGCGATGAATACTGGCGTAATGCTTTTCGTCCGCTGATGCCTGGTGTGAATCGATTTCATTACAACTCGCAGGAATTAATAGACGCTATAGACACTCAAACCGGCTGTGTATTGATTGAAACCGTACAGGCCGAAGCTGGCGTGATAGAGCCAAACATCGAATGGCTACAAAAGCTGCGTGCCAAATGTACTGAGATGGGCACACTGTTGATCTTTGATGAAATACAATGTGGTTTCGGGCGTACGGGTAAACTTTGGGGGTTTGAAAATTATGGCGTAGTACCAGATGTTGTGTTGCTCGGCAAAGCTTTGGGCGCAGGCATGCCAATGGGTGCGTTTGTTTCTTCGTTTGAAAATATGTGGTCATTCACAGAGAACCCGATATTGGGACATATTACCACATTCGGCGGACATCCGGTGAGCTGCGCCGCAGGAATGGCGGGTATGCAGGCTTTGCTCGAGGAAAAATTAATCGATACGGTTGCCACAAAAGAAAAATTATTCAGAACACTGTTAGTTCATCCCGCGATCAAAGCTGTACGCAGTAAAGGTTTGCTGATGGCGATTGAGGTTGCAGATATGGATAAGGTATTGGCGACGCTCGAAAAAGCGATGAAGAAAGGTTTATTCTCAGACTGGTTTTTATTTGCTTCGAATTGTATTCGCATAGCACCACCACTAACGATTACAGAAGATGAAATTAGAAAAGCATGTGAAGTTTTACTGAGCTGTTTGTAAGTGGTGCGTACTCCTGTTTCAACTAAACTTGTGTTATAGTGGGTGTCTCCTTCTGTCGACATGACTATAGAATTATGCATTCATGCCGCATTACTTATCTAAAAATGCCAAACTGCGTGCGAACTCGTCAAATTCATTTTTAACCTCAGTGAAATGTGGATTTGATTTTACACCGATAAATCCAAAATAATTTTGTTGGGATTCATCACTGTCCGATTCAACGGTAAATTCTATTTCGTGCTTTTCCATAGTATCAGTTAATCCGGAATTTTGATACCATCGCTCAAATTTCTTACTTCTTTTCCCTTGTTTTCCATCAGCAGAATCACAATGATAAAGCAACACGGAGTCGCTACCCTGACCTTCGAAGAAATCTTCAATAATGGAAATAATAGTATTTCTTATTCGAACATCGGCACTGTAATGATTGTCGCAAATATGAGGGACGCTAAATATCGAGAGTCCCCAAGTATTTTTTGAAAGGAACGTGTATTTCTCTAAATATTCACCGTAGGCATGCGGATTAAAAAAAACAACTACACTACAAACGGGAGTTCTAAAATTATAAGAAAGCCCATCTACATCATCTTCAACGGTAAAAGAATATTTTCCCAATATTTCTATTTTGAAGCGCGCTTACTAATCGATGCATTTTGCTCGATCATTTTCTTTTCTATTTTTTCGCGTAGCTCTTTCTTCTTGCGATCCAGATCAGCAAGTATTTCTAAAGCTTTTTTATTGCTTTTTGATATGACAACTTTTTTCAACATAACGATAGCGGGCTTATATTTCCTTAAATAATAATAACCAAAGATACAGCTTTTAATACTTGATTTCCGGCAATCGGAAAATCAAAACAAACAACATCCACTGTAAACTGGCTCTGCTGGCCAATTATTTAACGTAAAATTTTCCTCCATCCTATTTGAAATTATCATTTGTATTTACAAAATTTACATTCATAAACACAAAACCATGATCACCGTAAATACAAACTGCATCAACCTCATCAAGAAGTTTGAGGGACTGGAATTAAAGCCTTACCACGGCGCCGCCGATCGGGCGAATGTGTTCACCATCGGCTACGGAACCATACAATACCCGCCAACTTACATGGGCGGCAAAGCAGTAGCGATGAGCGATCCGGCAATCACCGAACAACAGGCAACTGATTTTCTGACTTATGAAGTAAAGCAGAAATCACAACAAATCGATCTTTTGCTGCGCGATGACCTGACACCAAACCAGTTTGGAGCACTCATTTCATTCGCCTACAACCTGGGAGCCGGTTCACTCAAACAAAGTACGCTGCGCGCTAAAGTAAATGCCAATCCGAAAGATCCGAGCATTAAAGACGAGTTTCTGAAATGGGTATACGCCAACGGTCAGAAAGTTCAAGGTTTGGTAACACGCCGGCAAGCGGAAGCCAATCTCTATTTCACGCCTTAGCATTAACTTCGAAGATGCCATTTCCAATTTCGAACAAAATCATAGGAGCAAGTGCATTTTTATGCCTTGCTTTTTTTCACGCCAAAGCGCAGCAGATCACACTTTCCGGCGGGATGGAAAAAGGCAGCTTCGAATATTCCGGGCTTGCTATCCACAATAATGCAGAACTATTATTCTTACCACAGCATGCCGATAAAATAGCTGACGCAAATGTTTCACAAATACAAGTGCTGTCGCTGAAACGATTAAAAGAAAAACATCTGACGTTTACACCAACCGATTTTAAAACAATAAAAATCATTGACCCAAAACGTTTATTAGATGTAAAAAAATCGGAAGGATTTGAAGCAATTACCTGCATCAACGATGAAGTTTATCTTTCAATGGAAACAACTTCAGAAACGGAAGATTCCTGTTTTCTGTTTAAGGGAAAACTTACAAAAAATGTCCTGACACTTTCAAAACGAATTGGCCTGCCGCATTTGAAAAAATGCGACGGCGGACCTGTTGGCAATGCTGGGTATGAAAGCCTTACCTATCTGCCCAAAGAAAAAAAACTGCTCGCCATCTATGAATATGAAGGCGAAGCAAATAAACCGGTGGGATTCAAAGTAGATCCGGATTTCAGCAAACCTGCAACACCTGTTTACCTCGATAAGCCTCTGTGTTTTCGCATTACAGACATACAAGCAACCAAATCCGGCGGCTATTTCGGCGTGAATGTTTGCTACGAAGGCACGATGAAGGATGATAAATATCTGGATTGCCATTGCACTTCAGACAATCCAAACGTCAATGCTGTGGTAGAAGGAAAAACACGCAGCTTCGCACAGATTATTTCTTTTACGAAAACTAACGACAGCACTTATCATTGGGAGCATTTCACCAATATCGATGCTTCTATGCCTGTCAACTGGGAAGGCTTTGCGATAGTAGACGGCCATTTCTTATTGATTAACGACACCAACAATTCGCAGAATAAAAAGAATCCGAACAGCACAACTTATTTTATTTCGATGCCTGCGAAAAAGGACTAGCATTTACACGCAAAAAAAAGCCCCGCAAGACTGCGGGGACATCTTATTAATCCCTAAAACAATAGATGATGCTTATTTTCTCAGTGCAAGCTAATGTTGTATGTATGTCCGTTTACGGTGTAGGTTGCGAGCGCATCACAGGTTCCATTACCGTAATCCAGCACACGGGTATTTCCGTTGGCTAGTGTCACCTGTACCGTTCCCTGTTCAATCCAGCGACAGGCAAGCGCAACAACAAGTGGTGAAGTGATATCAACAGTTACCACATTTCCGTTGGCACGGGTAATAGATCCGCTGCCGGTAACATTGTAAACATCGTCATTCCATGCCGGTGTGTTATAGCCCGCCACCCAGGTACGGGTGCGCGTGGTTGTCCAGCTGATAGTACCGTTGTTATTGGCTAATACTACCCCGCCGTTTATTTGAATATCATAGTAAGGTTGACCGCTACTGTTTTTGCCCATGTTGGTCACTGTTTTAGTGCCGATTACCTGGTTACTGTCTACAAAATAATTGCTGAATGTAATGGAGTGCACCGAACCGCTGTCTTTATAATGGCCGGTGTAAGAAACTAGAATCTCGCCGCTGCGGTATCGGCCATCCTGGCAAAGGCAAGGCGCGGTTCCGAAATTAACCGTAATAGTGTGTGGAACAGAAACAGTGTCGCGGGTAACCGTAGCGCAACCACCCAAAACAGAGCCGCCGCCAAGAACCCTCAGGTCGGCGCTGCCGGTGGTTCCGGCTTCGTCAGCGATTGATTGTACATCGCTGAAATTTTTCTCAAGAGTGGACTGATCAGAAGCAACGCCTGCTTCCTGATCAATCTGCTTTACGTCGTCGTCGGAGGAGGTCTTGTGACAGGCGGTAAACGTAAATAGTCCCGCCGTAATGAGCACCGTACTCAGGAATAAGAATCTGGAGCTTCTCATGATTTGAAATTTGAATCTAAGACCCATGATTAATTCATAGGTTTAAATTTTAATCCGATTTTATTTATAATATTTTTTTATTGATTATGATTAAACGCCGGACATCCCCAAAAACCATGAAAAAGCCTATAGACGCGGCTTAGAAAAGATCACGGAAAATTCTTTTTGCCGGAAGGCGACAGGAAGGAATAAAAAGAAATTAATAACTACTTTTGAGCCGGTTTTTTTAGAACATATTTTTTATGCAAATCACCATTATAGGAACCGGATATGTAGGTTTAGTGACTGGCACATGTTTTGCCGAAACAGGCAATAACGTTGTATGTGTAGACATTAACGAAGAAAAAGTAAAACAGCTCCGGGCCGGAAAATCACCCATCTACGAGCCAGGGCTCGACACTTTGCTGGAACGCAATATTAAAGAACAGCGTATCCGCTTCACCACTTCCATTACAGAAGGTGTAGAACACGGTCAGATTATCTTCCTGGCCTTGCCAACGCCTCCAGGTAAAGATGGTTCAGCTGATCTTCAGTTCGTATTGGATGTTGCCAGCCAACTCAGCACAATAATCACCGACTACAAGGTGATTGTAAATAAAAGCACCGTACCCGTAGGAACCGCTGAAAAAGTAGCTAACGTACTGGCATTGAACCTCGACCGTTCTTTGTTTGACGTAGTGTCTAACCCAGAGTTTCTGCGTGAAGGCGTAGCGGTAGAAGACTTCCTGAAACCAGACCGCGTGGTGATCGGTACTAATTCCGAAAGAGCACGCAAACTGATGGATGAACTGTATCAGCCATTTGTACGTCAGGGCAACCCGATTTTCTACATGGACGAGCGTTCCTCTGAAATGACCAAATACGCTGGTAATGCCTATCTCGCAATGCGTATTTCGTTCATGAATGAAATGGCAAACCTGTGTGAAAAAGTAGGTGCTAACGTAGACATGGTTCGTGTTGGTATCGGCAGCGATTCCCGCATTGGTAAGCGATTCCTGTTTCCGGGCGTGGGTTATGGCGGCAGCTGTTTCCCTAAAGACGTTAAGGCGCTCGCACAAACAGCTACTGAATATGATTACGATTTCCAGATTGTTCGCACGGTAATGAAAGTAAATGACCGTCAGAAAACGATTCTGGGTAAAAAAATCTGTGAATACTACGGCAGCGATCTCTCCGGCAAAACTTTTGCTTTGTGGGGTCTTGCATTCAAACCAGAAACGGATGATATCCGTGAAGCTCCGGCTTTGGAACTGATCGATGAATTGCTGAAAGCAGGTGCTACTGTATCTGCATTTGATCCGGAAGCGATGGATAACGTTCGTCGTATCTACGGTGAAAAAGTACACTTTGCAGAAAGTATGTACGCCGCACTGGAAGGTGCTTCGGGTCTGGTGATCGTTACAGAATGGAGCGAATTCCGCAATCCTGATTTCGACCGTATTTCAGACGCACTGGTACACCCTGCTATCTTCGATGGCAGAAACGTATACAGCCTGGAAAAAATGGAAGAGCTCGGTTTCTACTACGAAAGTATGGGTCGTAAAACAGTTCATTCACAAATCCACAATGAACTGGAACAACCTAAAGAAACGCTGATCCGCGACAGAGGAACGAACGACTAAGAAAGTCAAAAACAAAAAAGTAGTGTAACAACAATATTTGTAGAGACGTAGCATGCTACGTCTCTACATTATTTCTGGATAACATGAATAATTGTCAATTATCAAAACAGCTTGTTACATTTGTCACCAAAATAACAATGAACCGTGCAATGGGAGTACTCCTCCTTTGGAGGAGCTAGAGGAAGCTTATAAAACATTAAAAAAATAAAATAAACGAATGGCAAAACGTGTACTGATTACCGGAGCCGCCGGTTTTTTAGGTTCTCATCTTTGTGATCGCTTCCTGGCAGAAGGCTACGAGGTGATAGGGATGGACAATCTCCTGACAGGCAATATCAAAAATATTGAACACCTGTTTCCGCTGAAAGAATTTACTTTTTACAATCATGATGTAACCAAATTTGTACACGTTCCGGGTGAGATCGATTACATTTTGCATTTCGCTTCTCCGGCAAGCCCGATCGATTATTTGAAAATGCCAATCCAGACGCTCAAAGTAAGTTCACTGGGTACGCACAATCTCCTGGGTCTTGCAAAAGCCAAAGGCGCGCGCGTCCTCGTAGCTTCTACTTCTGAAGTGTATGGCGATCCGCTGGTGCATCCGCAGCAGGAAGAATATTGGGGTAATGTAAACCCGATTGGTCCGCGTGGTGTATACGATGAAGCAAAACGTTTCATGGAAAGCATGACGATGGCTTATCACAACTTCCACGGTGTGCAGACCCGCATCATCCGTATCTTCAACACTTACGGTCCGCGTATGCGACTCGATGACGGTCGTGCACTGCCAACATTCATGAGCCAGGCGCTGCGTGGTGAAGATGTAACAGTTTACGGTGACGGTTCTCAAACACGTTCTTTCTGTTATGTAGATGACCTCGTTGACGGTATTTATCGTTTGCTGATGTCAGATTATACACAACCTGTCAACATCGGTAATCCGGCAGAAATTACGCTGAAGCAGTTTGCAGAAGAAGTGGTAGCGCTTTGTGGTTCTGAATCGAAAATTGTTTACGAACCACTGCCGCAAGATGATCCGAAACAACGTCAGCCAGATATTACCAAAGCAAAATCTATTCTTGGCTGGGAGCCGAAAGTAGATCGCGCAGAAGGTCTGAAACGCACATTGGAATACTTTAAGAAACATATTTAGTGAAAAATCCCCGACGGTACCGTCGGGGATTTTTTTTATGCCTGATAGCTGATTTGTGTTTATTCGCTGGCGAGAGTTAGCGTAGCGCTCTCGTGTCTGAGCTTACATGTCAGTCTCCCGACTGACCTCTTGCACTCGCATCATTGAAGGACTCAAACAGGCCTTTGCAGCAAACAACACTCACTCCGCTTAAACATAGTTGCGACGCTCCGTTCATCGACATTGCTACTATTTTTAAGTGACTTAAGCACACTGCGCCAGTCAGGAGACTGGCGAAATTTTCAGACACGAGAGCGCTACGCTAACTCTCGCGCCAGTGTAGTTTTTGCGCCTGTATAACAATTAATTTTTCCCTGCGCGAAATCAGATCCCCCTTCTTATCAGGATGACCCGTGGGATTGTACAGTCTACATTCCGCGGGATGTCTCCTATCGTCGGCATGACGTACGCTACGTGTATTATGTTTTTGTGCAGCTTACTTCGTTCGTCACAATGACATGAGTAATAAAAATCGTCTTACAACAACACGAGTATTGACGTTTCAGGTTTGACCATTCACCATTGCCCATTCACCTACTTCACCAGCCCATTCTCCAGCGCCATTACACCGGTTTCTGCGAGTTTGAGATTGTAAGCAGTAGTGTATAATCTCACCAATGCAGTTACATAATCATTCTCTGCCTGGCGGGCTTCCAGTGTGGTGGCAATTCCTACGCGAAAACGTTCTCTCTGAATAAACAGATTCTCCTCTGCGTATTTAATGTTTTCAGACTCTAGTTTATAAGCGCCAACAGCCAGCACATAGGTATTCCAGGCCGTACGGTATTGGCGTCCAAAATCTGTTTCCTGTTTCTCATAATTCAGTTCATCTCTGAAAGCCTGTAAAGACGCTACTTTCGATTGACGACGCAAATTACCTCCCTGAAAGATTGGCACATTCAGGTTCAACGATCCATTCGGACCATAAGCACGCGTAAAGAGCGCAAAACCTGTCTGACTGGTACTCCGGCTGTAGTTATAGCCGCCATTGGCAACCAGTGAAGGCAACATATAAGTCTTCTGAATTTTAGCATTGAGGTTGGAGATGTCTACATACTTCCGCGCTGCAGCCAGGCCAAAATTTACATCTTTCAGCAAGTCTTTATCTTTCGGCTCCATTCTCATATCAGAAATCAACGTATCATCTACGATCCAGTTAGTATACGCATCTACACCGATCAATACATTGAGCGTACCAAAAGAAGCATTGATATTGGCCACCTGATACATGGAATCAGATTGACGGGCATTGTAATCTACCCGCGCCTGCAACCAATCCGTTTTGGGTGAAGCGCCAGTTTCAAATTTCGCCTGCGATAAATTCATACGCACCATTGCCAGCGACAAAGCTGTATCAATAGCTACCCGTTGCTGATATTGATAAACCAATTGTGAATAGGCCTGTATCACTTGTGCAATCGTCGTTTGTACCTGTGCTTTCAACGCCAGATCCGCGTAATCCTCCTGTTCATTCAATTGTTTTTTAACGAGAAACATTTTTGTCCCGTCAAATAATGTCCAGCTCACATTAAGACTGCCCTGGTAAGAAGATGAACGTGCGTCTTTACGTTCCTGCGTGCCGCCGGCAGCAAGTTCGGAATAGGTATTGGTACTCCCGCCGTTCAATGCACCCGATCCGGAAACATTCGGCAACATACCCGCATTACCTGCCGTATTGTTAGCAGTGGCCTGTTGTTTAGAAACAGTCACCATCCGGATATCGAAGTTGTACTCCAATGCACGTGCAATCGCATCCTGCAACGTAAGCCGCTCTTGCGCCCGTACAGCCATTCCGGAAATCAGCGCTAATATGATCAGAAATATTTTCCTCATTCTTTTTTAGTCATTCAGTTTTTCAATCGCAGAAGGCACCACCGTTTTTCTGCGTGATAAGAAGGTGTACATTACCGGTACAATCACCAATGAAAGCACCAGCGAAAACATGACGCCGCCAACAATTACGATACCGAGCGGAATACGGCTGGTAGAAGCCGCACCCAACGAAAGCGCCAACGGCAAGGCACCAAATACCATCGCCAGACTGGTCATCAGAATCGGGCGAAGGCGCATGGAAGCCGCGTAAATGGCTGCTTCTGTTTTCGGCGCTCCTTTCTCCCTGATATGATTGGCGTATTCAACGATCAGGATACCATTTTTGGTTACCAGACCGATCAACATGATCATACCGATTTCAGAAAAGATATTGAGCGTTTGCCCAAATAAAGACAAGGACAGCAGGGCACCGGCAATTGCCAAAGGAACCGTGAGCATGATAATCAGCGGATCAATGAAACTTTCGAACTGTGCCGCGAGAATCAGATAAATCAATACCAACGCCAGCAAGAATGCAAATGAAGTATTGGAAGAACTTTCCACATAGTCTTGTGAAGAACCGGCCAATGATGTCGTAAAGCTGTCATCAATCACACCTTTCTGCTGTAGCTTGGCATAAATCGCCTGCATAGCTTTGATACCATCGCCGATGGTATGCCCCGGAGAAAGGTTGGCCGATACTGTCGCCGATTTGTAACGGTTGTAGTGATAGATCTGTGAAGGACTGGTTGTCTCTTTAATCTGCACAATATTATCTATCGAAATAGCCTGACCACTTCTGGTATGCACATAATATTGTTTCAAGTCAAGCGGCGCATCGCGGTAGGCACGTAACACCTGGCCGATTACCTGATACTGTTTACCATTGATGGTGAAATAACCAAGCCGGCCGTTACTCAGCGCAAATTGAAGCGTCTGCGAAACATCCTGAACGGAAATGCCCAATTGAGAAGCTTTCGCGCGATCTACCGTAATGGTCAGCTCGGGTTTATTAAATTTTAAATCTACATCCACACCCTGGAACACCGGATTCTGGTTGGCTTCATCAAGAAATTGCGGTAGCGCCACAGTGAGTTTATCAAAATCGATATTCTGCAGCACAAATGCAATCGGGAAAGCACTACCGCCGCGTTGTACCGCGATGGTCTGTTCCTGAATGGCAAATGCACGTCCAAAGTTTAGTTTCTGAAAATTACGGTTTACTACCTGCACGATGTCATTCTGTGTGCGGCTGCGCATATTTGGTTCTACCAACCTTACGTTACCACGACCCGTGTTCACCGCACCTGTGCCGCCATTGCCCGGCGCGGTGATGGAGAGTATAATCTGTTTTTCCGGAACACTATCGAGCAGCATGTTTACAACCTTATCCATGTATTTATCCATGGCATCGTATGATGTACCTTCCGGCGCTGTTACCTGAAAGCTAAAACGACTGCGGTCTTCCAGCGGCGCCAATTCGCTTTTAATATTGGCACCGATAAGGTAGATAATCGCAAAACAAGCTCCCATAGCTGCAAGTGCCATCCATTTCCGGCGCATGATCCACACCAGAATCTTTTTATAGCCGCGCTCCATTCCTGTAAAAAATGGCTCCGTTTTTACATAAAACTTAGATGGTTTATGCACATCGCGCGTCATGAGTACGTTGAGCACCGGCGTCAATGTGAGGGATACAAATGCGGAGATCAATACAGCGCCGGCAACTACAATACCAAATTCTCGGAACAACCGACCGGTAAAACCTTGCAGGAACACAATCGGCAGGAATACAACCGCAAGCGTAATGGAAGTAGAGATAACGGCGAAATAGATCTCCTCGCTACCTTCCCGTGCAGCCCGGTGTTTATCCATGCCCTGCTCTATCTTCTTAAAGATATTTTCCGTGACGACGATACCATCATCCACCACCAAACCCGTTGCCAATACGATGGCTAGCAGGGTGAGGATATTGATGGTAAAGCCCATAATGTACATGATGAAAAATGCACCGATCAAACTCACAGGAATGTCGATCAATGGCCGGAAGGCAATGAGCCAGTCGCGGAAGAAGAGATAAATAATGATGATCACAAGCGAGAACGCCACAATCAAAGTCTCCTCTACTTCATCGATTGATTTTTTGATGAATGCTGTATTATCCAGTGCAATATCTACTTTGAAATCCTTCGGAATATCTTTTTTCAGCTGATCATAACGCTTGTAAAATTCATCGGCAATGGCCACATAGTTTGACCCTGGCTGCGGAATTACCGCCAAAGCGATCATCGGAACGCCACTCTCCTTCAGCGCCGTTTCTTCATTTTCCGGACCTAAAACGGCTTCGCCAATATCTCTCAGGTGAATATCCGTGCTATCCACGTTCTTTACAATCAGGCTGTTGAAATCCTGCTCGGTTAGCAAACGTCCATATGTGCGCACAGAAAGCTCCGTATGATAGCCGGAAATTTTACCGGAAGGCAATTCTACGTTTTGATTATTGAGTGCATTCTGAACATCCTGAAACGTAATACCATAACCGGACATTCGCACAGGATCAAGCCAGAGACGCATAGAGAAACGCCGTTGTCCCCAGATCTGGATACTACTCACCCCGGGAATAGTCTGCAACTTTTCTACCAGCACGTTTTCTCCATAGTCGGACAATTCCATCACATTTTTGGTGGTACTCTGCACCGTCATGGAAAGAATAGCCTGTGCATTGGCATCCGCTTTACTTACTACCGGCGGCGCATCCACATCCTGCGGCAAACTTCTTACCGCCTGGGATACTTTATCGCGCACATCATTCGCAGCGGCTTCAAGATCAGTACCAAGGTTAAATTCTACCGTGATATTACTGGAGCCCTGTGTACTCGTAGACGAGATTGTTTTGATACCTGCGATACCATTAATGGATTTCTCCAGCGGCTCGGTAATCTGAGACTCAATAATATCGGGGTTGGCGCCCGCATACGAAGTGCGCACGTTAATGATCGGCGGATCAATAGACGGATAATCGCGAATGCCCAGAAAGTGGAAACCAATAGCACCAAAAATGATGATAATGATATTTAACACTATTGCCAGTACGGGCCTGCGAAGTGACAGTGAAGGTAAACTCATGCAGTCTTGTTTGCTAAAAAAGCTTTTCAAATATACGCAGATAAAGTAGCTGCGCGACCGCCATAACTAGAACTGACGCGGAATTTCACCGATTATTCATATAGCGTAGCGGTCGTGAAATGTAGTAAGACGCAAAAAAACGGGCAAGGTTAAAAGCGAAAAAATGCTCATACCTGCAACCCGGGCATGATTTTCTTGTTATAAATACAGGCATTGGCAGTTTCAATTTTGCGTGTTACGTCGTTGCCGATTAACTTTGAGCTTCTAAAAATTTAAAAAACTAACTACTATGGCACACTCTCTTCCTGCATTACCATATGCATTTGATGCGCTGGAGCCGCATATTGACGCGCAAACCATGCAAATCCACCATGACAAGCACCACCAGGCTTATGTTGATAACCTGAACAAGGCGATCGCTGGTACGGATGCTGAAAATCTTTCTCTGGAAGATCTCATGGCTAATATTTCTAAATACCCTGCTGCTGTACGCAATAACGGTGGCGGTCATTATAACCACTCTCTGTTTTGGGAAGTACTGGGCCCTAACGGCGGTGCACCAACAGGCGAACTGGCAGATGCAATCAACGCTGCTTTCGGTTCACTGGATGGTCTGAAAGAAAAAATGAATGCTGCAGGTGCGACCCGTTTCGGTAGCGGCTGGGCCTGGCTGATCGTAAAAGACGGCAAACTGGAAGTAACTTCTACACCTAACCAGGACAATCCACTGATGGATATCGCTGAAGTAAAAGGTACGCCTATCTTCGGTATCGATGTTTGGGAACACGCTTACTACCTGAAATATCAGAACAAACGTCCTGATTATCTGGGCGCAATCTGGAACGTAGTAAACTGGAATGAAGTTGCTAAACGTTTTAGCGCTGCTAAATAGTTTAAAAGCATAAAGCTGAACGCCAAAAGCTGAACGCTGAAAAACATAAAAAGCGATCCCCACTATATTTGTGGCGGATCGCTTTTTTATATCCTATACTGGCCTGGCGCGAGAGTTAGCGCAGCNNCGCTAACTCTCGCGCCAGAAAAAAATGTAACTTTCCCCCATGGCGATTACAACACCTATTTTTTTTCACAAGGGAACAATGACGAAGGGCGCGGAAATCTGGCTGGAGGAAGATACAGCAAGACATATCGTGCAGGTTTTGCGGATGGAAAACGGCGAGCAACTGAGATTAACCAATGGTGAAGGAATTCTTGCAACTGCAACCGTCGCGAACGCGCAAAAGAAAAAGTGTAGCGTAATACTTAATGAGGTTAAAAAATTTCAACCTGCAACAACTCAGTTCCATCTGGCCGTTGCATTTACAAAAAATACAAGCCGCAACGAATGGTTGCTGGAAAAAGCGACCGAACTTGGTGTAACCGCTATCATTCCATTAATGGCGACCCGCAGCGAACGTGAACGTTTCCGCCATGACCGCTGGCTGAATATTCTTATCTCGGCGATGTTACAATCACAACAGTATTATTTACCGGAATTATCAGAGCCGGCTGAACTTCCCGCCATCCTGAAACGCTTTAATGCAGTAGAACAAAAATTCATTGCCCATTGCATCAGCGAAGAAGAACGCACTTCTATCGCCGAAAGAATGAAGCCTCATAAAGAAACTTTAATATTTATTGGTCCGGAAGGGGATTTTACGCCAGAAGAAGTAGCTTTATGTATCACGCAAGGTTGCCAGCCAATTGTGATGGGTGCAAACAGATTACGCACGGAAACGGCAGCTATGGCGGCATGTGCTTATTTTAACATGATCCAGTAATGAAACTGTTTAAACTCATCCTATTCTTTTGTCTGCTGCACATCGGTGCGATGGCTCAACCTATGAAACTGGGCCTGCTCGTGTATAATGGCGGCGGCGACTGGTATGCTAATCCTACTTCACTCAAAAACCTGGCTGCATTCTGCAATCAGCAACTACACACCAATCTGCAGGCGCAGGAAGGACAGGTAGAAGTCGGCAGTCCTGATATTTTCAACTATCCGTTTTTGCATATGACCGGCCACGGCCGCTGGGATCTTTCAGAAGCTGAGGCACAAAATCTGCGCAAGTATTTAGAAGCTGGCGGATTTCTGCATATCGATGACAACTATGGTTTGGATCCTTATGTTCGTCCGGCATTGAAAAAAGTATTTCCGGAACTGACTTTGGTGGAACTTCCGTTCACTCATCCTATTTATCATCAGAAATATAATTTCCCGAACGGCTTACCTAAAATTCACGAGCACGACAACAAACCTCCGAAAGGCTTTGGATTAATTTACAAAGGACGCCTGGTGTGTTTCTATACCTGGGAATGTGATCTTGGCGATGGCTGGGAAGACTTTGACGTACACCGCGATCCTCCGGAAAAACATCTGGCTGCGCTGCAAATGGGCGCCAATATTATCCAGTATGTTTTCAGCAACAGTTATCAGTAAACGAAAATCCGTACGTGACCAATTTTACCGCCGGCAATAAGTTTCAAAAATATTTGGGAGATCTGTTATGGAACTTCTTCTTTACCATAACCGCCATTTTCCTGAATGGATACCGGTATGGAATGGGTGATCTGGAAGAGCATTTACCGCAGGTCTTTAAGAAGCTGAACCCCAAATTGTATCCGTACGATTATTTCACCGTACCAGCCACTACACGCTTCACGATCCGGGAGATTTACGTAAACACGATCAGTTTCTTTTCGCATTTGTTTCCAGTCGCGACGGTATGTTTCGCATTTTACCTGATTTGCACGTTCTGCATTGTTGCTTACACGCGAAAGATCACAGCATTCTTTTTCAAAGACCCATACTCCGCTTACATCTCTCCGGTTCTCCTATTGATCTTCCTGCACAGCTGGACAGTTGGCGGTAACGAAATCTTAGATTACGAGCTTACCTGTTCTGTATTTTCTTCTGCGTTTTGTGTTGCGGCTTTTTATTATTTTCTCAGGGAGAAATATTTTACCGCCGGTGTGCTTATAGGCTTTGCCACTCTTTATCAGCTACTGCAGGGATTACAGTTTTACGGTATTATCGTCTTGCTGATCGCCTTGCTGCCAACCAGTAAAAAATGGCAAAGCGTCGGAAAAATATCAACAGGATACCTGCTTGCCGGAGCGTATATGCTCATCCCAATATTCTACAGGCAATTTTTTATGCCGCATGCAAATGCAGATATGCCACGGTTTTACCAAATTCTCACCGGCATTTATTCAGGCCATTATAAAGCAAGCGCTTTTCCACTTAAAAACTACCTGCAAAGCATCAGCCTTATCGTTGTGACACTTGGGTTGCTGGCTGTAACCAGGAATGAAAAGTTCCGGCTGTTTGCCACGTTATTTGGCATTATCGTTGGTGGCTGCGTTGTTTATTATTGTACCACCGAATTGTTCCACTGGAATACCATTTATAAACTACAATGGTTTAAAACTACCATCTGGATATCGTTTTTTGCTTCGGTTATCATTGCCGGTTATGCAGGAAAACTCTTATCCGGCTTCCTAAAAATAAATCCGTACCAGCCTGTCGTATTGATTTTACTTTTTGGCGTCGTCATCTGGCAATCGCTATTTGTTTACAGTGTACCGGGCATCATCAGAAAATCATGGGCGGGAAAATACATGGTCGGACCTTATTATCCGAAATCAGACCTGACGCGCATGCATGAATGGATCAACCAAAACACACCTGCAGACGCCATTATATTATCAATGCCATTTGATGTGGCCATTCTCTGCGAAACCAAACGATCCACGCCAACGGGCAGCAGAGCCATTATTCACGAGCCTGATTTTATCCTGAACTGGTATGATCGTTTCGCAAAAATCTATGCTATTGACACCTGCAGCGAAAACACTCCGTATCTGCAAAGACTGATTCAGGCAGCGCCAAACTACCGGCAGGAAACGAACAAAGAGCTCGCGCCAAAATGCCAATATGATTACCGCATCGCCAACATAGGCACACCGGGGTGCGCAGGCGACACGTTAAATATTGTGCATACAGAAGGAAATTACGCGTTAATAAAAAACAATCTTCACTAGGCTAAAACCAAAGTCTGGCCTGCACTTTATTCAAATAATCTATCGTTGTACTACTTACGCGTCTTCTTTTTTCTTTGAATGGAATCTGCATCACTTTTCCAATACCTCCGAAAAATCCTTTGATATCCCATTTGGTATTATTAAGATATTGGAGGCTCCACATAAAAGCAGTGGAAACAAAGTACAGGAACGGCAAATAACGCCAGGCCACTTTGCTTTTATTCACCCACTGCATCTGCAATTTCTGTGCATTCGGCTGTCTTCCTAACGGCGATTCTTTATGTTCAATCGTTACCTCATCATCATACCCGATTGTAAAACCCGCGTCCAGTATACGATAGCTAAGATCATATTCCTCCATACCATAAAAGAAATCTGTAGGATAAACACCCGTTATATCCAGTACATCGCGGCGCAAGAGGTGCGCACAGCCGATATAGTATGAGGTTAAAAACTGCTTTTTATCCTTGTATTGATCGTACTTTTTATGTGGGAAGGCTGTGATCTGTACTTCTTTTGTATCGTAATAAATCACACGCAGATCAAAAACGGCGGTATTGGTATCTGCGAAAAATGGCTTCTCAGGATAGCGGGCAATCCGCTGCAGATCGTCTGGTTTCAGGAATAAAACATCATCATCAATCACCAACAACCATTTGCCCCTGGCCATTGTCATCAGCTTATTGCGACCACGCGCCACACCCAGATTTTCATCGGACTGAATAAAATTGATCTTGAGGTCTGGCCGCTGTGCAATGTAATCAGTGACTGAATCATAGGAAACCGTAGATGCATTATCCAGCACTAAAACTTCATCCAGCACCGCCGATGCGTTGGTTTGGTTACCCAGACTTTGCAGTAATTCCAACAGATCAGCAGGACGATTATAAGTAATAATTAAAATAGATATGCCATTTCCCATGATCGCTAAAGATATTACTTTCTCACGGCCCGCAAAGGTTTACCCCTCTGTCGTGTCAACCTATTAACTTATTAACCTATTAACTCATTAACCCATTAACTTTGCCACATTAACGTTTTAATATGCGCATTTTAATGGTCTGCCTCGGCAATATCTGCCGTTCTCCGATTGCGGAAGGCGTGATGCAAGAAAAAATCAATCAACACCATCTTGACTGGACAGTGGATTCTGCCGGTACGGAGTCTTTTCATGTGGGTGAAGCACCCCATCGCTTTTCTCAGAAAGTTTGTGCGAATCATGGTATTGATATTTCCCATCAACGCGCAAGACGTTTTATCAAGGCGGACTTCAAGAATTACGACAAGATCTATGCGATGGCTAAAGACGTGTATTATGAAATTGAAAACATCGGCAGCTTCAATGGAGATATGAGCAAAGTAGTTTTGTTTCTCAACGAACTGAAACCAGACAGCAACGAGTCGGTTCCTGATCCGTATTATGGTGGTGAAGCTGGTTTTGAGCCAGTATATGAGCTGATCGACCAGACTTGCGATGCGATTGTGCAGCGCTATGCTGTTCCTGATACAATTGACAGTTGACAATTGACAGTTGACAGTTGCTAAAATCTATTTTTTGTTTTTTGAATTTTATTTTTGACTTTATGTCTAAACCATCAATACCTCAAGGCACGCGCGACTTTTCTCCCGAAGTAGTTCGCAAGCGTCAATATATATTAGGCACATTACGTTCCATTTTTGAACTCTACGGTTTCCAACCGCTGGAAACGCCGTCTATGGAGAATCTCACCACCCTGATGGGCAAATATGGCGAGGAAGGCGACCGTCTGATCTTTAAAATTTTGAACAACGGCATGCACGCTCAAAAAGATGCCGATAAAGAAAAAATGAACCAGGAATGGAGTAAGATCATGGAACGCTCCTACTCTAGCCCGGTTGTTACAGAACGTGCACTCCGCTACGATCTCACGATTCCGTTTGCACGTTATGTTGTGATGAATCAGAATGAAATTGCGTTTCCGTTCCGCCGTTACCAGATGCAACCGGTATGGCGTGCCGATCGTCCGCAAAAAGGCCGCTACAGAGAGTTTTGGCAGTGTGACTGTGATGTGGTGGGCAGCAATTCATTGGTGAATGAAGCGGAATTACTTTGTATTTACCGCGCGGCATTCGAACAACTGAAAGTGCCACAGATTACCATCAAGATCAACAGCCGCAAACTGCTGGCAGGTCTTGCAGAAATTGCCGGCGTTCCGGATCAGATGATGGAAATGACCATCGCGCTCGACAAGCTCGACAAAATTGGCTGGGACGGTGTTGTAAAAGAATTATCTGAACGTGGCATTTCGGCTGAAGGTGCTGAGAAAATCAAAACAGTCATTGACCTCACCGGCAGCAACGATGAAAAAATCATTGCGCTCGAAACAATGATGCAAAGCAGTGCTATCGGCATGGCTGGCATTGCAGAGCTGAAAAATATTACCAAATACCACGAGCAGCTGGCCGACAAAAACTGGTCTTCTACCGTGATGGTGGATATCAGCCTGGCCCGTGGTCTCAATTATTACACGGGCTTTATCGTAGAAGTAATGTGCGGCGCGGTGAAAATGGGCAGTATCGGCGGCGGCGGCCGTTATGATGATCTTACGGGCCTGTTTGGTCTGAAAGGCTTATCCGGCGTGGGTATTTCCTTCGGCATCGATCGTATTTACGATGTAATAGAAGAACTGAATCTCTTCCCGGACCAACTGGTAACTGGCTCAAAAGTATTGCTGCTCAACTTCGGCGGTGATAATGAAACCTATGCATTGTCTGTGTTACAACAGCTACGTCAGGCGGGAATTGCTGCTGAGATTTATCCGGATGCGGCGAAGTTCGACAAGCAAATGAAATATGCTAATAAACGTGGGTTGCCTTTCGTGATTTTACCAGGCGATACCGAACGTGAAAGCAATAAACTGAGCTTAAAAAACTTTGTAACAGGCGAACAGATAATGGTGTCTTTAGAAGAATGTATTAACCTCATTCAAAATAGTTAGTATGGCAAGCACTGAAGCTCCGGGCTGTTCCTGGCCAGGCGACGACCCGCTCATGATCCAGTATCATAACGAAGAATGGGGCACACCGCTGCATGATGATCAGAAGCTGTTTGAGTTTCTGGTTCTCGACGCCTTTCAGGCGGGGCTCAGTTGGAAAACCATATTGCATAAACGAAAGAATTTTGAAAAAGCCTTCGCCGGATTCGATCCGGTGAAGGTTTCTAAATTCACAGAGAAGAAAATAGAAACCTTGCTGCAAGATGCGGGCATTATCCGCAATCAACTGAAGATTCGGGCTACCGTAACAAATGCACAGCGTTTCCTTGAAGTGCAGAAAGAATTTGGCACGTTTGATAAATACATCTGGCAGTTTACCAATCACAAAACGATCGATACAAAGCGCAAAAGCATCAGTGAAATTGTGGCTACCAGTCCGGAATCTGATGCGATGAGCAAGGATCTGCAGAAGCGTGGCTTTAAGTTTGTGGGTTCTACAATCTGCTATGCATTTATGCAGGCCGCAGGCATCGTCAATGACCATATCATGAGCTGCCCGCGACATAAGGAAGTGAAAAAAATGTCTGATCGCTGATTTTCTGATGTCTGATTTTACTCAAACAGCAACAACGGGACCTTTCGATATACTGCGCCAGTCGCGTACCACCTCGTCCGGAACGCATCCCGATAACCAAAATTACCATAGAGAAAGGAGTCCTACACGGGTCTCCTTTCTCTATTTTACCAGGTATGAACATTTCCTGAACTGCCCTCAATACTATCCGGAACTACCCTTACCCCTGTATCAGACCGGGTTCTATACTCAATTTAACCGGCTTCTATACCGTTACTAACCGGAGCATCCATGATTCCGGACCGGGTATAACCCGCAGTTTAACCACCCCATACACCGTTTCAAACCATATTACACACTGTAAAGAACCATATCCGACCCCGTCCGCAACCGCCCTTATACATCAATTTAACCACCCTCCACCCTGTCAAATTGAGTATTGTACCCGGTTCGGAACCTAATCAATCCCATTGTTTATTTTCTTGCCACAGGCATTCCTACTCCGGTCTGGCCTGAGTTGCGTCGCTCCGTTCATCTGCGGTACTACTATTGAGCATACCATCCGTAAAAAATCAGCTCGGCGAAACCACAGCGTGAGGGATAGCAATGGAAAGCCCACAGCGGAACGAAGTGGAGCGAGGACTTGAAATGGATAGCCCGACCCGCAGGGGCACGCCAAATAAAAAAAGTCCCAACGTTACCGTTGGGACTTCAATATTATCAAATCGAGGATTAGTGTTTAAACATCTTCGGACAATGTGCCTGAATATACTGACCTACGTTACCGAATGCACGGAAGTAGATAGATACAGAAACGCCACCGAACCAATACCAGTCATTGGCTTTGCTATCGCCGCGCTGATATTTGTAATCCGGATAGTAGTGACCATCCCAGTTTTTAGTTTCATCACCACGGAAAGACATCTGAGCTGCCTGCGCACCTTTGAAAGCTGCAAGCGTATCCAGGTTTACGTAAGATTTACTTACGTCATCCAGATAATCCGTAGTTGTATAGCGGAAACCTAATTCAGTAGTAATTACAAGTGTTTTACCCACCAGGAATTTCATACCACCGCCAATCGGGAATGAAACACCGATCGGACCATATTCTTTACGATCAGGATATTGTGGCAATCCTTGTCCTTCTGTACTCAGCGGACGCAGATATACTTTTTCACCAGTTGGCGCACTCGCATAAGGATTGTAGTAGAATACACCGATACCCGCAAAGATATACGGAGTCACTTTCATACGATCGATGTCAATCGGCAGGAAGTTTAATTCCAGACCACCATGTACTTCAAAAATGCTGGAAGCAAAACTCAGGTTACGGTCTCTTTTTACCTGTGAACCCGAAAGGCTGTCGGCAGCGGTAATCTGCGCATAACTCGCTCCGAAACGGAGACCGAGATGCGGGTTAAAGAAGTATTTATAGATAATACCGCCCATTGGCTTATATCCATAATCAGCAAAAACTTTGTCTTGCAAGTCTCCATAATAATTCGACACACCAGCCATAATACCTATCTCATGATGTGATTGCGCTTGTGAGCACATAGGTAGCAGCAATGCCAAGGAGAGTAAAAAACGTTTCATCTGGATATTTTATAAATTAATAAAACCGAGCACTTTATAAGGCATTCGGCGCCTTTTTATAAGTAACGGTTTTAAAAGTTTTTGTTAAAAACTGATGATGATAGTCGAAAGATAAAAAACATTTTTACAAAAACAAAAGCCTCAGGCAAATAAAAAAGGTTACCGTTTCCGGCAACCTTTTTTATTTGCGATTGGACATTTGAGATTTGCGATTGCCTGTTTTATGAAACCGTTTTTCACTGGCGATTTCTTTTATAACTCAAGCTGACAAATCATGTTTTTTTAACGCATGATATACATTTTACCGTAACCGTGTTTAAAATATTTGTCGGCGCCGGTATTCCAGTGATCCATATCTGAACCGTTGAGTGTAGTCACCACACGGTACAAGTACACACCATTACCCAGCACCTGACCGTATTGATCGCGACCATCCCATTTATAGTCAGTAATGTTTCGTCCTATGTGCAATGGACCGAGTTCCCCTTTTGTAATTTCTCTTACCACTTTACCGGTAACAGTCAGGATCTGAATTTTGAACTGTGAAGGCAGCTGAGAACCCGTTACCGTAAATACAAACGCCGTCGAAGTTGAGAACGGATTCGGATAGTTCAGCACATTTGTGATGCTCGGTGTATTGAACACATTAAAGGCGATAGAATAA
This sequence comes from Taibaiella soli, assembly GCF_003236175.1. GTDB lineage: Bacteria > Bacteroidota > Bacteroidia > Chitinophagales > Chitinophagaceae > QKTW01. The sequence goes on along the minus strand of NZ_QKTW01000018.1, from coordinate 109,465 downwards.
TCGGTCGTCGTCCCTTCTACATTATTGCCTGATTTATCACGGCCGGTTACAAACAATTCGTACGTACTATCCTGTGTCAAAGCAGGACGATATTCGATAGTCGCTTCATTTTTACCCGTCGATACGTTCGCAGGAATGAACTTACACACAGATCCGTCAAATGGGACTTTTCTCTTCGTGTTTGGCAGATCCTGCGGATAACGCATATAAACGTCCAGCAGACTGGTATCATCAAGTGCCAGATATTTATTCTCATCTTTCAGCAAAATTTTAATGAGTGGTTTCGCAGAAACGATGTCTTCGTTCAGAATGTGTACGCCGTCAAAAGTCACATCCACCAAAGGATTCACTTTATCGGCAATCAGTTTGAACGGAATATAACCGAGATTGTTCGGGTGATATTGTTCGGGCTGGTCGTTATCAGGGTTAGCTTCAATATAGAAGAGATTGAGACCAGGATACGCCGCCGGATCGAAGCTGAAGTCAGCATTCAGCGTATCGCTGCCAGGCAATTTTCTGTATCGTTTTGAACCCACTACATGTGAAGCGTTGTTTGCATCGATGACTTTATAGCGCACCAACATGCTATCCATCGCTATAGAAGTTAAGTTTTCAATAGCTACCGAGAAATTCAGCAATTGCCCGGTATGCAGCGTATCTGTAAATGTATAGTGCTTCGCAGGATTCAGAGCTGCTTCTGGTGCAGGCGAATATAATACTCGCCAGTAATTCAGCTGCGGACTGCTCCGCAAAATGGTATCCCGCCCATACCATTCCAAACGGATTTTCGGATACGCCTTCGCATCAATCCAGCTCAGTGAAGTATCTCTGGAGATCCCGGTGTAAAGGCTTGTTTCATTACTATTATTGTCAATACCTACCACATGAACATACGAGCTGTCATACTGAGCGCCGGTATCAAGAGCGCTTGTTCTCCATTTCAGATTCTGCCATTGTAGTGCGGGACCGATAACGGTACTTAACAGTTCTCCATTTCCGGAGCGAACCGGAATCTTAAACAGCTGATGAATCAACCCAGTTGTCTGACTATTATCGTTTGTAGGACCAACCTGCTGGAACAAAGGAAAATCGGTACGATGCTTGCGGGAAAAGAAAACAAACACCCTAGTGCTACTCATAGAATCGACCAGATTAAAACCAAGATTATAAATGGAATGATACAAAGAATTGCCACTACCATAAATCAAAGTATCTGCCTTCCATTGATCTACATAACTTGGCTGATAGTATTGGCCGGGAAGAAGGACATAGTTACGAATCATCACATAATTCCCTGACGGGATACTATCAATAAATCGTCTTGCAGCATCACGACTAGCTGCTGTATTCAGTGAATATTCAAAACAATTATAGTCTACCGTATTACTAAAACATGGGGCTAAGGAGCCTGTTGCTGTTGGATTTGCATTAACCCAAGGTTTTCCTGTTGCAGAGTCAAACACCATTACCTGGATTGTACCATTAAGGTTGCAACCCGCATATTGGGCGGTAACATCATCAACTTTCACCTGTACATTCGCTGATGCGTCAGCACCTGAAATAGCGATTTTATTCCAGACCTCAATAGACTGGTAGGTAACTCCAAAACGAAATTTGCGATCGCTATCTAACGACAATGTACTATAGCCATCTTTTTGATATTGGTAATAATGAGATTGGTTCCAACCCGGAGTGCCCTGTGCCAGATAAATAAACGAACTGGCCGACCAGTTGTAATTGCCATTTATTGCACTGTCATAAGTAGTGCGCCAATAGTAAACCGTGCTATCGCGATAACTCATAGTTGGCGTCCAAGAAATGACTCCACTGGGGCTGGTCACAGCAGTTTGTTGCAACAACGGGCTATTAAAAAGCATTGTCGTGTCAATCTGCAAACGATATTTTCCGACAGGACGGAACGGATTTAGTGTGGAAGCTTTCAGCGTAATATTCTGCTGGTTCACAATTGAAAACTCATAAGGATAAACCGGAATCAGGTTATCACTGTAAATGAATAATTCCAGTGTCGCTGTATTGTTTGTTTCACTTACCTCGTCATATTTATTCGGTGCATCGATTGTTACACGATATTTGTTCAGCCCCAGATCTGCCGTATGATTGATCGGCACGCTCACCAAAATGGTATCTGAATTATAGAGATTCACCAACGGATAATTACCAATCGTTACTACTGTTCCCGCTGGATTTATGTGTTCTACTTTCAATATTACGGTATCAGAGATCGCCTTTGCCAGATTATAATTGACAATTTTCAGTTTAAAAGAGTCTCCACTGGTGGTAACAGGTGTAGGGACGGTGGATATACCATCCACACTCACGTGATAGTCAGGTTTGTCCGAAGAATAGACATGCAATGCCGGATCGCCCTGCAATAACAGGCTTTCCAGGTGGGTCATGAAATATCCTTGTCTTGCCGTAATGCCAGGTCCAGTAATACTATCATAAGTATGCGCATAGGTCATCATGCTATCGTAAGAGTACCTGTATTGTTCACCAATTGTTTTACCATATGCCAGTTTAGAGATATAACCGCACATAGCCGGGTAGTAGTAAGTATGAAAGTCTGGGAAATTGATATTGTTCGCGGCTATCATACCTGTGGATCCACCAGTAGTTGCGTCCAGATAACGTTCGCTAATTGTCTTTTGCGAGAGCAACGAAAATATAGTCGCCACATCACAACCTAAACCGATAAAAAATGGAAATCTTGGCGAGCTATGGTATTGTTCCGGATTATTTAAGTTAAAATCGAAACCTGCAGATGAAGCGTGCCCATTGAAACTAATCAGAGACAATCCGGCATTGATCATTGAATCAATAGTGGCACTACCAATATTGTCAACGGGGTTCGTTGTGTTCTTTGCAATCAAAGTAGTGTTTGCCCCCATAGAGGTATCGTTAAGTATTACAGCACCTGAATTAAGTGTTGGAATGAGATACGACTGCTGCAAGCTGGCATCGCTGGAACCTGCAATATGCAACACTGTTTTTTTCCACAGTTCTGTTAAATAAGTAGGCAGCGCGGGAGATTTCAATGCAGCTTCAAAAGATTTGATTTTATCGAGATAAATACCAATCTCATCGCCGTTCCAGGCGGAGAAGCGCCCTACGCTTATATTCATAGAGCGATTGCCGTTAAGCGTTACAAAATCCAGATCTGCTCCCGGTTCACCATAGGTTGGTACAATTGGATAAGGATAGGACGAAGGATTAGCTAAGTAACCTGGATAATTGGAATAAGACATACCACGACCGATCAGGAAAAGAAATTCAGGCTTGCGCGTCCACTTGTCATAAGCATATTTCATGAAATGCTTTATAGAGGACGAATGGTTATCGATCCCCCAGCTAAACTGATCATAGAGTTCACTTACGTCTGCCACTACAACCTGATAGCTACCGCCATTTGCACTGCTACGGTAGGTCTTATAATCATTCACAAAATTATTCCCGCTAGAAGACTGCATCAATTGTGAATGAGAAACAATAACATAATTCCCCTGATTAGCAGTTTGTGAATAGTCCGTAAAATGAATGTTATTCTTTACAGAAGAAAGCGATGTTATGTTAGTACTTGTAGGGGCATATAAAACCATTTCCCGATCGAGACCTGTTGGATCCAATAAAAATCTCGCCTTACCAGGAACGCTGGTAACATCCCCTGTATACCACTTTTGATTGGTTACATCATATAGACGCGGTGCACCGCCCGAATAAGTGGTAAACTCCACATAGTTACTTGTCGCGGTTACCGCTGCTGGTAAATTAAACTCAAAATAATCCACACCACTTACATCAAAACTGCGTGGGTAAATAAGTTCTATAAACGAAACACCCCATTGGTCATATCCGGTACCTGCATTATAAGGTGCATACTGTACTGGATTTGTTGCAACAAGACTTGACGCCGGCACCGAGAGACTAAATCTTTTAGTATCTACAGGACCATAAGCAGAATCCGCAATAAGATTACCGCTGAGATTGATTTTTAAATAGTGATTATTATAGTAGGAAAACGCGGCTACACCGGTAGAGATTGTTGCTGCCTGGCCGTTTGGCACCAGGTTGGGTGCCAGGAGTGTATAAACGGGCGCATAGCTTGGCGGAAAAAACTGCTGTACGAAACCTTCACCTCGGTCGAAATGGGAAGATGGAAATGAATAACCTGACGCATAGCTATAACCGGGTGTAAATACGTTTTTAAAGCTGTAACTATACGTAAACATACAATACGGCACCGGTACAGGCGTGCCGGAAATCGGATTATTGATACCCACATAATGACTATGAGGATTCGTTGAATTATCATATGTCAGATAATAACTTGCAGTATCGGAAAACAAGCTCATCCGGTCATTTGGCTGGATATTGGGATCTCCGTATAGCTCGGTATCTTGTTTACCATCATTCATCTTGCCGTAAAACTCTATATAGTCATTTGTGCTGAAAGTATTGTCAGTAGTGACATATATCGGAATTTGCTGCCCTCTTGAATACAGCACAAACTGACTTCCGGGAGTGCCTACCGGTACACCCGCAGCATCCAATGCCGCTTTATAGATCCGGAAAATGCCATTTTTTCCCACTCTGAATTTATAATAAGTCTTGCTGTAATCTATCCACTCATTCCCGTACTGTTGTGCATATGCCTGAGATATACCCAGCAGTCCGGCAATGAAAAAAAGCATTTTATAAAGGCGTCTCATACTCAGATTTGTATTGATAGCTAGTTTTGAAAGATTGTGTGTTTACTTCGAAGATGGCGCAGAAATGTCATCAGGTGTTGATCCCTTTTTCTTTTTGGCCACAGGATTTACGTTTATTCTCAGTGAGACGATGTGTGTGTATAATGGATTGGATTGTGTTTGCAGACTGGTGAATGCATAATCGACAACGATCGCTTTCAGCTTAATTCCTACGCCCACCGTTGGCTGAAACAAAGTGTATTTTGATTGATTGGTAGTATCCCGGTCATCAAGAACGCGCTGAATATTACCTATACCAGCTCTAAGATAGATGGTATGTTTATAACTAGCCTCCACACCCATATGCGGATCGATGCTAAAACCACTGGTACTTATCAAAGTATTACGTTTACCATCCGTTGTAAGATCAGCATCCAGCTCTGCCATTACCTGGAATTTTTTTCCTGGTTTTAAAAGGTCTCTGGCCACACCAAAATTGAATCTTGGCAACATCACTTCATAAGATTTCACTGGAATTTCATTGCCGGTCGCACCAAACACTTGTTTATCGTGCTCACTAAGATTAAAACTCCAGGACGTGTAAGTAGTGGTGATATCTTTCGCCATCAATCCAAAATACCATTGCTTGTAAGTAGTCTGTATACCGACATCTACGCCTACACCCCAGGCATTAGCCAGCGAACTCAGGTTACGATATATAATCTTTGCATTGGCACCGATATTGGTATGAATGTTCGGATTCTTTTTAAAGATATTGAGCCCTTGCGCATAGGAAAGCAAAAATGCATAGTCGCCCGCCGACATTGACTTGATTTTACTTTCATCGATAGACCCATCGGGTTGTACAAGGTCTATTGTGTTCGCAATATCATCAGTAGCAAAGCGGAGTACCGAAAAACCCACTACTCTTTTTTTGCCTTTCAGCGGCTTCACAATGGAACCAAAATCATATTTCGAGATTCCTGAAAAATATTCTGCGTGCATCAGACCAACCTGCAAATCGTCTTCCACCTGCATTAACCCCGCAGGATTCCAATATCCCGACATTACATCATTGCTGGTAGCCGATTGCGCGCCCGCCATGGCGAGTCCCCGTGCGCCAACGCCAATATTCAAATATTCATTTACATATATTCTGGTCTGAGACAGAGCTTTTTGCCCCGCGAACAGAACGGGAATTAAAAATAAGGCTAACCTTTTCTTCATGAATAGGAGAAATTTAACAGAATGTACACAAATTTAACGTAAATATCCACAGCTTATTGCCATTCACTGTTTTTCAAATTAATATAACTGTACTTTTTCAATTTGATAACAACATACCCTGTATTTCAAAAAGGATGCCATATAAATTTAGCATTCTATATAACTGAGCGTTCGATGGCAAAAATCAACGCAATACTATTATTTTTGTCTGCATTCCCAGAATTTGATCAAGATGAATCTGATAGCAGAACTACAGGCAAGAGGTTTGGTGCAGGATATTATGCCTGGTACTGAAGAACAACTGAATAAAGAAATGACAGCAGGGTATATCGGTTTTGACCCTACAGCTGATAGTCTTCACGTGGGCAGTTTGTTGCCTATTACACTTTTAATGCGTTTGCAGCGTGCCGGCCACAAACCTTATGCATTGGTTGGCGGCGCTACCGGCATGATCGGTGACCCTTCAGGCAAATCAGCGGAACGCAACCTGCTGGATATGGACACGCTGGCTAAAAATTGTGAAGGAATCCGCAAACAATTGGAAAAATTCCTTGAGTTTGAGGAGCGCAAGCCAAACGCGGCTGTTATGATCAATAACTACGATTGGTTTAAGGATTTTTCGTTCCTCGATTTTATCCGTGATGTAGGAAAGTACATTACGGTGAATTATATGATGTCGAAAGACTCTGTGCAAAAGCGCCTGGAAACGGGTTTGTCTTTTACGGAGTTTTCATACCAACTGATTCAGGGCTACGATTTCTACTACCTGTACAACAATAAAAATATTAAACTGCAGATGGGCGGCGCCGATCAGTGGGGCAATATGACTACGGGTACTGAGCTCATCCGCAAAAAAGGCGGCGGCGAGGCTTTTGCCATGACCTGTAAGCTGATTACAAAAGCAGACGGCAGCAAATTCGGCAAATCGGAAGGTGGTAATATCTGGCTCGATCCGAACCGTACTTCTCCGTACCAATTCTACCAATTCTGGATGAATCTGAAAGACGAAGATGCAGAACGTATGGCTATGGTATTTTCATTTAAACCTGTAGCAGAACTGCAGGCATTGATTGAAGAACACCGTACAGCACCACATTTGAGATTGGTACAAAAAGCAATTGCTGACGAAATGACTATTCTGGTACATAGCGAACAGGATCTGCATTTCGCAAAGGAAGCTTCAGCCGCACTTTTCCAGCATGACACTGTTGATTTTCTGCGTTCGTTAAGCGAAAAACAATTTATGGAAGTCATGGATGCGTTACCTCAGGTTACTGCAACCAAAGATGCATTAACCGAAGGTGTCGATATTGTTTCTTTCCTGGCGGAAAGCGGCGTATTCCCTTCAAAAGGCGAAGCGCGTAAAATGGTGCAAGGCGGCGGCGTAAGCATCAACAAACAAAAGGTGTCCGGAATTGATTTCGTATTAAAAACAGAACATTTGCTGAACGATCGTTATTTGCTGGTTCAAAAAGGCAAAAAATATACGCTCGCTATTTTCAACTAAGCCTGCGTTAGAAGTTGTTTTTTTGTTGTGTGGATTTTCACTCACGTCGTCAATCGTAAATCAAAAATTTTCAATCTTCAATAAGTTGTCCCGTTTTTACAGAACTATATTAATTACACTGGCTTTGGTGGGCGCAACATTGCCCACCTTTTTTTGCAATAGTCCAAAGAACGATAAATCCGGCGGCGAAGCTGAAGGATCACCGTGGCGCAATGTGTACGATACGACCGTACATTATGTGGGCATGCAAACTTGTCGCACCTGCCACGAAGATGTATATCGCACATTTAGCCAGACAGGTATGGGCCAGTCGTTCGACTATGCTACGCGACAAAAATCAGCTGCTGATTTTTCTCCGGCGCATGCGCTGGTCTATGATAAGGATCTTGATTTTTATTACAAACCTTACTGGAACAATGATTCGCTGTACATCATGGAATTTCGCCTTGCAGGCAAAGACACGGTACACAAGCGCATTCAGAAGATCGATTATATTGTAGGCTCGGGCCAGCACACCAACTCACACATTTTTAATGTAAACGGTTATTTATATCAGGCACCAATTACATTCTATACCCAAAAGAAAAAATGGGATCTGGCACCGGGTTTTGAAAATGGCGCCAGCAGCCGTTTTGGGCGAATGATTGAGATTGAATGCATGAGCTGTCACAATGGCTATCCACAATTTGAAGCAAACAGCCAGAACAAATTTGTGAGTCTGAAAACGGGTATCGACTGTGAGCGTTGCCATGGTCCGGGTTCATTGCATGTGCAGGAAAAACAAGCGGGCAATATTGTTGATACTTCCAAAGGACCGGATTATACAATTGTGAATCCGCGCCGTTTGCCAACTGATCTGCAAAACAATGTTTGTCAGCGTTGCCATTTACAGGGTATCTCAGTACTGAATGACGGCAAATCATTTTTCGATTTTCATCCCGGCATGAAACTCAGTGAAGTGATGAACGTGTTTATGCCCGAATATGAAGGGGCACGCGATAAAATGATTATGGCTTCACATGTGGAGCGCATGAAGAAAAGCCAGTGCTATGTGGTTTCGGGAAAAATGAGTTGTATTACTTGTCACAATCCGCACGTGTCAGTGAAATTTACACCGCGCAGTCAATATCTTAATGCGTGCCAAAGCTGCCATGGTGCTGTTGCGAAACAAGTGCAGTGTAGTGAAAAACCAGAAATCCGCGCAACGAAAAATAATGACTGCGTGACCTGTCATATGCCGCACAATAGCAGCATTGATATTCCGCACGTAGCTGTTACCGATCACTACATCCGTAAACGTCCGCAGAACGATACCCTGGAACCAAAAATCACCGCTTTCCTTGGATTGAAATGTTTCAACAACGACAATGTCGATGCTATTACGATAGCGCGCGCTTACATGGAGTTTTATGAACGTTACAATCAGAACAAAGGGCTGCTCGACTCTGCCATTTTTTACCTGAACAAGCAGGCCGACGTAGAAGCAAATCAAAAACAAAACCGTGATTTCATTCGTGCTTATTTTCTGCTGAACGATTATAATAAAGTAGCGGGATACGCTGCTGCAATACAGCCTGCAGATATGAAAGATGCCTGGACGGCCTACCGGATTGGTGAGTCCTACATGCAACTGCAACAAGCGCCACAAGCTTTGCCATGGTATAAACAAGCTACTACCATCTGGCCTTATTCACTGGATTTCCAAAGTAAATACGGCATAGCACTTTTATCGATGAACCGATATGAAGAAGCGCAAAAAGTGTACAGCTTTATCATCAGTGAAAATCCAAATTATGCAGTGGCCAATACCAACCTTGGATTTTTATACATGCAGGAAGGCAACAACACGATGGCTTATGAATTTTTAAGCCGTTCGCAAATGCTGGATCCCGATAACGAACAAATGCTGATCAACCTGGCTGTTTATTATCATAGTCAGATGCAAAATAATAAAGCGCAAAAATGCCTGGAGCACCTGTTGCAAAAACATCCGCAGAATGAGCGCGCAAAAGCAATGCTGGCAGATCTGGCGCGGTAAAATTATGAGGTATAATTTTTAAGTAATAAGTTGCGTATATGAATTGTGGGGGAATTTTAAAAACTTACAACTTACTACTGCAACTTATTACTTACGACTCAAAAATCTGCAACCGTAAACCATGATTAAAAAGCTTTATTACTTTTTTTGTGCTTTCTATTTAGTAGTGATCTTGTTGGCGATAGCTTTCTATAAAGAACGCTGCATTTTTATTGACATCGCCTTCCACCTTTTTAATATTGTGAAAGATGGTGCATTCGCTATTCAAAATTTCAGGTTTGGCGCCGCTTTGACACAGATATATCCGCTGCTCCTTACGAAAATGAAAATGCCATTGGATACAATCATGATGGGATATTCGATTGGATTTGGCATTTATTATTTCCTGTGCTACCTGGCTTGTGGATTTCTATTTAAGAATTATAAAATGGGACTAGTACTATTGCTTTCCCAATTACTATTTGCAAGTCATACCTTTTACTGGATGCAATCGGAACTTCCGCAGGCGATTTCGTTGTGCATGGTATTCTTCGCATCCTTAAACGGCCCGGTTGATAAGACTAAGCCACTATTTCAGGTCTGGATATTTACCTGTATTCTGGTGCTCGCGTTTTTTCACCCCCTGTTATTATTTGTCTTCTCATTCCTCATTTTCTTTTTTCTGCTGCAGAGCAATGAATCGCTTGAACAACGGAAATCACTCATTGCCGCGGGTATTTTTTATCTGGTGATCCTTGTAATAAAAAAATGCTTTTTCGGCACTGCTTATGATCAGCATGCGATGGGGAATGCGGCACATTCTTTTAAAAATATCCGCCATTTTTTCTCGATTTACGCTACCCAGTTTTTTCTGCAGAATTGTATTAAAATTTATTATTGGATTCCGGTTATTTCAATCTGGATAGCTGTTACCTATATTTCACAGAAAAAATGGAAGCAACTTGCCTTGTTTACCGGCTATATGGTTGGTTTATTAGTGCTCGTAAATGTTTCTTATCCGGATAATGGCACAAACGCATACTACATTGAAAACATGTATTTGCCACTGGGCGTTTTTATGGCGGTTCCACTCCTCTACGATGTATTACCAACGATTACCCCAAAGTATGCTGCAATACTTTTGACTGCTATATGCATTACCGGCACTGCACGTATTTTCGCCACACACACCATTTATACGGCGCGCTTAAACATGGAACGGAAAATATTGCATCAGTATCAAAACGAAAAAACGCTGATGGCTGCTGCTAACGTACCGGCAGACACGATGCTAACGACCTGGGGTACTGCATTTGAATTCTGGCTCTTGTCTACAACTGAAACGAATAAAACTGCATCGATCATAATTAAAGAAAGTCCAGATCAACTCTTTTGGGCATTAGGACAACCCCAAACATTTTTCACAAACTGGGAGCTGTATAAATATGATACGTTGCCGAAAAGATATTTCAAATTTGAAGACACAGTTGCCGGATATAAGCTGGCGCAATAAGAATTCAAGTAAGATGGGAAACGTCAGATGTTAAACCTCAAACCTCAAGAAGTCGGCCAGTCGGCAACTTAAAACGTACGATTCTTAAAACAAAAACGACAGCAGCACAAACCACATAAAACTGAAAAAGGGAAGTACCTCGACAGATACTTCCCTTTATCATTCATGCAGCTTTTATTGGTGATAGAAGAGTTGTTGAATTTGTGAAACACCCGCATCCATACGCAGTACATAAATACCTGCCGGGAGTGTGCTGATGTTAACATCACCCTGGTCAGTGTTGGTAGCTACAATTTGTTTGTACACCACACGACCTTGCATGTCTACGATATTAAGTGTCGCTTCAGAAGACGTAAGTGGATATACTACACTGATCAGGTCTTTCGCAGGATTTGGAGAGATAGTGATCGGTGTGCTGCCAAATTTGTTAGTCTTCAGATTTACCACGTTGCTGTAAGTAACAGTACCATTGTTATCTACCATTTTCAGGCGGTAATAATTGTTGGCTCCTGCACCCATTGCATCTTTGTATTCATAAGCATTGGTATTGCTAACTGCGATCTGCGCAAGCGTACCGAATGATTTACCATCAGTGCTTTTTTCCATCAGGATCTGACGTGCATCATTGTTACCCATTGCCCATTGCAATACTGCGTTACCGTTTACTACAGAACCATTGAAATATTCGAGAACAATTGGCAGCGGCGTTGCGGCGAGACTCACACCAAACGGAGAAAAGCTACTAAATGTTGCAAAAGCTGTAGTTGTTGTGTTTGAAGCGCTTGCTGTAGCATTCTGCCATCCACCCGAAAAATGAGAGATCGTGATATTTATTCCAGAAGATCCGGACATAGTTTCACCAACCAACGCTGGATCCCAGGTCAACGAAATCGCTGCACTGCTGCTTCCGTTTGTACGGGCTACATCCCACATTGCATCAACCATTGCCTTTTTAGCACTGGCGGTATACGGCGTGCCTAAAGGTGTGCCGTTCATAGTTGCGCCTTGAAACACTCCCACAGAAAAACCTGACGGAGTAGAAGCAGGAGCCACTGTAGCAGGCAGATAATACGTACTATTTCCTACCGGAAAAGTGTAAGTAGCAGTTGTCATTGTAGGATATGCCAATCTACCAGTTAAAGTGCCCAGAACGATATAATTGCTGCTACTTGCAGTAACTGCTGTGGCAGAACTGTTGCTTATTGTCAGTGTATCATTACCCACATTCAACTTACCGGAAGTAAGAGTAAGCGTGCTGGTAGTGCCTAAAGTTTTTGTTGCGTTCAGTGTAACACCTGCAGCATTGTTTATAACCACTTTGGCATTCATCGTAGCAGGAAATTCATTGTTGGCAGTAGTTTGCGCTGAGCCGCCTTTATACTCCAAGATGGCATTGGTGCCGTAAGTAAAACTATTGCCTACCAAAGCATTCCCTTGCAATGAAAGCGTACCATTTACAGTAATACCAGTTGTTGTTTTATTACCACTGCCACTTAAAGTAAGATTATTGTAAGCTCCAAGGCCATTTGATACAGTTTGCGGACCACCGCTGTATGCAATTGTACCAGCACCTGCTGTGAATGAATTCAGACTATTAATAGTCACACCGCCGCCAATTTGTAACATGCCGCCGGCTGTCATAACGATTGTACCTTTTTGCTGACCAGTGCTACCACCAATGATAACGTCGCCTGAAACTGCAAGTTGTGATGCGGCTGCAAATGTAATAGTACCTGCGGTGTTCGCCGCAATACTGCTTAAACGTAATACGCCACAAACAGCAGTGGAAACATCTACTGTTATATTGTTACCGCCTCTGATAACTACCGTATCTGCTGCACCGGGAAGTGATGAAACAGTGCCGCCGCTGCCATCGGTTTTCGCCCAGCTGGAAAGAGAACTCCAATTACCGGTTGCATTAGAAAAATAGATAGTCGCGGAAGCTTCATAGCTTACAAAGAGTGTCAGAGCCGAACAAAGAAAAAGAGCCTTGTGTTTTAAAGAGGAACCTTTCGTAAAGAGGTTTGCGAAAATGGGCCTGCGGCCATTCGTTGTTTTTACAACATTGTCGAGATGTGTAGCTGAGCTGCTCATAAAGGGGGTGGTTTAGTTATAATGAATGAATGATAAACATAGCTTTCCCTGTACCTCTTCTAGAGGTAAGTATGTATAAAGTACCATAACCTGTATCAACGCGATTAACTGCGCGTACGGCTATACCCGATAAGTTTTTTGACCCGTCTTTGCGTCTTTGGAATGCAGAGGCATGAATCGCCTCTAAGCGAAGGATAGTTTATTCGTCTCATTTCGGGGGTAGTTTTAAACGATTAGTATTGTAATTAAACTCTTGCTTCCTTTCGTGTAAAATCTTGATTTCTTTCGTAGATTAAAATTAGAAAAATATTTAATTAGCAAACAAATTATAATTGTTATTTGATTGTTATCAATGATAACAAAATTTGGGGAGCATAAATTATTGGTTATGACGATTGAAATTATTGACTGCAGAATATGCTTATCGCTTCGGTGCGATTTTATGGAAACCCAAAAATCGAATGAGATACCGTAAACGTTCTCTTGGGAGGAGCTATCGGCGTCACGCAATTTAATTTAGTGCAGGATGTAAAAAGGTAGAAGCTTAAAAATCGATCTGCGATTAAAACATCCGGGCAATAAACACAAATATCGAACTATCGAAACATCAGATGTCTCAAACATCAGACGTTTCAAAAAAATCACAAGTGCAGTATTCTTAGAATTTCAGGCAGTTGCTTCAAATTCAAGATCAAACCTCATTCGCCAGCTGAAAAAGCGTGAGTGATAGCAGCGGAAAGCCCACAGCGGAGCAACGCGGAGTGAGGACTTGCAGCGAATAGCGCGACCCGGAGGGGCACGCCATTAATTATGATTTATGAGGTAAAATTTATGAGTTTTGTTTTGTTTGCTTTCCCATAATTTTTCTCCATCGGAATGGCTAAAAACATAAGCTCACAATAGTGCTATGACCACTGTGAGCTTCTATTCTTATTGTATTACAGACGCTGCGCGCAACGTCATCCGCATCCCTCTGACATCAGAACCCGGCAGCCTGCTAACGTAGCACCAGCTGGTTGTCTGTGATCATCTTTCTCAGATTGATCAAAGCATAGCGCATACGGCCCAATGCGGTATTGATGCTAACATTGGTGATGTCGGAAATTTCTTTGAAGGAAAGATCGCCGTACATGCGAAGAATAATAACCTCACGTTGTTCCTCGGGCAGACGATCGATTAACTGCCGTACACCTTCATGCGTCTGGCGGCGCTCCATAGCATCTTCCGGGCTTTCTGTGGCTAACGGAAGTATCTCCATGATATCGCGACCATCCGGCAAGGTAACGGAAACCTGTTGACGCACGCGTCTGAAATAATCCATGCAAAGATTATGCGCTACGCGAATAGCCCAGGGCAGGAATTTCCCTTGCTCGGAATAGCGGCCTTCCCGCATGGTACGGATCATTTTCAGGAAAGACTCCTGAAAAAGGTCTTCGGCAATGTACTTGTCTTTTACCAGCATAAAGATGGCAGTGTACACTTTGTCTTTATAGCGGGTGATCAGTACTTCGATAGCCCTTTCCTGTCCGTGCAGGAATGCATGAATCAGTTCTGCGTCTGAAAGTTGGCGGATGGATTGCATATGATTCTACTTAAAAAATGTAACGTACAGGTCACATCATTTTTGTGGATTGTGTTTTAAGTAGCGTATGCTTCGATAGACGATAATTTAAATTAGAAAAAAACATGTCGGGATGACATGCGTTGCAAAAAAGTTAAAATAATTGAATCCACCAAAATTTTCTCAAAGTTTTTTCAGAATTGATGCATAATATTCCCCGTTTTCAATTATAAAGGAGGCTCAACGTAAAACGGTTAGAAATATTGTGTAGCGGAAATGGTGTTTAGGAAATGACTTTTGTGTGATAAAGAGGATGGCTGATGGCTGATGTTTTGATCGCTGATTTTGGGGTAAGTTGTCAGTGGTGAGTTGTGAGTGCTCGTGTTGTTACTACGGCTACTCACGTTCAGCCTGCTGGCGTCGGTCACCCTGACTAATTATTCGGTGCCCGTAATCAAAAGGGAATGACACCTTGATTAGACGATAGTAGTTCTAGCAAGCTTCGAATCATTCTTCTCCTACTTTTTTTCTGCAAAAAAAGTAGGGCAAAAAAGGCAGCCTAAACCAGATCACTCCGTGGTTTAGGCGGTCGCACGATCAACTTCAGTGTTACTGTACTGCCAAACTAAACGCCTTGAATTTGAACTCATTTCCTAAATGTGTCATTGGCGCTAATAATTGTGTACGCGCAATCAAAAGAAGTGACAAAACGTGAAGCGTAAATTTTCCTTCCGCGAAATCAGATTGCCATGTCGTCCGCACAGCATTGCCGTTTGGTCACTCCTTACAATGACCCGAGGGGCTATAACTCCCGTTGGGCAGGAGATCTCCGCGTAATGTTGGTCTAATTAACTACAACTTGATACTTAATATTTACTACTAGACACTAACAAATAAAAAAGCTCCTGTTAGAAAACAGGAGCTACGCAATATGAAATTATAAAACAAAAGAGAGTCTGATTCTTAGTCAGGTTTTTTACCTTCCAGGAATGTATTCAGTGTCTGAATAGACGCTTCGTTGTTATTTGGTTTCGGTTCGTTCATACCTACCGTATAACCGCTGTAGAATGTGCTTGCGGAAGCGAGTCCGTTATCAACATCCATGTTGCGGCGAACATAGGCTGGTACATTTTCCATTTCGTCGTTGCTTTCTGTGCCTTTTACGTTAAAGCTCATTTTGCGCAGACGTTCTGCTCGTTCTTCCAAAGCTCTTTTCTGATCTTCGAAACGACGTTTTTCTTCAAGCTCTTCGGCGCTCAGCACATGCTCGCCAATTCGGAAAGCTGCGTTTTGCGCTTCGGTTTTCAGTTCATCTTTGATCACCATTTGCAGCAAAGTTTCCTGCGAAGCAACTGGAACGGAGGAAGCAGCCGTATTAGCAGTGTTATTGAACACTTCATTTACCGCAGCAGTTGGTGTATTATTTACAGGAGCAGCATTGTAAACCGGTTCAGGCATTGCAGGTTTTTCAACCGGCTGAAAGCTGAAGAGGTCGTTTTTAGTTGGTTCCGGCACAGGTACAGATGACACAGGCGCAGCAGCTGGTGTAAATACGGGTGCAGATATGGTCGGAGTCTCGGTGAAGGAAGGAGTGGTTGGCATTTCTACCAACACGGGAGCCAGCGGGTCAATGGAGGAAGTGGTTGCAGCCGAAGCAACCGCTGTAGGAGTTTTAGATTCGGCTATAACCTCCCCCAACTGAACGATGATTTTTTCTGATTCTTGTCTTTTAGTAATAGCAGGATCCGGAGCAACTTCTTTGTGATTGAAACCAGTTGCAATGATGGTAACTGCGATTTTGTCTTCCAGGCTAGGATCGTGACCCATACCGAGAATTACATCACAATTATCGCCGGCTTGCTGTTGTACATAAGCCTGGATTGCTTCCGCTTCATCCATGGTATGTTCAAATTCACCTGCAGAAGAAGTGATGTTGAGCAAAATCCATTTCGCGCCGCGGATATCATTATCGTTCAGCAACGGAGAGTTCAGCGCCTGCTCTACGGCATGCAGGGAGCGGTTTTCACCGGCCACTGCTGCACTACCGAGGATTGCTACGCCACCGTTTTTCATTACGGTACATACGTCCGCAAAGTCAACGTTGATCTGACCAGTAGTATTAATTACGTCTGTGATACATTTTGCGGCTGTTGCCAACACATCATCTGCTTTCGCAAAAGCCTGTGTAAATGGCAGATTACCAAACTGCATACGCAGTTTATCGTTTGAAATGATCAGGATTGTATCTACATGCTCACGCATGCGGTCGATACCTTCCTGGGCTTGTTTCATACGTTTACGACCTTCGTAGGTAAACGGCATAGAAACGATACCTACAGTAAGTACGCCCAACTCACGACAGATTTTAGATACTACCGGTGCACCGCCAGTACCCGTACCACCGCCCATACCGGCCGTGATAAAAGCCATGCGTGTATTTACTTTGAGAATCTTGGTAATATCTTCAATGCTCTCTTCGCTGGCTTGTTTACCAATTTCGGGATTGGCACCTGCGCCAAGACCTTGCGTGAGATGCGGCCCCAGTTGAATTTTGTTAGGAACAGGACTCAAAGCGAGTGCCTGGGAGTCTGTGTTGCATACGATAAAATCCACGCCGTCAATACCGAGATTGTACATGTAGTTCACGGCATTGCTACCGCCACCACCCACACCTATCACCTTAATGATAGATGACTGATTTTTGGGAATTTCAAAATGTATCATAATGCTTATTTTGGGGGGGTTAGTAATTTCTCTCTTGAGTTGGTTAAGCAAATTATTATTGTTAGAATATTTAATACAATTTTTTTATACACTTATTCACATTATTCCATTTCCTGATCATCCACTTCTTCGAAAAGGCTCATAAACTTACCCTTCATACGGTCAAACAAGCGTTTCATGGTTTCGTTGCGACGCTCGTTGCGCTGACGGATGTTTTCTTTTTCCTCAATCTCTGAAATTACTTCGCTGTCTGTGGTAGCAGGTGCCGCCTGCGGTACATTGAGCGGTTGCGTATTTACAGCCGGAATTGGTTCATCGAGCTCTGCATGGATCAGGTTTCCGCCATCGCCTACAAAGCGCAGACGACCGTTTTCGAAATCATGATAACCACGCAGAATCAGACCGATACAAGTTGCATACATCGGGTGCATCAGCTTTTCGGCATCACGGCCTGCCAGATGTTCGTTCGGATAACCGATACGTGCACCCAGACCAGTTACATATTCTGTAAGCTGGATAATATGTTTCAACTGTGCGCCGCCACCCGTAAGGATGATACCGCCGTACAAACGCTTATCAAGATCAATTTGTTTCAGATGGTACACCACGTAGTCCATAATCTCCTGCATACGCGCCTGAATGATGTGCGCGAGGTTTTTCACAGAGATCTCTTTCGGTGGTAAACCGCGCAGACCAGGGATTGTGATATAGGCATTCGCATTAGCTTCATCAGCCAGTGCCGTACCAAACTGTACTTTCATCTGCTCTGCCTGGGCACGCAATACACCCAGACCGTTGCGGATATCGTTTGTGATATTCACACCAGCATATGGAATAACAGCGGTATGTTTTAAAATACCATCGTAGAACACGGCCATATCGGTAGTACCACCGCCGATATCTACAATTGCAACGCCTGCCTCCAGATCTTCATCACTCATTACTGCTGCGGCAGATGCCAGCGGTTGCAGTACAAGGTCTTTGGTTCTGAGGTTTGATTTGTCCACACAACGTTTGATGTTGCGGATGGCATTACGATCGCCGGTGATGACGTGAAAATTAGCGCCAATTTTCACACCGTTCATCCCTACCGGACTGAAGGTTGTTTGTGTATTATCAACTGTATATTCCTGCGGGATAATGTCGATGATCTGATCACCCGTCGGAATGTAGGTTTTGTACTGGTCTTTAATCAGCATGTCGATATCCGCCTTGCTGATCTCCTCATCGGTGGCCATACGAACCCTGTCACCACGCGTCTGCATACTTTTAATATGCTGACCCGCGATCCCAACATAAACCTCTTTAATCTCAAGGTTGGGGTTTGACTGGATGCATCTTTCAATGGCCTGCTCGATAGAGCGCACACACTGTTCAATATTCATAACCACTCCGTGTGCGACGCCTGCACTATCCGCTTTCCCGTATCCCAAAATCTCGAGTTTACCGAACTCGTTCTTTCTGCCGGCGATCGCTACAACTTTGGTAGTTCCGATGTCCAGGCCGACAATGATGGGCTGTTCATTCTTATTCATATTGCGCTTGTTTGTTTCGTGTGATGTTTAATGAGCGTTGTTTCCCTGGTAGATGTATTTAGGTGCTTTGTCGCCGGTCTTTTTCTCTTCCTGATTTTTTTTCTTTTCGGGAGTCGCCTTGGTAGTTGCGTTTGAATGGTTACTTTTTTTGTCTTCTGTTTTCTTTTCGTTTGCTTTCGTTTCGTTTGTTTTTGATTTCGCCTGTATTGCTGCAGGTTTTGCTACCGGTTTCGGTGCTGGTGCCGCAGTGTGTACCGGCTTTTCTGGTTCTTTATGCTGAACCTGCGGTTTCGACGCAGGCGGGGTTGCCGTTACTCCGAGCACAACTGGCGAAACTGGCTGCACCATAGTCTGTGCTGCGCCGTCACCGCCTTTGTCGTCGTCTTTGGTATTTCCTAAAATGCTTTTCACCCAGTTCATATCACTCATCGCTTTGTCTTTCGGTGCTTTCCATGGCAACGAAGGCGAAGCCACTACCTGATCTTTGAACCGGATATCGAGCACCTGATATTTATCAAAGCCAATACGGTTAAGTACATGCTGATAAAAAGCAAAAAGGTTGTCCAGTTTATCTTGCAGATCTGAGGTATCGCCAATCAGAATACGGTGATTACCCATTACTGGTATCAGCTGAAATTCACGATCGGGTGTTACTACAATTTCCTGCACCTGTGCATTCCAGAAGCTGTCCGCTTCAATTGTCCGTACCATCGTGAGCATCTGACTTTTCAAGCTTTTGCTCATGCTATCGTCCTTCAGTTCCGGCGCATTGGTAATAATCGTTGAATAATGTGCGTACTTGTCCGATAGCGGCAAAACATGCAGTGCAGTATCAAGATAATAACTGTTGCCGTTAGTTTCAAATACTCGTAACGCAGGAATGCGCTGGGTTACATTCACGTAAAGAACTTGCTGATTGTCGATATAAACCTGTGCATCGGATATCCATGGATTTGCCTGTGCGATCTGTTCCATTTTGTGGAGATCAATTTTGGCAACCGGCGTACTTCCTATGTTGATGTGGCGATTGGCCAGCAACATTTCCTGCACATCTTCTTTGTCTATAAAACGGCAATCATTTTCATTTCTGATGGCGATCCTGATACCGGAAACTACTTTCTTGTCCTGTATTCTGGAAGCGCTGGTAATAGCCAATACACAGCCTGTAGTCACGATAATGGTAACTAACACCTGCAATATTTTGCGTACCGATATTTTGCGCTTTTCGCCCATTTTATTTTTGTTCCAGTATTTCCTTAATCGGTTGTACCAGCTTATCTATATCTCCTGCGCCGGCTGTAATAAACAGATCGAGCGGAGCCACTTTTACAAATTCCAACAACCCTTCTTTACTCAGAATCGTATGCACCGGATTGCCCATGCGATCTGCGATCATTTGCGAGGTAACACCTTCCATCGGTAATTCACGTGCCGGGTAAATGTCCAGCAATATTACCTGATCAGCGAGGTCCAGACTTTCTGCAAAGCCATCTGCGAGATCACGTGTGCGACTAAACAGATGCGGCTGAAATGCTACAACGCACTTGCGATCCGGGAACAAACGTTTGGCACTTTTGATGAGTGCTGCCAGCTCTTCCGGATGGTGTGCATAGTCATCGATGTACACCATTTTATCGTTCTTCAGCACATATTCAAATCTGCGTTTGATACCTTTGAAACCCGCCAATGCTTTTTTGATCAGCGTATGATCGATTTCAAGTAAATGCGCTACAGTTACTGCCACTACTGTGTTTTCCACATTGTGCATTCCGCCAATCGGCAGATGAATATCCTGTAGCATCCACCCTTTCCCCATGATGTCAAAAATATAACCGCCGTCTTGCTGCACTATATTCGTTGCGTACACATCGGCTGCATCATTCTGCAAACTGTAAGTGATCTTTTTCGAACTTTCCAATTCATGACCACGACGCAATCCATGTTTAGCAATAAGCGTGCCACCGGGTTTTATATTTTTTGTGTACTGAATAAATGCTTCCTCCATTTGTTCGGGAGTACCGTAAATATCCAGGTGATCAGGATCCATTGCGGTGAGCACAGCTATATCCGGAAACAGTTTCAGGAAACTGCGATCGTATTCATCCGCTTCTATCACTGCAACGTTATTATCGCTGCTCCAGTAATTGCTTTCGTAGTTGACGGAAATGCCACCCAGAAAAGCGTTGCAACCATACCCGGTTTCGCGCAGCAAATAAGCCGTAAGTGTGGAAATGGTCGTCTTGCCATGCGTGCCACCAACAGTGATAGCAAACATCGCTTCGGTGATCCATTGCAACACATCGCTTCTCTTGTACACCTTGTATCCGTTATCACGATACCAGTTCAATTCTTTTTGATCGGCCGGAATAGCAGGTGTGTACACTACTAATTCAGCTTCTTTATCTACGAGCGAAATATCGTCTGTATAATGCACTGCAATATCTTCACTCACCAGTTTTTTAGTGAGGTCAGTTTCTGTACGGTCGTATCCGCTTACGGTGGCGCCACGCTGTTTGAAAAAACGTGCCAGTGCGCTCATTCCGATACCGCCGATACCTACAAAATAAATCCGTTTCAGTTGCTGTACATCCATTGTTTCTTATCCTTTATTCGCGAGTGCTATCAATTTCTTTGCAATCCTTTCGTCGGCATCTTTTATAGCTGCTTTCTCCAGGTTTTGTGTCATCACTTGCTGCATGCTTTGATCATGCAGTAAAGTATTCAGTTTTGTTACCAGCAAATCTTTGGCTTCGCCGTCTTTGACCATTAACGCTGCACTTTGCGTTACTAATGCCATCGCATTGCTGGTTTGATGATCTTCTGCTGCAAACGGATACGGAACGAAGATCACAGGTTTTGCTGCGATGCACAGTTCCGCAATAGCTAATGCGCCGGCGCGTGAAATCACGATATCCGCCGCTGCATAAGCATAATCCATCTGACGGATGAAATCAAATACCTTCACTTTATCACCAAAAGCTTTCGCTCTTTCCACAGCTTGCTCGTAATAAGGCTTACCGGTTTGCCAGATCAATTGCACTTTGTCGGAAACGATCTCATCCAAATGTGCATCGATCGCTTCGTTAATTGCTTTGGCCCCCAGGCTACCGCCTATCACCAGTACTGTCTTTTTCCCTGCATCCATGCCCAGCCACTGTTGCCCTTCTGCTCTTGTTATGGTTGATTGTGCAATGCTCTTACGAACGGGATTGCCCGTGACGATGATCTTTTCTTTCGGAAAAAATTTATCCATCTGATCGTAAGCCACACAAATCGCTGCTGCTTTGCGCGCCAGTATCTGGTTGCTTTTTCCGGCAAATGAATTCTGTTCCTGAATCACTGTCGGAATCCCCATCCGCTGCGCGGCTTTTAAAATAGGAAAGCTCGCATAACCACCTACACCTACGACTACATCGGGTTTAAAGTTTTTCAAAATGCTGTTTGCTTTGAAAATACTTTTGATCAGCTTAAACGGCAGGCTGATATTCTTCAGCATATTGCTGCGATTAAAACCTGCAATGTCCAGTCCGATGATATTAAAACCTTCCTGCGGCACTTTTTCCATTTCCATCTTGCCTTGCGCCCCTACGAAAAGGAGTTCAGCATCTGGTTGTAATCTTTGCACGGCATGACCGATTGCCACAGCCGGAAAAATATGTCCGCCTGTACCGCCGCCTGCTATGATTACTTTCATCTGTTTCATTTATGCTAAAGCCGGAGCTTCGTTTTTATCTGTAGTTAATGTTTCTTCTTCTTCCGTTGTTTCTGTTGCAGTTTTCTCAGTTTTTTCGCTAGCTGCTTTTTTGCGGCCTTCGTTTTCATCCACATAGCGACTTACACTAAGTACAATGCCAATGGCAATACTTGTAAACCAGATCGACGAACCACCCATGCTCACCATCGGCAGCGTCAAACCCGTAACTGGTACAAGGTGTACGTTCACCGCCATATTCAGCATTGCCTGAAACACCAGTGTCATACTCAAGCCTACCGCGAGGAATGCACCGAATGCGTACGGACATCGTTTAAAGATCAGGATACTTCGCCAGAGGAAAAGCAAATACAAAAACACTAATGCAGTTGCACCTACCAGGCCATATTCTTCAATAATACTAGAGAAGATAAAATCCGAATATGCCTCCGGCAGATAATCGCGCTGACGACTGTGACCAGGGCCGAGACCAAAGACACCGCCATTGGCAATCGCAATTTTTGCCTGCAATACCTGGTACACGGATTCTTTTTTTCCTCCTTTAACGCTGCCGTCTTTTTTACTGCCTCCGGCGAAGTCAGAGATCCGTTGCTCCCAGGTTGCCGCACGGCCAAAGCCGGTAATCTTGGAAACGGTGAATAACAACACAACACCAATAATGCCGGCCACCGCCAGCAACATAATGTGTTTTACCTGTACTCGTCCGATGAAGAAAAGAATGCAACAAGTGGCGCCCAGCATCAGTGCTGTGGAAAGATTTGCCGGAGCAATCAATGCACAGGTAAGGAACACCGGAACCAACACAGGTATAAAACCTTTTCTAAGATCTTTAATGCTGCCTTGCTTAATGCTCAGCATTCTCGCTAAGAACAAAAACAGTGCCAGTTTTGCCAGATCGGAGCTTTGGAAGGTAACATTCACGACTGGTAGTTTAATCCAGCGGGAACCCTCGTTGATCTTCGCACCGAAAAACAATGTGTACAGTAACAGCGGTAAACTGATAACGTACAGCATCACGGCTATCCGGGCAAATTTGGTATAGTTTACTTTGTGCACGCCATAGATGATCAACAAACCAACGGCAATTACCGACAGCTGTTTGATCAGGTAATAGCTTGCATTTTTATCCATACGATATGCAAGCGATCCCGTAGAACTATATACGGCCATCAGGCTGATCAGCGATAGTAACAGTACTACCGACCAGATCACTTTATCGCCTTTTATCCGTTCTAAAATCTTTTGCATTACTATGAATTAAAAAGTCAAAATCCGGCCTCCTCGAAGCCCACCAACCCATTGCTGGTAACAAACGCGATGATCAATTTGACGTTTCATCTTTGACCATTCACCATTCACCATTCACCACTACAATCCCTTCACCGCTTCTTTAAATTGCTTGCCGCGGTCTTCGTAGTTTTTAAACAGGTCGAAGCTGGCGCATGCAGGCGATAATAAAACCACATCTCCTTTTTCAGATACTGAGAAAGCAGCTTTTACTGCTTCATCAGCACTTGCTGTATCGATAATAGCCGGAACCACACCTTTAAAAGCATTGTGAATTGGCGCGTTATCCACACCCATACACACAATCGCTTTCACCTTATCCTTCACCAGTTCCATCAGTTCATTGTAATCATTTCCTTTATCCTGACCGCCCAAAATCAATACCGTTGGCTTCTTCATGCTTTCCAGTGCAAACCACACAGAGTTTACATTCGTGGCCTTACTGTCGTTGATAAAATCTACGCCGCGAACAGTCGCCACAAACTCCAATCGATGTTCCAGCCCTTCAAACGTTGCAAAGCTTTCACGGATTTTTTCTCTGCGAATACCGGCAATACGTGCAGAAATACCCGCAGCCATAGTATTGTACTGGTTGTGTTTGCCCTGCAGCGACAAGTCGTGTATGGACATTTTCAGCTCTTCACCGCCATAATTGATGGTCATCTCATCATCATGGATCATTCCGCCTTCATTTTCTGGTAGCTTTTGCTCGTTGTTCATCGTGAAATAGATAGTTTTTGCGTGAAGCGAATGGGCACTAATCATATTCAACATGTACTTGTTAATTACAGGGTCGTCCTGATTCAAAATGAAGAAATCATTGCCGGTCTGATTCTCTGTAATCCGAAATTTAGAAGCTATGTAATTGTCCAGTTTATAATCGTATCTGTCTAAATGGTCTGGCGTGATATTCAGCAATACTGCCACATCTGGCCGGAAACGGTGAATGTCATCGAGCTGAAAACTGCTCACTTCCATCACGTACCATTCTGTAGGTTGTTCTGCAATTTGCTTTGCAAAACTGATGCCGATATTACCTACCATTGACACATCGTATCCAGCTTCTTTCAGCAGGTGAAAGGTCATTTTGGTCGTAGTACTTTTGCCGTTGCTGCCGGTGATGGCAATGATCTTGCTATCACCTTTATAACGGAATCCAAATTCAATTTCACTGCACACTTCAATACCTGCTTCATGCACTTTCTTCACGATCGGCGCTTTATCAGGTATGCCAGGGCTTTTCACCAGGCATTGTGCATTCAGTATTTTTTCTTCGGTATGACGGCCTTCTTCAAATTCGATACCTGCATGATGCATCGCATCTTTGTAGTTGTCTTTAATTGCACCACCGTCGCTGACAAAAACGTCCCAACCTTGCTGTTTTCCCAGCAAAGCCGCACCGAGGCCACTTTCTCCTGCCCCAAGTACAATCAATCGTTTTTGTCCACCTGTTGTCATTTGTTGTTCTGTCATTTTACTTGTTGATGTTATGGTAGAAACCATTTCATCCTTTGTTTATACCCCTAGCCCCTGAAGCGGGATTTTTGGGTTTTGTTTAAAAAATTTGTTATCACAATCCTCACACCCTCATCCCCTAAAGGGGAGTTACAGCGCGAGCAGGGTTTTGAATTTCGACTTTTGAATTTTGAATTCATTTGTCACATTCCCCACATTAATCACATTCACACATTTCATTTACACTTGTCACCCTGAGCGAAGTCGAAGCGCACATTCCCCACATTAATCATATTCCATTCAATTACTGCATTTTCAGCGTCACAATACTCAGTATCGCCAGCATGATTCCCACAATCCAGAAGCGTGTCACAATCTTACTTTCATGATAGCCGAGCTTTTGATAATGGTGATGGAGCGGCGACATTAAAAAAATCCGGCGGCCTTCACCATATTTTTTCTTTGTGCGTTTGAAATACCAAACCTGTATGATCACCGAGAGTAGCTCTACGAAGAAAACACCACAAATGATCGGAATCAGCAATTCTTTACGCATAATAATTGCCAGCGACGCTATAATACCACCCAAAGCCAGACTGCCCGTATCTCCCATAAACACCTGCGCCGGATAAGCATTGTACCACAAAAAACCAACGCAAGCTCCTACAAACGCTCCGATAAAAATGGACAATTCGCCAAGGTTCGGAATGTTCATGATATTGAGATAGTCTGCGAAAATGTAGTTACCGGACACATATGCAAATACACCCAGACAGACGCCAATAATTGCCGATGTACCGGTTGCAAGCCCGTCGATACCATCCGTGATGTTGGCACCATTCGATACCGCGGTGATAATAAACGTTACAAACAGTATGTAAAGGATCGGCGTTACCACATCGATTGCCTTTTCGCCAAAGATGCCCGCAATTTTTGCATAGCTCAGTTCATGGCTTTTTACAAACGGAATCGTTGTTGTAGCCGTTCTCACCTGTACATAAGTATGTGTTTTTCCATTCTCATCTTTACGGGTGATCGGATCACCAACGATATGTTCTGTAGAGTTGTAAATAGTCGGCTGCCCCTTTACCACTTCACGGCTGATTACTACGTGATCGTTGTAATACATGGTCAAACCCACTATTACACCAAGTCCTATTTGTCCTAATATCTTAAAACGTCCGGCCAGCCCTTCTTTATTCTTTCTGAAGACCTTGATATAATCATCCAGAAAACCAACCAGCCCCAGCCAGATTGTGGAAACGATCATCAGAACGATGTACACATTTCCAATCCGGGCAAACAAAAGCGTCGGAATCAAAATGGCGCCAATGATGATCATCCCGCCCATCGTTGGCGTTCCTTTTTTCTGGTTCTCACCTGCCAGGCCCAGGTCGCGAACCGTTTCCCCGATCTGTTTGCGCTGCAGATATTTGATCAGTTTTTTACCGAAGACCATGGTAATGATCAACGATAAAATAATAGCCATAGCCGCGCGGAACGTGATGTAGTAAAATACACCGGCTCCGAACATTCCGAAGTGCTCACGCAAGTATGTAAACAAATAGTAGAGCATGTGTGGCTATTAGTTATTTATTATAGAGTTCAAACGCTTTGGTTATTTCCTCGCGATCGTTAAAATGATTTTTAATTCCTTTTATTTCCTGATAGGTTTCATGTCCTTTACCTGCCAGCAGAATGATATCGCCTGCATTGGCCAGACTCACTGCGGTCTTGATAGCTTCGCGACGATCAGAGATACGCAGCACTTTTCTTTTTTGTGTCAAATTCAGACCCGCTTCCATTTCGTTTAAAATCACTTCCGGATCTTCGCTGCGTGGATTGTCTGAAGTAAGTATGACACGGTCACTATGTTCACAAGCTACTTCTGCCATCACCGGACGTTTGGTTTTATCACGGTCACCGCCGCATCCTACTACTGTAATCACTTGTTGTGCATCACCACGCAATTGCTTGATCGTTGCCAGTACATTCAGTAATGCGTCTGGCGTATGTGCATAATCTACAATGCCGAGAATCTTGTCCACCGGCGACATATAGGTTTCAAAACGGCCAGGCGCGCCATGCAGATTGCTCAGTTTCGCCAACACTTCCATCTTGTCTTCACCCAGCTGAATCGCAGCACCATAAACCGCCAGCAGATTGTAGGCATTAAAAGTGCCAATCATTCTGAAATGTGCTTCCTGTCCGTCAACATTCATAATCAGGCCAGTCAGGTTATTCTCCAGCACTTTGCCTTTGTAAGTAGCAGGGATGCGCAAGCTATAACTGCATTTTTCAGCGGCTGTGTTTTGCAGCATTACCATCCCTCTTTTATCGTCAGCATTGGTCAATGCAAAAGCATCTTCCGGCAAATCATCAAAGAACTTTTTCTTTACACGGATGTACTCATCAAATGTTTTGTGGTAATCCAGATGATCATGCGTAATGTTCGTAAACATGGCGCCCGTAAAATGGATTCCTTCAATGCGGTGCTGATGAATAGCGTGCGAGCTCACTTCCATAAACACATAAGCACAATTCGCATCATACATTCTGCGTAGCAAAGCCTGTACAGAAATCGCATCTGGCGTAGTGTGTGTGGATGTTTCTACTATTTCGTCAATATGATTATCAACAGTAGAGATCAATCCGCATTTATAACCGAGCGCTTTAAACAGATTGAACAACAACGTGGCCGTTGTGGTTTTGCCATTGGTTCCTGTCACGCCCACTACTTTCATTTTCTCAGAAGGAAAACCATAAAACGCTGCGGCAATTTGTCCTGCTGCGGCGTGGCTGTCCTTTACCTGTATATAAGCAACATTTTCACTCAGGCTTGATGGCATTGTTTCACAAACAATCACCGATGCACCTGAAGCAATTGCTTTTTCAATATAATCGTGCCCGTCGACCACAGAACCACGCACCGCAATAAAAGCAGTGCCTGCAGCTACTTTGCGGGAATCGATAGCCAGACTGTTTACTTCAGTCTGTTGATTCCCCGCAATTTTCTGCGGTTTCAGATTCACTAATATTTCCTGCAATACGGGCATTTCTATCTTTTAACTTAACTGTATTACTATTGTTTGTCCTTTTACAACCGGTGTTCCAGCCGTTACTGATTGTGTTTGCACTACACCATTTCCTTCTACCTGCACACGCAGCCCCTGATTTTCCAGCAGGTAAACTGCATCTTTCAATCCCATTCCTTTTACGTCCGGCACCATACCACTCACCAGTTCTTTTTTCTGCACGGCAAGTTTTTTTGCTGAATCGGTAAACATTTGCGCAATCGCACGATTCGGAATCACCGCATCAATATTTTTACCCATTGCCTTCATCAAAATCTGGTAACTTTTATACGTTGCTGCTTTCGCAATCATTTTCTGATCACCCAGACCAGCAATGCTATCCAGCGGGCCCACCCAATTACCACCAATTCCGGTAGAGAAAATTTTATCAGCGATCATTCTAAATACCGGCGCCGCAATAGTACCACCGTAGTAAGCGCCAGAATGCGGTTTTGTTCTGATGACAACTGCTATGGTATAACGCGGTTTATCGGTAGGAAAATAACCTACGAAAGAACCCTGATAAACACCATCGGTATAACGAATGCCTTTATCCGCAACCTGCGCTGTACCTGTCTTTCCGGCGATACCGTAAAATGGTGACTGGATGTGTTTACCCGTACCGGTAAACACCACCTCTTTCATGCAAGACTGCAACTGAGCAATCGCGTTTGAATCAGCGATGTGTTCTTCAACAACATGCGGTTCAAATGTCTTGATGTCTTTACCGTACTCACGAATTGCATCAATCAGATAAGGTCGCATCATTCTGCCACCATTCGCCACTGCGTTGTACACCATACAAGTGTGCATCGGAGAAACGAGTACACCATAACCTGTAGCCATCCACGGAAGCGTAGTCCCGCTCCAGTCTTTGTCTTTCGGTTCTATCACACGCGGCCTGCGTTCACCGGCCAGATCTATACCAGTACGCTGATTGAGGTGCAGTTTCTTGATGTGATCAACAAATTTTTGCGGGTCTTTCGAATAATACTGAAAGCCCAACTTAGCCATCGCCGCATTCGAAGAAAGCGCAAATGCCTGTTTGATCGACAACACACCCAAACCGAGATGTGAATCACGCATGGTGCGGTTGCCAAAACGAATAGCACCACCTTCTGCATTCACGTTATCATTCACATTGATGTAGCCGTCATTAAGCAACGAAAGCAGGGTAACCAGTTTAAAGGTTGAACCCGGCTCAGTAGGAATCATTGCGTAGTTGAAATCTTCCCAATAGCTGCCGTCTTTTTGCCGTCCCAGATTTACAAGAGCTCTGATCTTTCCGGTCTGCACTTCCATTACAATAGCAGTTCCGTAAAGACATTCATATTGTTCGAGCACGCTTTTCAGCGCATGTTCTGCCACGTCCTGAATACCGAAATCCAACGTAGTGACTACATCACGGCCATTTTGCGGATCCACTTCTGTTCCGTCAATCGGAACCCATACGCCACCCGTTTCTTTTTCCATCATACGGCTGCCGTTCACGCC
This sequence comes from Taibaiella soli, assembly GCF_003236175.1. Lineage (GTDB taxonomy): Bacteria > Bacteroidota > Bacteroidia > Chitinophagales > Chitinophagaceae > QKTW01. Next base: position 79,559 of record NZ_QKTW01000018.1, on the reverse strand, counting down.
ACTCAAAATGCTATCGTAAGTTGCTTCCAGACCAATTACATTTTTCTGCAACTTACCATCTTTCCAGATTCCCGGACGCCACAAACCAATAGTACGATAAGCGAGCATTCCATAAGGATTGATGCGTTTGATTTTCGGCTCTACAATCAAACCACCCTTACGTGAACCTTTACAGAAAATCGGAAAAGAGCGCAACGTCTGATAATCGTAATAAGGCATGTTTTTCCGCAGTGGAAAATAACGTACCGAATCACGATAAGCGGCTTCCATTCTTTGTTTATAAGACGCAGGTGTTTCGTTGTCAAACAAGCGAGACAAGCAATGCGCCAATGTATCTTTGTATTTACGGAACGTATCACGCTGGATGACCGTAAAATCTACATAAGCATCAAACTGCGGAATGGAAGAACAAAGCAGCAGACCATCCTCTGAATAGATATTCCCACGCTCTGCATACACTGTGTCTGCATGCATGTGCATCTGGTTCGAAAGACTACGAAGCTCTTCTCCTTCCTTTGCCTGAATCATTGCCGCTTTGATCAGTATAGCCAGACCAAAGACGCATATGCAGGTAAATGCTACATACACTCTGAATCTGATATCTTTTCTTACTTGCGACACTGGTTCTATTTTTTTACGCTGTCTGTTTCAATTTTATAAGCGGGCAACATCAATGGTTTCAATCCGATGCCCGATCCGTTTCTGATTACTTCGGCTTCCATACCGGCATTCATGAGCTTACTCTTAATGTCCATGTATTTCCAGCGAAGCTCTTTCAATACTTTTTCTTCTTTGTTCAATTCACGTTGCGTTGCAATTGCCCGCTGACTGTTGCTGATATAGATAATGCCGAGCAATGCCACAAAACCCAGAAAAGGAACGTTGTGAACGATCCCTTTGTAAGAAATTCTTTCCAGCAGCGCCTTCCAGTCATTTCGGATGCGTTGTGCCGGTGTTGGTTCTCCTGAATTTGTCTGGACTTTCTCTTCCATTATGCCAGTTTTTCTGCTATTCGCAAACGCGCACTTCTTGAACGCGGATTATTTTTCTGTTCCTCTTCCGTTGGCTCGATCGGCTTAGGAGTTAAAGGTTTCAGCTGTGCAGGTTCAGTAACCCTGCCAAACATGTCCACTGTCTCCTCCCATTTGCCTTTCTTCATAAATTGCTTCACCAGCCTGTCTTCCAGCGAATGGAAAGTGATTACACTTAATCGGCCTTCCGGTTTCAGACATTGTACCGATTGCTCCAGTAAATCACGCAGCGCACCCATTTCATCATTCACTTCAATGCGAAGTGCCTGAAAAAGCTGTGCCAGATAGCGATTAGGATTTCCCTTCATCACCGGGGCAATCATTGCCTTCAAAGAATCTATGGTTGTCAGCTGCATTTTATCCCTGCTGGATACTATATGCTTTGCCAGCTGTTTTGCATTCCTCACTTCCCCATACTGCTCAAACAGCTTATGCAATTCGCCTTCAGAATACGTTTTCAAAATACCGGCCGCTGTCTTTTCCGTGCGCTGATCCATTCTCATATCGAGCGGACCGTCAAAGCGGATCGAAAAGCCGCGCTCCGCGGTATCAAACTGGTAAGAACTCACCCCAAGATCTGCCAGGATACCATCTACCTGCGGATTTCCGTGCAGGCGTAAAAACTTGCGCATGTAGCGGAAATTTTCGGTTACCGGAATTAGTCTTGCATCATCCGGCTTATTTCGCCATGCGTCTGCATCCTGATCAAAAGAAATCAGCTTGCCATCAGGACCGAGTTTTTCCAGAATCAACCTGCTGTGACCGCCGCCGCCAAAAGTGGCGTCGACATAAACGCCGTCAGGTTTTATAGCAAGGCCATCAACCGCCTCATTTAAAAGAACTGTTGTGTGGTAAAAGGCAGATTCTTCCATTTTTTACAAACTTTAAAAAGGATTAAAAAAATCTCCACCTGCCACTTCAGCCGCCAGATCACTAAAGTTGGCCGCTGATTTACGTAAATATTCGTAATAAGCTTCTTTATCCCAGAGCTCCACTTTGTTGCCCTGAGCAGAGAAGACCATATCTTTTTTGATACCGGCATATTCCTGCAGTGGTTTCGGCAACAAAAGACGGCCGGCACTATCCAGCTCTACCATTGTGGCGCCGTTCAGGAAAAGACGTTTAAACTCACGCACCTTCGGATTAAAATCATTCATAGTACTGAGCTTTTCCTGCAGTGTATTCCAGCTTTCAACCGGATACAATGCAAGACAATTTTCGAAACCACGGTTGACAACGAAATTGCCTACAGCGCCATCTGGCAACTGTTTACGAAACCCCGCAGGCAGCAGAAAGCGGCCCTTGGCGTCGATTGCAACTTCATATTCACCGATAAAACCCATCATGGGCTAAGTTTCTTTTTCTTACACAAAGTAACACATTCTCCCACATTTTCACACAAACTTCTTTAGACATATTTATCCACAATCCCATATATGCATAGAATCATGCACTGGAGCCGCTCATAGACCTACTTATCACACGTTACCAACAGGTAAATGTGAATATTCTGTGCATAACGGTGAATAACTTGTTAATTCATTAACAATTAAATAGTTAAGCGATTGGCTAAAATCCCCCGGCCGGCGGGAGCTTAAGTTCATTAATAGACAAAATTGACCAAAAGAAAGCAAAATCGCCAAAGATCAGCGCTGCGTTTTTTCAATGAAAAACAAATAGCAATTCCTTTTAACACAGTTTTACATAATAAATTAGGGTTAAAGCGCCTAAATGCTTATTTTTGCCACCCACTATGCCAAATCGTGCTAATTATCTTTATTGTTTGTGCTTTTTGCTGCTGGGCCTAAGCGCCTGCGGTAACTACGAAAAAGTACTGAAGAGCAATGACATAAATTATAAGCTCACCAAGGCAAATGAGTATTTTGACAAGAAAGATTTTGTGCATGCCAGTGAGTTGTATCAGGGATTGCTGCCTGTAGTAAAAGGGACCAAGAACTTTGAGCCCATGTACTACAAGTACGCGTATTCTTATTACAACATGAAAGACTATCTGTCGGCTTCTTACCATTTCAAAAACTTCGTTGATTTCTTCCCTTCCAGCAAAGAAGCGGAAGAATGCGAGTTTATGCATGCCGTAAGTCTTTATAAGATGTCTCCGAAGTATTCGCTGGAGCAAACCAACACGATAAAGGCGATGGAAGCAATGCAGTCGTATATCAACACGCATCCGGGCTCTAAACGTATCGTGGAAGCAAACACCTATATCGACGAAGCAAGACAAAAACTGGAGATGAAAGATGCAGGTGCAGCCAAACTGTATTATAACATCAACCAGTTCAAAGCAGCTGCAGTGGCGTTTAAAAGCGTAAACCACAGCTACCCTGAATCTGCAAGCAGTGATTATTACCAGTACATGGTAATCAAATCATACTATTATTTTGCGAAAGCAAGCGTTCCGGAAAAACAGGAAGAGCGTTTTACCAGTTGCCTCAGCGCATACCAGGAATTTAAACAGACTTATCCTGCTTCCAAATACAATTCTGACGCAGAAAAATACCAATCTCTGGCTACTAATTATTTAAAAAAACTCCGCAATGAGCATCAATAAAAAAACACTCAGCTCTGTTAATCCGCTGGTAGAAACTCGTGACGTAGTGGCTATCAAGAACAAAACAGGTAATCTGTACGAATCTATCACAGTAATTGCACGTCGTGCAAACCAGATCTCTGTGGTAATGAAAGAAGAACTGCACAAAAAACTGGATGAATTTACCTCCCACACTGACAGTCTGGAAGAAATTCACGAAAACAAAGAACAAATCGAAATTTCACGCATCTACGAACGTATGGCTAACCCTGCGTTACAAGCTGTAAACGAATTCTTTGATGATAAAATCTACTACCGTAAAAAATAATTTTCCGGTATAAACGTTTTGTAAAAAGCTACCTCCGAAAAAGGTAGCTTTTTTATTACAATCGATGGTTTTTAAAAGCTGTAACTTTGCGGCATACAAGGAATGGGAAAGACATACAAACACCTCTTTTTTGATCTCGATCACACACTCTGGGATTTCGACAGTAACTCTGAACAGACGCTAAAAAAGCTCTATCAGGAATATGATCTCGAAAGTATAGGTATCACAGATTTCGATGCTTTTTATCAAGTCTACAATACACATAACGACCGGTTGTGGGAACGTTTCAGAAACGGGTTTATCAAACGTGAAGAGCTGCGCTGGAAACGCATCTGGTATACATTGCTCGATTTTAAGATCGGCGACACATCGCTGGCTTATGAAATGAGTGCTGCTTACCTGGAAATTCTGCCGACGCAAAAAATGCTGATGCCACATGCAAAAGAGCTGCTCGACTACTGTTCCGGCCGCTATACGATGCATCTCATCACTAACGGCTTTGAAACCACGCAATGGCAGAAAATGCAGTTCTCCGGTATTGCAGGTTATTTTCAAGAAGTGATTACTTCCGAAAAAAGCAACAGTCTGAAACCACACAGAGAAATCTTTGAATATGCACTTGCTGCCGCTGGCGCTAAAGCCGAAGAAAGCATCATGATCGGTGACGCGATTGATATTGATATCCTGGGGGCTATTAATGCTGGTTGGGATCAGGTGTATTTCAACCCCAAAAAATTAACACACAGCCGCAAGCCTACCTATGAGATTGCTTGCCTGAGTGATCTGATGAAGGTATTCTAAGCTGAAAGCCTAACGTTTAAAGCTTTCCCAATTTAATTATGAAGGCTTATTAATAAGAGCAGTTTTGATCGTTCAGTTTTAGGCTTTAAGCTCAAATAAAAAACGAAGAGCGCCGACATCAGCGCTCTTCGTTTTTTATTTAACAGTGATTTCTTCCACCACTCGTTCCTGGAAATATTCATTGATGCGACTGATCAGCTGCTCACGACCGAAAGACAATTCTTGTTTGAGTGCGGCGACATCAGTAGCAATCGTCAGATGTTTGTTCTTGAGATAAACATTGCGCGTATATTTCGCGATGGTTTTTCCTACTATCTCTTCCCACTCCTGCTGCATACGCAGCTCTATCACCTTAGGTTTCCATTTGGATTTTTCTAAGAGTAAATTAATTGCTTCGCCGATACTGTAGGAACCCATAGCTCAAAATTACACAAATTAAATGTGATCAATGTGCCGAATGTGGGCAATGTGCACACAAATAAAATGTGACCGATGCTGAATGTGGACAATGTGTAGGAGCATACACATTCATCACATTAAAACACATGCTCCACATTAACTAGCCTTCATCAATAAATATACTCACCTTCTTCCCCAGCCCTTCTTCTACGATTCTGAATAAAGTAGAAAGTTGTATGTCCCCTTTACCATTTTCAAGACGGGAGATGTAAGTCTTTTTTGTACCGATACGTTCGGCAAGTTGTTCCTGTGTAAGACCGGCAGCCTTGCGTGCTTCTTTGATCATTTCACCGATCAGGAAAAGTTGTGTCTTTTCTTCAAAAGCATTCCGGCGTGCGGTGCCTGGCTTTCCATATTCTTTATCGACACGATCTTCAAATGTTTTAGCCATTTTAAGTTGTAAGTTGTACGTTATAAGTTTTACCCCTGGCCCCTAAAGAGGAATTTCGGCGCGTGCAGCCATCACAGCAAACACATTTCCCGCATTAAACACATCCCGGCATTGCAAGACAAAGTTAACCAAAAAGTTTACTTATTTTCTAACTAGTTGATTATCTATAATAATCTTGTTGAAAAAAATCGACAAAAATGGTTGTTTAATTAAAGAAAGGACTATCTTTGCAGCCTGAAATTTTAGAAAACAATAAAACAACAATAAAGATGTCTCATTTATCTGCTGACAAAAAAGCTGCGATTTACAAAGAATTCGGTGGCAGCGAAACTAACACTGGTTCTATCGAAGCTCAGATTGCAATGCTTACAGAACGTATCAACCACATCTCTAAGCACCTGCAAGCTAACAAAAAAGACTTCTCAACCCACCGTGGTCTGATGCAAATGGTAGGACGTCGTAAACGTTTGTTGCAATATCTGAACCGCACAAACATCACCGGCTACCGTGCGCTGATTGAAAGACTTGGAATCCGCAAGTAAAATATCTAAATTTATGGCTATTCCCAACTTTCTGTAAGTTGGGAATAGCTTTTTTATGACTAATAGCTAAATCTCTCAACGTATGACGCTTAATCCTATTTCCGTGTCGTTCAAGCTGGACGACGGACGGGAAATATCGATAGAAACGGGCAAACTTGCTCGTCAGGCCGACGGTTCGGCCATCGTGCGTCTGGGTAATAGTGTTCTGCTCGCTACAGTAGTAGCAAATAAAGAACCAAAACCTGGACAATCTTTCTTTCCGCTGACTGTAGATTATCAAGAAAAATTCGCTTCTGCCGGCCGTATTCCAGGCTCTTTCTTTAAACGTGAAGGTCGTCTCAGCGACTCTGAAGTTTTGATCTCCCGCCTCATTGACCGTGCACTGCGCCCATTGTTCCCGGAAGATTATCTGTGTGATGTACAGGTTATCGTGAATCTGATCTCTTCTGATGCTGAAGTAATGCCTGATGCACTGGCTTGTCTGGCGGCATCTGCTGCACTCGCAGTTTCTGACGTACCTATTATGGAAATCATCTCCGAAGTACGTATTGCACGTATCAACGGTGAATATAAAATTAATCCTAGCCGCTCTGAAATGAAAGATGCGGATATGGATTTCATCATCGCTGCCACTGAGAAAAATATCATGATGGTGGAAGGTGAATCTAAAGAGTGTCAGGAAGAAGACCTGATCAAAGCTATTGAGCTGGCGCACGACGCAATCCGTGTACAGATCAAAGCTCAGGCTGAACTCCGTGATAAAGTTGGCGCCGGTACGAAACGTGAAGTTGCTCCTGCTCCACAAAACGAAGAACTGAAAGCGAAAGTGGAAGCTTTTGCAATGCCGCGTGTAATGGAAATTTCCCGCGCAGGTTCTTCTAAACACGATCGCAGCGCTGCATTCAAAGCACTCGGCGAGGAGCTGATGCAACACCTGAACGAAGGTTTGCCAGAAGGCGAAACTATCGCTGACGCTGATAAATCTTTGGCTAAAAAATACTACGAAGACCTGCAATACTACGGTGTACGTAACATGATCCTGGATGAAAGCCGCCGTCTGGATGGCCGTAAACTGGATGAAGTTCGTCCGCTGGCGATGGAGATCAATTACCTGCCTTCTCCACATGGCTCTGCACTCTTCACTCGTGGTGAAACACAATCCCTGACTACTGCAACACTCGGCTCTGCTGAAGATGAACTGCTGGTAGAAAGCGCTGCTGTTTCTAACTACGAAAAATTCATCCTGCACTACAACTTCCCACCATTCTCTACTGGCGAAGTAAAACCAATGCGTGCTCCGGGTCGTCGTGAAGTTGGTCACGGTAACCTCGCAAAACGCTCTCTGGAACAAATGATGCCAGGTATGGAATATCCGTACACAGTACGCGTTGTTTCTGATATCCTTGAATCAAACGGTTCGTCTTCTATGGCTACTGTTTGTGCGGGCTCACTGGCGCTGATGGATGCAGGTGTTCCGTTCCCTAAACACGTAAGTGGTGTGGCAATGGGCCTGATCTCTCGTGCAACTGATGGCAAATGGGCTGTATTGACTGATATCCTCGGCGACGAAGATCATCTGGGTGATATGGACTTTAAAGTAACTGGTACTCGTGACGGTATCTGCGGTATCCAGATGGATATTAAAGTAGACGGTCTGAGCATGGATGTAATGCGTCAAGCGCTGGCACAAGCACGCCGCGGCCGTATGCACATCCTTGATGCGATGTACGAATGTATGCCTGCTTACCGTCCTGAACTGAAACCACATACTCCGCGTATTGAACAACTGGTTATCGAAACTGAATTTATCGGTGCGGTGATCGGCCCAGGTGGTAAAATCATTCAGGAAATTCAACGTGAGACAGGTACTACTATTTCTATCGAAGAGAAAGATGGCAAAGGTTATGTAAAAGTATTCTCTGCAAATAAAGACGGTATCGACAAAGCGATGACATGGATTAAAGGAATCGTAGCAGTTCCTGAAATCGGTGAAGAATACGAAGGAACTGTGAAGTCTGTCGTTCCTTTCGGTGCGTTCGTTGAATTCCTTCCTGGTAAACAAGGCTTGCTGCATATCTCTGAAGTAAGCTGGAAACGCCTCGAAAACCTCGACGGTGTACTGTCTGAAGGCGATAAAGTAAAAGTAAAACTGGTAGGTACGGATCCTAAAACAGGTAAACTGCGTCTGAGCCGCAAGGTTTTGATGCCAAAACCTGAAGGTTATGTAGAACCTGAAAAACGCGAAGGCGGTGACCGTCCTCGTCGTGAAGGTGGCAATGACCGTGGCCCTCGTAACGATCGTGGTGATCGTGGTGGTGACCGCCGTGGCAATGATCGTGATCGTGGTCCGCGTAACAACGACCGCAATGATCGTCCTAGACGTGATTTCAACAGTGAAGCTCCTGCACAGCAAGAGCAGCAACAACAGCAGCCTTCTGCTGATGATGCTGATTTGTCACTGTAAGTGTAACATACTGATATATTTTAAAGAGGTTGTCTCATTGCGAGACAACCTCTTGTTTTATGGTAGCCAACGAACCCTGATTTTATTACGCTACTGATTTCAGCTAACGAATCATTCTTCTCCTACTTTTTGCTTGCCCAAAAAGTAGGCAAAAAAGGCAGTCGGAACCCGATCACGCCAGGCCTTCGACGATCGCTCGATTGAGCTAAAATACTACTGTACTGCCAAGCTGAAAGCCTTGAAAAGAAAATTTTACAATCCGCGTTTCACAATGAGCTACATTGACTGAGCATTCACAATTGACCATTCACAATTTTCGACTTATTTAAAATTATACGGGCAAGCTTTCAGCTTTAGGCATTGGGCTTTCAGCTTTTTAAAATGTGTATAAAAAAAGGAACGCAGCTATTTGTAAAAGAATCAACTGCTTATTATTTTTGCATTAAGAAAAGACACAGTTCCATAGTGTAACGGTTACCATGTCTGACTCTGACTCAGAAGATTCTGGTTCGAATCCAGATGGAACTACAAGTTTTAAAAGAAAATAGGCGCTATATCAGCGCCTATTTTCTTTTTTGGAAAAATGATTTTCATCCTTTGAAAAGCTTTCTGATATCCGGCCTGATATTTGAAAGGATTAAGAAATGCAGGTAGCAAAAAATCCGTAAATAATGAATATAAAAGCCATTATTGAAGAACACGCGCATCATTTTTTACTAGGTATAAAAACGGAATGCGCCAGAGATAAAGAAGCCGGTATTATTATCCGCAAATACATCTCTGAAGGTAAAATAAGCGAAGAGGAAGATCATCTTTTAAAAAGCCAGCTAATGGACTCCCTGAAAATAATCGGAATCGGAGTTCCTTTTATATTGATACCAGGTGCTTCTATTATTATGCCCATATTGATAAAAGTGGCTAGCAAGCATAATATTGAATTGATGCCGTCCGCTTTTGTGAGCGAAAAAACACCAGATAAATAATCCGCGGAAGGTCGTAAATCTTACTGATGGCGACCAAACATCAACTTCAAATCACGCACTGTCAAATCACGATCCATCATTTCCTCCATGATCTTTGTAGAGGGTCGGCGATTTTCCCGGACAGCAACTTCAATCTTGTTGATAATTGCGTTAAGATGCAAATTGAGCAAATGATTGATCTGCGGCGTTGCCATTTGATTTTCCGACATCATAGATTTTCAGTTTCCAGCAAATCTATTTTTGATGCTTGCAATGTATTTGCAAGTATCATTTCTCACTAATTTTACCCTATGCTCACCAGCTTTCAAACATATCTGCAATCGCATGCATCATTCACAGACAGCGAACTGGAAGATATCTGCGCCACCGCAATACAACGCACATTGCAGCGTAACGAATCATTGCTGCAGGAAGGACAAGTGTGCCGCCATAAGATCTTTGTAATAAAAGGCATACTGCGCAATTTCGCCACTGTGGCCGATGGTAGTGAACACATTCTGCAGTTTTCTCCTGAAAACACGTGGACTTTAGATGTAGAAAGCTACGACAAGCAAACGCCTTCACAATTCAATATTGCAGCAGTTGAGCGCAGCGAGGTTTTACTCTGGGCGAAAACTGATTTTGAACGATTGCTCGCTGAGATACCGAAATTAAAAACACTTTCGCAGGAATTAATCTCTCGAAATATCTACAGTAGCCGCCAACGCATTTTAAGTACACTCAGCGCTACACCAGAAGAAAAATATGAAGAGTTTGTAAACACGCAACCTGGGCTGCCGGCTCGATTGCCACTGCACATGATCGCATCTTATCTGGGTATTTCATTGAAAACGCTGACACGCATCCGCCACGCACAATCACACCGATAAAATGAAATTGTGGTCAAATGACCATGTTTCCCTAAATGCTTTGATTCAATTTTACCTTATAAAATTCAATCATCATTATGCGCGTATTTGTTACAGGAGCTTCTGGATTTGTAGGCTCCGCAATCGTACAGGAATTATTAAAGGCTGGTCATGAAATATTAGGACTGGCCCGCACAGACAACGCTGCCGAAGGCCTCTCTAAAGCCGGTGCGGCAGTACACCGTGGCGATCTCGAAGATCTGGAAAGTCTTAAAGCCGGTGCAGCTCAATGCGACGCTGTTATCCACACTGCTTTCAACCACGATTTCTCAAAATTTAAAGCCAATTGCGAAAGCGACCGCCAGGTGATACTTGCGCTGGGCGAGGCGCTGAAAGACACTAATAAGCCGATGGTCGTTACTTCTGGCATTGGTCTGATGAATGCGGCTGGAAGACTCATCAATGAAAATGATACCCCGCCAGGCTCCGATATCATGCCTCGTGCAGCCTCTGAAGAAGCCGCTCGTGCCGTTGGTGCCTATATCTTGCGACTACCACCGACAACGCATGGCGAAGGCGACCATGGTTTCGTTCCAATGGTGATCAATATGGACAAGGAGAAAGGAGAGGCAGCCTACATCGGCGCCGGCAGCAACCACTGGCCTGCAGTGCACCGTTTCGATGCAGCGAATCTGTATCGTCTGATCATTGAACAACAACCAGAACAAAAAGTGTTTCATGCCGTTGCGGAAGAAGGTATTCCTTTTATAGAGATCGCAACGGCGATTGGTAAAGGCACACAACTGCCTGTGGTAAGTAAAGATGAAGCCGGTGCGGAAGCGCATTTCGGTTGGTTTAAACATTTTGCTTCGTTTGATTGCGCTGCTACAAGTGAGCTTACACGAAAAACACTGGGCTGGGAACCAAAACAGGAAGGACTTTTAAAGGATATGATTACAGGGAAATATTTCTAATTATCTGATCATTGCAACAATGCAATGCATAATTATTAGGTTGCCAGCATAGCAACTCCGATTCAACATCGTTGCGACGCATTACGTTCATCGGATGTGCTGCTATTTGACTTTGCACTTAATATCCGCGGCCAATAAGAGTTTCGGATGCAGAGATAATAGCCCCGATGGCAGCGGCTACCCCGCAGCGACGAAAGGAGCGAGGAGTAATAGCGAACAGCGGGACGAATGTTGAAAAGAGAGTTAAAGCCCAGCTTCAAAATTTAATTACCAACGTAAAAAAGGAAGAGTCTCGATCCGAAACTCTTCCTTTCTTTTTAAAAGTTGGTGCAAGTACTAACCTCTACCCTTTACATGAGGCGGATTCACAGCTTGCAAATCCATCGTATTTTTTGCCGGTTTCAATTTGACTTTTAAAATCAGCGCAGGACCCACGGTTTTTGCGACAACGAGTTGATAATTTTCTGCAGCGTGCACATCCAGACTATAATGCGCTTTACCAAAACATTTCGCTTTGATATCGTAATGCCCTTCATTCACGGCCCATTTAATATATCGCTTCGAGCCTATTTTGCCGATAAAAGTGTCATTGCTGTAAATCTTTACTCCGTACAAGAAGTCGAGAATATTTTTTCTGTACACAGAAATGGATGCTTGTGCAACATTATCGGATGCAACCGGAACAACCTGATAAGTGCTGGCACAGGATGTAAATAAGAAGCCGCCGATCAATGCAGGCAGGCATTGCTTGATGAAATTCATCGGGTTTAGATTGAGTTTAAATTGGTTATACAATTCGAGACGGACTCAGTTTGCCATGGCATATTACAAATAGTTTTTTGCTTCTATGATCGTTAATTTTGAGTATTCTCTCCTGTTCACTAAAACTTAATATCATGGCAAGACTATCCATGTTCGTTTTTACATCGCTCGACGGCTATTACAAAGGACTGAATGAAGATATCAGCTGGCACAGGCACGGCCCTGAGGAAAATGAATTTGCCGCGGAATCTATGAAAGGGCACAGCACACTGATTTTCGGACGTAAAACATACGAAATGATGGCTGGCTATTGGCCCACAGAGATGGCCAAAACAAATGATCCGATCGTGGCCAGCGGCATGAATCACGCACACAAAATAGTGTTCTCCCGCACTTTGCAGGAAGCGTCCTGGGAAAATACCAAACTCATAAAAGACGACCTCATACAGACTATAAAACAATTGAAAGCCACTGAGGAGAATGATATGACGATTCTGGGCAGTGGGTCTGTTATTACGCAACTGGCCGCAGCAGGCTTGATTGATCATTACAGCATTATGATTGATCCGGTTGTGCTAGGCAAAGGCACTACACTTTTTTCCGGAATGCCACAACTGCAAAACTTGCAACTGATTGCCTCACGCATTTTTAATTCGGGCTGCGTATTATTGAATTATGTACCGGCTGAAACATTCGACAAAGAACAATTTCTATGAAACAGGAATTCATGCTGCACGTACGTAATGTCGGCAATGCCAAAGCGAGCTTTTCTGAAGAGAAACATCTGATGTTTGTAAAAGCCTGTGAGCTATACATCAAACAGTTAAAAGACGCCGGACAACTAGTATCGGCACAACCATTGATGCGTGAAGGCTGCATCATATCTAAAATCGCAGACGGCTGGAAACAGCGAAATATAGAACCAGACGACGAGATACAGGTTGGCTACTACCATATTCTGGCTAATAATTTGAACGAAGCCATTGAAATTGCGCGCCGAAATCCGGAATTTGAATACGTACCATCTGCGACTATCGAATTAAGACCCATCAAAATGAAAGAAGAACAAACCGGCTATATTTACCCGAACCAATAAACTTAATTAATGAACATCACCGCGCAAATAGCGAAACACCTGAGAGAAGTATATTTCGGCGGCAACTGGACAAGCGTCAATTTAAAAGACAGTCTTGCAGATGTTGACTGGAAACAGGCAATCACAAAGGTTGATTCGTTCAATACTATTGCCACGCTTGTGTTTCATATCAATTACTATATCGCAGCTGTTTCAAAAGTGTTGGAAGGCGAAGCGCTAAATGCAAAAGATGAATACAGTTTTCATCATCCAAAGATTGAATCGGAAGAAGACTGGCAGCAGCTTTTGAACAAAACATGGAACGACGCGAATCATTTCGCAGCGCTAATTGAATCATTACCAGACAACCAACTGAACGAAGACTTTACCGATCCCAAATATGGCAACTATTACAGAAACCTTCAGGGCATTATAGAACACACACATTATCACCTTGGACAGATTGTACTTCTCAAAAAGTTAATTGGTTAAGTAGGTAATTGGTTAATTAAGTCTGTGTCTTTAACCCTGTAACAATAAAAAATTTTGGCTACTACTAAAAACTTAGTAGATTTACTAAAGACTTAGTAACAAAAGATGCCTAAAAAGAAAACAGACCTGCCACAACTCACCAAAGCTGAAGAACGCGTGATGCAAGCGCTTTGGCAGCAGGACAACAACACAATACTGATACGGGACATTATTACTGTGATGCCGGCACCAAAGCCGCACGCCAACACGGTCAATACGATTTTGAAGATTCTGACGGAGAAAGGATTTGTAGCTATTGAGCCATTAGGAAATGCGAATGCTTTTCGGCCATTGGTGTCTAAAAAAGAATATAGCAGCCGTAGCATTACTCAAATTGTAAAAGGTTATTTCGATGGCTCATTTGCGGATATGATTTCATTCTTTGTCGCTGACAAAAATCTTGATATTAAAGAACTAGAAAGCATTGTTCAATCACTGAAAAAGAAAAAACAATAAGCGATGTCATTCTTTCTCTATCTAACGCAGGCAAGTCTCTACGCTTTTGTAATGTGGGGCATCTATTTACTGATTGGGTATAACAAACCGCATCATCGTCTTAGTCGCGCTTATCTGCTAGCCGCGACTTTGTTACCCACTATCCTGCCCTTCATTCGTATTCCGGTGGAGAGACAAAGCACAAACGTGGTACAGCAACTGGTGCTGCCTTCTATCAATATTGGAGCAACACATACTGCTAATATGGTCGCAGGTTTTTCGTGGTGGACTGTTTTGATCTGCAGCTATTTTACGATCAGCGCATTGCTGGCATTGGTCTATATCGGTTCTTATTTCCAAATCAATCGTCGTCTGAAAAAAGGCCAACAGCAGCGACTTGCAGGCTATACGGTTTTTACAGAAACTAGGATTGGCCCTGGTACAATCGGCAAAAAAATATTCTTTCCTTCCGAAGAAATAGATGAAACGATACTGCAACATGAACTCGCCCATATTCAATCAGGACACCGTTATGATTCGTTCTTTTTGCAAATTATACAAGTACTTTTCTGGATCTCCCCGGCACATTGGTTACTGGGTCGCGAACTAAAAACGGTCCATGAATTTGAAGCAGATCAGATAGCCAGCCAAAATGCGGACTTATCTGAATACGCCACGTTATTGCTTTCGCATACATTCGGAACCAAACATTCTTTTCATATCACTCACTCATTTTTTCATCACCCTCTAAAACGTAGAATCATGATGTTGCAGAAAATAAGAAAACCACAAAAGCGCAATTTAGTGATGAGTGCTTTTGTTTTAACCGCCATTTTTGTCAGCACTGTTTTATTAGCGCAAACTAAAAAAACAACTGAAACACAAACAGCCGCGGCCCCGCAGAACGACTCGCTGGCGCAACTGGACGCTATTGCCCAAAGAATGAACGCCATACCGAAACCAGGTGAAGTTCAGTTTATGGCGGATGGTTCCATCGTGTTTAAAACGGCAGAGAAAATGCCACATTTCGATGGTGATTTCAGCAGTTGGCTAAAGGACAACATGCGCTATCCCGAAGCAGCAAAAGCGCGCGGCGAACATGGCAAAGGGCTGATACAATTTACTGTTGGCGCAGATGGCAGCATTATTAATCCACATGTGGAAAAATCTTCAGGCTATACGGCGCTCGACGAAGAAACATTGCGTGTAGTCAGGAAAATGCCGAACTGGAGACCAGGAATCCTGAAAGGACGTGCTATTCCGGTAATTTGTTTACTACCATTCAATTTCACACCAGATGGCAAGGTCGCAGCGAATGAAGGATGCTGATGGCGAGTGATAAGTTTTAAGTTAAAAAATACAGCGTAATAAACCGGCACTTGTGGCCGGTTTTTATTTTTCTACTTCATACTCAAACGCCAAACATCAGATGTTTATATTTAAAGTATTTAGCAGAAATGCTGCAGCAGAAATCCACCAAGACTTCCAATCAGAATAATAACGACGGTACTCATTTTTTTGTTCATCAGTACTAAAGCGAGACAAATTGCGAGTATCAAGGCACCGTGCCATTCTTGTATGGACGCATTGAATAAATGCAAGCCGACAACAGCGATTACAGATATAGAAGCCGCACTCAGACCATCGAGAAAAAGGCGCAGCTTCTGACTTTTTCTTGCAGAGGAAAGCATTCGATGTAAGAAGAATGAGATGAAAAATGAAGGCAGAAAAATAGCGACTGTTGCTAACACCCCACCAGCGGTACCGGCAACCAGATATCCCGCAAACGTAGCGCTCGACAGTATCGGACCCGGTGTAATTTGTCCGACGGCAATTGCATCCATCAATTGTTGCCGGCTTAGCCAATGATTGTTTTGCACCAGCGATTCATCCATGTACGCAAAAAGCACATAGCCGCTACCATACAAGATGGCGCCTATTTTCAGAAAGATTAAAAACAGTCTGCTGTTAGAATAATTATGACCGATATCTAATAATACCGGTGCAAAAACGAATCCGGTAAAAGTTGAAAATTTATCCTTTGCGGCGAATATCAAATAATTAATAAAACCCGCGCCCAGTATGAGTAATACTTCATTCAGACCAAGTAATGATCCGATAAAAACCAATACACAAAGCCCGATCAACACTGCATTATTCTTAAAAGTTTTCTGTCCCAATCTCAATACCGTTGCAATAACAAGTGCAGTGGTCGCAGGTCTCAAACCAAAAATGAAATTTTGGACATCGGGCAATGAACTATAACGCTGATAAAAATAACCGAAGATCAGACAGATTAACATCGCCGGCAGAATATAACAAACACCAGCCACCACAAGTCCGAGGCGGCCGCCACGCTCTTTTCCGCAATGCATCACCACTTCCACAGCGTTGGGACCAGGAATGATATAAGAGGTACTCAGCACATCCATAAAATGCTCATGATCGATCCATTTTCTGCGCACCACCATTTCATTTTCGATCGTAGCAACCATACCCGCGATGCCGCCAAAACCTATTGTTCCAAGCTTTAAACAGGAAACAGCGATTTCCTTTAGTTTCGTTGCTTTACTTTCTAATTCGTTTTCTAGTGTCATGTTTTGTCTGGGAATCAATGGAAATTAAGGATTTTCTCCGCAACAGCCTTCGTTGCAATCACTGCACCCTCCATGTATCCACCGAAACTGGAAGCCGTTTCTGTACCACAGAAAAATAATTTATCATTCATATAGTTCTGTCGTAAAACCGGATGTCCACTATCTTGTGAAGAAATAAGACGCGCAAATTTCCCTATATTAGAGCATCATCCAAAACATCCATTTTATGAAGAAAGTTACCGGAATCGGCGGCATATTTTTCAAATGCAAAGACACAGCTGCAATGAACGACTGGTACGCGAAACACCTGGGTTTGCCGGTTTCTCAATATGGCACCATGTTTAACTGGCGCGAAGAAGAAAACCCTGAAAAAACTGGCACAACCGTTTGGAGTCCGTTTAAAGATGACACCAAATACTTCGAACCATCTACAAAAGAATTTATGATCAATTACCGTGTGGAAAATCTGGATGCTCTGGTAGCAGAGTTGAAAGAAAACGGTGTAACGATCATCGATGAAGTAAAATCTTATGATTACGGAAAGTTTGTACATATCCTGGATCCGGAAGGCAATGCAATTGAGCTTTGGGAACCGGCCGAGTAGAATATCTAATAATAAAAGGAGCTTGTTTCCACATTTGAGACAAGCTCCTTTTATTTTCACTGAAATGAACTCCGTTTTCTAAAAATATCAGCGATCATAAAATCGGACATCAGCTTTCCCATGGCGATTCCCGAATCAAATCACAAAAGTCTTTTCGTTGATAATCCGGCATCATACATGCACAGATATCGGCGTTGATACTCCCGTAAGTGGTGTGTGGCTTGTGTTTGAAACCATCGAAGAAAGTTGGAATGATATGCTTTTTAAAATCGTGACGAGGAAATTGCATCAGAATTTCTTCACGATTATTCTCAGATAGTTTATCGTACCCCTTACCCACTACATCCAGTGCTACGCCGTAGTTCAACAACGCAACTTCGGCCTCTTTATACTCCGCAATTCCCGGCGAAGTGTGTAATGCAATTGCATCCCAAACCAATTGTAGTGTTTGCGGAGGAATGCCATGACTCATCAAAAAATCTCTTGCTGCATTGGCACCGTCCACTTCAAACCGTTTATCCTCGCTGCGATAATGCGGCGTCAGACCCAAATCATGAAACGCTGCGCTGACGTATAAAAGCTCCGGATCGTATTTGATTTTATTTTGCCGGCCATTTAAAGATGCAAACAGAAACGTTCTCAGCGAATGGTTGTACAACAATTCAGAACCATGTTCGCGCAATAATTCCGTCGCCTGATTGGCAATCGTACTATCAGGTATTTTTACGCCGGCGATAATTTTATTAGTCATGACTTTGGCTGTTTTAAATTTTACTTTTGAATTTTGCGATTTCTGAATACTAATCAACATTCCAAGCACCAAACGCCGGTAAGATTTTCAGCTTCGCTTTAAACCTTTGGCGTTAAGCTTTTTTAGACAATCTCTTTTTTGCTTTGCCCATACCGGGAGTCACTTTTTTCTTGAAAAAAAGTAACCAAAAATTCAAGGCTTAAGGAAACCCGACTAATCCCTACACTTCGTTCAGGACGACGAAGGCATACAGCAACAATTGTTAAAGCTACTATTGGGCTTCATTACGATGCCAGACAATTTTATTACCATACATAGCTATTCTCATAACCATCATAATTGCTTTACGCTTTTGAATTTTTAATTTAAACTGCTTGCGTCTTCGTAGAAATTCCGATACGATTCAGAAAATTGATGTGGCTGATGCAGACGAAAATATCGGCTATCTCCTGCGCTGTAAAATACGCCTTAAGCTGTTCATAAGCATTATCAGAAAGTCCATGATTAAAAATGTAAGTCATTTCTTCTACCGCCTGAAGTACCGCGCGTTCTACATCGGTAAACAATGGACTTTCCTGCCAGGCAGATAAAGCGAATATCCTTCGTTGTGTTTCTCCATTAGCCAAAGCTTCTTGTGTATGGTAGTCAATACAAAAAGCACATTTATTAATCTGCGAAACACGAATCTTAATCATCTCTATCAGCGTTCTGGAAACGGTAGACTCATATACACGCTTATCTATTTTCGAGATCAGTTCCCAATATAAAGGTTCTTGTTTCCACACATCCAAGCGGTGATTCACAATTTTTGCCATAATTTTTTTGTTTTGTTACGGCAAAGCTCGCACAGCGAAAAAACGTTTTACTTAAACCTGTTTAAGAAAGATATTTCTTCCGGATTTCGCTCAAATATTCAGGCGTAAAGCCTAGAAATGAAGCCAGCAAATATTGCGGTACACGTTGCACGAACGCCGGAAAATTCTGCAGGAAATTCTGATATAATTCTTCCTTCGAAAACTCGAACAGAAACCGGAACCGCATCTGACAGGCTGCATAAGCTCTTTGAAATACCAGATGAAAATATTCATTCAGCTCCGGAACCTGCTGCAGTAATTCGTGCTGACGATCGGCGGTAATAATTAATACCTCTGTATGCTCCGTTGCACGAATAGAAAATTTTGAAACCGCAGCTGTCGGAAAAGCAGAGAAGTCAGAAGTCCACCAGTTCTCCATCGCAAAGTCCACGGTTTGTTCAGTTCCATTTTGCCGCAAGTAAGACAAATGCACACAACCTTTCACAATAAAAAATTTCTCAAAGCATCGCTGTCCTTCCGCTAGTAACACTTCTTTCTTCTTGTAAGTTTTATGTTCGAAGAATGGCTCCAGCAAACTGATTTTGTCTGGCGGAATGGAAGTGAATTTTTGTATGTGGGAAAGGAGTGGTTGTGTCACGGGAGTGAAGTTATTGGATGTTTGTCTCATAAATTTACGCGAGAAAACTATTACTTATTAAACAGATCAATGGTCTGCATACGATCAGGACCGACAGAAAGATATCTTACGGGCAAACCAAGTGCTGATTCTAAAAACCTGAGGTACGCTTTTAACGCTTCAGGCATTTCCGCCGCGGTACTCATACTGGAAATGGCTGTCTGCCAACCTGGAAATGTTTTATAAACGGGTTCAATGTTATGCTGATCCATTTCATACGGGAGATAGTCAATCTTTACGCTGTCCTGTAAATAGTGCGTGCAAACATTGATCTGCTCAAAATTGTCCAACACATCAGCTTTAGTCATTACCAATTGCGTCACGCCGTTCAGCAGTATTGCTTGTTTCAACGCGGGGAGATCCAACCAGCCAGTCCTTCTTGGCCTGCCGCTTACTGCGCCGAATTCCTTGCCTGTCTGACGAAGCTGCTCGCCGATTTCATTGATCTGCTCCGTTGGAAAAGGGCCGCCGCCAACCCGGGTACAATAAGCTTTAAAAATTCCGATCACTTCACCGATCTTTTGCGGAGCAACGCCTAATCCAATACAGGCGCCAGCTGTAATAGTGGTCGAAGCAGTAACAAAAGGATAAGTGCCAAAATCAACATCCAGCAATGTCCCTTGCGCGCCTTCGGCTAATATGCGATGCCCTTCCTGCAAGCATTGATGAATGAGATGTTCTGCATCCACCAAAGCGAATTGTTTCAGAAATTCGACACCATCAAAAAAAGCTTGCTCACGATCCGTAAAATCCGGTACCTCGCCATAAAGTACCAGCAGTATGGACTGATGCTTTGCTACCAATTTCTGATAACGATCCATGAAGTCAGGCAACAAGATATCGCCAACGCGCAATCCACTGCGTCCGGTCTTATCCATGTATGCAGGCCCAATGCCTTTCAGCGTGGAACCGATCTTGTTCGTTCCCAGCTCTCGCTCAGATGCAGCATCCAGCAATTGATGCGTCGGAAGGATCAGATGCGCCCGTTTAGCGATTTTTAAATTACCCGATGTCAACAAGTCGAAACCATGTGTTTTCAGTCCTTCTACCTCCGCTTTAAAACCCACCGGATCAATCACTACTCCATTACCAATAAGGTTTACTGTGTTCGGTGAGAATACTCCGGAAGGGATGGTATTCAAAACAAATTTCCGGCCACCAAATTCAAGCGTGTGGCCAGCATTTGGGCCACCCTGAAACCGGGCCACTAATTGATAGCTTTCGCTCAGTACGTCAACAATCTTACCTTTTCCTTCGTCTCCCCATTGAAGACCTAATACTACATCTACTGCCATATTTATCGTTGTTTTTTTTGATTTTTATTTAATCGGTTACTTCTAAATTTTTTGACTACAGGACATAGCAAACCCAGTCCGGCCAATTTTGAGGTTGACAGGTGTCACAAAAGCAACAGTCTGACTAAAGAATATTCTTTCTGATCCGACTTAAGGACGACGGAGTAATGCCCAGATAAGACGCCAGCATGATGAGCGGAATGCGGTTGGCCAATCCCGGATAGTGATCCAGAAAATTCAGATACCGGGTTTGTGCATCCTGCACCAGCATATTGCTCGTCATTCGCAGTTTATTTTCAAGCACATAAGAAGTGATTTTAAAGAAGATATCCTTCCAGCCGGGAATAGTTGCGGAAAGACTGAGGAAATCCTCTTTAGTAAAGGCAATCACCTCACAATCGGTCACCGCTTCTATATATTCTGCCGATGGAATCTCATCCTGAAAGCTATTCATATCCACCACGAAACGGTTTTCGTAGACGAAATACCGGGTAAAGCTTTCGCCGGTATTGCTATAGTAGCAGATCCGGAAAACGCCATCGCTCACGAAGCCAATTGATTTTGCGACCTTGCCGGCTTGTGAAAAATAAGCCCCTTTGGAAATGCTTTTCAATTCTGCCTTAGACAGGATCAATTTACATTCCTCCTCAGTAAGGTTCCCAAACTTCAGCAAATAAGCAATCAGCTTTTCCATGTCACAAAATTACCGTCACCAGTTGTAATTCGGATTGCCATTTGGCAAGAATTTACGTCTGATCGTTGATGTCTGATTTTTATCTCATCCTGAGCGAAATTGAAGGATTGCTGATTTAGGCGAATAGAATCAACGTGCATTTACGTAACACATCCGGCCTAAGGAAACTCGGCTTTACGAAATGAAATGCAGACGGCGTAAAGCAATTATGGTGGTTGTAAGAATCGTTGTGCATAGCTATAGATTTGCCAGGAATTAGAAGATGGCCAATAGCAAGCTTCAGATTGCCACGTTGTACCTCCTCGCAACAGCTGTATGCCTTCGTCGTCCTGAACGAAGTGTAGGGATTAGCCGTAGTTTCCTTAAGCCTTGAATTTTTGGTTACTTTTTGTTTAAGCAAAAAGTGACAGATGGCACAATCCCCCTCTTCTTTGACGCAATCACACCGCATTTATATTGTCAGCAAACAGTAGCTTTGATTTAAAACCAAATTATAATACCATGGCAACGATCAATCCTCACATTAACTTCAACGGAAATGCCGAAGAAGCGTTTACTTTTTACAAATCAGTATTTGGCGGCGAGTTCACAAAAGTCATTCGGTTCAAAGACCTCGCAGGGTCCGGCGTTCCGATAGCGGAAAATGAACAAAATAAAATTATGCACATTGCATTGCCTATCAGCAAGCATACCCAGCTGATGGGCAACGATGTTCCGGAATTTATGGGCAAAACCAACGAAAACGAGAACAGAAGTAAAATTGCAATAAGCGCAGAAACTAGAGAAGAAGCAGACAAATTGTTTAATGGCCTCTCCGCAGGTGGAGCAGTAGAGATGCCCATCTCAGATAGTCCCTGGGGTTCTTATTTTGGCATGTTTAGAGATAAGTACGGGATTGAATGGATGGTGGATTATGATACGAAAGAAGCTTAGATAAAAGCCCCGCATGCGGGGCTTTTCTATTTACTTGACATTGAACTTCTATCATTGCTTAATTGGATAGATAAATCTTAAGCAATCCTCTATATTAGGTTCAATTCTCTATAAAGTGAGTTAATTATTCCTTCAGCCATTTCACTCGCTTTTAGATATATCTCGGAGTAATCTCCTCGATCGTCCTCATAGCCTCCTGCTAATGAAAGTTCAATATTACAAAGGTGACCGATACTATTTAGCAAACCATCTATTTCCTTACGGCTTACTTCCGATAAAAAAACCGCATTTTGCTCAACCGCCAAAGTAATTTCCGTACGATGTCCAAGTGCCGAATTGGTTACTTCATATGGATTAAACCCCATTCCTTTACACTGCGCATATGTTCCCAGACAAGACATTTTGAAGTCTGTTAATCTAGCAGCTACTTCTTTAAAAGCAGGAATCTTACTTGCATAAAGCAGATCAAATTTCTTGCTTTTAATCGCATATCGAAATGTAAAAAAGGCAACAGTAATTGCCGCAAAGATTGGTGAGAAAATCGAAAAAAGTTGAAACGTGGTCATAGGGAATCTTTTAAAATATTTTTCAAAATAGACAGAGCTGATGAAACAACACCTCCCTTCAGAGCCGGGGTGCCTGGGTAAAAACAAAAAAGCCTCACATTTCTGTGAAGCTTTCTGTGATCCCGTTGGGACTCGAACCCAAGACCCATACATTAAAAGTGTATTGCTCTACCAACTGAGCTACGGAATCTTTCCTTTCATTTTAGCAACCTTCGTTGTTTCTGAATGGGCTGCAAAGATAGGCAGAAACTCTTTCCTTCCAAACCTTTGTTGCAAAATTTTACAAACTTTCCTTCAAACGCTTACTGGAAAAGGATTACAGAAAGAATATTTTTTATCCTAATTATATTTTTACGATCAGTTTTACGTTCAGCAAACGTGAAGTAAGTCTATTCGGCACCGCAAATGTTTTACCCGATGTCTGATCTTGTATCCAGGAATAAGAGATCGTATTCTGAATACCTAAGAGGTTAAACACTTCGAGACCGGCCCAGATTGATTGCACATTGCGGAAGAAACTGTGCGATGGACGATCTGTCTTCGCACCATCCAGCAGCAGCGCAGAGAAACCGATATCTACACGTTTATAATCCGGCAGACGAAGGTTGTTGAGCACCGGATAAGTACTCGGCGCATTGAACGGCAAACCTGTTGAGTAAATCAGGTTAAGGTTCATGCGGAAGTTTTTATTACGCGGCAGATAATCCTGGAAATACATGCCAAACATCACGCGCTGATCTGAAGGCAATGGAATATAACCTGGCGCAACAGTTGCGCTATCCTGCCCTGCGGCATTTTTATAAGTTACTTTGTTGTCCGTAATATTCTGCGCGGCTTTCATTAAGCCAACGCTTACCCAGGATGGCGCATCTTTTACGAGATCACCATACAAACGCATCTCACCGCCGTAAACGTACCCTACAGCGTCATTACGCCCATAATAGCGGATACGCACATTGTCGTAGAAGTAAGGAACGAGGTCCCAAAGATTTTTGTAGTAAAACTCCGTTGTGAATTTAAACGGACTGCTGCCCCATTTGAAGTTATAATCTGTTCCCGCAACGATGTGCATTGATTTCTGCGCTTTCAGATCTGTGTTGATGTTACCTTGCAGATCACGCATTTCGCGATAAAATGGCGGCTGTGCATAAATGCCTGCAGCGGCACGGAAAACGATATCATGCTTCCATTTCGGCTTGTAAGCAGCCTGCACACGCGGACTCACAATCATCTCATTGTTGAGTGTGCTGTAATTGAAACGCGCACCAACAGAAAATGTAAGATCTACAGAATCGCTCACACGGAAGTTGTCTTGCACAAAGCCAGAATAACGCATGTAAGTGAAATCGGATTTGGAATCATAAAGTGTTGCCATCTGCAGTTCATTCGGATTGTACGGCTGCGTAAACCCTGATGAATCGCGGCGTTCCCACTCATGCAGCTGGTCATTGATGCTAAAATACGCCGCATCAAGGCCCCACAACAAGAAATGTTTTTTCATCGTGTACGAACCGCGGTGGCCCACATCTCCTGTTCCGATTTGGAGATAGTTACGTCCGTGATCCTGGATGACACCGGTACCTAGATAAGTTTTGATCTGCCCGAAATTCGATTTACCAATATCGGTTTCCAACTCGCCTAACAGATATTCACCGCTGATATCAAACGTTTCTTTTTCGTCGGTCTGATAGCCGGATGCCATAAATTTCAGGCGTAAATTTTTATTGGGATGGTAGGTCGCGGAGAGACCACCAAACTTGGAATCATACTGATCGATTTCGTTTCCTTCGTAAAACACTCTGAGCTGAAAGGCCTGGTTGACCACACCAAAGCTCGAGGTCATTTCTTCTGGAACATAACTAAAACGGTTACGTGAATAGTTAGCGATCAATTCCAGGTCCCATTTTTCACTTAGTTTATAATCAAGCACTCCCTGAAAATCAGTGAACGACGGATTGTACACACCTTTGGTAGGCTGAGACTGCAAAAGGTATTGGTTGCTTTTCTGACGAATGCTCACCATATAGCTGAGTCGTTCGTTTTTGGTAGCACCCTCTAAAGTAAGGCCAGCACCTAAAAGACTCACCATTGCTGTTGCTGCAAATTTCTTCGGACGCTTGTACGTTACATCCAGCACGCTGGACATCTTATCGCCGTACTTCGCCTGAAAACCGCCGAGAGAAAAGTTTACACCGCTCACCATATCCGGATTGATAAAGCTCAACCCTTCTTGCTGACCGGAACGAACGAGATATGGACGATAGATTTCGAAATCGTTTACATAAACAAGGTTTTCATCGTAGTTACCACCGCGCACTGAATACTGCGAAGTCATTTCATTGTTGGAACCAACCAGCATCTTAATCATGCCTTCGATACCGCCAACTGTACTTGGCATATAATCGGCCTGACGAGCATCAAGCACAACGGACCCGGCTTCACCACGTTTGTCCGCTTTTTTGACTACTTCCTGAAGTACGTTCGATCCGCCTTTCAACGTAATATCAATGGTCCGTTTTTCGCCATGCAGCAGTTGCATGTTCTTTTTAACTGCGTTATAGTTGAGGTAGCTAAACACCACGGTGATACTATGACCGGCAGGCACTTCCAACTGGTATTTACCTTCAGTACTGGACTGGGTACCAACACCCGTTCCCTGCACCGCAATGGTAGCTGCATCTAAAGCATTTCCCTGTTCGTCTCTGACAATACCGTGGATCGTCGCCATGCCTTTTTGGGCGAAGGACGTTACCGCGAAGCAGACACATAGAAACAGGCAGGCGATTTTTTGGAACATATAACCATCTAAACGGTTAAAAGATAGAATTATTTTCCGACAGCTTTGAGCTTTTTGATCATTTCTACCGGATCTGGCGCGGAGAACACCGTGTTTCCTGCTACCAGGGCATCGGCACCCGCTTTTACCAAAATCGGCGCATTTTCCAGCGTCACACCACCATCTACTTCAATAACGGTATCAATACCGCGATCTTCGATCATTTTACGCAGCTGGCGGATTTTCTGAATTGAGTGATCAATAAATTTTTGTCCACCGAAACCAGGATTGACACTCATGATCAGAACGAGATCCAAATCGCACAAAATATCATCCAGCATATGCACTGGCGTGTGCGGATTCAGGGCAACACCCGCTTTCATACCAGCAGCTTTGATCGCCTGAATGTTGCGATGAAGATGCGTAGACGCTTCCAGGTGAACGGTCAGGATATCAGCGCCTGCTTTCGCAAATTCGGTGATGTATTTTTCTGGTTCTACGATCATCAGATGCACATCGAATGTTTTTTTCGCTGCTTTTTTCATCTGAGAAATGATAGACATACCATAGCTGATGTTCGGTACAAAACGTCCGTCCATCACATCCAGGTGAAACCAATCGGCTTCGCTGTTGTTTACCATTTCAATGTCGCGGCCCAGGTTCAGAAAATCCGCTGATAGTATAGAAGGTGCAATAATTGGCATTGTATATTGGAGATTTAAGATTTAAAATTTGTGATTGTTTGAGTAAAAGTCAAAAATGGTGAATGATGAATGGTCAATGGTCAATGGTCAATCTCGTGTCATCCTGAGCGGTCAATTCCCCTTCTGTGTCATTCTGAGCGGTCAATTTCCCCGCTGTGTCATCCTGAGCGGAGTCGAAGGATAAATGCGGGCTTCGACTCCGCTCAGCCTGACAAATGAGTTGTGAATTGTCAATTGTGCGTCCCGTTTGGTCACTGTCAACTGTCAATTGCCTAGACGTTTGAGCGCCGCAGTCGCATCTTTATAGTCTTTATCAAACACCAGCGCTTGTTTGTAATCAGCAATGGCTTCTTGTTTTTGTCCCAGTTTTTCATGGCATTTCCCACGATTATAATACGCATCCGGATCGTTTGGTGTGATTTTAGTCACGAGGTCAAACTGACGCAATGCTTTCTCGGTGGAATCTTGCTGCATCAAAACGAAGCCCATATTAAAATACGCATTGGCATACTGATTATCGCGAAGCACACAAGCTTTATACATTTCCTTGGCGGCTTCCATATTGTTCAGCTCCTGATAAAAAACGCCTTTTGCATAAAGTGGGAAAACATCTGATGTATCCAGTTTGAATGCGTTATCATAATACTTGATCGCAATCTGATCATGCTTGGCTGCATAGATCGTTCCCAGCTGAATAATTGCGTCGCGATAATCCGGTGCAACCTGGAGTGCTGTCTGATAGCTGGAGATTGCTTTTGATGTGTCTTTCAGATCCTGATAAATACGTCCTTTCAGGAAATACGCTTCCGGGTTATACACATCCTGACGCAATACAGTATTAATCTCGTCAAATGCGCCTGGATATTCTTTCAGAAACAACAACAATTTGGCAAATTTCAGGTGCGCACGCGGATCTTTCGGATTCAGTTGCATGGCCTTTTGCAGCCAGGGACGAGAACCGGAAATATCTTTGTGCTCAAACATCAGACTACCAACAGCGCTAAAATATTCGGCCTTGGTAGAGTCCAGTTTTGCCGCCTGTTGAAAATCTTTGATGGCAAAAGTATCCAGCTGCAGACGTACGAGTACATTACCACGCTGATAATACAGTTTGGCGTTTTTTGGATCACTGGCAATCTGATCAGTCAGGTCTTTCACGCCCGGACGCTCATAAACTGCATCCACGGCAGTAGTACTGGTTTTCTTCCCTTTATCATTACAAGCAAAAAGGAAAGAAGCTCCCGCAATAAGTATTACTATGTATTTTAATTTTCCGCCTAACATGTGGCAAACTTAATTTAAAAAGTATCAAGTATTTAGTATCAAGCCTCCTCTAACTCCTCCAAAGGAGGAGAACGCTCATAGCGAGTCGCATTATGCAGACTCATTTTTCGCAAAATGTTTTTCTTTGCGATGACCGTTTTTGTCACCCATTCTATTAATAATTGACAGCTACTCGTGTTTGGAATCCTCTCCTTTGGAGGAGTTAGAGGAGGCCAAATCACTATTCACCATTCACGTCTTCCGCCTTGGGCGATCTCAGCTCCACTGGTTTTGAACTACGTTTCCTCAGCTTCATATTCAGGATTTCCACGATAAACGAAAATGCCATGGCAAAATAGATATAACCTTTCGGAATTTCCTGATGGTGCAGCGGCTTCAGACCTTCGAAGAAAAGCGTAAAACCAACCAATACCAGGAATGAAAGCGCCAGCATCTGCAGCGTAGGATGTTTATGAATGAAATCGGAGATTTTTCCCGAAAACAAAAACATAATAAACATCGCTATTACAACGGCCAGAATCATTACCTCGAGATGCTTTGCAAGTCCGACTGCGGTAATCATACTATCAAACGAAAACACGAGATCGATTACCATAATTTGCACTACAGCGGCCATTAGAGTGACGCCCACCACTTTCTTCTCCTGTTTTTCTTCTGCTTCATGTTCATCGCCTTCCAGTTTATGATGTATTTCGGAAACGGTCTTAAACAAAAGGAAAATACCACCGATAATCTGTACAAATTCCCCGAGTTCAAATTTATAACCGACGATATTAAACGAAAGCGGGTTATGCATCAGCCAGCCAAGACCTACCAGCAGCAACACACGAATGGCAATACCGGTAAACATCCATATTTTCCGTGCGGCACCTTGCTTCTCTTTCGGCAGACGGCCCATTACGATGGACACAAAGATTACGTTGTCGATGCCAAGTACAATTTCCAGCAGCGCAAGGGTTACAAGACTGATGAGCGCATCAGGCGTCAATAAATAACTCATTTATTTTTTTACAGCTTTTAAAATTCCTTTACAAATATTGGACGCAATAGCCGGACCTTCATAAATAAAGCCCGTGTAAACCTGCACCAATGATGCACCGGCGTTTAGTTTTTCTAATGCATCTTCTGCTGTAAAAATACCACCTACGGCGATGATCGGAATGTTACCATTACTTTTCTGGCTGATATAGCGAATCACTTCAGTAGCACGTTCGCGCAATGGTTTTCCGCTAAGCCCGCCTGCACCAATCGACTCAACCTTTTGCTGATCGCTGGTAAGACCAGAGCGGTCAATGGTTGTATTTGTAGCTACCAGACCCGCAATTTTAGTACTGGTCACAATTTCAATAATATCGTCGAGCTGTTCATTCGTCAAGTCCGGAGCGATTTTCAACGCAATTGGTTTGGGTTTACCCAATTCCTGGTTGATCACCTGCAGACGATTCAGGATTTCCATCAACGGGCCTTTATCCTGTAAAGCACGCAGCCCAGGTGTATTCGGACTGCTCACATTCACCACAAAATAATCTACGGTATCATACAAAGCACGGAAACCTGCTTCATAATCCTTGATCGCATCTTCGTTGGGAGTGTCTTTGTTCTTCCCGATGTTCCCACCGATCACAATTTTTTCCTTACGATTGCGTAAACGTTCAGCGGCAGCGGCAGCGCCATCGTTGTTAAACCCCATCCGGTTGATCACGGCCTTATCTTCCGGAAGACGGAACAAACGCGGTTTTGGATTACCCGGTTGCGAACGCGGCGTTACCGTTCCGATTTCTATAAAACCGAAACCAAGACAAGCCAGCGGATCAGAAAATCTGGCATCTTTATCAAAACCGGCCGCAAGTCCTACAGGATTTGGAAAACGAATTCCCCAGAGCGTACGCTCCAGCACCGGGCTTTCAACCACAAAATTTTTACGCAGCCAGTTGCGCATCATCGGTTGACCATACGCGAAAGTGAGGCGACGCATTGCCCAATAATGTATTTTTTCCGGGTCAACGCGAAAAAGGATGTTTCTGATTAAATTGTACATTGGGCCCAAAGATACTAAGACTGCTTTTAACCTTTTTTAACAAAAAGCGATTCTACTCTTGAAATCGAAAATGTAATTTTATCGGACATATGTATAAATACATCGCCGGCTGGCTTGGTTTATTGTTTTTCCTTTTTTGTTCCTATGCTCATGCCCAACAAGTTCACGGCAGCATAATGGACTACGATTCCAGACAACCGATAGCAGGTGCCACCATACAGAATATATTTACCAACACAATGGTAACCGCCGATAGCCTCGGCAATTTCGCCGTAACGCTGGAGCAGGGCCAGCTTATTCTTTTTTATAAAAGCGGCTATAAAGTAGAAAAACTCCGTGTTCCGGCCGGATCCATTCCTCCTTATTTTAAAATTTTCCTGAAACAGGCACCTGTAGAATTACCGGAATACCTGGTAAAAAACAAGACAAAAGACTGGAAAGAAGACAGTATCAAACTACACGAACTGTATAAACACGAGCTGGAATATGCGAAAATGAGCACCGCTCAGAAGATGAATCACCCATTCTCGGCCATGAGCAAATACAGTCAGCAAATCTGGGCCTTCCAGGATGATTTCTCCGATTTTGAGAAAGAAAAATATATCGATTACGTATTTAACAGCCAGGTGGTTAAGCGATTTACCGGCCTTTCCGGCGACAGCGTGAAAGTATATCTGAAGAATTTCCGGCCTTCTTACGACCAGCTTCGCGGCATGACGGACTACGACTTCTACTCGTTCATAATGAACTCAGTGAAGGCTTATCGTTCGGGCGTTGTTAACCCACGCAGATCAATACCACGCGGCGCTCAATAATCCAGGCTTTCAAATTTTATTTGGCTGAAAGAGAAAACAGCCTACCTTTGTACTGTAATAATTAAAATTACAGAATGAACAACGGACGATTTGCAACTTCTATTCACATCCTGACATTGCTAGAGCAGGCAGGAGAAGAATTGCTGTCATCCGAGTATCTCGCCTCCAGCATTAACATCAATCCAGTATTAGTACGCAAAGAAGTGAGCAATCTCCGAAACCATGGTCTGGTGGCGACGAAAGAAGGAAAAAACGGCGGTAGCTATTTGGCAAAACCTGCCGCTCAGATAAAGCTTGCAGACGTTTACAAAGCTGTCAGAAACGAATCCCTGCTAGGTTATAATAAAAATGAACCAAATCCTGCCTGCCCGGTGGGCCGACAGATCAATCAGCATTTAGACGAATTGTACGATATAGCCGAACTGGCAGTACTGCAAAAGCTGGGTAATATTACCCTGGCTGAATTTTGCCATCGGTTCAAATAATTTTTTTAACCAAAACTGTAACATTTTTAATTACATTAAATATGACCGATCACTTTAACCATTTAACGAATTAACCTTTTACCAATTAAACACATTGCACACATTCAACACATTTAATCACATTATTTATTAACTTAATAAAAATAAAATCCAATGAAGGTAGCACTTATCGGAGCCAGCGGTTTTGTAGGCTCAGCACTTTTAAGCGAACTGCAACGCCGCGGTCATGAAATCACAGCTATTACACGTCATCCGGAAAACGTGAAATCATTGCCTGATGTTGCTGCTGTAAAAGCAGATGTTTTTAATGAAGATGAACTCGCAAATGCATTGAAAGGAAATGATGCGATCATCAGTGCTTACAATCCCGGTTGGACGAATCCCAACATCTACGAGGACTTTATGAAAGGCGCGCGTTCTATTGAAAACGCAGCGAAAAAGTCTGGTGTAAGCCGCATCATAATTATTGGCGGAGCGGGCAGTCTGGAAATAGCACCTGGAGTGCAACTGGTAGATACACCGCAATTTCCGGCGGAATACAAACAAGGCGCTCTCGGTGCACGTGATTACCTGGCACATATCCGCAATGAAGAAAACCTCGACTGGACGTTTTTCAGCCCGGCGATTTTAATGAACCCAGCCATCACCGAAGGCCGGACCGGTCGCTATAGAACTGGTCGCGACAATCCGGTGTTTGACGAAAAAGGGGAAAGCCGTCTTTCTGTAGAAGATCTTTCTGTGGCAATTGTAGATGCGCTGGAAAAAAATACGTTTATCAAACAACGCTTTACTGCAGCTTATTAATTGTTGCTGCGAAGATTGATAGTAGCAAAGCCGCACCGAAGATATCCGGAGCGACTTTAAGTTTTATAACTGAACCACTTTACAGGGAGTCATTTATTTTTTTCAGAATGTTGATATAACCATTGAGCATACCTCGGCTAATCTGATACGGGTATCTTTCATAGATCGCATTATCTTCATTGATGGTAATGTGCTTGTTGAAATCTTCATCGGCCTGATTCATCAATAAATAAGCGTCTTTGAATTTTTTCAAGCCAATCAGGCAACGCGCTTTGTAATATTCTGCATCCGAGAAATGAGGATATCGTTCCAGACTCTGGTCGAAATAGGCAATGGCTTTCGAATATTGGTTATTTTCAAAACAAGCAACTCCACTGTAAAATGTGCGCAGTGGGTGCACCCAATCTTTTCCCATGTTCTTTAATTGTTCTTCAACACAACCCTCTAAATAAATCTGAGCGCTGTCGAAATGATTTAGCTGCAAATGGCACAGTCCGATGTAAAAATTATAAGGATGGTCCATTACGCCGGAGTTCCCGTTTACGTTCTTTGCTTCCCAAAAATCATCCAATGCACTGACATAATCTTTTTGAAAAATACATTTCATAAACGCGCGGTAATCGATATAGCTTCTTCTGTCATACTTCACAGCGCTATCAAGAAAACGCATGCCAGCCTGATACTTCATCTTTTTGAAATAAGGCATTCCTTTTTGCTGCCACAGATAAGCTTCTTGCGGTAGAAAAAGTAAAGCACTGTCTACATAGATTTGCCAACTTTCCGAATAATAAGGGAACAGCCATGCGCCTTGCTCTAAATAATTATGCAAAATGGAGTCCTTATATTTGTCGCTCTTTTGGAGCGCTTGTTCAGGTAGTGACTGTGCTTGAGTACAAGCCATGCAAATTACCATAGAAACACAAGTAAGTATACGCCCATAAATCGCTTTCATGAAAATAATTTTGTTTCGTTTAGTAAATTATATGCCGAAAAATCAAAAAGATAACTCTGGTTCGAGAAGTCAGAACCCCTGATGTAATGTTTATATTTTTTTAAAATACGATCATATCCCGACTGAAACATATCGAAGTATTCAAACCCTTTTTCCGTTAGGATTCGACCGTTATGCATATGCGCTAAATCCCTTCTAAATTTATCCATGTAAAAACAAAGCCTCCCAATAGCCTCTTGTTTAAGATTTGCAGACTTTTGTTCCTGTTCAATAAATTTATCTAAGCAAAAAACAATCGTCGTGTAGGTAAAAAGTCCATGAAAACAACCATAAATATCTCTCGTTTCCCAATCGATCCGATTGAATTCACGTAGCGGTGTTCCAACGGCATGTTTCAAAAAAATATCCGATGGTAAGGACAATGCATAAAATAAAACATGTCCGCATTGGTGGGCTATGTCATCAATAAAAAAAACTTCGGTAGGCATTTTGCGACAGACATTAATAAATGCTGTACCATAATAGGAATATGACGCTCTGGAATATTGAGTGGCACTATTAAATAAAATTAGTTCTCTGTTCGTACGCTCCAAAAAACTAGTAAAATCACCGACCGTTGTTTTCATTTTCCTCCAGGCAACATTTATTGTCGAAGTAAACCTTTCCGTCGTGTTTAACACCTGTTCTGAGATATCCGTTCCATTATCAAGAAAAAGAAATTCCGGTTGATTAATCGCTAACCGAATATTCGAACCTTCTAAAAATTTCGGAGCTAATATTTTTACGTCCACCACTAAATTAGACTCTTTCAAATAAGGAACGCCTTGCTCTTTGTCCCAAAATAGCCTGCCACGCTTCCTTGGCTCCCAAACAATGTACCCATAATTCGGCAATACTACGATTCCACCGGAATCAGCAATTACCTCAACATTCGATGGTCGTTTATTAGGATGCATGTATCCCCATAATAGTTGTAACAACGAGGGAGATTCTCCCCCCAAATTTTTGTTTAAAAAATAGGAGAACAACGACGGTTCAAGAAAAATCTCGTCACTCTCGATATCAATAAATTCAAAGATGGATTCATTCTCTTCAAACAAAAGAGTTCGAATTGTATTAGCAAATTCAATTAGATTGTTTTCCAAAAAAGAAATATCAACTTCAAAATCTAATATCATAAGAAAAAAGAAGAATGGTTGATTAAAGGCAATTTCAACGAAAGGATTCTATCAAATTTTGCTCTTAATCAACCAAAAGGTTAACAATCAATTCAAGATTTTCATCATTCTCTGAAACATTTCAATCTCAGAAGTTTTCTTTTCTTCTTCATGACAATTCTTAGCTGTCAAACCTCCGCGTATCGCGTTTATGTTGGTGACTACGTTTTGTGAGAATTGTTGCTTTTTCAAATCCTCGATTGACAATCTTTTTGCGCCTTTCATTTTTTTAGTTTTGACGGTAAGAAAATAGTATTAGTCAATTGAACTATCATTTTTCGTGCCAAATCACACAATCAAATGGATATAAAGACAAATACCACCATCAAATTCGGAGTGACAATTCCAAACTTGGCTCCGTTAGCACGATTGCTGAAAACGATTTTTTTCAAAAAAATAGCTGCCTGAAAACAGACAGCTATTTCTTGTTTATTACGACTTAACTATTTACCTTTTTTTCCCTATCAACACAACTCCAGCGCCTGCAAAATATCATTCAACACATCATCTCTATGTTCTAATCCTACCGAAATACGAATCAGCCCAGGAGTAATGTTCACGGCTTGACGCTCCGCTTCGGTGAGCTTGGCGTGCGTTGTACTTGCAGGATGTGATGCGATGCTGCGTGTATCGCCGAGATTGGCTGTGAGGGAGAGCATTTTTAATGCATCTAAAAATTTACGCCCGCTGTCTAATCCACCGGCAAGTTCAAAACAAACGATACCACCGCCGCTTTGCATTTGCTTCCTGGCAATCGCATATTGCGGATGCGAAGGCAGAAAAGGATATTTTAACCAGCTGATCTTCGGATGATTTTCTAATTTTTCTGCGAGATAAAAAGCATTGTTGCTGTGGCGTTCCATGCGCACGTCGAGCGTCTCCAGACTTTTGCTTAACACCCAAGCATTAAATGGCGACAACGACGGACCTGTGCTTCTGCAAAACAGATAAATATCTTTGATCAGATCTTTTCTTCCGGCAATCACACCACCCAATACGCGTCCCTGCCCGTCGATCCATTTGGTAGCTGAATGTACCACCAGATCTGCACCATATTGAATGGGCGTTTGAATCACCGGTGTTGCGAAGCAGTTGTCTACATTCAAAATAAGATTGTGTTCTTTCGCCAGCCTACCTACCATTTCCAGATCTACGAGATCCAAACCCGGATTGGTGGGTGTCTCGATGTAAATCATTTTGGTGTTCGGCTTAATTGCCGCGGCCCATTCTCCCGGCTTATCTGCGCTAACATAACTATATTCAATACCGTATTTCGGCAAATACTTTGTGATGATGGTGTGCGTACTTCCGAAAATGGAATTACAGGCCAGTAAATGATCGCCTTGTTTCAGCAATGCCATGAACGATGCAAACACTGCACTCATACCTGACGCTGTCGCAAACGCTGCTTCTGCGCCTTCGAGCGCGCAAATTTTATCGGTAAATTCCTGCACATTCGGATTACTGAAACGGCTGTAAATATTATCGTCGGTTTCATCGGCAAATGCAGCGCGCATGTCTTCTGCATTATCAAAACAAAAACTGCTCGTGAGGAACATCGGCGTTGCGTGCTCCATTTCATTGGTACGCTCGGTTTGGATACGGATAGCTTTGGTGGTTGGATGCATGTTTTTGTGAGTTGTCAGTTGTGAATTGTGAGTGCTTTTTTGTGAGTGGTCAGTTGTCAGTTGTGAGTTGCTCGTAGAGTTTTGCACCATTGATACCCGATAATTACGGACAACTCACAACTCACTATTCACAGCTCACATCCGGAGTTCCCACGTAATCGCCGCGCCTGCTCTTCTCAAGGTTTCGGCAACGGAACAATATTTGTCGATGGATAGCGTGATTGCTTGTTTGGCTTTTGACTCATCGAGATTATTGCCGCCGAGCTCGAAGATGATGTGGATTTTTTCCCAAAGCGCCGGGATTTTATCTGCTTCACGCTGCCCCTTAATAATCATCTTAAAATGAGTCAGCTCCTGGCGTTGTTTTTTCATGATAGAAACCACATCGATACCACTACAACCGCCAAGACCCATCAATAGCGTTTGCATCGGACGTGCGCCGTAGTTCTTTCCACCGCTATCATCGCTGGTATCCATTTTAATAACATGACCGGCTTCATCTTTGGCATCAAAGCCGAAATCGGCCATAGTCCGCACTATTTCTATCGTGTTCATATGAAAAATCCTTTTTACAAATGTAAGCGGATTTCAGAACCATGGCATAGAAGCTTTCAGCTTTATACTTTAAGCTTTCAGCTAATTTTTTACCTTGCGGCATTAAATCCCAACAATGACGGAGTCATTTTCGTACAACCAGCCATTTCCGCTTGAATGCGGCACGGTTCTTCCTTCCCTTAAAATCGCTTATTGCACTTATGGCGCATTAAACGCCGAAAAAAACAATGCCATATGGGTTTGCCACGCACTCACAGCTAATGCTGATGTAGCCGATTGGTGGCCGGGAATGATTGGAGCCGGTTGCGCGATTGACCCCGCCGAACATTTCATCATCTGTGCCAATATCCTGGGTTCTGCATATGGTTCCACAGGCCCGCTAGATGTGAATCCGATTACCAAACAAGCGTATTTACACAGTTTTCCTACTATTACCATTCGGGATATGGTGCGTGCGCATGATTTGCTGCGAAAGGAACTGGGCATCGAAAAAATAAAATTACTCGTAGGCGGCAGCATGGGCGGGTATCAGGCGATGGAATGGGCTGTAATGAATCCTGATTTGGCAGAACGTCTGTTCCTCCTGGCGACTTCTCCTGCAGAAAGCGCCTGGGGCATTGCTATTCATACAGCACAAAGGCTGGCTATTGAAGCAGACGTCAGCTGGAATGCCAATACTCCGGAAGCTGGCAGCAAAGGGTTGAAGGCCGCACGTGCAATTGGCATGCTTACCTATCGTAATTATGAGCTGATGGTAGCACAACAGACGGATGAAGACAACGAAAAAATTGAGGATTTCAAGGCATCTTCTTACATCAATTACCAGGGCGATAAACTAACAAAGCGCTTCAACGCTTACAGCTATTGGTATCTGACCAAAGCAATGGATTCACACAATATTGCCCGCGGCCGGAAACAATCGATAGA
The DNA here is from genome assembly GCF_003236175.1 of Taibaiella soli. Taxonomy (GTDB): domain Bacteria; phylum Bacteroidota; class Bacteroidia; order Chitinophagales; family Chitinophagaceae; genus QKTW01. The sequence continues at coordinate 42,271 of NZ_QKTW01000018.1, read as the reverse complement.
AGGGGTTTTACAGACGATCAAAACACCTACGTTACTGATAGGTATCAGCAGTGATATTCTTTGCCCAGTACAAGAACAAAAATTTATCGCGGCGCATTTACCTAATTGCCGCTTGGAAATTATTGACTCCAGTTACGGCCATGACGGTTTTTTAGTCGAAGCAGAAAAAATTTCGGTAAAACTTCGTGAATGGTTAACCTGGTAAAGTGGCAGCCGTTGATACATCACTCTTGTTAAAGCCCCCTTGTCGTCTGTCACTTTTTTCCTGAAAAAAAAGTAACCAAAAATTCAAGGCTTAAGGAAACTATGGCTAATCCCTACACTTCGTTCAGGACGACGAAGGCATACAGCTGTTGCGGGGAGGTACAACGTGGCAATCTGAAGCTTACTATTTGGCGTCATTACTATGCCAGGAAAATCTATAGTCATACCTAACAATTCTTATAGCCATCATAATTGCTTTACGCAGTCTGCATTTCATTTCTTAACGCCGAGTTTCCTTAGGCCGAGTGTGTTGCGTAAGCACCCTCATACAGTAAGATAAAATGAGGAAAAGCGTTATGCTTTTAGCTTTGCGCTTTTAGCTATTTTTAAGAAAAATCCGCACCATGAAACTGTTGAAAAGCTTATTCACCTTTTGTCTGTGTTTCTATCTTTTTACCTTCAGTAAAAATGTGTCGGGAAGTGTACTCAAAGCGGGTTTTGACATTGAGGAATACAAAGAGTTACTAAAGGTTTCTGCACGACAATTGGACACGCCATGGAAAATGAAAATACCCGATCCGCAATATTTTCAGTGGACTTACCGGTCGCCCGTCAATGGATTAGACAATCGTTGGGATCTCTGGATTCACAAGTCGGAAAAGGTAGCCGTATTAAGCGTTCGTGGCACTACCGCACACATGGTAAGCTGGCTCGAAAACTTTTACGCAGCAATGGTTCCTGCAAAAGGCGATCTGCAACTTTCAAATACTCAAAAATTCCATTACGAATTAGCGGATAATCCGAAAGCTGCTGTACATGTAGGCTGGCTGATTGGTATGGCTTCCATTTGTCAGACAATGATTCCGAAAGTGGATTCCTGTTACAAAGCGGGCATTCACGATTTCATCATTATGGGTCACAGTCAGGGCGGCGCTATCGCATTCCTGCTACGCTCCTACTTCGATTATCTGCGACGAACGAAACAATTACCTCAGGATATTACCATCAAAACTTACTGTAGTGCAGCACCGAAACCAGGCAATCTGTACTACGCTTATGACTATGATCACCTGACCCGCAGCGGTTGGGGCTTTACGGTTTTGAATACAGAGGACTGGGTGCCAGAAACGCCGCTGACCTTACAGACGGTTCATGATTTTAATACGGTCAATCCATTTACCGACGCGCAAAAATTGATTAAGAAACAAAAATTCCCGGTCAATCTTGTTTTCAATATTGGCTACAAACGCTTGAGAAATCCGGGCTATAAATTATTGCGACGTTATAAAAAATACCTGGGTGATATGATGTACAAACAGGCGATTAAAACGATGACGGAAATGCAAAAGCCGCCATTCTACAACAGCTTCTGTTACATGCCTGCGGGAACGATTATCGTACTAAAAGCAGACGCTGAATACTTCAGGCATTTCCCCGACAGCAAAACAAATGTATTCGCGCATCATTTTATGGACCCGTATTTGTACCTGGCGGAACGGTACGTTCCTTAAAGTCAAAAGTCAAAAGTCAAAAAAAAGTGTAGATACGTTTGCCATCCTAGCAGAGACCAAATGTGCCGGAATCCCATATTACGCGGGATGTCTCCTTCCGTCGACATGACAGTGTGGTTATGCAATTCAACTACATTATGAATACTCTACGCAAGCAAGTGACGACTCACCGCTCATCAAGCCGAAGCGTGCGTTGGGAGTTCTCCTCCTTCGGAGGAGCTAGAGGAGGCTTCGTCTTCCATCATTGCCTGTTCCACTATCGTTGTGGGTAACTTCTTCTGGGTATTTAAACGCAGCTGTTTCATCTGTTCTGCCTGACTAATCAGATTTCCTTTACCACGTGAAAGTTGTTTAAACGCATCTTGCCACACATCATGTGCCCGGTCAATCTGCGTTCCTACTTTTTCAAAATTGTCAACAAAGCTTACCAGCTTCTCATAAATCTTCACCGCACGATCTGCAATATTTTGCGCGTTCTTGTTCACGCCATCGCGTTGCCAAAGATCATTGACCAGCTTCATAGCAGCAATCAGATTCGTAGGACTAATCAACAGCACACGTTTGTGATATGCATATTGCCAAAGATCAGGCTCTGCCTGCATTACAGTAATATAAGCAGCTTCCACAGGAACGAACATCATTACAAAATCCAGTGCATTATTAAACTCATGATAAGATTTTGCACTCAATCCGTCGATATGCGCTTTTACAGAACGAATCATCAGCGTGAGGTTCTGTTGTTGCTCTGTTTCGTTTTTCGATTGAATATAACTTTCGTAGTGTACCAGTGATACTTTCGCATCAATGATAATAACACGTTGATCAGGATATTTAATAACAACATCCGGCTGAATGATTTGACCAGAATCATTTTGCGAACGTTCCTGAACAAAATAATGCACATTCTTTTGCAAACCGGTGTGTTCCAGAATCCGCTCCAGGATCATTTCGCCCCAGTTACCCTGTTGTTTCACATTCCCGCGAAGCGCCTGTGTGAGGCTGTTGGCCTGTTCAGACAATGTTTGGTTGAGACCAACCATTTGTTTGATTTGCTCGCGCAAAGAAATCCGTTCGTCTGATTCGGTTTTGATTTTGGATTCAAACTCTTGTTTGAAGTTTTGAATGTTTTCCTTCAACGGATCCAGAATAATTTTCAGACTGCTCTCCTGCTGCTGTGCAAAACGTTCTGCTTTTTCCTCAAGAATATTATTCGCCAGTATTTTGAATTGCGCTTCAAAACGCTGACCTATATTTTCAATTTCCTGTGCCTGTGTTTCCAGTTTTTCTTGTTTAAAATCCAGCATGGCATCCAGTTTCGCGATCGTTTTGTTTGCCTCCTGCAATTGCCCTGTTATCGCATCTTTCGATTGCTGCGTATCTTTCAGTTGTTGTCTTATTTCATCTACCGCAGCTGCATTCACAACATTTTTCGACTGCATAGACCTGGCAATAATCCAACCCAGTAAAATACCAATCATCAAAGCAGCGACTATCAATCCATAACCAATCATAATCCTCGTTATTTCCTGTAAAGATGCTATTTTCTAATATTTTATTTAAACAATTCCTGCTCGTCCGTATAGTAAGTTTTGCGACCTCCGGCAACCTTTTGATGAATCTTTGCACCATCCGGACTTTCTGTTTTGCTGGCATTGTGAATCACCATAAAATCGCGCACTTCGCCGCTGATGATATCAGGGTTTGATTTCAGGATCTGCTTTTCGGCGTGCTCCAAAACCTTTCTGATGGAATGATACAATTCCTCCACTTGTTCCTCTGGAATTTTGCTGCAAATAGAAAACGGCGAAATACGGGCATCCCAGAGAATTTCATCGGCATACGCATTACCGATGCCGCGTAAATTATGCTGATCTAACAAAAAATTTTTGATCGTTGCTTTAGTGGATGCTAGTTGATCTCTGAAATAAGAAAGCGTCACTGAGGTTGCCAATGCATCCGGCGCGTCCGGTTCTTCGGGATTTAACCGAATATTCGCCAGACCTTGATAATCGGCCATCGTAAACTTAGTATCGTCATCAAATGTAATTGTTACAACAGCGCTTTTATGCTCTTTATCATCTACAAATAACTGCCCACGCAACATGAGATGTAAAGCAACGACAGTTCCATCTTTCGTTGTAAAATAAAGTTCTTTACCATCACGCACTATTTTTTTAAACGTCTGATGTTTTAGTGCCTTTTCAAAATCAGCATGTGTAGCATTTAATTTCTTTGCAGAATGGATCTCAATATTCCTGATTGTTTTTCCTTTCAGCTTCTTTTGCAGATTGTGGCTGAAGGCCGATAAATCCGGTAATTCTGGCATAGTGAAAGTGTTTGTATAAAGGTAGGCTAATTCGGCAATTCGATAATTTGGCAATGGTAATTTGAAAATGTAAAAATGAAATGTGGGAATGTGTTGAATGTGGTAAATGTGCGGAACCCACGTTACACTAGGCGAGTGTTAATATAGCGAAGACATAAACTGGCGCGAGAGTTAGCGTTGCGCTCTCGTGTCGAAACCCGAATGCAGTCTCTGACTGCCTCTTTAATACACGCTACGATTTCATTAATTTCATGCCAATGAACAATAGCCACAAACAGCAACTTACCCTATTTCGACAACGCATTCCGGTCGGAATTAAAGAAGGTCTGCTGATACTGGAAGCTGTTGATGGTGACGTTAAAAAAGCTGTAGCATAGCGCCAGAACGAGATTGCAGATATCATTGTCAAGGAAACGGGTGTAACAATAGGTATTGCACTCAAGCATCTTTCAGAAAACGGATTTGATATGGATCGAGCGTTGCTCGCTATCAACGAAGAACACTTTACGATCACCGAACGAATCCTAAAAAAATACCAACACAATAAAGAAGAAGCCTTACAAAAGATCGCCTATACCATTGAAACGATTGAAAATCTACCGAAGCATTTCTTTATTTATTTCAGAGGTTTAGAGCAATTAAATCCGGCACAAAAATGTGTCGTCGCAATAACGGGTTGGCTTGACTTTGAAGCGGGAGAAAATCTGTATTACGCCATTGGACATCATTTCAGCATCGTCATAGAGCAAATCGACAAACATCTGATGATTCCAGAAATGGCTACAATATTAAACGCTGCTGCAGAAATTAATCAGGAACAGGATAAAGAACAAGAGCGATTATTTCAGGAAAGAAAAGCAAGATCCAGCACACCTGAATTCAAATTTTATGAAAATCGTTTTTATGCTTTAAGACCGAAACTTATTGAAGTGCTTCATAAGTTTGTCGTAGACAACATTAATCTGTTTCCATAGAATACACACGGGTGCTGGCATCACGCTCGTGCTGCAGTCAGAGACTGCATATAAGTTTCGACACGAGAGCGCTACGCTAACTCTCGCGCCAGTTTTGACTTTTGAATTTTGAATTTCTAACGATCCACAATCCTAAACACCAGCTTCAATCCCGACCAATCTTCATCAACAGCACAAACTTTCACATCTACCAAACCTATAGCCAGCGCAGTATCACGAATCATGTTTTCTGTAAGCTCTGTAGGCTTCCCAGCACTTTTTTTGTACCAGGATATCCAGATCATTCCGTTCTTCTTAATCTGCGTTTTTAACTTCGGCAATTGCTTTTTCAACTCAGCGAATGAGTTCGTAAACAGGTGAATAAAATCGAGTTCTTTACTACCCTCTTTTTTAAAAATCAATTGATCATAGATATCGGCTGTGAGCACTGCATAATCTTCCGGCGCGTGCATAATACAAACTTCGAGGCCTGCCTTAAGTCCAAGTTTTTTTGAAAGTGAATTTGAAGAATAACCCGCCATTCCCCGGAGAAAATTTGATCTGATTAAAGTTAAAACTTTTAGACAGCCTAAGGAGTATTCTCTGCGAGACTCTCTTCAGGGATGGGTAAAATAAAAAAGCCGATAAGAATAATCTTATCGGCTTTGTGTGGAAGCACACGGATTCGAACCGCGGACCCTCTGCTTGTAAGGCAGATGCTCTGAACCAGCTGAGCTATGCTTCCTCAATAACAAGAACTAAAAAAATAAGTGGAAGCACACGGATTCGAACCGCGGACCCTCTGCTTGTAAGGCAGATGCTCTGAACCAGCTGAGCTATGCTTCCTTTTTAAGACCTTTTCCCGAGCAACCTCCGTTGTTTTGGGATTGCAAAGATACGCACGGTTCTCATTTCTCCAAACCTTTTTCAGAAAGTCTTCAAAAAAAATATTCACTAATATAAAGTTTATCAGCGTCAGCTAATTGTACGAATCACGGTAGCCAAGGGAAATCGCAAGAAAATTTGCAATCAGATTGGACGAAATACGAAAGCAATTGACGAACAAATTTTGAGCTGGCTCCTTTACTATTATTATTTTCGCGCTGTAAAAACAATACTATGCAAGAGAATTGGCAAGAGATGATCGAGGCTGCGTTCGCAAACAGAGAATTATTGAAAGAACTTGATCACGAAGACAACGTTCGTCACGTGATTGAAGAAGTAGACAAAGGTCGCCTGCGTGTAGCTGTAAAAGGTGAAGACGGCAACTGGCAGGTGCAGGAAACTGTGAAAAAAGCGATCCTGATGTATTTCGGTATCCAGACGATGCAGACATGGCAGGCAGGCCCGATGGAGTTTTATGACAAGATGCTCCTGAAAAGCAACTATGCCGATCTCGGCGTACGTGCGGTGCCATCTGCAGTAGCTCGTTACGGCGCATTCATTGGTCGTAATGTAGTATTGATGCCTTCTTACGTAAACATTGGTGCTTATGTAGATGAAGGAACAATGGTTGATACATGGGCTACCGTTGGTTCTTGCGCACAAATCGGCAAACATGTACACCTGAGTGGCGGTGTTGGTATCGGTGGTGTACTGGAGCCGTTGCAAGCTGGTCCGGTAATCATCGAAGACGGTTGCTTTATTGGTTCCCGTTGTATCGTAGTTGAAGGCGTGATCGTAGAGAAAGAAGCAGTATTGGGTGCAAACGTAGTGCTCACTGCCAGCACAAAAATCATTGACGTGAGCGGCAGCGAACCTGTAGAGTACAAAGGTCGCATCCCTGCACGCAGCGTGGTAATTCCGGGAAGCTACACCAAGAAATTCCCTGCGGGCGAATACCAGGTAGGTTGTGCACTGATCATTGGTCAGCGTAAGGCTTCTACCGATCTGAAAACAAGCCTTAATGATGCGCTGAGAGATTTCAACGTATCTGTATAAAATTTAAAGGCCGAACTTGCTTGCATTAACTGAGCCAACTCATGAATACTATATTACTGGCTATCGATTGGCATTTTATTGATAATCGCATCGGAGGAGAGCGCATCGCAAATCTCCTCTGGTGTGCTGGTATTATACTGGCTGCATTTTTACTAAAAAAGCCCCTCACCAAAGCACTTACTTTTATTACTTCTAAGCTTACAGCCCGGTTTAATACTCAGCGCCGTAATCGTGAACTGGAAGAAACCATCCGCAAACCACTGGGGGCATTGCTGCAAACAATTTTGTTTTATGTAGCAATCAGCCAGATGGGCATTTTACTGAATCATCTGGTTTTACATCGTTATAAAGACGACAGTAAACTGGAAATCACACTGAGCGATGTAGCGGATCATGTTTTCCTGTTTTTTACGATCCTGTTCGTTACGCAGTTTATTGTACGTCTGCTTGATTTCTTCTTTCAGCTTTCGTTGGAAAAAGCACAAACGGAACACAATCGCGAGCGCCAGCAGCTGTTGCCACTCATGAGGGAAGTAACGAAAATGTTTGCCTGGACCATGAGTTTCTTCTGGATACTGGGCAGCGTTTTTCATGTCAATATTCCCGCGCTGATTACGGGTCTCGGTATTGGTGGTGTGGCCATCGCACTCGCTGCGAAAGAAAGTGTAGAAAACTTCTTCGCCGCTTTTACGTTGCTTTCAGACAAACCTTTTCAAACAGGCGACTCTATAAAAATGGGCGAACTGGAAGGTGTGATTGAAAGTATTGGTTTCCGTAGTACACGTTTGCGACATGCAGATGGTTCTGTATTTGTAATTCCCAACAAAAATCTGGTTTCACAAACGCTCGAAAACCAAACACAGCGCAATATGCGTCGCGTACGCGTACCTATTGCAGTGCGCTATCGCTTAGCTCCGGGTGACTTGTCTAAAATGATCAGTGAGCTAAAAGAAATGGTCACGAAAACCGCGCAGGTTCTGGATCCTGTAGAGGTAAATGTGGAAACATTTGGTGAAAATTCCTTTCAGGTGATGGTCATATACCATCTTCCCTATCCACTCACCGGCACCACACTCAATACGGTGAAGCAAGAAATCAATCTGCAGCTTTTCGACATTGTAGATCGATATACGGGGCCGAAACCATCCAGCAAAGCCTGATTCAATTGACAGCGGGCAACGTTCCTATTTTTTTTCATTTCTTTTTGTCACCGGCAGAGTCTCTCCGGTTTAGCTTCGTTGCGTCGCACATTGCAACGACAGTACCAAATTAAGCAGCTCATTTTAATATTCTGTGCAGACCATGCTACGTCTCCAGATAATTATGAAAGCTCAGAACGCCCGATTCAATCTGGGCAAAAACTAATAGACATGGGGGTCCTGCGCAATACTCGCGGAAGCATAGAAAGCGCTTTAATAAACAATCAGTTTTTTAAACATAGGCTTCCCATCTTCTAACCGGTAAATGTTCAGAACATAAGTACCACGTGCAACTGAAGGAAGTTGCAATGAATTGACCGAAGAACTTGCAGCGTAAATCTCCTTTCCCTCGATAGTGTAAACAACTACCCAATATTGTCCCTGCTCTGGAAACGTAATATTAAAACGACCATCAGGACTAGGATTAGGGTAGACTTTAAAGTCCAGGCCTTCTTCAGTATTGATTGTATTCGGTAACGCGGCACTACTACTATCCACTTTCCTGTAAAAGCTACTCTCAGCACCTCCATTAATCACTATGGCACCGATGTTCAATTCTGATGAACCTGAAGCATTATAGCTGAAACCATCGCCTATTATAATTTCTTTTCCAACGATAGCAACTTGCCAGAAATCCGTCCCGCCAGGATATACTACCGGCAAAGTAAACCCGCTTATCGTGCATTGATCTCCTTTTAGATAAGAGGTTTTTATGCTCTTTTTAGCAGGACCGGTTTCTGCTGCACCGGTGATATCCGAAACACTGCTTATCGTTCGCTTCAGGCTGTAAGGCTCAATACTAGTCTTATTATCAACCAATACAGATTTACGATACAGACCATTGCTGATAATTTCATTGCTGTCTCTATTTTTCCAACAGTGGCGTTTTATTTCTTGTTCAATAACATTCATTTTGGTAAACACGACATTATTGGAATAACTAAGCGTTTGAAATGTAATTTGGTCGAATAGACTGATAGGTTGTCGTATTGACACTAACACCCCGCGTACATATCCAGCATTTGAAGGAGCAAGAGGCCGCTTGATAATTGGCCCACCTGAGCTTCCTTCACCCGCGCCAAAAGGAGACGCTGTCGTTGCCTCTATAACCGAAGCTCCCAATCCGAATACGTTAACAGAATAGTTGTCCTGAATACGTTGTGGTTGTGTGTATGGGTGATTAAGCGAATAGTAGTTGTCTGTCGTCCAGTTATTATCTTCAAAGCCATACCCTAATGTCGCGTAAGAAGATTCCGTTAATTGTCGTTTGTCAAGTAAAATCAATGCAATATCGGGCTGTATTTTCAGCAGGTCGTTTGGGTCGTAACGGTAAGCCACCAATTCTCCGCCTGTGATGTAACTTTTGGAAAAACCGGGTATCGGTCGCGCAAGCGTATAATTAATACCGCCAATGCTTGCCAGGGAGTCTTTGCCAAGATAATTCATCAGCAGTGCATGCATCCCGCTAAATGGCCCGAGTGCAACATTGCCACTGGGAAAAAAAGAAGAAATCTGGTGTCCGGTCAGGCACGCACATATCGTATCATCATCACGAAAAGTATTTATCAGAAACATCGTACCGGTACTTAGTTGATTCTGTCCGATGTTTCTAACATGAAAAATGGTGGCTTTACTGGCTGTGTCGGATCCTGTTGGTACGCCCGAATTCGCCGGATCATAGAATTTAAAATAACCAGGAAAAGATTCCCTTTGAGCTGCCGCGATTACCGGCAGAATAACAAATAAAAATAAAAGCAGCAGATTGCTTCGCATCTGTCCCTTTACATCTGCTTTAAAAACCAGCAACTTTTTTACAATAAAGCTTTTTCTCATTTCTCATTTAATTTCGTCCCGCTGACAATGCATTAGCGACAAAGCACCTCAGGCGAATGTAAATAAATATCCGGCTGAAAAACAGATCATTAAACATGCGAAAGAAAATAAGCACAGCGTGATTCGATGAAAAATCAGCTGGCAAGGGAGGAATGAGGATTACAAAAAAGTTGAAAAATATTCAACGTTCTAAACAGGATTCGCCAGAATAGGGATTCGACGTTTGAAGCACCTGGCTGGCACGCTGAGTAATAAAAAAAGCAACAAGTAAAACTTGTTGCTTTTTTTAAGACGATTCATTCATGCATCGAGCGTTTACAGCAGCAGCACCGTCAATCCATAATCTGCAAACAGAATAAGAATACAGCTTACTACCACCGAGGTTGTAGAAGCACGGCCGATTTCGAGAGCGCCGCCTTGCACATAATAACCATAATAAGCGGGTACACTGGAAATGATAAAGGCGAATACAAACGCCTTTGCCATGGCAAAAAACAAGTTGTATGGCAAGAATCCCGAAACAAGTCCTTGTTCAAACTGGTCGCGGCTCAGGATGCTGGAGAACATACCGGCGATATAGCCACCCCAGATGGTTACAGCAATGGAAATAATGATCAGACAAGGAACCATAATAATGGCCGCCAGAATTTTCGGCAACACCAGATAAGTGCGGGTATTGATACCCATAATTTCTAAAGCATCGATCTGTTCGCTTACACGCATATTCCCCAACTCAGACGCAATTTTAGATCCCACCACACCGGCCAGCACCACACAAATTACCGTCGGTGACAATTCAAGAATCGCAGAGTCACGAACGATACCAGCGATTACCGGCTTTGGAACCAGCGGACTTACCAGCTGATAAGCCGTCTGCACAGTCAGTACCATTCCGAGAAAGACAGAGATGATCAGAACAATTGGCAACGAACGGATACCAATATCGTTACATTGCTCCATAAATTCTATCCAGTAAACCTTTCCATTTTCGGGCTTGTTGATGGTTTCTTTCAGCATCAGCGTAAAGCGCCCCAGATGGTCTAAAAATTTCTTGATCATATCTCGTAGCTATAGAGTCGTTGCTCAAATTTAAAACTAAAAGCTGAAAGCATAAGGCTTAAAGCTGAAAGCCCAAAGTCAAAGGCAGAAAGCATGCCTATTGCGGGAACTGCACTAGCGCTCGTGCCGGTGCGCCTTGTCATGCTAAGTGAAGTCGAAGCATTGTGCTATGGCCCTTCGACTTTGCTCAGAGGGTGACATTATTTACCACAATCCCTGGTTTGACATTTGACGTTTCAGGTTTCACTCACAACAGACCATCACAAAAAAATCCCGCCACAAACGTGGCGGGATTGCTATTTAAAAAAGATTGCGTCTTAATTAAGCGAGTTTTTTCAACTCTTCAATATGTGCTTCGCGATCTACTTCTTCTTTCAGTTTGTCGCCTTTGTCCATGTCAACCAACACCGGAGCAGCTACGAAGATTGAAGAGTAAGTACCGGTAACCACACCGATCAACATTGCGAAAGAGAAACCACGAGTCGCTTCACCACCAAAGATGAAGAGGATCAGGATCGTCAGGAACACAGTCAGAGACGTCATGATCGTACGGCTCAGTGTATCGTTGATCGCACGGTTGATAACGCTTTTCTTGTCTTCGTTCGGTGACTTACGGAAGTATTCACGTACACGGTCAAATACGATTACCGTATCGTTCATCGAGAAACCAATCACCGTCAGGATCGCAGCGATAAAGTGCTGATCGATTTCGAGTGCGAAAGGTACTACACCGCGGAAGAACGAGAACACAGCCAATGTTACGCAAACGTCGTGCAACAATGAGAAGATCGTACCAAGTGAATACTGCCATCTGCGGAAACGCAGGAGGATGTAAACGAAGATCGCGATCAGGGAAATGATTGTTGCTTTTATCGCACCTGCTTTCAGATCATCAGAGATCGTTGGCAATACGGTTTCAGAACGCTGCAGATATTTAGTAGAATACTGATCGAAAGTTGTACCTGCAGGAATCAGATTTTCTGCTTTCAGACCTTCATATACTTTCTGGCTTACTTCCTGGTCAATTTTGATGCCCGTTTCTTTGATACGGTAACCAGTAGTAATGTTCATGTGGTTATCTGTACCAATAGTTTTTACTACAGGGAATTCATCACCGAGGTGAGATTTCAGTTTGTCTTTTACTTCTGTAACAGTGTGTTTCTGATCAAACTTGATAGTATAGCTACGACCACCGGAGAATTCAACACCATAGTCGAAACCGTGGAAATAAGAACCAATACCGAGGAGTACTACTACCGCAGAGATGATATAAGCGTACTTACGAACTTCGATGAATTTGAAGTGTGCTTTGCGGAAGATCGATTTAGACAGAACTGTGAAGTAGTTGAAGTGACGTTCACGTTTAGTATAAATATCAGTTACCAGACGAGATACCAGGATACCACAGAACAGAGACAACAGCAAACCGATGATCTGTGTAGTAGCGAAACCGAGTACCGGACCAAGACCGAAAGTAAACAGGATCACGGCAGTCAGCAACTGTGTAATGTGACCATCGAGTACCGGAGCATAAGAGCGTTTGTAACCTTCTGTCACGGCATCTTTATAAGAACGCCCTGCGGCAAGCTCTTCTTTGATACGCTCAAATATGATTACGTTCGTATCCACGGCCATACCGATTGTCAGTACGAGACCAGCGATACCAGGCATTGTCAGTGTTGCGTGCAGCGCAGACAGGATACCGATCGTGAACAGCAAGTTCAGAATCAGGGCGATGTTTGCTACGATACCACCTGTGTTATAGTAAACCAGCATCAGAACGAAGATGATGATAAACGATACAGCGAGTGACATGACACCTGACTGGATATTTTCAGCACCGAGTGTTGGACCTACTACTTGTTCCTGAACAATACGTGCAGGAGCAGGGAGTTTACCAGACTTCAGGATGTTTGCAAGGTCAGTTGCTTCCTGTGGAGAGAAGTGACCGCTGATAGAAGTACGACCACCGGAGATCTCATCATTTACAATCGGAGAAGAATAAACACGATCATCCAGAACTACCGCTACATACTTGCCTTTGTTGTCAGCAGTCATTTTGCGCCAGATGTGAGAACCTGTAGGATCCATTTCCATAGAAACCTCTGGTTGTCCAGTCAGCTGGTTGTAGTCCATACGAGCGTCAGTCACGTGATCACCTTCCAGTTTTGCATCAGCAGAACCTGGTACAGTGCGGATCGCATATACTTGCAGTGGAGCGTTCGGATCGCGACGGGCATCTTTGTTTTCAGCACCGTATACGAAACGTACGTTGTTCGGGAATTTATTTTTTACAACATCGAGTTGCAGATAATGATTCAGGCGTGCAGTATCCTTTTTCATTACGTAACAAACCGTAGGCACTTCGTTTGTCTGAAGATCATTAGGGATGATCATTACAGACAACAACGGATTTTTACGGATTGCTTCGTCTCTTGAATTAGCAGCAGAATCAGCCGTTTTACCAGTTGCGTTAGCAGCAGGTTTGTTGTTAGCCAGCAAAGAACCAAGACTACCTGTATCAGCAGCTTTCGCGATGTTTTTAGTAGTATCTGCGGCAGTTACTCCGGCAGTTTTTGTAGTATCTTTTGCAGTAGCAGTAGTATCTACTTTTTCGCCAGACAGGTAAGCAGCCAGTGCAGTGTTTGCAGAGATCAGGCCACCATAGATCTGTTGGTTAGTATAAGTTTCGAAGAATTGCAGTTTGGCAGTAGACTGAAGGTATTCGCGAACACGTTCAGGATTACGTACACCAGCCAGTTCTACTGTGATGATCGCTTTACTTTCATCCAGGTTTACGTTTGGCTGTGCCACACCGAATTTATCGATACGGGTCAGCAATACATTGTACGTACGTTTAACCGCGTCAGCTGCTTCTTTATGAATTTTAGCCAGAACCTGATCGTTAGTCGAGTTCAGCGTAATTTCTTTTTCAGAAGGTTTGGTAAACAGATAAGCCAGTTTTGCATTTGGATTATCTTGTTTGAAAGCCTGACCGAAAAGCGTTACGAAATCTGCCTGGCTGTTAGCTTTCAGCTTGTTAGCATCAGCGATAGCCTTGTTCAGCGTTTCATCTTTCGGATTGTTTGACATAGAGCGTACGAGCTCATCCAGGCTAACTTCGAGCGTAACGTTCATACCGCCCTGCAGGTCAAGACCAAGATTCAGTTCTTGTTCTTTTGCTTCCTGATAAGTGTACTTTTTAACGAGTACGTTAAATACTGTTTCTCCTTGTAAACTGTCCGTGATAGCCTCGTAGCGTGCGTCCACCAGTTTCGCCAAATCATCACCTGCCACGGCCGGATTCTGGGCCTTTGCTTCACGGCTTGCCTGCGCGCGGGCCTTGCCCTCTACGCTACGCACGACGAACGTGAACGACAGCTGATACAGCGAGATAAGGATGAGCGCTGCGGTAAAAAACTTAACCAACCCTTTTAATTGCATAGGTGCTGTAGATTATAACAATAATTTTTTAAATAGAGTGGGCAAAGATAGGATTTAATATAAAAAAAGGAAGTTTTAGCAAAGAAGATTGAAATAGTTTCAGAAAAAAATATTATTGACTTCGTGGAAGATTAATATATACTCAAAAACAATGCATAAATTCTACCTTCGAAAAACGTTTTTTCTGCGGCTGGAACAACCTATATATTTATTGCGCGACCAACTATCACTTCTGAGTGTAGACAGGCATTCTTAGGTCGTTTGTCGCTTCATTTGTCAAATATTCCAATGTATTAGTATTTATCTCCCGAATCTTTTATTTTTACGACACTGAACCCTGTATCTGGGTTTACATAAATTTAATACACACATGATACGTAAAATTACGCTACTCTTCCTAGCCTGTTGTAGTGCCGTCTTATCAGCGAAGGCGCAGGCTGTGTGCGGTTTTGATGCCATCCATCAGCATATGATGACCACCAACCCTGCCTACAATCAGTCCATCCAGCAGAATGCAATGCAATGGGCGCAGCATATGCAGTCGCTGTCAAACCCAAATGCACTGATACTCAATACAGCGGGCGGAACGGTTTATGAAATTCCTGTAGTAGTACACGTAATGAATACCGGTGGCGCTATTGGATCAATATACAACCCAACAGATGCTCAGATCATCAGTATGATCGATTATCTGAACAAATCATACGCGGCCACATGGTCAGGCTATCCGGATTCTACGAATGGCGGCGCTTACATTCCACTGCGCTTTAAACTGGCACAACGCGATCCAAACTGCGGCAGCACCAGTGGTATTGACCGCTATACGGTAACTAATCAACAATACATTAATTCCGGCGTTAACGGCAATATAAATGGTAACGTTGGCGGACTGGATGATACTACGCTGAAAAATTATGATCGCTGGCCTACTTACGACTACTATAATATCTGGATCGTAAATAAAATTGACGGTGAAGACGGTACCACTCCGGGTCAGGTATTCACCGCGGGCTTTGCTTATTTCGCAGGTGCTGCACCGGTATATGATGGTACCATCATGCTGGCTACTCAATCCAACGCAGGCGATATTACACTGCCGCACGAAATCGGTCACGCAATGGGTCTTTACCACACCTTCCAGGGTGGCACTACCTCTAGTTGCCCGGCAAATAACAACTGTAATACAGACGGCGACCAGGTGTGTGATACAGAACCAATGATGGAGTATTCTCCAGGCACTTGTCCGAATGGTATCAACCCATGTACGAATGCTGCATGGCAGAACACACAGAGAAATTTCATGAACTATTCTAACTGTCAGAATCGTTTTACTGCTGGTCAGCGTACCAAAGTAATTTTCAATCTGACATCACTGCGTTCTGGCCTGCTGAGCTCACTGGGCGCTACACCTCCGGCAGCAACAAGCGTAATTGCAGCACAGTGTACACCAACAATCACCAACTCGGGCAACCAATATGACATCGGTCCTCGCAGTGTGAAAGTAAGTGACCTTCAGGCTAATTCTGGTGGTTATACTACTGATGGCTATAAAGTTTTTTATGACAGAACTTGCTCGCAACGCGCTAACCTGATGGTAGGCGTAAACTACACGATCACTGTTCAGACGAATCAATACAACAATGAAAACTGTGTAGCTTATATCGATTACAATAACGATGGTCAATTCACAAGTAATGAAATGATTCTGACCAGCAGCAATGCTAAAACGCATACAGCTTCATTTACAGTTCCTGCAAGTGCGCCTACATGTACGCCACTCCGCATGCGCGTCGTTTCTGATCTTGGCACTACCCCTGGCCCTTGTACGCAATTGGCATATGGACAGGCGGAAGATTACACAGTGTACATCAGACCAGCACACAGCACCTCTACTGTAACAGTTACAGCGAGTGCCAATCCTTCATGCGTGACCAGCGCAGTAACATTTACTGCTACTCCTGATCAATATGCTGTAAGTCCTACTTATCAATGGTATGTAAATAATACTTTGGTTGCCGGTGCAACCGGTTCTACGTATACCAACAGTACGCTGACGAACAACAGCATTGTAACAGTAGAAATGTTTTACACTACCGCTGCTACCTGCGGCGGAACTGACAGCGTATTCTCTGCGCCATTTGTCGTTTCACGCGTAAATAACCTGTCTGCATCTGTTTCTATCACTACGCCAACGAATCCTGCCTGTACATCTGATCCGATGAGCTTTACAGCTGTGCCAGTAAATGGCGGCGCTACTCCTGCTTACCAGTGGTATGTAAACAATATCGCTGTTGCAGGTGCTACGAATGCTACTTATACAGCACCAAGCGGACTGAATGCCGGCGACCTGGTTAAAGTAATCATGACGTCTTCTTCTTCATGTGTTACCAATGGTCCTGCAACTTCAAACGTAATTACAGTTGCTCATACCAACATACTGATTGCATCTGTAGCAAACACTGCAACTGGTAACCCTGGCTGCCCGGGTCTGTTGATCACTTTTACAGCTGCACCAACAAATGGTGGCGCAGCTCCTACTTACCAATGGATGCTGAATGGTTCCGCTATTCCGGGAGCTACAAATACAACCTATGCTTCTACTGCGTTAAATAATGGCGACGTTGTTACAGTACAAATGACATCGAGCAGTCACTGTGTAACTTCTGGTCCTGTAACATCCAGCCCGGTTACGGTTACATTTACACCACTGACGGCTACAGTAAATATTGCGCAGACAGCTGGTACTAATCCTTCATGCGCAGGTAAAACGATCACGTTCACTGCAACTGCTGTCAATCCAGGCACAACGCCAACATACGACTGGAAAATCAACGGTGTTTCTACCGGCACAAACGCTATAACTTTTACAAGTATAACCCTCGCTACCGGCGATGTTGTTACTTGCGTGCTGACTTCAAGCAATAGCTGTGTAGCGAATCCTGTTGTAACATCAAACACACTGTCTATCGAAATCGACCAACTGGATACAACTTCTGTAACGACTGCATTGACTGCGGGCAACAACCCAGGCTGTGCGGACTCAGTACTTGCTTATACTGCAACTGCGGTAAACATGGGTGCAAATCCTGATTACACATGGTTTGTAAACGGCAATCCTGTTGCTAACGGCAATACTTACAGCAGTAATTCACTGGCTGACGGCGATATTCTTACTGTACGTGTAATTGCTACAGCTACTGGTTGTCGTACACAGGACACGGTTAACTCTGCACAGATCGCAATCGTTCGTCTTCCAACGCCGGGCGCTCCTGTTATTTCTCTGATCGGAACTTTGCTGGTTGCTAACACAAGCGCTTCTGTACAATGGTATGGTCCTAACGGCTTGATCGCTGGCGCAACAAATCCAACGTATGCTCCAACTGAAGCAGGCCAATACTACTGCGTAGCTACCAACGGTGCTTGTAGCTCTGGTTCTTCGAATATCCTGAACATTACACTCCTGAACGTAAATACATACAACATGAGTGAACTGAGCATCTTCCCTAACCCAACAAACGGTTTACTGACACTGGATTGGAATGGCAAATCTGTCAGCATGAAAGTAGATGTATACAACAGCGTTGGCCAGGGTCTGCTGCATGAAGATATCAGCAACACCAACCGTAAAGTGCTCGATCTGTCGCATTTTGCAAGCGGTACTTATTTTGTAGTACTGCGCGATGCAAGTGGCAATACCGGCACTGCACGTGTGACACTTACTAAGTAATCTTTCAAATGATAAAAAGCGGCGGCCTACAAATTGTAGGCCGCCGCTTTTTTATTTAGGTCAAAAATCAAAACATATCCGCGGGAACAAATGACATTTTGTTTTTGAATTTGAATTTATCCCTCATTCACATACACCCTTTTCACCCTTTGCGAAATACCCGTCATCATCTCATACGGAATGGTATCAGCCCATTGTGAAAGTTGTGTGAGCGGTAGTTCTCTACCAAATACAATTACCTCATCGCCTTCTTTTGCTTCTGGGATACCGGTAACATCTACCATACACATATCCATGCACACAACGCCTACAAGTTTTGCAGGTTTATCGTGAATCAATACGTGCGCAGTCCCGTTCCCCAAAGCTCGTGGATAACCGTCTGCATAGCCAATAGAAATGGTAGCGATCCGCATCGGATGATCTACTTTACCACGACGGTTATAACCAACTGTTTCTCCAGGATCAAGCTCTTTAATCTGTGCAATCGTCGTTTTTAACGTACCCACCTGTATCAGTTCATCATGCAATACACCACTGCCGTCTACACCATACAATCCCAGACCAAGGCGAACCATATCAAAATGCAGTTCCGGATGACGGGCTATACCTGCCGAGTTACACAAATGCAAATAAGGCTTGTAGCCAAGTTGCAGCGTCAGCGAATCACTCATAGAGCGAAATGCTGCGGCCTGCTGACGCGTGAATTCATCCAGTCCCGCATCTTCGCTGCCCGCCAGATGACTGAATACACTTGCCACTTTTACATGTTCATTTTGCGCCAGCTCTGTAAATAGATCTGGTAATTCATGTACCATAAATCCGAGGCGATGCATGCCAGTATCTAGTTTGATATGGATCGGATATTCCTTTACCTGCATCGTTTGCGCCATACGGGTAAATAATTCCAGTGAACGGAGGTTAAAAATTTCAGGTTCCAGTTTCCAGGCAATCATCCGGTCGAAAGAACCGGAATCCGGACTCATCACCATAATCGGCAAGCTGATACCCGCCTTGCGCAACGCAATACCTTCATCGGTATAAGCAACGGTGAGATAATCCACTCCTGCGTATTGCAACGCATAAGCGACTTCGTAACTACCACTTCCGTAAGAAAATGCTTTTACCATCGCCATCACCTTTACGCCCGGCGCAACTCGCGTGCGAAAAACATTCAGGTTATTCATCATGGCAGAGAGGTCAATGGAAAGTACGGTCTGATGCACTTCCTGCTCCAGCAGAATGGATACCTTTTCAAATCGGAAACTACGTGCACCTTTCAACAAAATGGCATCCTTATCGAAATCGACCAGGTGCAGTTTTTTAATAAACTCTTCTGTCGATTTGAAGAAAATGCTACGCAGCTTTTTATGCGCTCTGAACAATGATTTGCTTTTATACAAAGCCGGTCCGATACCAATAAAACGCTGAATATTTCTGCGTGCTATGGCTTCTGCAACCTCTTCATAGAGCAACATATCGGGCTTGCCAATCTGCAGCATGTCTGACAGGATCACCGTGCGGTGATTGTGTTGTTTTTGCTGTTCAAGATAATCAAGCGCAATGTACAGAGAGGTAAGATCTGAATTGTACGTATCGTTGATAAGCGTGCTGTCATTAATGCCATGACGCAGCTCCAGGCGCATCGCCACAGTGTGCAGCTGCTCCATTTGCTTTTCGATTTCCTGCTGCGGCACTTTCAGCAATAACAACGTGCACCAGCAGTGAATCGCATTTTCTACCGACGCAGGGTCTGTAAACGGAATTGTGATCGCAAGATCGACACCCTGATATTGTCCTTCTATTTTTGTTTTGCTATCAATCTGCTCCAGTCGCGTAATACGCAGATCTGCTTCGTGCTTTTGCGACCAGGTAAATAACTGAAGATCCGGTTCGCTGCCATTTCCTTTTATCTGGTGAATGTATTGCGCCATTGCCTCATTTAACTCAGGATGATCGCTGCAATAAATAAGTTGTTTGGCGTTCCGGAAAAGAATCAGTTTTTCGTTGATCTTTTGACGCAAATTCATAAACCCTTCACTGTGCGCCTCACCAATGTTGGTAAAGATGCCAATGTCTGGTTTGATGATGCGCTCCAGATTTTCCATTTCACCGGGTTGGGAAATCCCGGCTTCAAAAATGCCCAATTCGTTTTCGGGCTCTAGCAGCCACACCGAAAGCGGTACGCCAATCTGTGAATTATAACTCTTAGGACTGCGCGCAATGCTGAAACTATTGCTCAACAGCTGAAACAACCATTCTTTCACTACGGTTTTTCCGTTACTGCCGGTTATACCGATTACCGGAATGCTGAATTGTTTGCGGTATTGCGCTACAAACAGCTGCAACGCCTTGAGCGTATCCTTTACAAGAATGAAATTAGCGCCGGGATAATCAGAAGTATTGATTTCTTCCTGCACTAAAAAATTGCGCACACCTTTATCATAAGCACTGGCAATAAAGCTGTGCCCATCGCGACGCGGCGCTTTAAGTGCAATAAATAAAGCAGTCTCCGGCTCATTGATCTTCCGGCTGTCTATAATGAGTTCTTCTATTACGATATCGGCATGAAAAGCCATCCATGTTCCCTGACTCCAGGCACAGATTTGTTGGGCGGCGAGCATATGTTTTGCGGCTAAGACTTAAAACTGAATAATAAGCAAGTTAGGGTTTAAATTAAAAAGTCAAAAACTAAAGCTAACTGAAAACAGGCCATGCAACTGTATATTGATTGCCGAAGTATTGTTATTGATAATCAACTACAGTAAATCGACAAACTGAATAACTAGCCGGTCAATTTCAGCCAAAACGAATAAAAAAGCAAGAGTGCCGTTCCAGCACCCTTGCTTAACTCCATATTGTCAATCAGGCAAACCTTTGACTTTTGACTTTCTAAATTATTTCATTTGAATTTTCTTCTGGATCTCACCTTCCAGATGTTCTTCCGGTTGTGGCTCCAGATTTTTTTCGTAGAACTCATAACCATTACGGAAGATCTTATCGAAAATAAAACGCTGAATCACCGCGGTGTCCTTTCCGTTATTCATGATTGCATAAAAACGATCAGAGTCAAATTCATTACGGTAATTCTTCATCGGCGTCAGCGTGTTTTTACTACGGCGGTCAAGAATATGCCAGTATACATCAATATGTTTCAAGGTACCGTCTTTCGCCAGTACATCAACAGTACAGCGTCTCGGCACCGAACGGATAATAGAATCCATACCGATTGCGCCATTTACATAACCCACACAGTTTACATTCTGGAAGAAAGTCAGGTATTTAGTGGCCCGTTCCTCATTCAGTTCCTTCAAATTAGTCAGATTACTATCCAATTTTACGGAAACCTTTCCTTTATCATCCTGAGAAATAACGAAGTTGTTCAGCGGAGACTCATCATATTTTATAGTCACACTTCTGATCTGATCAGCAGAAAAATCAAACACGTTACGATCCTGCCAGTCTTTGATATTGGTAGTATACCGCGGCGTCAGATAACCATCAAAACCCGGAATATTTACTACATACGGACGTTTAGCACCTTCCATCAGCATGTAAGTACCCATAAAATTATGCACTTCATCACCGACATAATACACACGCATTTTCTTTCCTTCCCGGTTGTAGACTTCTACTTTCACGCCATTACCGGCAATGCTTTTAATCACCATGTTGTGCTCTGATTCCGGAACCGGATAATCAGCCACTTGTTTTGCCATAGCACTCATCAGACTTTTCAGGGAAGACTTCAAAACATCATATTGTTTATTCACCTTCCAGCCGTTGCCTTCACGTTCAATAGTAACACCCGTACCATCAGTGCGCGCCATGTATATTTTACCAATGCTTCCCGTATCCGGAATGGTAAAGCCTGCTTCTGAAGCGCCAAAAATATTATTGTCACTATTCCTGAAAAGCACATACCAAACCCCAACGCCCAATACGGCGAGAACGAGCAGGTATAAAATCGTTTTACGCATCTCTTCTTCTTAAAAAGTTTACTTAATCTTCTCGTACCTGCGTTTTCTGAAGAACAGGTAACAAGCAGCAAAAATCAATACAAGGATGATAGGAATACCGATGTTTACAAACTGCCAAAGGGTACGTTCTTTACCAACGCGGCCAGCATCCAGCAGACGAAGGCGCAGATCTTTGGAACGTGCTTCCAGCAAGCCGGAATGATCAGTCAGATATTCGATACAGTTCAGGAAAAATGCTTTGTTTGCATAACGGGTTGGCGGGAAACGCCAGTAACCCATTTCCAGCATACCCTGGTTCTGCGAAAATTCATTGAGCAACATATCACCGTCAGAAATAACGATCATGCTCCCCGTGGTATCGGACTGAGCCTTGAACGGTTGTTTCAGCGAGTCACTCAATACTTTCAGGAAAGATGGTGCCAGACGATTTTGAAACACTGACTGGAATTTACCTTCCAGCAATACCGCTACCGGTTGGAACGGTTTATTAAACAATTCCGGACGCGGCGCAAACTTGGTCATCGCAAGCGATACACGCACTGGAGATGGCGTGACACGGCTGTAGTTGGAAGACTCCAGCAATATTGTTTTCTTCACTTCCGGATTGGCGATTGTATCCATGCTGCTCACAAAGAAGCCCATGATCGCATCCATATTGTTTACTATCGGATGATGTGAAGACGGCGTAAACACCGGCAGATAATACCAGTTGTTGAAATCGTATTGTGGCTGGTCTGCCGTGCTACCTTCCTGGATGACCGGAATTTTATTACACTGCAGATCTTCGATCAGATCATTGTTAATACGCACACCGTATTTAAACAATTGGTCATCGAGATTAAGATTGTATTCTGAAGTAATGAACTGCTGTGAATTGCGCAGACTGTCTACCGGCGCATTCAGCGGATCGATCAGCCAAAGCACGTGACCGCCGTACATAATATACTGGTCGAGCTTAAATTTATCTTTATCGTCAAAAGGAACCGTAGGACGATTGATGATAATTGTTTTATAAACCGTAGGGATAGCCGCACCGCTCTTCAGATCAATAGTATCTACACGATAAAGTTTCTGCAAAGTGGTCAATGCGTCATAAGTACGCTCACCAAGCACTTCACCATTACCCATTACATAAGCGATCTCTGCTTTGTCCGGAGACATCAGTTTGTGAATAGCATCTGCCAGTTTGTATTCCAGCAGCGACTCTGAGTTATTCAGCTGTTCCTTGTCAGACAGACCCAGGTGGGTTTCCAGCAATTTTACCGGCAATTCACGACCGTTGTAAGAAACAACCGCATATGGGATGATGATCTGTTGTGTATAATCGCTGGAGCTCTTAATAGAAAGATTTACCGGCTCAATGCCTTTATCGCCGAACTGTTTATACAGCGCCGCTTTTTCATTTTCCGATTTTCCTTCAAACGGATCTATGAAACGATACACAACGTGATTTCCTGCATATTCTTTAAAAGACGTCAGACGTTCTCTTGTAGCTTCCTGCAAACGCTGAAAACCGGCGGGAAATTTACCCTGAAGATATACCGTCACCACGGCGGTACCTTTCATTTCGCGCAGCATATCTTTTGTTGGCTCAGAAAGTGTAAAACGTTTTTCCTTCGTCAGATCAAAACCGTAGTGAAAACGCGCAGCCAGCATATTTACGCACACCAGAATGGCAAGCATTATGGCGATACGGACAGTGGCCTGCCGTTGTTGCTTTTTTCTTTTTGATGAGGCGGTTGTTGCCATATTTTATATTGACCGTTTCCGGCTAAAAGATTCTGTATTTTAAAAAATCAATATTTTCCGTTGTGCGCTTTATTACTGTGCAGTATCCCATGTGCGACGGTTCAGCGAAAGTCTGGTCAGCGAAATGAACAGCGCAATTACTGAAAGGAAATAGATGACATCTCTTGTATCAATCACACCGCGGCTGATGGAATTATAATGGAAAGACATTCCGATCATGCTCAGGTAATAATCTACGCCACCTACCAGAGAAGACAATTTACTCAACGACTCAAACCCGCTGTACAACAGATAACAAGCAAAAAGCGAAATAAGGAAGCTCACTACCTGATTGTTGGTCACAGAAGAACAAAATACTCCGATCGCCGCAAAGCTGGCAGCCAGAAAAAGCAAACCGATATAAGAACCTACAATGCCGCCGCTATCCAGACTATCAGGAATTGCAGAAAGGCTGCTCACGGTATATATATATATCAGTGTTGGCAAAATGGCGAATATGATGAGCGCAACCGACGCGAGATATTTACCGACAATGATGTCCATTTCAGATAGCGGCTTAGTAGAAAGCCACTCGATGGTACCACCGCGAAATTCATCTGCAAACGAACGCATCGTCACCGCGGGAATCAGCAGCATCAGAAACCATGGCGCCATATCAAAATAACGCTCCAGTGAGGCATACCCGTAATCGTCAGAAAGGATACTGCTGTCTGGCATGATCCATATGAACAAACCACAGGCGATCAGAAATACCATAATGGCTACATAGCCGACTATGGAACTGAAAAATGAATTGATTTCTTTAGTAAATATACTGCGCATGTTTATGTAACTGTCGCTTTCCGAAAGTGGGCAAAAATAGTAAATAAAGGCAGCTTTGCGCTTGCCGGGAAATGTTAAATGACCTTCAGCTGATTATAAATACATATCCGTTTTGCGAATATCTCCCTCAAACGACTAAAAAGAAAGCGGGATAAGCCTTTCGCTTACCCCGCTTCTAAAAAATACTCATGCATTATTAAATGCATATCAGATCCATTTCCCTAGCGTACAGTCAATGGCTGCACACTCAGGCGTTTGCTTCCATTGAAAACAGTTACCATATAACTTCCGGAAGCCAATTCAGGTAGTTTCAACTTGCTGTTCATATTTCCGACGATTCCTTTGTAAAGTGTCGCTACTTTCTGGCCGGTAATACTGGTCATTTCTACCAAAATAGCCGCGTCATCCGCAATACCATCCAGTTTTACCTGTACATAATCAATTGCCGGGTTTGGATAAAGCGTTACGGCAACTTTAGCTTCGACATTTGCATTTTGAACCGTTGTCATATTTGCCTTGCGGTAAAAACCATCATTGTTACAGTCAAGTATTCTGTCCGGACGGAAATCGTCCTGTATCCATTTTTCACCAAAGGCCTGCGCGTAATAAACATTACCACTTATGATTGGCTGTGAAGTAGGCGTTCCGGTAATATCTGCCGGTTCCGAAGAACCATTGGTAGCACCAGGATCAAAAGAACACGTCGTCGTACCATCAAAATAAGTACGGACAAATTTTGTTGCCAGCAAATCGATTCCCGGCGGAACTAATCCCCAATTAAACACCGGAGCTGTCATCATAATATCCGAAGTCACAGAAGCATTTCTGATCGTAGTACGAGGCCCCCATGCAATATTGGAGTAGTTATATCCTCTGTAACTATAATCATGCTGTGTGCCATAAGTTCCGGTTCCTACATGAGAGAGATAAGTGTTCCAGGAATAATAATTCATAACGGTAGAGGAGCCTAAATTGACTGGAGCCAACTCTGCAAGAAACGGATTGATGTTATTATCATCGGTGAGTGGATAACTATTACTGGTACGGTTATTCTGATAGCCGCTTAAAATAACGGTACCACTATTATTACCTCTTACCAGATTGACGCCCCATGCATTATTGATGCTCTGATCACGATAAAATGCTTGTCCGGATGCCGGCATCAATGAATTAGGATCGAGACAGGTAACGCCCCATTGTTTCGGAATTGGATTGTAACCCGGATTGGTGCCATAGAAGAAGCTATCGCGCGTTTCATACCCATTGCTGAATACATAAAAAAAGCCGCCATCTTCAAAAAGATCGAAACCGTTTTCCGCATTCTCAGTCGCGTTCTGTACGTTCTGACTACAATAGGGTTGATTCGCGATATCTGCGAGAGATCCCGGATCAATAATCATAGACATTACGCCGCCAACGAACTGATCGCCGCCGGTACCTGGGTCCGGGTGCACCACATTACAACCGCCGGTTACATAGATATAGCCATTGCTGGTAAGCGTCATACGCATGGCCATATCGTAATCCCATATGGAGGTGGTTCCTCCGCTAAAAGTATAATCCCAGGTATGGCCGTTCACTACTGCATCAGTGGCCAGATCATAATCGATCACAAATGCTTTGCGGGGTCCTGCAAACATGCCCATGTTTACATTCGGCGCCACATATCCACAAATATAAAGCTGGTTGTCAACGATCAACGTTCCCATAGGAACCATATTGTTATAATCACCTGGAGGCATAATGCTTTGAATCACCTTCCCGCTGATGAGTTTACCTCCATGATCCACTCTCAGCACTTCAATATTGCAATCTGTTTGGCCGGTAGGATCGCGGCGCATTGCGGTAATCACACTCGTATTATCGTCAATCAAGTCATTGCCCACTACCCGCTCGTCATAGAGGTGGTTGTAATCATCATATGAATAACTGAAAATGACATTCCCTCCATTATCTACCCGCTGGTAGTGCAGTTGCTGATTGTAAGCGCCAGATCCTGAATTGTCAAAAATGGTACCCGCCATGAGGTATTCATCAACAC
Source organism: Taibaiella soli (assembly GCF_003236175.1). Taxonomy (GTDB): domain Bacteria; phylum Bacteroidota; class Bacteroidia; order Chitinophagales; family Chitinophagaceae; genus QKTW01. Next base: position 15,485 of record NZ_QKTW01000018.1, on the reverse strand, counting down.
CGCCGAGCGTAGCCGGTGTCATTGAGTAATTTTTGGTATCATTAATCCAATGGAGATAAGACACCTCATTGGTCTGCGCATGAGACAAAGATGGCATAAACGCAGATGCAGCAAGCACTGAACCGACAAGCAACTGACGGAAACTTTTCGGGCATGCCTTTCTCCGGAACGCACCTGCGTTCTTGTGGTAATTTTTTTTCATGTTGTTTTTGGTTTAGTGTTTAAAAGGGGAAAAAATATTTTAGGTTGATAAAATGCATAGAGATGCGACCCGTTCGTACGAACTGATACGATTGCTTTAGGTTGCGACCATTATATCGAACAGCCCCGGAACAATTGTCTGGTTTTGGGAATAATTGAAAAAAGAGAAAGATTGACTGGCGAGCCACGAAGTGTAAGACTCACCCCTTCAAACGACGCCGGTGCGTACGAGGTTGGATATGGTTTCATGCGGTATGATTTGGTTTAGGTCGGAAAGTGAAAACAGATATTATTTGCAGCTTTCCTATGGTATCAGCTAAATGTAAAATTATCTTTTTAAAAACATTATCATTTTTATTTATCAAAAATAGCTTTGTATCATTCAGATACACAAACAAACTCTTTATATCTGCTTATTAGCAATGAAGCAGTTAATTTTGCCGATCAATTTCGTCTGTATTGAAACGCATTAAAAAATATTACTACAATACTACCACACATCGTTTTGAGAAACTCATAGTGCCACTGCGTACCAAATTGCTGCGGGTATTGGGTTTCTTATCTTCGAGTCTGGTGACGGCCCTGATTATTGTGGCAATTGCGTTTCGCTTTCTTGATTCGCCGAAAGAAAAGAGAATGCGTGGCGATATGCAGACGATGTATGAAAAATACGGTCTGCTGCAGAAAGAAATCAATGATCTCAATAAAAATATTACGGAGCTTGAAGACCGCGACAATAATGTCTATCGCAGCATTTTTGAATCTGCACCGCTTCCGGACAGTGTCCGCCACGGAAAGAATTATAGTAAAATAGATCCTGCGAAATTTGCTTACCTGAGTTCTGATGATCTCGCAGAACAAGTCACTGGTCAGCTCGAAGATTTACGCGGCCGCGTTCAGATTCAGTCAAAATCTTATGATACGCTGCAGCACCTTGTTCAGACCAAAGAACAGATGCTCGCTTCTATTCCGGCAATACAACCGATTTCCAACAAAGACCTTTCGCATATGGCATCGGGTTTCGGTTATCGTATCGACCCTATTTACAAAACGCCTAAAATGCACACGGGTCTTGACTTTGCGGCTGCACTGGGCACGCCGATATACGCTACTGCCGATGGAACTATTGTTTCTACTTCTTATGATGATGGCGGTTATGGCAATCACGTGGTGATCAATCACGGCTATGGATATGGCACTTTATACGGTCACATGATCAAGATAAAAGTGCACCCAGGTGAGAAAGTAAAACGTGGACAGGTAATTGGCTGGGTAGGCAGCACCGGAAAAAGTACGGGACCGCACTGCCACTATGAAGTAATCAGAAACGGACAAAAAATTGACCCGATCCATTATTTCTTCAACGATCTTTCGGCAACCGATTACGAACGTATGATCCGCATGGCAGGCTCTACGAACCAATCGTTTGACTAGGTTGGTGAATGGGCAATGGCGAATGGTCAAACGTGAAACGTCAGATGTCAAAGCACGGGTTATTGTAAAAAATGTCACCCTGACGCAGGAAGGGGCCCGCGAGATACGCATTTCTGAGGTAAAGAAAGGCCAGTGCACGATGCTTCGACTGCGCTCAGCATGACAAGGCCTACTCTAACACCTTCAAAGAAGGAGGATTCCAGCGCGTCCTTCGACACAGGAAAAACTAAAACACAAACACTGTCAACTGTCCATTGTCAACTGTCAACCGAATAAAGTAAATTTGCGGCGTTGAACCGAATTATAAATAAAGCAGCATGTATTCTTTTCATCATTGCCATGGGCTTGATGAGCTTCGTGTTGCCCGGCAGTTATGGTTCCGGCGTTACGCCTACTACAGATGAATATGTATATGGCGAGGCTGACGTTCATGAACTTTCCGGTTCGTTTCGGCATTTTGTAGTCAATGAAGTCGGCGATTTCTTTGCTGATTTTCTAGGTTTCGGCGATCGTCAAAATGATTCTTCACTTTCCCATTGTGATTACGTTGTACATCATATAGCCAAGTCAGTCCGCGTTCAGGTAGCACAAACGATTCCGGCACCGGAAGAGATTACAGACTATCCGCCCGCGGCACAAAATCCGCCACCACATTTTACTTACGACGAAGGAATACGTTCTGCGTATTATAGTTATCTGCATCGTTTCGCCTTGTTTTAACCACTGATTTTTCCCTCCACATTTATATTTAGTTGACAACATCCGTTGTCTGCTTAAAATGTCTTTGCCTTTTACAGGCTTTACTCTTATTCCTTTACTAGCTGTATTGCTGTGCCGCATTTGTTATAAATCGACTGCGGACGGCCATGCAATGAATTTTCAGTGATGAACAAACACATCTTCTATTTGTGTGCAGTATTGGCTTTTGCAATTGCCGGCTGCCAGATAAAAGCATCAGATAAAAACGAAACAGAAAAACCGCCAGTATATCCGGTTATTAAGCTGAGCCAGTCCGATACATTTTTGCACAGCAATTATGTGGCGGCGATTGAAGCGCGCCAGAACGTAGAGATACGCACCAAAGTTTCAGGTTACCTAGAAAAAATATCCGTAGACGAAGGCCGCGAAGTAAAACAAGGTGATCTACTGTTTCAGATCAATGACAAAGAATTCCGGATGGAACTGGAGAAAGCGCAGGCAGCGTTAACCAGCGCCAAAGCCGAAGCGCGTGCTGCCAGTTTGGAAGTAGCCCGGGTGAAATTGCTCGTAGATAAAAAAATCATTTCTGCAACCGAACAGCAATTAGCAGAGGCAAAAGAGGCAGTTGCCAAAGCACGCATCATTGAAGCGCAATCAGTAGTTTCCAATGCAGCGACGCGACTCTCTTATACGTCCATCCGCGCACCGTTCAGCGGTGTCATAGACCGTATACCGCTAAAGCTGGGCAGTCTTGTGAATGAAGGTGCGCTGCTGACAACCGTATCTGACCTCAGTTTTGTACATGCTTATTTTTCGGTTTCGGAAAACGAATACCTGCATCATATCAAATCAAGAAAACATACGGCAGACAGCACCTGGCTTGGTGATGTGCAACTACAACTGGCAGATGGCAGCATCTATCCTTTCCCCGGAAAGATTGAAACCGGTGAAGGCGAGTTTGACAAAAGTACAGGCGCTATTGCCTTCCGCGCTAAATTTCCGAATCCACAAAAAGTGCTAAAACACGGTGCTACGGGAAAAATCATTATTACCAATGACGTGGCAGACGCATTACTTGTGCCACAAAAGGCGGTGTTTGAAATTCAGGACAAGAATTATGTATTTGTAGTAGATCAGGCCAACATTGTACATCAAAGGAACTTTACACCGAAACAGCGTATCGGCGCCTACTACATTGTGCAGTCAGGTTTAGCGCCGGGCGATATACTGGTCTATGAAGGCATTCAAACAATTAAAGACGGAAACAAAATAGCACCGAAATACTAAAGCTCAACGCTGAAAGCCTAAAGCTTAAAACTGCGCAGCGTTGCCTTGTCATGCTAAGCGCTCGAAGCACTTTTGTCATGCTGAGCGTAGTCGAAGCACGACATGCTTCAATTCGCGAGTTATATCCTCATTACGCGGGATGTCTCCTTGCGTCGACATGACATGTTCGTTACTCGACTCTTATTGACCGTTCACCATTGACCATTGACGATCGTCCTTCGCCTCCGCTCAGGATGACATGTGTTTTACCACAATCCGTGCTTTAACATCTGACGTTTCACGTTTGATTCACCCTGTTTTGAATTTTGACTTTTGAATTTTGACTTCATCCCAATCAGAAATAAAAAATGACATCCACATTTATAAAAAGGCCGGTGTTATCACTGGTCATCTCCATAATCATTACACTGTTGGGTGTGCTGGCTTTATACACATTGCCAGTTACACAGTTTCCCGACATTGTACCGCCGTCTGTAACAGTGACGGCCAAGTATACCGGCGCCAATGCCGAGGTATGTACCAAAGCAGTGGCCACGCCGCTGGAACGTGCTATCAACGGGGTTCCCGCCATGACCTATATGACCTCCGTATCGAGCAATAATGGCATGACGCTCATACAGGTTTTCTTCAAAGTGGGCACCGATCCCGATCAGGCAGCTGTGAACGTGCAAAACCGCGTCACTACTATTCTTGATGAGCTTCCCGAAGAAGTAATTAAGGCCGGTGTCACTACAGAAAAAGAAGTAAACAGCATGCTGCTTTACCTCAATATCGTGAGTACCGACTCTGCTGCCGATGAAGAATTTATTTACAATTTTGCGGACATCAATGTATTGCAAGAGCTGAAACGTATAGATGGCGTGGGTTTTGCAGAAATCATGGGCGCGCGTGAGTATTCTATGCGTGTCTGGCTAAAGCCTGACCGAATGCTCGCTTACAATGTTTCTGCCGATGAAGTGATTGAAGCATTGAAACATCAGAATATAGAAGCAGCGCCCGGCAAAACAGGTGAAAGTTCAGGAAAACATGCGCAGGACGTGCAATATGTGCTTCGTTATACAGGCAAATTCTTCGAACCGGAACAATATGAAAACATAGTCATCAAGGCCGCAGATGACGGTACTATTCTTAAACTCAAAGAGCTCGCCGATATAGAATTCGGTACGCTTAGCTATGGTATGGTTTCCGAAACCGACGGCCGCCCCTCTGCCTCCATCATGATCAAACAAAGACCAGGCTCAAATGCGCGGGAAGTGATTCACAACATCAAAGAGAAAATGAATGAGCTGAAAAGCTCCAGCTTCCCACCGGGCATGGATTACAACTACGCATATGATGTATCACGCTTTCTGGACGCGAGTATTCACGAAGTGTTGCGCACTTTATTGGAAGCATTCATCCTCGTATTTATCGTAGTTTTTATTTTCCTGCAGGATTTCCGTTCTACATTGATACCCGCATTAGCCGTTCCTGTGGCCCTGATCGGAACACTTGCATTTATGCAGGCGATGGGTTTCTCCATCAATCTGCTGACTTTGTTTGCACTTGTGCTGGCCATTGGTATTGTGGTTGATGACGCAATTGTAGTGGTAGAAGCTGTACACGTAAAGATGTCGGAAGAACATTTACCACCGCTGCAAGCGGCTATACAAGCCATGAAGGAAATATCCGGGGCACTTGTGGCAATCACGTTAGTAATGTCTGCGGTGTTTATTCCGGTTGCATTTTTATCTGGCCCTGTGGGTGTTTTTTATCGGCAGTTTTCGCTGACGCTCGCTGTCGCCATTGTTATCTCCGGCATCAATGCATTGACCCTGACGCCGGCACTTTGCGCACTGCTGCTGAAACATTCACCAAAACCAACCAAAGCAACAGGACTACAAAAATTTTATGCGCTGTTCAATAAAAATTACGACAAAACAGAACGTAAATACAAATCGATCGTTGGCCGTATTGCCGGCCGCAAAGGCATTACAGTTGCAATGCTGGCGTTCTTCTGTGTTGCAGCCTGGGGTGTAAACAGCATATTACCGGGTGGTTTTATTCCTACCGAAGACCAGGGTATGATTTATGTGAATGTTACTACACCATCAGGCTCTACGGTAGAACGTACACAGAAAGTACTGGAAGCCGTTTCAGATCTTACAAAGCAGGAATCTTCTGTAGAAAACATCAGTACGCTGGCCGGTTATAGTTTGATGAACGATGTGGCGGGCTCTTCTTACGGCATGGCAATGATCAATCTGAAAAGCTGGGATCATCGGAAAGAAACCATGCAGCAAATCATGGCACGACTGCAAAAGAAAGCACAAACAATTTCAGATGCAACGATTGAATTCTTTCCGCCGCCAACCGTACCGGGATTCGGTAACGCCAGTGGTTTTGAACTTCGTCTTCTAGATAAAAACAGAACGACGGACCTGACGCAGACGGCACAGGTAGCGAACGATTTTATTACCGCGCTGAAAAAAGAAAAAGCAATTGGCAGTGCATTCACCAGTTTCGATCCAAGTTTTCCACAATACCTGATACATGTGGATCAGGATATGGCTGCGAAAAAAGGCGTAACAATTGACAATGCAATGTCTACACTACAAACCTTGCTGGGCAGTTATTACGCCACAAATTTTATTCGCTTCGGACAGTTGTATAAAGTGATGGTGCAAACGGGACCTCAATACCGAACGAAACCAGAAGACATTCTGAATCTGTACACAAAAAACAATCGTGGCGAAATGGTTCCATATGCCACATTCATTCGTTTGGAACGTGTGTACGGACCAGAGCAATTGACGCGCTATAATATGTACACTTCGGCAATGATCAATGGTGACGCTGCACCGGGATACAGCAGTGGTGAAGCGATCAAGGCGATTGAAAAAGTAGCGAAAGAAAAATTACCACGCGGCTACAGTTATGAATGGTCGGGCATGACGCGTGAACAAATTCTTTCCGGCAATCAGGCCGCTGCCATTTTTGCGTTATGTCTGGTATTTGTGTATCTCTTGCTGGCTGCGCAATACGAAAGCTTTATTCTACCGCTATCGGTTATACTATCACTTCCCGCAGGTATTTTCGGAGCACTTCTATTGCTGAAAATTGCCGGTCTGGAAAATAATATCTACGCGCAGGTGGCATTGGTAATGCTTATTGGATTGCTGGGCAAAAACGCGATTCTCATTGTAGAATTTGCCATTCAGCAACAGAAAGAAAAAAAGATCACTGTTTTAGAGGCTGCAAAAGAAGGTGCGGTCGCGCGTTTGCGTCCAATCCTCATGACATCGTTTGCATTCATTGCCGGGTTAATACCATTGTGCATTGCCAGTGGCGCAGGGGCTGCCGGTAATCGTTCCATTGGCGTAGCGGCGGCTGGCGGTATGCTGATCGGTACGATCTTCGGATTAGTCCTTACACCAGGTTTGTATGTGATTTTCGCCTCACTCGCTGAAAAAAGCAAACGCAGAAAAGCCAATCGCCACCAGCAACATCATCATCATTCTTTACCAGAACAAGTCAATTAAAATGAAAAGATCATTCTTGCTATATTTTATAATCAGCGCTTTGCTGCTGGCATCTTGCCACACAGCAAAACGCGTACAGATCCCAGATTCGGTTTCTGTACCCACCGATGTATATCACAACAGTGATTCCGTCAACGCCGCAAACATCGCCTGGCAGCAGTTTTTTAAAGACCAGCATTTACAAACGGTTATTGATTCTGTATTGCGGAACAACCAGGACATGCTGATTGCATTGCAGCGCGTGACGATTGCTAAAGAACAATTACGCATGGCTAAGGCAGCTTTATTGCCATCGATCAATGCGGTGGCAACGGCCGGCGTAGAGCGTTATGGAGATTATACGATGAATGGTGTCGGTAACTATGACACGGAATTTTCTGAGAATATCTCCGACAAGCAACGTATTCCTACACCCACACCGGATTATTATTTAGGGTTGCGGAGTTCCTGGGAAATTGATCTCTGGGGAAAATTAAGAAACCGGAAAAAGGCTGCCATAGCACGTTTTGCGGCAACTCAAAAAGGAAGGCAACTCATTGCAACTGCCCTGATCGCACAAACGGGAACGCTTTATTATGAATTGCTGGCACTCGACAATGAATTGCTTATCGTCAAACGCAATACGCAACTACAGGAAGCAGCACTAGATATCGTGAAGGTGCAAAAAGAAGGTGGACGCGCTACAGAGCTTGCGGTAAAACAGTTTGAAGCGCAGCTGTACTACACCAAAAGTTTTGAATACAGTACACGTCAACAAATCATAGCGCTGGAAAACCAGCTACGATTCCTGATGGGGCAATATCCTGCGCATATCGATCGCAGCAAGGAATTATCTCCTGAAAATCTTCCGGAGCGGCTACACACAGGTGTTCCGTCAGATTTGCTGCTGCATCGTCCTGACATCCAGGAAGCAGAATTATCACTGCAAGCCGCTAAGGCAGATGTAAAAGTAGCACGTGCTGCATTTTTACCTTCACTGACGATTAATCCTTCGGTTGGTTTCAACGCGTTCGATCCTTCGCTGCTTTTTAACCCTGGCTCGTTTGTATGGGGTATTTTCGGCGGACTGACAGCGCCTGTTTTCAATCAAAAACAGATCAGCGCTGCTTACGCTATTTCCATTGCACAAAACAAAGAGGCCTACTACATGTATCAGAAAACGGTACTCAACGCGGTTCGCGAGGTAGTAACGACGATGCAGCAACTGGAACAAACAAAAAAAATGCTACACATGAAAGAGCAACAAACGCAGGCACTACAGGATGCTGTTTCTTCCGCCCGTGATCTATATGTTTCCGGTTACGCTACTTACCTGGAAATTATTACGGCTCAAAAAAGTGCGCTTGAAGCCGAGATTGAAGAAAACCATGCAAGAAAATTATTATTTACACAATCGATAGAACTTTATAGGGCGCTGGGAGGCGGCTCTTTTACAGTTGACAATTGACAGTGAACAATTGACAGTTACCCTCAATAGTAGTACTGCCGACGAAATGTGCGACGCAACGGATGTTTAACCGTAGCTACCGTGCCGACAATAAAAAAAATTAAAAAAACTGCTGACATTGAAATGATTTTGTATCTGTGCCAACAAACAATGGACATTGTCAACTGTCAATTGTCCATTGTCAACTGATTAATTACTTTTGCAAAAAATCTGCATTGATATGCGTATAGGTCGCATTTTTCTTTTTCTACTTCCTTTGACCGCCGTTATTTTTTCTTCTTGCCGGGAAAGCCGCATTAAGGATCATGACGAATGGAGCAAATATTTTACGGATAATGGCATTCAGAAAAGTTGTTTTATCCTGCGGGACAACAACCATGAATCGATCCATTATTACAACAAAGACCGTTGCCTGGAGCGATTTTCACCGGCATCAACATTTAAGATCTTCAACTCACTGGTAGCCCTGGAAACAGGTATTGCACCAGACGAGCAGATGGTGATTAAATGGGACAGCGTAGTGCGTTCGAAGCCTGAATGGAACAAGGATATGAATATGCGTGAAGCATTTAAGCTGAGCAATGTAGGCTACTTTCAGGAGCTGGCACGTCGTATTGGTCCAAACCTGATGCAGCACTATATTGACACTGCGAAATATGGCAATATGCGTATCGGCGGCGCTATCGATCAGTTCTGGCTGAATGATACACTAAAAATCTCCGCAGACGAACAACTCGGCTTTGTAAAACGCCTCTACTTCAATGAATTACCTTTTTCCGAACGTTCTCAGCGTATCGTGCGCAGTATGATGCTGCGTGAAGATACTGCCGGTTATAAACTGTATTATAAAACAGGCTGGAGCGATCTTCCAGGCCGTCAGTTGCTTTGGATAGTTGGCTTCGCAGAAAGAGAGGTTTCAGTAAAAGAACCGAAAGAATCTATGAACAAAGGCAATATGCGTGCTTATCCTTATTTCTTCGCAGAGAATTTCGAAATTCCGAACGGCGATACCACAAAGGATTGGGCAAAAATCCGCCTCGATATTGTTCACAATATTCTCAGAGACTACGGAGCGATCAACTAGCCTCGGGCAGTGGCAAGTACTAAGTAGTAAGTACTAGGTACCAAGTATACAGCTGTTATGACTTAAACCTTCACAATAGTCAAATTGATAGAAAAGGTTGTCCCGAACGGGACAACCTTTTCTTGTATTATTGAAAATGAATAATAGCCAGCCGACACTGACCGTCCGACCGTTATTCGCACGAGCAAGCTTTCAGCCTTTAATAAACCACTAACTTCTCGGTACGCGTTTGCTGGTTTGAAATTACCTGCACCAGATACATCCCTTTCACAGCAATGCTCGCAGCCGGAATGTCGATGACGGTTACATTTCCATTTAATGCCTGCTGTGTTCGATACACAACCTTTCCGGCAATGTCTGCAACCTGAATTTCTGCCCGACCACTGCCACCTTTTACATACAAATTTGCATTGCCCTTCGTAGGATTTGGCGCCACTGTCACGCCCGCTGTTTCCAGCATCGCAGAATTTACACCTGTCGGCATGTTATTGATATGCAGACGGTCCATGTAAAAATTATTTCCGGAACCTAAACCATTTGCGCCAGCGCCGGGTTTATAACGAAACCTGAAAAACGTTTTATTGGATTTTGCCCCGGCAGGAATATTGATGCTTTGCAGCGTCCAGTCAGCAGGCCACGCCGGACTGTAATTTACTTCCGATATGCCTTGAACATGCAATGCCCCCTTGCTTAGAATAGTAAGTAGCTTCCAACTGTTAGCACAATCTGTAGAATACCAGATTTCCAGTGAATCTCTCATATCTGCAGGCACTGTTGTCCGGGAAGTACTGGAGCTCATAAAATTCAAATTGCAGTTGGCTGCATATTGTGAACCCGAAAGATCAAAAGCTGGTGTAAACATATCATCGTAATCACCGGCAGGCGTTCCCAGTAATTCTGATGTGGCCAAAGTATATGCGTTATTGGCACGAGGATCAAAATTATTATAGCAGATGGCCGTTGTATCATACATGCCGTGTTTCGATACCGACCATTTAAAATTATTGTTGTAGTAATTAAACATGGGCCAGTTTCCGATATCAGCCGGATTAAATTCCTGCAGATAACCATCAGGATTGATTGCTGTAAGATCAGCCACATACACGGCTTTCCGTTCTATCGTATTACTACCTGAACCATTGTTTCCGGTTGCCGTTAGCGTTACGTCCACCCAGCCCGGTTCTGAAAATGTATTGGTTACCGTTTTGGAAGATGCGGTGGCATTGGCAGCGCCGTTGGAGAATGTCCAACTCAGGCCGGCAATGGTATCGTTCCAACTTCTGTCAATAAAGGTGAAAGTATAGCTGTTGACACAACCGAAAACTTTGTCGGCAGGCACTTTATCTCCAATACTGCCACTGATACGACCCAGTGAAAAATCCGCCACAGGAGGCAGATCTGTCCAGGATTCCAACGCGCCCGTCGCTACAAGATTTCCGTCAGCGAAAAGATGATTACGATTGGCAACTGTACTGATCAGCGCCGCACGCATTTTTTGTGTCTGCCCATAGGTAAACATTTTAGAGCAGTAGGTATAGTCCATTACGTTCTGCGAATTCGTTGTATCGGGATAATCAATAAATGAGGTGCTGTCATATTGATTAAAAGACAAACCAGGATATATCTCACCATACAATGTGATCATCTGATCGTAGGAATATTTTTTGAAATACCCTTGTGTACAAACAGTATCATACAAATTTGCCGGAGTACATCCGCTTTGGCCTGCCGGTGGCGGATTATGGCCTTTTGTAGGTGGCGTATCGTCTACACCATCATCGCCGCAGGCAATATCCGGATTGTTTGTATTTCCCCATGGGTGATCCAGGCTCAGGTAGTGACCAAGCTCATGGCTAAGTGTGTTGTCGCGGTTGGTATAATCATACAGACAGTTGATTCCATCTATATACGGATTTGCCGCCGCGCCCGGAATCGGGACTGTATAAGCCGCAGCACGATCGTGATTGGCACTCATCCTGGCTACGATCCAGATATTCGCGTAGGAGTCTGGTGCCCATTGGTCAAACTTAGAGTTTTCATCACCGTTTGATGCCAGATAAGACCTGCGCCTGGTAATACCATGAGTCGGATTACCATTCGGATCTTTTGTCGGCAGATGAAACTGAATATTTGCTTTACCAATATAGTCTTTCGTTGTACCCGGAATAACACCTGCAAATGTTGGAATCACACCAGCCATCTGCGCAAGATTTGTTTTGGAATAAACTTCATTAATACCCTGAACAGTGGCGTAAATCAACGTATCGTTGACATATTCGGCGCCATAATCATGAATGATGTGAAACACGATCGGCACATCGTAAACGATGTCTTCATTTTCATTGGTCGTCCTGGCAAATTTCTGAAGATTCAATTGCTTCATGTTTTGCAACAATTCCCGCTGCAATTGCTTTTCGTAAACCGCGACTTCAGGATGTTCCGCTCTGTACTTCCTGTAAAATTCATCCGTGCCGCAAACCTGCTGTGCACGAACTAGTCCGCCGGAGAGGCATGTGAGTGCTGAGACAAATAAGATAGATTTTCTAGTCATTAGGTGATATTTAAAATATAGAGATACTTCAAAAGTAGACTGTACCACTACACAGACATTCAAACCAATCCTATATGACAATTAAATTATCCTACTGTGACATTCTCTGCAAAGGCAATACCACAAAGAGTTTCCAACGACCAAATACATCAGATGTTTTATTTCATGACAATCATTTTACCACAGCATGACGTTTAAAGCAGCAATAAAAAGCCGCTCCAATACAGTGGAACGGCTTGTTTTTTTATCTAACTCCATTCAAAAAAAGAGCATGCTTTCAGTCTCAGGCGTTCAGCTTTAATATACCATCAACTTCTCTGTATGCGTTTGCTGGTTATAAATTATCTGTACCAGATACATACCTTTCACAGCAAGGCTTGCAGCAGGAATCTCTATAGTAGCCAAATTTCCATTTAAGACCTGTTGTGTACAATACACAAGCTTTCCCGTAATATCCGTTACACGAATCTGTGCCTGCCCACTACCTCCTTTTACATACAAATTGGTGCTGCCCACAGTTGGATTAGGAGCAAGCGTTAAGCCTGTTGTTTCAAGCGTTACAGCGTTTACGCCGGTAGGCACATTATTGATTTGAAAACGATCCATATAAAAATTATTTCCTGTCCCAAAGCCATGACTATTGACACCTGGCTTGTACCGAAAGCGGAAAAATGTTTTACTGGTTTTTGCGTTCTGCGGTATATCGATGCTTTGAAAAGTCCAGTCTGCGGGCGATGCGGGATGATAGCTTGTTGCGACCATTCCTTGTCTGTGCAGCAAATCCTGGGTGAATATCTTCAACACTTTCCAGCTCTGCGCGCAGTCTATCGAATACCAGATTTCCAACGAATCTTTCATATCACTAAAAACGGTAGCACGCGTAGCTGAAGCGCTCATAAAATTCAGGTTACAATTGTAGGTGTACTGTGGACCCGAGAGATCGAAAGCAGGCGTAAACAGATCGTCATAATCGCCACCGGGTGTACCCAGCAATTCAGACGTGCCCAACAAATACACATTGTCGATACGCGGGTCAAAATTATTATAGCAAATAGCTGTCGTATCGTAAACGCCGTACTTCGACGCAGACCATTTGAAATCATTGTTGTAATAATTAAACATGGGCCAGTTACTGATATCGCCAGGCCGGAATTCCTGAAAATAACCATCCGGATTGATAGCCGCGGTATCTGCGACAAATACAGCTTTCCGGGTTATAGTACTGCTGCCCGTTCCGTTGCCGGTTGCAGTGAGTGTTACATCCACCCAACCTGGTTGTGAGAATTTATTGGTTACAGTTGGTGTAGTGGCAACTGGACTGGTTGCGCCGTTGGAAAACGTCCATTGACGATCAATAATGGTATCGTTCCAGCTACGGTCAGTAAAAGTAAACGTGCAATCATTCATACAACCGAAAACTCTGTCCGCCGGAACATGATCCGCAAAGCTCTGCGTGACCCTGCTCAACGAGAAATCGGCCACTGGCTGAAGATCTGGCCAGGGAGCCAACGCTCCGGTTACCGTAAGATTCGAACTACTGATCAGATTGCTCCTATTGGCCATTGTGCCGTTGAGTACAGCGCGCATCACCTGTGTTTGTCCATAGGTAAACATTTTAGAACAGGGGTAGGCTAACATTATATTTTGAGCATTCGACGTATCTGGATAGTCGATTAACGAAGTGCTGTCCACAGGATTGAAAGACAAGCCTGGATATATCTCACCATACAATGTCATCATTTCATTGTACGTGTATTGTTTCAAATAACCGTGTGCACATGAGGTATCAAATACACAACCATTTACAACCGCACCTGTAGCTCCAACCGGCGGTGTGTCGTCTACCCCGTCGTCCCCACACCAGCCACCACTTGTGAACGGATGTTGCAAACCCAGAAAATGTCCAAAATGATGACTGAGATTATTGTTGACATTAATATACCCGTAGGACTGTATAATTCCATCGATATACGGATTTCCGTTGGCGGCCGGAATGCCATATGTATAGCCTCCTTCCGAACTAATCTGAGCCATAGACCCCACGATCCAGATATTAGCATAAGATGCCGGTGTCCATTGGTCAAATTTGCAGTTGTCGTCTCCTCTGTAAGCCAGATAAGACCGGCGGTGCGTAATGCCATGTGTGGGATTACCCTGCGGATCTATTGTAGCAAGATGAAAATGAATATTGGCCTTACCGACGTAATCTTTGGTAGTGCCAGGTATTACACCCGCATAATTTGGAAAGATGTCCGCCAGTTCCGAAAAATTTGTTTTGGCAAAAACACTATTGACCCGTTCCAGCACATTGTACACTACGGTATCGCTGATGTATTCGTTTCCATAATCGTGAATAATGTGAAACACAACAGGTACATCGTAAACCGTAGTTTCGTTTTGATTGGTCGTGCGGGCAAACTTATTGAGATTTATTTTTTTCATGCTTTGCAGCAATTCCTGCTGCAATTGCTGTTCATAAACGGCCACTTCGGGATGTTGCGCTTTATAGTTCTGGTTATACGCATCGGTACCACAGTTTTGTGCATAGATACGTCCACCTGCCATGCAAAATATTGCGGTCATTAATAAGATAGAGTTCTTTATCATTTTTGGTGACATTAAAATGAGCGATAACCAAATTTAAAAAGTATCACTGCACTATCATAGCACCTCACATGGTATGACAATAAAAATTATCATACTGTGACATTCCAGAACCAGATGCTATATGAAATCAATGGCGATTGAATTATTTTGTTTAGGCAAAAACAACACACCTGACCTTATGCGCAAATTCATCCTTCTCTTTTTCACATCGGCCATTTACATATCCGCTCAGGCACAAGACAGCTGGACAATTGACGCTGGTTTATCCGGTCCGTGGGCTGTTTCGACCGGAAAATTTTCGGAAGCTGTCGAGACTCAAAAACATCCGCTGCCAATCATTACCGGCCGTTTTCAATGGAAAATCGGAACCCGCTTTCGACTTGGAACAGGAGCCGGAATATCCATGACTAAATTCTCCACAAGCTTTGTGCTGAGCCATGACGATGCGTCTATAAATTATCAGAATGCCTGCCTGAATCTGATGCCAATGATTGGTATCGCTTTAGGAAAACACAGAACAACTGAGCTTAATTTCATACCAACTTTTGGCATTCCCTTTATTGTAAAAGAAGACGTGCAATCAAGAGTTTATACTGGTACAGGCTCAGAGTATACACATACCGATGGGAATATGACGTCCCCCCAAAAAATCGG
>NZ_QKTW01000017.1:74303-359748 GCF_003236175.1 Taibaiella soli | reverse complement strand
AACAGGTGCATAAAAAATCCCGGCCACTTGAGGCAACCGGGACTATTTAAAATCCGTCAACTTTTTTCAGGACTATTCAAGTAAAAAATTATTACGCTTTCTTCACGAATTCAGATTTGAGTGCCATTGCACCAAATCCATCGATCTTGCAATCGATGTTGTGATCGCTGTCCACCAGTTTAATATTTCTCACCTTCGTACCTGCTTTAATACTTTGCGTAGCGCCTTTTACAGGAAGGTTTTTGATTGTTACTACCGTATCGCCGTTCTGCAGGATATTACCATTGCAGTCTTTTACGACAAACGTATCTTCACTGATACTGGCTTCTTCCGGATTCCATTCATGGCCACATTCCGGGCATACCAGCAGATTATCCATTTGATAGGTGAACGTAGATTTACACTGCGGACATGGGGCGAATTCACTCATTTTACGAAATTTTAATGGCGGCAAAAGTAAAAAAACGACCAGACTTAAACGGTGACATTAATCACTTTTAAAGTCAAAAGTCAAAACCTAAAATTTTACTTGCGTTAGGTTTCCCCCTTCATTTTTGACGTTTCCCCTCCTTCACCTATGCCGCACTGATAAATGCCATAGCTTCATCCAGTTGATCGGTATCAAAATATCTTTCTTCAAAAGCGGAATTGGCAAGGTGCAAAACTTTGCTTTCAATTTTTACGGCAGCTTTAATAAAGTCGGAATGTGCTACTACTGCACAGCGACCTATTTTACCAAAGTGTTTAAAACCCCACACTTCACCGTCCACAAAAGCGCGCCAGTCCATGTGTTTCATCACAGACATATCTTTCACTTTAATCAGGAGGTTGACATGAGCTGCACCGTTTGCTAATTTCTCTTCAAAAAGTTGTTTGATAGATTGCGCATCGGCTTCGGTAAATGTTTCGGTCAATTCCAGTGCGAGCACGTTTCCTTCGAAAGTTTTGATTTGGTTGAGCATGATGATTGTTTTTTTTTAAGCGTAGCTAAAGTTAAATAAGAGATGGTAACGGAAATCTGATAAATATCATGCCTGGGTGCTTTTTTGCCACCAGCTGCCATTTCCTGTTTAGCGGAGTTGCGTCGCACATTGCGGCGCCAGAATTACTATTCATTCAGGTTTTCAAAATCGATGTGGGCGAAGAGATAATGCTTCCTAAATCATCACACAAGCATACAAATATCCTCTGCCGACTACAAATATCAGACGAAGGCTGGATTTTTGGTTGGAGGTACTGAGTACAAAGTATTTTCTGGTGATGTCTTTTGATGCGTAAAAATTGTTCTGTACAGTTATGTTGGTGCCTGCATATCTGTCTTCAAGTATTTTGTTGATTTCGGTAAATGCAGTAGAATCCATTTCCAGCATAAACGTCACATGACGGGCGTCGAGACTTCTGATCAGGCTGTCTTTTACGGAAAGGGAAAAGGATGCACTACTATTTTTAATGACGCAGCTTTTTGGTGTAGTTTGATAGCGTACATAAAATGCTACTCCTTTTTGGTTGCACATGACAAGATTGTTGTGTTGTTTAATGTGGCCAATCTTTATCAGTCCGGTAAGTTTCTTTCCGGGCTCAGCCAGATCTTTGGTGATGAGCTCAATTTCGTGTACTACGGTGTCATCTTGAACCTCGCCGATCGTTATGGGTCTGATTGTTAAATGATCGTTCCGGAATGAGGCCAACAGCAAACCTGCGATAAGGAGTAACAGGTGAATTCTTTTCATCAGGATTTATTTGCTGTAAACTTATAGACTAAATGATTGATTATGACGGACGAAATAAAATGATAACATACAAAGGCAATCCTCAATAGTAGCACCGGCGATGAACGTAATGCGTCGCAACGATGTTTAACCGGAGTTACAGCGCTGGCTGCCAAACACTGAAAAAGAATTTGAAAAAAATCCGCCGAACTTTGTCCCTGTTGCAGCATATCGATCGTCATAACTGTAGAATCAAAAAACTAAAAATCATGAAAGAGTTCTTGTTAGTATTCAAAGCAGATTACAATGCGATGCCAAAAACGCCGGAAGAAATGCAGGCAAACACGCAAAACTGGATGAACTGGATCGGTGGAATCGCCGCACAGAATAAATTATCCGATCGTGGTAACCGTTTGGATCGTGCCGGCACGGTCGTAAAAAAAGGAGACGGAATCATCTCTGACGGTCCGTACACGGAGATCAAAGAATCGATTATGGGCTACACACTGATCAAGTCGGACAGTCTCGATGAAGCAACTGAAATTGCCAAAGGCTGCCCGATATTTAATTTCGGCGGCGAAGTGGAAGTAAGGGAAATTAATGTGATGTAGCTTTGATGTGAGTGGTGAATAGTGAATTTTGAGTTCCGGATATTGTTGCTCACTATTGACAACCCACTACTCACATTTTTATCATTTTATGGGACCACAGGAGCTCACACCGCATTTATTCCGTACGGAGTACAGCAAGATTGTTGCGGTGCTCTGCAGGACTTTTCATTTCAGGCATATTGAAATTGCAGCGGATATTGCGAGTGAAACTTTTCTGAAAGCCTCAGAATACTGGGCCCAGAAAGGTGTTCCGGAAAATCCCGCCGCCTGGTTGTATACCGTTGCGAGGAATAAAGCCAAAGACTATCTGAAACATACAGCCATTTTTGAAACTGAAATCAGGAAAGGATTGATGCATGATGAATCGTGGACGGAGCTTGATTTTGATTTTAATCATCAGACGATTTCGGACAGTCAGCTGGCGATGATTTTTGCGGCGTGCAATCCGGTCAATTCATCGGAAGCGCAACTCTGTCTGACGTTGCAAATCCTTTGTGGTTTTAGTCTGGTGGAAATTTCGAATGCGTTGCTTGCAAAACAGGAAACGATCAAAAAACGTTTGCAAAGAGCGCGTGAAAATCTGCGTAATGAAAATTTTCAGATCAAATCATTAAGCGAAGATGAAATTAAAACACGATTCGAAGTCGTGCTTAGGGCGTTGTATCTCTTATTTAATGAAGGCTATTTTTCTAAGAGCAATAGTCTTTTAATCCGTAAAGATCTCTGTCTCGAAGCGATCCGGCTGGCGCTGGTACTCACCGGCAACGAGCTTACCGATACGCCGGAAGCTAACGCGCTCCTGGCGCTGATGTGTTTTCAAAGTTCAAGACTGGAAGCACGTACAGATGAAAGCGGCGCGGCTGTACTTTTTGACGAGCAGGACAGAAGCTTGTGGGATCAGGCGCTGATACAAAAAGGCAATCACTATCTGATACAGGCCAGCAAAGGCACCGAGCTTTCAAAATACCATCTCGAAGCTGCCATTGCTTATTGGCATACCACGACTGCTGATCCAAAGAAATGGCAACATATCCTGAATTTGTACAACGAACTCATTGTGGTGGAATATTCGCCGGTCACAGCATTAAACAGAGTATTCGCTTATGCAAAAGTTTATGGAAACGATAATGGCATTCGCGAAGCGGAAAAATTAAATCTTAAAGAGTCCGGTTATTTTCATGGGTTGTTGGGTTATCTGTACACCGGGTTGGATAGCAATAAAGCGCTGGAACATTACCGGAAGGCGATACTGCTCACAAAATCGGAAGCAGAACGAAAGGTTTTGGAAAAACAGGTTTTCAGGCTAATACCTATTCCAGAAAAGGACTCCCGACACGATGGCGATAGTTTTACGTTGTAGGTTGTACGTTTTAAGTTGTTCTCCAGCGTATGGTTACATCTTTAACTTAATTAACTCTTTGACTTTTTAACGCATTAACCCAACATTATTTCCAGTCTGCAATCGCGATTAATTTGCCGATATCATAAATGATAATCTGCGCGCCTTTTGTTTGCAGGATTTCTTCTTCCTTAAATTCTTTCAGTATGCGAATAACATTTTCCCTGGCAGTTCCTACAATGCCCGCCAGATCTTCGCGTCGCATATTAATTACCACAGGATCGCCCGGCTGAAAATCAACTTTGTATTTTTCACGCAGTACAATCAGATGCAGTGCTAGTCGCTGGCGTACCGTTTTTTGTCCAAGGGCGGAAAGACTATTGGTCAATACGGTAAACTCATGGCTGAGTGTTTTCAACAAACGTTTGCTCAATACCGGAGAATTTTGAATCGCAGCGAGAAAATCTTCGCGGGGAATAAACGTGATTACAGAAGCTTCCAATGCTGCGGCTGCGTCAGGGTAGCGGTCTTCGGAAAGGATTGCATGATAGCCGATGATTTCACCCTTGTTGGCCACATACAGAATCTGCTCCTTACCGTCTTTGTCTACCTTATATTTTTTGACTTTTCCTTCAGTAATATAAAAAATGCCGGTGGGGTACGCACCTTCCCTGAAAATCACTTCGCCTTTCTTATAGGCATCTTCCGATTTATGGGCCAGCAGTAATTTTAAATCCTCCGGTGGCAAGTCCTGGAGAACGGATTCACTTTTGAAGTCCCATTTGTCGATTGGGAAAAGGCCCTGAATACTCATGAACAGCAAAGGTAAAACCTTTAAAAGGTGATAAATATCACTTTTTCGTGTAAAATCATTCACCGCGGCTGAATAGCTGTGCGGGTAATTTTGCAGGATGAGTTTAAATACGATTACAGCCCAGCGTTATTTTACACAAGAACACGATTGGATTGATTTTAAAGGTGCCGTTGCTGATGTGGGTGTTGGCAAATTTAAACTGACAGGATTTAAAGCGATTGATAAGATCGTGTTTGCAGATATTTCGGGCTATATAGAGGCGGGGCAATTGATTGCATCTGTTTATTACAAAGACTATCAGATAGATTTGAACATGCCGGTTGCAGGCAAAATTGCTGAGCTCAACGGTCTGCTTGTAAATGGAGAAATGAACCGCTTATTGCCCGACGGCGCCTGCTGGCTGGTGCGGATAATTCCTGCAAAGCCTTATGACCGAAACGGCCTGGTGCCGCCCAAAGAATATGGGATGAACGGAAAAAATAAACATGCCAAATCATAAGCCCCTATAATAATCCCTATGACCGAAGTAAGGAAAATGTATACAGATCGCTGGTTTAAGGACGATAAACAGTTCAATGAAATTTATCCGGCGTACATACGGGCACTCGCAAGCCGCCATTGGACGCCTTTAGTTGTTGCTCAAAAAGCGGCCGCGTTTTTAGCGGTTGACAAAGGGAGTAAAATACTCGACATCGGTAGTGGTGCAGGTAAATTCTGTCTGGCGGCGGCATGGTATCAGCCAACGTGCTCGTTCTTTGGCATTGAGCAGCGAAAAGATCTGATTCGACAGGCGGAAATCGCAAAGGAATTGCTTTGTATTGATAACGCCTTCTTTTTGCACGGCAATTTTACGAAGGTAGATTTTGATCAGTACGATCATTTTTACTTCTACAATTCATTTTATGAAAATCTTGCCTGGGCTGAAAAAATCGATTATGCGCTGGAGTACTCGCACAACCTTTACCGCTATTATAATTTCAACCTGCGCAAAATGCTTGCGGACCGTCCTGATGGTACACGCTTAGTTACTTATCACAGTATGGAGGACGAGGTGCCTGAAAGTTATCAGATCGTGGGCATGCAGCTGGATGGTTTATTGAAGTTTTGGGTGAAAGCTCCTGAACGCTGAAATTCCAATACTAGAAGGGGCGTTTTTTGTTGATATGTTGAAAAGCTGAGACGTTAATACCTGAGACGTCCCATATTGATAGTTTGATGTAAAATGCGCAAGGCGTATAAATCTATAGCCCTATTAACTTAATAAGACTGCCGTAATTGCCGACAGCAGCTGGTAGAGATCCAATGGCCGGCATCTTCGTCGGAGTCGTAGCCCCCGCCGGCCATTGCCTTTACTTTTTGCATTGAGTTAAGCGCTCGATGAAAATGAAGTAATCTGGTATATAACTGCCCGCGTTTTATAGTTTCCCGCATCCTCACGCTTCGCTCTGGAGGACATGCAGCGGGCAAAGTCACACGGCACAGAAAATCCTTGCAACGATCACGGCGATACAAAGCGGTGAGTTATCAGGTGCATTTGTTTTGTTTCTCCGCAAACCAGGTAACGACGAATTAACCTTTCAACGAATTAGCCAATTAACTGCGTTGCTGCGCAACGCTTGTGGCTATAGTTCTACAAATAAGCCCCTTTCAAAAAGATATGTTTGTAATGAGAAGAGAACAATCATTATAAAACCATCTTACATGAAAAAAGCGCTACTAATGGTGCTTGCACTTGGCTTTCTGAAAGCGGGTGCGGCAGATTACTATTGGGTAAACGGGGGAGGGAACTGGAGCGATCTGAATCACTGGCGACTCGGAAGCAGTACCGGGTCTATCCCAAGCATTGTGCCTTCGGCATCCGACAACGTATTCTTTGACGCCAACAGCGGTTTTGGCACTACTACCGCCACAAAGACTGTAACGCTTGATGCTAACGGTTTTTGTAATAACATGACCTGGAATGCAGCAGTGCCGAATAGTCCGTTTTTCAATACGGCCAATACATCGTTTACCGTGCAAGTGAGTGGCAATACAGTGCTTGCACCCACAACAACGTATAATGTGCTGCTTGCATTTAAAGGTGCAGCAGCAGCCACACTCACTTCCAACGGCAACGTACTGGGTGAATTTGGAATGGAAGTTGATAAACCGGGTTCCAGCCTTACGCTGACTGATAATCTCATTGTGCCGGCCACTACTACTGTGTATGGAACAAGTGGACTTACTTTCACTTCCGGCACCTTTGATATTACAGGTAAAAATGTGACGCTTTATAATTTTATAGGCGATAATAGTAACACCCGTGTGTTGCAAATGACGAATGCTAATCTAACAGTTAATTCGGTGTATCGCTATGTGGGTCTCAACAAAACGCTGAATGCAACGGGTTCGGCATTGTACACTGGAAGTCTTACCACCGATGGCGGCATTTATAACATAGCAACGGCGACGCTCGCAGGCGGTCCAAATACAAACGTTATCAACAATTCGACCTATCACCTGCTGACTTTTACATCAACAACTAATATTTATTCGGACATTGAAAGTAACAATGTTGTTGACTCACTTATCTTTTACGGTCAAGGCTCCATTAATAACGCGAACATCGTTGGAAGCATTCAATTTAACGGACAAGGCAACATTGCCACCAATAACACAGTTGGAAATGTTGTGTTTGGCGGGGTGCAGGGTTTCGTAAGTGGTGGTAATACCATTGGAACGCTTACCTCTCTGAATAAGATGCAGATAACAGGTGTAAATACGATTGACAGCTTATTGCTGGCGCCCAATAAAACGTCAACGCTTGCCGGCACGATCAATATCAGCAAATACATGAAGGCACAAGGCGGAACCTGCCAGGCATTTACGGAAATCACAGCTACAGATTCAGTCCGTTTAATGTTTGGTGCTGCTGCAACAGCGCTTATTGACAACGTATACCTGACCAACATCAAGGCATATGGCAACATCACGCCGATTGCTGTATCCGGTGTGGATGGAGATGGTAACACCGGTTTCAATATTACTGCGCCTACATCTTTGGCAGGTGCTAATTTATACTGGGTTGGCGGCACTGGTGACTGGAACGATAATACGCACTGGAGTGCTACAAGTGGTGGTGCTGGTGGCGCTTGTATTCCATTTATGGCTGATACTGTTATTTTTGATTCAGGAAGCGGACTTTCCGGTGGAAAGATCGTGACGACTACCGGAAACACATATTGTTACAACATGAATTGGGTAGCGGGGGTTGGTACCTGTACGTTCAATGAGTCGGGTACGTATTCATTAAGTGTTTACGGCTCCGTGTCACTTAACTCATCTGTAACCATGAATGCTGCACTTGATTTTTCGGGTACGGTACCATCTTCTACTATAACAACGAATGGCAGTACGTTGGGTTCTTTAACGTTTAATGTGCGTAAGAAAGGTACAGGCGCCGTAACGCTTTTGGATAACTGGACCAATTTAAGCAATGGTGTCATTACGTTTACTGGCGGGGGTCTGATTTTAGCCAACCGCACACTTTCCATTAATCGTTTTACAGGTAACACAAATGGTGTTCGTTCGCTCGATATTTCTAATGCCAGCATTACTTTATCTAACGGTTGGACATATATCAGCAGCAACAAAACAATGAATGCGACAGGCTCTTATATTAATACGCAGTATGCGATTAATACAGATGGTTTGTCTTACCCGAAAATGGATGCGACTTATACAGGCTCCGGCAATCCTCAGGCTTTCGCTGTTTCCGGTACTACTTTCGGTACTTTGACTTTTACAGGTACAAATGCAACCTCTGGCGTCAATATCGACAGCAACAATACAATCGGACGTCTGGAATTTAAAGGTGCTGGTGCTATTGCCGGCCCGGGCAACGTGATTGATACGCTGATTCTTGCTGGTTCCCGTGTTTATCAGGTTACAGGAACTAGTACTATCAATAAATATATCAAAGCACAAGCGGCTACTTGTACTGGTTTACTGGAAATAAGAGGCAATACAACAGGCGGTTTTCAGTTCAATCCTGCAGCAGTTATAGACATGGCAAACGTTTATCTGCAGAATATGAGTGCTAGCGGTGTTCCAACGGTATCTGTCAGCGGCGCTGATGCAGGTGGTAATTCAGGATGGAATATTATTTCATCGGCAGGCACCCCACGTTATTGGATCGGTGGTGCTGGTGACTGGAACGACAACACACACTGGAGTGCAACAAGCGGCGGTACGGGCGGTGCCTGTATTCCTACGGTTTATGATGACGTCTATTTTGATGCCAATAGCGGATTTACTTCATCCAGCAAAACGGTTACGGTAAACAACGGCAACGCATATGCACGCAACATCGATTGGTCTGCAGCAACCAACAGCCCAATCTGGAACAAAGCGGCAGCATGGACAATTGAAGCATGGGGCCCTGCAGTGGTACTCAATCCTGCAGCTACATTTACAGTTGCTCCGCTGACACTCAAAGGAAATACGGCTACTATAATGTCAGGTACTGCACTCGGTAATTTTGATGTTAGAATCTCTAAAGTGGGCGGTAGTCTTACGCTGGCGGGCAATTACACGAATACACAAACTGATTTCCTCATCAACGATGGTGCTTTGAATCTTTCAGGTCGTACAGTTGCAGCATCGAGCATCAGTAATGAAGGATTGGCTAATGCCGAAAGCATAGACATCAGCAATGCAAACATTTCCTTAGACTCCTTGTGGCGATATAACGGAACAGCAACAGCACATACGCTGAATGCAACCGGTTCAACGATCAATACCAAAACGTTTAATGCGCTGGGTATGTCGTATAATGAGGTCAATGTAAATGACCTGGTAAATACCAGTGCCGTATTAAGCAATACGACGGTCAACAGACTGACTTTTACAAATCCGTCATTGGCGTCACTTGCGGGAATTAACGGCGGCAATAACACCATCGGCACCGCAGAATACAAAGGTGGCGGCGGTATTTATACTACTGGCAATACTATTGATACGTTGATCTTCTTTCCGGGTGCTACCTATACATTTACCGCAGGTACCAATACAACGGTTAATAAAGCATGGTTTGGTAGTGGTACGCCTTGTCACTTGACGGAGATCTACAGTAGCAGCGCTACGGCAAATGCAACAGTGAATCGTCCAAGTGGTACTACTACTTTCGATTACGTACGTTTACGTCGAGTAACAGGTACTGGCGGAACAGCTTTTACTGCGCAGCAGCATACGATTGATTTAGGTAACAACACTAACTGGAATATTGCAGCTTACAATGCAGGCGCTGCTATCCGAGGTCTGGGTAATGATACAGCTTTAGCGGCAAATGCTTTCCCTTACACGTTGCATACGGATGGTTTCTTTGGTGTACCTTCTTCTCAATACCTGTGGAGTGACAACAGCATCGTTGATTCTCTGGTAGCAGCAGATACGGGTCGTTATGCCGTAACCGTGAATTTCGTAGATGGCTGTACGGTAAGTGATACCATTCACCTTTTACTGCTAAATCCATTGTCTATTACATTGCTGAATTTCGAAGCTGCGGTTCAAAATTGTCAGGCGAATCTGAACTGGAAAGTGGCCAATGCGGTTGACTTTAAAGAGTTCGTCGTAGAGCGCAGCAATGATGGCCGCAACTTCGCATCGATTGCAAAACTGGTTTATGTAAAAGGCACAGGCGATTATGCGTACACCGATAAATCAATAAACATTGGTACTTCATACTATCGCTTACGTTTGATGGATGTAGACGGAAGTTATAACTACAGCAAAGTGGTATCTGTGAAATCTGATTGTTCGGCGCAGGCGATTGCAGTGTATCCTACGGTTACTAAAAATGCAGTGACTGTTGAACTGCCGTCAGGTTACGCCGGTGCGAAGATTGAAGTGTATAACAGCACTGGTCAGCTGGTACAAACAATCGATAACAACAATGAAGGCAAACAAAACCTTCAATTCAGTGGACTGGCACAAGGTCAGTACATTCTGAAAATAAGCAATGGCAGTGATGTGCACACCTTCAAGGTGATCTATCAGCTGTAAAAATAAATCCTGGTGGTCAAACAGGTTGGTTTGGAAGTGCCCGGCGTGCCGGGCACTTTTTTTATGTCTCACAATTTTTATGTCTCGTAACGATTACTACGAAACAAAGCCCCGGAGTTTTGTTACTCGGGTTCCCTGGTTTCACGCAAAGGTGCAAAGCGGCAAAGTCACGCAACGTGCAACTAAAAACCTCTCGCAACGATCACGGAGACGCAAAGCTTATCAACTGCAGTCATTACTCGGGTTCCCTGGTTTCACGCAAAGGTGCAAAGCGGCAAAGTCACGCAACGTGCAACTAAAAACCTCTCGCAACGATCACGGAGACGCAAAGCTTATCAACTGCGGTCATTACTCGGGTTCCCTGGTTTCACGCAAAGGTGCAAAGCGGCAAAGTCACGCAACGTGCAACTAAAAACAGCTCGCAATGATCACGGAGTCGCAAAGCGGATCAACGAAGGTCATCACTCGCATTTGTTACATCATATAAAACGCGTCATTGCGGCGTCCGTCGCAACTGATTTTGCAAAGTTTGTTGTTCTATGATCTGCATTACGCGAATGTTTCCTCGCATCGACATTACATTTTACTCGTCGTCCAAACCACGTAACGACGAATTAACCAATTAACGAATTAACTGCGTTGCGCAGCAACGCTTGTGGCTATAGTTCTACAAATAAGCACTTTTTGAATAGATATGTTTGCATTGAGAACAGAGAACAATCATTACAAAACCATCTATTATGAAAAAAGCGCTACTAATGGTGCTTGCACTGGGCTTTCTGAAAGCGGGTGCAGCGGACTACTATTGGGTAAACGGGGGAGGGAACTGGAGCGATCTGAATCACTGGCGACTGGGCAGCAGTACCGGATCTATCCCAAGCATTGTGCCATCAGCATCCGACAACGTATTTTTTGATGCCAACAGTGGTTTTGGCACTACTACCGCAACGAAGACTGTGACACTCGATGCCGCGGGTTTTTGTAACAACATGAGTTGGGGCGCAGTGCCGAATAGTCCAATCTTCGGCAGATCGAATGTTGCTTATAATGTACAAATAAGCGGCAACGCTTCGCTGTCTACTACTACTACGTATAATCTGGTATTGTCGTTTGTAGGTTCAGCAGCATCTACGCTTACCACTAATGGTAACGTACTTGGCGAATTTGGTCTGGATGTAAGTAAAACAACTGGTAGCTTGACGCTGGCAGATAATCTCGTAGCACCGGCAATTACGAACGCAACTACTACAAATGGCATCTCTTTTACAAGTGGGACATTTGATATGTCCGGTAAAACTGTATCGGTTTATGTGTGTGCCAGTAATAATAGCAATACACGGACTTGGAACATGTCCAACACTACGCTCAATACCTATACAGGCTATCGCTATCAGGGCACCGGCAAAACGCTGAATGCAACGGGTTCGTTGATAACAGCCGGAGGGGTAATCACTGACGGAGGTACTTATAACAAGGTAATTTCTACAAGTTCGGTGGCCAATTATTCGAACATCATCAGTGGCACCACATTCAAGTCGCTGACTTTTACGGCGTCCAGTCTGGCGTACTCCGTTATTACAAACGGGAATACTATTGACACGCTTACTTATGCCGGAGCTGGTACTGTAGGGCCAACTAATACTTTAGGCATAGTTTCTCTGGGCGGGCAAACCAATGTTAATAGCAATAATACTATCGCCAAAATGACCGCCACGGATAAATTGTCAATGGCTGGCGGGAATAGTATAGATACCTTATTGCTGGCTGCCAATAGAACCACTGTGCTGGCGGGTACTACTACCATTAATAAATACTTGAAGGCGCAGGGCGCCACTTGTCAGGCCTTTACTGAAATTACTGCCGCGGATTCTGCTAAGCTGGTTTTCGGACCTTCGGCGGCTGCATTGATTGATTACGTTTACCTGACCAATATCATGGCTTCAGGAAACATTACTCCTATCAACGTTTCTGGTTTGGATGGTGGTGGCAATACTGGTTTCAATATTACCGCACCGACTTCAATTGCGGGTACTAATTTGTATTGGGTAGGTGGTACTGGCGACTGGAACGATAACACACACTGGAGTACCACCAGCGGTGGCACGGGCGGTGCGTGTATTCCTTCCATTGCCGATACTGTAATTTTCAACTCAGGTAGTGGTTTATCCGGTGGCAAGATTGTATCAACTACGGGTAACGCTTATTGCTATAATATGAGCTGGCTTCCTGGCGTGGGTACTTGCACCTTTAGTCAGTCGGTTAGTTATAACCTGAGCGTCTACGGATCTGTATCACTCAACTCTTTGGTAACGATGAATGCCGCACTTGCATTTCTTGGCACTGCAGTTAATTCTACCATTACATTTAACGGAAGTTCATTAGGTACGCTAGGCCTTACAATCAGGAAAACCGGCAGTGGCGCGCTCACCTTTGCTGATAGCTGGACAAATAGTGGTGGATCGATGTCATTGGCGTCGGGCCGCGTGAATATGCAGGGTAAAACGATTAATATATACGAGATGGCCAGCGGTGGTAGCACCGTACGGTATCAGGATATGACCGGTACCAATATACGTGTTAGTCACGGCTGGACTTATAACGGCACGAATATGACATTGGCGACTATCGGCTCTCATGTAATATCTGATTACTACATCAATATTTCCGGTCAGTATTATCCTTATATGGAAGGTGCTTACACTGGTGGTGTTGCAGTTGATGCCATTGCACAAAGCACCATCGATAGTCTTATTTTTTCCGGTACTTCTGCAACGAGTCAGTCACAAATCGGCAACGGTAATACTATCCGCAGATTGGAGTTTAAAGGTGCTGGTTATATAACCGGTATTAACACAATTGATAGCTTGGTATTAGCAGGTTCCCGTGTCTATAAATTCAATAACGTTAATACCATCAATAAATATTTCCAGGCGGTATCTACTACTTGTAGCGGTTTGTTGGAATTAAGAGGGAATACTACGGGTACTTTCGCTTTTAATCCTGCAGCTGTGATCAATATGAACAATGTTTATCTGCAGAATATGGTGGCGACGGGTGTGCCTCCGGTAGCAGTGAATGGTGCTGATGCAGGTGGCAACTCTGGTTGGAATATTACTTCAACTGCAGGTAGCGCTCACTACTGGATCGGTGGTGCCGGCGACTGGAATGATAATACACACTGGAGTGCAACGAGTGGTGGTACTGGCGGCGCTTGTATCCCTACGGTTTCTGACGATGTTTATTTTGATGCTAACAGCGGATTTACTTCTTTGAGTAAAACGGTTACAGTAAGTAATGGTAATGCTTACAGCCGTAATCTTAATTGGGCCAATGCAACGAATGCACCTATCTGGAATGTATCAGTTTCATGGGCTATGGAGATTTGGGGTGATAGCATTATCCTTAATCCTGTGGCAACATTTAATGCATGGGTAACTGCCAAAGGCGGCTTACGTCCTGCATTCCTGAAAGGCAATGTACTGGGTAATTTTGATTTGAATGTTGACAAGCCGGGTAGCAGTCTGACGATGTTGAACGATTTCAGCAATGGTCAAACTACGATCGGAGTGCTTAATGGTACGTGGAATGCATCTGGCATTAATCTGAACATATACCAGGTAGATAATTCCGCTGGCACAAACAATGTGTCTGCGATGAATATCAGTAACTCTACGGTTACTGCACCGCTTGGCTGGCGTTACCAGGGTGTCGTTGCTAATCATAGCCTGAACGCTACGCATTCGTCTATTACAACGAACAATTTCAAAGCAGCCGGTCTATCTTACGATACAGTCAATGTATATGCTGTTATTAATACAGATGTCAACATGGCTGCTTCTACGGTAAACAATCTTACGTTTACTAACACAAGCGCTACCGCTGGTGGTGGTATCGTAGGCGATGCGAATATCCTTCACAGAGTTGAATTCAAAGGTGGCGGTATTATTGCCGGCAACAACAATGTTATCGATACACTGATTTTCTTCCCGGGCGATACTTATACGTTTACGGCCGGTACTAATACAACCATCAATAACGCCTGGTACGGTAGCGGCACACCTTGTCACCTGACGCAGATCGCCAGCAGCAGTCCGTCTGCAAATGCTACAGTAACGAGACCAAGCGGTAATACCACATTCGATTATGTGCGACTGAACCGCATCACAGGTGCCGGTGCTGCTAGTTTTGTGGGTCAGCAACATACCATTGATCAGGGTAATAATACCAACTGGGCGATTGCAGCTTACAATGCTGGTGCTGCTATCAGAGGTTTGGGTAATGATACTGCAATTGCTGCAAGCGCGTTCCCTTATACACTGCATACTGATGGCTTCTTCGGTGTTCCTTCTTCACAATACCTGTGGAGCAATAATAGCACCGCTGATTCTCTGGTTGCAGCAGATACTGGACGCTATTCTGTAACCGTGAATTTCGTAGATGGTTGTACCGTAAGCGATACCATTCACCTTTTATTGCTAAATCCATTGTCTATTACACTGCTGAATTTTGAAGCTGCGGTTCAAAACTGTCAGGCAAATCTGAACTGGAAAGTGGCCAATGCGGTTGATTTTAAAGAGTTCGTCGTAGAGCGCAGCAATGATGGCCGCAACTTCGCATCGATTGTAAAACTGGCTTATGTAAAAGGCACAGGTGATTATGCGTACACTGATAAATCGATAAACATTGGTGCTTCTTATTATCGTCTCCGTCTGATGGATGTTGACGGAAGTTATAACTACAGCAAAGTGGTATCTGTGAAATCTGATTGTTCGGCGCAGGCGATTGCAGTGTATCCTACGGTTACTAAAAATGCAGTGACTGTTGAGCTGCCATCAGGTTACGCCGGTGCGAAGATCGAAGTTTACAATGGTACTGGTCAGCTCGTACAAACAATCGAGAACAACAACGAAGGAAAACAAAACCTTCAATTCAATGGACTGGCACAAGGTCAGTACATTCTGAAAATAAGCAATGGCAGTGATGTGCACACCTTCAAGGTGATCTATCAGCTGTAAAAATAAATCCTGGTGGTCAAACAGGTTGGTTTGGAAGTGCCCGGCGTGCCGGGCACTTTTTTTTATGTCTCACAATTTTTATGTCTCGCAACGATCACGGAGACGCGAAGCGGATCAACGATGGTTATCACACGCGTTCCTTTGTTTCACGCGAAGGTGCAAAGGAGCAAAGAAGCAAAGTCACGCAACGTGAAACCGAAACATCTCACGACGATCACGACGACACAAAGCTGAGGTTTACTACTTGCATTTGTGACAAACTCACGTGTTGTCACGAGGCACGACGTGGTGATCTGATTTCGCGTAGTCTGTTACTTTATGCTGGGTTCCTCGCGTCATTGCGAGGTACGAAGCAATCTGAATCAGGTGACTGCTCGCATTTTATGAGTTTCCCACAAAGAAGCAAAGAGGCAAAGTCACACAGTGTGAAACCGAAACATCTCACGACGATCACGACGACACAACGCTGAGGTTTACTACTCGCATTTGTGACAACCCCACGTGTTGTCACGAGGCACGACGTGGTGATCTGATTTCGCGTAGACTGTTGCTCCATACAGGATTCCTCGCGTCATTGCGAGGTACGAAGCAATCTGCATTATATTTATGAGATTATTTTTGGAGTATCATTTTTAAAATTGGCGACAAAAAAGTAGCTAAGGAAACAATTCCCGAGGTAATGATTGTAATGTTGCTTGTGGGTTGATGCTCCATGACGATCTTTAGCGTTCTGTCGTCTGGATTATTCCTTAATATTTTCTCTTTATTGCCGGCACCTCCAAATTAATTCCCAATACCTCAAAGCTTAGAAAAACTACTGAATAGGCAAAAGTCTCTACCTCAAAGGTTCAAATTCCTACCTCAAAGCTGGAACGTCCTGGGTCAAAGCAAGGAAATCCTAGGTCGAAGCCAGAACTTTCTACGTAAAAGGTAGGAATTCCTACCTCTGAGCCAGGAAATCCTACCTCAAAGCCAGGATGTTCTACCTCTGAGCTACAAAATCCTGGCTCTGGGGTAGAACATTGCACCTTCGGGCTAGAAAAAGCTAGCTCCGGGCAGCAAATTCTAGTCAAAACTTAATAGTAATCACGCCCAACTTCCTGAACGTCTTATTGGCCAGCCATTTTCTGAATTTCGTTGGCGGGTTTTGGAGTTCACCTATGGATGTATAGTACTGAATTAGCCGTTCGTACAAATTCGGTGTGTCGGGAAATATACTTTTAAAGCTTTCGGAAACTTTTGCCGCAGCAATAAAAATATGAGAGGGCTGAATCCGTTTTGCGGCAAATAAATAAGATTCGACAGCGGCCTGTTTTAAAATGATTTCAGCATCTTTCGTCAGCGGTACATTTTCCATGATAATGATTGCAGGTCCTCTTTTGTTTGCCTCCAGAAAAGAATTGAATTCGGCATCTTCCTTAAAACAGAATTTCCGGATGGAGGAAGATTTATTTAAATGGCAATCGGCCAGAAAAAAATGCAGGATGGAAATATAATCGTAGCCAAGTTGCAGCGCCAGTTCTCTTGAAACCCGGATTACATCTTCAGCATCCTTTGAAAACCGGCGTTGTATCATTGTCTAAAAATAGTCAATAGTTCGGCAGCCCTCTTTCTTTCTCCCCGGGTATTTTATATTTTACTGAAATTTTACTCCTATGCCGCTCCGCCTGTATACCTTTTTCAGTTTTTTGCTGCTAACCGCATTTCATGTGTCCGCACAGCCAATTTTCAGGCTCGAAGTTAAACACTCACAGGTGGGAACAAAAGATACTTTCGATTGCAGGATTTATTTTGAAGGACCCAACAGAGATATTAGAATTATTCCACCCAGTTTGAGTCAGTTTGATGTCATTGCTGGCCCGTTTATGTCGGAGAGCAGCTCCGTGACAAGAATCGGTGATTCAGTGACCAAAGCATCTCAAGAATATCGTTTCAAGTTAAGAGCCCGTCATGAAGGAGACATTTTGCTGGGTCCGGCGATCATGAAAAGCAGCACAGGTAAGGTCTATAGGTCCGACAGTGTATTGCTGAAGGTGGTGGCTGGAAAATTTTTGCAAAAGGAAACCAATTTTTTGGTGTACGATGAATTTGTAAGCGATCTGCCGGGTTTTAAAGATTTTCAATGGTCGGAATTTCTGGAACAGTTTCAAAAGTTTGCCGGTGACGGTGCATTCGTGGTTTCGGCCGGTTCTGTTTATCACAATTACAATGCAGCCGCGGGGGAAGATTCGATGAAGATGGTGGCTGTGTTGAATGAAATAGACAGCAGTCTCCACAATCGCGCCGGGGTAACTGGTACGGGTACTTTAATGTTTCGTCATGAGCTTCGGAATTACTATTCTGTGAAAGACACCACAGGTTTGCGTGCGATAATCGAAAAGGTTTATGCAGCGCACAAATATAATATCCGCATGGCTACATTTATGGAGCAGAGTAGCGGTTGGAATTCTTTCTTCGAAGAAAATAAACTGAGTCAAATGCGGCAGGCATGGGAAGAGGCAGAATTGAAAGCAGCATTGTTGTCGCATCTCAAAGATGATCTGAATATGCGCAGACCCGTTTATTTTAAGTTTTATTCGAGGGCAATTACAAATCTGCAGCATTTTTCAGACTATGCAATGAAGAATGGATATGGGATAGATTCGATGACGGCAATTGAGCCGCGTGGAGATTCAATGAACTGCATGCTGATAATTTCGAAACGTAGCACGGCAAAAGCTGAGGCGCTGTATCAAATGATCATGGCACTCCGCAATGAATTTAACGATGGAAATGACCGATATCATGGCTTTTATGCGGGCATGAAAATCAGTCCGGCGAAAAAGCGCGGATAGCGTCAACAGTCAAAAAATTCTATTGTCATCTGATGTTTGCGATAGAATGTTCTACTCGCGTTTGTCATCCTGATGAAGGAAGGGTCTCGTGTGATGTTGTGCTCTTATTTCGCGGGATGTCTCCTTCGTCGACATGACCATGTTGTTATACAATTTCACTCGCGTTTGTCCTGATGAAGGAAGGGTCTCGTGTGATGTTGTGCTCTTATTTCGCGGGATGTCTCCTTCGTCGACATGACTGTGTTGTTATACAATTTCACTCGCGTTTGTCCTTTAGATTTGCCTTGGCAATTTCTTAAAGACATTACTATTATTATTACTATTTCTTTTTTGCTTCTTTTTTCTTTAGAATCCACAATTTTATGTGGATAAAGACTAACCTCAGCAGGGACGCATTAACAACTTTGTCAAGGTTTTAATACCTATGGGATGATAAAATCCCCTGCTGATTTTTCCCTTTGTGTCCATATAGCAATTAGGGCTTGAGACCCACTATTAAGGACTTGGACGATGGGGCAAAAATGGTTAGCCAAACTTTAATAAGAGTGAACAAAATTATGAAAAAGGAAAAACAATGTTATCTGGGTATTGATGTGTCAAAGTCGTGGTTTGATCTTTCGATGATCAGCGTTATCGATAATGAAAAACAAGCGATGATATCGGTTCGTTTTAATAATGATGAGCAAGGCATCAAACAGCTCAATAAATGGCTAAAGGAGAATGAAGTTCCCTTCAATGGAAATAGCCTTCTGGTCGTCGAGAATACAGGTGTGTATCATAGGTTATTGTGGGCATATTGCAGCAATAAAAATCTACCTATCCATATTGGTAATGCGGCGCAGATTAAATGGAGCCAAGGTATAACACGAGGTAAAAATGATCTGGTAGACAGCCAGCGTTTATGTATATATTGCTTAAGGCATGCCGACGATCTAAAAGCCACACCGGCATTGGATCCTGTTTTGCTCAAACTCAAAGATTTGTTTACTGCGCGTAGTCGGCTTATCAGCCAATGTAACAGTATAAATGTATATCTGCATGGATTGAAACGGGCTAATACGCCAGATGTACAGCAGCTGATGGAATCGGCACACAAGCCAGCTACAGAGGGACTCAAAAAATCACTCGAAGAAGTGGAGGCGCAGATATTGAGAATAATAACGGCCAGCGAAGCGATCAAGAGGAGTTATGATCTGCTGCTGAGCGTTCCGGGTATAGGTCACGTAACTACCATTTACCTGATCTGTTGCACTAACAATTTTGCTGGTAATGTAAGCGGCAAGCAACTTGCGTCGTATGCAGGAGTAGTTCCGTTTGGGCATAGCAGCGGTAGTAGTATAAGAGGTCGGAATAAGGTGCACAAAATGGCTAACAAGGAGCTAAAGAAATTATTGCATATGGGAGCGAGATCGGTTGCAACTCATAATTCTGAGTTCCGTAATTATTACGAACGCAAAAAAGCGGAAGGGAAACATGATCTGGCTATAATTAATGCAATCAGGAATAAAATGGTTCTAAGGGTCGTGGCCGTCATTAAGAATCAAAGAAAATATGTAGATAACTATCAAAAAGCAGCATAAAAATTGTTTGGCTAAGTCATAGCAATCATCCCGATGCAAGAGGGATCCCGCGCATTGTGTGCCCACATTTAGCGGGGCGTCGTTATCCTGAGCGGAGTTGAAGGGCAAAAGTCAAAACAGTTAATTTTTTCAACTTACAACTTAGGACTTACAGCTTAAAACGTACAACTTAAAGACTTAAATCTCGCAACGCACAATCCTGTAATTTTGTTTTCAACTTTGACGATGATCTGCAGTCAAAGCTTTACCGTAAAACCGCTTCTTATGCTGCGAATAGTCATCCTTTCAGCATTATTGATTTCCGCGCTCAATTGTTGCGGTCAAAAGTTTACGATTGATAATGAAACAGAGTTTGATCTCTATTACGGAATGGGCGCTACTCAGGAAGGGACGGGTTGTTCCGGTCACGGTATTTCACCACACAAAAGTGTAATGGTTTTCACCAATATTGACTCCGTCAACTGGGATTGTCGCTATTTTAAAACACCCATCAAACCGAAAACCTATCAAGGTTTTGTCGTAGCTATGCAAAACGGTGGTCGGGGCGTTGATCCTACACGTTTCCGTGATTGTCTCGCTTATATAATCAAGTACGGCGTTAAAATTCATTATTACTGGCTGGTAGATAATAAGGGCGATATCACCATCAGAATTATAGAACAGGGATGGTAGTAATGGTCAAAGGTCTACGGCTGAGAACGTACAACCCATAACGTAGAACTTAAAACATAAAACTTAGAACTTAAAATTTATACCTTGATGATCCGCGGCATGGTTTATTTGCTGGATAAACAGGAACTTTGGGGTAGTTGAACCCGAAAACATCAGACGTATGGGATATCAGCCAATAGAAAACTATGGAGTAATCGGAGACCTTAATACTGTTGCCTTGGTAGGGCTAAACGGCTCGATTGATTTTATGTGTTTCCCCAATTTTGATTCACCCACCATATTCGCAGCCTTACTCGACGATCAAAAAGGCGGTTACTTTTACATTCAGCCGGAATTCGCAGAGATGAAAACCAAGCAGATTTATCTGCCTGATACAAACGTGTTGCTCACCCGTTTTTTATCAACCGATGGTGTGGGTGAAATCACCGATTTTATGCCTGTGGCCGAAGAGTATGATGGTAAAGAATTGATCCGGCGAGTGACAACGGTGCGGGGAAATGTAAATTATAAAATGAAGTGTGTACCGCGGTTTAATTATGGACGAAGCAAACATCAGATTAAGCGGAAATCGCGATACGAGCTAATATTCACCAGCAAAGGAAGAGATAAAATTGTTTTGCGGCTGAAAAGCTCGGTGCCCCTGCACGTAAAAGGCAATGATGCAATCGCGGAATTTACGCTGGGCGCGGGTCAGACGGCGGATTTTTTATTGGAGCAGGTTGATAAAGGGCAGGTAGGGAAAGAAGACTTTGAAACTTTTATCACTGATAGTTTATTTCGCACGGTTAATTATTGGAAGGATTGGGTAGGGCACTCTACCTATCGCGGCCGGTGGATGGAAACAGTCAATCGTTCGGCGCTTGTTTTAAAACAGCTTACCTCATTTCAATATGGATCTATAATTGCAGCCGCAACTTTCGGTTTGCCGGAAACGATTGGCGGTCAGCGCAACTGGGATTATCGTTACACCTGGATCAGGGATGCTTCTTTTACAGTAAATGCGTTGATGAAGCTGGGTTATAAAAAAGAAGCCGGTGCATTTATGCAATGGGTGGAGAAGCAGTGTGAGGACATCAAAGGTCAGAGCCGTCTGGGTATTATGTATTCGATTGATGGGCATCCGCAGCTGAAAGAAAATGTATTGAAAGGGTTTTCCGGCTATCGTGACTCGCAGCCCATCCGTATTGGTAATGACGCTTATGGGCAGCTCCAGCTCGATATCTACGGTGAGCTGATGAATGCCGTACATCTCTACGACAAACACGGGGAGCCTATTTCATACGATTTTTGGAAAGACCTCGAACAACAGATCGATTGGTTGAGTAAAAATTGGGATCAGCCGGATGAAGGCATATGGGAGGTGCGTGGTGGCAGAAGAAAATTTCTTTACTCGCGATTGCAGTGTTGGGTGGCTTTAGACAGAGCGATCAAGCTGGCGAGAAACCGTTCGTTTCCGTTAAATGCTAAATGGAAGGTAGCGCGCGATAAAATATTCGAATCGATATACAACGATTTCTGGGACGAAAAACTGCAGGCATTTGTGCAATATCCCGGCGCCAGCAGTGTTGATGCATCTACCTTACTGATGCCGATCGTAGAGTTTATCAGTCCGAAAGATCCGCGATGGCTTTCTACTTTGAAAGCAATTGAAAGAGACCTGGTGTCGGATTCGCTGGTCTATCGTTACAAGCCAGACCTTGCGGCACCGGACGGTTTCATCAGTCATGAAGGGACGTTTTCTATGTGTACGTTTTGGTATGTAGAATGTTTGTCGCGCTCAGGTCAGTTGGAAAAAGCAAGATTTTATTTTGAGAAAATGCTTGGTTATGCCAATCATCTCGGTCTTTATTCAGAGCAGCTTGGCTTTGAAGGCGAGCACCTCGGTAACTTCCCGCAAGCCTTTACCCATCTGGGTTTGATCAGTGCGGCCTGTAATCTCGATGAGCAACTCAACGATGTAAGAAACAAAGACGTGAACTACTAACATTTTGAAAGTATGAAGTGCCATATTTCGATTTTGAAACGCTGTTGCATCGGTAAGCAACGGATGAAATCAAAGCTGTTTTAAATTGGGAATAATTGCTTTTGCAATCGCAGCATTTGGATTGAAATGATGATTAAATAATTCAGTTTTTATATTAGTAATTTTTAAAGAAGCAAAGTCGGATAAATGCGTTCATGTTCTGATACGCCCATCTGTAGCGCTTTTGAGAGCTCCCCAATTTTGGTGATTTTTTTGTTAATGATGAAATTTTCCTTTTATCGTAATATTTAAATTGTATGTTTGCGGAACGAAAGCATTTATTTAAAACACACCCAAGATGAAACGAAAGACCAACCTAATGTCATATTTGACATAGAGCAGTGTATTGCTCCGAAAATAATCAGACAATTTTACGGCTAATATCTAAACATACGCACCTGTAGTTACGGGCTTACTATGTTCGCCAGATTTAATCGGTCAACCCTTTGACTGTATCGTGACCCCCTACTCGTTACTGGATTTACCTTCTATTTAATCAAAATAAAACGAAAGCAAAATGAAATCACTTTTACTCATGCCAATGCTGGCATTAAGCCTCTTTGCGTCTACGTCTCAGACTAGCGCTCAAATCAATTGCGTTAGCGGCGCAACAATCTCTGCCAATAGCTTCTGTATTTTCCTGACGTGGAACGGCAATGGACCAAGTTCATTTAGTGGTGTAAGTGTTGTTTACAACGGTAGCACTTATACATTCGTTAGCGGTGCAGGTACAAGTGCATCTCCGGCATCATTTAAATCCGGCGGCGGCGGCGGTTCTTGCAATTCAAACCAAACTTCGTTAACCTCTCTCGCTGGTCAAAGCATTCAGTTTGTGACTGGCAGCGGTTCTAACACTTGTTTAGTTGCTCCAACGCCACTGCCAATTACATTGTCTTCTTTTACGGCTAGCGCAAGCGGTTCTTCGGTTCAAATCAACTGGACTACTGAAACTGAGAAAAATGTAAACTTCTTCTCTATCCAAAGAAGCACTGATGGTACTAACTGGAAAGAAATCGGTAAAGACAAACCAGCTGCAGTTTCTTCTGATCTGACGCAACACTATTCTTATACTGATAACGCTTCTGAAATCAGCGGCCAGGTATACTACCGTCTCGTAACTGTTGACTACAGCGGTGAAATGTCTTTCAGCGATGTTAGAACGCTTAAACTCACTGCCGGTAATGCTACAACTGGTACTAAAGTTTATCCGACTGTTACTAATGGTAAAATCAACATCAGCGGTGCTGCAACTGACGCAACGATTCTGCTGACTGATCTGATGGGTTCTAAAGTTTCTGTTGTTCCGGTAAGCAACGGCAGCACTAGCCAGATGGATATTCAACAACTGCCTGCAGGTATGTACATCCTGAACATTCTGTCTAAACAAGGCAACGAATCTTTCAAAATCGTAAAACAATAATTAAGTAATCTTTCGTGGGTGGATCGGATCATTGTCTAATGAACCGACTTGGGTGGACTTACTGTTCACCCAATTTTTTCCGTCTGTCGGGGAAACTAAATAAAAAAGCGGTTGTCATGTGACAACCGCTTTTTCTGTTTGTTTGATGTTGTGCTAAACATCAGATGTTTGTGTTGTTATCTATTTTTCGCGTGCTACAATTTCTTCGATCTCGTTAAAAGCCCAATTACCGATGGAATCGGTAATTGATTCTATTTCGGCTTCCGTTAAAAATTGGTCGTACAGTTTGGTGATTGATTGATTGGCACCAGAATAGATTATTTCATAAAGATGGTCATGGAATTGAACATTTATTTCGCCTCCGTTAATGTTCAACTCTTTATCGATTGTTCTTAAGTTTTTAAAGTTGCATCTGATGCGGACGTCGGTTACTTTGACAGCAGATTTCATAATTGAAGTCAACATCCCTTGGCAAAAATCGTTAAGTGTTTTATTCGCTTCAATCCCTTTACGAGTCAGATTTGAAGCCGAAACCCGAATTTCTCTCGACTTAAAGAGAGCGTCAAAATTCCGCAATTTATTTTCCCAGATTTCAGTTAATGGAATGATGCTTTTTTTAATTGCATTTGCAACAGCATCATTGCTATATCTGATTTCAACTCTGGAATTAGGGTCTTGCCCCAACTGTTTCTTGAGTAATGAAAGTTTCTTTTTCAGATCATCCGGTTCTTCAATTGTCCGGCCTTCTATCGCATCAATGACGAGTTCCATGGAACGGATCAGTCTATCAGCCATGAAATCATAGAAAAGATCAGGTTCGCCGCCATAACCTTGAATGTCGGCAAGGTATTGATAATAGAGTTTTTTCTCAGTTTCTGTAATGTAGATAGGGGGCAATCCATACGCAATCAAAATGATATTGGTCAGAATTCTTGCGGTACGGCCATTTCCGTCGTGAAACGGATGAACGGTAATGTATTTGAGATGAAACTCGAACGCCAATGTTACAGGATGCATGGCATCGTTCGCCTGCCTGCTGATTTTATCTTTTTCGCCATTTAGCCAGTTTATCAGTTGGTGCATCGCGTCCTCAACGTCGCCAGGTGCAACGAAATCAAAACGTTCCTGCTTATAGTTGTACAGATAATTTGGATCGAGCTTCCATTTTCCTATCATTTTTTGTTTGGCCGGGTCGTCCTCATGTACAATGGCTTTGTGTATTTCCTTAATTCTCTTTTCCGAAATATTAAGCTCACCTTTTGACATTTTCAGGATGTCACTGATCAGGTCATCATGCCCTTTCATTTCCAGAATATCCTTCATTGGTTTGCCACCAACAGTAATATTACCAACCATTACGCTACGGGTTTCCTGTTTGGTCAGGCTGTTACCTTCCATGCTATTGGACGTGTAGTTCCATTCCAGTCTGAATTTATAATTGATTTTCTTTAGTAAATCATTAGAAATCGGGCCGTACTGGTCAATGATATTTCGCAGACTTTCGATTTGGGTTAATTTTTCGGCATATGGCATAACAACATCTCAAAAATTCTCTTAAAGATAAATCCTTCCTGACGAAAATTTATGTTTGGTATGGGCGCGGACATTTTTAAAAAGCAAAACGCCCGGGAGACCGGGCGTTTCTGTTGTGCTTATTCCTGCTCGTAGTCAGCGTTCCATTCGTTGCCATCGTCTCCTTTGTGACCGTCCAGCTTTATCACAAAACTTTTGGCTGGAAAATAAGGTGTCAGGCGGATATCGAGCCACACCTGGTCTTTCTTGATCGGATCCTGCTCCAGGCGGGTGATCTTGAATTTCTCGATCAGTTTGTCGGGACCCTTAATGCTATCCAGGAATTGTACAATCTGCATACGTAGATTGTCTTCATTTTTGCTGTTCCAGTTTTCAAACGCACGGCGGTTTAAGAAGTCGAGCAATACTTTTGTGACATAGTCAAACACGCGCACTACGGAATAAGTCTGAAGACCGATATTGTCGCCGGTGAACAAAGTTTTTGCGGAGAATGCCATGATCTTGCCATATTCACTTACCATTGGCACCAATCCAATTCTTTCCAGATGGGAAATTTCACTTTTCTTCAGCTCGAAACGTACCGCATCGACCTCATTCATGTTGCCGAATTTTTTACCAGCAGACACCTGCGACATGAGTGTCTTATAGATTTTGCCGGCCAGTGAAGTAGAAGGCGGCATATAAATATCGTCCTCTTCCCCAATCTCGGCAGCCTTTCCCCGGCCCACAAGCCAGTTGCAGGTCATGATGACATTGCTCCGGTGCAATTCGCCACCAGTGAGGTTTGCAGCATCAAACATATCTACTACGTCATCCGGTTTGTCGAGATTAGCGAAATCTGTAACAAGCATCACTTTGTTTTCGTTACAGATTTTAGCCCATTTCTCCAGCACTTTATTGGAGCCCAGATAACCAGGTATTGCGAGGATAGAGTAGTTCTCACGAAGATCGAGGCGGTCATAATGTTGTTTGAATTCGCCTGCGATGGCATTGACGAAAACTGGATTATCCAGGTCTGTCATTTGCTCCATAGAGGCATTTACGATATGCACATTCGGCACTTTTTCGAGTTCTGTGTTTTTATAGAACTGTGCAACGGTACGGTAGCTGGTTTCGAGCTCACGTGTGGCTTCCAGTGTATTTTTGAGATTTTTCTGCAATACCGTTTTCGCCTGATCCGCCTGTTTTTTGCAGTGGTCAATCATTTGTTCAGTAGAGTCCGCAGTTTCCAGCAGGTTGATCCAGAGGTTTACCTTTTGTGTTAGTGCATCACGATCCGTTTTCTTTTCTTTATCAGTTAAGAAGATCTGCTTGCGTGCTTTGCGTTCGGGATTGAGATTGGCAAGGCCTTCTACTACTGATTCCAGGAAATCGAAACCGCCTACTTTAGCGAGCGGCTGCAGACTTTCCATTACTTCGGCAACAAGTCCCTGATGTTCGGCAACAGCTGTTGCATTTTGTGATTTTGCCATTATTTTGTCTTTCGTGGATGATTAATTATTGTGCGTTTTGTAATTCAGTAGCTACCGCTTTTAAAGCCTGTATGAAGGCCTGTTTGTTTTCCGGATTTTCCAGCATCGCGCGCAGCACTTTGTTGGTCTTCATTTGGCGGATGATAGTGTTGTACTGCTCCTGCTGCAGATTGAGCTCTTTCAGAAATGCGCTTTGCTGTGTAATGCCATCCGGTGTGAAATCGGCAACGGTTTTAAAGTTGAAATCTTCTTTTCTTGTTTGGCCGTCGGCAGTTTCGTGTTCCACTTTAATGGTTGGTTGAAAATGACGGAAGACATCTTCTACAGTCCGCAAATTGGTAATGACTTCAGGCTTGGTTGGAACGTCGCTGGTGAGCTGTGCCACCATAAGCGTTTTGTTTTCCTGAATCTCCTGAATGGCTTCGTTGGCATCTATTTTTACTTCGTTGCCGCCTACACCGTAACTGAACATTGACATAGTGTTATTTTTTGATTGATTAAGAATAATATTTAGACCATTGTTATTGGACTCATTTTTGTCTGGAATTTCCTGCGCACGGTCTGGTGCTCTGGGACTCAATCCCAGCATACTTCTGATTTTTTTGAATGCACTGTGAAACGGAAAGCCCATCAGTTTTGAAATTTGTTTGCTGACATGATTTCTTATTTAATCAAACGGACTCCAGCCTTTGTTTTGTTTTATCGTTTGCGTGATGACCTGTTCACTGACGATAATATTTTCACGTTGTTGACCCAGATATTCCAGGGCTGCCAGTTTTTCCCAGATCATTTTCAGTTTGGTAAGCATTGTCGCAATTGTTTCCATGTATTCACCGGCTTTGTAATGGTTGTAGTTAATTTCTACCACCGAAGACAACGCGGTGAGCAGTGCGTGCGGTGGCACAGCGCTCCATTCAGCACAGTAATTGAGCGTCGTTTCTTTATCGGCGTCTTGCATGGTATTGATGCAGACATACAGCGCATGAGCGAGACTGGCAAAGCTGTTGACGAGATATACGGGCGACAATTCTGCCGACATGTTCCGCAGATGGAAATACTGATTGCTGAACTGATGCAGCAGAGACCGGCACATGCCGGTAACGCACGAGGTAATTATTGTATGCTGGTTTTTATGATTAGCCTTGCGAAGAATGGTCATGGCGTGCTGCTGCAATTGTGCTGTTGCATTGGTAAACTGTTGCTGATAGGCGAGCAGGCGGGGATGACTGCTAACCGTAGTACAGGGTGGAATAAAGGATGCATCGATATCAATTGCTCCTTCATGAAATATTACTTTACCGGCCATCAGATAGTTGCCGGAAATATGATTGTTGCCGATATCATTTGCCGATACAAGTTGTACCTGGTAGCGCGGGCGGACATGCAGATGCCGCGGTGGTATTTCTTCCGGGTCGAAATCTCCGGTGGGGACCCGATCAAATGGATTCACGCTGATCAAAACATAAAACGTCTGCTCTTTTTCTTTAGAGGTGTCCGAAAGAGAATTGATATTTACCGGAACTTCTGTCATATCGATGCGGTAACCCGCAGCAGTTACGGCGTGGCATTTTTTAATATGCAGCTGCACATCGTTTGTTGCAGTTGTGTAGATATTAAAAATGTCTTTCTCGTCGGTGAGCCCTTCAACCGGTAGCAATCCGTAGTTAAACCGGTTAATTTGAAAGGATGCTACATCGCGCAGCGAGTCTGCAATAAAGCATTCCTGCCCAGTATAATGCTGCTCGGAAATCTGCATGCCGTCAATCCAGTTTACTGAAAGGTGTTTCAGAGAATGTATCATTCGATTCTGTTTTTTTGAATTATTTATTAGGTGTTCCCAGTGCGATTATCTTTTCTTCTTCGCCATTGATAACTCTTCTGCATACTACCATGTGTTTTCTTTTG
The DNA here is from genome assembly GCF_003236175.1 of Taibaiella soli. Taxonomy (GTDB): domain Bacteria; phylum Bacteroidota; class Bacteroidia; order Chitinophagales; family Chitinophagaceae; genus QKTW01. Next base: position 330,779 of record NZ_QKTW01000017.1, on the reverse strand, counting down.
ATATGGTTTTGCGCGATTGTTTTTTCAAAGTCGAGATATTGGCGCGGCCGGAAAAAAGAAGGTTTTATGTAGAACACCCAGCCATAAGGATTTCCATCCTCGGTAGCAGTGTCGATGCGGTCCGACTGATTTTTCTCCTTGTGGTCCATAAGTACGCGGTGCATCCAATCTCCGAATGGGATATTTTCCGGGGCCTTCACCTGAAGCGTGATGCGCCTGCCGTCGTGGGTTGTCTTGGTAAGCTCCAGGTTGACGACCGTCAGATTGCCGATATCGCCGGAAATTATATTGTCGTCGTTTTTTTCTTTAGGTACTTCCCAAACGCTATATATCGCAAAGGGAATCGCAACAAAACTTCGGTAAGTATAGTGAAACAGCAGTGGAACGATGAAGCTGAGTATACATGTTACGGCAACTATGTTGTAGCCTTTATAAGGGCTCAGCCAGTTGAATAGAAAGCTAAAGATGTATCCGCCAATGGCCATTATCAAAATAGTAATTGCTATTTCGAAAAAGATAGCGTAGCTCCTCGCTTCCCTTTGTTCATCGGTTGGTACAACGGTGGTACGATCGCCCGTGAAATAATGATGTAGTAAACCAACATGCCATCTGCCTAAAACGAGATAGAACAGCTGCGCTGCGAGATATCCCCACGGGCTGAATTTATTACCCAACATTCCTCCGATTCCGGGAATAGCCAAAATTAGTACAGCCACCAATGGATAAACCACGAGTCGTTTGTTCTGTATAAAATCGTTTTTCTTTTTTAGCAGGATCATCACGCCGATCATTGCAAATGCAATCAGCGGGAAGAGCAGATATTGTATGAATATGCCTGTCAGTATCATGTTTCGTATTTAAATAAAGGTTGTATAGCCAAGGTGTCCGCTCCATTCATTTTTGCGGTTGGAAAGGCGGAAAGGTTTGTGACGGATGCTTAGTTTCTGCTTAATTTCAGTTTCTTCGGGTGCGAAATTTTCATAAATGGCCAGTAGCAGCTGATTCATTTTGCTGTTGGGTAAAAAAGCCGTAGCATCTTTTGCATCAACCGGTCCAATGGTTAATTGCCAGTTTGTATTGCCGTCGAAATGATCTCCGGTGAGTACCGTGCTGATACCTAATCTCTTGATCCGGAAATCGATTTCTGGATGATGCCGGTCAATCTTCATGAGATGCGGTACTTCTGTTATCGTTATCGGATAGCCAAGTAATGACTGCAATATTTTTGTAAACCACTTTTTATTGCCGCTGGCCATATAGAAAAATGGCAGCAGGTAAATGAAAATTTTGGCGGTCGCGGTATCTAGTTGCTCCAACAACGGCCAGAGCGGGTAGATAAGCTGCAGCAAATTATCATGTAGTCCTTTGTTGTCGATACGTTGTTCAATGCTTAGCGCAAATATTTCCTGCAAAAAAGTTTCCTGTTCAAACGGACTGAAGAAAAGTCTGTTGTCATTTTCCTGACGTCGTTGTTCTCTTATGGCTGCAATAACGGCCTCCGTTCCATGCTTTATTTTTCCCAAAGTGGGTTTATGAAAAACACCTTCTGGCATGTAATCGTATATGCCTTCCCGGTTCACTTCAATGACAATATCACATGGTGTGAGCGACATATGGTCTTCCCATATCCGGGCGATATCCTTTTTCTTCGCTCTGCCGCGATTACCGAGCCGTTTGATATAAACGCTTTGTGCCGAGTCATAAAACTGAAGCAGCGCAGCTGCGACAACTTCAGCTTTGAAATCAGTTTTGAGCCCGTTAGGATGCCGCGGTAAAATGGATTTTCGTTTCATACGATTATGCGTTTTTATTTTCTGCAGCTATAAAAACACGCCTCGTTACACCGTCTACTGCGCGGGCATCTATTTTCTGAATCAATTCCTGCTCTTTTGCCTGCCAATAGTATTGGGGATAAGAGCTGTAATTGATTACGGTAATGAATATATCGGTGGTACGCACAAATCCTTCCTTCGGCTTTGAACTCAGTGCCGTTCCCTTCTTTACCAGTACAGATTTAATAACGCCTTTTAATTCGTATTGACAGAAATTTTTGATATCGAGAAATGTGACAATACGGTCTCTTGAGGTGAGCGCATAACGATATGCATTAATACTGTCGGTGCCGGTCTGCGGCCCATCTCCGCCTCTGGTTGCGCTTAACAGTGTAAGCGTATTGTCGGCCAGCAAAGCGCCTGTGTCTGCTTTTAATATTTGTCCGGCTCTGAAATTATTGGCGAGTGTACCATTGGTAACCCAATATCCGAGATTGATTTGTTCTACTTTTTCCTGTGGTTCAATGACAATATAAACCGGAGCGTCGAGTGCTGTGCGCCGTATTTCTTTTGCCGCGCGTTCCAGCCGGTTCAGATGTATGACAATTTCTTTTGCGGGTTCTTTTCCGTCGCTGTTGGTTAATGACCCGAAGGCTGCTACTTCATCGCGCCCGAGCTCCAGCATATAGTTTGCGATATCGAGCGCGCTGCGTTTGTCATAACGCTCCATGCCGCTCCGCCTTACAGAATAATGTCCGGTCGCCATGTTATTAATGCCACCGTAAGGGATTTCGGTATAATGCCTGCCGTGGTCATCCTGTACTTTTTGAACAGAAAGGAAATGTGTTCCTGCCGTCGATTCTATCGGAATATTGTCACTTGTGATTTCTACTTTATAATCCTTGTGTTCCCATTTCCTGTTGATCAGGGGAAACGCATTCAGGCTGACGAAAAATTGGTCGAGTATGTCAAATGTATACTGCGGTGGAAATTTCAGTTTAAGCCATAGGTATGGTTTCGTAAAATTGCTTTCAACGTCCTGTGCGGTAAAATTCTGGCAGAGTGATGCAGGTAGATTGGTGACTTGTTTTTTTATTTGATCCGGAAATCCGGTTAGCGTAATAAACTGTGGATCGTATTGTTTTTTTATATCGTCGGTAATACGTCTTTGAATATCAAAGTCATTAAAAATTTCCTCATAACCGTCGGCTAGCGGTTTGGAAATATAGGAAAGGCCCGGTGTTATAATCAGTGGATGACCGGCTATACTAGCCGTTGCATATGGAAGTAACTGATAGATCCATTGCAGCTGTTCAAATGCCGGATTGGCAAAATAGAAGGATAGCGATTCCGGAAAATCAGATCCCATTTTACTGATGTCGAGCGCAAGCCACATTTCTCCGTAGTTAATGGGCATTGCATTTGTATAGGCGATTGCACTGCGGTTCATTTTGGCGTCAAACCACTTGCAGCCATATCCCGTCGCAATGCAGGCGATATCGGTGTGGGACAGCTCTACGCCGTCGACCGCTGTAAAGTTAATTCCAAAGGTTGTTTCCGAATCTCCTTTGTACTGTGCGGGGAGTATTATCGAATGTCTGAATTCCTGTTCGCTGTTTAATATGCAAATCGGGTCAAGCGGTAATGCACGGGCGATTGCATGAGCAGGCTGAGGAATTGTATAGATCGATGGTGTAAGCAATCTGGCTATTTTTTCGACCAAACGTGCCTCAATCCGTTCCGTTTCGTTACTGAGCCGGAATATTTCTGCAGCGAAGGCTTCAATCAAAAGTTTTACGAATGGGTCCAGTGCCTGCGGATTTTTAATACCCCAGAGTGTGGCTGCGTTCTGCAACATCCGTGCTTTGATTGCCTCTTTTGAATCCACGTTTAATACCTGTCTCATCATCTCTGTTCAATTTTTTAGTCTACGGAAAGCGGACTCAGAAATATTTCCGTTGCAAAATGGAATGTCTCAAAGTTTTCCTTCAGTAAGGCTTTTATCCGGATAACGGCTTTCTTTTTTATTTCTACGAATTTTTTGTTGTCATATGTTTGTTCCACATGGTTCACGCGCACAGTAATTTCCGGCTTACATATTCGTGTTTCGTATCGTTCAATTGCTGTTGCCATGCTTGCGCAGAATATCCGCTCCCAGTCTTTTTCTGAAGTAGCATTTTCAAATTCAGTGTCCCAAACGGCATTCCCATAATCCGGATCAAACCGGTTTTCTCCGGGACGGGTGGTAATCAGCAACATGATATTTTGCGCGATACTTTCTTCCATGCGACAAGTCGCAATTTTTCCATCCTCGCAAAACAGACTTGTGGGATTGAAGGGTAACTTATAATTCGAATTCATGTTAGTGTTTTTTCACTGTTCGGTTTCCAGACTTTCGCTCAGCACTTCGGTTTGCATGAGTACAAAGTCTGGCATTTTGTCTGTGGGCAAATACAATAAAGTGCTGCCCGTTTCATTGATCTTTTTTTCGAAATCTGGATTCAATCGTTGTAGTTCTTCCAGCGGTAACTGAAGTTTGTCAGCGATTATCAGAAGTTTATATCCCGCGCTGATGTTTATCTGACTGATGCCTGGCCGTGTCTGTGGTAATTCGTCCGCTCCTGGCGTTGATTCTGGTTTGCTTACTCTGATCTCGTAGCGGTCGTTGTTTGCATAACAAGCCAACTGGAATTTGTAGACATGCATGATTGTCTCGTTTGGCAAAAAGCGGAAGAAGTCGGCGTAATTACTACTGCCGGCTTTGGCAATTGCTTTGTTCACCCTGCCGGCACCACAGTTGTAGGCTGCTACAACAAGTATCCAGTTTTTATACATGCCGTAGAGGTCTGCAAGATTGCGGCAGGCAACCTGAGTGCTTTTATATAAATCGTAGCGTTCATCGTGTGTACTGTCAATACGTAGTCCATAATCAGATGCGACTACTGGCGTTATTTGCCAGGTGCCGACTGCATTTGCGGTTGATATGATGCTGCGGTTAAAATCAGATTCTATCAATGCCAGATTGTGCAACGCTTTTGGAAGTCCATATGCCTGTAGGGCTTTGTCAATAAACTGGACTACATTTTTGTTCCGGTTTACAGAAGTCCGGTAATAAGCTATTTTGTTGTCGGTGGTGTCAATGCCATTCATACACCAGCTTGCATAAGTGGTGAATACAATGAATAGTGTGACGAAAAGAGACCGCAAAGGAAGCATCTGAGCGTTATTTAGTTTCAACATTTGATGTCACTAACCAATCCAGAAGGCCGTCTGCATTAAGTGATACTTGTATGGTGTCACCATTTTTTACTTGCTCCCGTACGATCATTTTGGATACGGGACGACTAAGCTGGCTGCGGATCACGCCGTCTATCTGCCGGGCGCCATATTGCGTGGAGAAGCCGCTGAGCGCCAGCTGTTTTTTTGCGTCAATACTTATGGTAAAATTGATTCCCATTTGCTGTAGTGGACGAATCAGCGTTTTTAACTGCTTGTCAAAAATGCGAACAGCCATTTCATCGCTAATTGGCGCAAATGGTAAGATCTCGGTAATACGTGCCAGGAATTCCGGTCTGAAGTTCTGTGCCATAATGCTCATTAATTCCCGCGAGGTTGGAATTTTTTGTTGTTCAAACTTTTCAATCACATGTTGACTGCCCACATTGGAAGTAAACAGAATGAGTGCATTGCTGAAATCGCCTTCTTTACCCAGCTTATCCATTATTTTCCCTTCGTCCATTATTTGAAGAAAAACATCGAATACTGAAGGATGCGCTTTTTCTATTTCGTCGAAGAGCACAACAGAGTAGGGCTGCTGCCGGATTTTATTGACCAGCATTCCACCTTCTTCATAACCGACATATCCCGGAGGCGCGCCGTATAGCAACGCTGCTGAATGTTCTTCTTTAAATTCGGACATATCAAAACGGATCATTGCTTTTTCGTCGTTGAAGAGCAATTCAGCTATCGATTTCGCCAGTTCGGTTTTACCGGTACCTGTGGGGCCAAGCAAAAAGAATGAACCTATTGGTTGTCCCGGTTTATTGATGCCACTGCGGCTCTCGATGATTGCGTCACTAAGTACCTTTAGCGCATGATCCTGACCTATTACGCGTTTCATCAGCAGGCTTTCCATATTTAGCAGTTTTTCCTTCTCCTGCGCCTGTATTTTTCCCAGTGGGATGCCTGTTTTTGCAGCCATTACCGCCGCTAATTCCAGTTTGCCAACAGTATCGCTTTTAATTTTGCTGAATCTGGTAAGCACTGTATAGGTTTGTTCTAATATCGCCTGCAGCGCTGCAATATTTTCGATGCGGCTGATGTCTGGTTGTTCTTCAAGACTGCCCCATAAAATCGGGCTTACCATATTTTGCAGTAGTTGGTAGCACCAGCGGTATTCTTTTATTGCAGTTGTACTGTCCGTGTGATGGTCAGTCTTTAGCGCGTCAAATTTCTCTTTCCAGAGTTGCAGTTCGCTCAGCGAGGTTTCCTCCAGCATACGGATGGCTGCCATAGTTCTGTCCAGCAGATCAAGTGCGGCATCTGGCAATCGTTTTTCCTTGAGATATCTTTTAGAGAGACGCACGCATTCTGCAACGGCGTCCGGCGCTACTGCTATCTTGTGATGCGCTTCATATTTAGGCGCCAGGAACGCTACCATTTTGCAACAGATTTCTTCAGTTGGCTCAAGAATCGGTAAGACTTCAAAACGGCGGCTGAATGCCTGATCCGGTTCTATTATTTTTCGGTATTCTTCTTGTGTCGTAGCGCCGATAACGGTAATAGCACCTCTGGCTAATTCTGGCTTCAGCAGATTAGCGGTGCCGGTACCAAGAGATCCTTTACTGTCCAGTAGCTGGTGTATTTCGTCAATAAACAAAATTGCCTTATCCAGCGTTTTTAATTCCGTAATTACTTTCTTGAGCCGATCTTCTATTTCTCCTTTATAAGATGCACCTGCCATCAGTGCACCCAGGTCCAGCTCAAGCAGTATCGCTTTTTGCAAATGCAACGGTACATTGTTTGCATTGATCTCAAAGGCAAGGCCATCTGCTAATGCTGTTTTGCCGACTCCGGGCTCGCCGGTAATAATCACATTTGGTTTATTCCTGCGACCCAGTATTTCTATGAGCATTCGTGTTTCCCGCTCGCGACCGATAATCGGATCAATATTCCCTTTTGCGGCCAGGATTGTTTTGTCAATGCAATATTTACGCAACGCACCGTCTGGCCGGTGCTGTTGATTTGCCCCGGTCATCAATTCAGATACATTCTGAATTTTATTCTGTTCTTTGCTTTCGAATAATGACAGGATTTCGCTTTCGCGGAGCGGCAAAGATTTTAATTGTAGGGAGGTAAATACCACATGCGGTTTTACCAGTGCAGTAAGCAGGCATAAAGCGGATATTTCACCCAGCCCTAGTTTTAGGCGTACCTCATCCGCTTCGTCCAGCAACCGTTCTATTTCCTCATTTTGTTCAGCGACCTCCGGAAGTGTGTTTGTTTTCCGGTATTCTTCGATACGCACTTCGGCCCAATCCATGAAATAGGCAGGGTCTTTATCCAGCGTGCGCAAAAAATCCTGCATGCCTGTGTCGGGATGCATTAATGCACGAAGCAAATGTGGTGCGCCATAATCCGGGTTATAGTTTTCCCGCGCGATGGCTGCCGCTATGTGTAGTATGTTTTTGACTGCGTCGTTTGCAAATGGTACGCTCATGTATCAGTTTTTCAGGATAGTTATTTGGAATCGTTATTCAGCTTTTGTCATCTGCACTGTTCCGGGCATCATATCTTCTGAAATCCAGTAGTAGCTATGTCCGTTATTATTTATTCTGACGCGGGCCGTGTTCTTTTTTTCTTGCATTGCGTCTGCAGCGTATTTGTAACTGTTGAAGATGTTTAGTGTTTTTTCTTTGCTCAGACTTTTGAGGTTATAAAGTGTTACTTTATTGTAAAGCAGATTTGGTGAAATAAAACCGGTATAGGAATACAGTACATTACCCAGTGTCATCCATTTTACTTTCTCATCAGTATGAATTTTATTAGTGGCCAGATAATGTTTTATAAATCGCGTATACCTGCGACAGGCTTTTTTCTTCCTGAATTTTTCTCCGGAAGCTGTTTTCGCATAAATGTGGTAGAACAGCTCCATCTGTTTATCGTATTCTGCTTCATTAAGAAACAGTCCAAATGAAACATTTTGCATGTCTAAACTTCCTGGTTCGGCTTTGACATAGGCAGGTATAAAAAAGCTGTTGCCGCTGGTAGTAAATGATTTTGCCATGTCTGGATTCAGGTTTACTTTCTCTGTGTATCCAGCAAATTCAGGTCGGAATGACGTGCTTTTAATACCAATCGTTCGGAAATATTCTGTTAGTTTTTGACTGACATTCCGGTTGTCACTCGTTACTTGTTTAGCCAGGCTGTCAAAACATTTCCGGAAAACGCCGGCTTGCATCACAGTTCCCTTTTTGGGGAAGACGGCAAAGCCTTGCGTCATGCTTTGGCGTGGATAATCCAGACTGTAAATGCCAGAATCGCCATTACTTATATTGTAGGAAGGTGTCGTAATAACATCGTTGATGTCGACGAGTTTTTGCTTTTTTAATTCCGCAATACTTGTTGCAGAGTTAAAAATGATTTTTTCTGCATCCAGCATAAAGTCATTGTAAGCGTCTGCGGTTTTGTTGATGGTTTGAAAGAACAGCATCCGCGCTTGTACATAGATGATCTTTTTGATTACCTGTTCCATGCTGTATGTCGTAGCGGCATCGTCGTTGCCCGTGGTTCCTATTACGGCGATAATATTGGTCTGATCTTTTACCGGTTGTAACATGTTGCAGGCCTCATTTAAACCCGCAAACAAAGGCTGATAGATAGATTCGTCGGCATAGAGATTTTTGGCGAATTTCTTATCGATGTATTTTTCTACTTGTTGCAAATTTCGGGAAAGCGGCAGGACACTAGCGACCGTGTCTCCGTCATGTGTATTGTGCCGGTAGGTTACCGCACCGAATCTGCAATTTCTCAGTTGATTGGTTGTGTCAAAATACACCTGCAGATCTTGGATTACAGATTTAATGAGTGGGAAGTATTTCTTGTTGTTGTCCGATATGTCGAACACGAAAACGATGTTGATTTGATCTCCGTCGCTGACAATTTTCTGATATTTCTGGTAGTCGATGCTTTGCCCCAAAACATTGTACACACTGTTGTGGGTATAGTCCATAATATTTTCGAGATATCCGGTCTGCAACGTTTTGCTGTTATAGCAATTTTTATTGCGTACCGGAAAAATGTTTTCAAAAGTGCTACGTGCTCTAAGGCCATTGCTGTTCAGCAACGGCTTGAAAACATCCGTTACATTCAGTTCCTGTTCCGTTCGGTACAGGCCAATAGAATCGGGGGCATTGGCGTATAAGTTAAATGCGGTCCGCGCGCCCCAGATTGCGACAGCATCTTTGCTGATCCATCCCAACATTATTTGGTTTGCGTTTTCGGGCGTTACGAGTGACTCAGAACCAATAAGCACACTTTTCCCATCCTGTGATTGCTTATATAGGTATACAATTTTGCCCGCGCTTATTTTTTTGTCTGACGGCGTTTGCAAAGAAGGCGTAGTGAATAACAGTAATGAATCGTTGGTAATAAAACGCTGAGGTTGATTTAAAATAGCGTTTCCCCCAAAATGAGTTACTGCTTTTACGGTGTAACGGGTGGCGCTATTTTGCAGGGAAGCCGGCCAAAGTAGCAGGTGTTCTTTTTTTATCCAGCCATAGTTCCTGGCTGTTTTCCGGGAGACGTTGCCTTTTGTTTCGGCAAGGTCCACATCTGCATTGTATTTGAGAATCTTTACGTAGTCGCCTTTTTCCTGCACAACACAAACAGGTTCCATAAAAGATAATTTTTTTAAAGGCATCTCATTTTCGCGGCTGGTGCGGGTAGCATTGGGGTTTCTGTCTGAATAGGCAATCCAGTAGTTTCGGTTGAGTGCATACCCTTCGATGAGTGTATCTCCATCTACCACGTAATTCTCGCTATGCGGCGTTTTCAGTACCACGATAATTTTTCGCTGCAATAGTGCACAGCCTGATAGCATTAATACTATCAACCATCCGGCTAGTATGTGAAACAAAGTTTTTTTCATGTCGTTCAATCAATTTTTCAGGCTATTTGCCTTGCTGTACGTCTACTCTTGTAACACATCGGAGGCTGTCGTCGAAACCACATTTTACCGATTGTATTGTAGTATTCTTATCAAACCGTAGTCTTGCGCAATAGCTATAAAATTCACTCACGATGCTTCCGTTTATTTTTACAGATGCTTTTTCATTTTTACACAGATATGTTTCCAGCAGGTAATTGTAATGCAGATTAAAACTGTTGCCATTGGCTATCTGCTGCAAATGCTGTTTGAAATCGTTATCTTTTTTTTGGTAAGGGTCATCAAATGATATAGAATCGCTGCCAATTTTAAAGGAGGGCAAGATTCTGATGTGATGCTCAACAGGACCTTGATTTGTATTTACCTGAAGTGACACGGTATAATCCCCTGGCGTTTTATAGCTATAGAAAGCTACTTTTTCCTTAGAGTCAACCTGACCTGTTTCGCCAAATTTCCATCGAAACGAAGTTGCATCCAGCGCATTGCAACGAAATTCAATAGTTTCATCCTGCATCGCGACTGTCTGTGCCGAAATAGTTGCTATGGAATCTGCAAGGGCATTTATTTTGGGGCGGTCTTTTACATGTATGTTGATGGTTCGGAAATAGTCATTGTTTACTATGAGTCGCAACTGATAATAGCCAGGTTTTGTATAGCAGTAGTTGTCACTCTCCAGAAAGGAGAGACCCCCGTCTCCAAATTCCCATCTGTGCTGTTTCGCGAAGCTGGTATGATCTGCAAAATGTAAGGTGTCACCGATTGTCAGATCCTGTGGGTATACAACCACCTGTAAATCCGCGTTAGAGTGTATGACACGTTTCTCCAGCCATACAAATAGAAGACCCGCAAATAAGATTAGCAGAATGGTAAGCCCGATTATCTGTTTTTTAGTTCTTTGTATGAGATCCATGTGCTAGAGGGAATTAATTACTTCTGGCGCTGATAGCGATTTTTTTCTGGGCCAGCTGCCGCTGTTTTTCTTTAAAACCAATATTGCAATCGTTACATAGGTTTGTGAAGAGATTTATGTCCTGAAGTCTTGCAAAAGCGATTTCTTTATCCAATAGATACATCTCAAAGAAGTCTGCGACTTGTCGGTAGCTGTCTTTGCGACTGTCATTTAAATCGTGCTTTCCTGCAATGCTTGAAATGCTAGCGATGTCAATTTTAAGATCTGATTTAGTAGATCCTTTCAACTGACCGATTGGCAGGGTATTGATTTTTTCAAATAGATTTGGAATATATTGGGTGGTTTCTTTCTGAAGGATATCCATTTGCTGCCGGTCCTCCAGAAGTCGCATTTCGAAAGCCAGATTATTACTGAAGGGTGACTCCATTCCCCGCAGGAAAATAAACGCAAGCAATAGTAGGCCTGCCGTTACTAACAGTAGTAGGTAATAGAAGTAATATTGATGTTCTTTTTCAACGACCGAAGTACTGGGCATCGTGTTGGATTTTATTTCGGTTAAATAGAAAATGTATTTTTAATGACTTGCGGAGAAGTGCCGGGAGGGGTCATCGGAAATGTCGAGCTGCACTTTTTTTGTATTGGATTTACAATCGTTAAAATCTTTAAATGCTACACTTTTCCGGTAGGTCATCTCGCGAATCGTGTCTTTAAGCGTTATGATACTATCGATATGACTTAAGAGAAATGAATATTGAGGGAAAGACCCACTGTCGGCGCCTATTATGCTGATTGTTTCATTTCTTTTGCTGGAGATTAAAATTTCCAGCAGTTGTTCATTCGTAACAGCATCTTTATTCAATAAGTCTGTCAACTTATATAATGAATCCACTTTCTCGTGTAACAATATCTGTTTGTTAAGGATTTGTTTATAATCGTCAACGTCACGAGCTATATATTCTTGCTGTATCTGGTGACTTTTTACAAAAAGATAAACAGGTGCGAAGGCGCACAATAGGAGGATTCCGAACCATGCCCAGAAAATAAAGGCTTGTCTTTTTATGATTTTGTAATTCTTAGGTTTCATTCTTCACCATTCTTTAACAAAAAATCGGCACGCATTTTGCATACGTTATTAAAATGCAAACCTATTTATTCGACGAGGCTAAAAACTGCGCGAAATACGATGTGCTCAAAATATTTTTTCGAAAAAATATTTTTGAGGAAGGTGCGTCGGACCGAAACGCCGTTCCCTCTAAATATTCAAACTGAAAGATGATGAATGTGAAAAATAGACCCATATCAATTGGTATTGCTGATGAGCATGTAGCTTCGGCAGAGCGTCTTGGCCGTTTTATGGCAGAGCAGAGCGGGTATGAGGTATCGTTCTGCGCAAATGACGGCGAGAAGCTAATTTCGCTGTTCGGAAGGCGACCAACAGACTATGTTGTCGTGCATTTGTTTCTTCCGTTTTTAAGCGGTATTGAAGCAATACAAATGATACGGAAACAGAATGAAAGCGTATTTATCATCGCCTGTTCTTTTACCTACCAGGAGGATATTGCGCTAATGCTTTCCAAGCTTGGAAACGTTTTGTACTGTGAGCGTCGCGCAGAGGTTATTTGCGATTTTCTGATGCACGGAGAAAGACGTGAACCAATTACGTATGACCGGTATGTAGAGCAATGGAAGACAAAGTCTAATGCCTACAGTTTGCCTGCCGAATTCAAATCAAAAAAAGAATATCCATTTACTAATACTGATCTGCGCGTGATCGCTCTTGTTTCGAGTGGGCATACGAATTGCGAAATAGCAGAACTGTTGGGCAAATCCAAACGCACTATTGATACTTACATAGACAGGATGATAAGGGGACTCGGATTGAACGGCCGTACCGGTCTTGCATCTTACGCATATGAGCATGGCGTTTGTAAGCTTTATTGCGAAGCAGGAAAAAACAAAAGGTGTTGTCGCGATAGCATATTTAATCCGGTGATAGACGATATGGATTGGGGTAATATTGATTAGCGTTTTAAAAAAAACAGATAAACATCAGATGTTTCTGCGGAAATGACCTTGGTTGGCTATGACTAGAAAAAGCCGGATGCGCCTAATCTTTAGGCGGGAAAATAAATTAGAAGCCATATAGTATTTCGCGCAGTTTTTTGGGACCTCATCAGGCCAATTTTGTAGGATTATTTAATCTTAAAAAAATTCAAAATTATGGCGTACAACGCTCTTTTAAAATTCAACGGTGGCAAAGACCACAAAGTGCTGGAGGTAAATTATAATGTAGCGCGCAAAGCAGATCCGTCTGGCCGCGTAGCATCAGATCCGTCGGATGCTACTGTTAAAGTAACGATTGAAGCTACAGAAAGCAGTGACATCCTTGAAAGCATGCTGAACGCGAAATTCAAACCTTGCAAAGGCAGCATTATTTTCAATAAGAGCAACGAGGAAGGCAAACTTATTGAATTGAGCTGGGAAGAAGGATATGTTACCAGGCATGAAGTAAATTTTGATGCTGTTAATGAATACAGCATGCGCGTAAGCTTTATCGTCAACGCAGAAACCATTAAGTATGGTAACTCTGAGTATGATGGCAAGTGGCCTACGGCTTAAGTAGTTTGGTCTTTTATAATGTTTAGTTACTCCTTCCTGTATGTAAAATGGCGTGCAGGAGGGAGTTTTAAAGTTTATAGGAAGATCTGCTGACGCATGATAATGTCGGCCTTTTTTAATTACAAATTATCTCGAAAATACAATATCACTATTTATGAGTTCATTTAAATCTGAATTGGTTATTGACGGAACAGTTTATCCAATTAGACATTGTTCTTTTAACTATCTGCAAAATACCCGTATTGACGGCGTCCCTAAAACGAAGGTTCGCGGCGGAACTATAAACATAACTCTTCAGAATCCTGCGCCGAAGGAAATGATTCAATGGATCATGAATCCGACGGATAAAAAAGAAGGGTCAATTAGATTTTATGAAGTAAATGTGATGGCCGGAAGCCATCAGGTACTGGAGTTTGGAGATGCTTACTGCATTCAATTTGGAAATAGCTACACAGGTGAGAACCATAATTCGGGTTCTTTGACAAGCTGTTTCACATTAAACGCTCAGTTGCTCAGTTTTGATGGCGTTGATTTTAATCAGTAATAATGTTGTTCTTCTATTTATCACACTAAAGATCAGAAGTTATGGCAAATCCTTCAGATAAAAGCCGGTCTGCGATAACGATGCATGATGCGGCTGAACAGCGGAATCAGGAAATTGAAGATGTAGATCGCTATATCACCAGAGATACACAGCCTGTAATACCGGGATTTGAGATTAATAAGCCTTCGGCAGATTCTGCTCCCGAGGAAGCAGCTCACTCCGGTCCTAAAAAGACAAAGATCAATTGGGATGACCACGATAGTATAGCAGCGTATACCTGCGCCGATATCTTTGTGGGAAGCTTCACTATTAAGTCTTTTGAGTCTTTCCAACTTTTACAAAGCATAGCTGCGCATCATACCTTTGAGCTTGTCATAGCACATGATGCGTTGCTTTCAAAAGATGGCAGTCCGGTAGTAGATGATCAATGGCTGGCGAACGCCAGCAAACTGATGGGCGAAAAAATCAGCATCGGTTTTTATTATCATGTCTGGCCTGATCAGAAACGATGGTTTGAAGGTATCGTAACCAATGTCAGTTATCGCCGCTGTACCTATGGCTTTGGTGAAATCGTCATCTCCGGCGGCAGCCCTACATTACTTTTGGATGCGGCCCCGCATACACAAAGTTTTACCAACAAGACCGTGCAATCCATAGCTACCGAAATTTTAAATCAGGCCGGCTTGGATACAAAAAATGTAAAGTCACGGTTTAGAAACCATTTGCCCTATTCTTGTCAGTACAATGAAACACACTACAATTATCTGGCAAGGCTGGCCGCGGGTTATGGCGACTGGTTTTGGTACGATGGCGAAGATCTTTACTTTGGTAAACCATTCTTTAAACCAGATGTAAAACTGGTATTAGGCCGCGATGTATACGACATGGAAGCCAGTATGAACGCCCGTCATACCAAGACAGAACACTATGGTTATAATAGTTCGTTTAACGAAGCACTGCGCCATCACACGTTTGATATAACCGGTGTCGATTACTTTGGCGAGAAGGCGCTCACCGCCAGTGAACAAATGTTTAAAACGCCGACACGGCAAGTAGCGCCGATCCGTGCTGTGGGTGATATGGATGTTACCGCTTCGCAGAAAAGTTATGCAACCGCTAAGGCGACAGAACTGTTCAACATAAAAGGGCGCAGCACCAATCCATATTTATTTCCTGGTTGCAATGTGATATTAGAAATCCGCGACGTAAGTACCAATAAAAAGACACACTATGCCACGCTGATCATTACTGAACTAAGGCAGACATTGAGTTACGACGGCAGTTATGACTGCGAGTTTGTGGGCATTCCCCAGAAGACAGAGAATCTTCCATTTCATCAGTTCACCGTGCCGGTTGCGGAGCCGCAACTAGCTACAGTGGTTGCTAATACCGATGATAAATATGGGAAAGCAAACGGTCGTGTAAAAGTGCAGTTCCCATGGCAGGATGAACCGACGGATTTCATCCGCGTAATGACTCCAGATGCAGGCAGCAGTGATGCCGTCAATAAAAACAGGGGACATGTATTTGTGCCTGAAGTGGGCGACCAGGTGATGGTAGGCTTTGAAAATGGCAATCCGGATAAACCGTTTGTATTAGGTGGCATGTTTCATGGACAAAATGGGATAGGTGGTATGATGGGGAACCATATCAAAAGCATTATTACCCGCAGCGGCTGCACCGTACAGTTTGATGATGCCGACGGACAGGGCAGCATTACCGTCAAGGACCCAAGTGGTAACAGTTTCTATCTGGATGGGAAGGGAAATATCAATTTGACTGCGCCGAAGAACATTACAATGACTGCCGGAGCGAATCTGGATGTGAATGTGGGTAACAATATGACCTTTAATGTGGGCAATAAGGCATTACTAAATATCATGCAGCAGATGCTGATTGAAACACCAGTGATGCAACAGCTGATTGCGGAGTATTTCCATACGCAGGCCGGTAAGGCGTTGATCAATTCATTGGACGGAGAAATTAAAATTGAAGCAAAAGAGGTAACTGCAGCTGGTCAAAATAAAATGCTGCTGCATAGTGACGAAGCTTTAACTGCGAACAGTAAAGGGACAGTTGAAATACGTGGTGCTAATGGTAATAAGCATAGCAACGAAGCTGATAAATACGAAACAACGAGAAAAATTCTTGATGCTAAATGTACGGTTAAATTTAGAGTAGGAAGTTCTTACCAAGGAGAGTATGGTTTTGATTGGGTAAGAATTGGAGACACTATGCAACTTGGTGATATAAAATATGAACCAATTGTAGGTAGATATAAAAACAAGCTACAGGTGTTGCAGCAGGTGTATGATATCGGAACTAAAAGAGATTTAAATCCTCCGATAAAGTTGGTTTCTGATAGCAGGGCGTATCAGATGCTTTGTAGAGGTTTCGAAATGTTGGACATCTTATTTCTAAAGCAGGCAAATAACCAATATTATGGATATGATGTACCCGTAATGACATTATTAAAGGGGGGCAAAGCCGTGCTTTCTCTCAAGTTAAATATCATCGAAGAGCCGTCGGAATTGAAATTTATATGTGATGGAAAAAAACTGGATGACGAAAGAGATTTACATTTTAGTGTGTCCACAATTACTAAAAAAACAAAGGGTAAACGTTTTATTCCTGACGGGCTCACAATTGAATGCAAAAAGGAATTTTCAAAAAGTAAGAATGTTGAGGTAATAGCAATAACGGAGGACGGTTCTACGCGATTAGCCGGAAAGTTAACAATATTAGCGAACGACAAACCTCACAGATACAAAGCAAATATTGTTTTTGTTCAGGTAAAAACGCAATTAGGTAATATAATGAGGATTGGACAGCCATCGGGGCGTGAAACCGAGTTGGAAAAATATCTCAATCAAGCTTATGTAACGCCCAATATTGTGACTCTTTCATTGGATATTTCTAATGATGCCACATTTAAGCAACAGTATACGGCACTTGGCGTAATGAGACCCCTTGGGACAAAACAAATTTCTCCGACAATTTCAATTCACAATTATCTTTTAAATGCTTTTATTAAGAAGTACCCGGTGAACTCGCACACAAATTATGAGGATTATTACAAGGTATTTTTCATAAACGAGCAGTCTGGGGGATTATATGGTCATTCGCGCGATATCGGAAGTTTAAATAACAAAGTCCGGGAAGTTGTCGTCTATGCTAAAGGGTTTAATGATTCCACAACGGCTCACGAATTGTTGCACGCGATGGGCCTACTACATACTTTCGATAATGATAGCCGATTCACCTTCGAACAAAATCATACAAACAATATTATGGACTATTCAGACATGGTAGGGATACCTGTTGTTGCAAGTCACAAATATCAGTGGGAGATTTTACATGGTACACTCGATAAGGAATAGAAAATGAAAAAAATTATTATCGTCGGCATTCTTTGTTTTGCTGAGTTAATCTCATGTACAGGACAGCAGATAAAAGGTGGGAAAAAAAATAAATTACTAAATCAACAGTCGGTCATGTTTGAGGTATTCGACATCGAGACATTCGATAAACACAAAAAAAACGAAGTCTACGAATTTTATGAAGGGCGGAACCATGTTCTCCAATTTGGAAATTATGAAACTGGTTATGTTGAGCAGATTACTTATCCAGACAGTTTATTTTTCCTTTACAAAGAATTTTATCCTGGCGGAAGTTTAAAGAAAACAGGTCTAAGTTTTCTCCGCGGAAATTTTTATAAAGGAATTTGGAAATTTAATGATGCTGCAGGACGCACTACAAAAGAAATTAACTACGACTTATGGTTCAAATTTGGTTGGGAAGAGATTCGGGCCTTTTTGAAGGAAAATAACATAGATGTAGAGGATCAGCATACTTCAATTAGCCGCACATGGGAGGCTGGTATGAGGGCCGTATGGTGGATCAGTTATAAGATTAAACGAAACGACGAGTTTGCATTACGTACAATTACAATTGACGGTTATAACGGAACGGTAATAAAAGAGGATTTGGAGGAATTCGAAAAATAGATTCTATGCCACAAAAAATAACCGAACAGGCCGTACTTCTCTGTGACGAAGGAACTGCCACAAGCCAGCTGAGTCGTATAAACCCCGAAGCTTTTACAAAAGATGCATTAATCTATTGTTGGGCTTGCAGAACTGGGTTGGGCAATGACAGCATTGACAGCAGCGCAGAATATATCGAAACGGTGTCGGATGGATTGTTTAGTTCGCATAAAGAAGTCAAGCGCTACCCTAAACTCATCGTGCTCAAGCGGGATGAGTTTGATTATGTGCATATCCATTTCAAGTCGTCGTTTCAGAAAGGATGATCAATTATCAGAGAATATGAACTTTATATTAGACGGTTGCCTGAAAGTATTTTTATCGATCAGGACATAAAATGCACAATGGAAAGAGATAAGCATTTCGGCCGACTTTAACAGTTGATTCAGATAGTGAGCATTACATTTATTCGTCAGCTAAAACGACTGATAAATGTTCCAAAGTCGAAAATTATACCCTGTTGCGAGATATGGCGCGTATCTCATCATTTCAGCACTGCTGTTTAGTTTTTCTGCCTGCAAAAAGGAAAAGAGAAAAGAGATTCTGAATGACCCGGCATACGCAATCGGTATCGTAACAAAATACAACAAGGCGAATAATCCGGGAAGTTCCAGCAGAGGGAGTTACCCTTCTGGAGTCAGCTATAAATTTTACCTGGGTTCATCAACCTACACAAGGAGCTATAACGACGGAACTTACAATGTGCCGGAATCAGGTGTGAATATCGGTGATCAATACATGGTCATTTATGAAAAAGACAAACCTAAAAACAGTATCATGCTATTTCATTATCCGGTAAAGGACAGTGCCGATTTTAATAACTATGTAAGTGAATTTTTGACGGAGACACCAGAGTTTTAATTTTTGACTGATGATAACAGTAAAAGCTTCTTCATTTGAAGGGGCTTTTTTTGTGCGTGCGAAAATCCTACCTCAAAGCCAGGGCGTTGAACCTCTGAGCCAGGAAATCCTAGCTAAAAGGCAGGATGTTGCACTTTAGAGGCAGGATATCCTACCTCAAAGCCAGGACGTTGAACCTCTGAGCCAGGAAATCCTAGCTAAAAGGCAGGATGTTGCACCTTAGAGGTAGGATATCCTGCCTCAAAGCCAGGACGTTGAACCTAAGAGGCAGGAAATCCTAGCTAAAAGGCACGATGTTGCACCTTAGAGGTAGGATGTTGCACCTCAAATGCAAGACGTTTTCAACTTACGGGGTAACCTGAGCCCGAGTATCCGGAGTAAGACATTAATAATTGGTTTCGGATTCCTTTATCGCCAGTTTGCCTTAACTTACTTGTAGAACAGTAAGATGTTTTTTCATTGCAGAAAAAGCAGTTTGCTTACACATCCACTTCAAACATAACCGTTATGAGCAGTGCTCCAATTCGCGATCCAAAGACAGATCATTTGCTGACGCCGGCCAATGCGGCAATGACCATAATTGATTATCAGCCGGTACAGGTAAATTCCATCAACTCGATGAATCGTGCGGAGTTAATTGATAAGATTGTCGTGGCAGCGGAACTCGTTTCCGGCTTTAAGATTCCGATCGTGCTTTCTACTGTCAACGTGGCGACTGGCATTAATCAGCCTACGATTCCAAGGTTGGCCAATGTTTTAAAAGATCTGCCTGTTTATGACAGAACGAGCATCAATGCCTGGGAAGACAAAGAATATAACGATGCCATAAAGGCCACCGGCAGAAAGAAACTGATTATTGCAGCATTGTGGACAGAAGCATGCCTTACGTTTCCGTCAATCGATGCACTGCGGGAAGGATACGATGTTTACGTGCTTGCAGATGCGGTTGGCGGTACTTCTGTAGTGGCACATGAAATGGCTTTACGGCGCATAGAGCAGGCGGGCGCTAAAATGATCAGCATTGCCCAATTGGCCTGTGAGTTGCAGCGTGATTGGGCGAGAAAAGAAACTGCAGGTATTATGGTGAATGCCTTAAAGCATGATGGCGCTTTCCTGAATATGTAGGTTCTTTAAAAATCGGAAGTTGCTTTTGGCTGGATAAAAGAAAAAGGCCGGATGGAATCCGGCCTTTAATCTGTAGCGAGAACTGGGATCGAACCAGTGACCTTCGGGTTATGAGCCCGACGAGCTACCGCTGCTCTATCTCGCGATGTGGATGCAAAAGTAGAGCAAACTTTTTAAAATCCAAGCCTTTATCACATATTATTTCGGGTAATTCTTTAAATCCCATTACAGATAGTACTTTTGCGCACATGGCAGCAGTTCATAAATCTGGCTTCGTTAATATATTCGGTGCACCTAATGCGGGTAAATCTACATTGCTCAATGCCTTACTGGGCGAACAATTAGTGATCACTTCGCCCAAGGTGCAAACCACACGTCACCGTATTCTGGGTATCCTTACGGAACCGGAATATCAGCTGATTTTCTCGGATACGCCGGGTATTGTGGAGCCGAAATACAAACTGCACAACAAAATGATGCTGCATGTGAAAAGTGCATTGGAAGATGCGGACGTAGCCCTTCTGGTGCACGATATTGCGCAGCCGATCGAAGAGATGGAAGCCATTGCAGAGATGTTGCGCCTGAAAGTCCCGACCATACTGTTGCTCAATAAAATTGATACGGTTAAGGATAAGAAAGAGATCGAAGCACGGATAAAACTGTTTCAGGAGAAATTTCCGAAATGGGAAGTGATGCCGGTTTCTGCGTCGAAGAAAAAGAATATTGAAAAAATCATTCCGGCGGTATTGAAGCATATGCCGGAAGCGCCACCATATTATCCGGAAGATAGTATCTCCGACAGATCGGTTCGTTTCTTTGTCAGTGAGCTGATCCGCGAGCAGATCTATAATTTATACCACGAGGAAATTCCTTATCATAGTGCCGTAATCATTCAGTCGTTTGAAGAAAAGCCAACGCTGAATGTGATCAAAGCCGAGATCATCGTCAGTCGCGAAACACAGAAAGTGATCATGATCGGGAAGGGTGGAAGTATGATTAAACAGCTGGGCATTAATGCGCGCAAAAAAATAGAAGAATTCCTCGAAGCCAAAGTACATCTCGAGCTCTTCATTAAGGTGCGTCCGAAATGGCGCGACAATGAGAATTATCTCCGTGAATATGGATATAATTAGTGAAGCCACGTTAGCCGCAAAAAACTTGCCGGTTCAATCGCTGAAAAGCTGGACTGGAGCCAGTGTCATACGAGTCGATATGCTACGGCTTGATCTTTTTGATCCCGTTATTTCCGGTAATAAATGGTATAAACTGATTTATAATTTGCAAGCCGCAAAAGAGCAAGGCTTTACTACGATTCTAACCTTCGGCGGACCGTTTTCTAATCACCTCGTTGCTGCCGCTGCTGCCGCAAAAAAATATGGATTCCGTGCTATCGGTATTGTTCGCGGCATGGAGCCGCAGTCGACGGTGACTTTAAAAGACTGTATCGCTTATGGCATGCAATTACACGGCGTGACCAGAGAAGAATACAAGCTGAAAAATGATAGCGACTATTTATCGGCAGTGTCTAAGCAATTCAATCAACCTTTTATTATTCCCGAAGGCGGCGCCAACGAAGCTGGAAGGAAGGGTAGTGCATTAATTGCTGAAATGATCAGTGATGAATACACTAATATTTGTTTGTCTGCTGGAACAGGCACCACGCTTGCCGGAATCCGGAGTATATTACCAGTGCATCAGCATGTAATTGGCTTTGCGCCGATGAAAGGCGGTCATTATCTTGAAGAGGAAATCAAACCGTTTTTATCAGAAGAAAAGCACGATACTTTCCACATTACGGATGAATGGCATTTCGGTGGCTTCGGGAAAATTACACCGGCATTGCAATCTTTCATGGATTCATTTTTTTCAGAAACAGACATTCAGCTCGATCGTGTTTATACAGGAAAAATGATGTTCGGTTTGCAGGAAATGATTGCCCGCGGCGAATTTGATCGCGATGCGAAAATCCTTTGTATTCATACAGGCGGGGTTCAAGGAAATGTGACAATGCGGTAATAAATGTGTTGGAATGTAATGAATGTGGGGAATGTGTTTGTGTAGATGGTAATTTTTATCTTTTATGCATCTTGACGGGAAACGCCTCGCGCAGAGATTTCCCTTCAGGGGTTAGGGGTTTTAATTAAATTTGAGCGTCTAAATCAAAAGTTAAAAAATGTGAGTGGCGAGTGGTTGGGTGTCCTCCTCCTTTGGAGGAGTTAGAGGAGGCCACTTGCGCTGTAAATCATTTATGCCGCCATTCGTCTCCATATGTATCCCTAGCTATAATCGCCCGCTTGAGCTGGTGCGTTTGTTGAAGACGATAAACACCGCTTGCGCGAAAGATATCGAGATAGTGATCTGCGAAAATGATAGTCTGCAACGTGAGCAGATTGTTGCGCAGGTGGAAAGCTTCATGCAGGCATCAGTGCTTGACGTGAAATTGTTTTTGAACGAAAAGAATCTTGGCTATGATGCAAATCTCAGGCGGCTGGTTGAAAAGGCGAGTGGTGAGTTTATCATCTTTATGGGTGACGATGATTTGTTTGAAACTGAAAACCTGCCTTCATTTATTCAATTTCTGAAAAACCATCCTGAATTAGGTTACGTTCTTAAAACGCATACGCTCATTCACAGAGATGGCACGAAGGAACTCTTTAAATATTTTCCCGAGGATAAATTTTTTGAAAAAGGTGTAGATGCGTACCAGACACTTTTCCGGAAGAGTGTGCTGATCTCTGGCTTTTGTGTAAAACGTGCTTATGCAGCGCTGTTGCAGACGGATCAGTTTGATGGTACGTTGCTATATCAGCTTTATTTGCTGGCGGAGGTTACGCTCCATCATCCTTCCGCTTTTTGCTCCATTCCATTAACCTGTCAGGACGAAAGCCTGAGGGCTGTTCCTCTGTTCGGAAGCTCGGACACGGAGAAAAGCCTCTATAAACCAGGTGAGATAACTGTTGCGAATTCTTTGAATTTTATGGATGGTTTCTTTAAAATAACCGCTTATATCGATGCAAAATATGGATTGCGATCATCCGGTTTTATGAAACGGAGTTTTTCGAAATATGCCTATCCGGTAATATCCATACAGCGAAATAAAGGGAGTAAAACATTCCGGAACTATTGTAAACAATTGGAAGAGCGGATCGATATCAACCAATCTTTTTATTATTATATCTATTATTACAGCTTGCTGTTTTTCGGTAAATCGTTTTGCGATAAAATGATTGTAAGGCTAAAAAGAGTATTGGGCAGCACGCCAAATCTTTAATCGGTCTTACACAAAAAAACTGCACCTAAAAGATGCAGTTTTTTATAAAAAACAGGTTTTGATTTTTGATTTAGTATTACAGCGTGCCGATCATTTGCTTGAGATAACTGCCGTAGCCGCTTTTCAGATACAGATCGCCGAGTTTGTTCATTTGCTCGTCATTAATCCAGCCGTTGCGGTAAGCAATTTCTTCGATACAACCGATTTTCAGTCCCTGACGTTTTTCAATTACTTCGATAAACTGACCAGCCTGGATCAGTGAATCAAACGTACCTGTATCCAACCACGCAGTGCCGCGATCCAGTACGCCAACTTCCAGTTTACCTGCTTCGAGATACACACGATTGATGTCTGTGATTTCGAGTTCGCCACGAGGAGATGGCTTAATGGATTTGGCAATATTTACAACATCGTTGTCGTAGAAATAAAGGCCGGGAACAGCATAGTTTGATTTAGGTTGTGTCGGTTTTTCTTCGATGCTTAATGCCTTGAAGTTTTTATCGAACTCAACAACACCATAACGTTCCGGGTCGTGAACCTGGTAGGCAAAAACCACAGCACCATCAGGATTAGCTTTTTTGCGCAGCATGGTGCCCATTCCGGAGCCGTAGAAGATATTATCACCCAAAACGAGCGCCGCCGGATCATTGCCGATAAAGCTGTCGCCAAGGATAAATGCCTGCGCCAGACCGTCCGGACTTGGCTGCACTACATATTCAAAGCGACAACCGATATTGCTGCCGTCGCCGAGTAATTTTTTGAAACCTTCCTGATCGGCTGGGGTAGTAATGATCAGTATTTCACGGATACCCGCCAGCATCAGTGTACTGAGCGGATAATAGATCATTGGCTTATCATAAACCGGCATCAGCTGTTTGCTGACGGCAATCGTAAGTGGATAGAGGCGGGTTCCTGAACCGCCGGCAAGGATAATTCCTTTCATATTGATGCGAAGTCGTTGAGTTGATTTTTGCTAAGATGCAAGAAGCGCTGTTTATGCGTATTGCTTCTCGTAATAAGTTTGATAATCGCCGCTTGTTACGTTCTCCAGCCATTCTTCATTAGCGAGGTACCAGTCGATTGTTTTCGCCAGACCTTCTTCAAACGTTACAGATGGCGCCCAGCCCAGTTCTTTATTGATCTTGGTTGCGTCAATTGCATAGCGTTTGTCGTGACCCGGACGATCTTTTACATAAGAGATCAGTTTTTCAGAAGTACCGGCTTCACGGCCCAGTTTTTCGTCCATCGTTTTGCAGAGCAATTTCACGAGTTCGATATTTTGCCATTCGTTGAAACCACCGATATTGTATGTTTCTGCGTTGCGGCCGTTGTGAAATACTGTATCAATCGCACGGGCATGGTCAATTACAAACAGCCAGTCGCGGGTATATTTACCGTCGCCATAAACCGGCAATGCTTTATTGTTACGGATATTATTGATGAAGAGCGGAATCAGTTTTTCCGGGAAGTGGTTCGGACCATAGTTATTAGAGCAGTTGGTCAGTACAAACGGAAGTTCGTAAGTATTGCCATAAGCACGCACCAGATGGTCAGAAGCAGCTTTAGAAGCAGAATATGGAGATTGTGGATCGTATGGAGTAGTTTCCAGGAAGAAGCCAGTTTCACCCAGTGAGCCATAAACTTCGTCTGTAGAAACGTGGTAGAAACGTTTGCCTTCGTAATTGCCTTTCCACAGTTCTTTTGCAGCGTTCAAAAGATTCGCGGTGCCCATTACGTTAGTTTGAATAAACGCATTTGGATCAACGATAGAACGGTCCACGTGACTTTCTGCCGCCAGGTGGATTACACCGTCAGGCTGATATTGCTGGAAAATCTGGCGGATGGTTTCTGCATCTGTGATATCAGCTTTTACAAAAGTATAGTTAGGCGAATGCTCGATATCTTTCAGGTTTTCAAGGTTTCCGGCGTAAGTCAGCGCATCCAGGTTGATGATCTTATAGTCCGGATATTTAGTTACAAACAGGCGTACTACATGAGAACCAATAAACCCGGCGCCACCGGTGATGATCAAAGTCTTGTTCATTCCGCGAAAATAATTATTTGATTGATATAGAAATGGTATTCCAGATAAAATTATCAGCAATTTTTAAGCCAAACCTTGATTCAAATAGTGAACAGTTGACAATTGACAGTTAACAATGCCCTTCAAACGTGAAATGTGAAATGTGAAAATTGAAAATCCAAAGCTGAAAACTTGTGTTTATTGGTGTGTAAAGTTGTTTTCGCAGCATTTAAGACGCTCGTTTTACGTTTCAGCAAATTAACTGTCAACTGTTCACTGTCAACTTTTTAATGACTTTCTCTACACGTTTTCTCTTGGAGTCTTTCTCGATTTCATCCAGTCTTGAATGTAAAACATCGATAAATTCAGCCTTATGCTTATTACTGATTGCCGGCGCCGCGTTTTCTGCATACATCGGTAACTGATTTGTCGGGCTGGATTTTAATTGCTCTGTAAGCAGCGGAAACACTTTATTGGTGTATTCACTCAGTTTGTATAGCTTGATGAGAATCGCCACCGCATTGTCCTTCGTAATCACAGAACCTTTATCCGCCGCGTCCAGTATTTTACCCAGCTCCTTATAGATCTCTTTTGGGTATTCGCTGGCAATAGCACTCAGTGCCGTCATCGCACCCCATTGCAAACGGTTGTTTTTGCTCGTAAGCAGTAAGACAAATTCAGTGATATAACCCGCAATCAAAGCCGGTTTGAGATCGCCGATTTCATAGAGCACTTTGATACAGTCGCTCTGGATATCTTTATTTTTGTCGCTGAGATGTGTTACTAGTTCTTTTACTGCTGCCTGATCTTTTTTTGAGGCTATTTGTACTGCCAGTTCAATATTGGGCACTTCATCCTTACGATTCAGGCTGGACGCCAGTTTGGCTATTACACTCATTTCTTCTTTATTTTATCAGTTGGTTCAGTTGCGATTTTTACCAGTTCATTCACTGTTTTCCAATTGCGCGTTGTTGCAGTCACTTTCAGTTTAGATTCCCAGAAGTTATTATTGAGCTTTGTGTTGCCGTAACTCACCGGAATATGCAGATAAATCTCTTTCCCTTCAATAATAAATTCATCCGGTGCATAATTCTGGTCTTTCAGCTTCGCTAAATGTTCTTTGGAAGGCACTTCGGATAAAAACGTTACGTGCAACCGCGACAGATCGATATCTTTTTGTTTAAGAAAAGGATTGTGTTCCAACGCGTGATTCATTTCATCCAGACCTCTGATGATTACAGGCACGTCAAAGCCGAAAGTCTCTTCAATTTGCTGTTTAATCTCTTTCGCTAGCGCAATGTCTGTTTTCTTCTTCGTTTCAAACACCACATTCCCGCTTTGAATATAAGTGCGCACATTTTCGTAGCCCATTGCTTCATACATCGTCTGCAGCTCTTTCATCAATATTTTGTTCTTACCGCTGACGTTAATGCCGCGAAGCATGGAAATGCAGGTCTTCATTGCGTTTTACTTGAGGATGGAAGATAGGTAAAAAGCTTAAAGCATAATGCGTAAAGCTTTTCCAGTGTTGGTTAGTTGCATGTTTGCGTAAGTTCATTGCGTCTTTGCTCCTTATGCTTCTTTGTGAGAACCGCCATCGCGCAAAAAAAATCCCGGGAAAAAATCCCGGGATCTGTATAATGTGTTGAAACACCTTGCTGCCATGGTGAGCGCAGTCGAACCATAGAGCAGCACCCTTCGACTCCGCTCAGGGTGACAAGCGTAAGCTTTACGCTTAAACCAGGTGGAATGTTTCGATAAACTTCGTGGTGAAATTACCCTTGCGGAAGTTTTCATCACGCATCAGCTGCATGTGGAATGGAATTGTGGTTTTGATGCCTTCAATTACGTATTCGCTCAATGCGCGCTCCATCGTGTTGATCGCTTCTTCACGGGTTTGTGCTACCGCGATGATTTTTGCAATCATAGAATCGTAGTACGGAGGAATCACGTAGCCAGCGTAGATATGAGAGTCTACACGTACACCGTGACCGCCTGGTGTGTGCAGCACTGTGATTTTGCCCGGACTCGGACGGAAATCATTGTATGGATCTTCAGCGTTGATACGGCATTCGATCGCGTGCATTACCGGTTCGTAGTTACGGCCGCTGATAGGTACACCAGCAGCAATTTTGATTTGTTCTTTGATCAGGTCGAAGTTGATAACTTCTTCCGTAACGCCGTGTTCTACCTGGATACGAGTGTTCATTTCCATAAAGTAGAAATTGCGGTGTTTGTCTACAAGAAACTCAACGGTACCAACGCTTTCGTAGTTGATGGCTGCTGCTGCTTTGATGGCAGCTTCACCCATTTTCTGGCGCAGTTCCGGAGTCATAAACGGAGAAGGAGATTCTTCTACCAGTTTCTGGTGGCGGCGCTGAATAGAACAGTCGCGCTCACTCAGATGACAAACCGTACCGAATTGGTCGCCTGCAACCTGGATTTCAATGTGACGCGGTTCTTCCACGAATTTCTCCATGTAGATACCATCGTTTTTGAAAGACGCACCGGCTTCTGCTTTCGCAGTAGTGTAAGCGCGTTCCAGTTCGCTGTCTTCCCAAACCACACGCATACCTTTACCACCACCACCGGCAGTTGCTTTCAGAATCACCGGATAGCCCATTTCGTGTGCCAGTTGTTCTGCTTGTTGCAGGCTTTCCAGCAAACCTTCAGACCCCGGAATACAAGGTACGCCGGCAGCGATCATGGTTTCTTTCGCAGTGATTTTGTCACCCATTTTACGGATCATTTCCGGCGTTGGGCCGATGAATTTGATACCGTATTGAGCACAGATTTCAGAGAAATTGGCATTTTCAGCCAGGAAGCCATAGCCAGGGTGGATAGCGTCAGCGTTGGTAATTTCCGCTGCAGCCATGATATGTGGAATGTTGAGGTAAGAGTCGGCGCTCTGTGCTTTACCGATGCAAACTGCTTCGTCCGCAAAACGAACGTGCAGGCTGTCTTTGTCGGCAACAGAGTAAACAGCTACTGTTTTAATGCCCATTTCGCGGCAGGTACGGATGATACGTAACGCAATTTCACCACGATTGGCAATGAGTATTTTTTTGAACATTAGTCCAATTTGAAAATTTGAAAATGAATCAATTTGAAAATGGCGTATAAATGAAAATTTGAAAACAGTTACCCATTTTCAAATTTTCAAATTCTTTTATTTCCAAATTAAGCAGGTTCTACGAGGAACAGTGGTTGATCGTATTCAACCGGAGAAGCGTCATCGATCAATACTTTCACGATTTTACCGCTTACTTCACTTTCGATCTCGTTAAACAATTTCATTGCTTCGATAATGCAAAGCACTTTACCTGGCTTGATTTCATCACCAACATTCACGAAAGCCGGTTTGTCCGGAGATGAGCTGCGGTAGAACGTACCGATCATCGGAGATTTAATGGTAATCAGGTTAGCGTCTGCCGCCGGTGCTGCTGCCGGAGTAGCTGGCGCTGCCGCAGGTGCTGCTGCAGGAATCGCAACAGGAGCTGGTGCTGCAGGCATCATCTGTGGCATTGGCTGGTAAGCAACTACCTGAGTTTCGTTGATGGTCTGAGCCTGTTTGATGGTGATTTTAAAATCGCCTTCTTCAATGCTCAGTTCGCTGATGTTAGACTTGTTGATAGCCTTGATCAGTTCCTGTATTTGTTTGTATTCCATGTTGGAATGTTTTTAGTCGTTGTGGATTGGTAAGCGAAAAATTATTGTTTTACGCGCTCTACGTAAGCACCATTCTTAGTGTCAATTTTGATGAGATCACCTTCGTTTACAAACAAAGGAACCATCACTGTTGCACCTGTTTCTACGGTAGCCGGTTTCAGCGTACGTGTTGCGGTATCGCCCTTCAGACCTGGTTCGGAGTATGTTACAGCCAGGTTTACGCTCGCTGGTAATTCTACGCCCATAACACCTTCAGTTTCTGTATTAACAACAACCAGTACTTCCTGACCGTCTTTGTATAATTCCGGACGCTGTACCATGTCTTCGTTTATAGAGATCTGTTCGAAGGTCGTGGTATCCATAAAGTTGAAACCACTTTCATCTTTATACAGGAACTGGTAAGGACGACGCTCAACGCGTACAGGGAAGATGTTATCGCCTGAGTTCCAGGTTTTTTCGATAGAACGTGTGTTGTCTACGCCTTTCAGTTTTGCCCAAACTTTAGCTGCCGCGCGGGCTGTTTTGTTCTGACCAAATTCAATTACGGAGTACAGACCGTCATCCAATTTGATGATCATGCCATTCCGGATATCTGCTGTTGTAGCCATATTTATTTTTTGTACGGATTGCAAAAGTAATGATTAAAGGGTAACACCGCAAGCGGCAATTGGTTAATTCGGCAATTCGACAATGTGATGATGTGATAATGTGTGGAATGTGTTTAATGTGAGGAATGTGGTAATAGGGGAATGTGTAGAATGTGTTTAATGTGAGAAATGTGTTTGAATGCGTGGAATGTGATTAATGTGCTTGCACGCGTTTGTCATCTCGACGGAAGGAGAGATCCCGCAGAAGCATGTTAATGCGATAATGCGTGGAATGTGTTTAATGTGAGAAATGTGATGAATGGGCTCGTCCGCCTTTGTCCTTGCTGTGTTTCTCACGTCTGCACGCTATTAATTGTTTGTTCGGCAAAGTCTCCGGACTTTGTTGTGGCGGTAACCGATCTCTGATCGGAGAAAATAGGGCGGTCAGGAGACCGCATCCACTGGAACGAAGTCGTGAGACTTCGCTCAACTGTGGGATAATGTGTGGAATGTGATTAATGTGTATGCATGCCTTTGTCCTTGCTGTGTTTCTCACGTCTGTACGCTATTAATTGTTTGTTCGGCAAAGTCTCCGGACTTTGTCGTGGCGGTAACCGATCTCTGATCGGAGAAAATAGGGCGGTCAGGAGACCGCATCCACTGGAACGAAGTCGTGAGACTTCGCTCAACTGTGGGATAATGCGTGGAATGTGTTTAATGTGAGAAATGTGATGAATGAGCTCGTCCGCCTTTGTCCTTGCTGTGTTTCTCACGTCTGTACGCTATTAATTGTTTGTTCGGCAAAGTCTCCAGACTTTGTCGTGGCGGTAACCGGTCTCTGACCGGAATAAAACACTGCGGTCAGAGACCGCATCCACAGGAACGAAGTCGTGAGACTTCGCTCAACTGTGGATTGACCTTTCACTTTTCACGTTTGACGGGCATTCACCAACTAGCTTCCCGTGCTGCCAATCCGAAATCCGATCTTCGGTGTTTCCGGTAGCGTATAGGTGCGTTCTTTTTGGTTAGCTATTTCAGCAATGGTCATCGGATCAGTGATCTTGTGATTGTGACCGAGGTGTTTGCTCAGTTGCTGTGCTTTTTCCACAGACAGTTTACCGAAATCATAATTGGCAATCAGACGACCTTTGCGCATCAGTGCTTTGTCGATTGTGCTGAGGTTGCTGTTGAATGTACAGATCACCTGCACATTCAGGAAATCGGAAAGCAGACCGTCGGAGATATTCAGCAGATTACTTACAGCAGAATCACTGCCTTGCTGGCGTTGCATCACGATGTTTTCCGCATCTTCAATCACAAGTACACTATTCGGATTTTCAATCAGCAGTTTTACCAAATCGGGATTCACAATCTGAGCTGCAAGATCAGGTGGCACAAACAGCACCCGTTTTTTCAGTTTGCCTACCAGGTAACGCAGATAAGTGGTTTTGCCGGTACCTGGAAGTCCGTGCAGCAACACAATACCCTTGTCGTCGGCTTTATTTAATCTTTTTAGAATAGTCTGGTGTACTTCCTGGAAACTGTCTTCGTAAAACAATCTCAGGTCAAGGCGTGTGCGTTTTACATCCATCTTAGTCAATTCCAGACCGTACTCTCCTTTGGTGATCAGGTGAATTTCCTGTGGCTGCATGCGTTTGCGTCCGCGCATGGCTGTAAACTTCTGGATGAGCGTTTTGAGAAAAGCATTTTCACGATCATGGAAATAAAATTCACAATAACCATCGCCCATTTCCAGTACAATATCATTCTTCAGTTCGATGATTGATTCTTCTTTTTCTTCTTTCGTCTTTTTATGATTGATGGCTGCGTAGTGAAATTCAGAAACGATCATGTCGCCGTATGCTGCTTTCAAAAAAGAATATGCTTTACTATAGTTGAGTTGCCGGATGATGGTAACACTCGGCAGCTTGTTATACTTCTGGAGAAAATAACTTTTACTGTCAATAAAATGACCGGAGAAAACGTCGGTTTTCACAAACACCTCTTTATGCATCATCTGTTCATTCATCACTTCGTTAGTTTTTGTTTTTATGGTCCGGGACGCACAAAGTCGTCCATGTAAATAATGTTATTTACAGCGAGTAATTATTCTATGTTTTCGAATAGATACAAGCCTTCGTAAAACTCCGGAATATGCTCCGGCATTGGGCTTGTGAATTGTTGTGGATGTGAAGTAAGTGAAGCGAAGGTAACGGCTTTTCCCTAAAAAGGAACAACTATTTAAGTTTAATATATAATTAATTATAAAGGATCAACCCGGCCATTTTTATACGGTGCCCAGTCAATATCGCGGCCCAAAGTACCCCGGAAACGGGCCCAGAAACCCTTCTTTTTGGTAATTGATTCCCATGGACTTACAAATGCGCTTTGCGGGTCTATGACGGGATTCAGATAATTAAACTTTGATATAGAATCAGTTGAGAACGGAAGGTGAAAAATGTCAGTGGCAAAGCGGCGTTTGGTATAGCCACGAAGCATCAGTGACTGGAAAGGATCTGTGGCGAGTGCAATGGTTTTAAAACCAAGTTGTTTGGCTAATAAGTAGGAATAATAGACGTTTTCGGTACTGTGCTGCGCCAGCGAATCGTAGTAGATGTTTTCCCGCGGAATGCCAAGCTGTTGCGCGTAAAGCCCCATGATTTTAGCTTCGATGTAAGGAGAGTAGACTGCGCCGCCGGAATAAATTATGTTTTTAACGACACCGTTCTTGTACAAAACCCAGGACCACAGCACGCGGGCTTTCATCACCGTATCCCAGCGTCCGTCTTTAAACGGAACGCCGGGAACAATCACTGCATCAAAAGGACCAATCTGCTGCGCTTTCTGATAAGCTTCGCGCTGACTTTTCTTCGAAGAGAAACAACTCAGCAGCGGTAGCAGCGAAGTAAACGTGATCACAATGGCAGTGGCGGGTTTTTTCAAAATGAAAGGTGCTTTTAGATGATATTCCTTTTTTCGATTACACAATTGTTAGATTTTACAACGATTATTTAAAATCTGAGTTCCCTCAAGGCTTTTTGCCCGGCAGCACAGTAGCACCGAAGTTTAATCGAGTGACCGTCTGAACCCCGAGGTGATCGGGTGAAGACTGCCTTTTTTGCCCTACTTTTTTTGCAGAAAAAAAGTAGGAGAAGAACGATTCTAAGCCTGATGGAACTAATATCCTTTAATCAAGGTTACTCCTTTTTTGATTATGAGTGTTATATGCCATAACCTCCAACTATTGATAGTTCTCTACAATATTTTTCAGTTCATTAAGTTTCAGCAAAGCTTCCACCGGCGTCAGCCTGTTGATGTCGGTTAGCTGCAGCACTTGTTGCACGCGGCGCAGATCTTCACTGATACCATCAAAGATATTGAGTTGGAAATTATTAGCCTTCGGAATTTGTTTCACTTTTTGTGCAGTAGCACCAGCATCGCCGTGTTTTTCTTCCAGCGTTGCCAGAATTTCATCAGCACGCTCCAGCAAAGCCGGCGGCATACCTGCCATACGCGCTACCTGAATACCAAAACTGTGTCTGCTGCCGCCCGGTGCCAGTTTGCGCAGGAAGATCACTTTATTGCCGGTTTCTTTGTGCGTGATGTGATAGTTTTTCACGCGCGGCAATTGACCTTCCAGATCATTGAGCTCATGGTAGTGTGTCGCAAAAAGCGTTTTCGCCTGCGAAGTATGATTGTGCATGTATTCCACGATCGACCAGGCGATAGAGATACCGTCATAAGTGCTGGTTCCTCGGCCAATTTCATCGAGTAATACTAAACTGCGTTCGGTGATATTATTGATGATACTCGCCGTCTCATTCATCTCCACCATGAAGGTACTTTCGCCACCGCTCAGATTATCGGATGCACCTACGCGGGTAAATATTTTATCCGTAAGACCTACTTGTGCGCCGTCGGCCGGAACAAAACTACCCATATGTGCCATCAGCGTGATGATCGCTGTCTGACGGAGCAGGGCAGATTTACCACTCATGTTCGGACCGGTGAGGATAATGATTTGCTGGGCTTCTTTATCGAGGAGAATATCATTGGCAACATAAGATTCACCGGGAGGTAATTGTTGTTCGATTACCGGATGGCGGCCATTTTTGATAGTAAGCACCGGTTCATCTGCCAATACCGGACGATGATAATTGTATTGCTTCGCGATATAGGCAAAACTTAACAGACAATCCAGCTGCGCGATGATATGGGCGTTCTGTTGAATCGTAGCGATATAAGGATCGATTACCGAAATCAGCTGCTGATAAATATCCAGCTCCAGCGCCAGAATTTTTTCTTCTGCACCCAGAATTTTTTCTTCGTATTCTTTCAACTCCGGCGTTACATAGCGCTCCGCACTCGTCAAAGTTTGTTTGCGAATCCAATCGGCCGGAACCTTGTCTTTATGTGCGTGCGTTACTTCCAGATAATAGCCAAATACATTGTTGTAGGCTATTTTCAGCGAACTGATGCCTGTACGTTGTGATTCCGTTTGCTGAATCTGCAACAGATAACCTTTACCATCGCGGGAAATAGCGCGTAATTGATCGAGCTCTTCATGAATGCCATCGCGTATCATATTTCCTTTCGCAGCGACAGCCGGCGCTTCTTCTACAATCACATCACGAATGCGTTGCTGCACTTCCACAAGCGGCTTGATGGCTTCCAGCATTTGAGATAATGGCAGAAAATCAGCTTTTAATCCTTCTTCACGGATACGACCGATAAATTCCATGCTTTTTGCCAGTTGCAGCACCTCACGTGGATTCACTTTCTTTAGCGGAATCTTACCCACCAGACGTTCCACATCACCGATCTGCCGAATGCTTTGCGATAAGCTGTGATTCAATTCCTGATTCTTGATGAAGAAACTCGTAAGGTCGAGACGATGTTCAATTCTGTTTTTATCGAACAAAGGAAAAATCATCCAGCGTTTTAGCAAACGCGCACCCATAGGCGTGTGTGTGCGGTCGATGGCAGACAGGAGGTTCGTTCCTTTTTCATCGCTGCTGCTCAATAATTCCAGGTTGCGGATCGTAAAGCGGTCCATCCACAAGAAATCATTCGCTACAATGCGTTGTAGTGCGTTGATGTGTTGCAGGTTTGGATGCTCTGTATCTTTCAGATAATGCAAAGCTGCACCCGCTGCAATAATTGCACCTGTCAGATCCTCTAACCCAAAGCCTTTCAGCGATTGCGTCTGAAAATGCTGGAGCAGGAGATCGTAAGCATATTGCTTCTGGAAGATCCAATCTTCCAGTTGAAAAGTATAAACCTTAGTATCGAAATATTCGCGGAAGCGCTTCGTTTGCGTCTTCGACAAAACCACCTCAGAAGGTTGGAAGCTTTGCAGCAGCTTGTCGATATATTCCATATTGCCCTGCGCTGCATAAAATTCGCCGGTACTGATATCCACAAAAGCCACGCCACATTCCTGTTCGCTGAGGAAAACAGCTGCGAGGAAGTTGTTGGTTTTATTCTCGAGCAGTTTATCATTGCTGGCCACACCCGGAGTCACCAGTTCGGTGACACCACGTTTCACGATGCCTTTTACGGTTTTCGGATCTTCCAGCTGGTCGCAGATGGCCACGCGGTAGCCCGCTTTCACGAGCTTGTGCAGATAAGTATCCAGCGAATGGTGCGGAAAGCCAGCCAGGTCAATGGCGCCTGGCGAATCTTTGGCGCGTTTGGTCAAAGTAATACCCAGCACGCGCGATGCGATATGGGCGTCTTCACCGAAGGTTTCGTAAAAATCACCTACACGAAATAAAAGGACGGCATCAGGATATTTGTTTTTAATCTCCCGGTGCTGTTTCATTAACGGAGTCTCAGCTGCTTCTTTTTTTGCCATGCGAGGCGAAGTTAATGATCAGAATCTTTCGGGTAAATGGCGGAAGGCTTGAAAAGCGAAAATGTTGATAAATAGAGGGGAAGCGTGAACTATGATAAATAATGATTAATTTTCTTTGTAAGTTTTTTTTAAAAGAACTTGCAAAACAGAGAAGCAGTTGTATCTTTGCACTCCCAAAGGGGGAAATGGCTGCGTAGCTCAACTGAATAGAGCATCTCACTACGGATGAGAAGGTTTCAGGTTTGAATCCTGACGCGGTCACTTTTAAGGATTGAAGATCATTGATTTTCAATCCTTTTTTCTTGTCGGTGTGTCGATGTTTTTCGCTTTTTCGGGATCAAGTAGAATTCTTGGGGGATGAAGAAAAAGATAGTTGCTTTGGAATCTTAAGATTTATCCTTGGGGACAGAGCGATACAGAGCGCTCGCGATTCTTAAAAATCACCTACCATTTCTTTTCTACCGCAGGTTATCCTATAAGCTGGGACGGTAGTTTTCTTCAAACTGGGGCAGATGTAGGGCTCTTTGTGCATCTACTTTTGCCAACCACCGCATACTTACAACGAGATATCGGATAAAAGGAGCGGTGTGTTCTTTTATGATGATTAAAGAATTTCCCTGGGAAAAGTATTTGAAACGAAAAGTGAAAACTACTTGCCTTGGCAAGATGCTGGCGTATATATTTTGCCTGACCTTATCGATGCCGGCGAAGGCACAACTTGAGTTGTACGGTAAAATCAATAAAAGCGGATACGTTGAACCCGTGATCGATTATTACGGAAGCAAGCAGATAAGCAAACGGTTTGCAATCACATTTTTCGGTCTGGTACGGCAACAATGGAGCCAGGCACTCATCGGCGGTACCTATATGCCAACACCGAATGTCAACATTTCTGTATCTGCCGGAATAGAACATGGTCAACACCTTCCACGCTATTCTGCGAGCATATGGCTGAAACAAGGATCAAACACGTTTTTAATTCTTGGGGAACTCGGCAGCGGATATGATAACTATCTCTACAAGATAAATGTATTCCACCAGTTCTCTGATAAGATTAGCGTAGGTGTCATGGATTGGCGTTATCACGGTCTCGGCCCCAACTTCAGGTACTCTATTGCTAAAATGGAATCTACGGTATGGATAATGCCGGCATACGATCATGAGCAAGAAGTGGCGAGGTGCATGGTTGGGTATATGCTGCAGCTGTAGCCTACGTTCAGACTAAATGATTTTCTTTAGCGTTTCGAGCGATTTCAAAATTTCCTGTTCCGTCAGCGATGCAAAACCCATTCTCAGTCCATTGGGCTTAAACATTTCGTTCTCATAAAAAGAACCGTCTGCAATTTTTAGTCCTTTTTTCAGTGCAAGCTGCGAGAGCTTTCGCAGGTCCATACGCTTATCAAAAAGAGACCATACGGCAAGGCCGCCTTCTGGCGTGTCAAAGGAGAGTATGTCTTTAAAGTCTGTATTTAATATTTCGCAAAACAAATTGCGTCTTTGCTGGTAAATTTTTATTGCCTTGCGAAAATGACGCTCCATTTCTCCATTGTTATATAGGCTGGAAAACGCTTCTTCCAATAACGAGTCACCCTGTTTGTCAATGAGCTGCCGTAGCGACGAGCAAGCATCTACAAATTTTGGTTCTGCAATTAAAAATCCAATGCGAAGCGCCGGGGCAAACGTTTTGGTGATAGAACCAATATAGATCACGTTGTGATTATGATCAATGCTGGCCAGTGGCAGGTAGGGTTTATTGCTGTAATGAAAATCGAAATCGTAATCATCCTCGATGATGGCGAAACGGTATTGCCGGGCCAGTTCCAGCAATTTCAACCGCCTGTCTGTACTCATAGTCACCGTGGTGGGAAAATGATGGTGCGGAATAATGTAAACTGCTTTTATGGCTTCCCGCTTTAGCCTGTCTTCTAAAACATCAACGTCCATTCCGAAACTATCGACCGGTATCCGCAGCAGATTTACGCCTGAATACCTGAAGATTTCATCAGCAGAGCGATAATTCGATACGCCAACGGCAATCTTATCATTTGGACGAAACAGAAGTTGTGTGGCTAAATAAATGCCCATCTGGCTGCCCTTTGTAATCAATATATTTTCCGGTTGAATATTGAGTCCCCTGGTGTCGGATAAATAGCGGCGCAACGCCTCGCGCAGGTTTTCGGAACCTTTGGGGAAACCATATTTAAGAAAGTTCTTCCCGTACATTCTTTTGGCGATGCTACGGTATTCACGCATCAGCAGATCAACCGGTGTTAATCGTACATCAGGAAAACCATCGTCGATCGTCAAAATCGATTGCTGAAAATCATCGGTTTCCTGCTGGCCTTCAAATGGATTGTGCCACGAAAAAGAATTGACCTGTTTCTGGGAATCCTCAGCGGTATTGTTTGTTCTGCGTCTGTTGACAACTGGCAGTTTTGAGCTTACGAAGATGCCTTTGCGCTCAATGGAGACCACCCAGTCCTGGATAATAAGCTCTTCATAAGCCAATTTTACAGTATTTCGATTGAGGCCGAGTAGCTCCGATAAAACGCGACTGCTGGGCAATGCATCATTCGGTTGCAGCGTGCCGTTTGTGATCAGGCCGATAAACGCGTTACCAAGTTGCACGTATAGTGAGACGTTCGAATCACGGTTGAGCTGTATTAAAG
Source organism: Taibaiella soli (assembly GCF_003236175.1). Taxonomy (GTDB): domain Bacteria; phylum Bacteroidota; class Bacteroidia; order Chitinophagales; family Chitinophagaceae; genus QKTW01. Next base: position 292,659 of record NZ_QKTW01000017.1, on the reverse strand, counting down.
TCTTATATGGCAACATCAGGATGGCGTTTGACAGATGATAATGGAAATCTTGTAAATGTCTGGTTCGGCAAAAGACTCATTCAAATTTAAAAAACAAAAACTGCTCCTCTGCGAAAAAAGGAACAGTTATGTTATCCTGGTAGGAGACTATATCTAGGCCACTTCCGGAATCAATTGGGTAGTAATGCCAATTCGGTTCCATGCATTGATGGTAATAATGGCAAGAATTACCTGCGCCAGATAGGTTTCACCTAAAGCGGATAAAGCGCTGGCATAAGTCTGATCTTTTACATGATTGCCGATCAGCGTTACCTCTTCTGTTAAAGCTAATACCGCGCGTTCTTCGTCCGAGAAAAACGGGGTGTCTCGCCAGGTATTCAGCGCATAAATCCGTTGCTCTGTTTCTCCAGACTTACGGGCTTCTTTGGTATGCATATCGATACAGAATGCACAACCATTGATTTGCGAGGCTCTGATTTTAATTAGATCCTTGTGCGTTTTGGTAAGCGGGGTGCTTTCAATAAATTTTTCAAGACCCAGAATCGCTTTATAGCCCGATGGCGCTACCTGGTCTATTTTGATACGTGAACTCATATGCTATTTGATTGATTAATTGAGTACAATTTGTTTGATGAAGTCGGAACTAATCCTTTGTTGTCTTCAGCAATTTGTCCAGGCTCCAGTTGTAATTCGGCATAAACGACAATAAAAAGCCTGCAGCCGATGCCGTAAAAACGCCATAGTTAATTGGCTTTTGTATGCCCACGGAAAGTGTCATGAATACGATAAAGGTCAGTGTAATCAACGACGCGCCAAGCGCCGCATATCTTGTTTTAAATCCCACGATCAGACAGATGCCAATGAGCAATTCGGATACGGTTGCAATGCCTCCCATGATGTTGGTAACAGACCGGCTGAATATCGGCATCAGTGTAGAAGTGTAATTGATGAAGTTTTCCCAATTGCCCCATTCAATATTGCCAGTGCCGGGTGCGCCCAGAATACCCAGCCGGTCGAAAACAGGCGTTAAAAACGTGATACCTAATGCCCATCTCAATAGTAACTGAGGAATGTTGAACTTATTTTCCATGTCTTTTTTGCTTTTGATTTTACACAAAGGTATCGCCGCGTTGGACCGGATTATTAGCCCAGAATCCACAAAAGACATGGCCCAGGAGTCGTTGCGGCTGGGCTATCTGTTTTGCCCGATCTGGGATATGATCAGCACTATATGTGGCGCTAGTTTCGCAAGATGGTACTGAAAGAAATTGGTACGCTCCAATGAATACGAACAGAATTAAAGGAAGTTTATTGATTGCGGCTGCAGCTTGCTGCTACGGTATGCTCGGGACTTTTGTGAAGCTGGCTTACCTCGATGGTTTTACTACCGCGGAGATCACTGTTGCGCAATTCTCAATTGGGTTTTTAAGCTTGTTGCTTTTAAGTTCAGGCACGCGCAACGATGTGATTGATCTCGGGAAAAAACGGACAGGAAGAAAGGACTATTTGAAGGTTGTCGCTGCAGGAAGTTCGTTGGGCCTTACCAGTATTTCCTACTATATGGCGGTAAAATATATTGCCGTGAGTTTGGGAATTGTGCTGCTGTTGCAAGCTGTTTGGATGAGTGTGGTGCTTGAATGCATATTAAATAAAAAGCGGCGTCGTATCATGCAAATTGTCGCCGTGTTGCTTATCTTTTTTGGAACTATCCTTGCTACGGGAACACTGCAACACACCAGTGCGATCAACTGGACTGGTATCGGATGGGGACTGTTTGCGGCGGTTTGTTATACGGCAACCATGTATTCCTCCAGCCATTTGCAGCTTCAGCTTCCGCCCATGAAAAGAAGTTTTTTGATGGTAACAGGAGGGTTTGTCATTGTACTCGTATTCTTTGCTCCAGAACTCATTCGAGGATTTTCATTTAAAATATTTCTGACTTGGGGCATCCTGGTTTCGCTGTTTGGTACCGTTCTTCCGCCTATTTTATTTACCAGGGGAATGCCGCTTACAGGAATGGGTTTGGGCGCAATGCTGACATCGCTCGAAGTGCCGGTAGCCATCCTTTTTGCGCACTTTCTTTTAGGAGAATCTATAAGTCTGCTGCAATGGTCGGGTGTTATTTTTATACTTGTTGCGATCATCCTGATCAACCGGCGAAAACTAAATGCTAACGCCAACAAAAATTAAATGAACTATTTTTTCATCGGTTGAATGATCAGCTTCCTGTGTGCTAAGCCCCAGGCTTCAATTTCGTTGATAACTCTTTCCAGCGTTTGGCCATGCTTCGTTAGTTCATACTCCACGGTAACCGGTTTAGTATTCATGATGGTCCGGCTAACAAGCAAGTTGATTTCAAGTTCATGAAGTTCTTTGGAAAGCATTTTCGCAGCGATACCATCAACCTCCCGAAGCAGATCCATAAAACGCAATTTCCCGTGCTTCATCAGCGCACCTACAATCTTAAACTTCCATTTGCCGGACAACAATTGCATGGTGTCATTGATCGCCTGCATGCCTTTAATGCATTCAGCTGAGTTTTCCGTACGCTCCTTTTTATTCATTTGATTCTGTTGGTAGTTTCCTTTGGGAAACTAGTTTCTAAGAGGTAATCCATTACAAATGTAAACTCAAGTGCCGGTAATTTTGATAAAAATTAATAACAATGAAAATTCTTGAAAGCATATCAATCGGCAATCTGGAACTCAAAAACAGAATGGTAATGGCTCCTATGACGAGAAGCCGTGCGAATGACGAAGGTGTGATAAATGACTTGGCTGTAGTGTATTACAAACAGCGGGCAACAGCCGGTCTGATCATTTCAGAAGCAATCAATATTTCGGTGCAAGGTAAAGGCATGCCTAATACACCCGGTCTTTATGCTGATGAACAAATCGCTGCATGGAAAAAAATAACAGATGCGGTACACGACGCAGGTGGGAAAATATTCGCTCAATTGAGCCATGCGGGCAGGGTAGCGCACTCTATGAACCGAGATGGAATATTGCCGGTAGCTCCGTCTGCTGTATCAATCAAAGGTCAGAAAGCGCACACCTCAAATGGGCAAATGGATTATGAAACTCCGTCTGAGTTGACCGTTTCGGAAATAGAAAGCATTATCGAGGACTATATGCGGGCTGGGGCCAATGCGCTGAAGGCCGGTTTTGATGGGGTAGAATTGCACGCGGCATTGGGTTATTTGCCCAATCAGTTTTTAATTGAATCCTCCAATCTGAGATCGGACGAGTATGGTGGAACGATCGAAAATAGAATGCGATTTATAGTCGAAGTATTGAAAGGGTTAATTGCAATTGTTGGAATCGATAAAGTGGGTGTCAAATTATCACCTGCAATACCGATCAACAATATGTTTGACGATAATCAGAAAGAAGTGTATAGCCAGCTCTTCCTTGCTTTGAACAAATTGCCACTCGCTTATGTTCACCTGATGGAAGCCTTATTTCCGCTTGAAGATTTCCCTCATTTTCCTCAGAAGCCGCTATACGAAACGGGACATCTGATCAATATACCAATCATCACGAATGGTGGCTATAACAGAGATAGCGCAGAAGCTGTAGTTCAGGAAAATAAAGCACAACTGGTTTCGTTTGGCGGCCTTTTCCTGGCGAATCCGGATTTGCCGAGGCGTTTTGAATTAAATGCTTCTTTGAATGAGCCCGACCGTGCAACAATGTATGTTGGCGGTGACGAAAAAGGTTATACAGATTACCCAACGTTAAATGCGATATGAATAGAGGAGCTAGAACGCGGGTTTTAAATTAAATTTACAGGAAGTATCGCGTCAGATACGCCATATAAATTTCCCGCTATGAACAAGTTTCTGGCAGTTGTTGTATTCATTTGTGCATTTGCAAGTGCCCAGGCACAAAATCAGCGAACGGTTGATTCCTTACTAGACGCAGCAAAACATGCTAATTCAGATACTGCGCGGATCAATCTGTTGCTCGGGCTAGCAAAAATATACATAGTTAAAGAAGGAGATGTTGCAGCCGATCTCAATGTGGCCGCCGGTTACATGGCACAGGCGGAGCAGATCAATGCAAAGGTGCGCTCGGCAGATGCCACGGGTTATATCACATTGGTGTCTTCCTATTTTGAAAAAGATAAAAGCAACGGCGCGCAAAGCAAGGCGCTTGCCGAAAAAGCGCTGCAACAACTTGCTGCAAATGGTACCAAATTACATCTTGGTGAAGCGTATTATGCGGTTGCAGATTACTACAATGTTCAGGATGAAAGTGAGGCCGATAAAAGGATTCAATTAACGCAGCTCGGCATTAAGGCATATAAAGATGCGGGTGATATACAAAATGAAGCGTACGGTTACCAGTTGCTCGGTGGGCTGTATTCCATGCCGGCAGAATGTCTGGCGGCGCTCAAGCGGTCGCTTTCTTTGTACCAGTCGATACACTATAGACAATTGCAGGAAGTTTATATGCTGATGGGGGACTGTTATGCTGCCGAAAGCAACTATACACAGGCGCTCGATTATGATTTGCAGGCACTTAAGACGGCTGAGGCTGCTGGCGATTCTACGATGCTGTTTAGTCAGATCAACAATCACATTGCTATCGTTTACGATCATCTGAAAGATTATCCGAACTCCATTATTTACTATCGCAAAGCATTGCCCGTAGCAATAAAATACAAAGACAAAGCGGCGATTTTTCTGATCACTACAAATATAGTAGATGCCTACCTGAAAACTAACCGGCCTGAAGAAGCGCGTCAATTGCTGACCGAAGTGCGCAGCCGATTTCCTGTTCCGTCAGATTATCTCAACAGGTATCGGAATGCGGCCGCTTTTATGAATGTGTACATCGCACTCAAACAGTATGATTCCGCAAAAATTTACAGTCAGCAGTTATTAAATCTTGTCAACGACAAAAGTAGTCCGGCCAACGAGTACATGCGTTCGGATATTTACATCTATCTAATCAAATACTATCTCGCTGTCAAAGATTTTGCGCCGGCCAGAGCGTTGCTTGTGAAAAATGATGAACTGGTGCGTACTACTAAGAGCCTTACCCGTCTCCGGACCAGCAATGGTCTTTGGTTTTCGCTGGACACGCTTACCGGGAATTATAAATCTGCCGTAGCGCATCTGATGAAATATAAGGAGATCAACGATTCTCTTTTTACGGAGAGTAAAAGCAAACAGCTCGGGCAATTGCAGGTGCAATATGAAACAGAAAAGAAAGAAGAAAAGATCCGTCAGTTAAATCAGCAGGCCATGCTTGAAAAAGCAAACTTGCGCCAGGCATTACTGATAAAAAATATCACCGTCGCAGGTATCATTCTCGTATTAATTATAGCAGGAATGGTATTAAGACAGAGCATTCAACGGAAGAGAAATAACGGCATTATCACCCAGAAAAATCAGCAGTTGAACGATATGCTGATAGAGAAGGAATGGTTGTTGAAGGAAGTGCATCACCGCGTGAAAAACAACCTTCATATGGTCATCTGCCTGCTCGAGTCTCAGGCATATTACCTAGAAGACGATGCCTTGAAAGCTATTGAAAATACACAACACCGTATCTATGCCATGTCGCTGATACATCAGAAGCTTTATCAGTCGGATGATGTAAAGACCATTGACATGGCGCTTTATCTGAATGAATTTGTGCATCATCTGACCGAAAGTTTTGGCGCGCCTGCACATATTCATACGAGGCTGAACGTAGCGTCGTTAAAGCTGGACGTTTCGCAGGCGATTCCGCTCGGATTGCTGATCAATGAGGCAATGACCAATGCTTACAAATACGCATTCCCCGAGGGGAAACAAGGAGAAATATATCTGGAACTGCAGCCGGATGGTGCAAACATCAGAATGGTTGTAGCCGATAACGGAGTAGGCATGGGACACCATATTGCTGATGAAGATGCGGATTCGCTTGGACTTGAATTGATAAAAGGCCTTGCAAAAGACATCAACGGAAATGTGTATTTTGACAGCAGTGAAGGGACAAAGATCACCGTTATATTTAACAAAGCTCCTTTCCGGAAAACAGCGCAGACCGCAATTCAGGATTCTATTACCACTTGATTATGGCACACAGGATACTTATCGTTGAAGACCAGTTTATTGAGGCAAACAATCTGAAACTGACCTTGAAAAAGGCAGGTTACCAGGTTTGTTCTATTGCACGCTCAGTGCCGGACGCTCTTGAGATTATAGATTTCGAACGCCCTGAAATTGTGCTGCTGGATATATTTCTGCAAGGTCCGCAGACGGGTATTGATCTCGCTTCTATGCTCAACGAAAAGAATATTCCATTTGTATTTCTTTCGGCCAATTCTAATCGCCAGACACTTGATGCCGCAAAAGCGACGAATCCTTGTGGATTTCTCGTAAAACCTTTTCGGGAGAAGGATGTACTCGTAACACTCGATGTGGCACTATACATTCATCAGCAAAAACAAACCGCAATTGATACGCCGGGAGCAGTACCGAAAATTCCTTCCGACAATAAAGCACTCGCGGATATTATCGGCAAAAGTGCAGGCATTACTGAAATATTAGAACAGGTAACTATCGTCAGTAAATCTGATACCTCAGTGCTTGTGCTTGGTGAAAGCGGCACTGGCAAGGAATTGATTGCTCAGGCGATACATAGCCTTTCGCGACGCAGTGCTGGTCCGCTTGTTGTGGTCAACTGCGGAGCGCTGCCGGCTAATCTCATTGAATCGGAATTGTTTGGTCATGAAAAAGGTGCTTTCACCGGCGCAACGGAAAAGAGGATCGGTCGATTTGAAGCTGCTGATGGCGGAACTGTTTTTCTGGATGAAATCGGTGAATTGCCCCCTGATCTGCAAGTGAAGTTTCTTCGTGTATTACAGGAAAAGGAAATCGAACCCATTGGCGGTAAAAAGAAGAAAATTAATGTGCGTGTCATTGCCGCAACCAATCGTGTTCTGGAAGATGAAATGGCTGCAGGCCGCTTCCGGATGGACTTGTATTACCGGCTTAATGTATTTCCGCTGACGTTGCCGCCACTTCGCAACAGGAAGGAAGATATATTGCTGCTGGCGGAATATTTTTTGAACCTGTACGCAAAACGGGAGCAAAAAAACATCACGGGTTTTACAGAACAAGTAGCTAAGACGCTTGCGGAATATTCGTGGCCAGGTAACATCAGAGAACTGGAAAATCTAATGGAGCGAAGCGTTTTGCTAACTACGGGACGGCTCATTAGTTCTGTTGCATTGCCAAGTGCTGCAAAGAAGGTAAACGCAACGACGACGCAGTTAAAAACAATGACTGAAAACGAACGGGATCATATCCTTGCCGTACTGCAACATTGTGACTGGAAGATTTATGGCCAGGGTGGGGCAGCGGAAATGCTGGACATGAACGCTTCAACCTTGCAATCGAGAATGAAAAAGCTGGGTATCGAAAAAAAGATATCACATAGGAATCCGGGCGAATAGCTCTCCTTTTACTTGTCATCGCTTGCAGTTGAAAATTGCAATATCATCGCCGGCGCGCCGTCAAACGGCTGAATGTCGTCGGCGAAAATTTCCCTGCCTTGTTCCAATGGTCTGATACTCAGTTTTTAGAGAATTGGCACCAAAATTTCATTGATACGTTTCAGCGCCGTCATAATTGTCCTGCTATTGGCTTTATTCATCCATGGTTGGAGAACGACGGTCGCGATAATTTTGTATTCAAATCCTTGCGATCAAAAACAATCATCAACGATCATGAAAAAAATTACAGTACCACAAGCAGAAGAGGTAAGTCAGCAATCTCAGGAATTGTTCGGTATGCTGCAAAAGCGAATTGGTAAAGTGCCGAACCTTTATGGCACTATCGGTTATTCGGCGCATGCGTTGAAAGGGTTTCTCGATTTTGAAGCGGAACTTGCTAAGGGAGTATTCACCCTTCGGGAAAGGGAAGCCGTGGCACTTGCTGTTTCCGAAATTAACCATTGCGAATATTGTCTGGCGGCGCATTCTGTGAGTGCTGTAAGAAGTGGTTTCACTTTAGAAGAAACGCTGCTTATCAGAAGTGGTAACATAGAAGATCCGAAACTGCGCGCAATTGTCCGCCTCGCACAGGCGATTACAGAAACTAGTGGCAGACCTGCAGATCATTTTCTGGAAAACTTTTACAATGCTGGCTATAACGAGATTGCATTGATGGAGCTCGTCGGTCTTATTTCTGTGCGTGTGTTTACCAACTACGTCTATGCACTCACGCAGGTTCCGATTGATTTTCCCGAAGCAACACCATTGAACTAACAATCATCAAAAACTATTGTATGAATCCCGAAGGAATGATTATTAAACGGAGCGTGCATACTGCCAGGGAAACTATTGATCTGGCTGAGACTATTCTGAAGAAGAAAGGCGCTAAAATTTATGCGCGTATTGATCAACAGGCAGAAGCTGCAACTGGGAACATAAAGCTGGGTAAGATCGAATACCTGCTGTTCGGCAACCCCGCAGTGGGAGGTCAGCTCATGGCCGTTGATTCACGTATTGCACTGGATTTGCCGTTGAAACTGATCGCCTGGGAGGATAATGCAGGTGCTACCTGGGTAGCATACAACGATGCGGCTTACTTAGAACAACGTTATTCGCTGAAACCGCAACTGGCAGCGCTTGCGGATATTTCATCGCTTATAGAAGCCGTCACCAGATAAAATCATCTGATGTTTTAATCTTTCAAATCAATCTTATGACTATTACAATTCCTGTTACGGTTACGGACGAGCAAAAGCTGGAAATCGCGAAAACTTTTATTTCGGCGCTCAAGAATAATGACTGGTCACTAATGACATCCATCCTTATGCCAGAGGCCAGCTGGACATTGCCGGGTACTAGTATTTTATCCGGCCTTGCGTCTGGCGCAGAAGCGATTGTTACCCGTACGCAATCGCTGAAAAAATTTGGTGTTCGTTTTGAGTTGAAGCATATACTTATCGGCTATGACAGTGTGGCGTTATCATTGCATAATACTGCAACGCGCGGCGATTTGATGCTCGACGAGCAGGTTGCAATTGTGATGAAACTAAAGGGAGATAAGATACAATATGTCACCACGCTGCTTTCAGATGTGGACGGAATCAATCAGTTTTTTGTGCCTGGCATTATCTGAGCAGCAAACAATATAAGCAACATCATTTCATGAATACTAAATCATAATTATGAGTAATAAAATTCACCATCAGAATCTGATTGTCGGTGACCTTAATATTTTTTATCGTGAGGCCGGACCTGCCGATGCGCCAGTAATATTATTGCTGCACGGTTATCCGACATCGTCTTTCATGTTTCGCAATCTGATACCGATTCTCGCAGAAAAATACCACGTGATTGCGCCCGACTTGCCGGGTTTTGGTTATTCCGATGCGCCGTCAAGGGATGTATTTGCATACACATTCGATCATCTGGCGGAAGTGATGCAAGGTTTCATCGACAAGCTGGAACTGAAATGTTTTGCAATTTATATTTTCGATTACGGCGCGCCGGTTGGTTTGCGGCTCGCACTGGCGAATCAGGAAAAAATAACGGGCATTATTTCTCAAAATGGAAATGCTTATGAAGAGGGCTTGAGCAATGAATGGAATCCGCTGCAAAAATATTGGCAAGAACCAACAGAAGAAAACCGTGAATCGCTGCGTGGATTTATGTCGAAACATGTTACCAGGTTTCAGTATGAACACGGAGTAGCCGATACTTCGCTCATCGCCCCGGAAACTTATACGCTGGATCAGTATTTTCTGGATTTACCCGGCCATCTCGACATACAACTAGATCTGATGCTGGACTATCGTACCAATGTTGCTTTGTATCCAAAATTTCAGGCGTACTTCAGAACTAAAAAACCGCCGATACTGGCGGTGTGGGGTAATAAGGATCCCTATTTTCTGCCGGCAGGCGCAGAAGGTTACAGACGGGATAACCCGCATGCTAAAATCAGATTTTACGACACTGGTCACTTCGCGTTAGAAACGCATGTGGATGTAATTGGGGACGAGATACTCGATTTCCTGAGCGGTTTGTAAGATATCCTTCAAAAGGAAAAAACACAATAATTATATGAACAAAAAAATCAGAGTAGGAATTATTGGGGTTTCTGCCGAAAGAGGCTGGGCTTCTGTAGCGCACATACCGGCGCTTAAGAATTTGCCTCAGTATGAATTGGCGGCTGTAAGTAACCGCGATAAAGCAGTCGCTGAAAATGCAGCTGAAGCTTTCGGAGTGCCGCATGCATTCGGTAGTACATCGGAACTTGTGAATAGTCCGGATGTGGATCTGGTGGTGGTTACAGTGAAAGTGCCGATGCATAAAGAATTAGTGACGGCAGCTATTGAAGCTGGTAAAGATGTGTTTTGCGAATGGCCGCTGGGCAATGGACTTGAAGAATCGGAGACCTTGGCTGCGCTTGCGAAGCGTAAAGGAGTTCGTACCGCAATAGGGTTGCAGTCGCGTGTTGTCCCCGCAGTCAATTACATCAAAGATCTGGTGCAGCAAGGTTATGTAGGTGAAGTCCTTTCTACCTCAATGGTGGGTTCGGGAATATTGTACGGTGCCTTTACTGAGCAATCAGCTGCTTACGCAATGGACAAGAAAAGTGGCGCAGGCATGATGTACTCAACGTTTGGTAATTCCATCGATGCGCTCTGTTATAGCCTTGGTGAATTTAGGGAGCTCTCTGCGACTGTAGCAAATCGTAGGAAGACCACTACTATCATTGAGACGGGTGAATCCATACCGATGAATGTGCACGATCAGATTGCTGTCTCTGGGGTATTGGAAAATGGTGCCGTGGCTACGGTGCATTATCGTGGCGGTATGTCTAAAGGCACTAACTTTTACTGGGAGATCAACGGTACTAAAGGTGATCTCGTCATTACTGCTGATGGTGGACATCCTGGAGTGTTCGGTCTGACGATTAAGGGTAGTACGGATGGGCAAGACGCAATGGAGTCACTTTCCGTGCCGGCAAATTACCATAGTGCAAACAAGGAAGGATTGTCTGAAATAGCAGCTAACGTAGCTGAGAACTACCTGCGCTTCGCCACAGATCTGAATGAAGGCACGCATCTGTCTGCTACGTTTGATGACGCGCTCATTCGTCATCGCATGCTGCACGCAATTGAAATGTCTGCTGCGACAGGCACACGGCAAAGCTATCTTTAGAAGTCAAAAGTCAAAACAGTTGAACTGCTTAGTTTTTTTTGACTTTTGAATTGAAACTGTTTTCTGTTTAGTTATAATAATAGAATGCTGCTTAAACCGGGGTTTTGAATTTTGACTTTTGAATTTTGACTTGAAAAACATCAGCGATTTTTCATTTGTGCGAAAAATAATAACTAAGCGGCGGTTCCTGTTTGCCAAAATTTATTTGCTCGTTTTTACTCATTGAGTGACAACCGGAACATGCAAAAGAAGCATTGACCATCATAACTGGCTGACTGTGCAAATTCGGTTCATCTAATGGTTTATTAAAGCGGGCTACATTCTCACGAGCGTCACTGATTCTGGCTTGCAGCGTGTCTTTGTATAGCCACTGATCAAAAGTAGGAGACAGTTTTGCCAGTTGGTAAATGTCAATCGCTTCTTTCCAGTTGCCGTTTTTTACCAGCATGTCTCCAAAATTGAGATAGAAGCCTTCAAAATTATGCGGTGCAATCCAGGTGTTCAGGCAAGCTCTGGTTACTTCCGGTTTTTTGCCTGCCATTGCGATGATTGTTTTTTGCTTTTCGGACAAGCCAGAAAGTTTGCTGCCTTCGCAGGCACAATCATTAATCGATTCATACTGCCACTGAAGCCCTTTCTGAAAATTTTTATCGGTCGGCGGTAATCTGCTGAAAGTGTATCCAACCGTAAATTTGTTGAACTGCGGCCATTCCTGTACGCATTTTAACCCCATGAAATAACCTTCTGTCTGTTCTTTTTTATTATTCAGTAACGCACCTTCCGCCAGTGACATGTCCGCAAGAAAACCGAGAATACGAGCATCTTTCTCATTCATTTTATAGGCTTCTTCAAAATATCTTCGCGCCAGCAAAACATGTTCTGTAATAGCTGGGTCGGGCTGTTGCAATCGCTGCCGTTCCGAAATAGCCCACACGTGCGTAAACCCAAGGTGGGCCGTTGTAATAAGATCATTTGGATTCGCCGCCAGTGCACTGCATAGTTTCTGCGTCATTACCGGAATACTATCGTAGTTGCCCGCGTGAAAATTATCCCAGAAAAAACGGTTCGCATCTTTTGCAGCTTCTGTTTGCGTAAACACTGGCTTTTTCGTTTCAGTCGTAGAAACTGCAATGTCGGCACAGCCGGCAGCAAAAACGATTGCGACGAGGATAACTATCTTTTTCATGACTAGTTTATTTAAGTTTTACAACGCCCGCTTCTTGCAGGAACGTAAGATTATCTTCCAGATGCCAGTCCTCATACACTTTACCGTTGCGTACATGCAGAATATCGATCGCAAAAAACTCAATCGTGTTTCCAGAAGCGGGATGTCCTGCAGTGGGGCCGGTGTTGTGCCCGGTATAAATTTGACGGCATACGATTTTATCACCCGTGATAATCAGGTCTTCCATGCTGCAATGTAGGTCAGGAACGGATTTTCGGAAGTTTGCGGAGGCGAACAGAATACCTTTAAATCCTTGTGGTCGTCCGTTGGGGAGGGTATTGTCGAAGAAGTTTTCAGAAACGGAAGCACGTAGATATTCTTCCTTGCCTGTATTCCAGAATGCGTAGAAATTCCGTGCGATGGCTATCATCTCGTCACTTTGTTGCTTCGTTAAGGTTCTATCAACTGTGATTGATTTCACAATCGGTATGTCTTCGTTTTGTTCGTCGACATGCTGCGCATCCGAGATAGTTGACATCAGTAAAACGATTAGGAGATTGGTGAGTTTCATATGGTTGGTTTAGGTTTTAAACATAATCGGCATCCGTAATTGAATTTTTATCTGTCAGCGTCATACTCGCGATTTCGTCTTTGCGGAGATAACGTACACCTTCGTACCGGAGCGTGTAGCTGATGAATTGATCTAGAACATTGACCATGGCAGGTGTGCCGCTGATCCGGTCGTGCATACTGAAAGACATCATTCTGCGGCGGGTGGCGCCTTCGTGGTAGAGTTGATCAAATTCCAGTTTCAGTGTTTCCAGATATTGATTTGGAGTATAGTTTTTTCCTTCCAGTAAATAGATGTCATTGCATCGGAGCGTATAAGGAACCACCACAAGTCGTTCGTTATTCAATGAAACAAGAAAAGGTTCGTCGCGGCTCAGATCATCGATGTAGTAAGTAAATCCCAGTTCCTGAAGGATAGCCAGCGTGTTGGGGCTTCTGCGCATCCAATAACAGTTGTAGCCGACGGTTTCTTGCCCTGTGATTTGTTGGATAGCGTCTTTGCTGCTGCGGATAAATTCTTTTTCTTCTTCGTAGCCTAAGGCAAATTGATCGGTCCAGCTTTGCCCATGTCCTGACAATTCGTGGCCTCTTGCCGCAATTTCTTTTGCCAATGCAGGGCTGTGAATTGCCGCTAGTCCTATCGTGTGGCTGGTAACTTTGATGCCGTGTTTGTCCAGCAAATCCAGTAACCGTGGAATGCCTTCTTTATAGCCATACTGAAACCATGTTTTAGCCGGCAGGTCCGGAAACCCAGGTTTCATATTTTGTGGGAACGGATTGTCGAAACCAGTGTCAGGTGCGCCACCAGCTTCAAATTGAAGTGAAGCGGAAATAATCAGTCGACTACCGTCTATCCAGCCGGAAATTTTGTTGCTCATTGAAATTTTTTAGTGAAGCGTAAATGTTTAAAAGAAAACAGCCAGTTTTAGTTTTGCGAAAAATGGTATGCCCGGAGTGAAGCTTATTTGGTCTGTCGGATTGACCTCGTTTTTTAGTTGCGAGGTGTATACAATTTCAGATTCGTTCCATCGCGTATTCAGCAGGTTATCAATTGCGATGCCCAGTTCATATCGTTTGCGCGTATAGTTTACAGTAAGTTGCGTAATGAAATAGCCATGTGCCGTTATCGTATAATCGCTGTTGGCAGCGCGGTTGCGTAGGTATCTGTATCCAACGCCGCCATTGAGTCCGTTCTTAAAATGAAAGCCGAGTGCAGCGGTACTGGTAAATGTAGGTGCCTGTTCTATATAATTATGTCCGCTCGCACTGTCGACGTATCGTGGATGTGCAAGGTTTATATTTACATCTGCAGAAAGCCAGGACGTGCACTGGTAACGAGTACTGAAATCTATTCCCATGCGGGAAGTGCTGCCACTCGGAGCTACTGCGCCTTCTACCTGGTCGGAAAGATCTTGCCCGAAAGTAAATTCCTGTTGCAGGTACAAATACCAGACTGCGCTGTTGACAAACAGGTTTGGAAATGGTTTCCAGTTGATGCCGAGGTCTAGTCCATAAGCATAGGGGATTACTTCAAATCCTTTATTGGCCACTGCGACACGCGCGTCGTTTGAATGAAATCCTTTTCCTGCTTTTAAGTAGAGTTGTGTCGTTTTACTGGCGTTGTACATCAGGTTTATCTTCGGGCTCACAACCGTTTTGTTTACCGTAGATAACGTGGTAGCCGAATCTGATTGGGGCAGTAAATCTTGATAGCGGAACTGGAAATAGTCTGCCCGGATACCAATGTTGATTAACCAGCGACCGGCTTTGATGGTTTCATCTGCATAACTGTTTGCGTTTAGTTCATGCGCTTTTCCCGCCTGAAAGTATCCGATAAATTTTCCGGCTTCTGTGTGATCAGTGCCCAATGGTGATACAATGTCATCGCGTAGTCCCGCGCCGGCCGTTGTTGTAAAAACAGTATTGCCAATGTTTGCAGCGCGTGTAATCCGGCTGTTGTAAAATATCATATCCCGTTTTTCATGCTGACTGAATTCATCACCTGCTACAGGAAAATAATAGTAGTAGCTCATGTTGCTGATAAGGTTAAATGTGTAATGCGAATACCAGAGCGTGTTGTCAAATGTCCACCCATGAGGTAGATTGCTGCAAAGTTTCAAGCCGGCATTCAGTCGCTGTGTATGTCCGCGCTGATTGGAATCGAGGACTCCCCATTGGTCGCTTATGTATCCTTCTGATACTGCCCGGTCAGGTATCTCTCCGGAAGTGCGCCAGTCTGAAGTAAAGTAGGAGGCCGTCAATGTCATGCAGGTGTTCTGCGAAAGTTGCTGATTGTATTTTCCGAAGACATTGTACCGTGAAAAATTTTCCGGCATTTTAAATGGACCGCCATCGGTAAGAAATCCTTCTGCTGCGATATAGGCGTTATGATCAAGTTTGTTTTTCTTCGCCCGTAGCAGATTTATCATGGCTACAGCACGGTAGTTGTGAAACTGACCGGCCTCTATCTTTACCATATTTTGATCCAGCGTCCTTTTGGTAGTGTAGGCAACAAATCCCGCGGTGGTAAAATCACCTTTGTCTGTATAATAAGGCCCTTTGCCAAAATCGTAAGCAGCAACGGTTTCGGGTATTAAGAAATGAATGTCTGCATAGCCCTGTCCATGTGCATGGGTTACCATATTTACTGGCAATCCGTCTACACTGATATTAATATCTGTTCCGTGATCCGCATCAAAGCCACGCAGAAAGATTTGTTCGGCTTTACCGCCGCCCATATGTTGGGAAATAAAAAGCCCCGGCACCAGTCTTAACAGGTCCTGCGAGGATTTGAGCGGTTGTCTGTTGATGTCAAGGCTCGTCATTATTTTATGCGTTTCAATTCTGGTGCCGGAGCCAACGGTAATATCCTTTAGTTGTATATCGCCGCGTTGCAGTTCTATATGCATCATGGCGTCGTGGCTGGCTTTAACCAATTTTGACTGGTAACCGATATGGCTAATCAAAATACTATCGGTTTTGCAGTCTAGACTGAAGATTTCGTTACTATTCGTTAAGCAGTTTTGCTGCGTGCCATACACTTCGACTACAACGGATTCCAGTGGCTCATGTGTTGCTGCTGCCGTTATTTTCCCATGTATCGTGTATTGCTGCGCTTTAATGCTGTGTGGCAGTGCGAATGTAATTAGCAATATTAGAGACGGCCATAGACCTTTACGCGAGCGATGTCGGTGCTGACTGTATTGGAGAGATTGTTTCGTCGCCATAGGTAAACAGTTTAAATTGGTGAGGCAGCGTTTGGTGTGACAATAATTCCTTCGTAAAATCAGCGGCAACATCAGGTGTTATTTTCCCGAACCAGGTGCCCGAAGGCATGCAAATCACGACTGGTCCATCTTTACAACGCCCATTACAAAGTGTTTTCGTCGTATGCACTTGTTCTCCCAAACCACATTGGCTGATTGTTTCCCTGATAATTTCTGTGCTTTGTTCTGCACCGTTTACTTTACATGTCCCGCCGTTACAGAGAAAGAGATGGAGTTTCACTTTAGTCAGATCTTTGATTGCCATGGTTCTTTTTTATTGGCGGAAAGGCCGGTGTACAAAATATAGGAATAGAATAAAATCATTATTGCGAAGAATGAAACACCTAAAAGTGTCAGCACGTTTTCGTCTAGTTCCATAGCAGGAATCAGATGCACGGCCAGCTTATAACCACCGACCAACAGCGAGATGGAAACAATGATCCAGCCAATTTTGCGTCGGTAGGAGCGCACAGACTGGTTGTCTGCCGCATGTTTCATCAATTTAAACAAGATGCGGCTGTCAATAGTATCAGTGATAATCATGCCTGTGGAAAACGCAGTGCCGAGTAGCAGCGCATAAGAAGTAGTGAGTGTTGATGTGGCTGTATAAGCCCATGCGGCAGCCTGTGTATTGGTGTCAAATACCATTGCAAATAAAATGCCGGTGAATACAATTGCCATCGGACTAGAGCTGTTTTTGAGGCGCGCCGGCAGGAAAAGCATTTTGAATCCTTTAGGACGATAGGTTTTGCTTCGTAGTAACATGCGCAGGTTGATCATACCAACACCGATGAGTATCAGGCCGGGAATCCAGTCAAGGATGTTCCAGGTTGCAGCGGAAAAGTGCCAGCTGTGACTTACTTTGCTAATCATTACAGCAATGCAGGTAACTACACTGCCGTGGCCTGTGGCAAACAAAGTGCCTGTCCACTTTGCCAGCCGGGGCTTTATAGATGAATAACGTACGCTGATGTTGTCTATGATGGCGATATGGTCTGGATCAAATCCATGACGTAAGCCCAGCAGGAACATCAATAAGATGCCAGAGAGTTCCATAAATTATAGTGTTAGGTTGTAACGGGCCGCTACTTCTTTTGTCTTCAGTGCAATATCATCGGGCGTGATCAGTCCTTTTTGCAACAGGCAGTTGGACGCAGAGACGATCCATTTTTCGTAGTAAGAAAGCTTTGCAGCCATTTCAGATCCGATATTTTCTGTGCCGCGTCTTTTCTCTTCCGTATTCACGATCTTATGGTAGTCAAGTACGTCGAGCAATGCATGACATCGTTTTTCCCAGGGATAGAGCTGGCGTTCATAAATTTCAATTTTATCGTCGCTGCATCCCGTGCCGCCAATATCATTCGGCAGATGTTTTACTAATGATTCTGTTGACATGTTGTTTTGGTTTTAAAGAGCGTGATCGAAATTTTATTGTTCAATTTTTGGCAGCGTTACGCCGATCATTGTATCACGTGTTACTATTTTTTCCAACTGCTCTTCTGTAAAATGCTCTGTGCCTTCGGGTCGCAAAGGCAGTACCATATAGCGTTGGCTGGCGGTGGAATCATTAATGACGACTTGTACTTCGTCTGGTATGATAGTGCCGAATTCTGCGAGTACCGAACGTGGTTCTTTCACAGCGCGTGAACGGTATTGTTTGCTTTTATACCAGTCGGGCGGAAGACCTAATACAGCGCGCGGATAGCAAGAGCAGAGTGTACAGACGATCATGTGATGCGTGTCTCGTGTGTCTTCCAGCACAGTAAATGCGGTGTCATCGTATATGGTGATGCCCATTTCTTCTGCTGCACGGTTTCCGTTGTCTAATAATCTTTTTCTAAACTCCGGATCTATCCAGGCTCTTACCACTAGCTTTTGGCCGAGCACCGGCGATCTTGAATCCAGTAGCTCAATTTGTTTCCTTACTTCATCTGGTTTTATCAGCCCTTTTTCAATCAAGAGTTCTCTGATACTGATTTCGAGAATCTCGTAGTAGCCGGGTGTTTCGTCATGCTCCACGGGCGTGTGCGGATCGTGCGGGTGATTGTGTTCTTTGCTCATATGATATGTTTTAGATGCTTTCCAGCCAGTTCTCAAAAATTTCTATTTCCAGCACATCTTCCGGCGCCCCTGTGTAGTCTGGCCAAAGCTCTTTCTGAACGAAGCTGACCATGTAGTACCAGAGCTTGTTGCCTGCGTTTTTGCCGAATGCTTCTTCTTCCGGATTAATGTAACGGCCTAATGGTTTGGTGATAGTGCCGCGCTTGCCCCGGATATAAGTCGGCACTCTGTAATGTCCGATAGGACTTTTGATTGTAACCTGCACGTGATCTCCTTCGTTAAACCGTGCCGGATTATGTTCTACTGTTTGTACCATGGTATTGTTGTTTTAGAAAGCATGGTGCTTCATGCTTAAGTATATTTCAAATAGGGTGCCATGGCTTAATATTCTAAACATCAGATGTTTAAGTTCAGTTGCTGGCTGGTAGTCGCAACGATATATCACCGATGCACGAAAGCGGCGCGATGTCGCTGCACTAGTAGCTAAAAAAGGTCGCCTCGATTGGAGACGACCTTTTCAGCATTGTTGTTTCCTGGCTATTTCGCCGGTGGCATTTGCTGGGCGAATTCTGCGCGTGACATTGGTTTGCCGTTAATCATTTCGTAGACAGACTTAGAATTTCCCAGCGTCTGCATCAGCGATTTCGGTCCTTCAAATGGGCGGCCACCAATATGCCAGCCATCTGTGTGTAACTCTTCAATCAGCACCCATACTACTTCACGAAATGCTTCTGATCCTTCAAATTTTACCATCACATCAGTGAGTGCGGCAGCGAGTGCATGTTTTTCTTCGGTTGAGAATACACCATCAACCAGTTTTACGTTTACGAACGGCATAGTTTGTTGTTTTTAGAATAAATAATAAATGATGCTTTACTCAGTGTAATGCAAACAAGATGCCGGGATGGGTGATGAAGGTTTTATTTTTTCTGAAACGGCCTGCTATAAGGCATTTTGGCGTTTGACGCCGTTGCTTTTTTCTTGGGTTTAAAATGAAATCACGCTGTTATATTTCGTTGAACGGTTATAGTCGGACGGTTTGAAGTCGTCTGACCATTTTCAAATTATTATTGTAAAATGATTTCATGATTATCGGTACGAATGGTCACTGATTTGTTCTACGCAAAAAAGCGGGACCTGCCCGCTTTTTCTTTCATAGTGCTAAGAATATTTCTTTAGGAATGCTGGTTATTTATTCAGCAAAATGGTTTGTTTGGTGCCGTTCTTCGAAAGCAGAATATGATGGTAGTCTCCGTCGCTTTTATTGTTTAGCCAGTATACGATACCGGTTGATTGTCCAAGGTATTTGCCGTTTGCATCAGTAGTGAAATTATTAATCTCGTAGTCGAGCGCGTAAGGCGCTTGTGTCGATTTGGTGAGCGACAAAGTGTAAGCCGTATTTGGTTCCAGTCCTGTAAATATCTGTTCCACCAGATCCGTGAGTCCGATCTGTCGTATAGCTAATCTGCCATGCCCTTTCAATCGTGATTGTGCTTCGATCAGTTCTATTACCTGTGTGCTGGTCGTGTCGTTTAGGGGCGTCAACGACATGGCTGTAGTGGACGCCGATACCGCATTCGCAGCATATACCAATGCCTGCGGACTTTGCCCTATCTGAATGGTCGCTTTAATCTTCATTGTCTGCAGATCGATGTGCTGTACCTGATCACCAAATTCCAGTCCAACGTAAAGTTGCTTGCCATCAGGGGACGGCCATAGACCATGTGGTAGTGCACCGATATTTACAGTGTCCATTTGCCTGAAATTATCTGCCACGTCAAATACACGCACTTTGTTTTCACCACCGACCGATACGAGCATCAGCAGCTTTTTATCAAGCACACAGAAACTGACGTGATTGGTGATAGCACCCGTGCTCAGGACTTTTGCAATAGACTGCGTTTTTGTATCGATGACTGTTATTTTTCCTACGTCTTTATGCGTCATCGCTACCAATGCACCATCAGGGCTGGTGAAGATATTTGGCGAGAACGGGCTGACAACCGGAGTCTTCTTTATGATCTGGTACGTTTTCGTATCCACAATATCGAGTTCTGGTGTGAAGCTGGAGCACACGTAAGCTATTTTTCCGTCCAGCGAAAAGCTCACCATGCCGGGCCCATCGGCAATAGATACCTTCTTTATCTCTGTCATTGTCGCTGCGTCAATAACACTGATATACGCTTCGCCACGCACAGAAATCCATATCTGATTGCCATCCGGCGTAAAAGTGGCTTCGTGTGGCGCGCGCCCAAGGTAGATTGTCTTCAGTACTTTATTGTCTTCGGTTGAAATCAACGTAACGGAATTGGAACCAATAGCAACGACGGCCAGCATTTTTCTTTTAGCGCTGTAGCCCATGCCGTGTACCAGCGCTTGTCCTTTATAAAGCGGACTCAGTACGTTCGGATAGGGGTTTCCCAGTTTTATTTCTCCTAACAGCTTATCAGTCGACGGGTCGATGACGGATACAGTGTTCGATACTTGATTGGCTGTATAAACACGGTCATTAGCATACTGAGCGGACGCGGATATTCCGGTCAGTAGCAGCGAAAGAAAAAAAGCAGTTGTTCTCATGATGTTATTTTGTGAAGGAAGACATTTGTTCAATCTCCACCTGTTCGTTAGAGATAAGCAGTTTTGCGAAGGCGGTAACGGTCGGGTCTGAAGCATATTTTAAGACGACTTTAGCCATATCGATTGCTGCTTGATGGTGCGGTATCATGATCTGCGCAAAAGCGTAGTCTCCCGTTTTTGTTGCTTGATCATGCATCATCGTTTCCATCATGACGTCCATAGTATGTTGCATCTCTTTTGCATAACCTTTTGGTACCGACGATTTCAAAATAGACGGTGAATGAAGCCATGTGTTCATGAGTTGCACCTCCGTTTGTTGCTCCGCCTGGATACTCTTTGCCAGCTGTATCATTTCAAAATCTTTGCCATGGCTTATTTCATAGCCAGCCATTTCAATCGCACCCTGATGATGCGGTATCATCTGCTGCAGGAAATCAGTTTCCGGGGAAACAGTACTTGACTGCTTCATCATCTGATCCATCATTTTATCCATCATCGACAGGTACACGGCTCTGTCTGATTTATCGGGAGTAAAACCTGCGGCGATCATCCAACACAGAATGGCCATGACAGTGAAAAACAAAATTCCGGGTCGGTTTCTTTTCATGATTCAATTTTTGAGCTTTGATGAAATGGCCAGGGTGGCATTGTTCCGTTTGCTAAAACGAAATGTCGACAACGACTTTTCCTTTATTCGCACCTTCCTGTAAATATTGGTAAGCGTTTTCGATAGTAGCCGGTTTAAATATTTTCTCGTCCACATTCAGTTTTACGCTTCCTGATTCAATCAGTTTTGTTGCCTCGTTTAAAATTTCGCCATGATGTTTTCTCCCTTTGCCGGAGATTAATGGATATAAAGTGAACACACCGGAATAGGTTGCGCCTTTAAATGATAATGGCGCCAGGTGATGTGTACCCCAGCCGAGAATGCTGATGACGTGGCCGAAATATTGTCTGGCTGCTTTGAATGATGCGTCCAGCACAGCGCCGCCAACGGTATCAAATACGATATCGAATCCTTCTCCGTTGGTGTATTGCTGTACATATTCCTCTACCGAAAGACTGTTGTAATCAATAGGCACTGCACCATAGCTTTCAATCAGACCGTTTTGTTCGGGCGTTACAGTTGTAAAAACAAGGGCACCTTTTGCTTTCGCGATCTGTACCGCAACATGACCTACGCCGCCGGCTCCGCCATGAATCAGTACATTTTTACCGGTACTTACATTTGCACGATCCACCAGCCCTTCCCAGGCGGTAATAAAAATCAACGGAACGGCTGCTGCTTCATGCATACTTAAGTTGGCAGGTTTCTTTGCAATCAATGCCGCGTCCACTGCGGCGTATTCTGCGAGTGACCCGGGAACACCCGCAATTCCTCCTGTCATTCCATATACTTCATCACCAACAGTAAAGTCGGTCACGCCCGCTCCTAAAGCTATGACTGTGCCCGCCAGATCGATGCCTAATATGGCCGGTAGTTTGGCTTGTGCGTGCGCCGCTTGTCCCGATTTGATCTTCAGATCCAAAGGATTGACACCGCTTGCCGCGATCTTTACCAGAACCTGTCCTTCGCCTGCTACTGGCGTTGAGACTTCGCTGTCGAGGTACGGTGCGTTAAATTGTTCTAAGACTAATGCTCTCATTTTATTGTTCAATTTTTAAAGCGACTGTTATAAAGTTATGCCTGTTTCAAATGGGGTAGCGCTTACCAATACTCGGTGTACAAGTCCTCTTAGTCACTGAAATTATCATACCGTTTTTCAAACGATTAATAAACAGTCGGTTAATGTCTGAGTATATTTTTTTTGGTAACGATATAGCGTTGGAATTCGCTCCGACGATGAAATGCCGGTTTTATTTGGAACTGTTTTTTCGTTGCAGGTACAGTTTAGCTGAGTCGCTCATGGTAATGATGGCTCCGCCAAGTATCACGATATCTTTGATCACGAGCCTGCCCCGACCTGAAAGGAATGGGAATCCGAAATCTTTGTCAGTGAGATGCGGCACCCAGGATTCTGGGGTAGTGAAAAGAAATGAGAGCGTGCCCAACGTCATGATGAAAATGAGTATACTGCCAACCATACTGGGTAGCGGTGCTACGCGATGCAAGGCTACAAGCACTGCAAGTGATACGAGGAATATGCCAAGGCCAAATGAAAAGCCGTAGGTGTTGTTCGCTTCGTGCCAGTCATGATTAGCAGCAATCATTTCGCCTTCTTTATTCATGTGCGTTTTATATGCTTCGGGATGATGATAGAAGAACGACATGAACGGGCTATTGGCCACAAAGGGCACGATTCCATCGGCTTCATAAGTAAAGAATTTAAGACTCCCGATCCAAAGAAAGACGACTACAATACCAAACCTTACTGCTTTTTTGCCGAATGTATCCAGACTCGCGATTAACTGAACAAATGACTGTTTCATTGCTGTTTTTTTAGAATAATTGATACAGCAAAGCTAGTCCGCATCCGGCGGGCAGCACATGGATAAAGGGGGAAAAGACCTGCACAAATATGACGGCTATTTTGCGGGAGGAAGATCGGCTACGATGGAGATGCCGGTTTTGTCACGGAAAGTTTGCGGTGATACAGTGGTCAGTTTTTTGAAGAAGCGACTGAAATAAAATTCATCTTCGAAGTTTAACGAATAGGCTATCTCTTTGATGCTTTGCCGCGTAAGATGCAACCGTTTCTTCGCTTCCGTTATGAGTCGTTCCTGTATCAGTGCAGAGGGACTCTTCCTGAAGTAACGCATGCTGCGCTTGCTGAGATTATTGGGCGACATGGCCAGCAGTTTTGCATAATCTGCAGGTTTATGCAATTCCAGATAATGGGCATCAATCAGTTTTGCGAAAGCCTCCATTTGCTCATCTTTTTCCGGTAGCAGACTTTCTTTTTTCATCGTGCGGCGTTTGATATTGCTTGATTTGGCAAGCAACAGTTGCAGATAAGAACGTAAGACCATATCGTCCGGATCGGGAGCATTAAATTCCGCCGCCATGTCTGCAAACATTCGGCCAAATGCTGCTGCGTCCTCATTTGTAAGGACTACCGACGGTTCGATGTAAATATTGTTGAACAAAAGTCCATTGCAGGCTACTTGTGCTTTGTGGTATTCGATACAATAGAAATCGCCATGAAAACGAAGCGCGGTGTATTGCAGTGGTGTCTCACTGCTGAGGTAAATATGTTGTAACGGTGTGGCAAACATCAGCACGGGAGCGTTAAAAGGAAAAGTACCAAAATCAGCATGATACAGACCGCTGCCTTCGGTGATGAACAGCACGGTATAATCCGGAAATTGTTTCGGTTTCAGTTGCAGGTCGCAGTTTGTGTGATCCCGCAGGTCCAGCAAAAGATCTCCGGTATGGTTTTGTATGTTTTTCAAAATATCGATTTGTTTTGGGCCGAATGATGCAACAATGGTTTCTCAATTCCTAAAACTGTATCAAAAATATCCATTACTGTGCAACTCACATTATATCGATCCAATAATATTGTGATATCCGGTACTGTGTTTTTTCTCGAAAGTACCCGCAGTACTTTGTCTGCGTCCGTAAGGTCAATACTCCAGTTGCCAGCGCCGAGAAGATCGTTGAGCGCCGGTTGTAAGCGCTGTATTTGCCTGTCGCGACGAATAGTTGTAGCTAAAATAAGAATCAGCATAAGAGTAGTATAAATCAGTGAGCAAATTCCCCGTTTTTTCAGGCGACAATGTCCCGCCTGATGCCGAGTTTCTTCATTTTTGAGAATAACGTGCTTGGTGGCACATGGAGCAATTCCGCTGCGCCCATGTATCCACCCACGCGACCTTTGCAATGTTTCAGGACTTGCAGAATATAATTACGTTCGTTGTCTTCCATCGTACTGATTACAAACTCGTCGTTCTTTTCTTCGCAGGTAAGCGCCTGGGTTTTCTGAGCGGGAAGGTGAATATGTTTCAACGTGTCTCCTTCGCAGAGAAGAATGCTTCGTTCCAGCAAATGTTCCAGCTCACGGATATTGCCTGGCCATTGGTAAGCCATCATATCCTGCAATATTTTGTTGCTGATTATTTTGATTTTGCGACCCGCTTTTCTCGCAAAGAGTTGGATAAAATGTGTAGCCAGTAAAGGAATGTCATCACTACGGTGTCTTAATGCAGGCAGATCGATTGGGAATATATTGAGGCGGTAATAGAGGTCACTTCTGAAACGACCTTCATTCATTTCTTTTTCAAGATTGCGGTTGGTAGCGGCGATCACACGTATGTCCACTTTGATGGTCGTTTTGCCGCCAATCCGTTCTATCTCCCTTTCCTGAAGCGCCCGCAATAATTTCACTTGCAGTTCTGGCGGTAATTCGCCGATTTCATCGAGAAACAAAGTGCCACCATTGGCCAGTTCAAATTTACCAATGCGGCGGTCAGTCGCACCGGTAAAACTGCCGCGTTCATGCCCAAAGAGTTCACTTTCAATCAGATTCGCCGGTAGTGCCGCACAATTCACTTTCACCATCAGTTTGTTTTTTCGCGGAGAATTGTTGTGTATCGCCCGGGCCACCAGCTCTTTGCCGGTACCCGTTTCGCCGAGTATGAGTACGGTGCTTGACGATGGCGCGACCTGTGCTATCTGCCGGAAAACTATTTGCATCGACGTACTGTCTCCTATTATTTCGGAGTAATTATGTGCTGTATCAATTTCCTCTTTCAGGTATATTTTTTCTTCTTCCAGTTGTTGCCGGAAACCGTTAATCTCTGAAACTTCCCTCGTCATTTTTTCGTTTGCCATAATGTGCGACATCACAATCGCCAGTTGCGAAAGGATACTGTTGAATAATTGATGTTGCTTTACGCCGGGATAGTTGTCGGTTGTATTGTAGATCATTATAGCAACCGGTTCTTCTCTGAAATTTATTGCCACTGCGGTTGCGATAGTTTTTGATTCTTTATCTGCCGGTGGCGGGCCTGGTAAGGTATACCAGTTATCAATGTCGATCACAATCGGATCATGACTGGCGATTGCGGTATTGAAAATACCATCCTCCACTTCGGTATACTTATGCAGCATTTTTTTGAAGGTTTCAGTTTGTATCAGTGCCCCAGTCTGGTTGTGTACAAACGGCGTGTATCTGAGTTTGTCTGTGCACATGGCACAGATTACATAGTCATCGATACCCAGCAATTGTTTCAGTTGTGGCGATAATACCTTCGCCAGTTGTTCTTTGTTTCTGACGGAAGCAATGGCATTGCTAAATGATAGCAGGTTTTTCCGTTCTGCATCGCGCTTCAATATTTCTTCAAGGGAAAGTATGTTGGAAACGGCAACGGTCAGTTGGCAGGCAATACATCGGATCATTTCCAGATCCCGGCTATTATAGCTGCCTTTCAATCGGCTGTTGACGCAGAATACGCCCAGGTAGTGATTGTCTTCACGCAGTGGAATTGTGAGTTTCTCTTTAATCCCATTTTCAAATTCCAGTTTTACATGCGGCGGGCAAATTTCACTTTTTTGAAATTGATCCATATCTATTGTTGCCACATCATCAGATTCCAAAATTTTGTCCAGGCAGTTTTGTGTGTATGACAAGATATCGATGAATTCGCCTGCAAGAAATTTGTTATGATGATAAGGGTGGCCCGATGAAAAAATAAACGCATTGTGAGAGCGGTCGCGGTTAAGCAATAGAATCGTGATGCTGTCAAAGTCCAATATCTTTTTTAGATTATTATTGACTACGGCTGTAAGATCATTCTTGCTTCGGATACTACTGATCGCACGGCTCAGTTCCATCAGCAAACGATGTTCTGATTCCTGTCGGGAGATTGCTTCTCTGGCGAGTACATTGCTTGTAGCCATTGCAAGCTGCGCAGTGATGAAGTTGATAGTATCGGTTGCCACGTCGGGCACCGCCGCTTCATCCTCGTAAGCCAATACCCAGTGACCGATTGACCGGCCGGCGCAAAAGAGCGGGTACGATATTAGCCTTTCAAACTGTTGCCTTGCGTCCTCTTTCAGGAATTGTCTGTGGTCGACATCGAAATTAGTTGTCCGGACAAAAGGCCGGAACGGACTGCTTGCATTGTTTATTTCGTGTGTGGGAAAGACATCAAATAGCAGCTGGTCTTCTTCTGATGCGATGTACAATGTGGTGGTTGAAAATTGTCCTGTTTTTTTTAATTGATGAGTGATTACTTCCAAGAGCTGTTGTCTGCTGTTTGCGGCAGCTAGCTCAATGCAGGAGTGGAATATAGCATCTTCATCTTCCTGGTTTTCGAGCGTCCTTTTTGTTTGCACAATCATGATTCAGTGAGTTTATACTCAGGTCTATGCAAAACACTTGCCGCATTTTTTCGGTATTGTAAATGAACGATTTATGTTTCTGGCAAAACGGCTAAAGCGTGATATTTCGATGAGTCATGAAATATCGTGATCTGCTATCATTATACAAGAATCCATTCTACTTGAATTGGGGGATTCGCCTTTTAGTTTTATGTCAAATAAGCACATCGTCGTTATAGGTGCATCCGCGATGCGATTTTATTGCTTCTCGACTGATGACGATAGGTGCATCTAATTTTCATGAGGTGGCCCGCTGTTCTTTTTTCAGGCGTTTCCTTCAGATACTCCGATTTACTCCAAAGTAACACTTTCATAAAACCAAGTCTGCAGAATTGCTTATGTTAAATGCAGCTAAAAGTTCATACGCTTGTCCGTATTGCGTGATAAATTCGGTAAATTTATTACCCGTAACAGCCTAGCTCTATATATCTGTAATAGTTGCGGTAGTGCCTCATGGCACAGTTCTGTTAGCAAGATTGGTGAGCAGTTAGCCTGTAGCCGAAAGTGTTTTGAGCAGATTTTTATACTCGGGCTCAAAAATGTGATAGCGTCAAACAGTCGTCTGCTTTTTTATTATGCCGCTACCGGGGAAGAAAAATGATGTCTTCCGCAGAGAGGGAATATAGGTGTTTGACTAGAAAATTAAAATCACATGGAAATAGCGGAAAAATGTATAGATACGATACGTTGCCTGGCCATCGATGCCGTAGAACACGCAAATTCGGGACATCCCGGCGCACCAATGGCACTGGCTCCCGCCGCGTATGTTTTGTGGATGAAACATTTGCGGTATAATCCACGCAATCCAAACTGGTTTAACCGCGACCGGTTTATATTATCCAATGGTCATGCGTCCATGTTGCAGTACGCAGTATTACACCTTACAGGTTACGATATCACGCTAGACGATATCAAACAATTCCGTCAGCTGGGCAGCATTACGCCCGGCCATCCCGAGCATGGTTTGACACCCGGCGTTGAAACAACCACCGGTCCATTGGGGCAAGGTTTTATGACCGCGGTGGGTATGGCAATGGCAGAAGCTCATCTGGCAAAGCTTTTCAACAAAGACGATACTACGATCGTTGATCATTACACCTATGTTTTTTGCAGTGACGGCGATCTGATGGAAGGTGCTTCGCATGAAGCCGCATCTATAGCTGGTCATTTAGGTTTGGGTAAACTGATATATCTCTATGACAACAACCATATCACCATCGAAGGCAATACAAATCTTACCTACGATGATGATGTTGCCAGGCGGTTTGAAGCATATAACTGGCATGTGCAGGATATAGGCGACGTGGCGAATGATCTGGAAGCGATCTCTACGGCATTTCAAAAAGCAAAAGACGTGAAGGACAAACCTTCGCTCATCATGTTGCGTACGCACATTGGTTACGGTTCACCTAATAAACAGGATACATCAGCGGCACATGGTTCGCCTTTGGGGGACGAAGAAGTAAGGCTGACAAAGAAGTTTTACGGCTGGCCGGAAGACAAAACATTTTATGTGCCCGATGATGTGAAGGAGCATATGGCGCATGCAGTTGTGAGCGGTAATAAACTGGAAAAGGAGTGGGATGCGGCGCTCGCGGCATACAAGTTAAAATATGCAGATCCGGGCATTCGGTTTGAACAATATTTAAAGCAGGAACCGGAAGACGGCTGGGATAATGATATGCCGGTGTATAAATCCGCAGACGGGGAAAAAGCAACCCGCTCTGTAACAACGGATGTGACCAGTAAGCTGGCAACTTCTTTGCCCTGGCTGATCGGGGGGAGTGCGGACCTTGGCGAGTCGACGTCTAGTTTTATGAAATCATTGGGGTATTATAGCAAGGATGCTTATCAAGACAGGAATATCGCCTGGGGCATTCGGGAGCATGCGATGTGTGCGGCTTCCACGGGATTGATGGTACACGGGGGCGTGCGGCCATTTGCAGCTACTTATTTCTGTTTCACCGATTATGCAAAGCCCGCCATAAGAATGGCCGCCATTATGGAACAGCCGGTCATTTATGTGATGACCCATGATTCGATCGGGCTGGGTGAAGATGGAAAGACACATCAGCCTATCGAGCAGTTGATCACCTTCCGTGCGATGCCGAATATAGTGGTATTGCGCCCTGCTGATGCGAACGAAACGGTGCAGGCATGGCTTACCGCGATCAAAAGGAAAGAAGGTCCTACGATGTTGGTATTGACCAGGCAGAAGGTGGCCGTGATCGATCAGGATAAATACACGCCGGCAAAAGCCCTGGAGCGTGGTGCATACATTTTATCAAAAGAAGCGGCCGATAAACCGGACGCTATTATCATAGCGACTGGGTCTGAGGTACAGCTGGCTATAGCCGCGCAAAATAAACTCCTTGAACAAAGCATTGCTGTACGTGTTGTCAGTATGCCGAGTTGGGAATTGTTCAGAAAGCAATCAAAAGCATACAGGGATGAAGTATTGCCGCCTGCTATCACTACTAGATTGGCGGTGGAAGCAGCTGCCCCGGAAGGATGGCATGAATGGGTGGGCAGTGAAGGACAGATATTAGGTATGACAGATTTTGGTGCGAGTGCTCCGGCTAAAGACCTGTTTCAGCACTTTGGATTTACGGCAGACAATATCGTAGCGAAAATAAAAACTATGATAAGTGGAAAATGAAAATCGGTATAGGTACCGGTCATTTAAGCTTTTGCATATAATGGGTCATGACTAATTATAGGGAATGACACTTTGATTAGACGATAGTAGTTCCAGGCAACTTGGAATCGTTCTTCTCCTACTTTTTTCTGCAAACGGCGAAGCCCTCATGAGCGACCCGAGATGATATGAACGCGAGTAAAAAAGTAGGGCAAAAAAGGCAGTCTTCACCCGATCACCTCGGGGTTCAGACGGTCGCTCGATTAAACTAGATTGCTACTGTGCTGCCGAACTAAGAGCCGTGAATAGAACTCATTTCCGAAAGGTGTCTCTGATGGCAGGGAATTTATGAAGTATTAGCGAAGAGTGTTGGATAAATTGAATGCCTTGTCGTTAGATCTCAAAACCATCTTTGTCTGTGAGGCGCAACATGGCAGATTGTTTGAGAAAAATTGCCCTGATAGAAAACAAACACATCATCTTATGAATACGCTAGTTGATTTACTGAACTATGGTCAGAGCTATTGGCTGGATAACCTGACGAGGAAAAAAATAAACAGTGGTGAGCTAAAGAAGCGGGTGACGGAGCAAGGCTTGCGAGGTATCACATCTAATCCCAGTATTTTTTACAAGGCAATTACCGGTAGCAATGATTACGATGAGCAGA
Organism: Taibaiella soli; assembly: GCF_003236175.1. GTDB lineage: Bacteria > Bacteroidota > Bacteroidia > Chitinophagales > Chitinophagaceae > QKTW01. The sequence goes on along the minus strand of NZ_QKTW01000017.1, from coordinate 262,218 downwards.
TCAAAGAGCTGGTGTCTCAGGGGTTTACGGCACAGCAGGTATATGACGCGCTTACAATAGCTGATGTACAACATGCCTGCGATATATTGAAACCGGTGTTTGACAGTTCGGAGGGTACAGATGGTTTTGTAAGCCTGGAAGTGTCGCCCTACCTGGCACGGGACACGGAGCGCTCTATCAGCGAAGCCCGTCGCTTGTATCACGCGGTGGACCGCAAGAACTGTTACATAAAAATTCCCGGTACTAAAGAAGGTATTCCTGCCATAGAGCAATTACTTTATGAGGGCATCAATATCAATATAACCTTACTGTTCTCAGTAGATCGTTACGTGGAGGTGGCGCAGGCCTATGTTAGTGCGGTCAGGCGAAGGGTAGCAGAAGGTAAATCGGTAGTCAATATCGTATCCGTAGCGAGTTTCTTCCTGAGTCGCATCGATGTGCTGACGGATTCACTGCTGAGTCAATACACATTCAGTGGCGGGAGCAGCGAGCCGGAACTATTGTTGGGCAAAGTAGCCATCGCCAGCGCTAAGCTAGCCTATGCACAATTTAAAGCGATATTCGGCAGTCCTGAATGGCAAGCACTTGCGGAAAAAGGTGCGCATGTACAGCGGCCGCTCTGGGCCAGCACTAGCACTAAAGATCCGATGTACGATGATCTGATGTATGTAGAAGCACTGGTAGGTGCGGATACTGTAAATACCTTACCCGACGATACCATCAATGCGCTTGCAGACCACGGTAAGTTGCGGCAAAACGCAATTGAAGAAGAGGTAGACAAGGCGCCGTTGGTATTTGAAGCTTTACAAAAAGCGGGCATCGATATCCGCTTTGTAACCTGGCAACTGGAAAACGAAGGCGTCAAAAAATTCGTTGAGTCGTATGATCAATTAATGGCGGCGCTCGAAGATAAAAGGGTCAGCATGCTGGGCGATGATATTTCTACTCAGGTGGCAAGCTATGGCTCGCTGAAAAAAGAAATGGAAGCTGCCTATGCGTCATTGGATGAAAAGCACGTAGCGTCCAGGTTATATGCTAAAGATCCCTACTTATGGAAAACAGACGCTCCCACGGCCAAACTGATAAAGGAAAGCATGGGCTGGATAACAATCCCGGATAGCTATGATGACATCGTAAAAGAATTGACCACTTTCTCTGAAAAGATAAAAGACGAAGGATATAAATACACCGTATTGCTGGGTATGGGCGGCAGCAGCCTCTGCTCTGAAGTTGCCCGTAAAACTTATGGTACCGCAAGCGGCTATCTGGAATTGATTGTCCTCGACAATACGGATACCGCAGCAATAAAAGACGTGGAGGCCAGCATTGACATGGAACATACTCTATTCATCGCAGCCTCCAAATCGGGTGGTACGGCGGAAACAATCAGCTTCTTCAAATATTTCTATGCGCAAATGCAGCAAAAAGGAATGGCTGACCCGGGTAAAAATTTTGTGGCCATTACCGATCCGGGAAGTCCGCTGGTAAAGATGGCGGAGGAATACAAATTCAGGGCTACATTTTTGAATGATACAGAAATCGGTGGACGTTATTCGGTACTCTCCGATTTTGGACTGTTGCCGATGGCATTGATGGGCGTGGATATAGATGCTTTGCTGCAAAGCGCGCAGCAAATGCACATCAGCAGCGGCGCCGCGGTACCTGTTGCATCAAATCCCGGCATCAGTCTGGGTGTCATTATGGGCATATGCGCCAAACATGGGCGCGATAAAGTCACATTTGTACTCTCTGCTTCGATTGGCTCCTTTGGCTACTGGGCAGAACAATTGCTTGCCGAAAGCACAGGGAAAGAAGGCAAAGGCCTTATACCGGTGAATGGTGAGGAACTCGGCGCTCCAGATGTTTATGGGCCAGACCGATTGTTTGTGCATATGTATCTGCCTGCCGACGATAATTCAGCTGATGAACAAAAGCTAAAAGCATTAGAAACTGCGGGGCATCCGGTGGTTCGTATAAAAGTAAAAAGCAAAATTGCGCTGGGTGGTGAATACTACCGCTGGGAACTAGCTACGGCTATTGCCGGTATGGTCATTGGCATTGATCCATTCGACCAGCCAAATGTGGCAGAAAGTAAACAGAACACCAACAACTTATTAAAGGAATGGGCGCAAAATGAAAGCTTTAAATACATCGAGCCGCTGATGGAAGTAGATGGGTTTTCCATTTATGGCAGCAAAGAAGTAGCCCAGATAAAGGACAACGAGCATATAGGAGCAGTCATGGCGAGTTTTGAGTCATTGGCTAAACCGGGAGATTACATTGCAGTCCTGCCTTATTTTCTGATGACGGAAGCACGCAGTAATATACTGCAGCAATGGCGCATGAGTATAAGGAACCATTTAAAAAACGCCACCACATTGCTCAATGGTCCACGCTATCTGCATTCTACAGGTCAGCTCCACAAGGGCGGCCCGGATACAGGGCTTTACATCATACTCGTAGGCGAAGAAACGGAAGAACTGCCGATACCCGGTGAACAATATGGATTTGCTACACTGCATACGGCACAGTCGCTGGGTGACTACCGTTCGCTGGAAGATAAAGGCCGCAGGGTAATACGTATCGATCTGGGTAAAGACATAGATGGCTGCCTTGCAAAACTCTGGTCGCTGATAAAAAAAACGGGCGCGGTACATAGCGCAAACAGATCATGAACGGACCGATAAAGACGTTGTTTTTAGACATCGGCAACGTGGTGCTCAGCAACGGATGGGGACACGAATTTCTTCCGCCCGCCGCGGCACATTTCAACATAGATCGCGGGGAACTGGAAACTCGTCACGCTTCGGTATTTGATAACTATGAGATCGGCCAGGCCACCCTTGATGACTACCTGGACCTCGCCGTATTTAACGAACCGCGCAGTTTCACGAAAAAGGATTTTACCAATTTCATGTTTGCGCAGTCGGTAGCATTGCCCCATCATCTGGATTTTTTCTTAGCCCTTAAAAGAAGACTTAACGTGAAGGTCTTTGCCGTCAGTAACGAGGGGCGCGAGATTCATGAGTACCGCGTAGCAAAGTTTGGGCTCGATGATCTGTTTGATGGTTATATATCGTCCTGTTATGTTGGCTTGCACAAGCCATGCAGAGAGATACTCCGGCTTGCCTGCGATATAGCGCACACAGCACCAGACCAGGGATTATACATAGACGACAGGAAAGAATTGGTGGAAATGGCTACCATGTTTGGTCTGCAGGCGTTGTGGTTCCAGGGATTAGACCAGACAAAAGATTTCCTGGACGCATATTTCAAAAAACATCGTTGACTAAATAAAACAAAATGGCAACACAGCAATATGATTACGGCATGATTGGATTGGGCACTATGGGCCGCAACCTGGTGTATAATATGTGCGATCATGGTTTTAGCGTGGCGGGTTTTGATAAAGACAATACCAAAGTAGATGCGCTGGTTCGTGAAGGAGAAGGAAAGCCGGTATATGGCGCTCATGATTTAAAGAATTTTTTCGCCGTTCTGAAATCGCCGAAGGTGGTCATGCTGCTGGTGCCGGCTGGCGCGCCGGTAGATGCCGTGGTGGCGGAATTAAAACCTTTTCTTTCGGTAGCTGACCTTGTTATAGATTGTGGTAACTCTCATTATACAGACACAGATCGCCGCATCGCGCAACTGGCGGAACAGCAGATTCGGTTTATGGGTGTAGGCATATCGGGCGGTGAGTATGGTGCAAGGCATGGCCCGAGCATCATGCCCGGCGGCATGCACGAAGCATATATGCAGGTAGCGCCCGTGCTGGAGGCTATAGCTGCTCAGGTGAATGGAGCACCTTGCGTTACTTATCTCGGAAAGGGCTCCGCGGGGCATTATGTGAAGATGGTACACAACGGTATTGAGTACGGTATGATGCAGGCGATAGCAGAGATATATAATCTGCTGAAGACTGGCGTTGGCATGAATAATGAAAGGCTGCACGAGGTTTTTTCGAAATGGAACGAAGGCAGGTTACAGTCTTATCTGGTGGGCATCACTGCGGATATTTTTGCACAGAAAGACACCGAGACCGGCAACGATCTTGTGGATATGATACTGGATACTTCCGAACAAAATGGCACAGGCCAGTGGACTTCGCAAAGCGCTATGGACATGCATCTGCCGATTCCAACTATAGACGCGGCTGTATCTGCACGCGATCTTTCCGCACTGAAAGACGAACGACAAATAGCACAAAAAATATTCGACTGGCGTGGACGTGGTGCTACTTTCAAGGGCAGCGAGGGCGAATTGGTGAATTGGCTGGAAGATGCACTTTACTTTACAATGATTACTACTTACGCGCAAGGTATGTACCTGATGCAGCGCGCATCCGTGGTCAACAATTATGGATTGAAACCGGAAGACGTGGCGCGCATATGGCGTGGCGGCTGTATCATACGTTCTGCATTGCTGGAAGATATCATGCAGGCATACCAAAACGATGTGGATCTTGTGAATCTCATGCTTGATAAAGAAATTGCCCTTAAGTTGGAGCAAAGCCAGGATGGCTTCCGGCTCGCATTAAAAGAGGGTATTTCAATTGGCGTGGCCATGCCGGTTATGTCAGCGGCGCTTGCGTATTACGATGGTTATAGGAATGGCTCATCGCCTGCGAATCTGATACAGGCCCAACGGGATTATTTTGGCGCGCACACTTATAAGCGTACAGACAAAACGGGCAGTTTTCATACGCAGTGGAATCAAAAAACGAACTGATGGAAACACGAGCGAAGATACCGGCCACGGTAATCGTCATTTTCGGAGCCGCTGGCGACCTTACTTGGCGTAAGTTAATGCCGGCATTGTATAACTTATATCTTGGAAAGCGGATGCCCGACCGCTTCATGATGTTGGGTGTAGCGCATACGGATATAAGTCTGGATGATTTTCAGCGACATCTGCGTGAAGGGATAGACCAGTTTTCCAGGTCAGGTAAGGCAAAGCCGGATGACTGGGACGATTTTAAGAAACACCTCTCTTACCAGAAAGGAGATTTTAACGACGATGCAACCTATACCGGCTTAAAGCAGCAAATAGACAAGATAGAAAAAGACTGGGGTGAGCCGGTAAATCGCGTGTACTATATGGCGGTGCCGCCGGCCTTTTTTGAAAGTATTGCCGTCAGGGTTGGGAAGAATGGTTTATGCAAAAACAAACAGCTAGCCCGTATTGTCGTAGAAAAACCATTTGGACATGACATTGAAAGCGCCCGACACCTCAACAATCTGTTACATGAACTTTTTGACGAGTCGCAGATCTACCGCATAGATCACTATCTCGGTAAAGAGACCGTACAGAATATACTTGCTTTCCGTTTTGCCAACGCAATGTTCGAACCTATCTGGAACCGCAACTATATAGATCATGTGCAAATAACGGTAGCCGAGCAGATAGGTATTGAAAATCGCGGTAATTACTACGAAACCGCCGGTGCTTTGAGAGATATGATACAGAACCATCTGCTGCAATTGCTGTGCCTGGTGGCTATGGAGCCTACGGCATCATTTAAGGCGGATGAGATACGCAACAAAAAAGTGGATGTGCTGAATGCACTGCGGAAAATAACACCGGAACAAGTACATGAATATGCGGTGAGAGGGCAGTATGGCGAGGGCTGGGTAGAAGGCAAACACGTGAAAGGATACCGGCAGGAACAGGATGTTTCCAAAACATCAAACGTAGACACTTTTGCTGCAGTCAAATTTTTTATTGACAACTGGCGCTGGCAAGACGTTCCATTTTACCTGCGTTCCGGTAAGCGTATGGCCGAAACGATCTCTGTGATCACCATACAATTCAAACAGGTGCCGCATCGCTCGTTCCCGGTTGAATCAACGGAAAACTGGCAGCCCAACAAGCTGGTGCTGAACATACAGCCGCATATGGGCATTCAACTACGCTTTCAGGCCAAGATACCGGGCGTAAAGATGTTGTTGAACCCCGTAGATATGGTGTTTGACTACGTAGATTCTTATCCCGCCGGTAGTCCCGAGGCATATGAAACTTTGCTGCTGGATATTTTTGAAGGGGACACCACTTTATTTATGCGCTCAGATCAGGTAGAAGCAGCCTGGAATGTACTGATGCCTATTTTGGATACCTGGCAGGCAAACACTTCGCCCAATTTCCCGAACTACGCCGCGGGAACATATGGCCCGGAAGATGCTGAGGCGCTTATTGCAAAAGACGGGCACAATTGGATGGTCATACCGCTTGAAACCGAAAACAATGGACGCAAAAAATGAAATCAAAGTATTCCCAACGCTGGACGCGTTGGACGAAGCCACTGCGGCGCTGATCATAACTATAGCAAAGAGTGCAGTGGCGGATAAAGGGCGATTTACGATTTCGCTGTCCGGAGGGCAAACGCCGCAGCGACTATACAAGCTTCTTGCCGGGCCGGAGTACAGCATGCAGATGGTATGGGACAAAACATTTGTATTCTGGGGCGATGAACGTTGTGTACCGCCCGATGATGAACAGAACAATGCGCATATGGCCCGGACAGCCTTGCTGGATCATATAACCATACCGGCGGCAAACATTTATCCTGTACCGGTGGAGCTGTCTCCGGAACCAGCGGCCCATAAATACGAAAGGCAGATAAAGGATTTCTTTTTGGGTCAGCCACCTGCTTTCGATCTGATACTTTTAGGTCTGGGTGAAAATGGCCATACTGCTTCGTTATTTCCGGGCACAGATGCACTTGGCGAAAGCGACCGACTGATAAAGGACGTATATGTAACCGAACAGAAGATGTATCGCATAACGATGACTGCGAAACTGATCAATGAAGCGGATAATATCATCTTCCTTGCGGCGGGAAGCAATAAGGCCGCTATTCTTAGCAAAGTAATTGTCGGCCCGTACCAACCTGATACTTACCCGGCCCAGTACATACAGCCTAAACATGGCATGCTCTATTGGTACCTCGATAAACAGGCAGCGGCGTTACTACCACAAGATATTACAGGCCATCACTAAAAGAAACCGAATATGGAAATAAGTCCGCTTGCTGGCAAACCCGCTCCTTACGATATACTCGTTAATGTACCGCGCCTCGTCTCCGCTTATTACAGTGAGGTGCCTGATGTGGCTGTTGCCTCAGAGCGGGTATCATTTGGTACATCCGGCCACCGGGGTTCTGCATTTTCAAGATCATTTAATGAATGGCATATACTGGCGATCACTCAAGCTATCTGCCTTTACCGCAAGGCCAATAAAATAGATGGCCCATTGTTTATCGGCATGGATACGCACGCGCTTTCTGTGCCGGCGCTTGCCAGCGCGCTGGAGGTTTTGGCGGCGAATGATGTAAACGTGATGACCGCCGGGATGGATGAATACACGCCTACGCCGGTTATTTCCCATGCCATACTTGCCTATAACAGGGGCCGTAAAGCTGGCCTGGCTGATGGCATCGTGATTACACCTTCTCATAATCCGCCTGGGGATGGTGGATTTAAATACAATCCTCCTAATGGTGGCCCGGCAGGTACGGAGGTAACAAAATGGATCGAAACAAAAGCCAATGAATTGCTGGGGCAGAAACTCCTCGGTGTAAAGCGGACGTTGTTGGCATATGCGTTGAAAGCCGGCACCACGCACCGTTACGATTATCTGAACAATTATATCGCGAACCTGGGCAATATCATCAACATGGAGCTGATCAGCGCCAGCAATCTGCGTATCGGAGTTGATCCGCTGGGTGGCGCTGGCGTCCACTATTGGCAGCCGATAGCCGACCGTTACAAACTAAATCTTACGGTGCTAAATAACGAGGTGGATCCCACTTTCCGGTTTATGACCGTTGATTGGGACGGGCAGATACGCATGGATCCTTCTTCTTCGTATGCCATGCAAAGCCTTATTCACCTGAAAGACAAGTTTGATATCTCCTTTGCCTGCGATACCGATCATGACCGCCATGGCATTGTTACAGCTAGTGTGGGGTTGATGCCGCCCAACCATTACTTGTCCGTGTGCATTTCTTATTTGTTTCAAAACAGGAACGGATGGCACAAGGATGCTGCGGTCGGGAAAACGGTAGTGAGCAGCGCGATGATCGACAAGGTAACGGCGGGGCTTGGGAGAAAACTATACGAAGTACCTGTAGGGTTTAAATGGTTTGTGGACGGTTTGACAGATGGTTCGCTTGCTTTTGTCGGCGAAGAAAGTGCAGGCGCGGTCTTCAACCGCCTGGACGGTAGTGTCTGGACAACAGACAAAGACGGGTTTGTACCGGCGCTGCTGGCTGCAGAGATGACGTCAGCAACAGGCAAAGATCCTGGAGAATTATATGCAGACCTCACCCAACAGTTTGGCACCCCGGTATATGATCGGGTAGAAGCACCCGCCAACGTCGTACAAAAGAAATTGCTCAGTGCTTTGTCACCAGAACAAGTGACGATAACAGACCTGGCTGACGAAAAAATTGAGCAGGTGCTGACTACCGCGCCGGGTAATAAAGCTCAAATAGGCGGCCTGAAAGTGATTACCCAAAATAGTTGGTTTGCGGCAAGGCCCTCTGGTACGGAAGATATTTATAAAATATACGCCGAGAGCTTCCGGGGAAAGGAACATTTGAATAAGATATTAGAGCAGGCACAGGATTTAGTTGATACTGTATTGAAAGGCACATCTGCAAAGATGCAATAGCACAGATATGAAGTTCACAATAGGCACGACAGCACATGAAGCTATATTGGATACGAGATCGTATTTTCAAAACCGCGCAAATGAAGCGCCGTTAAGGGCGGAATTGTTTAGTACTGAACAACTGGAGCATTATGGGCAGAAGCTCGCCACAACGCATGAGCTAAGCGACAGGCGTGTGCCAGGGTTGCTACTCAAGCGCCTTGCCGAAAACGAACGTTTACTCAACGATGCGCGTACCATATTGGTGGATGCTATAAGGAAGGACCAAATTGTCACACCTGCCGGGGAATGGCTCATAGATAATTTCTACCTGATAGAAGAACAAATACGCACGGTCAAAAAACACCTTCCGCGCGTCTATAGTGAGCGTCTGCCGCAACTGCGCAGCGCCCAGCCGCCGGGTGTTACCCGTGTATATAATATTATACTCCAGATCGTTACTCATAGTGATGGCAGGATCGATTGGGAACGCCTGAGCAAGTTCATTACAAGCTACCAGTCCGTAACCCAGTTGGAGCTGGGGGAATTATGGGCGGTGCCCATTATGCTGCGCCTCACGCTGATAGAGAATTTGCGGCGGGTGTCTACCCAGGTGGCTATTGACATGATCGACAGAAATCTCGCTGATTACTGGTCAAAACAAATGCTGGAAGTAGCGCAGACCACACCGCAGCGGTTGGTGCTGAATACCGCAGACATGGCGCGTTCAAACCCACCGATGACTAGTGCATTCGTTTCTGAAATGAGTCGTCAATTACTGGGAAAAGGAACAGCGCTTTCCATGCCGCTTACCTGGATGGAACAGCGACTGGCAGAAGATGGCAGGACGAGCAGTGAACTTGTCGCGGTGGAAATCCAGCAGCAGGCGGCCAACCAGGTATCGGTCAGTAACAGTATCGGCAGCCTGCGTTTATTGGGTTCACTCGACTGGCGTGCCTTTGTTGAAGGTCACAGTGTAGTAGAGCAAACCTTACGCACCGATGTCAATGGTGTTTATGGGAAAATGGATTTTGCCACCCGCGACCATTACCGTCACATGGTAGAATATATCGCCAAAAAATCACTGCTCTCAGAAAACGAAGTGGCCCGGATAGCTATAAAGCTGGCCCATGATGCGTCAGATACCGCAGATAGCCGCGAATCGCATGTTGGTTACTATCTCATTGACAAAGGGGTGTCCGCTACCGAAAAGGAAGCGAAGATGCATCATGGTTTTGTGGATCGCTTGCGGAAATCGCTCAGTAAAAGCCGTATGACTGCCTATTTAGGCGGCATCGTGCTGATGTCTGCCGTCACTACCGCAGGATTTATTTGGAAAGCACATACCGACGATATTAACAACCCTTGGTTGCTTGTATTGTTGGGCGCCTGTCTGATACTTGCTTCCAGCCAACTGGCAGTAACGGTCATCAACTTTTTTTCGACGCTTCTGGTAAAACCGCACCTTTTGCCACGCATGGACTTTTCAGAAGCTATACCGGAAGATTGCAGTTCCCTGATCGTGATACCTACCATGCTCAGCAGCGTCAAAATGATAGAAGAAATGGTAGAAGCACTGGAGGTGCGTTTTCTTGCAAACAGAGATGAAAATCTGCGCTTCAGCCTGCTCACCGATTTCAAAGATGCGCCACAAAAGACCTTGCCCGAAGACGCACGATTGCTGGAGCTGGTAAAGTGCGGTATAGAAAATCTCAAAAAAAAATATGAAGACGGTACGCGGGAGCTGTTCTTCCTTTTTCACCGGCCGCGCCAGTGGAATGCCCGGGAAAAGATATGGATGGGGTATGAACGCAAACGGGGGAAACTGTCTGAACTCAATTGCCTGCTAAGAGGCGCCTGTAAAGAATCTTTTTCTTGCATCGTTGGTGATGTGGATGCCTTGCGCGAGATTCGGTATGTAGTCACATTAGATTCCGATACCCAATTGCCACGCGGCACTGCCTGGAAGATGATCGCCTCAATGGCGCACCCGCTGAACCGGCCGGTGTATGACGAAAAGAAAAGGCGCGTGACGGAAGGTTATGGTATTTTGCAACCAAGAATAGACGTAAGCCTGCCGGAAGCAGGCAGCTCTTATTATAGTCGTCTGCATGGTAACGAACCCGGCATAGACCCTTATACTCGCGCCAGCTCGGATGTGTACCAGGATCTTTTTGCCGAAGGCTCTTTCATCGGGAAGGGCATTTATGACGTCGATGTTTTTGAAAAAGTATTGCACGGCAAATTTCCGGAGAACCGCATACTGAGCCATGACCTGCTTGAAGGCAGTTATGTGCGGTCAGGGCTGCTGAGTGATGTGGAACTTTATGAGAAGTACCCGATGAGCTACCGCCTCGATATGAAGCGCCGCGTGCGCTGGGTACGTGGTGACTGGCAGATATTTCCCTGGTTCCTGCCTTTTATCCCCGGTGGCGATAAGCGCTGGCATAAGAACACCCTTTCTGCACTATCACGCTGGAAGATATTTGACAATATTCGCCGCAGCCTTATTCCATTTGCCCTTACGGCTTTGATGATACTGGGCTGGACAATATTGGATGCGCCATTGTTCTGGACCATTGCTGTATCTGCAATAATCGTATTTCCAATCTTTGTGACGGTTGTCTGGGATGCATTCCAAAAGCCAGATGATGTGATCCTGTCGCATCACATCAAGATGCTGGGTCATAATACCGCCAATATCGTTGTCCATACAGTCTTTTCAGTGATATGTCTTCCTTATGAGGGGTTTGCCAACATGTCTGCCATCTTGCGTACCGTGTGGCGGGTATTAATATCGCACCGGAAGCTGCTGGAGTGGGATGTGTCTTCCAACATAGACAATACAAAACTTAACAGTCTGCAGTCTGCATACAAACGTATGTGGATCGCTCCTTTTCTTGCCGTCGCTTTGCTGGCTTTTCTCGTTTACTATGATCTCAACAGTTTCGCAATTGCCGTCCCTATCCTGTTGTTGTGGGGCGTCTCACCATTTATTATCTGGTACAGCAGTAGGCCGGTTATCAGGAAGAAGGCATTGTTTTCTTCTAAGCAACATATTTTCCTGCATAAAATCTCGCGAAAGACATGGGCTTTCTTTGAGAAGTTTGTGACTGTAGATGAAAACTGGTTGCCGCCGGATAATTTCCAGGAATATCCGCAGCCAGTGATCGCGCACCGTACATCGCCAACTAATATCGGTCTGTCGTTGCTGGCGAATATCACAGCATGGGACTTCGGATATCTGTCAATGACCCAGGTATTGAACCGGACTTCCGATACCATTGATACACTCCATAAGTTGGAACGATTCCGTGGTCATTTTTATAATTGGTACGATACACAGACCTTACAGCCGCTATTGCCAAAATATATATCTACAGTCGACAGCGGTAATCTCGCCGGACATCTGCTCACATTAAGGCAAAGCCTTTTCGAGATACTGCACGGTCCCATGGTCCGGAGAAAAATTTTTGAAGGGTTATTGGATACGTTACGTGTGCTAAAGGACAATCTTGGCAAAGAAGAGCTAAAGCTTCTGGCGGAATTTTCTTCATTGCTGGATGCCAGTATTCAGGCCGCTCCGGCTACTATAGACGGTGTGCAGGCAGCGATTACTCAGCTTTCTGTGTCATACCAAACGGCTAAGAAGGAATTAAACGCAGCACCCGAAAGCATGGCTGAATGGTGGGCAGAGATGCTCGCACAGCAAATCTCGGATGCGGCTGATGATGTACAGCTGCTGGAACCCTGGATAGACTGGCCGCCCTATGCACACAAATTTATTGATACTATTGGCCTGAACGGCAATATTAGTTTGAGTGCGCTCTGCCTCAAAGTGAATCAGCTTGTGGCAGGTATTGATGCACTAAAAAATAGCGATAACACCGAAGAAGAAAATCAGTGGCTCGATGTGTTTAAACAGGCGATAACAGCGTTGGCACCGCGTATCAAAAGCAAGGAATCGCTGATAGAAAAACTCGGTCATGAGTGCATCGGTCTTGCCGATATGGAATGGGATTTTCTATACGACAGAAGCAAGCATTTATTCACGATCGGCTATAAAGTGGAAGAACATGTTTGCGATCCAAGTTTCTATGACCTGCTGGCGTCAGAAGCGAGACTCTGCACATTCGTGGCGATCGCTCAGGGCAAACTGCCCGAAGAAAGCTGGTTTGCACTGGGCAGATTATTGACCAATGCCGGGGGAGCAGGTGTGCTGTTGTCCTGGAGCGGATCTATGTTTGAGTATCTCATGCCCCTTTTGGTAATGCCTACTTATGAAAACACGCTACTGGACCAGACCTACAAAGGCACGGTAAAAAGACAAATAGAATACGGAAAGCAGCGGGGCGTGCCATGGGGCATCTCAGAATCGGGATATAACATGGTGGATGCAGCATCTAATTATCAATACCGCGCTTTCGGCGTGCCGGGCCTCGGCCTGAAACGTGGACTGGAAGCGGATCTGGTAATTGCCCCTTATGCTACCGCAATGGCATTAATGGTTGATCCGGAAGGAGCATGCCAAAACCTGGAAACCATGTGGGACGACGGCTTTGAAGGAGCCTATGGTTTTCACGAGGCAATAGACTACACACCGTCGCGCTTGCAGCTGGGGCAAACAAAAGCAGTTATTCAATCATTCATGGCGCACCATCAGGGTATGAGTTTTCTTTCGCTGGGATACCTGTTGCATGAACAGCCTATGCAGCGCCGATTTGAGGCCGAACCGCAGTTTCAGGCAACCGTATTGCTGCTGCAGGAACGCATACCAAAATCAACTTCATTCTACGCGCATACCACTGATATGGCTGAAGTCAGCTATCCTGTAAGCGGTAAGGAAGTACGCGTACTGCATACCCCGGATACACCGATACCAGAAGTACAACTATTGTCGAACGGGAAGTACCATGTCATGGTGACCAACTCGGGTGGCGGTTACAGCAGATGGAAGGATCTGGCAGTAACGCGCTGGCGGGAAGATACTACCTGCGACAACTGGGGCATGTTCTGCTACATCCGCGACCTTGGAACAGGTGCGTTCTGGTCAAATACTTACCAGCCTGTACAGAAAAAAGCGAAGATGTATGAAGCGGCCTTTTCACAAGGAAGAGTTGATTTTCACAATTCAACCAATGACATAGAAACGCATACCGAAATCGTTATTTCGCCCGAAGACGATATTGAGATGCGCCGGATACATATCACCAACAGAGCCGGCACACGTAAAACGATAGAGATAACAAGTTATGCCGAGGTAGTACTGGCCGCACCTGCATCAGATCTCATGCAGCCGGCATTTGGGAACCTTTTTGTGCAAACGGAGATAGTACCGGATAAGAACGCGATTATTTGTACCCGGAGGCCCCGTTCAGCGGACGAACATGTGCCGTGGATGTTCCATACCATGATGGTGAATGGGACCAACCAAACTGAAGTATCCTACGAGACAGACAGGATGGCCTTTCTGGGGCATGGCAATACGCCGGCAAACCCGGTAGCGATGAGCGAACAAGGACCCCTTGCCGGTGGCCAGGGCTCGGTGCTTGATCCCATAGTAGCGGTAAGACATAAGGTAGTGCTGGGGCCCGATGAAAGCGTATCCTTTGATCTGGTCACAGGTGTGGCCGAAACCAGAGAAGTTTGTGAGCATTTGATCACGCAATACCAGGACCGGCACCACAAAGACCGCGTACTCGAGTTATCATGGACGCACAGCCAGGTGATACTTCGGCAGATAAACGCGTCCGAGGCTGATGCGCAGTTGTTTGGCCGTCTCGCCAGTTCGGTGATATTTATGAATGCTTCGCTGCGTGCCGATCCTTCCATTCTTATTAAAAATCATAAAGGGCAGTCGGGCTTATGGGGTTACTCTATATCAGGAGACCTTCCAATCGTGTTGCTGCAGATAGAAGACCAGAACAACATACAATTGGCAAGGCAATTAATACAGGCGCATACCTATTGGCACCTGAAAGGCCTTATCGTGGACCTGGTAATATGGAATGAAGATCATGGCGGCTACAGGCAGGCATTTCAAAACCAGATCTTGTCTATGATCCCCAATGAATTTGTGAACAAGCCCGGGGGCATATTTCTGAGGGCGGCAGACCAAATATCTAATGAAGACCGCATACTCTTCCAGACGGTAGCGCGTGTGATCATCTCTGATGCGAATGGTTCGCTTGCCGATCAGGTGGCGAAGCGCATTGGTATCAGGGCTAACATACCATATCTTGCCCAGGGGCAAACGGCCATCTCGCCTTCGGACGGCTTGTCGCTGCCAAAAGACCTTCTATTTGACAATGGCCTGGGTGGATTTTCTGCAGATGGTAAAGAGTATGTGATAATAGTGGATAATAAAAAGCGGACGCCGACGCCTTGGGTAAATGTAATTGCCAATCCGGACTTCGGAACCGTGGTATCTGAAAGCGGGCAGGCATATACGTGGATAGACAATGCGCATGAAATGCGATTGACGCCATGGAACAATGATATTGTGAGCGATACGGCAGGCGAAGTGTTTTACCTGCGCGATGAAGAATCCGGTAACTTCTGGTCTGCAACTCCTTTACCGAGAGCAGGCGACTCGGCTTATGTTACCAGGCATGGCTTCGGGTATAGTGTTTTTGAACACATGGAAAATGGCATTTATTCCGAAATGACTGTCTTTACGGATGTCAAATCACCGGTGAAATTTACCATAGTCAAGATTCGCAACAATTCCGGCCAGCCCCGTAAATTGTCCGTAACTGGTTATACAGAATGGGTATTGGGCGATCTGCGACCTAAAACCGCAATGTATGTGATCACCGAGCTGGAACAGGGAACCGGGGCGCTTATTTCCAGAAATCCATATAGCACAGAATTTGGCGAGCGGGTGGCATTCTTTGATGTCGGAAATATGCCACGGACCTATACAGGTGACCGAACCGAATTCATAGGTCGTAATAAATCCTTACAGAACCCCGATGCAATGCACCGTACCCGGTTGTCAAACAAAGTTGGTGTTGGCTTTGATCCTTGTGCCGCAATTATGGTACCAATTGAACTTGCAAATGGCGAAGAGCGGGAAATAGTCTTCAGGTTAGGCGCAGGGCAGGACATGAATCAGGCTAATGATATCATACGCCAATTTCGCGGCAATGACATAGCGCACGAAGCGTATGAACGGGCCCGGGCATACTGGCAGCATACAACAAGTGCTGTTCAGATAGAAACGCCGGACACAGCCACCAATATACTCACCAATGGCTGGCTCAATTACCAGACGTTGTCCTGCCGCTTATGGGGACGCAGCGGTTATTATCAATCAGGCGGAGCCTTTGGTTTCCGCGATCAGCTGCAGGATGTGGTATCATTGTTATTCACAACACCCGAACTGGCGCGCAAACAGCTAGTGCTGGCCGCCTCGCGGCAGTTCCCGGAAGGCGACGTACAACACTGGTGGCACCCGCCTGTGGGACGAGGCGTAAGGACGCGTATCTCTGATGATTATTTATGGCTGCCATTGGTCACCTGCAAGTATATACAACACACAGGAGACCTGTCTGTACTGGATGAATCGCAACCGTTTCTGGATATGCGTCCACTGAGCCCCGGTGAAGACTCCGTATATGCATTGCCAGGTGTGTCAGATAAGATTGCCACGTTGTATGAGCATTGTGTATGTGCCATCCGGCACGGCCTGAACTTTGGTGCGCACGGCCTGCCTTTGATGGGGACCGGAGACTGGAATGACGGTATGGACCGCGTGGGTCGTGAAGGCAAAGGGGAAAGTGTATGGCTGGCGTTCTTCCTTTATGACGTGCTGGTATCTTTCATTGATATTGCTAACCGGCATAATGACGCCGAATTCGCTGCCGAATGCAGAAAACAGGCAGATACACTCAGTGCAAATATTGACAAGAATGCCTGGGATGGCAACTGGTACCGGAGGGCCTATTTCGATGATGGAACGCCGCTTGGTTCTTCGCAAAATGAAGAATGCCAGATAGATTCCATCTCGCAAAGCTGGTCCGTGCTATCCGGCGCGGGCAATCCGGAACGGGCGTTAATGGCTATGACATCCGCCGAACAGCATTTGGTGAAAACCGATGCCGGATTAATACAATTGCTCGAGCCGCCGTTTGATAAGTCAAATATCGACCCGGGGTATATAAAGGGATATGTGCCCGGTGTGCGGGAAAACGGAGGGCAATATACGCATGCCGCCGTATGGCTGATCATGGCTTTTGCAAAGCTGAAAAATACGCAGAAAACCTGGTCGCTGCTCCAGATGATCAACCCGCTTAATCATGGCAGGACCGCGGAGCAAATCAGCATTTATAAAGTGGAACCTTATGTATTGGCTGCAGACGTTTATGGGTGTCCGCCACATACAGGGCGCGGCGGATGGACCTGGTACACAGGCTCCGCCAGCTGGATGTACCAGTTGATCGTAAGCTCCTTTCTTGGCCTGCAGGTAAACGAAGGGAAGCTCAGCTTTAACCCTTGCGTGCCCGAAGATTGGAAAGGTTTTAAACTGCACTACCGTTACAAGGAAACGACATACCATATTACCATACTCCAGAAAAGTGTTAAAGAGATGACTGTATTGGTTGACAATGATCCGCAACAGGATAAAATGATCACACTGATTGATGATAAAAAGGAGCATGAGGTAATAGTGGTGATATAGGTAGTTAACGAATATCGGCTTTGGTGGACAATCACGGAATCGCTCTGGTTAAACCGTTGAAGTCGTTCCGCTACTTCTTCCGGTTTTTACATCAGCATCGATGTTGTCAGTGCGGTTTAATTGGAGTAAGTCGAATGGTATATTCGTTTTTGAAACTTCGCAAGTATCACATTTACTTATGTTTTTACATATATAAATAAATATAAGTATTTGTCCTCCCCAGCGCAACCGCAATTTGAGATGGTCTCTACAGGCATAATCAGATGATATGAAATGCCGGTTTTTACTAATCTTGTTGCTCATTCCTTTATTCGTAAAAGGACAGCTACCGCAGCGTAACCTCGTATATGTATTGCTCTATAATTCGGCAAATATTAATGCTGCCAGAGAGCTGTATAACTACGACCCCTCACAACCCGTGTCTGCGGGCAATCCGTCTCCCAACACCATACAGATGCCTGCCAATAGTCTTGGGCTGGCGGTAAGTCCGGTGCTTGGCAGCGGTGATACTACGCTTACGTTTTATACAACTGCCAACGGCACATTCTGGTATTATGACCATAACACCAGCATATGGATAAATACCGGCGATACGATCGGGCAATCTACCTCCGTAAACATCGGTGCCGGTGGTGGGCATATTTTTTCTTTTCGACCCTTTGGTTCTTTTCCGAGTGTGTACCGGTATGACGGCACCGGGAATGCGACATTTGTAGCGGGTGGATTTATATTTCCCCTGCCATACGATCTGATCGCGGATTGCAGCGGCAATTTTTACGTAATCGGTGGTGCGGCGGGTATATGGGGCATTTCGAAACATGATGCCAACGGCGCTGTCTTGCAAGGTTACACACTGAATAATCCGAACAATTGGGCAGGATCGGGTGGAATGGCGAGTATCGGTGCGGATATTTATACGGACAATCTGAATGCGTCCAACTTCATTCATGGTAAAGTCGTATCTGCTACTACTGCGAATATCATCGATACCACAGCTGTTATGCCTTATATGGCAGCAGGAAACAGGGTCGATGATATGGCAAGTGCAGCCAGCTCTTTTTTAGACAATCTGCCTTTTGTAATGGTCGTCACAAATGACACGTCTGTTTGTACCGGAAATCAGGCCAGCCTGAGCGGTCATATCACAAACCCCGACAGTAGCGGCGTTTATCAATGGTATGTGAATAGCACGGCAGTAAATGGCGCTACAGACAGTACGTTTAATTATTCTCCCGACGACGGAGACACCGTCACATTGCATTACACCGTAAACGGAACCTGCGGCAATATAACATCTATTAGTGCGCCTGTTGTAATTCATGTGCATTCCGTTACGCAGCCTGTATTAACCACGCACGACACTTTGATATGTTCACCAGGTATTATAACCCTGTCTGCGGAAGTAAATGGCAACACCAATAATATACACTACCTCTGGTCCTCTCCGTCCACCATTCTTTCTGCCTCCGATCAGTCGTCCGTTACAGTTGATGCACAGCAGTCTTCTTATTTTATTGTCACCGCAATGGATTCTTTAAGCGCTACATGCAAGGCAAGTGTTACAGATACGATACGAGTAGGCGTTTCGGCTGCGGCGTTTCATGTTTACGGCGATACCACGGCCTGCACCGGCGATTCGTTACAACTGCATGCACGTGGTGGCAGTACATACATCTGGACTCCGCTAACTGATCTTGTTTACCAGACAGATTCGGATGTTGTTGTTACGCCTGCTTCTTCGACAGGATATTCTGTTCTTATTTCAAATGCTGATGGATGCACTGCTCAATTTAATTTTCCGATAACTGTTGCCCCTGCTGTTTTTGCAGATGTAGGCGCGGACCAGTATATCAGACCTGGAGAAAGCGCTCAATTGCAGGCGCAGGGCGGGATTTCCTATTTATGGTCTCCCGCTGATTTCTTGTCGGCCGATAGCGGCAATGTTGTTAGCTCAGCTCCGTCACGCACGACCGAGTATTATGTAAGCGTAACCGACAGCAACGGTTGTAAGGCTGTAGACTCTGTTACCGTCTATGTGGTTAATGCATTTGTACCGAGCGCGTTTACACCGAATGCAGATGGATTGAATGATTCGCTTCATGTCAGGTTCAGTGATCCGACAACAACACTTGCCAGCTTCAGCATCTATAACCGTTGGGGCCAGCAAATATTTTATACCAACAGTATAGCGGAAGGATGGGATGGCAGTTATATGGGTGTGCAGTCTGAGATCGGGACTTATTTCTATGTTGTTGAATATACTGCAGGTAGAAAAAGCTTTACGGGCAAGGGTAGTGTGAGTCTGTTTCGTTAGCCCTGATTTTACGGAGTGTTTTCTGTCAGTTTTGCCTTGAAGTAAAAATAACCCCAAAATTTCAGGCTTAAGAGAGCCAAGCTAAAATGAAAAGGCATACCAAACAGATATCCTAGCGTCTTTGTACCGTTGTTAAACCCGATGTGTCTTTGCTCCTGATGCATCTTTACGGGAAACCAGCTCGCGAGTTTTTGACTTTTGACCTAGAAGAAAATCCGCGATTATCGGTGTAATTTTAAAGAACGCTTATGAGGAATATTGTTTTTTGTACGCTGCTGTTTCTTTTGATGCCCCTCTTCTCATGGGGTAAGGAAAACAAAACCTATACGTTTCAGGTTTCGGATACCGGCCGTACACTGGGTCTTATAGATCAGGCTGCTGCATTTGAATTCATAGATCCGGATAGCTGTATTGCATTGCTGCGGCCGATATTAGAACTCAGTAAACATAATGGTTTCAATAGGGGTGTGGGTGCAGCGCTTACACACATCGGCCTGGCCCATATGGCAATAGGAGAAACAGATTCAGCTTTACTCTATTATCATCTGGCGATGCCTTATGTGCAGCAAAGTAGTTATGACCGGTCATTGGTGGCGCTGCTATATACGGGGATAGGTTTTCCATACTTGCGCAAAAGCGATTACAGGCTGGCAGGTTCATTTTTTTACAGAGCCTTAGCGGTAATTACGGAGAATAATTTACAGGAATCTGCAATAGCCGCGCGTCTTTACATGGACATCGGCGATCTCTGGTGGGTACTCAGACGTTATGCCGATACTAAAAATTATTTCCTGAAAAGTGAAAAAATCGCGCAAGAGTTAAACGATACCGCAGCACTCATCGCGATCTATGGTAATCTGGGAAATCTGTATTACAGCCTCAATGATCTGGGAACATCAGATGTTTATATGCGGCACGCATTGGCGCTCGCAGAACAGAAACACGTGGTACGGGCACAG
Organism: Taibaiella soli; assembly: GCF_003236175.1. GTDB lineage: Bacteria > Bacteroidota > Bacteroidia > Chitinophagales > Chitinophagaceae > QKTW01. The sequence goes on along the minus strand of NZ_QKTW01000017.1, from coordinate 241,610 downwards.
CAACAGATACTTGCGAATATGGGCGCTACGTTGCGTCAGACGGGCCGGCCGAAAGAAGCTATTCCTTATTTTGAGAAAGCTGTTGCGCTGGCCGATGGCAGGCACGCGCATCAACACAACCTGCAATCTTATTATAATCTTGGGTTTGCCTATTATGATGCGGGCGATTATGAAAAGGCCAAAGTATATGTACAAAAGGCCATCAGACTGTCGGAAGCCCTGGATATGGATAAAGAGCATATTGGGGAAGCTATGCTGGTGATGGCGGGAATCTTCGAAAAAGAACATGATTACGAGGCGGCCAATCAATGGTTGAACAGGCACATTGCTCTTGTGGAAGACATGCTGGAAAAACAGGCGGATTCAAGTATCAACAGGTTGGAAGATAATTACCGCGTGGCGCAAAAGGATAAGCAGATCGCACAAAAACAGTTGCTCTTGTCTAAAAAAGAGCTGGAAATAAAGAATAAGAATAGCTGGATCATTGGATTTTCTGCAGGGTTGTTATTGCTTGGTATGTTGCTTTTCATTGTGGTGCGGCTTAATAACCACAAAAGACATTTAAATGAAATGGAGATACGCAACCTCACGCAAGAAAAACAACTGCTGTATCTCAAAGCAATCATGGAAGGCGAAGAAAAAGAACGCGCCAGACTTGCACGCGACCTTCATGATGGGATCGGTGGTATGCTGGCATCGGCCAAGATGACGTTAGGGGCTATAAAAGATGCGGACCGTACGGCGTCGTTGGAGAGCGTAATGCGTTTGCTTTCGGACACTGCAGATGAAGTACGACAGACTGCCCATAACCTTATGCCCGACATACTCACTAAAAACAGCCTGAAAGATGCATTACTTCTATATTCTGCTGATATTTCCGCGGGTGGGAGGCCGGAGATTGACGTACAATTTCACGGTCGTTTGGAGGAGATGAATAAATCTGTAGAACTTATTTTTTACCGCATTGCACAAGAACTGATACAAAATATTGTAAAACACTCCCGGGCAACCAGTGCTGTCATTCAGATTATACAAGATGACGGCCGCCTGAATCTCATTGTGGAAGATAACGGCATCGGTTTTGAACAGTCGGAAATCAACAAAGGATTCGGTCTGCAAAATCTGCAATTCAGAGTGCAGTCATTACAGGGATATATCTCGATCACATCAGCGATTGGGAAAGGAACTTCCGTTTACATAGAATTTGACCTGGAAAAATTAAAAAATGTCTGAAGTAGCTATTAAAGTATCCGTAACGGATGATCATCCTTTGGTCATCAGTGGGCTGCAGACCATGTTGGCGAGGCATGCGCATATTCAGCTGGTGGGAGCTTATGGTAATGGCGTCGAACTATTGCGCGGACTGGAAACAGAAGTGCCGGATGTTTTGCTGTTGGATATTCAGATGCCTGATAAAACCGGAGACAGCCTTGCTCCGCTGTTGCGAAAAAAATATCCTGATTTAAAAATTATTGTACTTACTAATTTTGATAGCACGCTCTATGCAAATAATATGATGAAATTAGGCGTGCATGGTTATGTGCTCAAAAGTGCGGCGGAACAGGTAATCATAGATGCAATAGAAGTCGTGTACAACGGAGGCACTTTTGTTGAAGATCTGATGAAGCGGAAAATGGATTTATTACAGGATAAGGTATCAAAAGCCGTTTTTGCGAAAGTCAGTCTCACGCCGCGTGAAAAAGATATCTTAGAGCATATTGCCAATGGTGACACCAATCAGGAAATTGCCGACCGTTTGTTCTTAAGCGTTCGTACGGTTGAAAATTACCGATTGAATATTCAATTGAAACTTGGTGCGAAGAACACTGCTATATTGATAAAGATTGCCCTTCAGATGGGTTTTTTGGATAAGTGAAAATGCTTGAAAACCTTGTAAACTCATAAATGATGCAAGAACAATACGAACACCATATGCGCCAATGCCTGAGTCTGGCGCGCGAGGCTTTAGCTGCAGGAAATCCACCGGTGGGCGCTTTGCTGGTGTATGAAGGACAAATAATTGGAACAGGAATTGAATCCGGAAAATCGACAGGTGATATCACCAATCATGCCGAAATACTTGCGATCAGAGATGCTATCAATAAAGGATATTCAGATAAACTGAGCAAGGCATGTATGTACACAACGCACGAACCTTGTATCATGTGTTCTTATGTGATCCGCCATCACCATATTCCGGAGTTGTTGTACGGAATATCGGTGACTTATGTAGGAGGTTTCACATCTGTTTTTGAAATACTTTCTACTGCCGAAATCCCCAATTGGGGTAGCGCTCCGAAGATTACAAACGACATTTGTGTGGATGAATGTGCCGCACTTAATGAGGAATTTCAACGCAGGTTGAATAAATAGAAGATCATATCGAAGCAAAGCCGGAGCCGTTCCGATAAAAATTAGCGCATTGCTGTATCAGCAATGAGAAAAACGCCTATTAGTAATAGACCCAAATAAACGTATTTGAAAAAGGTGCCGTCCCTGAGCCTGTGATTTAAAAATCTGCCTAAAAAAATAGCAGGAATAACGGCAGGAAGGGAAATCGCAAAGAGTTTAAGAACTTCCGTCGTCATTAGTCCTTTGGCAAAATAGCCGATTAGCCCAACAAAGCTGACGGGTAAAAAATAGCCCTGAAGCGTTGCTCTGAATTGTTTTGCATTCCACCTTCTTAAATTGCCATATACAACAAGTGGCGGCCCGTTTACGCCGTACGCTCCGCCCAGTATGCCTGATAAAAAGCCACAGATAAACAACCAGAACTTGCTGTCATGTTCCAGATGTATTGAACTTTTGGCAAACACCGAATAAACAGAATAGAGTATGATTAAGCCGCCGAGGCCAATCTTTATCCAATGCTCGTTACCGTAGATAAGCAGAAGCAGACCAAGCGGGATTCCGATCACCGCATAAATAATTAACCATTTTGCACTGCCCAGATCGATTTTCTTGTGATCTTGTATCACTACTACAAGCGCGACAATTACAGACATCAAAACAGAGAGTGGCACTGCCACTTCTATTGGCATCAGGATGCTGAATAGAGGAACCGCCACAAGTGATTCGCCAAAACCAAATGTGGAACGAACTAGAGTTGCAACAAAACTGATTAGAAAAACGTACACAAAAAACGTCGGCATAATTAGAAAATCTGTAGCCGTTTTGTGTGAAACGAAGACCTGAAAATCAGTGCACAAAACGCCCCGTGAAGATACGGATTATGCTCCTTTTAGAGGGAGTTTTTAGCGTTTAAATATCATGTTTTTGCCGGTTTTTTTGGAATAAAACCTTAGTGTAAGGAATGATTTTGTACTATGGTTGGTGGAACGCATGAAGCCGAAGACTTTTGTGTTTGGGAAAAGCAGATTCTTCAGGTTCATTGCTTATGTTGATGACTCCTGTTAAAGCAAATCGCTGCGAAAAACGTACTTGAACTGTCAACTAATTAAACGATTGACGAAATGCCAGCGGTGATTGATTGGTTTTTGATTTGAATAATTTGCTGAAGGATTGGGAGTGCTCAAATCCTAATTCATAGGCGATTTCACTGACCGATAAATTAGTGGTCGACAGCTTTTCTTTCGCATGTTCAATAAGACGGTCATGAATATGTTGTTGCGCGCTTTGTCCGGTTAAGGTGCGCAGCATATCGCTGAGGTAGTTGGGCGAAAGGTTCAGTTGTTCTGCAAGATAGGCGACAGTAGGAATACCTTTTCTCAGCGGAAGTTCATCTTTAAAGTAATTGTCGAGGATATCCTCCAGCTTTGCCAACAGCTCCGTGTTTACTGCTTTGCGCGTCAGAAATTGACGTTTATAAAAACGATTCGCGTAACTAAACAGTAACTCTGTCTGCGATACCATTACATCCTGGCTAAAGTCGTCAATACGGCCGTTTAGCTCGGTTTCCATAAAATTAAAAATAGCAAGGATCGTATTTTTTTCTTCTTCGGAAAGATGCAGGGTTTCATTGGTAGCATAGGAGAAAAATCCATACTGCTTCATCTTTTTAGCAAGCGGATAGCCCAAAAAGAAATCTGGGTGAATGAGTAAAGTTTGTTGCGAGCATACAGCGCCATCATTGTCATTACCTCCGATAATTTGTCCGGGCGCAGCAAACAGCAGTCCACCCTCGTCAAAATCATAGTAACCCTGTCCGTATTTTAATCTGCCGCCAAGTTTAGGCTTGTAGGAAATTTTGTAATAGGCGAGCACATGCCGCCCCGGAAGTTGGTTTTCCGCGATTGGCGAATGGGCGCCGTTGATAAGACTGATTAAAGGATGTTTGGGTTGAGGCAGGCCAAATAGCCGGTGTGCATCCGACAATGACTCTAATCTCAGTAGTTGATGCTCTTCCTTTTTCATAAAAGTAAAATTAAGGATAAGCGGCTACTGCTGTTCGAGAGGTTCGTATACCGTATATTAAACAGCAGATAAAAGGAATCGATAATTCTCGTCCGTTCAACAGCCGCTTATCCAGGTAACTCAATATTACTGAGCCGAACGGGAGATCTCATCCCATGCTTCCCAGGTAGCGATCCGGCTGGCGTACGCTGCTTTTAGATCCGCCAGGTTATAGCTGCCGAGGTTAAAGCGCAACGGTGGGTTTTCGGCGTCTACGATTTTAAAGATGGCCTGAGGTGTGGCCGCCGGATTGCCTCTCGGCATTTCTTTCATGCCTTCCATAAATTGCTCTTTGAGATTTTTATAGACGTCCAAACCATTAAAGAAACTGGATAACTCCCCGCTGCCGAATTCAGTAGCATAAGCACCCGGTTCAATAATGGTTACGTTGATGCCGAATTGAGCAACCTCCGCAGCCAGACTTTCATAAACAGCTTCGAAAGCCCATTTGGAAGAACAGTAATAGCCCAGGATCGGTATTGACAAATGACCCAGACTGCTGGAAGTGCCGAGGATATGCCCGTAACCTTGCTGGCGCAGCAACGGCAATGCTGCCTGAATAACGGTAACCGGGCCAATGACGTTGGTTTCATATAAGGCACGTATATCTTCCGGATTTGCGTCTTCGATTGTGCTGATCACCGGATAGCCAGCATTATTGAGTACAATGTCCAATCGGCCAAAATGAGCATGTGCTTTGGTTACCGCATCTTTTACCTGAGCGGGATTGGTAACATCCATTTCTAAAGTCAGCACCTGGCCTTCATATTTATCATTCAATGCGGCAATGCTGTCCAGAGTACGGGCACTTGCAGCGACCCGATCGCCACGTTTCAAAGCTGCTTCTGTCCACATCCTTCCCAAACCGCGAGATGCGCCGGTGATAAACCAGACTTTACTTGTTTGTTGTGTCATCATGTTGTTTTTTATGAACACAAAGTTGGTGCGCCGGATTTTCGCACTTGTAGCTTGATTACGGGTCTTTGTAGTCTAATTACGGATGGTAGAAACTTGTTTGAGCATATGATGATTCGTCGATAGCTTTATGTAATGAAAATTATTGCGATAGAAGAACATTTCCTGACACCTGCTGTTAAAAAGCAGTGGGAGCAATATGCAGACAAAGATGATCCGACACAGAATCTTCACTTGGGTGAAATAGAGCAGCGCCTGGAAGATATCGGCAGTACGCGGCTGCAATTGATGGATGAAACGGGGATAGATACGCAGGTACTTTCGCTGACAAGTCCTAGTCTGCATAATTTGGGAAGTGAAAGTGTGGCACTTGCCCGGCAGACGAATGATTATGTCGCGGCAATCGTACAGCAAGCACCGGATCGTTTTCAGGGCTTTGCGGCCTTGCCTATGGCAGTACATGAAGCGGCTGCAAAAGAATTAGAGCGAGCCGTGAGTGAGTTAGGTTTTAAAGGTGCTATGTTGTGCGGACGCACGCGAGAAAAGAATTTAGATCATAAAGATTTTTGGGAAGTATTTGCCCGTGCCGAAGCACTCGGTGTGCCTTTGTTTATTCATCCGCAGATTCCGCAAAAAGCGGTTAGAGATACTTACTATTCCGGCTTCGATGATTTTACAGATCTCGCGTTTGCTACATTCGGGCTTGGCTGGCATTACGAAGCGGGTATTCAGTTTGTCCGGCTGATATTGGCGAAAGTGTTTGATCGTTTCCCGAATCTTCAGATTATTCTTGGGCACTGGGGTGAAGTCATTTTATTTTATACCGAAAGACTAGCTTCATTAAGCCGCGCAGCAAAACTGGAGAGACCTATGATTGATTATATCCGTCAGAATCTTTACGTCACAGCAAGCGGCATGTATAGCCCCACTTATCTGCAGCGTTCCATTGATATCGTGGGTTCCGACAGAATTCTGTTTTCTTCGGATTATCCTTATCAGTACCGGCCGGGGAATGATGCCAGAAACTTCATTGAATCGATAGCCTTGAGCGATCTTGATAAAGAGAAATTTGCCTATGCAAATTGGGAACGGCTTACTGGTGTGGCTAAATGAATGATTAGTTGAACGCTTGTGTGATGTTAGTGATGAATGTCCTGATTTATACTTATGCCAATTAACCATCAAAAAAATGACATGGTGATGGATTTACGGAACACCACCGGCCTAAGGAAACGTAGGCGTTAAAAAATGAAATGCATACAGCTCCGCAATTATGATGGTGAACGGAGCAACACAGATCAATTATAGATTGGCCGGGAAGGGGGATAAAGCAGCATAATAAGCTTTTAGATTGCCACGTCATTCTTCCTCGCAACAGCGAAATGCCTGTTCATTTTAGCCGTAGTTTCCTTAAGCCTTGAACTTTGGGTTACTTTTGCTTCAAGGCAAAAGTGACAGAAAACATTTCTGTAAAATTGATTAGCGGAAATTTTTAATGCTGTTTTTGAGGTTCAATTGGTGCTATCGCTAACCATACTTCCAGGTTCCATTTTTTGCGGAGCATAGTTTTATAAAAAAGACCACACGTTTCCGTATGGTCTTTCTAAATTAAATGTCGGCGTTTTATGCCTTCGACTTGGTCCTTTTATTGTTTCACTACTCGTTCTACGCGAAGCAGATTGTTTTCAGTGTCTTTTATTTTCAAAATATAGACGCCAGCAGGAAGCTCGGTAATATCAATCATATGACTCCGGATATTCGATAAGATCGTTTTACCCGAAATGTCAAAAAGATCAATGCGGATTTCCTGTTGCGTAGTAATTTGAAGAATGCCATGTGTCGGGATAGGCGATACAACAATTCCGTTTGCCTGATTAATGTTTGAAACGCCTGTACTCACGCCATAAGGTGCTGATGTGTTGCTGCAGCCATTATTGTCAAATACAGTCACGGTGTAGGTGCCTGGATTTCCGTTCGGATTGTAGGACGCATTAGTAGCACCGGATATCGGAGTCTGGTTTAAACTCCATTGATAGCTCGAATAAGTTCCCGTTGTCAGGCTGCCATTACTGATTGTAATGATAGGTTGTGGTTTTGGATTTTCAACCACGGTTACCTGACGCGACGTATCAACGCAATTTTGATTGTTTGCAGCCCTTACGGAATAGACGCCGCTTGTTGATGCGATATACTGAGCAGATGTGTTATTGATGGCTGAACCCAAATTAAACCACAAATAAGTATTTCCCGGAGCAGTTGAAGCCACTTCTATTTTTACAGAACCTCCTTCGCAGAAAGTTGTATCGCCTGTAATAAGCAAGGTGATATCTGGCATTGGTTTGACAGTAACCTGTATTGCATTGCTCGTATCACTACATCCATGAACGGTTGTGGCTGTAAGCTCATAGTTTCCGTCCGTATGTGCGGTGTTTTCCGGGGTTGTTACGATGGTTGGCACGTTATTGCGGAGCCACAGGTAATCAACGCCTGTTTGCATGTTCCCATTCAGCATAACAGAATCACCTGCACAGAAACTAGTCGGTCCGGATGCTGTGATGTTAACTGACGGTTGAAGATATACAGTTACCGAATCCAGGTTGCTGAAAGTGTTTGGCGTGAAAGGGCAGGCAACGTTGGGCGTAATCTGGCAAACAATTTTATCGTTATTGCTAAATGAATTGCTGCTGTATGTCGGTGCATTGCTTACGCCAATACCATTTACCTGCCAGAGGTAAACAGGGTTAGTTCCTGCATTCTGAACATTTGCTGTATATGTGATCAGGCTGCCTGCACAGATCGTGTCACCCGGCGTTGCGCTGATGGTAACTGTCGACGTGATAACCGGATTGACAATCATTGTTACCGGTGCGCTGGTTGTTGGCGTTGACGCACAAAGAGCGGAGCTCGTTACCGTACAGGTAAGCTGGTCGTTATTTGAAAGTGTGTAACTGGTATAGGTACTGTCTGTCCCCACCGTTGTTCCGTTTTTCTTCCATACATAGGCCGGGAACGTACCGCCACCTACAACATTCGCTTTAAATAATACGGTAGTGCCTTCGCAAATAGTATTGCCAGGTGTGGTATTGATATTGACGATTGGTGCAATGCCGTTAATGGTGAAGCCGGGATTGTTATCTGAACCATATATAATAGGACTGCTGCTCACCACTCGTATTTTATAACCATTGCCCGAAGGGATATTGGTTGGAAGCGTGCAGCTAATGTTTCCCGCTACGGTATCGCTAAAGGTGCCTATATTAACCGGATTCGCAAAAGAGCCTGATGCATCGGAAAGCTGTGCTGTAAAAACGTTTCCCGCAAAAAAGCTACCATTAATAGTGAAAGGAACAGTCACAGATGAACCGATACAATAAGGGCCGGTTACAGTATCTGTATGAATATAATAGTCTGATGTGAATTGCCAGAAATCGCCAAGGATCGTTCCGGAGATTTGACTGGTACCACCACCGATATAACCTTTATTGCCTATTGTGAAAACGGCAGTTCCTTTTCGGGGTTGGCCGGCGAATGTATCGAGTTGTGTCCAGGTATCGGTGTAGGTATTATAACGCCAGACGTCATCAAGCGCAGGCTGGAAAATATATGGAACACCAGAAACAACATAGCCTTTGTTTCCAATGGCAAAGCTCGATGCGCTGGTGCGTGCGTTACCCGGGAAGTTCGCTTTTTGCGTCCAGCTATTTGTTGTTGGATTATACTCCCAAAAATCGAGGGCTGTCAAACCGTAATCCGGCGATCCAAGTCCGACGTACCCACGTCCGTTGCTGGCAAAGCCTATTGCGTTGGCGCGAAGACCACCGCCGAAATTTGCTTTTTGTGTCCATGCGTCTGTTGCCGGGTTGTATTCCCAGAAATCATTTGTAAGTCCATTATAGTTGCCAGAGAAAGGGTAGGTTCCTGTGCCGATATATCCTTTGTTCCCAATGCTAAAACCTACTGCATCTGTTCTCGGATCGCCGGGAAACGACGCTTTCTGTGTCCATGAATTAGTGGCCTGGTCATACTGGAGAAAATCGCTTGTACCACCATTGCCGTCTTTACCAGTGCCTACATATCCTTTATTTCCTATCGAGAATCCCACGGCCGCGTCACGACCTGTTCCGGTAAAATCAGCTTTTTGACTCCAGGTACCTGTTTGCGAGTCATATTCCCAGACGTCGACGAGATGATACATATCGAAGCCAGAGCCAATGTATCCTTTTTCACCGATGCTAAAACCAAAAGAACCCGTTCTTAAATGTTGCGGACCGAAGTTTGCTTCATGTCGCCATGTGTTCGACGTAGGAGCGTAACTCCACATGTTCGTTGACCAGTAAGAGCCGTCAAAGCCTCCGGCCACATAGCCACGGTCGCCAATTACAAAGTTGCTGGCTCCCCAGTTAATGCCGCCGCCATAGGAAGCTTTTTGTGTCCAGCTGTTAGTCGCCGGGTTAAATTCCCAGAAATTGCTTGTATAGCCATTGCCGACTGAAACCATTCCCATACCCACATAACCTTTGTCGCCGATTCCAAAACTGGTGCAACCCGTGATGCCGCCTGTGAGCGGAAAATTCGCTTTGGGTGTCCAGGTCAGAGTCGTCGTATCCCACTCGTTTAGGTCCATGAGATCGGCTGTCTGCGACACGCCCATACCTATATAGCCTTTTCCGCCGGCTGCAAAACCTGCACCTGAAAACCGCTTATCTCCGGGTATCGTGTCTCTTTGTGTCCACGAATCGGTAGGAATGTTATACTCCCAGAAGTCGTTCATGGGGCCCGATAAACCCCAACCGCCTCCAATAAATATTTTTTGACCGAGGGTAAATGCCATTGCCCAATATCGGCCTGGACCATTCGGACTTGTTTTCTGCGTCCAGGTATTGGCAGCAGGATCGTATTGCCAGATATCATTATCCGGACCAAACTGGCCGTTTCTCATTCCGCCGATAATATATCCTTTGTTGCCCACGCCTACACCGATTGGTCCCCGACGTCCGATTGCAGGGAAATCCGCTACTTGAGACCATGTTTTGGAGAGCGTATCGTACTGCCAGACATCGCTTAGAAACAATGAAGTATACTGAGAATATCCCAGCCCGATGTAGCCTTTTCCGCCTATCGCAAAACCGGCGGCCTCTTGTCTGCGTTCCGCACTATTGGGTAGAGTGGCGCCGATGTCTGCTTTTTGAACCCATGTATTGGGCGCTTGTGCTTTTAATATTGCTGATGCCAGGCACAACAACAAGCAAAAGATGATTTTTTTGTTCATTGGAAAGAAGATAAGATTATTGGATATGGAGGGATTTTAGCTCTTCAGCAGAAACAGTGGGTGGCATTTCGCCGTTTTTTAGTTTTTTGATGACCAGTTCAGCTACCTGTTTAGCGCTTGTGCTGTCTGCAAATCCTCCATTACCAGGTCTTCCGGGGATATTTCGCTGCTGTATGAATAATTTCCCTTCACGGTAAATTTCATATCCATAGGTGTTGTTTACAGGAATGATTTTGGAGGCGAAAGACGCATGGACGTTTTGTGATCCGTCGGGAAAACTTGCTTTATTTGATTGTGCAGCAGCTAAATGAGCGGCACAAAAGCAGCTACAAAATAGGAGCACTTTCGGGGACGATAAAAAGTTCACGGGTGTTTTATTAAATGATTGTGTCCGCAAATCTATAGCATTTTCCCGCAAGAAATTTGTCGTGATGATAAGGATGGAAAAAATAAACGTGTTATAAGATCGGTCGCAGCTGAGTCCATCAGCCGCCTGGGTTCTAAAAACTAAATATTCCGTTCAGCTCTATAATATGTTTCCCGTTACCCAGTACTTTAGGCGCTTTGGCAAGTTTTGCGGCGAGTAACGAGGTTGGCATTGGCCTGAGTTTTCTTAATAAACCTATGGTGTTTACAAAATGGAGTAGTGTCGCCGCAACACGTTCGCCCATCCTGTCTGTATTTTTTCTCAATAATAATCCAGGTCTGAAAATAATGTACTGACCGAATGAAAGCTCCGCAATTGCTTCCTCCAGTTTACCTTTCATCATAGAATAAAACATTTTACTCTTTGCAGCAGCGCCATAAGAAGATAACAATACCGCACTGTTTACACCATTGCGCCTGGCTATCGTTGCAAACCTGACTGGAATATCATAGTCAATAGCCCATTGTTTTTCTTTAGAGCCCGCTGTCTTTAAGGTGGAACCCAGGCAGGAAAACCAGACATCGCCATTGATCTGTCCGGCAACAGTTTCCAGGTTATCAAAATCAGCGATAATCTCAGATAGTTTTGGATGGCTGATCCCGGTAGCTTTACGGACAAAGACAACCACTTCGGTATAATCGTTGTCCTGCAGCAATGCCTCTGTGAGATCCTTGCCGGTGGCTCCCGTTGCGCCGATGATAAGTGCTTTCATATCGTTGATCTTTGCTTGAATTAAAGTTGGCCCGCTATATGTAAAAAATGCTCCGCAGTTGTGCGTGTGTTTGCATTTTCAGCAGGCGCTACTACTTTAAACTACGGTGGGAAGTTAGCTTATATTTACGGGGTTGCTAGTTTTCTAATCGTTTTCTTTTTCTTTAGCACTTTTTAATATTGTCCGTTCTGGACTCTTTAACTAACGAATTTTGACCAAAACCAGCGTTATAAGAAAGACAAAAAAGGAGCTACATTTTTGTAACTCCTTTATCCGTGTTAGTTTGCATAGATAACCGCTTTGGGACGAGATTTGTAATATTCTATGGCAACCTCTTTCATAGCCTGCAATCTCCATTTTTGTAACGCTCGATCATCGTTGTAGATTTTCATCGTAAGCTCATACTGCTGCCTTTGCGTTTCCGTCACTTTATTCCCAATTGATTTGATCAACGCATTAGCGTCATTGTTACAGTTTGAGCCGGGATCAATATCTTGCAAATAAGACAGGGCAGATGAGTAATTGGTTGCCGCAATTTCAGCTTTAGCTTTTTGCATTGTTTTACTGCACTGCTGGTTCTGATAAGCTTTGAAAACCGAAACGGCTTTTTCCTGAACCTGAGCATAGCAGCTTACTTCACTGGGTACAGACATCAGAATGCCTAATGCAGCTTCATAATTTCGCTGTGCATTCAGATGGTCCGCCTGAGTGATTAATCCCGCGCATTTTGTTTGATAATAGGCAACGATCTTTTGTTTGCCCTGACTAAAAAACGAAGCGATTTCTCTGTCCTGGGGATCAATTTTACTGAACCCATTTGACAGTGCCGCTTGTTTGGTTTTGCCGGACCCTTTCAGATGTTTGGTCGTCGACGCGAAGACAAGATTATTGTCAATTTCCTTAATGGAGAATGTTACATCGAAACTAACCACCTGGATGGCTTCCATACCTCCCTCCACGGTACTGGCATCTGTGACGGCAATTTTAGGGCATACAGCAAAGCTGCTGCTATAGTCCATTGCGGCCATGCCGGCATTTGACGCCGCCTGGGTCAATCTTGATTTTAATACCGAAAATTGTTGCTCGCCCATATTGTCGTCAGCATTGTTGGGCATAACGATGGCCAGCGGAATATCGTCTGAATAGCCTTCTGTCTGCGAATGCGCGCTAAATGACAGCGCCAGAAGACCGCCAAGTAATATCGATCTCATAAGGTTATAGAATTACGATGTAAATAGTATTGCTTTTAATGTCCTTCTTCACATTCAGCCCGATTGATTTCAGATACTTGAAAATTTCGAGGGCAAACTTGTTGGAACTATAGTTTTGATGCGTTGCCTGATCTTTTAAAGGAATGCGCACATCATCAAAGATCATTTTTAAATCCGTTGTACCCTGAATATGGTAGTTGTTTTTGTAACAGTTTTTAGACATCCATTCCTCCAGCTGATCAGATAAGGGCAGGCCGGAGCTCCCGATTTCGGACGACATTTTATACTGAGATGCGGGATCAAAGCTAATGTCTACAATTACCGATTTTCCATTGTTTACGATGTCTGTAAATTTTGTTTGCAGCGTATTCATGAAGTCATCGGCACAAGTGCTTACGGCTTTGGCTGAAAGTTGTCCAAAATCGCTGGTGTAAAATTTGCCGCTAAAGCCTACTTTGTTTGCCAGGGAATTTCCTGTTGAAGCTTCATAACCCGTTAAGACAAGATTTACGGAATTTCCCGTGCTGCTTTCTTGTGTTGAAACCTCTGTAAGGATATAGATGTCGGCCCCGGACATCTGAATTATCTGGGTTTTAATGTCCGACTGATTATCTGAAGTGAAAACATTATTGTCTTTTGCGGCTTTCAGTTTTGCCACAAAATCGACAGTTGTAAATCCCCGGGAGTCAAACGCTTCTTTAACCTTGGTAATGGCTATTCTTCGGTTTACATCCGCTTCCAGAATAGTTCGTATGTCTTCTCCTTCTTTTGTAAAAGGAATGACCATCACTTTCGGTTGTACTGTCTGAACTGCGCCGTTACTGAAGGTGGAGCTGTTTTGGGCAATGCTGTTCATTTTAAAAACTGTCATTAGAAGGCACAGCAGTATAAATCGTTTTTTCATTTTTAAAAACCAAATTTTCTGATAATGTTATTCGCTTCCAGATCTTTCCGGAGCGCATTGATATTGATAGAAACGTCTGTATAGACGGTTTTTTGTTTGTGTTTTCCTTTTATGAGATCGCTTGCATTATCCGTGACAACAATAAATGACTGATAGCGGTACTGGTAAAAGTCCTTGAAATAGGTTGCATATTCCTGCTCGATCTGAGTCTCGTTAGTCCCGATCAGAGGGTTCTTATAATCGGCGCTTGCGCCGGGTATTCCGCGATAGAAAAGATAAAAGAAGGCATTTTTTTGAGCATCTGAAATCAGGTCGCCTTTCTTTGTCGCTGTTCCTTGCGTGCGTAATGTTATGACGCCATCCTGTTCACTGACAAACGCTACTTGCGCACGGAGCGTAAATGGGATGAAAAAAAGCAGCGCAATACTGAGGATATATTTGCTGAGCATACGAATACTGTTTTAATCTGCGTTTTCATTTGTTTGAATTGCCTTGAGCTTTGTTCCGTTCTCCAGCATTGCGGGAATTTTATTCCTTACCGTATTCACCAGGCATATTGAAAAATTGTCGTCCTCCACTTTTGATACGGTCAAATCCGCAAGAAATACAGTTCTGGTAAGCTTTTTGCCATCTACATCCATATCTTTCATATAGACCGCTTTGAGTTTATCTCCCCGCTGCAGACCCGAAGACATGCCGCCGGCAATCAGTATTTTAACTGCACCATTAGAATCTTGCTTTTGTATTTCAACGATGGTGAATGTCAATGGGAATTTTTTGGCAACAAAGTCATCCATTTCATCCGCTACTGCATTCAGCGCTTTTTGCAAAGCCTTTTGTTTAGATCCTACCATAGACCCCGCTGAGCTGGTATTGGAAGCGAGCATAGAAGCGGCTGGAACGCGGGAAGAAAGCATCGTTCCGGCAGCAGCAGTGCCGAAAGCGGCGGCAACTTTGGTGCCTTGATGGCCTACATGAACATCGATAATTTCGGTATTGCGCAATTCTCCTGTGGCAACATTAATAACGTTCAGCGTCAGTTTAAATTTGCAAACGACACCATCATTTTTATAGTCCTGTAAGCCCAGTCGAATTAAATAATCGGCGCCAATGCTTTTACCTTGTTCCACAGTTGCACCATTGATAAACGCTTCGGATTTCTGGAGCTCTCGTTCGTTATCTAAAGCATTTAGATTGGAGCGATCTACCAGTGTAAAATGCTTTGCTTTAATAAAGGCATCCGTAATGGCGTCTTCAATCAGCGTTTTTTCATCATTTGAGATGCTTTCATTTCTGTTCCGTGAATTGGATGATCGTTCAAAAGGGATTATCCCGACTGATGTTTTGGTTTGCGAATAGCAGAGCAAGCCTGCAAATTGCAGCATTGCAAAGAGGAGCAATTTTCTCATGTATTTGTGTTTGATGTGAAATTGGAGCGGGGCACAGCCGCTTTGTGTGGTTAAAATTTTAGTAAATGCACGCTATGTATCGTGCATTTGTTGATCGGGCATATAAGTAAAGGTTTTGACGGTCTATATAATATAATTCAATTGGGAAATGTACCTTCTTTTTTAGCACTGCATCGTTTAAATAGGAAGTGCCGGCCAAAAATAGAATCATTTATCTAGCTATGCAACTTTAAGCTAATACCGGGCTATAGGTATTTTTCAGGTGTTATTAATAAATGAACATTCTTGCCTGGTGGCCCGAACGTAGGCAAATGTCAATTCGTTTGTACGATCTATTTGGTCTTAATGTTCTTAAAAGACTTTTGTTCGCCGCCAGTTGTTTTAGTTATAAGATATATTCCGGCCAAAAGCTTGTGAATGGATTGGGATAAACAGACTATTTATGTTCACTGTTCATGTTTGTAATTCCTGGTAGAGGCAAGTCCCTGCGGAAAACATAAGTGGAGCTACCACTTGAGTCGCGTAATAAAAGATGATCATTGGTATAAATGATACCGTGTGGTAGTTGTAAAAAGGTTAAGCCTGTAAGTTTATTGAATCCTGCCCAATTTATCCTGCCGTCTGTTGATTTCATCAGGAGAAAAGAGAAGAGGTTTGTTGTTTTATCCCATTTTGTGACGGCATTGTATGTCTCTCCGGATGATGTAACTGTACAATCGAATGAAGCAAAACGTGATGGCGCCGGACTGAAACAATGACCCGTTGCTGCTGAAATCGGTTGATTCGTAAATTTGATATTCAATAAAAAAACGGAGCAGGTGTGTTGCACCTACTCCGCTTTAAAGTGAAAACAAAAGTCTACTTATTGTTTGGTAACCTTGCCTTGCATCATCACTTTGCCGTTTTCAGTTACATGGTACAGATACATACCCGCTGCTAAACCTTGCAATGATACTTGTTGGCTGGCACTACGGAGCGCTGCACTGCGTACTACCTTACCATCAATTGTCGTCAGCTCAAACGTTGGAGCGTCTGCGCCTGTTGCAGTATAGTGTACCGTCAGCAAGTCTTTCGCCGGATTTGGATACACACTATTAGCATCAGTGGTTTGCGCTGCAATGCGATACCCATCATCCGAAGAAACAGGATACAAAACCGTATTATTAATATCACGGCCGTCGTATTTCTGCAACCAGCTTTGGGCGCGAAGCTTAGCCCACATTTGAGCATTTTCAGCGATGTTTTCCAATCTCGCTACCTCTTCGTCGTTAAGGTCGGTTGATTGCAAGCCGTTTTGGATTTGACTGATACGAAGATCCAAAAGTTGACGACCGAAGTTATTGAACTCTTCAGCCTCTTGACCTTCCAGGCCATATTTGTCTACAATCTGATTGTATAGGTTGTTACCTTCTTCAATCTGTTCCGTTTCAATCATCAGATCAGCGTTCGTGAGGTCAGCATGCGGGTCACTCCATTGCGCCAATGTCGCTTGTAGATTGGTTAAGTCCAGATCGCCGATGTCGTTATACTGATAGAATTGCAATGTCCGAACCACTTGGCTGAGCGGATTAAAACGGATATCATCAGACGATACCGGTCCATTTGGAATAACATCTTCAGGGCATTGGTTACTATTACTTGTCGCAATGGGAATTACAAGGCCAGTTAAATTAAGCGGTTGTTCTTGTGCGCCACCAGATTTGTAATAGTAGGTAATAGGACCCACCTGACCCAGTGGATTAAAGATATCAAAACCGCCCGGAGTATGAGAGAAGGTGTTTGCTGCTGGTAGACTTACGCTTCCCTGAGTCCGAGCTATACCATCCGTCACAGGATTACTGCCTCTGGCGGCAATATCATAACCGTTGCCGCTGTTCTGATTACACAGAATCTGAAGCCCCGTACTACTGCCAAGTGAAGTACCTCTGTTTGAGAAGTTACTCAGTGTAGCTGTACCTAAGTTTGTATAACTATTTCGGCGGATTGTATTATTCGCGCTACCAGTCGCCCATGCCAATACACCAATGTTTTGAGCATAGCTGCCAGGACCGCTAAATTTGTTTTCCGATACATGATAACCACTGCCACCATAGACTTCCACACCATTACTGATAATCTGGTTGCCAGGACTGTTTGGTACAATAAACTCATTGTACTCGATGGTTGGAGCTGTTACGTTCAGTGCTATTACGCCATTCACATTATTATTGAACGTTGCATTGGTAACGCTGAAAGAGCCGTAAAGTGGGTTTAACTGAGAGGTTGTTACCGCTGTTTTAGTATTTGTGAACGAAGATGATACTGTTATCGGATAAAAGGAGCCGGCATTATAGTAAGTATAATTACGCACATTTACCCCCATATCAATACCCTGAATCGCCTTAGACGCATACAGGATGTTTTGCGGGTCTGGTGGAGCAGTGAAAGAACATCCGGCAATATCTAACGAACGTATTTCGCGGCCGAATATGAACCCAGTGAAGAGCCCCTGATCCGCAGTAAACTCACAATTGTAGAAGTGGCTTTGATAAGAGCTGTAGAATGTATGTCCGGCAAGCTGATAACTGCTCAGGTAAGATTGGAAATTTGCGGTGTGCTCATTGTTGTAAAAACGGGAGTTCAGCGCCATAATCATACCACCATTCCGACTGTAAAGATCATTAGGATCGCCATTTCGAAATGCTTCCTGTGCATAAGAAATAGTGCTGTTTTTCATGTTTACATAAGACTGCAAATAAGGATTGATGTTCGCTCCATGTCCTTTTTGATCAAAGCTACTATTCCCCAATGCGGTGATACCTTTCCAAAGTTGTCTTGATGCATCGCAAGGCGTAAAGGCCGTAAGCGTTGCATTGTTGAGGATTAATCCTCCTCCGAACACGGTCGGAAGACTTGGGTCAACTGGTGCCGGTGCCGGTTCTATCAATATATCAGCATTCGGTCCGAATTCCACATTCATATTACTGATCGTGAGTGCTGAGCCCGCTGGAATGTGCAAACGATGTTCAATGCGGATTAGATTGCCTGCACCATAGGCTGGATTGTTCTGAGCATCCCAGATCTCGTTACCTTGAACGGTATAATCATAGTAGTTGTAGGAAGCCGACGGCGTGTTTGTATACGGATCTGCACCGTTTTGGGCACTGTTATTCACAATTATTGGTGCTGGAAAGACAACATCCCTAACGCCATCACTGAAATGGATATTCAATGGATTGCTGGTTCCACCACCGGAATTTAAATAGTTTACCATGTCGCTGTACGTGATATAGTGATCTACAGGATTGGCAGCCGTTGCCGGATTCCAGGTGCTACCGTAAAGATGCGAAACACCGTGTATCGGTAATCCGATACCTCCGCCTTCCATGATCACTTCTATCTGTTCCTGTCCTGTGCAGCCTGTATTGGACAGGTATGGGCCCGTCGGAACCTGCGGCGCGTTAAACATGATGTCATTGACAGTAATGGGCGACGTTTTTATGTTGAAATGATAATCTTGGTGTGCATTGATAAAATCATTTTTACAAATGGTTGGCATCTCTGCCCAGGCACTTGTAATCGTTGGTACTACGTTAAAGCGGATAAACACTTCTGGTCTATATATACCGTCTGTATTTTGGTAGTAAAAAACCAGTCTGTGTTGACCAAGAGACAGCCCCGCAACCGGAAACTTTAGTTGTGTATTACCGCTAAATGTATTATTGGTAAAATTGAGCGGTATTATATTTGATAGAACACCCGGCGACGTTTCGATATAAGTCTGGTAATGCATTGCCGCAATTTCTGCGGCTGTCCGGGCTGCCGGAAATCCCCAGTCTATAACTAGCGTGTCGTTCTGGTAAATATTAAAAGCAAAATCTCTTGTACAAGCGCCATTAATGGTGTTGTCATTGTTGCAATACAATGTTTCAGAATGATGATCGAAACAACGGGAGACGATCGCAGCTTCTGTAAATCCTGAGGTGAGAAGATTTTGCCCCTGTGCATTACCGACATTAATTAATGGTATTAATGCAAGCCCTGCAGCTTTGCAGAGCTGCTGTAATTTGGGATGTACCTTAAACATAAAATTTGATTTAGAAAAGGGTTATAAATTGATTAAAAAAGGGTTTTAAATACGGGACATTCATGCCCAGTATTTATTGTTAAAAATGGTAATTGGAAACAATGGTCATTTTACCTCGCGACAGCAAAATGCCAGATTATTTGAGAAGAATAATGGAAGAAAACGATAGAGGTTAAGGTTATAATGCATAGTCTATGACTTTGAATAGAACAAATCTACAGAAGCTTAAAACACTTTAGGTAGCGTTTTTTTACTGAATTTTTATACTGATAAAAAACTGAAAAATATCCCCCTTTTGGAGATGGAAATCGCAGAATGTAGGCTGGTAGCGTTTTCTAGAGGGGTGAACTCAAAGGTGCCAGCCTGAAATGGATCATGATCCAAATGATGAGTATATCTGCTTCTGGTAAGTTTTCAGTTTGTACCAAACCCTCAAATTGATTAAAGCATTCAAACGCTTTTGGACATCTTTCTTTAAAGAATTCGATTGTCGAAATGCCGAATTCTTTAAAGCTAAAACCGAATTTCACTAAAGATAATCCTAATTCTAAATGTGATTGCACTACTTGGCTTCCATTTTTACTTTTACGAAAACTGACGAACTAATCTGGCAACAGACGTTGAACTTTCTTGAAATTCATTTGGATTTAAAAAAAGATCAGTTGACTTGTAAACCTTTTGTCGCATACCCTCATACCGATTTTAAAACATCCACCACTAAGTAATTCGTAGCGTTAGCTGTGTGCTGTCGGTTTTTCGACTGATAGCAGACGTTCACCCTATTTTTTTGGATCTATAAAACCGCAATGACAAAATTTATGCGACCGTATTTAGTTGCCGCTTTAATTGCAATCCTTTTTTTTAGTAGTTCATCGGCCCGTGCAACCCATTGTGCCGGCGGGGAAATCACTTACGAATGGGTTAGTGATTCCACTTACAAATTTACTTTACATTTTTATCGGGACTGTAGCAGTACGCTCACTTCGTCGCCCGCAACCATCTGTTATTACAACGCCGATGGAACCAGGAGCGGCAGCTTTGCATTGACACAGGTTGGCACAGCCACAGAGGTGTCTCCGGGTTGTCCGGGTTTTCCTACTACTTGTACGCAGATTACCAGCTCTTTGCCGGGATACAGAGAGCATATATTAACCGCAACATTTACATTGCCGGGACGGAGTAACTGGACGTTTTATACTTATCTCAGTGCGCGCAACGGTGCATTGAACTATACAGGCCAGCCTAATTTCTATGTAGATGCAACGCTGGATAATACGCAATACCAGGGCTACTCTTCGCCGGTATTTTCAGTACCGCCGGTACCTTATGTATGCGTCAATCAGCCGTATGCGTATAATAACGGGGCAGTAGATCCGAACTCAGATTCGCTCGCCTTTGAAATGGTTTCCCCGCGAGCAGCTTCTGGTTGCGCGGCCAACAGCAATGGTGTTACGTCTATTCTCAACGCTCCTTACAATCTTACCAATAATCCGTTTGCGAGCAGCAACAGTTTTGTACTGAGTCCAATCAGTGGTCAGATGAATTTTACGCCTTCTATACAAGGTGCATGGGCATTGGCTGTAAAAGTGAAAAAATACCGGCACGGCCAGCTGCTGTCAACGATTGTACGCGATATGCAAATGCAGGTAATTCCTTGTAATAGTGCGCAGCCGACGTTGACAACTATTGCCAGCTCTATTGTCGGTGCGACCTTAGATAATGCAGGTGTTTTACAGGCTTGTGCCAACAGTTCACTTTCTTTTTGTTTTAATTCCACTTCCAGCTCCGCCAATCCCGTTTTGGTTGCTACCGATAATCATGCCATTGCTACGCCAGGGGCAACGCTTAGTTATACAGGTCAGGCAACCGGCAGTATTACCGGTTGTTTTTCATGGACGCCAAATACCAATGATACCGGGCTGAAAGCACTAACGATTACAATTAAAGATTCTACCTGTCTGCCGCCTGGTATCCTGATGTCGCAGACATTTACCATACCTATCAACATAAGGCCGGCAACGATTACAAAAGTCAGTGCATCCATTTGTCCCCGAGGAAGTTTGCAACTTGTATCGGGTGGCGCGTCCAATGTGAGTTGGCATGTATTGGGCGGCGGCGCTGCAATCAGTTCGCTCAGCTGCACCAGTTGTGCATCGCCGGTTGCCACACCTGACGTAAACACGGTTTATTTTGCAAGTTCTACAACCCTTATGGGATGCGGCAATGTTGATACCGTTTCCGTAGCAGTAGATCACAGTACTTTTATTACAATCACGCCAACAGATTCAGTAGTTTTATGCCGTCCGGGATTGATGCAGCTGGATGCGAATGTGACGGGCCTCAGGCCGTTTAAAAATCTTGCTTGTACCATCGCACCTTCGGTTCCCGCCACACCATTGGTACAGGTGGAAGTGAAGCCTTATCTTATTCCGCAGCAGAACGGCAACGGGTCGCTTGCGTCGCCGCTCATCGGAAACAGAATTTCCGCACGGCATCAGTATTTGGTACATGCGTCAGACATGAAGCGCGCAGGTATGTTCTCCGGAACTATCAAAAGTCTTGCCTTTAAATTTCTTTCCAGTCTTGGTTCTTCTGTAAGCAATGTAAAAATTGCATTGAAGTGTACACCACTCACAGCATTAGATCAAAACAGCGGTTTTGAGGGTGGTATGATACCCGTGTACAATAGCGCATCAACGGTAAATATTCCAGCGGCCGGTGGTTTTGTTTCCTTTGATTTTCCGACACTTTATAATTGGGATACCACACAGAACCTGATCATTGATATCTGTTACAGCAATGCGGTGAATGTGAACATGGCAGACTGTTATTATGCTAATACCTCGTACCCCGCTACTTTATATAGTTTCAGCAATACAGGGAGTATCTGTAATGGCGGCATTGGTTCAGTGGCGGCCGCACAGAATCAATTGCCGGTAATGCGTTTCGAATATTATGAAGCGCCGGAATCAGAAGCCTGGACCTATAAATGGGATCATGCGGTGTACGAGCCGAGCGCCAATATTAAATCACCGGAAGCGTATATCTCCGTACCCAAAAACATTTATGTGCATACGATCGATAGATACGGTTGCGTGGTGTCGGATACGTTGTATGTTTATTTGCCTACACCCGAAATGCTGAGCAAAGACACCAGTATCTGCGAGGGGACTACTGTAGATCTTGTTGCAAAAAACGCCCAGTATTATCAATGGTATGAAGACGGCTTTGTAACGCCCGCTACGCTGAGCTGTGCCGCTTGCGCTGTTACAACGGCTAAGCCTTCCAGATCTACCCGGTACTATCTGATCACAACAGATCATGGTTGTCTGGATACATTCAGTGTTTATATTAAATTAACGCCGTATCCGGCATTGAAGATATTGACAGCGGACACTGTTGTAAAGTATGGAACTTATGTGCAGCTAAGGTCTACAGGTGCAGACAAGTATTACTGGTACCCGCAGCAATATCTGAGTGATCCTTTATTGTCTAACCCCGTTGCATCTGCAGTGGAACCGATGTATTACCATGTGATTGGTATTGCAGACAGTAACAGGAATTGCCTGAGTTATGACTCCGTAAGGGTCAGTATTGATTATTCAGATCCGGTGATGATACCCACTGCGTTTACACCAAATGGCGATAACCTTAATGATGTATTCCGCATCGTGAATCTTACGTTCCGTAAAATACAGGAGTTCCGCATATTTGACCGTTGGGGTAAGGAAGTGTACACAGATGATGGCACCAACAAAGGGTGGGATGGGAGACTGAATGGTAGGGACCAGGAAATCGGCGTCTACAATTATATTATCCGTATTGCTTCGCCGGATGGTATAGCACAAGTGTACAAAGGTGACGTCACACTCATAAGATAAGATTAGCAAACTGTTATAGTATTTCAGAAACAATCTTTCAACAAACTTCCATGACAAAAAAGACAATTCTTTCCCTATTGTCGTTACTGCTGTGTGTAGTAATGGCAAATGCCCAGCAGTACACAGTTACTGGCGGGGCTTCGACTAACACGGTTCCGTTTAGCAGCACCACCAACCGTGTGCAATGGTTGTATCTGCCAACGGATTTTTCGACAACGCCGGCCCCCGGGTTTATCAACAAAATTTATTTTAAAACTGCTACCGCAATAACCAGCACAACGCTCAGCAACTTTACAATAAAGTTAGGCGTTAATAATCTCACGGCTACCGCGCTTAATACCTGGATGGGGCCAATGACCACCGTTTATTCTGCGAGCAGTTATACCATCACCAGTATTGCTGTGAATGGATGGATTGGTGTAACACTTCAGACCCCGTTCTTTTATGATGGTACTTCATCCCTGATATTTGAAGCCTCGAACACCGCCTATACTACCGGCTTTTCGAATACCCAGAATATCACTAATGGCAACCGCAGAGTGTGGGGCACGGCTGCTGGTGTCACACCTGTAAACGCGGGTAGCGGTCTCGTGGATTTTGGTTTCGATCGCACGCCGCCGCCAAATAATAATGCTACCGCTATTGCAATAACCGATCCTAATAATTTTTGTATCGGAACCTATACGGCGAAAGTGAAAATCGCTAATCGCGGTGCCAATCAGATACAGCCTGTAACGATTTCCTGGACGATTGATGGCGTGGCGCAAACACCGGTAAGCTATACCGGTTTGCTGGATACCTTTGGCAGCGTTGCCGGAAATACCGCGATCGTTTCGCTCGGCAGTGTCACGTTTACAGGTATCGCTACGCATACCATCAAAGCATGGACTACGATGCCGAATAATACGGCAGACTCATACAACGGCGATGATACCGTGAGTCGTACTATGGGAGCTGCCTTAAATGGCAGTTACACAATCGGAGGCGCTACTGCCGATTACCCGACAATTACAGACGCTGTAAATGCACTCAACAATTTTGGTGTTTGCGGACCAGTGATAATGAACATCAACTCGGGTACTTATACCGAACAGGTAACGCTAAACGCTATTTCAGGGGCCAACGCCGTGAACACGATTACCTTTACATCCACCACCGGCAATGCAGCTGATGTGACCATTGGTAATACGAGTACTTCAGCGGCTAATTATATCTTCAAACTTTCTTCGGCTTCCTATATAACGCTCAGAAACCTCAGCTTTGCGCCTGCAAGCAGTACGTATGCGTTTTGCGTGTCAATGGATGGTGCTGCTTCACGAAACACTATCAGCAAATGTGTGTTTAATATTCCTGCTGCTGCTACGGCTGCTACCACTGCTGGTATTTATGCATCGGTAACCGGTAGTAAAAACCGTCTCGTTGGCAATACGGTCACCAATGGATATTACGGCATCTATTATCGCGGTGCCGCAGCTACTACCGTTTCGGATAGTTGCGTGATCGATAGTAATACGGTGACTAATGCCTATAACTGCGGTATCTATCCATACTATGCCACCAACCTGAAGCTCCGGAATAATATCATAACCCGCACTACCTCGGGTGGAACTTTCTACGGACTTTATCCGGGTTATTGTGATGATGCGCTCGAAGTAACGGGTAATACGATTACGATTTCCGGTGCGGCAACAGGATATGGCATTTACCATTATTTCTGCAACGGCAAT
Source organism: Taibaiella soli (assembly GCF_003236175.1). Lineage (GTDB taxonomy): Bacteria > Bacteroidota > Bacteroidia > Chitinophagales > Chitinophagaceae > QKTW01. Next base: position 216,676 of record NZ_QKTW01000017.1, on the reverse strand, counting down.
TCCGCTACCAGCCTGATTGCAAATAACAAGATTACGATGACCGGCATCACCAATTGCTATGGTTTATCTCCGTTTACTTCCAGCTTTAGTACGGTTAAAAATAATATCGTTTGGGTGGAAGGGTCAAATATCGCATACGGATTGCGCAGCTACAACACCAATAACATCGATTTTCTGAACAATACATTCTGTAGTAATTCTACGGCACCGACCAACTATGCCGGTTACATGTATAATACTACTACGGCTTTTTCTTCCATTAATGCTTATAACAACATCTTCTACAATGCCGGTACTACAGGTTATCCGCTGGCAGTTTACAGTGTACTTGCTGGTATGAAGATCGACTATAACAATGTTTATGGCGGAGGCGCCGGATTGTTCTCGCTCGTTAGTCCGGCAGTGTCTTATGCTACTTTAGATGCCTGGCGTGCAGCTACAGGGTATGATAAATATTCCATCAGTTATCGTCCGGCTTTTACAAGTACTACCAATCTGGCACCAAATCCCGCAGACAGCGCCAGCTGGTCTTTGAATGGACATGGTGTACAGTTTCAGGGAAACAATACAGATATCAATGGTAATCCCAGAGCTGTTTTGACAACAACCGGTGTGCCGGATATCGGACCTTATGAATTTACACCCACTGTAGCACCGCCAATAGCAGTAGCAACACCCGCAACACCGGCAGCAGGCACTACACAGGTCTTTACATTTGGACAAGATACCGTAGCGAAAATCACCTGGGCTGCAGGTACGGTGCCAGCATCGTTGAATGTGTTTCAGTACGCAGGAACCTTGCCACCGGCGATGCCCGCAGGTACTTTTATGTATTTCTATGACAGCCTGCAAGTATCAGGTACTGCAACAGGATACAAGTCTGAAATTTATTATAAACCTTCCTGGATCGGCAATGTGACAGTTGACAGCCAATTGCATTTATCGGAAAGACTGAATGCCCAGCCCTGGTATACTTATTTTATGACAGGCGGCGCGGATGTTGTGCGGAAGATTGTCAATGCACCTGCGCTTACCGGTTTTGGCTTACAGACAGCTCGCATGGACATTTGCAGCGGCCAGCCTGTGGCGGCAACTGTAAATACACCGGCTTTTACTGCACCGCGTTGTGTCGGTGATACGGTTTGGCTGAATGCTTCTGATCCTAATAATACAGGTGGTATTTCTTATCAATGGCAAACGGCGACCAGTCCTTCCGGCCCCTGGACAAATATCGGCGGAGCAACCGCACTCAATTATATAACGGCTGCATTGACTGATACCATGTATTATCGCATCGTAGACAGCTGTCAGTTCTCCCATTTATTTACCGCGAGCAGCGCGTTTATGGTGCCGGTTTTTAATCCCGTTATGAGCAGTGTTACAGGTGCGGTGCGTTGCGGACCGGGCGCAGCAGTGCTGCAAGTACAACCGCAGCCTGGCGTTGTTATAAAATGGTATGATAATCCCACCGCGTTAGTTCCGCTTTATATCGGAGCCTCTTATACAACCCCATTTCTGTATAGCAATGCTACTTATTATGTAGCCGCCGCGAGTTCAATAACAGGGGTACAGGCAGTAGGTTCTCTTGCGCCGGTGAATATAGGAACAGGTAACAATGGTTTCTCTGATGTAGGTCTGATGTTTACTGCTTATGCACCTTTTGTATTGCAGAGCGCGGAAGTGTATCCGCAGGGTACAGCCGGTTCGGGGACAATCACTGTTGCGCTTAAAAACAGTGCGGGTACGATACTCCAGACGGCAACAGCTAGTGTAACGGTTGCGCCTGCACCGGGTGTCGCTAACATAGTACCGCTTAATTTTCATGTGCCGGCTGGAACCAATTACCGGCTGGTAGTAACGGGTGCAACGGGGATGACTAATCTGAACAGAGATGCGACAATAGGCTTTACCTATCCTTATACGCTTCCTAATCTGGTATCGATTACTTCCGGGTATTCCGGTGGGGTGACCCCGTCTAACTATTATTATTTCTACAAGTGGAGGGTTAATGATGGCAGTTGCCAATTACAGCCGGTAACAGTTCCGGTGACGATAACACCTGCGCCTGCAGTAAATTTTGTACCCGATACGCCGAGTATTTGTCTGGGTCAGTCGGTTAGCCTGTCTGCCGCGTCAACAAACACTGGTTATAGCTACTATTGGAATCCCGTTGGCTTATCAGGAGATACAGTTGTGCTCACACCGAATGTTACCACACAATATTATCTGTCTGCATTGGACAGCAGCGGTGGCGCTAATAATGGTTGCGCGTTTTATGATACAGTAACAGTACATGTAGATCAGGTTCCTTTTGCCATTGTCGCAGCCAGTAACCCGCTTGGTTTTTGTAGTGGAGACAGCGTTACACTCAGTGCCTTTACCGATACTGCATATGCCTATCAGTGGTTTGAAAACGGATCTGCTATTACCGGTGCTACAGATAGTACCTTGACTGTAAATACAGCGGGTTCCTATACGCTTAAGGTAGCAGAAGGTGTATGCTCGGCAACTTCTACGCCGCAGCAGGTTAGTATATTTCCTTTGCCGCAACCGGTAATTGTTGCGAATCCGCAGGGTATTCTTCAGACGACATTAAGTTATGCCGATTATCAATGGCTGAAGGGTACGCAGACTATTATCGGCGCTACCAATTCCTCTTATACACCAGCCGCAGCAGGGCAGTATTACGTTGTGGTAACAGATGCGAATGGTTGTACGAGCATGTCGGCGGTATATGATGTATACCCTGACGCGGTGCCGGAAGTAAGCCTGAATTCGAATGTGAAAGTGTACCCGAATCCTGTTGCTGATATGATCTATATCGAGAGTCAGGAATCAGTAAAAGTGGTGCTTCATACCATTGACGGACGTGAAATATTCTCGGGTCATGATGTACGCCGGATCGATGTTTCGCGATATGCTGCCGGTTTGTATATTTTACAGGTCTATACCAATAAGGGTACATTAATCCGCCAGACAAAAATTATCAAGCAATAAAGGGTAAGACTTTAAAAGGTTTAATAAAAATCGTCTTTAGAAAATTATAGTTTGGATGAAAATCGGGGAGTTGCTTGTCTAGGCAACTCTCATCATTTTACCCAGATCATAAGAAGGATTGCTATCTGCTTTAGTAAAGTTTTAGTCCGCCTGCTCCGAATTCACTGCCTCTTCCAGACAGATGCTCATTGGATATTTTGAATCGATTATTGATGCGAAAAACCGCAGATCCTAATCCATAGATACCATGTAGAAAATACGTACAGTGTAGGTGGCAGCAGGCACCAGTAAACTCGCGCCACCGAGCACACGGTATTTTATAGAAACATCTGCTGTCCCGCCAAGCAAAGCGGTCAGCAATCCCGGAGGTTGATGCAGAATACGTTGATTAGCGGTGCTCAGTAGAATTTCAGGATCTGCGCCCGATAAATTAGTAACAGATACTCCGACATTATTTGCAGGAATAGTTCCGGAACCTGTCGATGAAAGATTGGCAAACTCTGCACGGGCAAATACATCCATACTTAATCCGCCAAGATTCAAAAGAGGATAGCCGATGCGGATACTGGTATGCGTGATTGACTTTCCATTTCGGATGTCAGCAGCAGTCAGCATTTGGATAGTTGGCGGACTACCTAGTATCGTTATTGACTGTGCATCGCTTTTTTGGCTGCACAGCAATAAAAAAATCAATACCCAGATCTTATTCATTCCAGTTAAAACTAAGCTCTCCAATTTTTAACGGCACATCTTCACCGCAGTCTACAGTTGCCATTGCAGAATACATCCCTTTTTCCAAACCATCGGGCAAAGCAAAACTTACAATTCGTATATCGCCTGGTAATATCGCGGCAGTTATTTCATTTAGTTTCCACTGCTTTGCAGTAGCATCGTTTGAAAATTCAATATGCACCTTTGTATCCAACGGTTGCAAGCCTGTGTTGTGCACGTAAACCTGCAACTTGTTTTTTGCACTGTCTCGCTGCAGATAGAACTGATCGATGGTTACATCCTTTTTTGACCCGCCATTCAGCAGATAAACATGTACTGCAAACTCCGCTTTAATCATAATGGCCGCCTGTTTTTTCGCAGCTGCATCTTTCAGCTTTGCAGGATCATCTGCCTGAGAGATTACAACCATTGCATGTTTCGAAGTATCTGTCTGTGACAGGCTGAAATTATCCTTTATACTCACTGTTACTTCGCCGGTACTATCAGGAGGAATTTGCAACACGGATGGAAATATAATGAGATCGGCAGCGCAGGAATGCGGCAGCGTATTAGGCGGAAAGAAATGCTTTTGTCCCAGACTGTCTCTCGTCCAGTCCTGCAGATAGATCTGCCAGATAGCCTTTTCCTTGCCGTTATTAAACACTTTTATCTTTTCCGTCTTTCTTGTTCCGGTTATATCAAAAAATAAACGGGCAGGTGCAACCGACAGGCTTATCTGTGCAGTGACAGAACAGGCGGTCAAAAGGAAAAGAAGTGAAATAAAGTATTTCATAAAAAATGTTGCCGGAGCGCCTCTCAATGAGATCAACTCCGGCATACAAAGTAACTAAATATTAATCGATAGATGCTGTGTACACAAGTGTCGTTGTGTAAGTACCAGCTGGCACGTTAAAGCTGCTGAAATTACTATTGGTCAGCAATGTATATTTCATGTCTACATTCTGTGCAAGTCCGGCTGATGCTTCATCCAGCAATTTTTGGTTAGCAGTAGTAAGCAGCACAGGAGCAGCTGGTGTAATACCGAGATTTGAGTTGGTACTTTCAATTTGCACGACTGATAGTGGCAGCGAATTAGAACCATTTGTAAGACTTGCCGCATTCGATTTCACATCCAGATCAAACGGACGAGTGGCAAGAATTGTAAACTGCGAGGTAGCCGGTTGTGTCTGATCGGCAGCATAGCTGGTTCCCGAGTTCAGGTTGAAGTTGACAGTGTTTGTATTCACAGTCATCGAAATAATGTCTGCAATCTGCACATTTAGCGTTACGTTGCCTGTAGATTGGGCATGAGCTGCCGTACATGATAAAATACCGCACAAGGCTATTGCCGAGGCTCCCAGAAAATTCTTCATTGCGAGTAGATGTGGTTGTTAAAAATTTGTTCTCCCGATGTAAATGTATCTATCCAAAACACATCAAAAAAATTCCTCCGTTGAATATGGCCAAGATTTAGTACTTCTACTATGAACAAAATGAGGTTACACAATAACAGATGCTCATTTATCTAAATAGCTTTACGCGGTGAAGATCCGGGCATTCTTTTTCTTTTTTTCTTTACTGTTTTATTTCTCAGATTCAATTTATGCACAAGGTATTGAGGCTAGATTTGCGTCTTCTGTAGTGCTTGTAGACAATGCCGGGTCTATTCTTTTCAACACATTAAGCGTTGCTAATAAAAGTGATGATACTGCTCGTTTTCATTTTGTGCCTGTGGAAACTTCTATTCGGTTGTTTAATGCAAAAGTTCTAACAGTTGCGCCGCATGCTTCTGCATTGCAGGTAGTAAAATGCATGTTGCCACGGCAGGATCTGTATGCGGGTTTTCCCGTCTATTTATGGATTATTTCAGATAAGGGAGATACTGCGATCGCTCAGTTTAAAATCGATATGGCTTTACAGCGAAATGTTCAGATGAACACGACGGAGCTTTCGCCTGTTATTAATAATCTGAAAGAAACATTACATGTGCCGGTGCTTGTTCGTAATAAAGGCAATACTTCTGAGCATTTATCACTATACGCCGGAGATGGACCAAACTGGATTACGGAACAGCACGAATTGTTTTTTTCGCTCCCTGCGTATACGGATACTACTGTGACAGTCGACTACCATTTTCAGAAGAGGGAAAATAGCAATAGTGTATACGAAGAACAATCACTCGCAATTGATCTGCGCGATAGCAGCAATGCTTCTGTAACGGCAATAAACATCCGGCCGGTTATCGTAACAAATAATCTGGAATTACAACAGAATGTCACTGCGGCTTTAGATAATTATGCTGCTGTACAGTTTTATCACAATGGTATGAATGTAAATACCCAGGAATATCAGGTAGCTTATAATAAAGCCGCAACTGAAAACGGGGTTGTGCTCTCGATGGATGCATATAATGCAGGCGCTCATCAGCCGCTAACCTTGATGAATACCTACATTGGCTACAAACAAGGGATGGTCACGACACGCGCAGGACTGATGAATATTTGGGGTGAATTACCAATTTACGGACAAGGCGGCAATGTAACCATCGGTGATAGCAAACGTTTTATTGGGGTCAGTTATCTTTACAATGCAAACTCATATCTGCTCGGCGATCAGAATGCACCAGGCAATAATACACGTAGCCTCTATGCTGCGGGCGGTTTCGATCTTTCAGGTCAGACTTCGGTAAATGGATCATTCCTGCATCAATGGAATAATCCCATTTATAAAGATCTCTATTTAGGTGGCGTAGGTTTTAAATGGCAGCCTGATTTGCGACAGTCTGTAGAGGCTTCGTTTTTCGGGAATACGGGAGAATTATTTAGCGGCCACGAACAAGGCGCTGCCGCGCGCCTAAGGTGGCGGATGCACAAATCACGTTGGCAGCTGTTTTCAGACAACTATTACAGTACGCCGGAATATGCAGGACTAATGAAGAAAACAATGCAGTTTTCGGAACTTATTAATTATCTCTTCTCCGGAAATACAGATAGCTGGGGCCTTGGTATGGTTGCAAATTATGTAAACAGTGATCCCTATACCTACAATGTAACAGGTATTATTGCGCACAATCTTCAGGAAAACGGACAGTATGGGGTCAATATATTTAAGACAGCCGGGAAGTATTCTTTCCGTTTTATGCCATACTATTCCAGCCAGAAGACACAATTCTCGAATAGTCCGTTTTATGAATTAAACGGCTTTTATACAGCGCTTGACATGGGCTATAACAGCCTTCGGTTTTCTATTGGCGGTTCGCTGACCACAGCTTTAAGTTATGTTCAAAATCAAGTGCCTGCCCGAAATGATAATGACCGTCCGGTAAGATTGCAATTGCAGGCACGATATAAGTTCTTTTACATACAGGGTCTGGTTCAAAACCATGCTTTCTTTGCAACAGATCTGATTCAGGAAGCCACAACCGGCAAGCCGTTTTCAATGTATAGCGTTGGGCCTGGTGTCCGTGTTCCGCTGCTGCAACAGAAACTTGAATTGTCGGCAAACTATAACCTGCAGTATTGGGCTGGTAATCCTCTTCCTTACCAATACGTATCGGGGTCTGTAGTGGCGAATTTGTTTCAGAACTGGCAACTAACTGGTAGTTGTTCGTATTCATTTACCAATGGTATTGCCTACCAGGATATTCGTGTAGGCGTTCGCTTCTTATTTCATCGCCCGGCTGATTTTTTTGTGCAGAAAAAATCAATGATTTTTTTCAATGATGCGAATCAAAATGGGAAAAGAGATCAGGGGGAGGCACTACTGAAAGGTATCGTATATGGGAGCAATCAGCAGATGGCTCAATCGGACGCTGACGGACGTATCAAAATTTCACATTACACTGATCAGCGTAACAATGATCTGGGTATTATAAATGGGAATGGCTATTTGCCGGTAAGACAGATCGACCAGCTGATGTTTAAGGGAACGAAGAAGTTTATTCCAATGTATAAACTCGGTGTAGTGTCGGGGAAGGTTAGTCTTTCTATTCCTAAATATTATACACGAACGGTAAGCGCAGCGGGTCTTCCATTGATTTTTACCAATGAGAGCGGAAAAGATTTTACATGTTATGTGATGACGGATGGATCTTTTAACGTTTCGCTTCCTGCGGGTAAATACGAGGTTAAAATTTCAGCCGAGTTCAGCGATATTTTTCAGTTAAAGCAAGAGAAGGTAACAGTAACGCCACAGAAAATAGAATCTGTAAACCTTGAAGTGAAGTACAAAACTGCACAAATGATAGATGTGATTCAGTTTACGGGAAAAAAATAACGTTGTAGCAGTGTGTCGTTTTTTAATCGTTAATCGTCAGATCATTTGTTGTCTTCCGTTCCATAGCTATACTTGCAATCTTGTATGGTGTTTTTATCCAGATATCGGATTTGATATTCCGCAGGCAGATTAGAGTTGATTATCTCTATGATTTCATCCAGCTGTGGCAGATAATAATGATGTAAGTCTATTCTTTTTTGTTTGCTATTATGTTCGAAGCTTAAAAAATACTCGTTGCCACTCGTTATCATGATACAGTAGTTGCAATAATAGTCTTTAAGTGTGTCCATTGGAATTCGGTTGATACTTGCAATCGTCGATTCTCTATTTTCCAGCGGTCTCAGGTAAACAGTTTTAATAGCAGTATCAGAAAGTCCTTTTTTTGCTATCTGTATAGATGAGTCCGTCAACGAATAAGTGGTAGCTCCTTCGAAAATATATGCTGCATGATTGTAGGTAGTGAGCGAAATCCGGAATGCCCCCGGTTTTGCAACATTAGTCTGTCCTGAAGCTATTGATGCATATAATGTGCCGAGAAAAGCCAGCATAATTTTCATAAGATATGGCTGCAGATTTACCATTTTTAAAAATAACAAGTTTCTACAGAAACCTCTGCATCATCGTACATTTGCCGTAGAACTACAAACCCATGAAGCGGCATGTCCTGATTGTTTTTCTTTTATTGGTGGTTGGTGTTGTCAATGCACAGACCTGGACTGGTGTGATTACCGACGACAATACAAAATTGCCATTGGGTGGTGTGACCGTTTATAACCGGAGCAGTAAAGAGTTATCAACCTCAGAGATTAACGGTGCTTATGCAATAAAAGCGGCAGCTGGTGATACGGTCATTTTTGTCCTTCGGGGCTATATGCTGGAAAAACGCACCGGCGCTTTGCTGGAGAAATCTGGAAATGTCCTGCTTATGCCAACGGCCCATATGTTGGATGAAGTAGTGATAGAATCGCCTTATCTCAAATACCGTCGTGATTCCGCAGAAGAAAGACTTATTTATCATAAGACAATAAAAGATGCCCGGCAGCGGCCAAAGTTTGACGGGAGTTCAGGAATTGCTATCAATGGTGGTTTTACCTGGCTGGCAAATCATATTTCCGGACGGTCAAAGAAATACAAACATTTTGTAGGGATGGTAAAGAATGATGAACAGGCGAAATATGTTTCCATCGTCTACAATCAGGATAAGGTGATTGCACTGACACATGCCAGCGATAGTCTGGCGGCGATATTTATTGCTAGCACACCAATGCCGTATGATTTTGCGCATACAGCCAGCTCATTGGAGTTGAGTATGTGGATACGGGAACATTTCCGCGAGTTCTGCAAGCCTAAACCTGTAGGAATCACACGACCGTTTGCGCAATAGCTGTCTATCGTAAATTTTAGGGTATTAGGTTAATAGATCTGGCTTTATTGTTGCCTTGGCTGTGTGAAAGACGCTGGCAATACTGGATTTGTATTCAGCGAATAGCCTAAAGCTGATTAAAGTACTTATACAGTGATTTACCTTAAAGAATGATATTGACGTCTACTGTAATTCTTCATTTGTCTAGGGTTATGTTTTAGAGATGTACAGGAAGCTTTCTGGAGCCTACGGTAATTTGACAATGATATACGGTGACGTTGTATGATTGTACGGTAAGTTATAAGGAGCTTACGGTAAGCTAACAATCGTCTACGGTAATGCTTTAGAGATATGCGGTAATAGCTTAAGAGTATACTGTAAGTTGTGAGAAGCTTACTGCGATTCGTGTGCAGCTTATAGTAAGCTGTTAGAAACGTTCTGTACCGTGTTTGAAGTCTATGGTTCTAGTTTAATTATTTCTATTGTGGGCGCATTTTGAATGGCTTTAAAAATATCTTGCGTTGATTAGTAATGATTTATCGCCGTACTTGTTAATGCATTGCATAAGAACTTAAAAAATGGCACAGTTGTTGGTTTACTTTCTCAAAATATACCACACATGCCAGGTACAAATTCAGAGACAGGACATTATAAGAATGTCGCAAATTTTCAGGGCCTTATTCACTTTTGTGAATCGCTGGGTACTGCTTATCAGCCCAGCCGGCCGGATATGATTATACCGCAGCTCAAGGAGTATTATAATAAGGCGGTCGCGATTATGGAGCAGGTAACTAACGCGGAGATTATGCAGTCTCAGTCCAGACAGAATCGGAATAACTTATTTGAAGACACGAAGAAACTAGCGGCTAGAGCCAGCAATACGCTTGAAATAGCCAATCCTGCGTCTACTGCAATCAAGACAAGCAAATATTATATTGCTAAAATCAGAGGCCGGCGCCTGGGTGTAGTTACACCTGGCACTGAAGCAACGAAAGCAGAAGATGCACCTAAAACCAGATCTGTCAGTCAAACGAGTTATGATGCCACTATTACTCATTTTGAAAAGCTGATCGGTGCTATTCTTACTGAACCGGGTTATGCGCCAAACGAAGCTGATATCACAATCTCCGGATTACAAAAGCGTCTGGCTGAATTGAAGGAGGTTAATCAGGAGACAGTACGTGTGACCGGCCAGTTAAAACTGCTCATTTCCCAGCGAGATCAGATGCTCTACACACCCATGACCGGACTCAATGCAGTGGCCTTATCGGTAAAACAATATATCAAGGTTGTCTACGGTGCCGGTAGCAATGAGCTAAGAGCGGCAAATATGTTTAGTTTTAGAAAGGTGGGAAATTGATAGTTAATAAATGATTGTTGCGTAACAATAGATCTGCCCATTATTCGAAAGAAGAACGATGATGTGATGATCTGAGCGGGGGAAGGAAAGCTGCTCGCTCTTAGTATAAGAAAATCCGGCCGGGTCACTTGAACGCAATGTACAGGTGACCCGGCCGGATCGTATTATGGATTGTTTGATCCTGGTGTTTTTATTTATGCTAATTACTCCAACTTCCGATATTCGAATGGCCCCAATGATCTGGATTGGCGTATTTGAAATCGAGTTTGTAGCGTTCCGGTATTTCTGTAAGGAAAGAACCTGTTTCATAAGAAGGGAAAATCTCTTCATAAGTCAGCATTGACTGAAAAGAAATACGTCTGTAAATATGTGAGCGCGTTATATTTTCTTTTCTGTCGAGGCCGGATGCGCCCAACAGTTCCACCATGGTTTTTACGGTGTTTTTATGGAAGTTGGCAACTCTTGTTTTCTTATCTTCCACTACTAGTCCTACTGTGAGTTTAGGATCTTGTGTAGCCACGCCAACAGGGCATTTATTGGTGTTACATAACAGCGCCTGGATACATCCTACAGCCATCATCATAGCGCGTGCAGAATAGCAGGCATCTGCGCCAAGTGCCAATGCACGTACTATATGGAAGCCACTTACTACTTTACCGGAGGCAAGTATTTTGATGTGTTTGCGGATATCCAGTCCGGTAAGAATGTTGTGTACAAAATCAAGTCCGTCAAGCAGCGGTGCACCCACATAATTTGAAAACTCCTGCGGTGCTGCACCTGTACCACCTTCGGCGCCGTCTACAGTAATAAAATCAGGATAGATATCCAGTTCTATCATCGCTTTGCAAATGCCGATAAACTCACTCTTATGCCCAATGCATAGTTTAAACCCAATTGGTTTGCCTTCCGACAGCACTCTCAGGTGTTGTATGAATTGGACCATTTCTCTTGGTGTATTAAACGCTTTGTGATATGGCGGTGAAGCGACAACCGTATAAGGTTTTATATGCCTGATCGCTGCGATTTCAGGCGTGTTTTTGGAAGCCGGAAGAATACCGCCGTGTCCGGGTTTTGCACCTTGCGATATCTTTATCTCAATCATTTTCACCTGTGGCAGTCTTGCTTTTTCACGAAACAGATTCTCATCAAAATTGCCATCTGCAGTGCGGCAGCCGAAATAACCGGTTCCTATCTGCCAGATGATATCGCCGCCATGTTTTAAATGCGAAGGACTTAATCCACCTTCGCCAGTGTTGTGCGCAAACCCGCCGATTTTAGCGCCGGCATTCATTGCTTCAACCGCATTAGAGCTAAGCGAACCAAAGCTCATTGCGGAGATATTATAGACGCTGCAAGAGTAAGGCTGTGCGCAGGCCTTGTTGCCGACAGTTACTCTCGGGTTATGATCCAGTAACTCAAAATCTTTCGGCGCTATGGAATGGCACATCCATTCATAGCCTTCAGAATATACATCGAGCTGGGTGCCGAAAGGCATGGTGTCATTTTCTTCTTTTGCCCTTTGGTAGATGGTAGAACGGTCAATACGGTTAATTGGCCGGCCATCGATATCAGACTCGATAAAATACTGATAGATTTTCGGACGCAGCTCTTCCATTAAAAAACGTAATCTGCCGAATACCGGATATATCCGCATAATAGAATGTTTCGTCTGAAACATATCGTAGTAGCCGAGCCCGGTGAGGCAGAGTACTATTGCGAAGAGAATGTACCAGTTAGGACTTAAATAAACACCTAAACAAAATATCACAAGCAGTGTTAAGGCCGAGAAGATGATGAAGCTTTTTCTCATGTTTTTTTATTTATAGCCAGCGATCATTAAGCAATCTGTCGACTATTCCAGCTCCAAACTTAGGATTTTCAGACGAGTTGCGTGAAAAACAAAATCTTATGTCGATTAAAAATAACTGTTGGTAGACAGCCCCTTCGAAGGGCATCATAGAACCGCTAAAATTCCTGTTATCGTTGTTTTAACTACAACGACCATTGTTTTGGTTACTTCCGGGGCTTTGAGCGTGGCCAAATTTGCAGTGTCAAAAGTTTAATCATTAAAAGCAAGAAAAATGGACACGCAAAAAGTATGGCTCGTAACAGGAGCGTCGAAAGGATTAGGATTATCCTTGGTAAAAACATTATTGAATAAAGGCTATAAAGTAGCTGCAACTTCCAGAACGGTTGAAAGTCTGGAAAAAGAAGTAGGAATAACTGCAAACTTTCTTCCATTGGAAGTCAACCTGGCAGATGAAAAGAGTGTAGCTAATGCCATCGCTGAAACATTGGAAACATTCGGCGCCATTGATGTGGTCGTAAATAATGCCGGCTATGGACAGTGGGGTACTTTAGAAGAACTGAGCGATAGTGAAATCCGCCGCAACTTTGATGTAAACGTGTTTGGTGCGTTGAACACAATCAGAAGCGTTATGCCGCATTTTCGTGGTAGAAAATCCGGGCATATCATTAATATAGCTTCCATTGGTGGTTTTGTCGGAACTTTTTCTGGCTTCGGCGCTTATTTTGCTACAAAATTTGCAATGGTTGGCTTCACCGAAGCTTTATCCGCAGAAGTAAAGGAATTTGGTATTCATGCAACGGTTGTATATCCAGGGTATTTCCGCACGAATTTCTTAGATGAAGGTTCCATTCGCTTTTCGGAAAATTCAATTGATGCGTACACATCGGCCAGAAATACAGAACAGTGGCATAATACAGAGATGAATGGCAAGCAGATAGGTGATCCTGACAAAGCAGCTATTGCATTCATTCAACTAGCCGAAAGTAAAAATCCACCATTGCATTTCTTTATGGGAAGCGATGCTTTTGGAATGGCCCACGGCAAAATTGAAGTGTTGCAAAATGAATTGGCAGCCAACGAAAGCTTGAGCAAATCAACAGATTTTTAATTTTAACCCAAAAGCGATAGGACTGCAAATGTTTTATCGCTTTTCCTAATTTTGAAGCAGGCAATGGAACGTAGAAAAATTCATAGATTCAATACCATCGGGGAGTTTCACAGAATGTCCGGACTGCCAAAACCTGAACATCCTTTGGTTAGCCTGGTGGACTATGGTTTGGTGACTTATCAGACTGATGAAAAGGAAATGACCTGGATTCAGGAATTTTATTCTATCGGGCTAAAACGATATATGCCGAAGGGCAAGTTGCGCTACGGACAACAATCATATGATTTCGATGAAGGCTTATTATCGTTTATTGCACCCGGACAAGTGATGCAGCTGGAGCTGGATGAGCCGGAAGTAAAACCAACCGGCTGGCTGTTGCTGATTCATCCTGATTTTCTTTGGAAAACTTCTCTGGCAAAAAATATCAGACAATATGATTTCTTTGGTTACGCTGTAAACGAAGCGCTTTTCCTTTCAGAAAAAGAAGAGATTATTGTTACGGATATTATGAAAAGTATTCAACGGGAATACACTGCTAATATTGATAAGTTCAGCCAAAACATCATCATTGCGCAGATAGAACTGCTGCTGAATTATTGCGAGCGTTTTTATCAGCGTCAATTCATTACCCGGAAGAAAAATAGTCATCAGATACTGGAAAGATTAGAAACCATATTGGAGCAATATTTTAATGAGGATAATCTGGTCGCCAAAGGTCTGCCAACCGCTCAGAATATTGCCAGTTCGCTAAATGTATCGCCCAATTATCTGGGAAGCCTGCTCAAAGCATTGACGGGGCAGACGACGCAACAGCATATCCACAACAAGCTCATTGAAAAAGCAAAAGAAAGGTTATCTACGACGAACTTGTCGGTTAGTGAGATCGCTTATGAATTAGGATTTGAGCATCCGCAATCATTCAGTAAATTATTCAAGACGAAGACAAATATTTCACCGCTGGAGTTTAGACAGTCGTTTAATTAAATTCGAAGAAATGTAGTTGGTTGGAATGAAATCTTCGGCTTAAATACCCCTTCTTTTGTCGCGAATGGCCTTCATAATGCTTCATGCTTGTTCTTATTTTTGGTGTATGCTTTAAACTAAAATTATCAACATGAGAACGGTAACATTTGCTATGAATATAAGCCTGGACGGCTATTGTGATCACACGATTTTCAATCCGACCGAAGAACTGATGGATTATTATACTGCACTAATGGATGATGTTGATCTGCTTTTTTATGGTCGGGTGATGTATCAGCTGATGTTTCCCTACTGGGCCGATGTTGCCCGGGATAAGAGTGGCACACCTGGTGAAAACAGATTTGCCGAAAGACTTACGGCTATTGACAGAATTGTTGTTTCAAGGTCGCTGCAAAGTGCGGATGAAAAAGCAAGGATTGTGCGTAAGGATCCCGCAGGTGAATTGCTTAAACTAAAACAACTGCCGGGTGAAAGGATTTCAGTAGACAGCGTAATCATGCTTCCGGAATTAATAACTGCCAATCTTATTGATGAATTTTATTTTGTGGTCCATCCTGTGATTATGGGTAATGGGCGGCACTTGCTTGATGTGGGCAGCCTTCAGCAGAAGTTGAATTTAAAGCTGATTGATACCCGGCATTTTGATTCGGGAAGTGTAGCGATTCATTTGCAGCAGTAGGGCTGGATGTTGCTTGCATTTGTTACGCTGACTATTCGGTGCACATACACAAAAGAGGATGATAATCAGACGACTTCGAGTTCATCTGACCGTTATTCTCTAAACAAACTTTCATCGCCTTGATTTATCTGTGTCGATTCTCATCGGCTATCGAATTCCCTTACTTTTTTTATGCCAAAAAAAGTAAGCAAAAAAGGGCAGCCTAAGCCAGATCACTCCGTGGCTTAGGCGGTCGCCCGATCAACTAAGTGCTACTGTGCTGCCAAGCTAAGAGCCTTGAAATTCAACTCGGTTTCTAATAGTGTCACTCGCACGGACGGGCCTACGCAGTCAGCATCCCTTATTATCTCGGGATATTCCTTTGTCTGGATGAAATGGGTTGTTAATTCACCATCAGCAAATCAGCAGCAATCTATATGTTCCATCATTTTCCAAAGGCGCACGGTGTAGACTGGGAGGAACCGGGCTGTCCGGATGATCGCAGGCGAGCCGCCATAGGTTGCCTATGCCTAAGTTTATAAGGTCTGCATCTGGTTTTGCCTGATAATGCAGATCAAAGAAATGTTCTGTTAAGAATGATTCAAAACCGTCTTCCGGTCCATCGTACAGTTTCCTGAGTTCAGCACGTATCTCCGGAATTAATATTTTCTGCTCGCCTTGTTCATTAGGTAATATTTCACTTGCTGCACCATAATAGGTGCATAAGATAGTATCAGTTGGAATGGGTGCACGATCTACATGAAAAGAATAAACATCAGTGGGAAAAAACGGAAGACTATCATCCCGGTCATAGTGTTTGATCACATTGAGTACTGGCGAAGCGCCATGATCAGTCAACAATTTTAGGTCGTTTAAAAGGATGTTACGCGCAATCTGACCCTGTTCGCTCAACTCAAGTGCACGCAGTTGTTCCGGTTCAATTTCAGTAATATTCCCGTCTAGTGTCACCTTGTTTATAATCTCAGAGAAATCACCTGACAGGTCGCGGGACCAGCAAATTGCGTTAATAGTCCCATGAAATGGCTGCGCAACAAAGTCCTCGAAATTGGAGACATGCTGAACGTGTTTCGCTGCAGGAGATAAATCGGTCATAAGCGGCAATATAAATTCTTTTGCCCGCGAAGTACGGCTATTTTTCCATTTACAAACCGGGATTTTCAAAACTGAATCACCGGTTCGGATAAATCATGATATAAGAGAATCTGCCAGTGTTCCGCTTTTGCCTGCGCTTCCCATTGTATCCGCCACTGCATGGCTTTTTTACCATCATAGTCCGTTTTGTAGGCTACATGCATATCGAAGTATCTGCTTTGCGGCAGATTGTCAGCGCCATAGAAAATGATTTTCCCTTCTGATTGTATCCGGAAGACCTGATGAAATGGCGTGTGGCCCCCTGTTACCACATAATTGATCTCCGGAGTGATAGCACCTTCATTTGCATCCATCCAGACGATGTCTGCATAATTGATGAGAAAATTTAGTCGCACAAAGTCAAACGACGGACTATCTGTTTTGGTCAATGCATATTCATATTCTCTGCGTTGTATATAGATTTTGCTCTGTGGAAAGGCAAGTCGCAGTCCGTTTTCATCATCAATGACCAGTCCGTTTATGTGATCTTTGTGCAGGTGTGAAAGCAATACTTTACTGATTGACTCGGGTGAAACATGTGCTTCTTTCAGATTGTCGAACAATTTTAAATGTCCGTTTTCCAGCCAGCCGACACCTGCATCGAGCAAGATGTTTTCATCATTGGTCATTACTAAAAACGGCTGTACTGCCATACGAATACCTTCAGATTCGTCATTGTCCTCCAGCACACTAAACTCTTTGGTTTTGCTCACCAGAAAGTTTCCTTCTTTCAGCGGAATGATCCTCATAATTTTTGTTCTTTAGAGATGGTCAGTAAACAGGCTACCGCGATCAATGCCATCAGCGAAATGGTATAAACCGACCAGTTTGTTGCGTGCAGCAAATAGCCAGAGCTACTGCCCACAATACCAGAACCGGTGTAATAAAACAACCAGTATAACGAAGTGGCCGCACTTTTTCCTTCTACTGCGTAGATTGCAACCATACGACTGGCCATGGTGTGCGCTGCAAAAAACGCAGTTGTGAGCAGGCCAAGTCCGGTGATGGTAAGCGCGAGATTGTCAAAGATCATCAGGCCAACGCCCAATAGAAATAACAGTAAAAATCCGCGTAAGACCTGTCGTAGTTTATAATGCTCTGAAAGTTTGCGGGCGATGATGGCGCCAACGACACCAAATGCGTACATCAAAAAGATAAAGGCAATCCAGTAATGATTTAATGAAAATGGTTTTGCTTCCAGCCGGAATGTAAGATAGTTGTAGACGCTTACGAAGGTGCCGACCATTAGTCCGCCGATAATGAAAAGCGGCAACATCAAAGAGTTGCTGATAAATCCTTTCATTTGTTTCAGCTTAAAACGCACCGGTATTGATTGCGGCTGAAAGAGTTGGCTTTCGGGAAAAAACTTCCAGAACAAGAGTCCGAGAAACAGACTTTCGATACCAATCAGCAAAACGGCATTCCGCCAGCCGAAAGCACCGGCAAAGATGATCGCTAATATTCTGCCGCTCATGCCGCCAATGGTATTGCCGTTTAAATACATGCTGATCGCCAGGCCTATTACAGAGAATTCTACTTCTTCAGTGAGATAAGCCAACGCCACAGAGGAAACGCCGGCAAGCACAAAGCCTTTCATAAGTCCGAGTGTAATCAGCAGGGACAAACTCTGAATTTGAAAGGAAATAATCGTCAGGATTGCAGAAGCGATCAGTGCAAAAGACATTTGTTTCTTTCGGGAGAAACTGTCCGCTTTTAGTCCGAAAAAGAAAAGGCCGAGTGCCATACCAATCGTTGCAGAGGAAACCAGTAACGAACTATTACCTACGCTGGTACCAAAATGTTGGGCAACGGTTGGCAGCAATGGCTGAAAAAGATAAAGCTGCGCGAATACAGAAAGGCCCGACAGGAAAATGCAAAACTTGATTTTTTTGAAACGTGCGCTTTGTCTGGTAGCTCGCTCAGTTGTAATACGTATGTCCGGTTTGTCTTTGGTTATATCGACCGTTAAATTGCTCATGTTATGTGGTCAACCCTTCGGAATAAGTTCCGGATAATCGACAACACAAAATTCCATCTAAATCCTAAATTTGAAAAACGGTATTTTTCGATCGTAATCATCGGTAAAAACGATTTGAGATGGAGCTAAGACAATTACGTTATTTTCTGAAAGCTAAAGAGTTGCTGAATTTTACAGAGGCAGCACATGCGTTGAATATCAGCCAGAGTACGTTGTCTCAGCAGATCAAACAACTAGAAGATCAGATCAGGGTTCCCTTGTTTAACCGGATAGGAAAGCGGATTTCACTGACAGAAGCAGGTACTTTATTTGCAGAATATGCGTTGCAAAGTGTAAATAGGGCAGATGACGGTTTATTGCTGCTGGAGGATCTCAATAATCTAAAAACGGGCAAGATCAATATCGGAGTCACTTTTGCGCTGCGCAATGTGTTGACCAAAACGCTGATTCTTTTTGCGCAGCAATATCCTAAAGTGAAAGTTTGCATTGTATTTGGCACTTCAGACGAACTGATTGAAAAGCTGAGTGCAGCAGAGCTTGATCTCGTATTGACGTTTAAAGAAGATAGCAAGGATACTCAGTTCAGGCAAGAACTGCTGTTTAGTTCGCCCTTGACGCTGGTCGCCGCTGAGCGGACAGGACTAGCGTCCCGCCGTTCCATTTCGCTGGAAGAAATTACCCGTTTGCCATTGGCCTTGCCAGCCACGGGATACAGTACCACACGATTTATCACAGAAGCGTTTAAACGTAAAGGTCTGCACCCGGATGTCTCTATTGAGATCAATGATATTCCGACATTGTTGGCCATTGTGAAGACAGGCAGCTGGCATACCATATTGACGAAGGTCAGCGTAGTGGATCAGGACTTGATCACGATTCCGATTGAGGGAAAAAAGATGTCACGAAGTGCAATGGCCATCTGGTTAAATGATGCTTATCCTAAAAAAGCGATGCTCGCATTTTTGAAACTGCTGAAGGCGGAGAATAATTTATAAATGGTTGCCTTCAGTTTTATTATTCTTTTCGCGCGTTCGTTCGTTGGCATGTTTTTTTATCATGATCAGGGAACTTGATAGAATTAATACCGATATTATTATTAAATCAGAACCCGTAAATAGCAAAATAGCCGATGGAAACCTGTACCAGACTTATGTTGATCAATGATGACGCGATGTTTAATTATTCGCATAAAAAGACCCTGGCGGAATACCGTTATACACTGCAGGTAGAGGAATTTACAAACGCCCGCGAAGCATTGATGTTTGTGCGGGAAGCGGTATTTCCGGGACCGTGCGTTATTCTGCTCGATATAAATATGCCGGCAATGGTGGGCTGGACATTTCTCGAAGAATTGGAGCGGATAAATGATCCGGCGATGTCAAAGTTTAAAGTGGTTATGTTGTCCTCGTCCGTTAGTTCTAGCGATGTAATGAAGGCATCACAGTATAAAAATGTTTGCGGATATTTAATCAATCCGCTCAATATAGAAATGCTCAACGATATACTATTGCGGAACGGAATATTACTGGCCCGTGAGTTAAAAAGGAACGGTTGAGCGACCGTTCCTCTTTAATTCTCTTTTGTGCCCCGGATGTAAGATCTCGCAACATTGATCATTTCTTTTTCCGGTTGGGCAGTGACCCGATGTATGCTGTTAGAGCTTCTTGTTTTTTCGGCGAAATGCGGGTTATCGGCTGCAGCAGCACCCAGTTGTCGTTTTCTTTTTTTAATAAGCAGACAGCTCCGGATTCATCGGTAACCACACAAATATCAGGTTCATTGTTGGAGCGATAGAATGTGAAATCGTATTCATTTTCTATGCCATTGCCCGGCGTTGGTAGTTCCGGAGTTGGTGGCGCTTCGTGCGGTACGGCTTTTCTCGTTTGTTTTTTACCCGGCAGTTTTACCTTTTTTTCATCATAGTCGGGGATCATTGTATTGATGGTTCTCGATAAATCGCCCATCAGCACATCTTCTTCAATCGCGTATTTATCCTTGTATTTTTGCAACACAGTTCCACCCACAACTTTTTTAAATGCAAATCGTCCTTTTAGTTTTTCACCATGCAGTATAAACGAAAATGTTTTTTGGTCGATGCTTTCAATAAACTTTTGTTCCGCCGATTCTTTAGTGTCTGATTTGGTTATCTCATAAGTCCCTTCATCGAAAACAGTTTTTTTCGGAAGTTTTTTAACCGGAATATCATCAATTCTTTTTACCTCGCGGGCAAAGCGTACATCCAGTGTGGGCGCATAGTTGCTCGTCCACCGGATGAATTGGCCGTCTGCTTCCATGCAGATATGAAACTCCTTTTGATTGGCCTGATAAATAACGAATCGTGGTAAATTGCTTACGGGCATATTTTGAGCTATAGCCTTTGCTATTTCGTTATAAAATTACGGCTAAATCGCCTATTGAAATTTGGCTGCATCAATAAAATCCGTAGGCTTGAAAATGGTCTGATGTTTAACTTTTGGCTTCCCGGGCGATATTCCGTTATCAGAAATGATCAGGCTTGTTTGTAGATTAAGTACTAGTACCTGATCCAGGCGTCATTATCACCCGTGCAAAAAACGTGAAAACTACCCGTTGCATTGGGATTGCCCGCACAGTACTTTTATTTCGCAGGAAATTTTTTCTGTGCTCATGACAAAGGAAGTGAAGATGTCTCGCAGTCGGCAACATTGAGCCACAGTTCTGTGGATCCTATTCAAGCACAAACACACCATTTTAAACATCCATATGGACTTCGCTAAATTCATGAGCGTCATTAACGGCGTTACAGCACCACCCAATGATCATTTCCGGTCAACGCTGCAAAACATTATCCAGGCAGGCGATTCCGGCGTCAAGACCAGTTTTTTTAATTCCGTTCCAGAGTCCGCTTACGTTACCGCGTCAAAAACAGTTTATGGAACCGCTTTCTCCGAATTCTCCGTAAAGTACATCAGTTTTGTGCTGTCAACCATTTCCAGCTGGTCGTTTAACGCAACCGTTTCTTCTGCCAGCAGTGGGCAGATGGTGCAATGGCTAGATACAAATGGCAAGACTATCGGCGCAAATCTGGTAGTTGATTATTTGAATAAGCCCGACAAGCTGGCGCCATTTTTCGCAGACACAAAGACAGCGGCCGATATTATCCTTGCAGGTGCTGCTTCTGAAACATTCTTTACGGGGTTTGTGCTGCAATGCCAGACCGCAGGATCCAGTCTTCCTGTGTACGTTTTTTTACAAGTATTCGGTTCTATGACGAATGGCGATGCACGTTTCCGGCGTTTGACTGCTGAATGGAGCAAAAGCAATCGCTGGTCGGAATTTGAACGCTTTGGTGAGTATAAATGGTTTGATGGCATCAAGCCTTCTTTCGCGCAGAATGGTACTATATTCAATGTCATTAATGAACCTTTGGTACAGGCATGTAACGTAGCGTCAGATACTTATTTTACCAAAATCAAACATTATCCCAGTCAGGGAGGCTCCGGTGGTTCACGAGGCTCCAGCTATGAAGAACATTGGAAACGCACGGTATACGGAGTTTCTGTAAGCAACTGGCTGAATTCTGCTAATGGTCCTTCTAAGTATAACATCAAAACGTCTTCGGGTCCTAACAATACAGTAGAAACCTGTACCGATGCGGGTGGCAGCGGCGAAAGCGGTGGCGGTTGTATGATCCGTGGCACACAAATATTGTATGCGGATGGTACATACGGTGCTATTGAAGCCATCGCTGAGCGCGACAGACTTTATGCAATTGATGGCAGCGTTGCAGAATGTTCGGCTGAGTTATTGTGCAGCAACGAGATCACAGAGCTTTATGCTATCAATGATGACGAGCCGTTTATGACGTTCGAGCACGCTGTATACACCGATAACGGATGGCGCAGCCTTGCACCGCGGATGTCTATGGCATTGAATCCTGATCTTGAAATCGGGTTTCTGCGCACCGGCGATGTGATCTGGAAAATTGATTCAGTTGAAGATGGACAGGTCACTTACCGGAAAGAAGTGGTAACGAAAATAGAAACACGGAAATTTAAAATGGGTGAAGCACCCCCGGGTTTTGTATTTCATATCCGCAACGGACACCGCTCTTATCATGCCAATGGGTATTGTTGCCTGGCAGGCTATCCGCAAATAACAACTGGTTTCGTGACCAGCAATATGCTTTCGAATATGAATCATCAGGAACAGGAAGCATTTACTACACTGATCCGCACTAACGAATCATTATTTAAAAAAGCGCTGGGAACAAATGTGATGGATGCATTCCTCCGGGTTTTAAAACAACCCGCTGCCATAGCGTCAAGATCAGCTCATACAAATAACCTTGGAAAAATAAATCACCAATTCATGTCTACAAAAGAAAAAATTGTTCCGCAGCTTGTCATCAGCACAAGTGATGCGCAGGAGCTGCCACCAGCTTTCGAAAAGATGACACTGATCAACGGTCATCTGTTTATTAACGGCGAACCGACAGATTCCCATATCGACGGGAAGTTCATCCACTGGCACAGAACGCATGCAGACGGACAGGATGAGATCGGAAGCATTAAATTAATGCATAACGGTCTGGTGGGAAAAGGCACCGTTCAGTTTGAAGGGAAACAAATTAGTTTTAACGCAACTGGCCTCATCGATTACACCACCACTTATAAGGATGAAGCAGAATCAAAAAACTGGTTTCATTTTGACATGGGCTTTGTGGAAGACGGGAAAGGAGGTTTTCATACAGTTGGTAAACTGATTGCTCCGGGTGATGAAAAGAAAACAACCGCGCTCAATAAAGCCTCTAAGATTGCATTTTCTATTGTGCAGGATAAAACAGCCAACGTGTTGCATGCTACGATAGAAATTGATCCAAATTACTGTGCGTTGCGTCAATCTCAATTTGTCGCCGCAGAATTTGATTTTTCACTCGATTATCGGGGTTTCAACGGTTTCCTGTATGATTATGATTCGTCTGAAACCAATAATCGTGGTACAGCGTATGAATTATCCGGCGCCTGCAACAATTTCGCCGCACTGCAGACAATGCTTGAAAACATATGGCAGCAGCAAAATCATACGAACGAAACACCACTGCTCAAGCAGAATGCACAAGTATTGTCTCAGCAGTTAAGCGAGGCGAAAGCTTTGTCAGCCAGCATTGGTCTTTCCATAAATGAGTTGTTTACATTGCCAACGCCAGATTTGCAGACCGTGCACGAAGAAAGTTTTGCGAAGCTGAAAAATCTGATGCTGTATTCTGTAGATGATCAGTGGCTGAAATGGTTTGGCCAGTCAAGACCAAAAGTGGATGGTATAACGCTGACGCAGGCAGATGTAGACGTACTGAAAGACCCCGACGTAAAGCCGTTTCTGGTCAACAGATTTGCTGTGGGTTACCTTACGCAGGCTTTCGCTCAGAGTAAAGATCCGAATATCGAAGCCAAATTTAAGCAGTTGGCAAATGTAGATACCAAGATGAATTATTTCTGGAAAGGCACGGATAATAGTAGTTTTCCAAAAGAGAAAGGCTACAACATTGCTACGTCCAGACTGATGAGCAATACCTATGCACAAAGTGTGCCGGGACTGCAGCCGTATCTCGCGAAGGATGCTGCGGGCTGGGCTAAAAAGCTATATGAGTTTTGTACGGCTGAACCTACACTGACCGGGTTGGCTATTCAGAATACACTCGACGGCCGTGCACGTATCACGCATCTTTCCTCACTGTTGTATGCACTGGATCCTTCCACTAAAGTAGACGTGGGTGGCGATACTAAAGTTTCTTACAGCACGGCGCTGTACGAAAAAATCGTGTCGACCCGGTTGAATTTTGTGACCACGCGTGCTACCGCAAGCACCAACAAAGATTTTGTAAGCTTCCTTACCGAATATTTCAGACAGTATTTCAATGCATTATTGGCGGGCGATAAATGGGCGGATAACATCAGGGCAGAAGCCTTGAAAGATCTGAAGGAGCTCATGGACCAGTTTGAAGTAGACAATGTCAATGCGCTGGTGAGTGCAATGGGGACTGTTATTACTGATGCGGTAACTGCAATGCGCAAATTTTCAGATCTGCCGATAGCAGCCCGTATCAATCAGTGGGCAAATGATAATCCTAAAGTCCGCGCCATCGGTACAGCGCTTACTATGGCTGTTTATGGCTTCGCGATCGTTGAATCCATACAGTCTTTCCTGAAATGGGAAGCGCTGACGCCAGAACAAAAAACACTCAGCATTACTACGGTATTGGATACTTCCTTCTCCATGTTTAGTGATTTGGCATCTTATAGAGCTGCACAATTAATCAGCAAAGCTGATGCAGAAATTTCAGAAGTGGTAGAGGCAATCAGAATTCTGGACGGTGCGCAAAGCGAAGTGAAATACATGAGTTTTGCAAACAGGGTAGCAAGTTATGATCCTGCAGTTGCAGGCATGGAATCTCCGGCATTGTCGCGCGGTGGTATTGCGGCCGGCGAAGCGGTGGCAGAAGCGGAGGATATTGCTGCGGCGTCTGTGCGCTGGACAAAAATTTCGAAAGTAGCCAGTGGTTTTGCAAGAGGTATGACGATTATCGCATTGGGGGCGGCCTGTGTCGTTTCCGGATTTGAAGTGGCTAAAGATTTTGCATCTGGCCAGCCGGTTTCTATCAAAGTGCTGGATATACTTTCGGTGGTCGCTAACGGTGTTGCTTTCCTTGCTGAAGCAGGCGCGGGTATTGCCGCACTGGCCGGTATTGAAGTTTGCTCGGCGATACCGGTGGTAGGCGTCGTTGCGGCCGTAGTCGGTATAGGTGTTGCAATTGCACTGATATTTATTCACCGTACACCACCGCCAACGCCGGAAGAGGATTTTGTGGAAAATCATTGCAAATCGTTTATCAATGCATTGAAGATGCCAACGACTGAGTGGCTTGCAGAACAGAAAAAGCTGACGGAGCACCTGAACAACAAGCCAAAGCTGAAAGCGGTACCGGTTGTGGATGCTGCGGTTGCAGGTAATGTATAGGCTCCACTAAAATGAATCAGCATCATCGCTGCTTAAAACAACAAGGATCACCGTTGCGTGATCCTTGTTGTTTTTTATCTTGTGTAGTCACAGCAACTCTTCAGAATATGTGTGGCATAATCAGTCATTTTCTCGACAGACGTTGAAGCACCGTCCGCCAGCCATTTGAAGAGCATCCGCACGACAGCACCGGCAGCGGCTTCTGCTTTATAACGGGCTGTTTGCAGCTCCGCGCGACTGGCACGGCGCGGCAATTGTTTTTTCAGCCGTTCATAAATCTGTGCGGCACACAATTCTGCGAAATGATTGCTTATTAGTTCAATGCTTTTTGTTCTTGCCAGGGCTTTTGCAAGCGCGAGATGTTCTTTCGTGTGCTGGAACAGATAAGATACGTTCACACCCCATGGATAATTGTCAGGATCGTCATCTGGCATCTCTATCAATGCCTGCTGAAAGTTAATGTTGCCGACCAGCAGTTGCTCCTTGCTTTCATAGTGACTGTAAAAGGTACTGCGTCCTACATTCGCCCGGTCAATGATCTCCCGAATGGTGATGGCGTCATAGCCTTTCTCCATTATCAATTCTATAAGTGCTGCGGCAAGCTGCTTTTTTGTTTTCTGCGTCCGACGGTCATTCTTTAATTCAGTTTTCATTTCTGGACTTTTTAAGTGATTTGTTCAGTATTGGTCATTTAACAGGAATTGTACCTAGGCCGAGCGGTCGATACCCATTTAAATTTGTAAAACGAAACAAATGTTCGGTATCTGACAATAGTATAAAATTAGTATGGAACAGAAAAACGGATTTAAAGCGCTGGATAAATCACTGTATTGGACAGGCGGGCTATATCTGCTTACGGCCTTTCATCATTATTACGGCTCTGTAGTATATGGCACACCCTGGAGAGCGCATGTCGTATTGCTCGGTGGAATGACCTTCTTGCTTTGCCTGTTGTTGGCCTGGCAGTATCGCAGATCGGGTAAGAAATTATGGCTGTATAGTTATCTCATCATTGCCGTGCTTATGTTTGGGACAGGCATTGGATTGTTTGAAGGTTTGTATAATCACGTGGTGAAAAATCTGCTGTACTTCGCAGGCATGAACCGTGACAGCTGGCGTATTATGTTTCCCGCACCGGCTTATGAAGTGCCTGAAAACTTTCTGTTTGAAGCCTCAGGTGTGCTACAGTTTGTAGTTGGGATAGGACAGATTCGCAGTGTATACAAAACATATCAATCCTTTAAAAAATAGAACGATGAGCCTATTGTCGCGTTTGTTGCTCGCTTTACATCTTTGCGGATTGGTGCTTATGGCAGGTGCTACGGTAACAGACTATATTAGTTTTAAAACTTTTTGCAGCATGAGCGCAGCGGGTGATAGTCACGCTCAAGGTCTGTTGCCGTTGATGGGACGATACGGTGGATTAGTGCGTACAGGTGCTGTGATACTTATTTTTACCGGTATAATCATGGTGACGATAAACAATAGTTTATGGGATGAAATTTGGTTTAAGATCAAATTAGCGCTGGCCATTTTGCTCGTGTTAAATGGCGTTTTTATCGGCAACAGCTTAGGTATGAAGTTTCGGAAAATGGCATCGGGTAATTTTATTCCCGGAGGGCAGGAGCGTCATATCAGCATGCAGCTAAACCGTTTTTATCTGGCTCAGCTGACCCTTTTTATCTTGATTATCTTTGTGAGTATAGTCCGACCCGGTAAAAAATAATACTAAAACACCATGAGAATTATGATCCCTCAGTTTGTTGCGCTGGTGGCCACAGGCTTGTTGGCAGGCGCGTTTATTTATGGCCTGCTGAATGTGGTGCCAACGTTTTACGAAGTACCGCTAAACGTACATCTCGCTTACCGCACGCAGTTGATGAAGCACAATAGCATTACGATGCAATCGGTGATGATCGCTTCTGTTATAACTCCTTTCTGGTATGCAATTGTTGTTCGTTTGTCAGTGCCGGCCACAGTGTTTGCCGTAATTTCCGGGTTATTGGCGCTCACAAGTCTGTTGGTAACGCGTTTTGGAAATGTACCGATCAATCAGTTGATAAGGCGCTGGTCGTCAGGCGATATACCTGCGAATTGGGCTGATATCCTGCGTGCCTGGGATCATTTTAACCTCCTGCGATCAATGGCTGCGTTGGGCTGTTTTGTATCGTTTATCGCTGCAACCATTGTAAACCGTGTTGGCAGATAAATTGTAATCCGTTGCGGCAAAGTAAAAATCTCCTTCATTGATAGTACGACTAAGCTGGTTGATCAATCGGCTATCTTGCCGTATCTTGCGGCCTTTTACCTGTAGACATAATGCAACAGCCCTTGTTTAATAAGCCCGTAAGGATCATTAGCATCATTACGCTCATTATATTCATTGCATATGGACTGGCAATTACCATTTTTCCTATTCTTCCCTTTTGGGTTGATGAATGGTTCTTGCTGGAAAATATAAAATTCAAATCAGCAGCACAGTTGTGGCATAACCTTGACAGGCTGCAGCAGTTTCCGAGGGTTTATCTCGAGCTTATAAAAGCGTTTGCTTCAGCAAACGATTACAGTTATACTTCACTGCGCCTGCCATCTTTTCTGATGCATTGCGCAGGTGTCGCGTTTCTGTACAAGCTCTCCGGCAGGATATTCAAGAAGGATGTTCTGTCGCGCTTTCTGTGGATCATGCTGTACATCTCGTTCAATACATCCATCCATTATTTTGCGCAGGTAAAACAATACACGATGGAAATGGCGCTCAGTCTGGTTGCTATCTGGCAGTTTTTGGAGATAATCGGGCTGGAGACGAAACAGCTGAAGACTTCCCGCTACTTGCTGCTCTGTGCCAGCTTTGTCATCTGTCCGTTTTTCAGTTATACTTATCCGATCGTTATGGCGCCGGTTTATATCATAGCCGGACTCCGCGCGGTGAAATTCAGACAGTGGCGTCCTGCTGTCTGGTTGCCGCTGTGCATCGGCATGGTCGCTGTGGCTGTATTCTATTTGCTTGATGTCCGGCATGTACTTGCTGACCAGGGAATGCAGGATTTCTGGCAAGATCTGTTGATGAAGAAATTTAGTGTCAAGACATTTTTCGTCAATACTTATGCCATGTTCGGCGTTCTCGGTTCGGGCGATTTGCTGGCAAATGTTTTCGGTGTGTTGGGATACGCGGCATTTATCTATTGCAATGTTGTCGCAATAAAAAATTTCTTCCGCAGAGAAGATGAAACCAGTATGCTCGCTGTTTATAGTTGCGTGCTCCTCTGGGTGACGCTGGCATTGTTTGTTGCCGGTAAATTACCGCTGGGTACGTTCAGGCTTAATTGCTTCCTGGTGCCAGTACTGGGATTGATGATCATTAATCTGCTGAACGGATGGAGTCTCCTGAAAAAGCAAAAGGTGGTGGTAACAGCGGTTTATCTCTTGGTTTTTCTGGGTGCGACCGCTACTGTATATACCACTGTCGGTGAACTGGCAACCGAAGATCACGCAAAAAAGATAAGAATTTATAACAGTTGCAATAACGCATTGACTGCTGCGCAAAAGGAGCATTTGCCCGTGTTTGTTACGCCGGCCGCTGCTTATCCGTTTGATGATCGCTGGCAGGGCGACTGGATCATACGTACGCTTCCCGGGTATAAAGTGAATATCCCGTTGGAGATATATCCTATCCCGGCTGCGGATAGTGCCATGCGGCATGTTTCGGAAATTAAGGAGCCCAAAGGTGCGGCGATTGTACTGGATGGCGAGCGGTATATGAAGATCAGTTTTTAGAGAATTGTGTGAGAGGTATTTTGCTGCTTATTTTCATTTCGTAGCTTCAAACCCAAACCCGATTGCTGCTGCAAGTACATCCAGGTTAATATCTTTCAGCGCTTTGAACTTGATGCAATAGCCCGTTACGCTCGCTTTGTCCAGTTGTTTGCCGAAGGTTTCCTGTAAGTATTTTTTGTCTTCGATGCCGAGAATATAAACGGAGATTCCGGTTGTATTGGCACTCATCCCGATTTGAAAGAAGTCCCTGGTTTTGCCGTTGGCGTATTTTATAACCTGAAAGCCGTACCC
Organism: Taibaiella soli; assembly: GCF_003236175.1. Classification (GTDB taxonomy): domain Bacteria; phylum Bacteroidota; class Bacteroidia; order Chitinophagales; family Chitinophagaceae; genus QKTW01. The sequence goes on along the minus strand of NZ_QKTW01000017.1, from coordinate 187,219 downwards.
AATCGTAGGGTTAGCGACAACTTTACCTTCCTCGTTTTTGCCTTCGTCAAACCATAGTTTAATTTCTGGCTTCATCTCAAGTATACGTTCGTGCAACGTCTGCATGTCGTTGCGTTTCGGCTCCGGCTGACTCGCAATTAAGGCTTTGATTTGTTTCTGTACGTCCATATAAAATTCATTTTAGCTCGCCCTGTATACAGACGCTGATTTCACCGGTTTATTTTTTACAACCCTTTTACTTTTCGACGGCCGGCAAACACCACAGGTACCACCGTTCTGAGAACAGTTTTTGCAATACTTACAATTTTTACACGCTGTGCAATATTTATCTCCGCTGCATTTTCCGGCATAGGTCGGTGTGTCTGCAATGGCCAGTAGTGCAATAGATAGTAGAAGGGTAAGTTGTTTCATGGTTCTATTTTTAGGGTGATTTTTAAAAATAATATTTTTTATACGCCCGTCAAATAGTCCGGCAGCGCTACTTTTCTGCAAGTAGCTGATCAATGCTATAGCGGTAATCTCCAAGCGCTGCAAGTGCAAAGCTTGCTGCTGCTGCGGTCCAGACAGAGTAATCGAGACTGGGTTTGAGGCCAAAACTATAAGTCATTGCAAGCGCAAAACAGAGTAATAACACGGCGGAAACGGTGGCCGCAATTTTTATTTTGTAACCAATCAGGAATAATACCGGCAGTAAAATTTCGAGCGTTGTGGCAACAATGGCGAGTACGATGTTTATTTGTGCATTCGCAAAAGAATTGACACGCTGCGAATAAGCGACAAAATTTTCCCAGTTGCCCCAGCTTACATGTTCCGTGCCCCAAAAGCCCAGCCGGTCGGCAACGGCTGATAGAAAGGAAACGGAAAGCGCCAGTCTTAGAAAAAGCTGAACCAATGTCGCTCTGTTTGTATTCATCGCTGTAAAAGATTTTACGACAAATGTATTCTCTGGTAATGGTATAAAACTTAAACTGGTTTAAGATGTACTTTTGTAGCCGTCAGCCCGGGAATTTTAAAAGAACACGAATGAGCACACTTAAATACAGAGACGCTACCAAAGCAGATCTTCCGAAAATTGTAGAGATATACAATTCAACGATACCATCACGCATGGTAACCGCAGATACGGAGCCTGTGTCGGTAGAAAGCCGCGAGCGCTGGTTTGACGAACATCAAGGCAACAGGCCGTTGTGGATGGTGGAAAATGAAGATAATGAGATTGTGGGATGGGTGAGTTTTCAACCGTTTTACGGCCGGCCGGCGTATAATGCAACCGTAGAGGTGAGTATTTATATGGACGAGCAATATAGAGGCCAGGGTTTCGGCAAAAGGATTCTTGAATACTGTTTAAACATTGCGCCCGATTTTCAGATAAAAACATTGCTCGGTTTTATTTTTGCGCACAACGAGCCAAGCCTGAAATTGTTTAAGCATTTTGGATTTGAGGAATGGGGTAATTTCCCGAACATTGCGATTCTCGATGGGGAAGAACGCGGCCTCATCATTATGGGAAAACGTCTGGTACCATAATGACAGACTGATGCAATGATCAATCCGGATATGAGTGCGTAGTCAATGAAATGATTCTATGTGTCTATCACGCATTTTAAAAAGTGAGTTTAAATTCAAGGCGCTCAGACTCGGCAGCACAGTAGTAACGAAGTTTAATCGAGCGATCGTCTGAACCCTGACATGGTCGGGTGAAGACTGCCCTTTTTTGCTTACTTTTTTTGGCATAAAAAAAGTAAGATTAGGTTGGTTCGAAGCCAAATTTGAAGCATTGCAGCTTGCTGGTAGTCGAGGTGATCCACGAAAATATAAGTCTGCATTGCTTGTGAATTCCCTCAAAAAGTAAATTAAATCACTGTTTTCAGTAACAATGCTCACCGCCGCGAGCCATCGTAGTAGGTAGCTTTGCGCTGTTTATGAAGGAGAAAAAGGAGGTAGGGATGCCTGCGTTTACCGTTTCTGTATTGCAAAATCTGAAGGCCAAAGGTTATCAGTTTATACAGGTAGAAGGCATTACCAGCACTGGTTATGTAGACCATATTATTGGCAATTACATTGTGCTTACACCTTTTTATCAGCTTCCCGAAGGACCCGGATTAATTGAAGTGTATGAATCCATTGAAAGCCCGATTATACAGTCATGGGCGGAGTCCGGAGACGAGACAATCGTTGTCAAAAGGAAGTTTGCCGGCGCTATCTGATTGGCTGGCACGGCTCAGAGCAATAACCTTGGTGTTAGCGTGAGATCCCTTATCCTGTGCGGTTTTTCGTAACTTTATACCACGGTCGAAATTTTTTAAATACCAGGTATATGAAAAATTTGCTAACGCCCGATGTAAAGAATGAGGTGCTCGCCCGGATCGACAACCTCTCGCCTGAATCAAAGGCTTTATGGGGCAAAATGAATGTGAATCAGGGACTCCGGCACATGGCAATGGCTTTCGATACTGCAACCGGCGAACTGGATCCAACCGTTGCTCAGAGATTGCCGATGCCAAAGTGGCTAATTAAATTCTTCTTTCTGAACACGAAACCGCCCAAGGAAAAAGTTCAGACTTTCGTGGAAATGAATATGGTGAAGCAGGGCATCAATCCCCCGGATTTTGAAGCCGAACGGCAGCAGCTCAAGCACAACATCGAAAAGTTTTACAACGCAACAGATCTGGTGCCGGAAAATAAACTGGCGGGTAAATTCAACAGACAAGACTGGGGCAAACTATTCTATAATCATACAGACCACCATTTGAGGCAATTTGGTGTTTAAAAACCAAAGAAAAGCTGGCACAATCATTTCACGTTTGACATTTCACGTTTGCCTTCGCTTACGCAGCTTTCCATTCCGAAGGTGCCTTACCGTATTTTCTGCTAAAGGAACGAGAGAAATGTGACAAACTTTCAAAGCCAAGATCCAGATAAATATCAGATGGCTTGCGACTTTTCTCAATCAGATAACGTGCCTCCGTTAAGCGTCGTTCCATTAGCCATTGCTTAGGTGCCGCGTCAAATACCTTCTTGAAATCACGCTTAAATCCCGCGAGACTTCTACCAGTCAGCTGTGCAAATTTTTCAAGGGGAATATTGAAATGAAAATTACCCAGCATAAATTTTTCCAGATCGATCTTATGCGGCTCCGAAAAATCGAACAACAAAGAACGAAGTCCGGGCATTGCATGGAGTATTAGTTTTACGCCTTCCTTTACTTTGAGCATGCCCATCGCATCAGTTAAGGTCGCTTCCGGATTGCGGACATAGGGTAGCACTGACTGAAAATAACCACGTAAAAAATCCGTTGGCGGTATGAGCACATTACGCGGACCACTATATTTCTCCTGCATCGTCAATTGTTCTTCCAGCACAATCTGGCGCAGCATTTCCTCCTGTAGTGAGATCACAATAGTCTCGTAATCTTCGCCGGGTAATGGCGTCTTTGTAATTGTAGCGAGTTGATTTTTGCCGATCAGCAGCATTTCGCCTTTTCGCATGGTTACTTTCTGGCCGGATGTCTCTAAAGTAAACTGCCCCGAGGCCACCAACACCAGGGTGTTGTGCTCGAGGAAGCTTACTTTGTCTTTCCGTTGTGCAGAGAGATAGGCATAAAAAATAAGGCCCGGAATGATTTCGCTTGGATTCGTCACAGCGCAAAGTTATTTAATTGCAGCCTAACGCTGCAGGTAGGTACCACCCAGCATTGCGCCCGGTGCAAAATTTGTATTTAGTAATGCGGTTTCTTCCGGCGTAAAATGGATCTCCATAGCTGCCATATTCTCCGGCAGTCTCGATCTTTTGCTCATACTCACCAAAGGCATGATGTGCTCGCCCTGCTGATTGACCCATGCAATTGCAAGCTGTGTTGTGGTAGTGCCTTTGTCTTTTGCCAGTTGCTTCAGAATTTCTACTTTCTCCAGATTTTGTTTGAGGTTGTCGCCCTGAAAACGAGAGAAGTGCAGACGATGATCATTTTCAGCTAATGGCGCTTTAAGGTCGCCGGTCAGTAAGCCTTCTGCTGTATTTGCAAAAGCAACCACGCCAATACCCAGTTCTTTTGCAGCAGGCAGCAACTCGTTTTCTATCTGACGATCCGCCAGCGAATAGCCAATTTCCAGCGCTGCTACGGGATGGATCGCGTGTACCTGACGAAGTTGTTCTGCGGTTATTTCCGATACGCCGAGGTGACGGACTTTTCCTTCTGTAATCAGATCTGCGACGGTGCCAATTACATCCGCTATAGGCACGCTGTTGTCTAAACGGCAGGGTTGATAAAGATCGATCACATCAACGCCCAGACGAACCAGTGAATAATTGATAAAGTTCTTGATGGCTATTGGACGAAGGTCGAGGCCCAGCATTTGTTTGCCATAAAAAATGGCGCCAAATTTTACGCTGATAAATGCATCGTCGCGTCTGCCTTTGATCGCTTTGCCGACAAGCATTTCATTATGACCGGCGCCATAGAAATCACCTGTGTTTAAAAAATTAATGCCGTTGTCCAGTGCCTGCTGAATCGTAGCAACGCTTTCCGCTTCATCCGGTTTTGCAGATCCCCATACCGGCGACATGCGCATACAGCCGAGTCCCAGTTTTGATACTTCAGGACCGTTATTGCCCAGTTTTATTTTTGTTATTCCTGTCATGACTGATAATAGATTTTGAAGACACAAAGCTCCTTGTTTTGGATAGACGACAGGATGTCTGACGGGCTCAATTTAGTTGTCTGGATGGCTCAATTATAAGGTTGACCTTGTATGGAGGTAAGTAGACCTCGTTCGGAAGTAGGTCGACCTTGTAGGTGAAGTAAGTGGACCTAGTAAAAAAGTAGGTGGACCTTGTTTGAAACTAGGTCGGGCTTGTAGGTAAACGAGGTCGACCTTTTGCAGCAGCAGGTAGACCTCGTTCTGAATTAGGTCGAGCTGGTAGGTGAAGTAAGTGGACCTAGTAAAAAAGTAGGTGGACCTTGTACCTGAACAAGGTCCACCTCGTTTTAAAGTAGGTCTGCCTGGTAAATCAATAGGTCGACGACAAGAAATGCAGATTGCTCTGTGTCACAATCTTTTAGGGCAAAAAAAATCCGGCAAGAAGAGCGTCTTGCCGGATTGCTGGTATTATTTCTTATTCTTGAGCTTATCCTTGGCGATGTATTCCTTATGTCCTTTCTTGTCGACCCAATAGTATTTTGAGTGGGCGTCGATGTAGATCGTTTCACCGTTTGGCCCTTCTTTGTCTTTGTAAACTTTATCGACAACGGAGGATTTGCCCTTAGACGCAACTTCCGCAGTTTTATCTGCGGCTTTTGTAGCATCTTTTGACACTTCTTTTTCCGCTTTTTTAGTGGTACTCTGCGCATTAACTGATGCAGACCCGGTCATGAGTGCCAAGACTAGCAAGCTGATTATTGGTTTCATAATTAATGTTTTTGGTTACTTTATTGATATCAGTTTAACTATAAAAGATTTGTGCCATCATTTCTGGGGGAAAAGTTAAATAGCTAAAAAGTTAAATGGTTAAAACCTTAAAAAGTGGACATCTTGGTTAGCTCACAACTGACAACTGACCATTCGCAAAAATCAGTGATCAGGGAAATCAGATATCAGCGATTTATTTTATCTTATATGAAAATTCACACACATGTTCCCCGTATTTAAAGAAGAGATCTCTATTGGCGAGCTAAAGCTCAAGTTCCTGTTCGATGGCCAGGATACCGACGGCACATTGGTGGTATTTGAAATGCTGGTGCCACCGAATATAAAAGTGCCTGCACCGCATTACCATGTCGACGTTGATGAAACGCTTCATGTGATGGAAGGCACGCTGCACCAGATTTATGGCGATGAAATCCGAGTGTTGAATCCCGGTGATACATTGTTTATTAAACGCGGCATTGTGCACGGCTTTAATAATACCGGAACGGTGCCGACACGCGTACTTTGTTCTTTATCGCAAGCAAGCATCGGCCCGGAATATTTCAGAGCAATCGCCGAGATCATCAATGCTGGTGGTCCACCGGATATGCAAAGAATATTGGGAGTGATGAAGCAGTTTGGTTTGGAAGTGAAGTAGGGCGGGAATGTGGTGAATGTGGGAAATCTGCGGAATATGCTGCCCACGCAATTGCGCGGAGGAGATAATTTGTATTCGCGCTTGTCTTTGGTAATTCCATTGAATTATGTCGGAAGTCGATGGTGCTCGTGATGGGGTATCCTATGTTTGCCATCGAATGATTTACTCGTGTTTGTCCCGATGAAAGAGGGATCCCGCGTGTTGTGGGTTTGCATGTTTAGCGGGACGTCTCCTTAGGGTCGACGTGACATGGGGAAAAACACACCACGCGGGTCTTCCCGATGACGAGGTATGAGGAAGTATGAATCTGATTTCGCACTGGAAAAAGTCTGACGAAAAAGAACGCACTCACGATGGCACAACGACACGGATCGCCGAGATCTTGAACGTGGTCTGTTGGCGATGCAAAGAATATTGAGTGTGATGATGCAGTTTGGAGTGAATGTAAAGTAGGGGTGAGGATTTTTTGGGTCTCTGATTTCTGAATGTGCTAATTAATTATTTTCGTGAAAATATGAGTACCACGGTAAAAATAAATCCTGAAATGCTTTTCTGGGCTTTAAAGAGGTCTGGGAAAACGGTGGATGATTTAGTAAAGGCGTTGCCCAGATTGCCTGAATGGCTCAAGCAAGAAGCAGAACCAACCGTCAAGCAGCTGGAGGTTTTTTCAAAGCGTGTTCATTTGCCGTTCGGCTATTTATTTTTGCCTGAGCCACCTAAAGAAACATTGCCATTCCCTTATTTTCGACATGGTAGTAAAATTGTAAACAGTGATATAAGTTTAAATATTGCGGATACGGTAAGAAGCTTACAGCAACGTCAGCAGTGGCTGAGCGAGTATTTGCAGGAGGACGGACATCAACCGTTGTCTTTTATTGGAAGATTTTCTACAAAGAATGGAATTGAAGATATTGTTGAGGATATTCGCAATACGCTGGGGTTAGCATTGGACTGGGCTTCTGATGTTAAGGATGCGCCCAGCGCTTTCCGTTTTCTCGTCAACCAAATTGAGGAAATTGGAATTATTGTCGTTGTGAACGGGATTGTTGGGAATAATACAAAGCGAAAAATTGATGCCGCTGAATGCCGGGGATTTATATTAGTCAACGAGTATTGTCCATTTTTATTCATCAACAACAGCGATGCAGAATCAGCTAAATTATTTACGTTGATTCACGAATTGGCGCATGTTTGGCTAGGTAAAAGCGCAGGTTTTGATACTAATCAGTTTATGCCGGCGAATGATCCGGTCGAGCAGCTTTGTGATAAGGTTGCCGCAGAATTTTTAGTGCCGGGAACTATATTCAAAAATGTATGGCAGCAACGTTCTGATCTTGGCTATGTCGCCCGTTATTTTAAGGTAAGTCGTATTGTAATAGCAAGGCGTGCACTGGATCTGGGGTTTATTACAAAAGGGCAATTTTTTAGCTGGTATAGCCAATGGCAATTTCAGGCTCAGCAGAAAAAAGAAGAATCAAACGGTGGCGGAGATTACTATAATAATCAAATAAATCGTGTTAGTCTTCGTTTCGCTGCATTTATTGATCAGGCTGTTCAGCAGGGTAAACTTTCTCATCGTGAAGCTTATAAGCTGACGGGGCTTAGTGGAGATACCTATCATCATTTTATAAACGCTAAGTTGAAATAGAGAATGGCTTATTTGTTAGATGCAAACTTTTTTATAACAGCACATCGGGCACATTATCCGTTTGACGTCGTTCCCTCGTTTTGGAATAAGGTTAAAGAATTAGCAGGGCAGGGCATTATAAGAAGTCTTGACAAGGTAGGGGCGGAAATCAGAAAAGGCAACGACCATCTCAAAGATTGGGCTGATGCCGAATTACCTGCTGATTTTTTTGAGGATAGTTCCAGACACATAGTCGCTTATAGTCGAATCGCGCAATGGGCTGCTGAACGGGCATTTCATTATTCTCCCGGAGCTATTAATGAATTTTTGGATGCTGATGAAGCTGATGCATGGCTTATTGCGGCCGCATCAGAGCTTGGCAATACTATTGTAACGCACGAAATCAGCAATCCCCGAATGAAATCAAGAATCGCTATTCCGGAACCCTGCGATCATTTTTCGATTCAATTTTGCAATCCGATACAGATGTTTCGTCAGCTGGGTGTTCGCTTTTAAAGGCGAACGCGAAACATTTGCAGTTCTTCATTTCCTCCCCAGCTCCCTCACCACTCCCTTACTAATCTCTAATGCCACCGGTCTGTGTGAAGTCTCCAATGCGGCCACTGCAATCGTGGCGTTTAGTGCAGGGATATAAATGACATCAGTGCCCAACCCGCCGCCGTGGTTATAGCCTTTTTGGTTGGCGTAGGTGACCTTGCGTATGCCGAGGCAATAGTTGATTTGGAGATTGGGCGGTACGTCGGTCGTCATTAAGGCAAGGATATTTTGGTTGTGGATGACTTTGCCGTTGAAGAGGTATTGAAAGAATTTCGCCATGTCACTTACTGTGGCGATCATACCGCCGCCACCGTACAGATCCCAGGATGGATCGAGATCATAAGTGTCCCAGCCGAATTCATCCCAGTATTGATGCGCTTGTGGCTTTGCGCTAGCCGGAGCTTTCTCGAATTTGGCAAACCAGGTATTGTTCAAATGCAGTTGCTTGTAGTCGAGTAGGGACCGCATGGCGCGGTAATAAGGCTGCTTTGTTTTTTGTTCGATGATTTCCGTTAATAAAATATAATTGATATCCGCGTAGCGAAAAGTATCACCAGCAGCTTTTAACGGCGGACCTGCTTTCACGGCACGTTGTATCTGTTCGTTTCTGGTCCATGTGTGTTTTTTGTGCGCGTTTTCGAAAGCAAAATAATCTTCATCCACATAATCTCTAATACCCGAAGTGTGAGACATCAGATGTTTTACCGTGATGCTTTCTGTTTGGTAGCCCGCGCTTCGCAGTAAACTATCGGTGTGCGTTTTAAGCAAAGAATGAATCGGCTGATTGATATCAAGCTCGCCCGCTTCCATCAGTTTTAAGATCGTAGCTGCAACATAAGGTTTGGTATTGCTGGCTATCAAAACCGGCTGGTTGGCACTGAGTTTTTGTTTGGTTGTACGATTGGCATACCCAACGGCATAATCCCAGGAGATGTGTTTGTCTGGCGCTTCTACGTGCAACAGAAAACCAACGGCTTCGGGATTTTTGTTGTAAACAGAATCTACAAAATGTTGGATGCGCTGTTCAAATGTTTGTGCATTTGTTTGCACTGCGGCTGCGAGCAACAATAACCAGATCATTCCTTGTTTCATCTAACTTTCTTTGATTGTTTCATTCAATGCTGTTTCTATCATTCGAATCACCTTCGCCGGATTACCGCCGACTAAAGTATTAGCGGGCACATTTTTTGTTACTACAGATCCTGCTGCGACGACAGCGTTTTCTCCAATCGTTACACCACCGATAACGGTTACACCTGCTGCGATCCAGACATTACGTTTGATTATGATTGGCTTTCCAATAGTCACTGTGCGGCGTTGTACGGGATCAAGCGAATGACCGGTGGTAATGATATTTACATTAGGTCCGATCATTACATCGTCTTCAATCGTAAGTCCGCCAAGATCATAGAGTGTGCAGTTTTGATTGATGAACACATTCTTGCCTACGGTGATTTCAGTACCGCCTGCGGTGTAGAACGGAGGGATCAGGATAAAATTTTCATCTACTGGTTTTCCAATGAGTTCGCTAAACAAAACGCGAACTTCCGCAGGGTCGTTAAACGTCAGATGATTTAGTTTGGTGGTGATCGCCATGGCGCGTCTGGTATTTTCAACCATCGCTGCAGATTCTGGTGTTCTCCGGTGGATTATTGTCGCTTGGTCTTCATTCATAGCTGTTATTCCGTTTGGGTGCTTTGGGAAACGGACGGTAAATATATCAGCAATTGACGAGAAGCCACTAAAATGGTATTGTATAACCGAAAAGTCCTTTTGGGCAGAAACTGTGTCTCTTTGGGCATTTTGAATAAGTTGGCTTACAAGACCTTTGCATCTTTAAAGTTTATTAGATATGATACAGTCAGCTCGTACTTTTTTAGCTATTTCAAATGAACGTAAAAGCGGCGTTGAGCGCAATCTTGATGCTATTTCAGCAGCACTGGAGCATATGCTCGCTTCTGGTTTTGCGTTTGATGATAGCATGGATATTCATGATCTGTTTCGCATTTATCAGCAGTTGTCGCGTTTGTCCAGCGCAGTGACCGACGCGATGATCGTTTCGGGCGATGTTGCGGTGCTTTTTCAGCAATCGCGGAAAGTTGATAAGAAGGCGAGTTGTGAATTGTAGCCGGCCGCATCAATGGCTGGCACGGCGTTTTAAAACACCGCCGGCTGCTTCTTTAATCCGGTGGGTAAAAATAAAGGAGTTCGGATCGATGCTGTGCACGAGATTTTTTAGTCTTCTCACTTCAAGCCGGGTAACGACTGTAAATACAATATCACAATCTGTGCTTATTTCAAAGCTATCTTTCAGAAATCCTCTTTCGCCTTTATATACGGTAATGCCTCTGCCGGTTTGTAATACCAATGCTTCTTTTATTTCCTGACTTCTTCCGGAGATAATAGTAACGCCGGTATATTCTTCCAGACCTTCAATTACATAATGTATCGTACGACTGGCAACAAAATAGGTGAGCATTGCAAATAGTGCCCGTTCCAGTCCGAAGTGCATCGCTGCGAGTAAAAAGATAATGACGTTTAGTCCCAGTATAATTTCGCTGATGGTAAAGCTGCTACGGCGCATGGTGTACAATGCCAGAATCTCCAGGCCGTCAATCGCGCAACCGCCGCGCATTGCCAGACCGATACCGATGCCGAGGAACAAACCGCCGAACATGGATACGAGTATTTTTTCTGATGTCACCACAGGATATGGTAAAAACTCAAGACAGAGGGAGAGCAGCACTACGCAGGCCAATGTTTTGAGGGCAAATTTTCTATTTACCAGAAATGAGCCAATGATAATGAACGGAAGATTTACGAGAATAATCAGCATGGCCAGGTTCCAGTGAAACATTTCATGCAGCAGCAGTGAAACGCCGGTAACACCGCCATCCAGAAATTGATTGGGTACCAGAAAGCTTTTCAATGCAAATCCCGCAATCACCACTCCGGCAACTGTGTGTACGGTGTCCTGTATCAGGGAAGGGAAGTTGTTGGCCAGTTTCATCTCAATAGTTATTTTATTATTTTGGATTTTATGACGGCGAGGTGTTCTGCTTTACGGTCTCCTCTGAGTGCTTTCGCTGATTCTGTAAAATATCTGTGATGTTCCAGAAAATCTTCCTGCAAGAGGTTCCATTCGTTCTCGCTGTGAATGGTGCCCAATGTGCGCAGTTCGTCAAACAACCGGTTACCGACTGTAAAAAAATCATCTCTGCCAAAGTAATCGAGGTCTGCATCGCAGATAATCATCTCCAGTTTGTTGGCCGGCGTCTGCGGAATCTTTGTCGCCATAATCATCCCGCAAATCCGTTCAATCTGATCCTGGTTGTAATCATAGTCGGGTAAATATTTTCGCGCCAGATCGCATCCGATCAGTTCATGATTTTTTTGCTGCTGCAAAAAGCCCGCGTCATGAAACAATACTGCCGTAAGCAGTATCTGCAAATCTTCACCTGATATGTTTTCAAGGCCGGCCAGCCGCTCGGCCGAATGGTAAACATCCTTCGTGTGTTCCAGTGAGTGATATGTGAGGTTCGGTGGCAACACTTCAAGAAGTCTTTCCAAAACAAATTTCTTAACCTTCTCAAATTGCATGGTAGGCTGAATATGTTAATACAATATAATAAATAATATTTTAATAATTTAATGTCTGCTTGATGCGAATCTTTTGGTTGGGACTGATTTTCTAGCGCACCGGCGATTTTAAAAGAGCAATCTCATCGCTTGCTACAGTCCATTGTTGTGTATCGTTTTCTTTCAGTCCGTCTACGAAATACATATCGATCATGCCTTTGTTTTTGGCTTCGATCTTACCGCGGTGCGTGCAAATCACGTGGTCTTTAACCAGCAGCCAGGTATCGTGCGAAATATTCAATCTGCCGGGTTCGCTGGCTTGCTCCATACGCGCTGCTGTATTGACTGCATCGCCCCAAATGTCGTAGGCAAATTTTTTCTCGCCGACGATTCCTGCTACGACCGGTCCAACATGAATGCCCATTCTGATGCTGAATGAGACCAAACCTGCAGCTTCCCGTGCTTGTTGCAATTGTTCTACGAATACCAGTATTTCCAGCGCAGCTTTTACAATATTGAGTGCGCTTTCGGCATCGGAATAAAGCATGCCGCCCACACATAAATACGCATCACCGATCGTCTTTATTTTTTCAATTCCATATTTGGATATGATGCTGTCAAAATGCCGGAAGTATATATCGAGTATGGATACCAGTTCTTCCGGTGTAAGCAGCTCGCTTTTTTTCGTGAAATCTTTAAAGTCTGTAAACAGAATGCTGACGTTGTCGAAACGGCGCGCTCTGGCTTCTCCCGTTTCTTTCAGCTCTTTGGCAATTTCTCCGGGTAATATATTCAGCAGCAGATTTTCTGATTTTTGTTTTTCCAGATTCAGTTCGTGGGTGCGTTCGCTGACCCTGTGTTCCATATCACTGTAGAAAAGTGCATTTTCAAGGGAAATGGCAATTTGTGTGCTAAGTAATTTCAGGAAGCTGACTCGGCTTTCTGTAAATGCGCCGATGGTAATTTCATTCGCCAGGTAGATGACGCCTTGCAGCTTACCCTGCCTGATCAGCGGCATGCAAAGAATTGATTTCGGTGCATGATTTACTATAAACGGATCGTCTCTGAATAGCGCACTTTCCGCGGCGTTGTCGAGCAGCACGGTTTCCCGCTTCGCAATCACATAGTTGATGACCGATAATGGTGCGGTTTTTATTTCATCGAGCGACCTGGATTGTAATGTGCTGATCTGTCCGGTTGCTGGCACCAGTTCGGCTTCTACGTTAAGATGCCCGGCTTTTTCAACCATAATAAAACCGCTTTGTGCGCCTGCGTTTTCGGCCAGTAAATGCATCAGTTGTTCCAGCAGACTGGAAAGTACCAGCTCTCCCGATAGCGCAGTAGATGCTTTCAGTAGCGTTCCCAGATCAATGTCTGTGTCGCGTGCTATTGCTGTCTGCCCCGGTTCTTCCGGTAGTCGAATGTCCAAATGGCTATATCTGGCTGCGAGGTCTTCTATTTTTGCGGAGGCGCCCCAGCGTCTGTAGGCGAGCAGGGCATTGTTGATGTAAAAGACGCCAATCTGTTCGATGGCTGTCTGGATATGGAATTTCCCGGCAAGTTCCCAGGCCAGCGCTTCATCATGCAACATTTTGTTTTCAACGGCCTGTCTGATTGATTTGTCGTACAAAAGCCGGGCGTCTTCTTTCCTGTCTTCGAGACGTGCTATTTCTGCTTCAATGAGTAGTCGTCTGTGTGCATAATTCTGCGGACAATACCGTTCATATTGCCGGATAAGACTGAGGTTTTTATGTAGCTTCTTCTGTAATCTCTTTTGTTCGGTTTCTTCTTTTCCTGCAATGCCAGCGGTGATTGCCAGCGCTTCGTAGTAATAAAAACCAAGGTACACCACAGAGCCTTTTACAACTTCCTGATATTTTTCGCATTTGACCGCATAATCAAATGCCTCTTCGCTTTTATTGAAATACAGTGCCAGCACCGTTTTTACGAGATACAGGTTTTGAAAGTATCCGAAGTTTTGTTCGCTTTCTGGTAACCGGATAAGATTTTCATCCAATATTTCACCCGCCAGGATATGCGGCTGTGGCGTTTTTACAATGAATTGCGCAATTGCCTGCCGGAAAACTTTTAGTCGGGTAATGGTAAACTCCTGCTTGTATTTTTCGATCTGATTGTTGAGCTCTTCGCTGCGGTCGGCGAGTTTATCTAAAGGCAATCCTGCGAAAAATGAATGGTATGTGATGTTGTGTGCGAGGTAGGAGGTGAATTCAAAATCACCCGTTTCTGCGCCGGTTATAAATGCTTTTTCCAGTTCAGGAATTGTATCTGCCAAAGGCATTGTCCAATGGGCAAGGTATACGTAATAAGTCATTAGCAGCGATGCGTCCAGCTCTTTGGTGCGCAGCTTTCTGCTCAGGCTCAGCGCAATTTTTCCATATGCGATACCTTTTTCTATCTGCTGCATGTAAACGCTCATAATGTAGCCGATGCCCATAAATGAAAAAGGCGATTTGGGCGATAAGCCATACTTCATCGACAGCTCGATGTTTTTGAAAACAACGAGCGGCAACAGATCCGGATAGGTGAGTACGATAGCAGAGGTAACAACAGATAAAAGCCGCACCGCTGCCAGCTTATTGCGATCGGTCATCTGCGGTAGCTTTTCAAAAAAAGCAGGTGATTTGCGTCCCGTAATAAAAGTGGTAAAGAGCAAACGCATTACTACTGCCAGTTTGTGCGGATGTAACGGAATCCTGACATCAAAACGGCTGAGTATGCTGATGGCAAATTCTACGGCTTCTTTGTATTCATGGCCCGCGATCAGTTTTTGTATTTTGACTTCATAGGCTTTGAGTGCCTCGATGGGTGTTCTTGCATTGGTTTCAATAATCTGTACCAATTCGTTGGCGCGTTCCATTTCGGCAGCGAGAAATGCAGATTCTGCGGCTTGTTCATAGGTCTGCAAGAGCCGGTCGTATTGCTGCGTCCAATTATTGCCAAGCAAAGTGATTGCAGTATCGAAATAACCGAGCGCCTGATTGTAGGCTGCTGATGATTTTGCTTTTTTTCCTGCTTCTGTATTTAAACCGGCAGCGAGCAGCTTGTCCTGTTCGTCGATTACTAAATCAATGCCAGCATTCCATTGATTGGTAATGGTGAAAATATCAGCTACGCTTTTTGATTCATTCGACTGATCTGATAAGGCCTTGCCAATGCGGAGATGAATTTCCTGCCTTTCATTTTCTGGTATCAACGAGTTGACTGTTTGTTGAATCCGGTCGTGCGCAAACATAAACACACCACCAATGTCTATAATGATTTCATCGGCGAGTGGCCCACGCAATTGTTCTTGCAGTGACAGCGTACCGGTAGCTAAAACGGTTGCAGCGAGATTCAGGTCAAACCTGTTTCCAATGCAAGAAGCGATCTGCAGAATCCGCAATGTTGTCGCCGGGTATTTTTTGAGCGCAAGAATCATAAGGTCAGCCACGTTACCCGATACATTCATCTGCTCGATGTCTGCCTTATTCCATTGCCATTTACAGGATTCATCATCAAAAAAAAGAAAACCTTCATCGTAGACCGACTGCAGAAATCTTCTGGTATAAAAAGGATTGCCTTTAGTTTTATCGTAAACCAGTTGTGCAAATGCTGCGTTGTCATCTTGTCCGGTACGGAACAAGTCTTTAACCAATTCTTCCGTGTGTGCCAATGTCAGCGGACTCATTTCTATTTCAGTGCATGGCGCATTTTCATCTTCCAGCCGTGCCAGCAGTTGTTTTACGGAATTAGCCTCATCGATTTCATTGTTCCGGTAAGCGCAGATCACCAACAAGTAACGGATGTCTTTATCATTAAAAATTAGATCGAAAAGATAGGCTGACGAGGTATCGGCCCATTGTATATCGTCGATAAACAACACCAGTGGATGGCCTTCGTAAGCAATAGCTTTAATAAAGCCGGCGAGGATGTAATTAAACCGGTTTTGCAATTCGACAGCAGAGAGCTCAGGAAGTTGCGGCTGGCTGCCAATCAGGTTTTCCATATCTGGAATGAGATCGGTCAGTACGCGGCCCGATTCCCCGGCATATTGCAGAATGCGATGGCGCCACTCTGTTTTTGTCTGGTCATTTTTGGTCAATATTAAATCGATGACTTCGCGAAAGGCTTGTATAAAACCAGAGTAGGGGCCGCTGTGCTGCAGCTGGTCAAATTTGCCCGTTACAAAAAATCCATTCGCAGCAATCACAGATTTTTGGATGCCAGCCACAAGGGTGCTTTTCCCCGCGCCGGGCACACCAGATAACAATAAGAAATCCTTCGCGCCGTTTGCACATGTCTCAAATTTTTCGAGCAAGGTTTCCCGTTCTCTTTCTTTACCATAAATTTTTGATGGAAGGATAAACCGGCTGGAAAAATCACGACTGCCAAGCGGGAAGTTTGTTTCATTGCCTTCTGCCTGCCTCGTATGATATTCTTCAAGATCGTACAGCACGCCAGATGCGGACTGATAGCGGTCTTCGGGATTTTTTTCCAGCATCTTCATAATGATGTCTGAAATGATCAGCGGAATTTTTGTGCGTATTAATGCAGGTGGAACCGGCTTTTTAGCGATGTGCGCGTAAATAAGTTCGGATTTGTCTTTGAGTTCAAACGGCTTTTCACCCGTAAACAGTTCGTAGAGCACTAATCCGGTGCAATAAATATCACTTCGTAAATCGATATTCCGGTTAATGCGTCCGGTATTTTCGGGTGATATATAATACGGGGACATTTTTTCGGCCAGGTGAATATCAAAGTGTCTGCCCGCTTTTTTTTCCAGAACATGAGCAATGCCGAGATCAATAAAAACAGCATTTCCGGATTGTTCGTTGAGGATGATGTGTTCGGGGCAAATGTTGTTGTGTAAAATTTTATGCCGATGTAAATCGACCAACGCATTGCAGATGTTTAAGCTTACGGATATCTTGTCAGTAATGCTTGCCGATGCGGGCTCCATGTATTCTCTCAGGCTACTTCCCGCTATATATTCCAGTGAAAGCGCGGGGTGATTTTCAACAGTAGTGAGCTGTAATGCATTCCGTACCGATGTACATCCGACTGCAGATAATGTCAGTTCATTTTCAAGATAGCTTAATACTTCCTTCGATGGAAATTCAGAATTGGTAATCTTTACACAGGTTGCAGCCGATGATGGCTGTTCGTCGTTTTTGATGATGGTGGTCTGCGCTCCACTGTGAACGAGTCGCTCGGCGTTAAATATCCTGAACATAAACTTGCTTTAAAAATTAGTCTCATGGCATTTTCAGGATAGGCTTCGCTACTGTTTTTTGCTCGTCGGCGAAATTATTCGTACTTTGAATTTACGAAAAATATATATAAATAGATTATTGGTATTGATTTTGATATAGTTTATAAATAAATTATCCAATGTCGACACAGAAATCGGTTACGGTCATCGTTCCTATCAAACCGTCGAAAGTAGATGACCTGCGAAAGCACCTTCTGAGATTAAGAAACGATACGCGATCAGCAAATGGAACGCAACCCGATGCCACATCTTTGAAGGCAATTGAAGCGTTTCAGCAACTTGCAGACACCGTGCATTATTTTCGGTGGACTATTCTTGATGAAAGCTCGGTGAATGGAGATTTGACCCCGCCGCAATTAGTTTTTACTTCCAATTTTGATGAATCGCCGGATTCTTTATTGCTGCGGTTGATTGCCGATCTGTATGAACCATTGGTCGCGATTTATGATTACTGTATTGATTTTCCGCAGAGAGCAAGCAGCAGTAGTGATGAGACAGTAAACACAGACCTGCACGTTCATAAAATCTTTGATTACCTAAAACAAAATGCTGTAAAAAGCGCGGCTTACTATATCGGGTCGCCGGGCCGAACAGTCGTTGATATCAAACAACAAGAAGGCTTACGGGATTTTTTGCGAAAGCACCTGAATAGTCATGATTTCAAAGGCCGGTCCGCGCGCGAGGTGCATCAATCATTGCGTAACGCAGCTCAGTCAGCCACTGGTGAGGACAAGCAGCCGTTGTTTCCCTGGTTGAAAAAAACAAGTATGCCTACCCGCAAATGGCCTTACATCGTCATCCCGCTTTTGCCCATTTTGATTGGACCTGCAATTATTCTTGCCGTCGCGATGTTGATGTGGGCTATATGGTTGCAGTTGTTTCATGAGCGCCGTGATCGGCCGATTACGCTGATGCGGAGTCAGCTGGATGAAGCACACATGGCCACCCTGGAAACATATGAAGACTACTATTTTCAAAATCAGTTTTCACAGGTGCTCGCCGTAAAGCCAGGCTGGATGCGGCTTGTAACACTCAAGTTTTTGCTTTTTGTAACCAATTTCCTCTCCAGGATTCATTTTGTAAAAGGCAAGCTGATGGGTATTCCTACTATACATTTTGCGAAATGGATTTTTATCGACGATAATAAAAGAGTGTTTTTCTCCAGCAATTTTGATGGTAGCTGGCAACAGTATCTCTGTGACTTTATCGATAAATGCGGTAAAGGATTGTCGGCCGTATTTAGCAACACACAACTGTTTCCCAAAACCTGGATGTTGATTTTTGAAGGTGCTTATGATGAAGAACATTTTTTAGCCTGGAGCCGTCTTACCGAAATAGATACACAAGTCTGGTACAGCGCTTACCCTAATCTCTCCATCAAGAATATCAACAATAACGGGCACATCTACGCAGAGCTGATGCGCGATCTGGACGAAAACAAAGCGAAAGCATTTTTGAAACGATTCTAATTCTTATTTATGATACCAGACAATGATATAACAGTGGAGCTGGACGATGTGCAGGGATATCTGCTTTATGCATACAAAAACATGAAGGCATCCCGGATGCTATTGCTCAATTTTCCTTCATCTCGGGAATATGCGTATGGATGGCTTAAAACTGTTTATCCGCAGCTGACAAGCGCCGGTTTGGAAAACAGAGGAATCCATCGTTGTCTTAATATTGCTTTTACACCTTGGGGATTAAAATCACTGGGACTCTCTGATGACAACATGAAAAATTTCAACCGCGAATTCAGGGAAGGCATTTTTACACCGCACCGGCAACGTTTGTTGGGTGACGAAGATGAGAGTGCGCCTGGCAAATGGCGGTGGGGCAGTCCGGAAACGAACGACAAAGACCCAATGGAATCGGAAAGAGTAGGGCATGCGCTGCTGATGGTCTTTGGCGAAACGGAGGAGATACTAAATGGATATCTTGCAGAATTAAATAGGAATCTGGTGCAATTTGAACTTAAGGAAGTTGCTGTGTTAGATGGTTACAGCTTGCCACACAACCGGGAGCATTTCGGATTCAGAGACGGTATTTCACAACCGGTAATTGCCGGAAGCGGCAGACCCGGAGATCCTTCCAACACAATTGCAACGGGTGAATTTATTCTTGGGTATAAAAATGAATACGGTGTTTATCCGGAGACGCCGATTATTACGACGCCACAGGGCAATATGAATTTACTGCCCGCAGATGCAGCCGGTAGCGGTTGCAAGGATCTTGGGCGTAATGGTACTTTTCTTGTGTACCGTCAGTTAGAACAACATGTAGATCGCTTCTGGAAGTTTATAGATGAAAAATCCATCCTGGATAAAGGAACAGATGAAGAGCGACGCAACAGACTTGCGGCAAAGATGATGGGCAGGTGGCCGAGTGGGGCATCGCTTATTGAATATCCGGATAACGATCCAGGTAATAGTTACAGTGAAAAGGTAATGTTGGATGACAAAATCAGCTATGCTGGCGACCCTGATGGTTTGAAATGCCCATACGGCTCACATGTACGACGTGCAAATCCACGCGATCATTTTGAGGACAATACGCCCGAACGGTCCATTCAGTTAACCAAGAAACATCGGATAGTCAGAAGAGCACGGCCATATGTTATCGAAAATCCAGAAGAACATGGTCTGCATTTCATGTGCTTCAATGCAGACATTTCCCGCCAGTTTGAATTCATACAATACACCTGGTGTAATTATCCGAACGATGGTCAGTTGTGTTCAGATCCAGATCCGATAATTGGTGTCAAACATGAAGATAAGGATCGTGTATTTACAATACCCGGCGAACCCGTTGGTACGCAGATAGAAGGTCTGGAACGTTTTGTTACCGTAAAAGGCGCTGGTTATTTCTTTTTCCCTTCACTTACGGCAGTGCGATATTTAGCTACTGTAGGTGATGATGGCTATTGTAGCAAATGAAATAAATCAAAAGCTCAAAGCTTAAAGCTTGCCCGCATTCATGAAATGGGCTTGTGAATTTCTCCACGGCTTTAGGCTTTGAGCTTTATGTTTTCAGCTAGATTTTTAAGCGTATGCGTAATCGCTGAGGTATTCATAATGCGAAGTGAGTTTTCCATCTTCGCAGATAGTTGCTCTGCGGATAATATCGCTCTCTTCTTTCAGTAATTCGCTGAGTACAAATTTCTCGAAATGCACTCCGAAATATTGAGATGCATCACGCGGTAATTCATTAGGCAGATTATCAACCGCCATTACATCGATCACTTCTTTATTGGGTTGGAATGCTACTTCTTTTTCCTGTGTTTTGCGATTGATGCCGTACACAGGATCTGCAATAGTAGATGCGCCAACATTAATCGGCACGGAACCATCCACGTCACAGGTAATATCTGAAATGACGCTGATGCGCCAGTCATTGCGCAGGATGTCCTGCTTCTCGAACAGACGCGCAATTTTTTCATCCCAGTAAATACCGTTCATTAAAATATCAGTCTGTGACACATATTGGGAGAACAAGCATTTGTACGCTTCCGGATTGGCATGAAAATCGTCGCGGTGAAAAAGATCATTGTCCTTTCTTGCATACAACGCCGCGCCTTTCAGGTGCGTATATACGGGATAGTCGTATTGGTGTGTGAGGAAATCTTCCGGTTCTACAGATTCAATATCTAGTTGCGTCATTACATCCAAAATACCTGCGGCTACTTTGCCGGAACCCGTCACCACAATTTTGATATTCGGGATGATGGCTTGTTCGTAAGCTTTGAGCATGTCTTCATAGCTGCCCACTTCATGCGCTGCAGGCAGTTGATAAGTGCCGGTTTTTTTACCGTAAGTCAGCAAGCCATTATGTGCGCCGACAATACCGGCGTACAGGCCAAAACCCAGAATGCGCTGTTCATCGATATGCGTCAGGCATTCATAGTCGATCATGCGGATCTTTTTTTCGATCAGCGCCTGCATCAGCTTCTGGTTGTATGGTTGTTTCTTTTTAGTGTGCGAGAAGAAGAAATATGTTTTTCCAGGAATCAGATAGTCAATTTTTACTTCTTTGATGCCAAGCAACACATCGCAATCACTCAGGTCTTCCTGAATCGTGATTCCTTCGGCCCTGTATTCGTCGTCGGTGTAGCATCTGTTTGGAGACGGTTCTACAACGATTGTCATACCGGGATACTGCTGCATGAGGTTGGCACATTGTTTGGGAGTAAGCGCTACACGAGTATCTGGTGGTGTTTTTCTTTCGCGGATCAATCCGATACGCATCATGTTCTAGATTTTGTAAACAAATATAACGCCTACAATCGATGATTTAATGACAAACGTATTTATCAATATGAGTAGAAGCCGCCACTCTGGCCAGATTCGGAGAAAGTTAAATATGAAATTATTATCACCATGCCCAAATACAAGCTGCAACAGCGTCCTATAATGATCCATTTGCAATGCACCGCAAATACACCAGACGACTGATTAAAGCTGCAATCATCAATAAAAATTGAACATTTCCTTTTAACGCTTACTTGGAGGCATAACCATCTTCGCTATTTTTGCGTGCAAATAGAATGCGCTAATTCAGCAACGATGATAAACTACTTTGAACTATATGACTTGAAGCCGCAATTCAAGCCTGATTCCGCGAAAGTGAAATCGAAATTTTATGAGTTAAGCCGCAAGTATCATCCCGACCGTTTTACCATGGCTGATCATGCGCACCGTGCAGAGGCACTCAGAATGGCCGCCATTAATAACGATGCATACAAGACATTAAATAATCTTGACGCAACGATGGCTTATGTCCTTCAATTAAACGGCCTGTTGGAACAAGATGAGAAATACAACCTGCCGCCAGCGTTCTTAATGGAGATGATGGAACTCAATGAAGCCATTACTGAGTATGAAATGGACGAAGAAAACGAATCTGCAAAAAAAAATGCGTTGGCCGCTTTAGAAGAACAAATGAGTGGCTGGGATACAGTCGTGGCACCGCTTTTAAGCCAATTTGACAATGGTGAACAAACACCCGATTTGCTGCCAAAAATCAAAGATTTTTACTTTCGGAGAAAATACCTCTTGCGAATTCAACAAAGAGTACTTATTTTTGCTGCCCATTAACACACAAACGGTCTTCATAAAGAGTTAGTTATAACGCTGAGATGATCAAGTGAGTTAAAAAGCCCAGATGGCGGAATTGGTAGACGCGCTAGACTCAAAATCTGGTTATCGCAAGGTAGTGCAGGTTCGATTCCTGTTCTGGGCACACCATTGGTCTATAAGGAGTTACGATAAACGTAACTCCTTTTTTTATTACCTTCTTTTTATCGGCTTGCACTAAAATTTGCACTATTTCGATGGTCAAATGGACCTAAGTTTCTAATCATCCTGGTCAACTTTGGACAAAAACTTGAACGATTGAAATCGTATAGCGATCATATTGTCTATCGCGTCTCCCAATTCCGCTGACATACGAATTTGCACGTTCCCAAGCTTTCTTCTCATCGCATCGTCTTGCTTTTGGCGGGATGTGACAAACGAAAATACAAAAGCTATTGTTGAATTAGTTTAGGCAGATTACTCTTATTTATCCTATCCAAAACATCGAGAACATAGCTTGTGTTTGGATTTGCACCATTTCTAAGTTTAGAATCCCTGATCGTTGCCCTCGCGTCTAAAAAATTATGATAGACATCCGCACGTACATTCAAAAGCACCTTGTTGTCGGAGGAACGTAAATCCCTGCCAATGCGATAATAGTCCTCTTTTTTTGTATACTCAGAATAGGCTCCCGCAGGGAGTATCCAATCGTCCAGCAGTTCAAAATATTTATCGAATGCATCCGCTCGGTTAACAAGACTGTCAAAATTTTTACTCGTGTTCATCAAGTAATATTCTTTCTCATAATCGGACTCAATAACAAAATATCCGCTTTTATCATCCAAATAAAACTTACTACCTACGGGGACAGCAAGAGTAAAACCTGTTTCAAAATTTTCATAAACCTGGATCTGGATGTCTTCTATATCTAACTTGTAGTCATTCTGATAATGTTTAAAAGCATTGCGAGCATCATCTTCATTCGTTGGCAATGAATTGATCAGTTCAGCTAAACTCTTAACCCAAGTCTTCACCATTTTCTGATTATACCTATCTCGGATTACAATATTGGGTGTAAAAACATCGTCTGGTTTATTTGTCAACTCCATGCTATACAATTCGTTTAGGGAAGATTTGGAAATCCCTGTTACATTTTGATTCGATGCTAATAAATCATTTAGGTATGGTTCCGCTTTGATAGCCCAATTGATCCGGGCATAACCACCAGCAATCCCTCCATCGGCAATACCAATCACTTGTCCAAGTGAATTAAATATCGGAGAACCCGAATGACCTGGTTGTATAGCACTTACTCGTTCTATCTGGGTATTTAGCGCAGGATAACCTTCTGCGTTTATTTCTTTGATAAGATTCTGGTAAGTACTCGTCCCAATTATCTCATTTAAAACTGGAGCATTATTTAAGGAACTTAAAAATGTGATATTATCACCTTGCATTGTAGCAACGTCAAGAGGATAGCCCCATATCCTGAACGTTTCATGAGAATTGGACGATACATTCGCAGAGTGGAGTGCAGGTAATCGAGAATCAGTGTTTAACTGTAAAAGAACTAAATCAGCATTTTTTAAAACTTTAAGAGGTTTCGCCCGAAACATTATTCCTGTAATCTCACTACGCACGATAATACTATTTGCTCCAGCAATGGAATGTAATGTAGTGACAACTGTATTGGCCTGGTTATAAACGAATCCAGTAGAGAGACCACATAAATCTTTACCTTGTTTATCCTTACCGTAGAATGCCATAACCTTTACAACTGATCTTGCATAATTCTCGTCAGCGGCACACACCCTTGTAATGGAAATGAAAAGAATAAGCAGAATTTGGTACGCTAATCTCCTGTGCATATAAATCTGTTTAAAGCAATTAGTAATTTTTTTTCAATTGCAACGGGAAGATGTAAACTTTGGATAGAATCTGAGAGCGCGTTCAATTTAGGCATAGGATAATTTTGATAAACTGATCTGAGGTTACCTACAAACACCTCGTCTGAAACATTACTCTGCAAAGTAGTAAAGTTGCAAAGTGCGGTCTTTACTTGGTCATCGAAGAGAACGCCTGCCCTCGCGTCTGAACCGAACAAATTTGCCTTTTTTGAGGTATCCCATTGCTGGCCATGGTCTGGTCTGAAACCTAATTTTTCAAAAGCTGCATATTCTAAAGCATCTTTTTGGGAATATCCTGCTCTAACCCAATTATTTACCCGTTTGTCCAAAGACACTTCGAGCACTTCATGTGTTCGCAGCAGTATACCTAAGATGATTCCTATGGATAAAGCAAACCCAAAACCAATGACTGTGTATGTTTTTGCAACACTACCCAATGAAGATGATGCACTTTCGGTCGACAAGGCAATGGGCTTTTGAACTCCTAAAATGACTGCTATGATTGAAGAAAATACGCCTAAAAACGCCTGAGCAACCGGGGATATGGAAAGCCCCAGTATTAATCCAAGCGAAAGGCCAATGGAAGCGCCGAACAAAAGGTTAAGATAATTCTTCATGGTGTAATAGATAATATCTTGGAAATCAACACGATTATTGCCTAATGGGTCATTATATATACAAAAATCACGCATTATAATAGATCGAATTTAGCAAGAAAAAAATCATTTGAACAGGGGGCATTTTTCACGTGTTTCGCCTCACATTTCTTGCCTAATCATTTATTGTTACACCCACAAATGATGTCGGTTCTCTCGCGTCACTTATAAAAACTTCACAAACCACTTGCATCCGTATCGCCACAGGTTGTCCTGCAGTTTTTCTTAAGCCCTCGCGATTGATTAAATCCCAGTGTCAGTATTGATAAATTGAAATGACTCGGAATAAACGAAAAGGAAAAATTTGAAGAACCGATTGAACCTTAGACTAATTGGCAACTTGGGCATTTGAAATGTGTCTAAATTGACCCCAAGTAAAAGTCAACCATGGAACAAGTAAATATTAGTCGCGAAGAACGCTATGACCTTGTCTGGTCTGAATCACTAACCAGTTTGTCGAAAAAGTATCAGGTGCCGTATCCAGAGTTCAAGAAAATTTGCGAGAAAATGAATATCCCTTTGGCGTCAGAAGCAAGTAAAAATTCCAAAAAACGTTTCCTGTCTTCAACAGATATACTCAAAATCCCTTCTGAAATTTCTCATGGTACTTCTACCAGTCAATTGAATCCGCTTCTTCGAATAAACTTCTTATGACATTAAGATTAAACAAAGGCACTGTTCCATCATTTTTTCAAAAAAATCAGACGTAATCTTGTAAAATCATTGCCTTACTGTCTGATAAATACAATTGACTGATCTTCTATTTTCTTACAAGCTCGTCATAGTGTCACTCAATATGAAACCGCGCTTACAGTTCAATGTTATAAGTATGAGCTAAAAACTCCTCGACGTTATCATTGTTTAAAAGTCGTTTAATAAAGGATTGAGTAAAGTGTGGAACCCCAAAATTTTTGAGATAATTCCTACTCATAGATATATATCCTGAAGCATAATCCTTTGTGTTATTTTTTATATACTTCAGGAAAAGTTGAGAACTAAGTATTATTTGAACAGCCTTTAATTCCTCCATGTCATCTGACACAATGGCCAGTCCGTTATAAAAAAGCAATTCTCGATCCGAACAGAGAGTAAAAACAGGTTTGTCACATATGTGGGGAAAGAAAAGCTTGTATTGCCTAATATCCATTGATTGACGTCTGCCGAATGCGTACCATTTTTCATACTCTCTTTGCCCTTTATCCCTTGTTGACAAAATGGACTTTTTTGATTTCAGATATTTAAAAGCATTCGGAAACCTTTCACGCATCTCCATTTCAGCGAGAATTTTGATCTCCTGATCATAAGGAAAAATAATCTTTTCCCGTAAAAGATTAATGTCTTCTGGATTCCTTATTTTATTTGCATTAATTATATCCCGGCAGATGTTACGTTCTATAGCGTACTCTTGACTATCTTCTACGAAATAGTAAAATTGACCGTCTTCAGCCAAAGGAGTAAATTTAAAAACATCATTCTTTAATGTTGCGATTCCATTTTTTGTTTTAAAAACATCCTTGAATGGCTTTCCGACAGATTCGATTGTCTTAAGAAACTCCGAAGTAGACCTATCATTTGTCAAGTTCCACCCGTCGAAATTATTCAATTCACTATATGGAAACCTTACGAGGGTTTCTAATTGAAGAGATATAATATTTTTACTGGCTATTCTGATATACTTCACTGCCGGATCATTATTACTCAGAAAGCATATACACGTATATGTGTTCCTATCAGGGAATAATTGTTCTCCACCAAAGCTGATTATTTTTAAATCAACATTTTTGTCACTAAAATATTTACGCAGCGCACGACCATTAATACTCTTAGTGAAAGTATTTACTGTGATAAATCCTAACACTCCATTTTTCGTTAGACATTCATATCCTAACTGAAAGAAAGGAATATAAAGATCGGGGTGCCCAGTTTTTGAAACTTCCCAATTACTTATCGAAAGTAAAGTTTCTTCAGACATATTCCTTGAACACACATACGGAGGATTTCCAACAACGATATCGAAACCACCAAGTTCATCATACCTTCGAAAATTTGAAGTCCAATTTAGCTCCAGAGAATTACCTTGACATAAATTAAATTCAAATATCTCCCTTTCTTCTCCATTTTTTACAGCAAATAGCGACAATAAGATTTTGGTTCTTTCAATGCTATAGTCTGCTATATCTACACCAAAAATATTGTGTTTGAAAATATCGTAGTAAGAGGAATCTGTTAAGTTATAAAGCTGGCGTGCGACTGACAAAAGAAATCCTCCACATCCACACGCCAAATCGGCAATGGACATTGAATTGATGTCCCCTTGAAATTGTTCTAAACAACTCTTAACGATATACTCTCTTATAAATTCGGGAGTATAGACTGCACCATTAACAATTTTGTCCGAAGGCGAAATAACAAATTCAAAAACTTTAATTAATTCCTCAAGATCTCTTAGACTACATATTTTTTGAAATGAAAGCAGTGCGTCATAATCATCATCCCCGGCTTGAATCAAATAACTACGCAGTAGGTTATTACGCGTATTGTCAAGTCCGTTTTCATATAAAAAAGTTGAAACTATTATTCTATCAATTTCAAGTGTATTTGTAGAATAACTGTTTAAAAATTTAAAAACTTCAATTTTCATTTGTACTTCAATAAAGCTTGCACGTTACTTTAAACTACAGACCGGTAATGACTAAAATATTCCATAAATTTTTTTGAAATATTGGATTTATTTTCTTCAAATTGCATCCGTTTATCCTCGTCTATTTCCTCTGATAAAACAATTTGATTTAACTCCCGCCAGAGGTTATAAAGTTCCTCAAGGACAAAGATCATTCTGTGTCTCGCAAGTCCCAGACACAATTGCTTATGCATGTATTTTGCGACATCAGTTAGTGCTATTATTTTTCCCGAAACATCCCTTTCAAAAATCTCATTATATAACTCCAGCCTCGGATGTATGTATCCTCTGCTGTTATCCTCTGAAATGCTGGGATCAGGAGAATTCGTAACCCAGTCATCTGATTTATTGTTATTACAATAGAAACATGAATAAACCAAATTTGAATAGGTACTCTTGAGGTCAGGAAATTTTTTTTTTGGAGCGAAATGATCAATTTGCATTCCTCTCCAACCGCCAGCCCACATGTCGTGGTCCCCACAATAACCACATTTTTGCGAAAAATCATTAACTAACCACGGTCTCTTGTAATCACGATAATTTGCTCTAATGACGTTACAACTATTTCCTGGGGTTAGGATTCTAAACTGAGGCATTGGGTTTATTCTTTAGGTCCTTAATTAATTCTTTTGTACTGCTTATAAGATTTTGTAAATCTGATAAATTCTCGTCTGTCTTATGTTCCGACTTAATTGCAGATTGTCGATCTACTGCTTCTTCCAAGATACTATCAAGTTCTAAAAGCCGTGCTTGCTCAACATCACTTAATTGTCCTTTATGTTGTAACCCGGCAAACTCATCTTTGTATTTCTGAAGCAAGTCTTTATAATAAGTGATATATACAAGCAATTCATCCCTGAAACCTTTATCCTTAGCATCATTTAGCATCGATTTTTCGAGGATACTTTTTCTCTTTTCAGGAGAAATAAAACTCTTTTCAGCAAAATTTTTATACGATGTCATTAAAACAACGGGAAGTAAAGGTTTTCTATCTGAAATTCTTTGCATTACGACGTCCCCATTATCTGGAACGGTATCATCCGAATACTTAAGATTGAAATCAAGAACGACAATATCCGGTGCAGTTTCCACTACTTCCTCAACCAATTCCTCCAGAGATTTTTTACCTGGAAATAAATTAGTCACCTGAAAATCTTCCTTATATTCATCAAAATATATTTCAAATTGTTCACGATCTCCCTGATCCTCATCGATATAAGCAATCAAATATCTACTCATTAGACGCTTTTTTATATGGTATTAAAATTTTCAACTCGAATCCTGTTTTGGAACTTAATAATTCGATAATTCCGCCATAGAATGAGACTGCTTCGCTTATTATCCACATCCCTAAGCCAGTACCAATTTGTTCGTTTTCAGAATTTACTTTCGTAGTATAACCGCGTCTAAGGATATTGTATGGATTCTCTATACTTTTCAAGAGACCGGGGCCTGAATCTTTATAGTGAATCAGTATATATTCTTTTTCGTCTTCCGAAGGTACAATCAGGTCAATTGAAATGCGTACGGTTCGCTCTCCCGAAAAGCCTTTTCTATCAAACGCATCAAACGAATTAATTAAAAGATTATTGAAAATGCTATCGACATCTATCAAAAATCCCTTAATTGTAAGGTCTGCAACATTATCCGAATCAATTAACAAAGTGGTTTTCCTTGCTATCAGAACCTCCTTCCATGTTTCATTTTTAAAATCTGACAGGTAAGATTTCAAATCAATGTTTTTTAATGCTCGTTTATCTTTTCTGACTGCTGCCAAAGACAAATCTAACCAGTGTGTAATACCTTCGTGTGCTTTTTTAAGGTTGTCGAGATGATTAAATGGATTATGCTTCGCATCCAATTTTTTTTCTAATCTGCTCCTATTTAATTCTTTGTCTAAAGAGTTGGAAAGATTATTTGTACTTCTAATAAGTTTATTTTTAAAAGATGGAAACTCATGTGCAAAACTGGTTATTATAAGTCCTGTTGTAGCCAAAGCACTAAGAATGCGAATCTGTTCTTCCGCGTCATCAAGATCAGCTTTTATAGAGCTAAAGGCAGATTTAAATGTATCCCTTTCCTCTTTGAAATCATCTTTAGTTTTACTTTCCTCATTAATTTCATGATCTTCCCCTTCTTCTATCAATTCTTCTGCCTTTCTTTTTGCGTCATCAGCGTCTTTCTTCTCTCGCTTTAATAAATCTATCTCACGCATCACGTCATGCCTATCAATTTCGAAGACATGAATTATCTCTAAAAGTAACAGTTTGAAAATATAGAAAGTGTCATTTTCCTGAAAACCTTCGCGACTTGACTTGTCCTCAAAATTTAAATTAGAAATCCTGGAAATATTTACAATCCCGGCAACTTGATTGGGCGCAACTCTCCAGCCCCCCCCGTGCTTGGTTATACCGGCAGGGCTTTTTGCCTGGCGATCTCCAAGCAACAACCAATCAAAAGATGCATTTTCAAATTCTCCATATGGACGAACTCTAAAATTGTCTCTAAAAACCTTTATTCCACCAAATTTCCTAAACCATGAAGCTCTGTCTGTTCTATTAAAGCTTCTATAGCCAAAGCGTTCTTTATCATTTTGAGTACTTGCCTGCTTTATAAAGTAAAAGAGAAAATCGAAATTCTTTAAATTGTTTGCCTCCTTAGCAAAAGAGCTATTTGCTAACCAAGGTAGAAGGTCGTTTATGGAGGTTTTTATTTCGAAGCTACCTTTTTTAAACGTTTGGTAATCGTATGGCGGCTGCAACATCGCCTTACGTTTGAAAAGGTCTTTATCTATTTTGTTTACCTGTAATTCGTTTCTATCAACTTTTATTTCAATCGATTTGTCAGAGTTAACCTTTGCAAAAATTCGGTAATCAAAATCAGAATACGTTTCATTTGCAACACGACCAAATTTGACAGGATAATTTCTACTTATTAGCTCAATTTGAAACTTTTGTTTATTACCAGGAGGAGATAGCGTCTCTAAATTTTCAAAAAGTTCACTTAAAGTTTTTTCAGTCCACCAATCTCTTAAATTCCCAATATGCAAACACGTTCCTTGATCAAAATTAAGTTTAGACGAGGTTATAATTTTAGCTATTCTTGCGTCACCAGTTAGATCTACAACTGTTTTTCTCAAATTAAGGTTCCGAACCACAGTAAAATCAGCATTGATATCTCCAATTATGGCGCCATCTTTTTCAAAGTCCTCCCAATTGACGAGCCAATTAAATCCGTTCTTTTTCCCCTTGGGTAAGGTTATCATGTGACAAGTACTTCCAAGTCTGTCCAGCGCAAAACGCCCTATACCTTTTGCACCAACTTTTACCCGCCCGCCACCGGTAAAAACATCAGATAATTTATTGTTTGTTCCTATCGTCATCCAATGCTTATCGATAACCTCTTCTGTCATTCCGTCCCCTTGATCTATTATAAAGAGTTGGTTTTTACTTTTGAAAAAAAACTCTATGTCCTTTAGCACGTCATCCGAACAATCGTTGTCAAGAAAATAAAACTTCGATTCTCTATTTAATGAATATCCCTGATTTAATATAGGATTTTCATCAACA
Source organism: Taibaiella soli (assembly GCF_003236175.1). Classification (GTDB taxonomy): domain Bacteria; phylum Bacteroidota; class Bacteroidia; order Chitinophagales; family Chitinophagaceae; genus QKTW01. The sequence goes on along the minus strand of NZ_QKTW01000017.1, from coordinate 156,239 downwards.
AATCTTTGATATTCTTTGAGGCTTATTGTTTCGGGGATAAATTCAAACTGTATGTCAAAATATAGAATGCAAATCGGAGAATCTGCATCGAAGCAATTTTTCACCAATTCTATTATTGCTCCGTCAACATTTGACACGTTTTCTCGACCAATTAGCCTGGCCGTACGTGCAGAAACTTTAAATGGTTTTTGGGCCATAATGCGGATGATTCAATCCCTAAAACTAATTATTTCTATCAAATACTATGCTTTATCCCATTATTCAACTGATTTGGAATGTTAAGCCCCCATCACATTCCACCATCGACACAAGTTCGCTGCATCACTTTCCGTTCTCTCTTCCGGGCGATCTTCAACTGTTTCCTCATCCATTTATCTTCTTCAAAAGTAGGATGACATTCAATCATCAATTCAGCCATTTCCTCAATCCTTTCTTCAATACATTTTTCTTCTTTGACCTCATGAATTGATTCCTTTTGAATGACACTTTCACACCGTGCTTTTCACTCATCGCTTGAGTTATCAATTCTTCGGCATGATTCAAATCAGATTCGTTATTCACGAAAATTGAATCATGCAGGGACAATGCACAAATGCCAAGTTCCATGAACTTCTTGAGTACAGTGTCAATCATCACGGATGCTACCAGGTGTTAACATTTGATTGCAAATTGAGAATGGTCTTTGGATTTGATATTGTCAATGACATCGTACAGGTCAAAGAAAAATTTAAAAGTGAAGATTCATTTATTCTGTTCAAGGTTCTATTTTGACACCTAAAATCTTCATGCCAGGTTACAATTGGACGATATAAGTCCAATATTTACATTGCAAATAATCAAGAGCTATAATCAAGATCACTTACGGCAATCCTGATGCAAGTCATTTAATCAGTGGATTTGAAAAGGTGATTTGTTCCACCAAATACATTAAATATTATAATTATACATTATCTTTGCATAAGATTATTTATACGTTTAAACTAAGAAAGTAGTGACGGGGTTTCAACCTCGTCTTTTTTATCTTGCTGCAAATCATTCAGTAGAACTTTTACAAGATCATTTCTGCCTTGACATCAATAAAAAAGGCAATGTGGAAACATTGCCGGTGGGTGACTAATGGAAATATTAATAAACATCCGGAAAGTTATATTTTATTTCATTATACAAATACTTGCCGGATGTTTATCTGATGGTCGTTTTTGTATAGAGTATTGGAATTCAGTCAAAGTCCCGTTTTCATTTTTGAAGCCCAGAGTCAAATCATTTCAGATCGGATTGTTGGTCTCCTTTTTCGGTTTGCAGCCGTTTTTCGAGCACTGCCTTGTCCTCTCGCATCTTTTCTGCCTGCTGCAACAGTTCTCTGCCGCGGCCCTCGAAGACCGATGCAAGTGTCTCCATGGACCGAATTATCTGTGGCAGATCCTCCGCTGCATGACTTACCAGCATTAGTTTCATTAGGACGTCGTCCTTCTTGCTGTCGTTTAGTGATTGGTCTCGCTCATTGTTGATTTGTTTTACAACATTTTCCTGTACTTGTTTGGCAAGCTACTAAAATAACGACTGGTCGCAGCTCAAAAAATTTAAGGACTGAAATTCGCATCAAGTGGCGGAAATTCTAACAATTCACTATTCCACATCGATCTGTCTCCTCACTATTCTACCGACACTTTTAATTACTGAACTTGGATTGAATTAAGGAATTTGTCCTTTTCTCGAATTGCCGTTTGACTATCATTTAAAAACCAAACATCAAAGTTTATAGCTTTATCCCTAACTAAAAAAACTTTAGTAAACCGCTTTCCTCGCTCGCCGGTTGCAGGGTTTATTGCTGAATATTCGATGTTTCGACCTCTATAGCCTCCTATTTTTATCGGAGTAACGACACCTTGGTTTCCGGTATACTCAAGCTTACCCTTGGCAATATTATCCAAAAACGAACTTTCAACTTTTTCGATCTCTGAGGCCGTCCATTTTTGTTTCGCTTTTACATACTCCGGGTAATTCGGGATTGCATTTCTTTGGATTAGTACCATAAAAATGCAGTTTTGAGTTTTCGCTAAGTAAGTAGACGTTGACGTCGTTGTTTTGTATTCCGAGGCAGAAGGAAATAAAACAAAAATACCATTGTCAACCTCCTTTTTAACCTGGGCATATAAGCACAAAATGCAAGACAGAAGAAATAAGGTCGGTAAATGTTTTCATATTTATATTGTTCAAGGATGCATACAAACAATATCTGTCAAATCACTCCTATAACGTTTCAAATAGCCCTTTTACGCTCGTAAGCACTTATATCTTTCCTTTGAGTACCAAGAAATCCATCAATTCTGCAGGACTGGTAAATATCAAATTGGGTTTTGACTCGATTAATTTCTGCCGATCCGATATTGAGCTTCCCCACAACGCGCCGATTGAAAAAACATTGGCAGAGCGAGAAGCAACAATGTCAATATCTCGATCTCCAATAGATATCACTTTCGAAGGACTAATCGCCATTCGCTCACATGCAAGAAGTATTGGTTCCGGATGAGGTTTTCGCTTCTGAGTATCGTGGTAACAGACAGCTACCGTAAATGGCAGCCTGAAGTGTTCGATTACCCGTTGACAATATGTCGATGGAGATGCTGTAACAATCGATAATGCATATCCCTTGGCCACTATTTTGTTCAACAACTCCAACATCCCATCATAAATATGAAATTCAGGAATCAACTCATATACTTTTGACCAGTCCCGGGCTTGCCGATGCATCTCGGCGACAGAACTATCGACTAACGTCTGATCCAAATCGAAAATGAACCCACCCATAAACTTAAAACATCGTCATTTGGTTATTGTGACTATCAATGATACCCCCATTTCCAATGTTGGAGGGTGTTGATATAATAAAATCTATCAGTTCGTTTAAATCGCTTCCATTTTTAATTGCCTTCGCCTTATTCCCTTCGATCATATCCCTGTTACCTTGGAATTTATGAAAGTCCATCCGGTTTTCTTCTGCGACTCTGGTGTAATCGAAATATACCGGAACACCTTGCTTCTGAGCAAATCCTACTGTGTGCATTGAACCTCCTTTAATGTCTGTTTCGATGACCAAAAGCGCTTTACTAAGTCCGCTTTGTAGTCTGTCTCGCTCAACGAAGAAATTACCCTGTGCAGGCGTGCCAATTTGATACTCTGAAATGAGTGCACCGCCAGAAGCCAATATTCGGTCCGCCAGTTGAGTATTTTCTTTAGGATAAATTTTATCGAGTCCGCCAGCAAGTATTGCAATGGTGGTGCCATTTCCTGCTAAACATCCTTCATGTCCTGCAGTATCGCACCCCTTAGCCAGCCCACTAATTACAGCAATCTTCTTTTCTGCGAAGACTTGACCGTATCTCTTGCCTATGTTCACGCCATAATCACTCGGTTCTCTCGTTCCTATAATTGCTACAGACGTCTGTTCATTCAGGCATTCCAAGTTACCCTTTACATGTATCATTACCGGACCGTCAGGCATCCTTCTATATCGTTCGGGAAATTGTGCGTCGTTCACTGATAGAATTCTGATACTGTTGTTTTCAGACAGGCTCAAAATCTGTTCCGCCTTTTCCTCGCCTATATTCAAGTTATCCAATGTTGGGACTTTAACCCGTTTGTTTTCCGCGCGCAAATCTTCGAGATAATCGATCAAGTCTTTGGTACTCGATGGTTTTATTGACTTATCGAGAAGCTTGCGCACAGTACCCTTTCCAATATCCTTGGTATTAAGAAGCGTTAATATGAATTGTTTATCCATTAAAGTGTCGATACGGTTCTTGCAAAATAAATAAATTCAATTTCGCTGGCGCCATTGCTCTTGAGTAAATTATAAATATCGTTTGAACTCCGGCCGGATGTCCTTACGTCATCGATCACTAAAATTTTCCTTCCAGAGATCGATTCTGTCAATTTAACGTAAGGGATGATCCCACCATCCCCCCCCAGGTGTTTAGGCTTTTTCTCCTTGTCATTATTTGTCAAAATCTCGTATCCGTTTATCAAACCAGTCAGTTCGCATAGTTTTGAACAAAACAACTTAAATCTTCTTTCTGTTTTATCTTTTGAAGATGCCGGGACAATAAGCAGAGTTTTCGTTTTCAAATAATCTTTACCGTAAGTACTCAATAAGGCTTTTGACATCTTTGTTGCATACATTCCAGGAGCCTCGCCGTCTTTAAATTTAAACACATGGTTCCGATTCTCTAAATCACTACTACCTAAACTGGCGTAATGGAATTTATTTACAGGATAATAATGCCAAAGTGCGCGCCAATTGTATCCGTGTGCGCTATTACTTTCAACAGCAAAAGCTGACAGGACTGACGTTTCCACTCTCGTTTGACTGGCTGACCCAATGGTTGGCAAAGGATCTTTTTCTGATATTATTTTCTCGATATCAAACTTCCACGTTTCTCCTTTTATATTTTTTGCCGTCCCTGTTATTACTGATTCGTTTTTAAGAACGCCGAGATAGGCGCAGTACCCGCTATTTACCGTCAGAGCAAGAATACCGGCAGCAAATGACCAACCGCTCTTTAAAATGTTCCCATATTTCAATACGCCGTCAGGAAGGAACTCAAGGATACCGTCCCGAATATCAACATCATGGTTCCTTATTTTCCATTTAGTTCCGACAAACTCAAATTCCAGATTAGTTGAATTAGTACCTTGGCTATTTTCTGGGATGGTTGAGGTTCGTTCTAACTCATCACAGCTCTTTTTCTTTAACTGAAAATGCTCGGGGCGTCCTTTTTTTCCAAAAATAAAACCGCCAATTCTGTCGAGATTGAATACATGTCCAATGCCAATCCCAATTCCGTCGAAATCAAGAAATAGTTTATCGTCAACAATTCTCCATGTATTACCCGTCAATTCCGCGAAAAAATAAAAGTTTCCATTTTCCTTGAATTCTACATCAACTGAGCCAACTGATGGGGTTATTAAACACCATTTCTTTTTCGTCAGGTCCTTAGGGAAAATATGTTCATCGGCTGGAACTGGCACCTCATCCGTTCGATTCTTAGCCACTTCGGCTGCCGGTACCTCGAAAGATTTCTCAATAATATTATCGAGATGGGTATGCTCCAGGTTTAATTGGTCTTGCCATTGAGGATTGTCTTTTAGCAACTGAAAGTAATCCGGCTGTTCTTCAAGTTCGACAGAACGCATGCTCTGCCGATTTTTACCCGTGTCGTCAACATTCACAAGACAACACTCGTTGAAATCACCGTTTACGATGAGGAACTTGAGGTTGGCAGGATTGGTAAGGTCAATGTCCCGTTGGCAACGATAATAACCTTTGGATGTACTAACGAAGAGCTTTCCCGTGTTGGGATTTCTGACAACATCGAAACTGGCAATCCCGAGTTTTTCTTTGAAAGCAGCTATTGTCAAATAGCTGAATTGAACATTGCGTTTAACTGCGGGTTTCACCAATGGATTATCCCAAAACGCATCATCACTGTTTAACTTCTTTTGCTTTTGAGAATTATCTTTTAGTAATTGAATGTCTGACTCACTTTTATTCGCTGCGGTAGATGCGCTGCCTGTTCCATATTTATCTGGCTCAGCCTTTCTCGACTGTTGAAAATTGTCCGATTTCTTCGAACCGTCAACTGACCTCCTGCGACCGCGAACGATATACCAGAACATCAAAGCAAACAGTACTAAAATAAATAACGCAGCAGACCCATCATTTGAAGCTGGCTGCAGGAAAACAGTAGGGATAAGTAAGAATATTAAGGGCATCACAGTACTATGATTGTTTCCCGAATGTACGAAAGCCACCTAAACCGACAACCACAAAACGGGCAAGGAAATCACACCCCCGAATACCACAATTATTAGTTAATTATTTTTTGCGACTGCAGTTTCCGATTAAAAAATCTTGAATCCAATTGTAAAGATTCGAAGTGCCTATGAAATTTTCACAATTTCACCGTCAACATCCAGTGTACATTCAAATTCCAGATAGTTGAAATATTCTCTTACAATTTCAAGCACCTGATTCACCTCCGTTCTCTTTACGATCAATGAGTCATGTTTGGTGAGACAAAACAATCCCGCGTCTTTGATTGAAGGGTATAAATTATCAACAAAAATTTCGGCTTCTCTTTTTTGTAAAGTGATCGAAAAATCACGTGATTCGCCTTCCTTCTTTACTCCATCAATATGCGCGACGACATTGGGAAATCTTTCTTTGAACTTCTTTTTCGCTGCTGTATGGTTTTTCTCGCTTGAGAATGCCAGTTCCATCATTAGCTGTTTGGCATCCTCTCTCTTAAGCTGCAGCATCTTTCCCAGTTCCTCGTACAATTTTCCATTTGAACATAGATCGTAGTAAACGCCAACGTCCTCCAGGTCACACAAACCTTCCTGTTTCAACCAATATGCGTGAATCGCAAACTGGGAATTCTTCAGATCAATTTCGACAAGACCATTATCCTCCCTTATTATTTCCACCAAGCATTTAGACATCGCGGTCAAATTGTGATCTAACCTTCCATTACTACTATTTCGGCCAGCATAGAATATCCCTTTGATCAACTTTGATATTATTCCGCCGTAATAAATTTCCATGCTCTTCTTTTTCATTGCAACGTATCGGTCCAGGTCATCGATGTAAAAATTCCTGCCATCTTTGATCAGTGTCAGGCCGCGTCTTTTACAATAAGCAACTGCACGAGATTTGTTCACGTAATAATTTTCCTTTTTGCTGACACGGTTGTTGACTTCAAAAGATATCTCTTCGATCTCCATTCCTATTTGAAAGCTGGTGGAACGGATCGAGTCAATCTTTTTCTTTGCAGCATCCAACAATCTCAGTTCATCATACACCAACATCTTCAAATCTTCAATCAAAAGAGACTTATCGAAAACCTCAGTACTAATATGCATAGAGTACAAAGAAGAATCGACAGAATTATATTCATCAATTGATTCAGTACTTATACCAGTTCCAGAATTTGAAATAATCTTAGAAGAAACTACTTGATATTCCTCTTCAGAAATATTGATATCTGTTACAGAATTGACATCTCCGAAAACCTCAGTACTAATATGCATACCGCCGATAGAATTATCTAAGAACTATTGAATGAACAGAAAGAACCGACAAGAATCGATCAGAAATAGAGAATCGGAAAACCTTAGTACATATAAGCAGGTAATTATTGATAGAGTCAAACTTTAGAGTTATTTAGAAAAGTTAGAATCTCCAGAATAATTGAATGAGCTGTTAGAATCCGAAAAGAATAAATCACAAAAGAGAATCAGCAAGTAGAAAGAACAAACAAATACAATCTGAAAATAAATTGATCTGGAGTTTTAATCAAGAAAGAGGAATTGAGCAGGAATGACTTTACAGATTTGATAACCTTCTTGAAAAGAAACTGGAATGTCTCCTACTTTGGTACCATCTTACCATCTCATATCAATAGTGATAGGTCATTTAGATCTCATTTGTCTCTTACATATCAGAAATGAATCTTGAGGTACGAAGTCACCGTCCTGTAAATGTTCGCAGAAATTGATATTTGTGGCAAATCAACTTGTGGTAAAATGAAACGTAAGTTCCTGTCAATTCGATTTCAAACCGGCCATCTTCAATGGTACGAAGTCACCGTCCTGGAAATTTGATCAAATCTTAAGACTTGAGACAAGATAGATGTAAGTTCTCATCAGTTTTCATTCAAGGTTCAAATCCAAAATAATGGTGGTCAATGCTGCCGATATTTCCATTCAATTGTTATCACTTCAGCCAAGCTTAAAGGCTGTTTATTCTCTCACCACCAACCTCTGATTTCTTGTAATGCATTTATACTATTTTTCTGTTTCGTCGAGAATTTGAATATCCGAAACTCCGCCGTTGATATCTTTCATTTGTCAGGTCCCTATCACCGACATATTCATTCATCTTGTTGCCGACAAGTTCTTACGTCTTTCTTTCCTTGCCAACAAGTCAGTAACGTTCTTCCCCGAACCTTAGTACTTATATGCAAATAATTATTGAGAAATTCATTCTAAAATTTATTGGAAGAATCATTCAAGATTTATCAAACAAGAATCACAAATAGCTTCTAAGAAAACCTCAGTACTTATATGCATAGAGTCAGTTGAAATCTTGAAGATCTATCTTAGAAGATTTATCAAAGAAGAATCAATTCAGATCAGAAAAGTCTTTCAAGGATATTCATAAACAGATCTTGGAAAAACGTCAGTACTTATATGCTTACAATCATTGGAGATTCACTCTTCACTTAGAGTCAAGGATTAGATAGAATTTTACAGAAGAAGAGCAAATTAGAGAATCAGAAACCTTAGAATCGGGATTGAGAATACGAAAGAACAAGAACTTTGTAAAGAACTTGCCGGGAGATTTCTTTCAAAGAGAACAGACTTTTGGATTGAGGAACGATCTTACCGTCCTTGCAGATCTTTCCGATTTGATGTTTTCATTTCCAATATCGGAACAAGCCGGTCATTTGATCCCATAAGTTTGAACTGAAGATGAGTGCCTGGTACGAACTTACCGCCCCTGTTTCCAAATTGGTTTCACAGGAATATTTCGATGTCGTTTTGTCGCTTTATTCATTTGTCATTTATATCTCCTATATCGTCCTCGGTTGACTGTGCCTTGGCATTGATATTCTTTTCCCGTTTCACCACGATGACGATACTCCAAAACTCCGCCGGGTGTAATTCAACAGTGCCACTTGTCATACCAAACATCCGGTCATTTGGCCAACCCGTTCAGAAGCAAGATCTAAAATGAAGTAAAGAGAAAACCGGCAGAAGAGATTCAAGAACGAGGAATTTAGAAAGAGGTAGCAGGATAAATAGATAGTGATAAAATGATAACTTGCCTATCCAGTCAAAGGATACCATAATTGAAGCATCTATGTCAAAAAGCGATAGCTATTTAAAAATGCATTTCACGTATTTAAATGACGGTGAAACTATGACCGAACGTATGTGGGTAAAGTCGGTTGGCAATAATTATGAAATCGACAATATCCCTTTTTACGTCAAAAACTATTCACTGGGAGATGTCGTAAGCGGAACAATCGAAGATGGGAATTTAGTCGTGAAAGATTTGATAACGGAATCTGGAAACAGTACAATTCAAATCGTTTTTTATGACAAGGAGATTATTAGGACAACGATGAAAACGTTAGAGGAATTACAGTGTCAATCGGAGATCAGCAACATCCCATCCTTGATTGCGGTAAATATTCCGGCAACGGTGGACTATTTTGGAGTGATAAAACCGTTCCTGGACGAAGGTTTTGAAAACGAAAAATGGGATTATCAGGAAGCTTGTCTGGCCCATTGATCCGATTCAACTTTAACTTTCTCGCCGACAGATTCATAAGGTTTGTGGTGCGTATAAAATAACTTTGAGAATGCCTGAAAGATTTGTCGTTTACGTCTCCGACATCATCCCCGATTGACTTATCCTTGGCATTGATATTCTTTTCATGTTTGATTGAGAATTTGAATACTCCAAACTCCGTTGTGAATCGTTTTAGAAAGTACCCTGATCCCTATCTCAATTGATATATTTCATCCTCTCAGAAAACCTCAGTACTTATATGCATACAACCGAAGAACTATCCCGTTAACAAGTAAAGAAAAGAATCTCCTAAATGAATCAACTGAAACAAATCAGAAAACCTCAGTACTAATATGCATAGCAGATCTTATTAGATTTAACTCAACAGAGAAATCAGAAAGAATCCGAAGAGTATATCGATAAAGAGACTCTGAAAACCTTAGTACATATATGCAGGTAATTATTCAGAAGAAACTAATAGAGAGATCATCAGATTTATCTTTAGGAAGAACAAATGACAAAGGAATCACAACCAATAGATCAGCAAAAGAATACAGAAATCTCAATGCAAAAAGATAGGTTGACCATTGAATCTTCAAAGATCAGAAATGGAGAATAACAGAGGATCTGGAAGAATTGAACAGACGAATTGAATAGATTAGAATGAACTACCAGCTCAGTAGATCTTCGACGAAAGAAATGAAGAAAGAAAATACAAGGAACGAAATTACCGTCCTTGCAGATTTCTCAGATTTGAGACATTGATCGTTGAATTTGCCGACATATACTCGCCAATGTGTATCAATAGTGATAGTTTCTGAAAATAGAACTTTGATGTATCAAGCTTCAATCAGGTGTCTAATTAGAACCCAGACATGAAAACTATTTTTAATTCAAATACAATAGTGGATTTATATTACGAAAATAATCAAACTGTATGCAAGAGGCCGTTTTCTGGTATCAACTTGCCGCGGAATTGCCGTAAGTTGGAAATACCTGGTACAAACATACCATGCTCACTGATCGGAAAAGTTGGAAAAGATTGACGGATCCTATAAAAAAATGCCCTCACTCTGGAAGGCACTTTATCGATAAATTGTTACAACGAAAATTCTGCAATTCTTTTTACATGCGCCTTTTCACTTTTCCGCATGATCTTATCAGTGATGATTTCGTGTTCTTTTTCCTTTTCTAAAAGTCTGTACCATGTAATTGCCGGAATGTTCTCATTCGAATGTATCTCAAGTCGGATTATTATATTTTCTTTTGGCTTTCGATGACTGTTGATTATTTGACTTAATTCCGTCGGCGTAATATCTATTTCACTTGCAAATTGATTATTCTTTTTATCGAGGATATGGATATACTCTTTTAGAAAATAACCGAATGTTGTTCTTTCATCATAGTCGTCGCTTTTGATATAATCCTCGATCTGATATTTTAATTGCAAGAGCCTTGAATATATTTTTTTTGCAGAACTTCTATTTTCAAAAGCAGTTCTTCTTTTTTCCCAGAATTCCTTTTCCTCCTCCGTTTGTTTTGCGCTTTTCTTAGATGGGAAAACAAAAGATTCGGCAAGTTCTTTATTGGTGTACTTATCTAAATCCGAATTGACGGACTGTTCTTTTATTTTTTGTGTTTGACGTTTCATGCTACTTCCAGTTTTTTACTAATGCTACTTCAATTGTTTATTATAAAGACTCCCTACTTACCTTCAATATATTTCTTTATCAATCTTGCTGAATTCTGTTCCTCTGTTACCATATAGATACCTGTAAAATCCATGCCATATAATTCGTGATAGTGTTTCTTCAATTGATCTTTTGGCTTTAAATAAACATAACCACCGTATCCTTTCTTAAAAGCTTCCCTGCATGCATATGCAATAAGGCACCCTGTAATTAATGAATACTGCTTGTTCTTGCCGACATTCTCTTTAGAAGCACATAAATGTCCAATCTCCAACGCGAAATTTTCGGGATGATCAATCAGAGACATCAATCCCAATATCGTATCGTCCCCTTTCCTGCATAATTTGTATATAACTTTGCCGTCTTCCTGTTTCCATGTAAAATAGAAACGTTTGCTTTTTTTAATTATTTCATAGTCTTTGGCTTCCAACTCTACAATCACCGCATCATGCCTGTTACCTGATTTTACATCTTCTATCTTCATCGATTCATTATATAGAACAGGTAAATTTAAATAAAAGTTTACACTTTTTGTAAATTAATTTACGTGAAAATGGGAGAGAAATGCCGATTCACCGAAAGGAAAAAATGCCCACTACGAACTTACCGTCCTTTGCAGAGTTTGAAATGAAGATAAGCATAGTACCATTCTTACCGTCTTTGCGAGATTCAATATTGATACACTGATTCCATATCAAGCGAAGAATTCAATGTCGTTTTGCCGTTTTATTCGTTTGTCGTTTATATCTCCGATATCAATCCCGATTTGTTCCGCTTGACATTGATATTCTTTTCCAGTTTTATCAAGAATTCGAGTATCTAAAACTCTGTTATGACTTGTTTCGGAAAGTGCCTGATACCTGTTCAATTGACATATCTCATCTCTTCAAAAACCTCAGTACTTATATGCATATTACCAAAGAACGAGTACAACAAAATAATCTTTGAAAACCTCAGTACTAATATGCATAAACTCGATAGAACCTCTTTGAATTAATCAATAAAGAGAAGCTGAAAACCTTAGTACATATGAACAGGTAATTATTAAGAGAATTTAGTTAGAAAGGTTAGAAGAAGGACAAATTGAACAATCAGAAGAAAGAATCGGAAAGAGTCAGAAGGAAGAATTGAACAGATTAGAATTGACTCTGAACAACCTAACCGGCTTGTCGACGATATTCAAATTGAAGAATAAACAAACCTGGTACAAACTTACCGTCCTTTCAAATCTATCCAAATTGAGACTTTGAAATCCTGTTGGACATGTCGGCAAGCTTGAATCAAATTTGATTCTGAAAATAGCTCTACCGCGGTACGAACTTACTGTCCAGGTGTCTAATTCGAACCCCTACACATGACATCAATTGACGATACATTTCTATTAATGGATTTATATTGTAAAAATTGCATAACTGTATTCAATACTGTAATCCTCATCGTCTACTTGTGGCGGGATTGCCTTAGGTTTTTCATCAATTTTCACTCACAATTTTGAATGCTGCCTGCCTATTTCTTGCATTCCCTTCTGTACGGAAAACTGAGTAATATCTAAAAAGGGGGCCCCGACCACGTATGGAAACTTTTACCAGGACCATTCAAAAGTCAATTGTTGGCAGCTGCCACCAGCAGATCCGTTTGATCCAAACCAGACGGTCGCAAAAATTGAAAAGATTCGATTTTATCGAAATTTCCAATCACTCGTTCGATGCGTAACGAAATGCCAGATGAAGGGTGATGAGCCACCAACATACAGAATAAAATAAAAAAGAGGTTTAGCCTGATTAATATTAACATATGAAAACTGTCAACATTAACGATACACATTATTTGAATAAAATATATTAAATTCGTATATCCATTTCCCCTACAATGAAGTTTACATTCAGAAGTATTTTCTTAACGATGCTAATTGTCAAATCTTTTTGCCTGATGGCGCAAGAAAAGGACTGCTTTCCTAATTGTAATATTTCGTGGGAAATGGTGCGAAATGAAAGAAATCCTTTGTGGACACGGGTCAATATAAGCGATGAATGTAGAAAAAGAATTGATAAAAAACGCCAAGAATACATAGACGATGACAAGAGCAATTGGAAATACTTACATAAAGTAGCCTGTTCATATCAAAGCGGATGGGTTGAAAACAACGAAGGTGAATGTCAGGCCGGAGGCCCTCCTCCATGCTGCCCTGTTCAACACTGGCATCAAGAAACAGGATCTTGGGAAAAATTCTTAGAAATATGCAGGCGAGTAAAATATGCAAGACAAGCAGAGCTGGAAAAAATATATAACGAGTGTCATAATGCCGAAAGAACACCCGTTATCAATTCATTCAACAATGAGTACGATGCTGCAGTTGCATGCTGGAGATTTTTAAAATCGGAAAATGCACCAGGAAATGCGTTAAACGATTTTGTGACTCGACTAAATAGCTTGCATCAAAACTTTGCTGCAGCCGTCGCCTCTGATCAAACGGCGCCGAGCCTCAAGCAAGGTCTCGATTTATTACTTGTTTTAAAAGATCAAATTTGTGACTATCAAATTCCGCCTCAGTCATCAAAGACTCCAGTTCCACCAAAAAATCAATCAAAAACCGGCCATGGAAGTACAGAACACGCTGGTAATTATTATGAACTTCAAATAGACCCAGATGGCTTCGAGAAAACAATAAAACATTCTCCATTCGCAAAACCCAACGATTCGAATTCCCATTCAAAATTTTGGGATGAACCTTCCACTGTCAAGAATAATTCATCTGGGATGCGCAACAATAGCACAAACCCACAATCAACTGTTTCAACAAATTTAGCGACTGAATTAAAGACATCCTCCCAAGAAATGGGAGAACTATTGCAAAATAAGGAACAAAATATTTCCTATCAAATTGCAATTGGATTACAACAACAAGCATCGATTGCCACAACAACCTATGAACAAAACACATTAAATATAGCGGCGGGTACCGCCGTAATTGCATCGGGAATTGAAGATATGATTAGGCGGCGGCAGGCAGAGAAAGCGGCAGCTGCGGAACAAATTAGACAACAAACAGAACAACAAGAATTAGAACAGAGAACTGTAAATGAGCGGAAAGCATTTATGAATGCAATTCCGGGATTTTCAGTGCCATCACCATTCTCAAATTTCAAGGATTCGACAATCTATATCTACGCATTAGGGTGGGACGAAATTTCATTTTCCAACTTTACAGTGGCAGTAAGCGAACCTCTTGCAGTAAAGCAACTTTCAGACGGCACCTGGCCATTAGTTTCCAACCTCACGGAACACTACGGAAAGCAGCTACACTTCAAGACGGTTAAATTTCTGGGATATTTCGAACAGACAACGATTTGCGAGGCGCAACAAGCGGAAATTGTTGACCAACTAAAGGAGCTTGGGGCGACCATCAGAATTCTTACGCTTTCCGTAAATAAACAAAACGATGATCCTACCAAGGATTTTTGGAATAAATAAACCTAAATATCAAAAGTTATGTTCTCTCGATTTTTTATTTTAACCACGGCATTCATTTTGCCATCACTTTTCTCCATCGGGCAAGACGCAGAAATGGAAGCTATTGCACTTTACACAAAAGCGGAGACAATGTACAATGATTCCAAATACGAAGAAGCATTAGCTAAAATAGCCGGAGCAGAAAGTCGACTTGGCGGTCCAAACTCGAAAACCCTGTATCTAAAAATCAATACTCTTTATAAGTTAGAACAAAAAACGTGGAAATATCATGATAGCCTAAATGGGTCACTAAAACAATTTTTTGCGGTTACCGATAAAGAAACATATCCACGGGATAAGTATATCGACATCGTCAACATCTCTATAGATGAGAAAGAAAAGCAAGAGAAATACGATGACGATTTTGCCCAAATTCAAAAAACAAACGATCTGACCGAAATGGAATCTTTCCTAAATCAGTACCCCCAATCTTCGCACAGCAGTGAACTTCAGAAAGTCTATACAAAACTAACAGGCAATCCATATGTTTGGGACGTTGGCATCGGAACAAGCGAGTCCAGTAATAATGCGAACACTTCGAGAAAACAAGAATACAACATTGGCGATATCAACAATACGGACATCCCAATTACGATGTTGGGTATTGATTTTACCCAAGCTACATTTTCAGGCGAAGATTTCAGCTCAAAAACAATTAAAATAACTAATGAAATGATACAAAATTCCTATGTGCCAATTTGGAATTCAGAAGTGACTATCGACCACATTTTTGTAGCCAAAGGTGCTGACCATAACTTCCATTGGGCATTGCATAGAGATTCGAAAAATGTTGAATACTTTCTTGAACCCACCCAAAAAGCCAATTCGCACCAACAGAATCCAAACTATTTATCAGCCGTGAAAAAGAAATGGGACGAATCCGTAATTAATACTTTAGTTAGGAAATACAACTTTGGCAACAAAAATGGCCTTGGTCTTATTTTCTTTGCAGAAGGTGTAGACGTTGAGGCTGACGTAGCATCTGCTTGGGTTGTATATGTTGATATGAATAGTAAAACCGTTTTGAAGTGTTTTAGACAAGATGGAAAACTCCACGGCAAATCTTTGCAGGATTATTGGGTATGGGGATTCAGCAGTATTCTTTTTCGAATGCATGGATAACGAAAAGATTTGAATTGATTAGATTTTGGAAGAAGTAAATTAGACGGACAACGAGAACACATTTGGAACAAACTCACCGCCCTTGTAGCGATATCGTTATAGATTTCGATCAACCTGATTTTCGCCTTTTTCGATTGTTCAAATGAGTCCCTTACCGCATCCTCGAACTCGGCACGTAGAAGTATCTCGCTTTCGTCAGATTGCGAAATTAATAAGGACATATCTTTGCCCATCGTTTGAAATGCCTTCAAATTATTTATGTCTACGATGGCAAACCCTCGTTTAAACAGAGGAATTTATGCTTCTCAACAAATTGCTTTAGGAATCGTACATCTTCCGCATCATCATCATCCAGGCCAAACACGACAACGTTCTCTTCACTACTTCTTGCCTGGTAATGGCATCGGCGAAACAAATAGCTGTCCTCCGAAACGCAGGAAGTCCTTGAATTTTCCAACCTTACAGTAGCTTGGCTTACCGATGAAGATATCATTCGAGCGCTTACACAGAAAGCTGAAAAGGGAGTAAAGGTTCAAGTCGTAATAAGTAATTCAAAAGAGAATTTCGTTAGCCGCCTTTATTTCCTTGGTGGCGCGTTTAAGGTTATCTGTAATAACATCTTTTATTCTACTAAACTTAACGTCCGTTTTCATATTTATGTTTTCGGGATCTTGATAGCGTGAGGACCCACACTGAACTTCTCTATAAATATAAGCCACCATATGGAATCTGCAAGGCAATCGTCTTATCACAAATACGCAGAATAAAATAATAATCATAATTTGTCGCATCATTTACCTTAAACACTTTTAACGACTTTTATTAATGGAAGCTTCTACTACTATCAAGCAAATGCAGGCCGGCAACCGGATTTTTGTTCCAACTTATCAGCGGGCGTACACATGGGACACAGATTCAAGTGACGACACTTCAAACAAGCAGGTAAATACTTTCCTATCAGACCTTGATGCCTATAATAAAAGCGCAACAAAGTCGCCTTACTATTTCGGACATTTTCTTTTCGAAGAACAGAGTGGCAACATGTATGGCATAATTGATGGACAACAGCGCTTAACCACAATAGTCATTTTCCTGTCCGCGCTGTTTACTCGCTTAAAACAATTCCGCCAACTAACAGAACTTGAGCAAGAGGCCTTTGAAGATATCATCAAACGCAATTCGACATACCGCTTTGAAACCGTTGATTACGATCGTCAATTCTTTAAAGATTATGTGATCGAGCAGGTAAAAAAGGATAAAAACGCACTCGAAACCCAATCGGCAAAAAGAATTGCTGATGCTTTTGATTTTTTTAGTAAGCATTTGAGTGAAAAAGACGAGGCATACCTAATCAAGATGTTGGACACAGTACAGAATGCTACCTGTACAACCCACCCGGTACAGAACGAATCTGAAGCGATTCAAATGTTCATTTTTCAGAATAATCGTGGAAAAAAACCAACAGACCTCGAAATTATCAAAGCGCAATTTATGTTCAATGTGCATCTTTTTGCCACAGACGACAAAGACGCGTTAATAGAGGAAATAAAGAATCGCTTTGAGAAAATTTACAAGTCTATATCATCCATTGAGTATGATATAGATGAAGACGATGTCCTTGTGTATACGCTACGCGTTCATTTCAATTCCCTTTGGGAAACCGACGCCGTTGATCGTATAAATGAAGTGTTGTCGACGGGAAACCCGATATCTTTCATCAAATCCTTTACACACTCCCTGGCAACAAGCTTTGAGCATTTAACGACGTTCTTTTCAAAACACGAAAAAGAGCGAATCGAAATTCATTCACTTATTAAATTAGGCGGGATTGGCATCGCGATCCCATTTATCATTAAAGCTTACACGTTTGGCTTATCAATCGATAAAATCTGCCTCCTTTGCTCCAAATTTGAATCAATTATCATAAGGAATAGGCTTATTGGAACGAGAGCTGAAATTACTTCTCGACTTAACGAAGCATTCCGAAAATTCACAGCGAACAATCCTGATGCGGAATCAATAATCAAGCACATAAACTGGATGAGGAATGTTAGTTCTCAGTCATGGTGGTGGAGTTATTGGAATAACGACGAATTTAAAAACGCAATACAAGGTCCAATCAGCCATGGAATCGCAAAGTACCTCTTATGGAAATATGAAAATCATTTGGAGTCGCAGGGCAAACGCGGCTACACAGCTACACGCTTTGACAAAATTGTCAAGCCTGAATTAGAGCATATCGCACCACAAACACCTACGGATGGCAAACCACTCGCCGCTGGCTACTGTGAATATGACGAAGAATTCAAGGATCAATACATTGACTGCTTAGGCAATTATCTTCTGCTTTCGAAATCGCATAACTGTTCAGTCGGCAATAAACCTTTTGTTGAAAAACGCAACTCATACACTCATTTAGCTCAGCAAAGAGAAATCCAGGAAATGACAAAAGACGATATTATTTGGACTAAAGATTTGATTGCAGCCCGGAAAATGAAAATAACCCAATTCCTTGTGGAAACATTCTAACCATACAAAACTGGTACAAAAAACGGAACTTAATAAAGAAGACTGCCATTTTAAGCAGTCTTCTTTTCAATACTAAATTAATGGGATCATGATTCTACAATCTCATATCCCAATGCTCGTGCCACTTTCAAAAACGGTTGCAGGTTTTCCAAAGTAAACTGACTGCATACCACAACTTCCCTGTCCTTCAATTTGATGACCTGTTCAGGTTTTGTGAAATACCGATTTCCTTTCGGTGCAATTTCTTTCGCCGTCTTTTGATCCTGAAAGATGCCGAATCGTTTCAGAAGATCATCAGGAAACACTTCTTTCAGTTCTTTGTAAGTGATCTCCGGATGATCCAACACATACTGAGCAACCACCGCTCTAACCAAAGGACCTTTGCCGTATGATCTGCCATTAAAAGTATATTGAGATACGTCTCTGCCAGCTTTTATTCTCTTTTTCAGTTCAACTTCCTCTGGAGTTTCTTCTTTTGGTTCCGGCATTTCTGAAAAGACAGTATAAACTGGCTCGTTTCCAGAACTGTCTTCTTGAATGATTCGCTCACGTGTCAACATGCGTAGCAGGTTGAATAGCTCCAGTCCTTTGATTGCTGTGGCTTGGCTGATTTGAACTTTGGTCGCTCCTGGATTTGATTTGAGGTAAGCGAGAATAATCTCTGATTTGTTTTCCATTGCTGATTTCTTTCCAGCGAGTTTACCGGCAAATCACGACAACGGGAACAAATTGGAAGGGTTTAGCATTATGCTTGCAATTGCAAAATTCAAAACGTTTTGCTACTTTAAGATTAATTCAACCATTAAACACTATTTTAAAAACATCACAAACATGCGCGACAAATCTTATCCATTCTTAAGAACGCTATCGGCAATTTTTATTGCTATTGGGATCATTGAAACGCTTTCTACTGCGATTGTAGTGCTCGTTGGCTTAAGGACCTGGATGGACATGTTCGACTCCAATCCCACCGGTGCATACCTCATGCTCGGCTATTTGGTACTCTTAATTGTGTCTATAATAGGAACCTTTGCAATTTCTCAATTGATCAAGTTAGTGATCAACTCAGCCGACAACATCCAAAACATTGCAGACAACGTGTATTTAATCGCTTCAAAAAACGAAGAGAAACAATAATCAGCAAAAAAATAAAGAGCAGTGATCACTGCTCTTTATAAACTATACGGTAATTCAAAAAAATCAATCTTCGCTACGTACTACTGATCTGATCCAGTCTCGATAATACTCCGCAGCTTCAGGTTTATCAAAAACTCCAAGGATGATATTGCCGGTCTCAATCCCAAATTTAAAGACCATGAAGCCATCGATATAAGCTTCTTTCAAAGGGATGATTCGGAATTCATTCCTATTTACATTGCCTTCAAGCACCCAAAGGCCAGAACCATTCAATATTCCTCCACCGTTACTTAATGCATTATTTATGATATCGTCTGTGTTCATATCCTATTTGATAAAATTTCCTTTTTCATCTCTTCCAATCGTCCTTATGTGTATTTGATACTCTTCGGCAGCTTCGATAGAATTAAATATACCGAGCATTACATAACCGTGGTCCTCTCCATGTTTGAAGGCAACAAGGTTATTGATGTAAAAGTCATCCAGTTTTGTAATCCGGAATTCGTTTAATACAACATGGCCTTCGAGAACATACCAATTGCTGCCGTCGAGTATTCCACCTGCATTTTGAAATGCGCTTTTTATCAAATCATTTGTATCCATAATCAATCAAGGGAAGCAAATGTATTGATATATCAACTGGCCTTTTTGAATAAGTTATCCCATTTGCATTCTTATGCTGAATTGACAAAATACTATTAAACAGTTAGGGCCAATTTGTAGCATTTTAGATAGTTTTTTACACAAGTTGCGATTCTGGAAATGAATGCCGTTTGTGTTTTTTTCGTATTTCCACTAAGAGTTTACATTCAGTTTAAATCAATTGCTCACATTTAATATATATTCCATCCTTTCAAAGCAGGCATATACTCAGAGTTAACCCTGAAATTGATTCATCATGAGCGAGAAAGAGAAAAATAGTCTGATTAATTCAATTAAACCTCATCCATTTAGGTTTTTAGAATTGCCGCTTGACGCAATCGAAGGTGACTTGAACCAGCCCCGTAAGGCATTTGGGCTAAGAGCCGGTGGCGATCACAACCGCCTATTGAAATCAATTTCAACTTACGGAATTGAGGATCCAATTAAAGTATGCGAAATTGAGGAAGGACGTTACAGGATTATGGACGGGCATCGGAGGTTTGCCTGCGCAAAGGAACTGAAATTTAAAAAAGTACCCTGCCGTATATATCCAAAAATGAAAGACGGTGAGTTTGAGGCCCGTAGATATGAGATGCAAAATAACCGAAGGGAATGGAAACCGATTGAAAAGGCAAATGCCATTCATAGAATAAGAACAGAGTATAACAATGCGAGTGAAAAAGAAGTCGCTGACTTAATTGGGATGAGGCAAACAACCTTGTTTCATTTTACGGCTTTGAGGAATATGCGGATGGAATATCTCGAATTAATGTCAGAGCATAATCTGAAAGAATACCAACGTATTTCCCTAATGCAACTGCTGCCTAAATTGCGAAAAATAAAGCGGTTTGAAGTTGATGATATTGTAAAAATTCTTTTCAAGAAAATCAATGATAATCTGTTATATAAAAGGAGTGATTTTATTTCCCTCGCTAAAGTTTTTTCAATTGCTTCTTTGAATGAAGAGGAATTATTGAAGTTCCTTACTGAACCTCAAATATCCGTAGATGAACTGTGTGAAATGACGCAATTATCAGGATTTTCATTCCAAATTAGGAGCCTGATAAAAGATTTGAGCGTGAAAAGAAACCTAAATATTGAACTGACAAAAAAAGAGCAAAATTTGGTTGAAGATCTCTATAAACTTATAGAAAACTTTATGTAAGAGATGCTAATTACCACTCAACAAATATCAAAAAAGGCAGTAGCATATTACCGACATTCGGCAGAAGACAAACAGGAAAATTCCGTAGCCCTCCAGCGGCAACATACTGAAAAATTTGCTCGTGACCACAATATCGAAATAATACACGAAGAAGTTGATGAAGGCAAAAGCGGGTTGCTCGCTACCCGCGCGGGATTTGAAAACCTCTTCACGTATTGGATTGAAAATCCCGAAGCACCACATTTTGACTATGTGTTGGTTTACGACGTCTCGCGTTGGGGGCGATTTCAAGACCAGGACGAGGCCGGACACTACGTCTTTTTGTGTAAAAAGCGTGGCAAGGAAGTTATCTATGTTTCCAAAGGGTTTCCTGATGTAGCAAATCAGCTTATCTCAAGTTTAGAGACCTCTATCCAGCGTTACATGGCGGCGGAATATAGCCGCCAATTAAGCGATAAAGTATTTCACGGATGTGTGAAAGTGTCAAAACAAGGCTACTCAGCCGGAGGAATAGCAGTTTATGGGATGGCTCGTCAATTATTGGACGTAAATAAAAAGCCCATCCGTATGCTAAGCCCAGGAGAGCATAAGCAAATTGCGAATGAGCGGGTCTCTTTTGCCCCCAAAAATGATGAGACAACAAAAACAGTCAAGGAAATATTTCAGTTGTTCGTACAGGAGAGGTACTCGATATCCACTATTGCTTTGCTACTCAACCAAAGTGGAATACTTTCTGCTAATGGCAACCAGTGGGACAAATCGAAGATTATAAAAATTCTCACAGATGAGGTCTATATCGGCACCCGGATATACAATAGGACATGGGGACGGCTGAAACAGAAATCACATAAAAACCCCCGTTCCGAATGGGTGATTGTCCCTAATGCTTTTGAGCCTATAATAGATGAGCAAATGTTCGGGGAAGCACAGGAAAGGCTGTATTGGATGTTTGCCAGTAATTGGCGCAAAGGAATCAATGCCATCAACAGGGCAAGAAAAAACATTCGCAATGACATTTCTAAATGGCTAAGGAGTAAAGGATTAACAGAATTTGAAGCCCAGGAAATAATATCAGAACTGCCAATAATTTTTAGTGTTAAAATTGAAAACGAATACCTTTCCCAATGGTGCTTTTTGATTTCGGAGAAGACGCGTAGATATGACAAGGCGCTTGGAATAAGTGTTGTCCTGGATAAAAAGAAAGTGGTTGATGATTTTCTTTTATTTTCTGTAGAAGACTTCACACCAACAGACTTCCTTATATTTTCTAAAAGCAGCACTATTTATCGCAATGCTAAAATAGAACGGGATAAGATTGAGGAGGCTATTAGATTTCTAATCAGGCAATTCATCCAATCTAAACCAAGAGGTAAATTCAAATGGCAGTTTGTTGAGGTTTAGATAAAGTTATTTTCGTGGGGTATGGCACGCTCTTGGATAGTCTGGTCATGCACTTCCCCTTGGTGCATAATAGTGGTCGTCTATTTCCAATTTCTTTTCCAGTAATTGCAGGTATCTGTTTTTCACTTCCTCGTCCTCTGCTGAAGGAAGATGCCCTGCTTCATCTGACTTATTTTTCCGTCTGCAAATAAAGTCCGCGTTTATTACGATCATACTTTTTACAGCTATTCAGGTTAATCTTGAAAACGTCTCTATTTTATTCCGACTTTTGGCCGTTTCCATCCGGGACGATGTGGGCCGGTTCCCCTTCTTTATCTTTCCCGCTAAGCTTGTCACAAAAGTCTAAAATTTTAGACAAAGAGAATAATTAAACTTTTGTTATGGAATCACTACACCACCGTTTCAACCCGCCCTTAAAAGAAAAGGAGCGCAATCATGGACTCATATTTGAGCAGTCCGAACGAAGATGCAGGCATGGAACCAAAGAGTTCTGAAATAGCAAGACATTTTTTTTATTCCCCAGAATTCATTTCATCATTTACGTCTTCATTATCGACTACTACATCGCCGGCTTGTTGTTATCTTTATCTTTCTTTTTCGGTAAGAATTTGACACTCCAAAACTCCACAAATCAGATATCTGATCAGCGTTTCGATAAAACAAGAATGCCTCCCGAGTTGGAAGGCATTTATGTCAAACATCAAACTTCGAAAGGAATGCTATGTTTTAGGAAAGTCTGTTTATCGATCTCAACAACAGCGGAAACAGTCGCAATATTTTTTGTCATCAACATCGTCACATCAACCGTGTTCTTTAGCAACCAATTTGTCAATCTACCACGGGAAATCATTCTGTTTCCATCAATCCCTTCTGCTTCGACCTGAAAGTATGCTGCTTCTGCCGTCAGAAACCCCGAAGGAATCAACTTTACGTCATCTTTGAATTTAAAGATCTCAACTTCAAATCTTGTGTTACTAACGATATAAAGACTCATTGATTGATACTGCGCAAGTATGTCTTTAATTAATTCTGTAGTCATTGTTTTATTTTATAAATACTGCAGGATTCAGCTTCACGATCGGGTCAGCGCTCCGTATGGATTAGATTTACGTATCATATCTTTGAAAGCCAAATCCTTCTTTCGCTGCTCTTCCCATTTCGCAAACTCTTGTGAATGCCTTTCAATTTCTTTTCGTTCGTTCTCTTCAAAGTGCTCTCCATATTCGACATTAAGTGTCGGATGTAAATCAAAAGCCTGGAATATTTTGTTTATCAGCCCAATCGCCCGTTCAGATTCCCATTTGAGTGTGACATAGATCGAATCGAAAATATTGAACGCTTTGATCCCTTGATTCAACAAACCAACGTTGACTACATCATAAATGATTTGCGCCTCCACTTCCTGCAGCATTCTTGCGAATTCGCCGTAGTCTTTACAATAAAGTCCACCTTTCACGTCAGTGATTGCTTCCCAACAACTCGGATACTTCTGAATGAACATATCCTTCAGCACGTTCCCTTTCTCAATGACTTTTGAAAAGAACACCTTTCTAAAGAAATCCTGTTTGAACATCGATCTCATATCTTCTGGCAATTCGATCTCTCCCATAAAATCGTCGTAAAATTTTCCTTGCTCACATCGCGATTGATACCGTTTGACATCTTCAGGAAGTTCACCTTGTTTCTCTTTCCAGTAATGACGAATCAGAATGCAGGCAAGTAATGGCTGTGAATTACGAATATCAATCCCGACAATCTTTTTACCGTTTAAGCGAATAGAACTTCTGAATTCCCTGTTCAGATTTGTGATAGCGGAATAAACCCTTGAATCCTTTACTGGTCTTGTAGCAAAAAGGTAACCTTCGTTAATTGTAAAGACAGCTTTCGTACATCTTGCAATCGTGGTTTCGTCCGGTTCGAGAACTTTCTCTTTCACTCGGTTTTTAGCCATGAATGAGCGAATCTTAAAACGACGAGGTTTACACTGGTACGAACTTACCGTCCTACAAATCTGATCAACAGGAGCAGTTGTCTTATCACTGTTGTTTTGATCGTCTTTCTCTCCAACATGGTACGAACTTACCGTCCTGTAAATTTCATCATTTGGATCAATTGATCTATCAGCAGTGTTTTCATCATCTACTTCTCCTGTCAGGTACGAACTTACCGTCCTTGTTTCTGCTTCATATTTGATAGGTACGATGTTACCGTTAAATGGATATATTTTACACTCTTGATTATTATTTCCTTTGTAATACTTCAGAGAGTTAAGAAGATTATTTCTGTATTTAATTTCTACTTCCTCTAAATAACTTTCATAATTTTCTTTTTGGCTCTTTTTCTTTTGTTTGTTCTTTAGAATTTCTTCAATCACTTCTTTCAAATTTTCTGTATCAATCTTTATCTCCTTTAGAACTTCGTTATAGGATCGTAGATCTCTGTCATACTTTGAAAATATTTCTTTGATTGACTGGTTTGATTTCTCGTATTGCTGGCGGTGACTTTGTACCTCAAATGTCTCCAATGGATTTTCTGCTTTGAACCGGTAACCATAAGACTTTCCTTCTTCGATGTACACTTTCTGACGTCCTCTTTGACTGACGACTGCCTGAATTGCAATACCGTCCTTTTCGAGAATGCTCGCTTTCACCAGTTGCTTCAGAAGACGGGCGATTCCTTGATTGTTCACGCCGACCGTTTTCGCCATTGTTTCCTGATGAATGTTGACATATTCCTGTTGAGATTCCGATTTCATTTGATTTTGCGTGGCGATGTATTCACAGATGTAATAGCATTTCTGTTTCCACAGTTCTTTGTCTTTGTAGGCTCCGTTACCATCAATCATGGCATCGATTTGTTCTCTGACGCCTTTTGGCAGCATGTAGGTAACCTGTTTCGTTGGATGTTTCTTTCTTGGCATTTTTCTTCTTTTATATACTTGTCGGCATTTTTCCTGACTCACATAAACGTGTTTCTTTTCTCCAATATCAAGTCCGAATTTTAAATCAAGCATGTAGCTTCCATTGCGATTCAAAGCTGATGACGGAGAAACAAACAGCATCTTTGACGATTTCCGACAAGCGAGTTTAGGAGATATGTGATTCCAAATTGAAAATGGAAGAGAGAAATTGACTTCACCACGAAATGAACTTCACTTAGAACAAAAAGCAATCATTCAAGCCGGCACTTACGTCAGGATTGCAACAAGTAAGAGAAGAAGCTATACCTGGAACATAAATATTACGATTTGCCAACGATCTCTGGTCTTTGTGCTACTGGTATAATTTAACCGTCCAAACTCGCGCATCAGCTGTTCTTTCTCTCATGACCGACTTCGGAATGGATTTGCTGGTATTTATACTCTGGAAAGATTTGAAGCTGGTGGTGAAGAAATAAACGATGTTTATATTAGTTGGAGACAATGAAGTGAGGAGGGGTCAATTTTGAACCCATGATATGTCAAGCAATTCAAAAGAAAGAGCTCCAGCCTATGTCGGAGTTCTTAATCAAATAACGCCTTCCTTTTATCGATTGAAGAAGAGACATCGATATTGAAATAAGTCGATTCTTTTTTCAGATGATAGGCTTCGTTCAGCTCTCGAACGAAACGGTCCATTTCCTTCACGATATCAGAAAAGTTTTCGGAATACTCTTTGATGTCAGCTTCCGTCAAATTCGACTCGCTAATAAGCTGTGTCATGCCAAGCATGGTACAAATCGGTCGTCGGATAACGTGCGAAATGTCAAAAATTATTTGTTCGATGGCAGCGAGGTAATCCACCAGTGGCGTAATATCGCTTGTTGCACCATACCAAACAACCCTATTGTTCGCTTCCACCTCAGGTACGGCTTGCAACCAACGCCATCTGATCTTGTCTTTCACTGTTACCCGGTACTGAAGGTTCAGCACAGTCCGCGTCTTCGACGCTTCTTTCATCGCCTGAAAAAATTTGGCCCTATCATCTTCTAAGAGTATTTCCGCGAGGATCTGTGAATGACCTGATACATCTTCCCCATCACCTTCAAAAAACGGATCCGTTCCCTGATTTGCAAAAAGCAGTCGTGGGTGTCCGTTCTCTTGTATCTCGAACATGTAAGTATTCCCAGGCACTTGCGCTGTTATCTTCCTTAATAATTCTTCTTTTTGCTTTATTTCCTCCCGCGATGTCATTAGCTCCTCAAATTTCGTCTTCAGCTCCCTGTTACGTTCCTCCACTTTAGCATCCAGCAATTTATTTTGAACCAACAGTTCCTCTTCATTCTTCTTTATCTTTTCGTTTGAGATTTCAAGTTCCTTCAATTGGAGCAGTATTTTTTTTCTCAAGACAAGGATGGCATAAAATGATAAAAATGCAGTGATAAAAATGCTCGATATGATGAACGCCAGGAAGACATTCCTCCTTGAATTTCGCCATTTAACCTCAGAAGATATACGTTTGTCCAACATCGATCTGAACTGATCTATAGGGTGCATTATTTTTTCTTTGTCCGCATAATAAGCAGCATCATATAGCATCCGACGAGCCAAAAAAGTATCGGGTTTTGATAGAACGGTAAACTCTCCTGTTGAATCTGCAAATAAACCTTTGGCAGCGTGTAAGGCGACATTTTCCGTCTTCACCAATTTATTTGAATATTCTTCCGCCAACAACAGTTCTTTGTATTCATCCAGTGCGATGTTGAGTTTAAATAGGCTGTCCCGTAATGCGATCTTTCTTCCTCCAGGTCGAGGTTTCACACCATTGCGGATGTCAAGCAGATCCCAATACCTCTGCTCCCATTTATGGTTTCCTGTCAAGACATAGGTTCTGCAATATTTGGTGAGTGTTTCGGAAGTTTCCTTTAATTCAAGTGCGAGGGTCGTTAATTTATACCGTTCATTTTCAAGTCGCTCAAGTTTATTAGCATTTTGCAACAAAAAAAATGACATAACGCCGATAAACACAAGTAGTGCAGTAATTGCGTAGAAAAAAACGTTGTGTAATTGATTTGCTCTCAACAATCTCATCGTTTTCCAATTGCACCTCCGTGGAATTAACACAAAGGCGGATAGTTATGTATTGCACAAAAATACAATATAAATATGCAATCTTTGTATTTTATTGAATAACGATTAATTTGTTTGTCAAAAAACAAAAGGCAGTTCAATCCTAATCGCATTTACTCTCAGACATCTACAAAACTTTGATCTCGCCAATCTAAAAAAGTTCCAGTCAGACAGAATACCGTTCCCAAAAACACTATCTCCTCAACCAGGATAAAAACAATTATAGAACTCCAACATTTCGAAGGACTCCTTCGCGGAAACGTGCCCAATAAAAAAGACTCTCGATTAAGAGAGTCTTCTCAGTGGATAAACCACAAACACACAAATAAACAAACAACTGTTTTTTATCACAGTCAAACAAAACTTCAATTTATACTGTCAAACCATGATTGATGATTTGAGCTTCAATTCTACTCGATAATACTATTTCACCGAATGAACGACTTGAAAATGTTCAATCATATGCTTCTTCAATTGGAAAATGTACGTATCGCCAAAATGATCCGTGATGTCATTTTCAACCGGCACATCTTCATCCGAAATACCCGTTGTATGAATATGCTGAAAGAATGTACGCTCATTTAAAGTACTGACAATGTCCAGTTCACTAATTTCCTTTAACGACCAATTTGGGTATTCTCTTTTATTCCTCACGATATGGTAAGTCTGAAAGAAAAGACACGGCTCATTGTTACTAAAAGTTCTCAACTCAGCCGTCAACAAAAAATAATCGCAACCCAAGACTATTTCAATACCATTCACATCACTCAGTGGGGAAGTATCAGCATTCCTTCTACACAGCTTCCCGTGTAGGTCGCTGTTGATTCTTTTGTGATTGCAATAATTTTCAAGCGAAAGCAAGATTTCATTCCGTTGCTCAACCAGTCGGTCGAGTTTCTCATCTATCGTCATCTTCATATCCTGAGATTTACAAAACAAAGGTCAATCGAATGCCGCGGTTAAAAGTGCCCAATGAGACAGAATAATATTCCAAAAAGACATTTCGATGTAATTAAGAAAAAAGGTATCATGCTACTGAGGCAACAGGATTAATGTTCTGATGGCAGCAAAACAACATTGAATTCAACCCAGACAGCAGCTTCGGTCGCTTTGAAATCTGTCCAATCAACTTGTTGCCTCACCATTTCTTTGTCGTTGCCATCCGTGCAGGTCACTGTTGCCGATTCATCTTCATGTCTCACAAGACACCACAACTGAAATTCTTCGTCTTTCAATCTTGGCTGGTAACTCACAATAAGATCAAGAAACCAATAGCATTCAAACTGATGACACAGTGCTCGAACTCCGTCGGTGTAGACGATTCCGTAAAGGTGTTTGTAATAATGTTCAGTGCAGGTGTATTCTGTGAGTTGGTCGTTTGCGTACATCGGAAATTTATTTCCAACGAGAATAGCAGTAACCAGCAAATAACTGTGCTATTGAAACGCTAACTCATCAACTTTAACAACGGAATTTTGTTCATGATGAATGCAGTACTGTAGTCTGCAAAGAAATAATCGACAAGTTCAGAATTCTATAGTCTACACGGCATGAATATTAAATATCCACGGTTGAACATTTTTGAATTAGTGGACGAGGCTTCTCTTTGGAAGGGGGGCCTTTTTCACGGGTAGGCTCAGTTTTCTACCGCTTGTAATATATGTTTTTCAACCATAGTTTTATCAAATAAATTCAAAGACAATGAATTACCTAAGAAAAAAAACACTATTAGCGCTGGGCCTGCTTTCTGTGGCCTCCCTTACTGCCTGCACGAAAAAACATGACTCAGGCACCAATGTAAAACCTAAAACGAGTACAGCTCGTAGCGTGGAAAACGATGACCAGACACTGGCTGACATCCAAACTTTTTACCAAAACGTAAAAAACATCCGAGATGGTAACGATCCTGGAAGTACTCTAATTTCAGCCGATGATGCCGAGTTCCTGACTGAAGCTTCCTATAATTATTATGTAGCTCGGAACGATTACAAGTATGCAACGACATCCGTGGATTTTTCAATAACGGAACCAATGAGTAGTGAGGGTATTCAAATGAAAGATGTGACTGACGCGTTCTGGCAAATTAAGGCCAACCTTATGACTACATATAATCAAATCAATTTTGATGAGAAAGGCCTTGCACTGTTTGACCTGAAACTTACTGTAATCGATGACAGAACCATCAGCTTCGATGTTTACGCGACGATAAAGAGTGGTCCGGAACCAACAATTCCCTCGTCTGTAATTAACAACGTATACACAGTTTCAGGCGCGCCTAATCATGCTTGGAATGCTATATCCAGTTCCGATATAGCTTCAACTGCCGCCGCACCAGGGCAATACAATATCGACATTACTAATAAGAGCCTTATTAGTGGCAGTCAAACTTACGGTCAGAATGGACCAGGAGCCGCAGAGGTGTTGCGTAAGCTGGGTATTAATAATTATTGGCAGGGTAATCAACCAGCAATTGCATATGGACAATTGATTACCTATATCCAGTACAAAGATTTACCGTCAATGTCAACCACTGCGGTCGCAAGCCCTATTTCTGATTATGTTGCCAGTAATATTCCAGGCTATGTAAATAGAGATCGTTGGGTATGTACAAAATTTTATAGCATCCCGGGCACCTACCTTATTTCGGACGCTGATCAGGTGTTTAAAGAATGGCTTACGACGCCAAATATGAATTACTACCTCAGTTTTATTCCTGGTCTGATTTCAAACGGAAAGAATGCGCTGGTAATGCCACCTAACAGTGGACTCACGACAAACTCATATGTTTTCTGCGATTTGAAGATTTATGCACTGTATCCAGTTTCCGGAGGAGCTCAGCCAGCAAACACTAACATCTACAATCAACCATGGTTAACTTTTTGGCATGCTTATAAAATGACTTATGGTGTCATAACCGGTATTAAATTACCACCGCCGGGATCTTTGGCTACATTTTAGTTGCGATTTCTGCGAGAGAGGCACTCGAAATCTTCGAGTGTCTCTCTTTTTTCTAATATATTCGTTTGAGAAAATCCTGTTATGAAAAAATTTCTTTCCATTTTATCACTTTTCGCATGTTTCGTAGCCCATGCGCAAGTTAATGTTGTACAGCAACTGGGCATACGACGTAGTGTTCCTGGTGCTGCCACCGAATATGGCAACCATTATTTTTTTCTTTCATCCCGCTTCTTTCCCAACACTCCCCATTATTATCCAAGCGATTTTGCTACACAATACACAATCAATAGAGCCGATAAATACACAAATACTCTACAACAAGCGAAACTGCTGACGGAATTGGGAGATAGTACCCATGCCGACAATACAGCATTCTGGAGTCAGATATATATGGAAGCGATGAATGGTCGAATTTATTTATTTTATGAAAAATCCATTCTTTACGACACATCATTGGTTTATTATCAAAAGTCATGGAATGGCGTTTATTGTACTATCCTTGACACTAATCTAAATGTTTTGGTATCAGACAAAATGTTAGTTCAAAAGAAAGGTAATGAGTCATTTTTTGCGCCCTTACCACAAGCTGTTAACTGCAGTAATCAACACGTGCTGATCGGATATGGAATGCTCGATACTTTGTACGGTCAGAGTCGAACGTTGTTGATGTATCAAATATTGGACACCGCAGCAAACCTTATAAAAGAAGATACGGTGCAGGGTACTCCTTATTGGGACGGAACTCACGAGATAGCACAACTTTTATCTTATCCTGGAAACCGCTATATAGCGGCGGGACGAGGATTACTGGGACCATATGATGGGAATGGGATGTATCTCGCGGATTCGAGTATGGATTTGATCGACACGTTTCGATACGACAGTTATCTCGACTATTCCAAGCATGCGATTTATGCTTACAGACCTCCTTTTGCTGCAGTACTACCGACAGGATCACTTATCCTCGGAGGCGTTTATGAAGATGATCAGACATTTGGTACAGCACTTTCAAAGCAAGATGTTAGCAACGGGTTCCGAACAGATTCATTTATTGTTGTGCAGGGCCATGAGCATCATTCCTCAATTGCTCAGGCAAATATTATTTACAATGGTTTCGACAATCGCGTTTACTATTGTAACGGTACCAATACAAATGTATCTACATTTGGTTGCGACGGGAATGCCAACTACATTCAAGTGATTTGCACGGATTCAAATCTGAATAAGAAATGGGTGAAGTATATTTATTCCGACACAAATAACTGCGCAAGCGTTTTGAAGGTGATAAAACCCTACAATAGGTCTGGCGTGGTTATTTCTGGGCAACGAGAAACGACGTTAACACCGTATAATGATTCTTTAACACAAGGATTTCTGTATTATATCGACAGCGCTGGATCATTAAGTGTTCCTAACACAGAACATACGTTTATTCGTGATCGGTTTCGCGTGTATCCCAACCCCTCTACAGGCAATATATTTGTAGATGACGTGTTTGATAAATTGAAAGACGTGACTGTTTATGGCATAGATGGCAGAGCGGTCATTAATCAACTGTTGACGCAAGGAAAAAACGAACTAAATACTTCTCGACTATCTGCTGGGCTATATCTTATTCGTCTGACATCAAAAGACGATGTTGTATATCAATCCAAGTTTATTAAAGAGTAGATTGGCATTTCTTTCAGGTTATCACAGCAGTATTAAAAAGAGGTTGTCCCGGACATTTAGGAGACAATCTCTTTCTAATTTTGAACGGTTATTGCAGCTGCATGATTTACAATAAAAATGCTTTATTTAAAAAGGACTATCTAAGCACTAACCGCCACCACGTCCCCCCAGGTTGACAACGACATTCATAAAATAAAAACAGTGAGCCAAAAATGACTCACTCATAACACAACCGGAACCGCACATCAGCCAAACTATTTTTATTTCACGACATCAAACTGAAGTTGACATGATTTCTGCCATGCTATTGCAAATGGGCGTTGCAGGCTGGCGCTTTTTTCGTCATGCCACGCCTTTTGAAGGCATTTACTATTGTCATTATAATTGTTGTCAAAATTATGGATTCGAACAGCAAGTTGTTGATATTTATTTGCCGCAAATTATACGACAATGTTTGTCCGGTCTGATAAAAGTCGTTTGAAGCAACTAACGCGATACTTTCTGTGTAACAATTCAGCAAAAAGCAAACTATCAGAATTGGCAAATAAAAAACCAGTGTCCACCGAAACGCGTTTTCATATTTGTCTTTTAACAGCAAATAACACAAAGATATTGCCGATGGAATTGAACAAAATACAAATCCAAAGTATGGGTCGCCCAAAAACCAAAATGGGATTTTGCCAAAGAAATGAACTGTGTTCCCCGAAAAGTTTTCAATAACCGAAAGTGTCCATCTGTAGAATAGCTCGTACATGAGTCGCCCTGCAACGTAAAAAAGCAGTGTCGCAATGAGTGTCGAGGTAATTTGTTTTTTGGAGACTATCATCTAAAGCTTGCCTACAACTCTCAAATATACGCATAAAGCCCTCGCTTCGCTTTTCTGATTACTGGAATGATGACATCATCATCCGTCCAAAACGAATTTCATAAAATAAAAAAGAGTGAGCCGAAATGACTCACTCACAACACAACCGGAACCGCACATCAGCCCATATTATTTGACTTATTTTCTTTGTTTAGGATCGTCGTAGTAAAACAAGTTTCCACTGCCATCGGAAATACACCAACGACCGTCAACCTTTCCGTACTGCAATTCATACGGCGGCATGCCGTCGTTAAAACTGCAACGAACCGTTTTCTTTCCATCCATTGTAAACGTTCCAGTTCTATGAATACTGTTTATGGGATTGCCCATTCCATCAAAAAATATCTGATTGTAATTCAAAAAATTATCTCCTTGCCCGGAAGTATTGCCAAGGTCATATTCTGCGGTCGCATTTGCTGTTACCCATGATTTCCCTACCGGAGTACTCGGTGTTATGTACGAGAAGAAAACTATAACAGCAATCAGACTTCCGAAAATCCACTTCGATTTATTGCTGATCAAATCAGTCTTGTAAAGCCCATACAGTAGCACCGGCCATAATAGAACTGACAATCCAAGTTTGAATTTGTCATTATACCATTTTTCTTTGACAGCGGGCTCAACGGCGGCTTGTTGCCACCAAGTTTTGTTTTGTTGTTCCATGTTAGTTTGATTTATACTTATTTTGATCTTTGTTTATGACGATAACGGGTGAAAACAATCGACAGCGCTATAGGGATCAGAACGATATATTTCGCATTCTCTTTACTAATATCCAGAACCGCACCAACTATGCCTGCGCCAAATAAAAGAAGAACGAAACTGACGACTGCATCCCTCCTAAATGCTCTGGCCAACATGTTGTTTTTAAGTAGCTTTAGTTCGTAATCATCTCCATAGATCTTCAAAGCCTGGTTGGTCAACGTCACGGCTTTTCCGTATTGCTGTTTGTTATAGCATTTGAGCGCTTCTTCTTTTGCTTTATGGAATGGATGGCTAACGTCAGCGAGTTCACTGTTCTTATCTCCGACGTAAGCGATTCTCCTTTCCTGTTGGACTTTCTCTTCCTGCTTCTTCTGTTCCGCTGCCCTTTGACTCTCTGTTTTTGTCTCCGCGATCACCGTTTGCTCATACTGGGCAATTGTATTATTGAAGGTTTGAAGGTTGTCCTGCTCCTGCTCAACGAATATTTGAACATGTGCTTTGAGTTCTTCTATAATCTTGACTATCCTGCTCGACAATGTCGTCAATTGTTCAGCCGTCGAGTGTAAGCTGAGATATCGGTTATAGTTTAGTGCAGTAAGACCCGCGGAAGCGATAGAAGCCATAGCCCTGTTCTTGCCGATTGCCTCCATTGTGAAGAGCGTGCTGACAACTGTTCCGATAATGGCAATCGTCTTCCTCGTGTTCGCGTCCCTGATTGCCAAGATCGCATTGGTATAAAGTCCGTAGAGCTGTCCCGCAACCTCAAGGACAGACTGAAGAACCAATTGTTCGATCTCGTTTACCTTGCCGGGTTCTGCCGCTTTTGCTTTGTCAAAGCAGTAAAAGATTTCATCGGGCGTTGTTTCATCGAGGATCGTGCCAAGTTTGGAGAGACCAAGTCCGCACCATGCTTCGCTTCGTTGTGTTGCAGAAACCAGTTCATAAAACGCTTTCGCTGCCTGGTCGAAGCGTTTGCCCTTGAGGTGGAGCGTCGCCAATTCAAACTCTACTTCTGCCATGGGTGTTTGTTCCATAGGTAACTCGTTTTGATGTTATTTACTTGCCGATTGTTTTGAATAGGTGTAACAACGGCTCTACATCTCTTTCCTTTATTGGATGGTCATTTCCGACACCGAAAGAAAGCGTGTAGAGGCAATGCGATCCTTTGATACACTTCGTATACCAGGTAGAACCATCTTTATCTTTAGTAACAATTACAAAATCAGAAGCTGAAAGTGTCTGACTAACCAATGTT
Organism: Taibaiella soli; assembly: GCF_003236175.1. Taxonomy (GTDB): domain Bacteria; phylum Bacteroidota; class Bacteroidia; order Chitinophagales; family Chitinophagaceae; genus QKTW01. The sequence continues at coordinate 121,183 of NZ_QKTW01000017.1, read as the reverse complement.
CTCTCTTTACCGATATCCAGAGACCCCTTATACCATTCATTCAGTTTCTTCTGCATATCAACACCGGCATTATACATATCTATTTCTACCCCTATTTCGAAATTTCCATAATTGTGAATGTCCGACTGGGTCTTCCCGTCATCACTGATGTTTGCAGGAAGGCTAATAGTATAGCCCGTCTTTTCTTTGTAAGTCTTCCAATGGTTCACCAGCGCATACGTGTTGTAAGCTTTACTTAACGGAACGTTTGCTCCTAACTCGCTATTAGCGTTCTGTGCAATACTTTCTGTTGCGAAAAGAAGAGAAGAAAGAGCGATCATTCCTTTCAGGGAAAAATGTTTGAGTCGTTTCATTGTTGTTCGTGTGTAGTTTGATTTGAGTTTAAACGTGTTATCGTTTTCGATAACCACAAATATATAAGATTCCGAAAACTTAGTTATCAATTTCGATAACAGGTGGACGAAAAAAAATTGTTGAAAAAGATCGCGCAGCGTATCAAGGAAATCAGGCTCTCTAAGGGAATTACCCAGCAGGAGCTTGCTGCCGCCATCGATTATGAGAAGTCCAACATGTCCAGAATGGAGTCCGGAACAGTAAATCTTAGAATAGCGACTCTATACAAAGTTGCCGAAGCTTTAGAAGTTCCTGTTTCCGATCTCCTGCCTTAACTGAACCCAACAAACCTGCCTTCTTCATTCAGTCCTCTGCATTTTAATTCATGCCGGATGATATCTTTTGCATCAATATCGTTGTTCAAAAGTTGTAACAGTATATTCTTGTTTGTTTGACTGAAAAGGAAGATCGGATTCTCGTCGTCTGGCATCAATCCTAAAGCCGCAAGCGAGCGATAATTGTTAATCTGTTCCGTTGTCATCTTGTTTTGTTTGATACAGCAAGTATAGAAGGAAAGGGGATCTCCTGACGCTAACGATACGCTAAAACCCTTACTGATGCTTCGTTTTCACTTGTCAGACTTATAACTTCTGCTTACCAAATAGAAAAACTCTGTGGAAGGAAGTATCAATATTGACTCTGTAAACGATGGCCAGTTAAAGGATGCCTTGATTCATTTTGTAAATAACTGCAATGCCGGAAGGTTGAGCAAAGGCTTACGGAATATCCTTCTTGACTATATCCGTCTCCAGTTTGAAGTTTTGCCGGTTGGCTTCGAGGAGTTACTCGGCGACTTTTTTACATTTTTTGAACTAATGGACGCGATTGAAAAGGTTCACAACGGAGGATAGCACTTAAGGCACTTTAGGTTTTTCATCAAAAAACAGGTGCGATAAAAAGCCGCGTTTCCGGAATTTGCATTGTGATTCCTGCACGGAAAAAGCCTTAAAAAGTAAAAAGGGGCCCCCAGCCGGGGCCTTGTTTCATGGTTGTCTTTTGCGACGATAGCTTGCTGCCACCGTTGGTACGCACAGGCCTGCTCCCGCTATTACAGCTTAAGACATTTTTTCAAGGGAACCTGTGGTAATACCGCCTCAGGTGTATTCCTTCTCAGCAGATTCTGAATGAGAATATAATAAGAGACCCACGGTTATTTGCCGTGGGCCCGTTTAATTCAGCCAAGTTTATTTCTTACCAACCCAAGTTCCGTCATGTTTTTGTTCAAGACGTAGTATCTGGTCAATAATCGTTTTGCCAATGTGGTAAGTCAGTTTTGCAGGTATTCCGTTGCCGACGGCTTGTTTCATTGCTGTTTTCGTCGAGGCGGATTTGTATTTTTTCGGGTCCAAATCCATGCAGAGCTTAAGTTCATCGTCCGTAGGTTCCCATTTTATGCCTCCTTTCGCAAACCATTCCGGGCTTCCAGAAGTTACTGTGCACATAAAGTGGTTTTTCGTTTTGATCTTATCTGAAAAGTGACCTGAGAAAAAATGATCAACGTCCAGAAAATCCTTTACCCTCTTTTCCTTACCCAGAATAGGTTCAGGAAAGATCGGATCAATTCCCAATTCATTATGAACAAATATATGGACATACCGCTCTCTGCTTTGGTTACTTTCATAATGGACCGTATTCATGATTCTGTAAGCACTGCGGTAGTTCATTTTTTTCAATCTTGCAAAATATTCGTCGGACACATCTTTGTGTTTCGGTAACAAAAATTTGGGAACTTCCTCGATGACAGCGACCATCGGCTGTACTTCTTCGATAAGGCGCAGCGCATCAAGCATAAGCGTTCTTCGTCCGAAATCACCTCTTAATTGCAGACCTGTATAATCGTGGCAAGACGGCCCTTGTTCGAGTAGATGGATTGTATCCGACCCCGTGAGTTTCCTGACAGCTTGCCTGATAGCTGATCCGATCAGTAACTCTGCGTTCTCCTGGTGCGTCACAGACGCACCATTTGAGTACCTAAAATTTGCATCAAAAATTTCCAAGGGTTGCTTTTCCAAATCTGCGGCATATACAGGGGTAAATCCTGCGTCCACATATCCTGTCATTCCGATTCCGCCACTGCAAAATACCGATGCTACTGTAAGTTCAGGGTATTCCATTCTTTGAATTTTAAAAGGTCAGCTAAGTTGATTTTTACAGTTGTTTTCAAATTACAGTCGGCGCAAATGCCTTCCATCGTGATCCATCGCGGCTCGCCATCAGCAACACTTTGATGCGAACTTTTCGATTCTGAAGATCGCGTTTGCTCAGGGGGCTGTGTTCCGCTAATGCCCGAAAAACCTTTACTGGTTTGTGCAACCATCGTGCCATCAAATTCTCCAGGGGCGCTATCTTCCGTTGTCGTTGTAAAATGCGGCAGTTCGGTTTGATTTGTCGTTGTAAACTCTGGTTCCGGCGTTTGACTTGATGTATTAAAATCGGGTGGATCAGTCTCGCTTGTCATAAAGACCGGAGCTTTTACTTTGGGCGCTGAAGGAGCCTCTCCTTTTTCTTCGCTCTTGCAGTTTAAATACGCGGAATTCAGACTCATACGGTCAAGTTCCATCCGCTCAAAGTACAAAGGATTAGTGTCACCGATTTTCAACATGTATTGAACACGCTTGCCGGAAGAGGCGCCGGTCATCGCTGCAATTTTCTGGTATGTGTTTTCACGCCTTTTATTCTCCGGCGATTCCGTTTCCTCATCTTCATTAAGGTCGCTGCGATAACCTTTACCTTTACTTAAAACCCGATAAGCTGCCTTGTATAGTTGATATTCTTGTTTCGGCGTATTATGATCAGAGAACTGCAGCTCCAACATCACCTGAAGTATATCTTCGTTGTCGGTTACTGCAACACATTTAGCGGACACCTGATCAATTCCGCTGTCTTTTGCATATTGAACGAAGCCCCAGCCGTCGATCACGAGTTTTTGGCCTTCATTTTCGACATACACAACAGGCTTTATCTTGCCAAACTTTTCAATTGATTCGTGGTAATGTTCCTTCTTATTTTTTTCGCTCGGATCCAGGAAACATTCTTTGTGAAGAGGGTGTTGTAAAAGTTGATCTATGTCAACTAAATGATTATTGTTTACAATTAGCATTCTTGTTATTGTTGATTTATGTAGAGCAATTCGTTTTAATTGTCTTGGCTACGTACTTTACATAGAACGGCAGCGGGGTCTGAACCGTTTGAACATCGTCTGCAGATTTACCATTTACCAATTTTAAAGACACGGGAGCCCCGTTATGATTCAAGGTCATTTTTTGAATCACTACATTACTTACAATCTTATTTGTTACTATTTTACTGGCGCTCTGTTTAAGCGCATCGCGCTACCTCGCTTCTTCGTGGAATTGCTGCTGAAGTGCTGAATTGAAAGATCCTCAGAAACCTTCAGGGGAACCTGGTAGCGGCGATAACTAACGTTTCGGTTTTGTCTTTAGTTATTGGTAGATGTAGTTGCATTGCTATTTATGTTTTAATAACAAGGCAAAAGTAGGACGTCGGGCATAATCGAAATTGCCGAAACTGCATTTCTTTTCATGGCAATTTCGGCAATTTACATTTTCGTCTTTAAGCTGCTATCCGGTATAAACGCAAACTCTCTATTGTACCGCGAGACATCATCTCGAACAGTTCTTGGTGCGATGGAAATATTGAAGGAGTTTTTAATTACCGAGATGATCAGGCCGTAATCCGCTGCATTATACGTTTCCTTGAAATAACCCTTCCGATCCAGTACTCTAACTAAACAGACAAGTTTCATTTTTTTCCCTTTGCCCAATCGCCAGGTTTCAGTCTCGTCCATAAGATCCCATTCCTTCAATAATGAAATCACCAGAGCATATTCGTCTGCCGATGCAAAAATCTCTTGTAAAGTAAGATTTTCATTGATTGTATCCTCTTGAACAAGGTATTCACTCACGGCATTTTCCTTAATCCCTGTATTCTGCTCCTTAATCTCAGCATTTATCTGTTCTTTAATCTTAGCATCTAAATACCTTGCATAAATTGCAGTTCCCGCACCTTCTGCTAATAATTTCAAATATTGCTCTGCTTCCACTTCCTTGGAGAACTCACATGGGGCAATGTATTCCAAAAAAGTATAGCCCAGTTCCGATAGTGGTAAATCACTCCTTTCTCTCACGCAATGAAATGCAACATAATCCGGGTCCCATCTTCTATCGGGACTCGTTAATTCTTCCTCGTCAATCCTGAATCCTGTGCGAATCGGTGCTTCGTATTTCTCTTGTATATTTCTCCTGGCAGAAATTAAATGAGTAAGACGTTCTCCAAAGTTTGCTCCTCGTTCAAACTCAACTATCATCTTTGATGAGACACCAAACGTCTTATCTATTTCTTCAAGCGTTGCGTTTACGGGAATTCGCAAGTTTTTGAAGTCAGACAGCACTGCACTACTGTTCATCGTTTCTGAATATACCACGTAGCCAAAACTATCTGCATGCTGTTTCATTAGTTCACTCATTAGCATTGTTGTTCCGGGTATCATAATTGTCGCATTTACGACAAAATTACAATTGCAAAGTTTACACCATCTGTTAATGCCCGAAGAAAGCAACAGCCGCCATTCATGTATCCATGTGTCAATCAGCATCTTATTAACAACATTGATGTGGAAAAAGAAAATCGTTTATCATCCGTCCAAAAGTGAAGCGTATAGTGATACGATTTATAAATGCCACATCCGGTTTTGAAATTCTCCGTTAAAATTTGAGCAACCTCTCCGAAATCGATTTGAACTTCTGATCCGGCAAGGTCTTCAGATAATGTTCCGTTGTACTGCCGTTCGAATGTCCCAATGCATCAGAGATGAATGACGTTGCAACACCTTCAATCTTTAGTTTTGTTGCGTAGCTATGTCTCGCCAGGTTCAGCGTCAGATTTACTTCAAAACCTAATGTCGCACCAATTGCTCTCAAGTCTCTGTTTATGTTCCGCGCCATCACATCCTTTGCATGCTTTCGCTCGACGTCGGTGGCAAGTCCTCTGAAATGAGGAAAGAGATAGTCCTTTGTATTCAACGTTCCCCACCTTTCGATGATCGTCTTTGCCTCGGGATGCAGATATACAATGATCTCTTTTGACTCGTTGGATGTGCGGGAAGTCTTTGCACGAACGAATGAAATCATATTGTTCCTGATATTCTTTCCTTTTAGCGATAGCGCATCTTTTATATTCATTCCATTACAGAGATAGAGGAAGAAGAAAAAGTCTTTCGCTTTCTTTTCGCCGTTTGTCTTTGTTTCGTATTCCCACAGCGCCTTTAATTGTTCCGGATACAATACGTCTTTGGATCGGGATGCAGTTCCGATTTTGAATTCATTGAACGGGTAATGTCCTGCAGAGATGTAACCATCTTTGATTGCTCTGTTATAGATATGGCGCAGACTTCTAAGATAGATCTGTGATGTTGCGTTAGAATTGCCTTCACCGACATACCATGAACGAAATGCTTTCAAATATTGAACCGTGATATCTTCCAGGTAGAAATCTTTTCTGAACTTCTTAAAGGCAAGCATTGATTGTTCATAAAAACAGGCGCTTCCTGCTCGGTCTTCTTCTTTGAGTTCATCGATCTTCATCTGAAACAAAACTTCAAGGTTGGTCTTGTTATGTACCTTTAGATCGGCTTCAGACTTGAAGAGATTGGTAAACTGTTTCTGATCTGCTTTGGGGAAGTTGTATAGAATGTCTTTCGCCTTCTGTAAGTACTTATCGACTTTCTCTTTTATAATTTTGGCATCGATGGGAATGTTGCCGTTACCAGAGATCGCTTTGTCGAATATCTCTTTGGTGGAGTATAGTTGCAATCCGACTCTGAACTGGGAACCGTTCAAGTAAACTGAGAGTTTGACTGGAAGTAGATTTGAGTTCGCCATTGGTGTCCTGGCATCGAGGAAAGGATAGACTGATCCGTGCTGATTTATCTTGATGTTCTTCACTTGCTTTAATACTGTTTTATAAAGCGAGTGTAACAGATTACGACGAAAACATGAGATCTGGTGTCGACTTTTGCAGATCACCAGCGAAAGATTGTTTACTTGCGGCGATATGGACGTAGGTTCGGTAGAAAACATCAGAAAAATGATCGATTTAGTATATTCACAATAAACAAGATAGTATGTTATCTGCTGAACAATTGTGGCCTATATTCCTTAACAATGCAAAACTGTACGAAGTAACAGGCGAACTTTTTTATTCCTCGAAGCAGAAGAAGCCATATCAAATTATTGGTACAGCCCAAGATGTGGTGTGGGTGCGAGGAGGTGGTGCTCCCAAAAGAATTGGAAAAAAACAATTTAAAACCTGCATTAATAACATTAACAACGCAAACAATACATTAATCCCAAAGAGGAAGATTTATGTAACAATTGCGGAGGAATCTGCTATCGTTGAGTTACTACCGATGCTATGTTGGGCAAATGAAGGACGCTATATCTACAATGAAGCATTTGGCAACTTAGGTTTAAACGAAAAATTGAATGCTGAATCATGGATCGATGATCTAAACCTCAAAGCAAGTAGAGAAGTAACCATGCGTCCTTGGCAGCGGAAACTGAAAGACAAATTGCTAAACTTATATGAGGGAAAATGCGCGATAACAAAATGTAACATTGAACAGATTTTACAAGCATGCCATATCAAACCGTTTGCCGAAAATGGTGGTAGTATATCAACGAATGGTTTGTTATTGCGCGCCGACGTTCACCTTTTATTTGATGCTCATTTGATAAGCATTCAGCCCGAGAGTCTAACAATACACATCCACGAAAAACTGAACGAATCTGAGTATAGCGAATACAGAGGAAAGGCTCTAACGATGCGCAACGACAATAAAGCATTGGATTCTGACGCATTGAGATATCACTGGCAGAAATTTAAAACCAAACTTGAATCGTAGTAGTAGTAGTAGTAGTAGTAGTATACTAAATCATTGATGTTTTTCAAGTAACGGTAAAAACACTTGCCTTGGTAAAGTCGCTGTCTTTTGTATCAATTATAGAATTAGGCATTCTCATTGGGCAAACGAAATGCCTATTCGGTAAACATTACAGTCAACCAAACTATCCGTCTACCCCATATGCCAAATAATCATACAAACATACCAGTTTTCTAAAAATTGGTCGGCTGCTTGAAAACTTCGTTGTAACATTCACGCAAAATGCTCGTAAATGCTGAAGATCGATGTTTTTGAACTCAAGTAATGGAATGAAAACAACCGCGTGCTCTTTATCAAACGCTTTAATAAAAATGACTTTTTGAAATGAAGTATCAAATACTTGCATGTCATTTTTACAAGGCAAAAATGTTATGTACTCGAAATTCATTAGAAACAATTCAACCTATAGGTAGGCCTACATATTTTGCAAACTAAACAGGAAGCATTTATCTAATATTGAAACAATGAGCTAAAAGTTAAATTAAAATTATCTGCTCTCAAGTTATCCGTCTTTAAACTTTCTATATAGCTATCAAAATATCTCCTTAGAGCATCAAAAAAATTCCACGGACTTACTAAAATACCGTTATTAATAGGACTGTTATAAAAAACCATTTCTTTTTCGATGTGTATGCTATCGATTAGAAGTCCTGATTCTAACGTCATATTGTGAAATATCCCACATCTTGAAATTCGGTAAAAATTTGTGTGACGAATCTTGCGTAAAACAATCTCATCAATAAGACCATTGTTTGTTAGAAAATTTAGAAATGTATTAAATCCGTACTGGAAAAGTAGTCCGCTTCTACCGCTTTCACCTTTCAAATACCTGCCATGAGGTTCAAAAAATAGCAACTCAAGCCCAAACATCGCATAGCCATTTTCGAAGGACTGCCACTTATCAAGAGCTAATTGCTCCAAAGGTCCAAATAGCAAGCTTTTTATTTGTTCATTATAAACATCAATTGGGGATTTTCTACCGGATCTTAAATCTCCAAATGTTATACTTTTAGTAATTCTAATTAAATTATCCATAAATTTTTAGGTCCATTTTGCTTCGCAATGTAATCGATAAAGGCGTTTTCAAGATGCCTTATCCTAAGTGATTTTGGATGATACGCTCGGTAACTGTTTTCTGGAAGATTCAGATGTTTCAATTTGCAAAATTGCCTCGAAGTCCAATTTGAAATATCGATAAATTCCAAACCTTCAAAAATCACTTTTAGCCTTAATAATGACAGATTTGCTTTTCTCTTCCCTACAGGATATTGATTTATAACGCCATTTTTTAATCATGAAATTCCGGTCCAATGGCCTCAAAAATTAAGGTTATTATCATTCTTTATTACCAGTCTGCTATTATTTAGGCAATATAACTTTAAAACACTCAACATATCTAACAAATATACTACTTTACATATAGTGAATAGTTCGTTGATTGCTGATGCTGCGCTAAGAAGCAACATGCCAAAATGAAACACTAATAGCTAATCGCCACTATCTCCATGCAACAACCAATATTAAAAATTTTCATCCAAAGCCAAAAGGAACAGGAAGTTGAAATAAAAATGGAATATATGCTCCTGGACAAAGTACTGGATTGTTCAGTTGTGGCGAACCATGATTTCACGCAAAAAGACCAAGAGCATCTCCGGTGGTACCTGGAAGATTATACCTACCAGCCATTTGAACCCAATCCTGAAATTGCAAAACAAATTGAAGGCAGGCTTCAAGCGATTGGTGAACAATTTTTCATAAGCATGTTTTATAATGATGAAGAGTCCATTATACTTTGCCGGAACTTTCTTGAAAACATAGTACAGACAAAAGTGGATGTTGTCAACAATTCCCGGCAAGAGCTTCCTTTTCCACTTGAACTGATAAAGTCGCCGGACTTGAATGACCCCATTTTCTTAAAGGTAGAATCCATTTCTTACATCGTCCAGGGCAACACTACTTCGCAGACAAACATCGAAGCAGGCTTAGTCAGGGTACTCCTGGTCATATCCCGTCCCTCCCAATACAAAGACGTGCCCTTTCATTCGGTGGGCAGGATGCTGACTGACGCTTTAAGATCATCCGGCTCCAGACATATCATACTGGAAGTATTACGTCCGCCAACTTTTCAGAAACTTGAAGAAAAACTGTCGGCTGCTGTAGAGCGTAACCAACCCTATACCATGCTTCATTTTGATGGGCACGGCATTTTCGAAGATATCAATGCAGTAATGGTCGGCGAAACACCACAAAAATACAGGGGGTATATACTGTTTGAAAATAATAATTTCCCCGGCAACGTTGAATATATACAAGGCAAAGCGCTTGGGGAAATGTTGGTCCGGAATGGTGTCTATTTTGTTGTATTGAACGCATGCCAGTCCGCCAAATCAGTTGTTATCAACAGAAAGACGGTCTCAGGTTCATCCAGTTACGGCTACCCATCTTTTGCAACAGAGCTGATTAAAGCAGGAGTTACCGGCTGCCTTGCTATGCGATACAATGTTTTTGTAAATACGGCTGCTGATTTCATGTTTAATTTCTATTCCTCGTTTTCAGAAAACTTCAGCTTAAGGTCCGCAGCAGCAGACGCCCGCAAACAACTTCATAAGAACACTTTTCTTATCCAGGACTGGATTGTTCCCGTCACCTATGAACAGGAGCATACTCCTGTTATTAAAGCGGGCAATTCTCTTCCGACAGCAGACAGCCTGGATCAAAGCAATGAATTCGGTTTTGATGAAATGCCCTACGCGGGTGACACTATTTTTGGAATAGATCACTTGTTTTTGCACCTTGAAAATATTTTTAATAACCACAATTCAGTGTTGGTTGAAGGATGGGCAATCGGCGGCAAGACAACCGCTATAAAGGCTTTTGCATCGTGGTATAAGTTTACACACGGCGTTGAACAAACTGTTTACTGCAGTTTTTGTGGTTTGCAGGATTTCGATGCTTTTATAGGCAGGTTAGAAAACATATTATTGCTGCATACAATCCCAGACCCTCAGGCCTACGAAAAAGACCGAATCCGGAAAATTCTATTAACATTGTCGTCTGTGCAAAGCCTGCTTGTATTAGATGATATCCACGCTGTATTGGGTAACTGCTTCAAGAGTGCTTACACGTGGTCAGAAAAAGATATTTGGCGCACAAAGCAGTTCCTGCAACAATTGCAAAGCGAAGTCATAAAATTTATCATTGTCAGCTCTGGCTGGGGCGAAAAAACATGGGATACCGATGAAAAAACTTTCGTCAATTTTTTAACAATAGAAGAAGCTGCAGCTTATGGGAATATGCTTTTAAACCGGGAGCATGTTAAAGTCAATCCTTCGGCTTGGAAAACCCTGATAGAGTTTCCGCAAGGAAACCCCTTACTTGTAAAGGTTTGCATGGATTTAGTCGTAAAAAACAAACTGGTCAACTACCAGGAATTTGAAGCAACAACGCTACGTTTGAGACGCGGTTTATATGAAAACATGGCCGAACAGGTGCTTTCGCAACTGTTAAAAGATCGAAGCCAATTTCAAACAATGTTGCTGCAAAAATTCAATTCCGTTCAATTGGACAAAATTTCATGCACACAACCTTTCCAGACGTGGTTGAGCCTCACCGATCTTGGCTTAATGGCAGACTCTAAAATGTCATTTTACTTTCCTATGCTGACCGGGTTCGACGAACATGCTGACCTGGAAATATTCAAGGCATTTGCAGACATCGGCTTAATGACCAGCTTGTCCAAAGGCCTTTTTGCAACCCATCCAATGTTGCCGTTTTTCCTGAGGGGCCTGTATGAAGAAAGAGTGGTCGCCAAATTCGGCAGCGATCTCGAGCGGTCATTTGCCGGAGATTTTGCAGATATGGGCGGTTACCTCTATGACCAGTTCCTTGAAGGCAACCTGCAGGGATTTGCGCTTTTACAGCAAAATAGATTTAACCTCTGGTTCGCACTTGATCTTGCACTGGAACACAAGTTATTTGTGGCGGCGAGAGATATCTTTCTTGCGCTGGTGGAATATTATGAAAGAAATGGCAGGGCATACGATATTCTGCGCTTTGTAACCAAAATGGAGCCTTTTTATTTTGATTTAAAAACCGGCTACCCGCTTAATGAAGATGATGGGTGCTGGCATTTTATTATGGAGGCGAAGACCCGCATAACAATGGATTTTGGCAACGCGGCTTTGAGTGAAAAACTGTTGGGGATAAAGATGGAAATTCAACAGAAAAAAGCTGGTGCCCTTTTAGATAAGGATGAGGGCACGCTTACCAGCCAGGAAAGAATTGTACTGAATAACTACCAGGTCACTGTCGGTGAACTTGCTTCGTTGTTGGCAAAACACGACGTCAAAAAAGCCATTGAACATTTTAATACAGGAATGAAAATTGCTGAAAAACTTGGTGATAAAGCAAGCACCACCATTTATGCACTCAATCTTTCAGGTTGCTATCTGCAACTTGGCGTAAAAGAAGCAAATCCTGCTTATGAATACGCTCAAATAGCATTTGAGAACTGTCCTGCTGAAAATAATGAGCAAAAAGGCGGAGCGCTCGTTGCCCTGTCTCAGGCCCGGTTGTATCAAAGCTATGATCTTTCGCTGACCGATGAACAGTACGCCGCTTACTTACAGGAAGCGTATTCATATTGTTCGGACGCTATAGACGAACTGCCTGCGAATGCCGCCATGAAACTGCTCCAGACCTACCAGACACGTGGCAGCATCCTAAACCGCGCAGGTCATCCCGCTAAAGCAATGGAGAGCCTCAATCATGCGCTTTCATTCGCGAATAAACACGGCTTCTTCGATGCGGGCATAACCACTCGGCATGAAATGATTGATGCAATGATAAAACTGAAAGAGTACGATAAGGCCGTCGCTTATGCAGAATATATTGTGAATAACGGAGATGCATCCACTCATGCCCAAAGCATCGCTTACGCCAATAAAATTATTAGCCAATATAAATCAAACGTACAATGAGCTCAGAATATACACTGGATCAAATACCCGTGGCGGGAAAGCTTCCAAAGGAAGAACTGATGAACCTGCTTTCTTCTCTTGGAGAAGATATTGATCAGCAGGGTGAACAGTTAAAAGGTGAGGAAGGCGTCAGGAAAGATTTTTTTTTAAATCTTTTCGGTCAGAAAGCATGGATTCATACCGGGCATAGTTTCGGTTTCCTGCCTCCGTCAGAACCGGGGTCTGAATTTATTTCTATCAGGCACGCGGGGAATATCGAGGCTGATCAAAACCTGAAAAATACGAGAATAAAAGTCACATTGGACAGGCTCCGGGTAGCCGATTATCCCGGATCAGGCCAACACTTGGTCCTGTTCGATTTCTATGCACAAAATCAACTTCCTGGCACAATCGAACATCTCCATTTTACCAATACATACACCGCAAGGGAAGGAGAACAGGCCGGAATCATCGGATATCCTGTATTTGTCGGCCTGAATGTTGGAACCGAAGGAATAGCATTTCGCTGTTTTACGGTCAACGTAAAAAATGAGTCGGATGAAAAGTTTCTATCTTTCCTGGATTCAGATGTGTTCAAATCAGGGCTTGAACTCAGTAAACAGTTACAGCCGGCTATCGCGCCCCTCTCCAAGATGGCACTGGGCATCTCTGAAGCCATTGCAAAAAGAAATAGAAACGTGCCCGTGCAAAGTTTTTATATGGGCCTTGACTTTTCAAAAATAAGTACACGCGCCCGTTTACGTGAAGGGTCTTATATTGCCGTTCAAATACCCGAAACACTGGTTACTGCCTGGGATTGGGACGAATGGGTTTTCAATCCATCCAACGGCCAGCTGGTGCATGCTGATGAGCCGACAAAACTGATACCCTACAACTATATTGTTTTTGGGATTAGCCGCTATGAATAATTATTCAATATTCTTTTATCAGGCAGGCAGAATTAGTACAAGACCCGTAGCAATACTTCGACATCAGGACAAGGACAATTGCAATACATTTACCATCGGGGGCAATTTATCAAAAAACGACGTTTATAAAAAGTACGTGGCTAATTGATTTTACCTGATGAATGCAAACATTTGTCAGTTTATTGAAGTTTCATTTTACTTGCAGCAATATTGCCGCAGGTAAAATGAAAAACACCTTGGTTGCTACTGTGTTCTCAAATCGTATAGGCAGTAATAATTAAGGTCATCTTCGTCAACTATTTTCCAACCGACTTTTTGATGTGCAGCTCGCTTCGGATTTTCATTTACTCCGATCGAAAATAGAAAATTGTATTTCTCTTTTAAAAACGGCACTAAAAAATCAAGCATTGCTTTGGGAATACCTAAACGTTGAAATTCCCTATCAACAACAATCTGTGTTCTGATGGATACTCTTGAATCAGCCGGAATTAAATTCTTTTCCTTGAGGTTCGAGATCGCAAGATTATATTGATCCAACAGAGAGGAACAATTGTCGTTGATATAGTAGGCGACTACTGCACCATCAGAACACGCTACAGCGGTATCCTGAGCTAAAATGATATTAGAGAGGTCCTCTGAGTTGTATTCGTCGCACAGCAAAAAGCCATCTTCTTTGTTGGGAATGTCAAATGAGTTTACAATCCATTTTTTGTTCAATAGACTAATGGCATCTAAATCTCCCAACGTTGCAAGTCTGATATCAATGCACCTCCCAGACGTACATGTAAAATTGTTCATAAAAAATCTTAAGTAGAATCATTAACGTCCCCCAACGGCATTCGTTATTCCAACACCTTGTTACAGGCTATTCCCAACTTCTTGTCGCCACAGGGCAATTTTATCTCTTATGGTACCACCCCGTGTTGACGGTGTCGGTAATCCGTTTGCATAAATTCCTAAATTTTGGCAATGCAATAAAATTAATTGCCATTGCGACCATATCCTTGGTATCTCCCCGGGTGTGGACCGAGTAAAAAATACAGCCTTTAAGGTTCTACGGTTTTGACTTATGAGTCGTATTATTTGATGTGTTGTAAAATCAAGATTAAAGACATATTGCCTATCAATCTTTTTATCAAGATTTTTGTCTTGAAACCCACGACACAATAGATCGTTGTGCTCCTCATCATTCTCGTTCCCATTCAAAACCGAGGAGATAATATCTGTTAAACCAATATTGTGATTAGTACAGAATGCCTCCCATTGTTCCGGACCTTGGTCGATTAGGCAGTTCTCATTGAATGCATGTGGAAGTATGCACCAAAACAGGCTTGACGCTCGTCCATAAAAATAGTCTGCATTCTTCCCGTTGGCAGCATCCCAAACGGGATTAAAAGTCCCAATAAATAAAAACTCTAAATTCTCCTGTTGAGGGATCAATATGTGGTGAAATCTATGTTGACAAGGCATGTTTTAATCTTGTTTTTGTTTTGGCGTATCATCCCCGCTATGTTACTGCAATTTTGATGCATTTTGTTTCGCGATGTAATCGATAAAGGCGTTTTCGAGATGCCTTATTCTAAGTGATTTTGGATGATACGCTCGGAAACTGTTTGCTGGAAGATTCGGATGTTTCAAATTGCAAAATTGCCTTGAAGTCCAATTGGGAATGTCGATAAATTCCAGACCTTCAAAAATCGCTTTTAACCTGTTATCAAAAGATGGACCGGTAAAGAATAGGCAGAAATCTGGCTTTATTATTTCTATTTCATTGAGCAGAATTCCGTCGATTTTAGAAATGGCAGCTTCATGTTCCCATAACGTCGTCCTGCATCCAAATCGAACTTACTAAGGTTCGTCCAGGCACATGAATACGGTTCATTCCCGAGTGCCTTTTCAACTTTCCTTGTAATGTTCCAGAATGGAGATGCATAATATTCAATTCCGACGTTAAAGCCCTCATAGGTCCCCATCTGTTTTTCCAGATCATCCACGTAAGATGTCCAACCATTGGTCTCCTGTCCGACAATCAACAATCGATTCGGCTGACCGCGATAGACTTCGCCAGGAGACATCAAAAATGGTCCCGCCAAATCGTCCTCGGGAAAACTGTTAATGATAGATTTAAAGTTCTTTTGCTTCTCTTTGTACAGAGACAACAATTCGTTTCTCATGATGGTTGATTTTTTATGTTTGAAATAATTGGTAGGTTGTTAATGGACTATTGAATAACTCAGCAAAAAAAGTTCGTCAGTTTCTCTCAGAGTTTTCCAACCCACACTTAAGTGCGCTTTGAATTTGGGGTTCAATTTTGACACCATCGCAAATAAAATATCATATCGATCTTCTATGTTGAGGAGAAGACGTTTAAACATCGACTTTGAGAGGCCTTGCATTTGAAATTCAAGATCAACAACAGACTGCATCGTTGCGCAAAAATGGATTTCCAAACAAATATCCATTTGCAGTATTGACTTCCAACGAATTTATGGAACCATTTCTTATTCAAAAATGAGATTGAAACCTGAAGTTACGCCGTTTCAATTTGAAGGTTTATTGAGCGGTCCATGTAGCAAGAGTTACAGTTCATTAAAAGTAAATTTATTAATCAAATCACCAGAGTTGCTCGAAATAATTTCTATAATGTACAAGGTCGGACCGCTAAAAAATAACAACAATCAATTAGCAAGAATTGCCCAGAGTAACTACGTGAAAACTACCCCCATCTCCACCGTCAATTAACGCATATGTATAATTATTATATTTTATAATTTCACAATAAAACATCACACTAAATTTCAAAGAAAATTTCAACATGTTTGTTTTGATGAAACTTACTCCCTTAAGGGACGTTTTGAGTTGTACGCTTGAATTTGAATTATGCATAATGTTTTATGGATATTGTTAACCATTCTCGATGATGAAAGCTGCTTTATTTACAACTTTCGTAACATGTAGTATATGTATACTCGCATTTGGCAAGCAAGTCAAGGCGCAAACCAAGAATGTCCAATTAGCAGATGAAATTAATGAACTCTTATTAGCTACTGCGGTTAATATAAACTCACTGGATCTTGCAATCGGTGGAAACATAGATTTAAA
The DNA here is from genome assembly GCF_003236175.1 of Taibaiella soli. GTDB lineage: Bacteria > Bacteroidota > Bacteroidia > Chitinophagales > Chitinophagaceae > QKTW01. The sequence continues at coordinate 104,840 of NZ_QKTW01000017.1, read as the reverse complement.
ACAATATACACCCTTGTTTTACGAAAGAACTCCCCCAGACGGCAAATTTGATTCGGTTAGTCATGGACATGCCGTATTACAAGTTGGCAAATTAGTTAAAGTAGACTCTGCAGTTGTTTCAAATACGCTGTTAAAATTGTATGTATCGGGAACAAGAGAATTCAGTGGTACACTTATGCCTATTGATTTTTTAATGGCGGCCACTTTAGACTCAAATACCTTCGAGAAAAATGATTTTATGATTCATTTTTTGTGCAAGCTGAGCTACTTATCTCAAATCCCAATAGATAGTATCTACATATTTTGTAGTACTAATCCCAAAAAAGAATCGAACGCAGCGTTACCGTCAGAGTCGAAATTAGATATTGTTAGAAACTTTGTGCTCTATTTTGATAATGAAATGCGGGTATGTGAGATAAAAAATCGTGTGTTTGACATAAATGGAGTCAAGGACGGCTCATGGAGCATGAAACATTACATGAATATATATCAACCCAGAGCGATGGTGACATACGAATTTGATTTTGGAAATCCGCTTTTTAATGATGATTTATCTGGAAAGGAACGGCGCCAAATAGAATCAACTGTAAAAAATCAAATAGAACAATTCATGCTTAAAAAATATAAGCCGATTTATGGCTCAAGGTTTCTGTCAGATGGTCATACCGGTTTTACGTTTGCTTTAGCGCCGGGCGAAATTACAAAGGATAATAAAAATTGGGAATACATACATCTATACATAATATATGAAGTATACAGTAGAGAATCCGGTCACTTGACACTGCACTGTGAGGCAAGATATAAAACTGCTAAACCCGACGGATCAGGCCCTAAACCGGAAACAGTACGAAATGGCGGGGTTCTAATTGAAAACGGTCAAAGGCAATTATTAGACGACTATTTCAATCAACTATCTAAAGAAATTTATAAATATATAAATCATGAAAGAAAATAAATTAATAAACATACTTAGCATCTTATTTATTACCGGTCATTTTTCAATTATTATAGAGATATTGGCACTACGTTTTATCGGATGGTATGATACTCCAGCAATAAAAATATGCCTCCCAATTATTGTCCCGCTGTTTGCGGCGTATACGACGGTTATTATTAATTATTATGTAGTCAATAAATCGAAAACAAGAGTATCAGAAGACCTCGTAAATATTGTATTCGCTTTTATCGCGATTTTTATACCTCTTGTGTTTATATGTATTATGGGTTACATTCTATATTATCAAGCTGTCAGCCCAATGGATAATGATGATTTTACTTTTTTTTTGGGTTTAGGTGAATTAATTTTTGGCGTATATCTTGGCATATTAGTTAAATCAATCTATGGCGCAACTCCACCTTTAGAGTCTAAAAAACAAACTGAAAGTCAGCCTACCTAAGCATTGTTATCACCTACAACATATAGTGAAATAATTTAAAACAATAATATTATACATCAAAAACATGCAATATGAATCCGCAACAAACGAACAATCCAATCGATATTCTTGAAGACTTCATAAAATATCCAACCACACAAATTTCAGCAGACCAAACTTTAGTGGTTCCTGGAACATCCGTTTTTTTTCCCTCTTTGGAGATGGGACCAAGGTCAAAGCTTTTGATTCCGTCGCACTTTACAAGCTGTAACATAATAATCGGAAAAGGTTCTTTCGACGCCGATACAGAGATTGTGGCAGACGGTGACAATGGACAAGATGGTATTAAACCAAAGGACAGTTGGGATAGTACCGGTTGGTGGCAGGCTGATGGAGGTCAGCCGGGCTTAAAGGGTGTCGCCGGAACCTCTGGAACGCCAGGGGGACCTGCCGTACAAAACGTAAAAATTCAAATTGGTTTGACTAAGTTAATTAGACTAAACATCCACGCGAATGGAGGTAATGGAGGAAAAGGAGGAAACGGAGGCATGGGACAAATTGGAGGAAATAAAAGTGGAATGTTTGGTTCGAATGGGGCCGGAGGGGCCGGAGGTGACGCAGGGTCAGGTAGCAATGGCGGCAGAGGAGGTAATGTGTTAGTTGAAGTTTGGGCTGCAGACTCGACCTTAGATCTCGATGCAATTCTGCAGTACTTAAGCGTAAATGCAAGTGGGGGTTCTGCAGGAAAAAAGGGCGGGCCAGGGTCTGGCCGAGAAGCGGGCAACAATAGTGGACCTCATGGAGGACCAGGTCGAGAAGGCAACGATGGTCTCGCTGGACAAGATGTACCCACTCAACTTATTAAAATTTCTAAACCACCTTTACCGTAATGAAATACTTATATAGTTTTTTATACTAAAAAGAGCAGCTACTGTTTGCGGCGGCTTTTTATTTAGCATTATTTGTTCGTTAATCGCCATTAATAATGATTGTCCTTTGACGATACAAAATTTTAGAGCTGGAACTATTTGGACCTGGGATAAGGCTCTCATCTTTACGGACTTGTCTCATAGCCACTTTTTCCTTGCATTAAAACTTACACTAAATTTTTGCGATTCTTTTTGCGCAAAAAACAGATGTGTTTTTCTTGTCGAAGTCTGCAATAGGTGATCCAAATTAGACTTTCGCTTAATTAACGACGTGTATTTATTAGTCGCTATTAATCATGTAATTATCATTTCGCGACTCAAAATCTGGTTATCGCAAGGTAGTGCAGGTTCGATTCCTGTTCTGGGCACCAGAGATTTACAAAGGAGTTACGAAAGTGGCTCCTTTTTTATTTGCCGACTGGCTTCCGTCAACGAAATTACAAAATGATACCGTCGACTTCCGGATACCTTTTTAGCACGGTTAATCAATTTCTTTTTCACATCGTCGGTCCTTCGAGTTATCAAGGAATATGAATTGTTCTCTTTTATTGATTGAGCCCGTTTTCATAACTAGTGCATACCTCCAAAATGAAAGGAAACAGGTTCATCATGTTTATGTTGCAATAAGTTTTCGGAAAACCTAGTGTAGTATGAAATGTCAGCTTCAGCAGTTTTACAACAGCATAAGTCCCGTTGTCATGGCTACTGCCTCCGCCGCCCACGAAAGCGACCACGACGTTAAATTTCAACAATTCATAGATTTTATCATAATCGGCATTGCCTGCTGGTGTTTTATAATCGATGCCGAGATGGTCTAAATAATAAGCGTATACATCGTACTCTGTGTGGGCTGTATGTATATGCGATGGACGCTGGTTTCAGTCCAATTAACGTGGATTGAGTAAAATCAATCAATATTTTGACAGTCGTGTGTCAAAATATTAGATAAAGTCCTTACCTTTGCGCGCGATTGAGGAATCTCGAAGGGAAAGTGATTCCTTTTTTTATTGTTCCTATCCTGACTTCCGCGTTGCTTTTTTGCACTGGATAAATAACCCCACTACGCAAACACAACAAACATTGTATGAAAAGAATTATTGCACATAGAAAGCTTTTAGGCGTTGATAAAACTGCTGATCTTAAAGAACTGAAATCAGTATACCGGAACATGATGAAAGAGTTCCATCCTGACAGGTTCATAAATGATGAAGATGGTAAATTGGTTGCTGAAGAAAAAAGCAAGCAGGTGATTGAAGCGTATCATTTCCTGGTGAGCATTGCGCCGGAAACTATCGAAGCTGCATTGCCAGAATATACTGCAACGGTGACGAATTCGCAGATCCTCCACTTCTCTTATGAGAAACGGATTTTACAACTGAATTTTGTAGATGGCAGCAGTTATGAATATTTTGGTGTGCCGGAAAATCTGTATGCTAAACTGCGCAACTCTGATATTCCTGCACGTTTCTGCCGCAGACATATCTACCATGAGTTTGTGTATAGAAAAGTGGCGAAGGCTATGGAAGCATAAGGTGTTGCTTTGATAATATTTTGAAAGGCTGGGCAGAATGTCCGGCCTTTTTTGTCATTAAATGACATCGGAATGATAGCATTGCTCAAATATATTTTTACTTTCCGGCGAATAATTTTTTTTACTGAATCAGAAAATGAAATCCCTTTTTTCATACATCCTTATCGTCACGTCATTTGTTTCATTCGGACAAAGTGTTAGAAAAGAACAGCCGAAAGAAAGTCTTGCAGCGCCAGATACCGCAACTGTCAACTTTAAAATACCGCAGCATCTCAGAGCAATAGTGCAAAACATCGCAATTATTGATGAAGTACAATCAAAATATATCGGAGATGGGGGTGCAGAGAGCGACAACTATAGAAATTACTTGCAATTACAGAAGCTGGCTTCAACCAAGGAATTAGTGAGCCTGACTTATGATACAAACAGTGTTGTTGCGTGTTATGCAAGCTGGGCTTTGGCAGATGAGTCTTATCCAGATTTGCCGGCCGTCTTCGCCCATTTTCTTAAAAATGATAAAGTAGTTCAAACACTTCGCGGCTGCATAAAATCTACAAAATCGATTTCAACCGAGCTCTACTATCGATATTGGAATAAAGTGGATGAAAAAGCAAAAGCTGATGACAGACTTTTGTCGCAACTTGACAGCACCATAATATACACCTCAGAAGCTGGATGGCTGCTGAAAGAGCGGGCTTTTCAAAACAGAGTTTATCCTCCGTGCTATAATGATCAAATCGAAAATCTCGCGTTTCTGCAAAATAGCATCGAGGCTGTCTTTTATCTGTGCGATTGGTATCGTGCTGCCAATTCCGAAAATTTAAAAAAAGCGCTGATTGAACGCTTGCAAGAGACGGATTACAGCAAATCCGGGACAGACGAATATTACCGGATTTTGGATGAATTACTTCGGTTCCGTGACGCGGAAATTAAACCGGTCATTATTAAAAAATTAAAGGACGATCAATCCTGGAAAAATAGTGAACCCTGGAGTAACGATGAAGTGCGTTTCAAAGCACTAGCCAGAAGTTATGATATTTATGAAATAGATTGATTCCTCGACAGACATATCTGCAATGAGTTTGTGCAAGAAAGTGACAACAGCTGTGAGCATTTAAAAACACAAAAAAGACCGGACATCACTGCCCGGTCTTTCTTGTATATTCTGTCGCCAGAGCAAAAACTATTTGTACACTGCTAATTTTAAACTGCACGCACTGTGATCGCTGACGATTTTTAACTGGTACAGACCCGTACTAATAGTTACTGGTAAATGGATCATTTGATCCAGATTACCGTTAGCCACGCTTGTTTGCTCTTTGTATACACATTGACCAATGGCATTAAAAAGCATTAGGCTCAATGATCGACTGTTTTTATCTTCTATCTTGCCTTTGATTCTGAAACTTCCATCATTCGGATTCGGAAATATGCTTACAGCATCTTCGTTTCCGTCAACATGGGCAACGCTCGTATTAGAGAGCACCTGAATGTTGAGCACGTTGCTGGTAGAAGACAGTCCGCATGAATCGGTATTATGAACCCAAACGCTTATCTGGTCATTGTTTTGTAAATCTACACCTGCAGTCGCGGTATAGCTTATCGTTGTTCCACCCGGGATGGCTGTACCATTATTACGCCATTCGTAAACGGGCGCATTGCCGCCATTGGTTACCGTTGCCGTAAAAGTCACATTTTGTCCGGTAGCCAGATTAGTCCCCGGATTAGCAGTTATAACGATCGCGGGTGTCACTATAGGGTGAACCGCTAAGGTAATCGTGTTGCTTGTCACCGTTGCCGGAGTTACACAAGAGAGACTGCTCGTAAGTACACAGGTAACTGTATCGCCATTGGCAGGAGCGAAACTGAGTGTATCGGTATTAGCTCCCATATTAACACCATTCTTTTGCCATTGATAAGTAGCGCCAGAGCCGCCATTTACCGAGGTAGCTGCAAAGCTCGCTACTTGTCCGGCGCAGAAGGACACTGCATTTGAAGCAATACTAACAGACGGTGTGCCGGACACATATACTGTAAAGTCTTCCACCTGACCGTAAGCCGGGTTTCCACACGGTGTTGGCGTGGCGCTTCCAAAAAAGTCGGAAAACACGCGCATGCGCAAAGGTGTACAAAGTGGGACACCTGTAGTAGGAACAATAACTGTAGCCGTTTGATCACCTGATGTCGAGGAATAATCCATTACTTGTTCTGAGGTTTGAAATACGCCATCATTATTCCAGTCAATCCAGGCTGCACCATTTTCATCATTCCAAAGACCTGTAGAAACAGTTAACGTATACTGCATGCCGGCTTGTAAATGGGCTATGGACTGTCCAGTCAAACATGAATTGGCGGTATTGTCCATATAGAAATTCCCATCCTGGCTATAGCCGCCGCTTGCATAGCTCATATCTGCGAGTGTGACATTTTGTGGACCTATGCCGTATATATTGCCAGGGGCCGAAATAGCGCTGGGCACACAAGCTAAAACCGGAGAGGGCAGATTGGTCGGAAAGATTCCTGGAGCATAGGCACCCAGAGACGTATTCAACGATCCTCGGTTATTCAGCATCTGAAATATCATTCTTGATCTTTGTCCAACAGTAAAACGGTTCGGGCAACTTGAATAATTCATGATATTGTAGTTAACCGGAACGTAGCTGCTATTGGTACATGGATTGATACCGGTAGGGCAGCCTGACACTAGCGGATGTGGGTCCGTATCGCAGACGTAATCCCCGTCGGTTACGCAATTATTATTGGTTGGACAAGTCGTCGGACTGCTCGATCCTTCAAATGTATGTGCAAGGCCAAAAACGTGTCCCACTTCATGCGCAATGGACCAATCTGTCTGGTCGTAACGCAACACAACGCCATCCCGGTATGCCGGAGTGCCGGGATAAGTGGCATAGCCAGCGACAGCACCACCATTAGCGGCAGCGCCCTGAATATTGGTGACAATCCATATGTTCACATACTTTGAAGAGGGCCATATGCTTAATGCTTTCACCAGTGAATCATCAGCACCTAATGTTGCGCCGGCCATTTTAATTCCATATGCTGCATAACCGGGCAAACTGCTCCCATTTACGCGGTTAATGCCATTTGTCGCCTGGCAAGAAGGAGTTCTCTGAGCCAGCTTAAAACGGAGCGGAACATTCACGCCACCGTTGTTGGTATCCGGATTGGATGCCCAGGTAGCTGCATAAACGGAATTCAGATAATTCACTAATGTCTGGATAGTGGCATCACTTGGGTTTTGTGGTGTGCCAATATTTTGTCCTGTATGAATAATGTGAAACACAATCGGAATCTCATAGACCATTCCTGTAGGACTGCTCACCAGCAATCCCTGTGCCATTTTGGGCCCCTTAGGCTTGTTATACGCAGCCCATTGCTGCAACTGGCGTTTAAAAGCGGTAGCATACACCGAATCATGTTCCATCTGATATTTATGAATTAGATCACTGGCACACGCGGGATGAGTTTGAGAAAATGCAGCTACAGAAAAGAAAACTGCAATAATCGATAGGATACTTTTTATCATATGCTGTTTAAAGTGGTTTACGTTTGGTTTGGGGATATTGTGGGTTGGTAATTATAGAACTTTCTATTTTAGGTGAATAGGCTGTTCAACCTCCATTTTCAGCTGCGAAGATAATGGAAATTGAAAAACAATTTTGCAGCTGGATGAAACCGCAGGTCCATTTCTTGACTGCTCATTACCTGTGATCACTAATTAAAAGGTTTTTCGGGAGATAGAATAATGAAGGGAATATAAATCGCCTGTTATGAAATGCAAGTATCGAATCACTCCGCGGAATAAAAAACCTGATCCCCGACAACGCGGGCAGGCGATGTGTAGCGATGCTCTTCGGCTTTGCCAGGTGCAGAGATGTGTAATACCAGCCAGCCTTTTGCTTTCAGATAATCAGAAACCATGGAACGATGGCATCTCCACCACAATGCCTCTGCGCACATGTAAACAGTTGGTTGCTGTGCAGCGATTCTTTGAAGTTCTGCTATCGCTTTTTTGAATGCATCTGTTTCCATATAGTCGGCATAACCCATAAATGATCTGTTGCGCCAAAGGTTATTTATCGAATCTTTTTTTGCAGGTCTTCTGCCACCCAGATCTTCCATATGAATGTAATCAATGTCGTTTTTTTTTAACGCTTCTGCCAGGGTCTCTTTGTTGAAATCAGGGTATTTTCTTGAGCCGGGAAAACGTCTGATGTCTACCAGCATTTTAATGTTAAATGATCGCAGCATTTCAATAAAATATTCGAGACTATTGGTCGAATGCCCGACCGTATAAACCGTATGTTTCTCTACCGCTTTCATTATTGATATTCTGCCATTACTGAGGCATTGAGCAAATTAATATAATTTTTTCTTGCTTATTTTATATCTTCCATACGGACTGTTTAAACTTGTGCCGTACCATGTCTGACTTCATCCAGGTAAAAAATAAAATAGAATCGTCTTCTCTTTTGAAAGTGAGCCCCTTTCGAAAAGAAATCAGAAAGACTGAACCGCATAAGCACAACAGTTATTTTGAGCTGATCTATTTGTCTAAAGGAACGGGTACTCATACGATCGATCATTCGACTTACAACATTCAACCTCCGGTTATATTCCTCGTACGGAAAGAACAAGTCCATCACTGGGATTTAAGCAGTGAGCCAGACGGTTTTGTAATCATTCTGAAAAAAGGATTTTTAGATCAGAGTCTCGACAGCGAACTAAAAGCCTTGCTGATAAAATTAAGTGCCCACGCCTGCATGCAAGTGCAGGATTCTGTTTTTATAGAACAGGTATTTCAATTACTTGCTTCCGAAACAAACTTCCATATTCAGGAAGGATTATTAAAAGCATTATTTGCCAAAGTATCGGAAGTGTCCTTACCTGTATATCAGAAAGTAAATAAAAGTGTAGATCTCGTTACCACCTTCCGCGAATTACTCAGTCAGAAAACAGGCATTAAAAATAATGTTGCACATTATGCTACACTGCTACATACATCGCCGCAAAACCTGAATGCAATCTGCCGAAAAGCAACCAATCAGGCTGCCAGTGAGCTGCTCGCCGAATACATAATCGCTGAAGCCAAACGCCTTTTATTATACACAAATAATTCAGTAGCGGAAATTGCCAATTCACTTGATTTTAGTGATGGCTCCCATTTTGTCAAATATTTTAAGCGGTACACAACGCAAACACCGTCCGCTTTTCGCAAATTGTAAGGAATACAAGCATTTTTTCTGGTTGCAGAGGTGAATATTATTTCAGCAGGCCTGATCGTGGCTATTTGTATAGAAATGGGGTAATTCGCCATTACAGACTGGCGAACGATCTTAATTGCGATAGCCGGACTGGTCACAACATTGCGTTTCCGGAGTTTAAATGCCGCCTAGGTTGTGTTGGGAGGATTTCTTCCAGGCTATGTACTTTGCTATTCTGTGGCCATTTTGCATTCCGAGCAATAAAGAATACCATTGTTTTTTCAAATCTACCATTCTGCTTTCCTCAATTTCATGAAATTAGTATCAGCGTATTTTCTACGCCAGAATCTGCATATGGACAGCACGCATTCGTTTACAAAATACCAAAACGATCTCGCCGGCATCGCGCGAGTGATCGCACATCCGGCACGGATTGCCATCTTGCAATACTTGTCAGCCGTCCATGATGCAAGCTTTGATTATATACTTGACGATCTGGAACTGGAACCAGAAGCTCTTGGTGTTCATCTCAAGGAGCTGGAAAATTCGGGCTTCATTCGCAAAATCAAACAGGACGAAGACTTCCATTATTTTATTGATACCCTGTCATGGAATAAATGCAAAGAGATACTGATGGGCTTCTTCAAAGAAGTACCTAAAAACAATAATCGCTGCGATTAGAATTTTCGCTGCGCCGGAAGGTAATTTAGCACAACACTAAATAGCCATTCAGCAGTCAATTTTGTTTTTCAGCAGAAGCCTTTCCTCTCAACAACAAATGCTTTTCCTTATATAGCTCATACCAATTACCAGCTGCAAAATAATAGGCCGTTTTTCCGTTGGCCATGGAAGGAAAATATCCTTTAAATGCCTTTGTATAATCACCATCCGCACCCGCTATGCTCACGTGATACGTGTTGTCAAGGTATACCTTACGCTGGAAAAAAATATTTTGCTTGCGATCGAAAATCAGTTCCATATCTTTTCTCTCACATAGGCTATTATCCGTATCCGGCGTGCATTTATCAACAAAATGAAGCTTTAGATGAAATTGATTGCCTTGCTCCCAAACCGATGGCTGGATAATATGCCGCTCTATCAGTTCATTGGTTTCCGAATGAAAAACGGACGAATTAAAAATAGGACAGACTAAATGAAGGTGATGATCGCTAACACAGAATATCGCCTGCGAATTATTTTGTGCGCCATTACCTCCCGGCAAGCCAAAGCTTACATACAGAAATTTTTCCTGCAGCAATCTTGTGTCGATAATTCCATATTGACTATTCGTCAGGCAAAAAGTGTCTTTTGAACAAATCACCAATGACGTTCCATCTTGAATGCGATGTCTGAATTGAATCGTATCGTAACCGGAACCGGAACCCATAGATTTGATGCGAATGTTTGTATCGTGGCTTTTTGTTTTCCCATAGGTGAACGAACAAAAAAGCAGGGTAGATAGCGCTGTAGCGATTTTTATATTCACGATTCAAACAAGTTAGTTTGCAAACAAAATTTACAACATTTCATCCAACCTTGTAAAAATCCGAGCAAAACCCGGTTACTCCAAACGTCTTTATACGGTACACTTCTGGGATATAATTGGAATTAATGCTCCATCGGCATTTTGCAAATTATACTATTAAATATATTTATTATATTAGCAATAGATGTATTGTCCATTGTTATGGCTCCTAAATTCGAAGGCAAAATGCTGAAACTGGGGAACGAATATCCTACAGCAGAAGAAACAGGTGATGTGCTGAATACGATCAACTACATGATTGCTCAGCTGGCCAGATCATATCCGGAAGGAGGTACGCTGCGTCAGGCACATCCAAAAATGCATGGCTGCGTAGAGGCGGAATTTAAAGTACCGGAGCTGCCGGAACATCTTCGGGTAGGACTGTTTAAGGAACCACACACTTACCGTGCATTTATCCGGTTTTCAAATTCTAATACGCGCATCAGGAATGATGAGAAACCTGACATTCGCGGCTTCGCTATAAAAATTATCGAAGTGCCCGGAGAGAAATTACTCGCCGGCGATCATGCTGCACAGACACAGGATTTCATACTGATGTCGCACGAAGTTTTTATTGCGAAAACAGTAAAAGAGTTCAGCAAAAGTGTGATACTCTTAACACTGCCATTGGGGCTCGCTAAGGCACGTTCGTTTTTCAAAAATTTCTGGTCGAATGCACGCGTGATTGCGGGACTGTTGCGTGCTGAATCAAAATGCGTACAGGCTCTTGATATTCCATACTGGAGCACTACGCCGTATCAGTTTGGCGCACAGGATAAAGCAGTCAAATATCATGTAAAACCAGAAAATGATGTTCCCATTCCTGCTGGCATTACAACGGGGAACGATTTGATCAGACAGAATATGGTAAACGTATTGCTGGAGCGCGAAGTAAGCTTTGGCTTTTATGTTCAGTTCCAGGAAGACCCTTATAAAATGCCGATTGAAGACGCTACGGTAAAATGGAAATCTCCTTTTGTGAAGCTGGCGACCATTACTATAAAAAGGCAGGAATTTGATACCGCAGAAATGAACAAACTTGGCGAAGACATGTCATTTTCGCCCTGGCATTCACTGCCGGAACACAGACCGTTGGGTGGCCTGAACCGCGCAAGAAAACTGGTGTATACAGCGCTGGCCAACTACAGGAGAAACAAAAATCATGTGCCGTTAAAAGAGACTCCTATGGAGGAAAAACTACAGCAAGTCAACACAAATATTACCACATCATCTAAAGACAATGGCATGGACCAGAATAAAAACGAAGCAATCGTAAAGCAATTATTTTATGATTACGCACACGGTAACGCCGCAGGTGTTTTCGCTGCTATGAGCAATAATATTGTATGGACAGAACCCGGCGCCCCCGGCGTTCCATTTGGCGGCATACACTCCGGTATACAGGAAGTACAAAAAATGTTTGGCATGGAACAGGCCCTGCTCCAAATACTAGCGCCTTTAACACCGACATGCTTCTTTAATAAAGACAACATGGTGCTTGTTCAGGGCCACGATAGCGCAAAAGTGCTGGCTACGCAAAAAATATATTCCACTGAATGGGTTATGGCATTTACACTGGCTGATGAAAAAATCGTCAACGTACAGGTGTACATGGATACCTACGCAATTGCAGAAGCTTTCAGAGCGGATGCGCCTGTCAAAGAAACAGTGCAAGATGGGGTAGCCAGTGTCGCGTCCTGAAGTTGGCGGCACATGAAAAATATTTGATTGGCATTCCTGGCTTTGTCGGGTGATGTAAATGCATGTTCGTATTCAACTTTTACTTTCACCCAAATCATCATTATTAACTTCAGCGCTTCTTGAGTAAATCGTGCACCGCTTTTTCAATATTCGGATACTTAAATGAAAAGCCTGCTCTCAGGATTTTTTCAGCACTTACCGTTGTGCTCTTTAAAACCTCCACGCTCATCTCTCCAAGCATCATTTTCAGAACGAACGAAGGCACAGGCACCGGAATTTTGATGCCACCTTTTTCTTGTCCTATATCTTTCATCAGTCTTTTGTTGGAAACCGGAACAGGAGCCACGCCGTTATAAATGCCATAAAGTGTGTCATGCTGAAGTAGGAAAGTGATCATGCGGGCAAGATCTTCCACATGAATCCAGCACACCATTTGCTGGCCACTACCCAAAATCGGTAGCACGCCCATGCGCGTCGGTTTTTCAAATTCCAGAAAGGCTCCGGATTCTTTGCCGAGTACAATACCAAACCGTACAATTACTCTGCGCAAAAAATGAGCCGCTTCTTCCGATGCTTCCTCCCATTCTCTGCAGACCTCTCCCAGAAAATCAGGGTAGGCGGGTGCTTCTTCTGTAAATGGCGTTAATCCAGGTCTGTCGGGACCATAAAAGCCGGTGGCCGAGGCGCAGAGTAGGGTTTTGCAATTCGGCGCGTGAATCTGAAGCATTTGTACCAAAAAGCGGGTAGAAGCTACCCGGCTGTCAATGATTTCTTTTTTGCGTTCCGGCGTCCAGCGTTTACCGGCAATGCTCGCGCCCGCTAGGTGCACCATTGCATCTGCTTTTCCCAAAGCTGCTATATCGCATTTTTTATTGTCTGGATCCCAGTGCGCATAACTGAGTTGTTCGTCGCCGGTTTGTTTGGCCGAACGGGTGAAAATGATCACTTTATATCCTTCAGATTGAAGCTGCGTTGCTAAATGGTGACCGACGAAGCCGGTGCCGCCGGTGATTCCAATTGTTTGCATAGGAACTTTTTAGGTAGTGCCAGTAATTTACTTCTTTAATAGGGTAGTAAAATCGTGCCTTATTTAAAGGAATGTTAAAGGCTCTAGTTTTTGAGAAAAAATTAAATGCGTAACAATAATCTTTTATTATTTGCCGTTTAAGCTGAAAATCTATCTTAATGAGCAAAACTTTACTCCGTACATTTTCTCCTTCAAACCACAAAACGACGCTGGCGGCTAGCACACAGAAAAGTGAAAATGAATTGCTGGGCGGCGAAATGAAAAACATGAAGGATTTCTGGCAACAGGCTTCAGAAGAACTGTTACAGCCGAGACCAGAAGCAGTAGCCATGCTACTCAAAAAAATCGGTCACTGAAAAAAATAAGGCGAAAACGGATATCGATCTGTTTTCGCCTTTTTCTTTTTTTGCGAGTGGTGAGTTGTCCGCTGCAAGTGTCCATCAGGCCTATTGCATAACGACGTATCAATCTCTTTGCCGTTTTAACTTATTAACGGCGAAGCCTACACGAATTCAAAAACAGTAATTTCCGGAAGGATACCCAGTCGACCAGGATATCCCAGGAACCCGAATCCCCGGTTTACATATAAGTATTGTTCTCCTTCCTGATAAAGTCCCGCCCATTTCTGATACATATATTGAATCGGGCTCCATTTCAGACCAGGAATTTCTACGCCAAACTGCATGCCGTGCGTGTGTCCGGCAAGTGTGAGTTGAATGTCTTTATACTCCGGTGTTACTTGTGCATCCCAATGGGAAGGGTCGTGCGAGAGCAACATTTTAAATGGAATATTTTTTTCCGGCAAACCTTCGTAGGCTTTTTTCATATCGCCGTAACGGGAGAAATGACCTTTAGCGCCCCAGTTTTCGATACCTACAATAGCAATTTTCTCGCCGTTTTTCTCCAGTTCCACATGTTCATTGAGGAGCAAACGCCAGCCCATTTCTGCATGGATTTGTTTCAGGCGGTCCAGATTCGCTTTTTTAGCAGCAGGTGAATCCCATTCTACATAATCGCCATAATCGTGGTTGCCAAGGCTGGAGTATACGCCCAGCGGCGCTTTGATACGAGCAAATATCTCTTTGTAGCTTTCAGCTTCTTCACTTTTATTATTGACCAGATCGCCGGTAAAAAGCACCAGGTCCGGTTTTTCGTCAATGATTTTCTGAACGCCGCGTTCTACCGCATGATGACTGTCGAAACTACCGGTATGAATATCGGAGATCTGAACCACTTTCATTCCTTTAAAGGCCTCTGGCAGCGATTTAAAAGAAAGACGAACGCGACGCACATGATAATTGTATCGGTTTTTTACGCCATAAACGAAGCCACCCAAAGCAAAGCCACCGAGTAACAGTGCAAATCTTGTAAGAAACGTTGAACGGCTGATGCCTTTCGGGTCAGGCATCGGAACGGTAGTCGGTGATTGGAACGACTGAAAAATCCAAAGTGCAATCCTGCGTATTTCGTCAACCAGCATCACCAGCGTCATCAGGACTTTGCCGACTGTCATGCCCAGAATCACAGCAATAGAGAGGTTGCGCAGCAAATGCGGCAGATGAGCCCAATTGATCTGGCGGAAAAATATGATAGCGCTCCAGGCCAGGACAGTAATCAATACATACACTGAAATTACGCCGATCCGCCAAATGGAAGGCAGATTCCGGACCGCTGAGCGAATTACGATAAAACTGTAATATTCCACCAATCCTAAAATGGCGATGAACAACAATAAGCGCAACCACATAAGTTCTAAAAGTTTAAAAATTCATCGATTTGTTGCTCAATTACCTGGCGGGTGGCAGGAATCAGCAGATTGCCGTCTTTATCCATTTCTTCGTTGATCCGGGAAATCGGCAGTTTGTTATACAATACATGCACTTTTACGTAATGCAGGATATTCGTAAGGTGTTCCATACCTCGCAGATTGCCCGCCCGACCGTCGGATACGCCAGTCATCATTGCTTTTTTATGCCACCAGGCTTTTTTGATATCACTGTTGTCGAGTAGTAGTTTTAGTATGCCGGGAAAACTGCCATTGTATTCAGGAATGATGAAAACGAATTTTTCGGAAGGAATGAGATAATTTTCTTCAATTTCCTTCATCACGTCATTACGTGTTAAAATGTCCTTGTCCTCCAGCGAAAGCAGTTGGACGTTATTCGTTTTTTCACTCAGTATTTTATAATAAAGATTGGCGACCCGCAGTGTCATACTGTCTTTGCGGTTGGTGCCGGCTATTATTGTGATCATTGGGAGTAAACAGAAAATATGGTTGCAAAGGTACATGCTTTGGTCATCGGAAGTGAATACGTAAAATCGAATGACAAATTGTTATACCTGATATAGTTGTGGAAATATTTGAAAGTGTACCGGCATTGTTTCGACCACCGCGGCTCGATGTATTATCTATTGTTTAAATGAATGGTCTGCTTTTCATTTCATCTTATCCACATTTTATATTTAAACGCTCAAAAAGTCGCGGGCGAACATTATTTTTGTGGGCCTTTTAATACCAGGTCAACTAAACGATACGGCTATGAAATTTACTTATTACGGACATGCTTGCTTTATGGTAGAGACTGCGGGCAAGAAATTACTGTTTGATCCGTTTATCACCGGCAATGCGCTGGCTAAAGATATTGATGTAAAGAAAATTGAAGCTGATTATATTCTTGTTTCACATGGTCATGGTGATCATGTTGGTGACATGGCGGCGATTGCTCAAAATACAGGAGCTACGGTTATTGCAGCGGCAGAAGTAGCAGGCTGGGCGCATCAGAACGGTTGTGAAAAAGTACATGGTATTAATTTCGGTAGCATGCAGTTCGACTTCGGTAAACTGCGTTTTGTACCGGCTTCACACAGCAGCAGTATGCCTGATGGCAGTTATGGCGGTAATCCCGGCGGTTTTGTGATCAGCAATGATGAAGGAGCTTTTTACTACGCGGGTGATACTGGCGTGATTACGGATATGCAGTTGATTCCACGCTTCGTGAAACTTTCATTTGCAGTATTGCCAATTGGCGGTAATTACACAATGGATGCAGAAGAAGCAATCCTTGCGGCAGATTTTATTCAGTGTGATAAGATAGTTGGCGTGCATTTTGATACCTTTGAAGTGATCCGCATAGATCATGAAGCAGTTGCAAAACAATTTGCTGCTGCGGGGAAAACGCTTATTTTGCCGGAAATCGGTAAAGAAATTGCCCTATAAGATTATTGACTTTTTTGAATTTAGACTTACAAATGTGTAAAGTTATAGCGATAGCCAACCAGAAGGGTGGCGTAGGAAAGACTACCACAGCCATTAATCTGGCTGCGAGTCTGGCAGTGCTGGAGTATAAAACCCTGCTTGTGGATGGCGATCCGCAGGCTAACAGTACTACGGGTAACGGGTTTGATCTGAAAAATATTCAGCTCAGCCTTTATGACTGCCTGGTAAATGATACGCCCGCCAGCCAGATTATTCTGGAAACGGAAACGCCTAATCTTTACCTCATGCCGTCTCATCTTGACCTTGTTGGTGCTGAAATCGAACTGATCAATCATCCAAACCGTGAGCATATTCTGCGTGCAGCGCTAGAAGAGCAGCGTAAAGAGTTTGATTTTATCATCATCGATTGTTCGCCGTCGCTGGGTCTCATCACGGTAAACGCGCTTGCGGCAGCTGATAGCGTAGCCATTCCGGTACAATGCGAATATTTTGCCCTTGAAGGTCTCGGCAAATTGCTGAACACGATCAAGATCGTACAAACGCATATCAACCCTGACTTACAGGTGGAGGGTATTCTGATGACTATGTACGATGGCCGTTTGCGTCTGAGTAACCAGGTTGTGGAAGAGATTAAAAATCACTTTGGTGAACTGGTATTTAATACCATCGTACACCGCAATACCAAACTGGGTGAAGCGCCGAGTTTTGGTAAGCCTGCATTGATGTATGATGCAGAAAGTACAGGTGCTGTAAACTATCTGAATCTCGGTAAAGAGATTTTGCAGAAAAACAACCTGACTAAGATTAAAAACGAGGATAAAATATTTGAAACTGACGAGCATGGCTCAAAATAAGAATCCACAAAAACAGGCATTAGGAAAAGGTATCAGAGCGTTGCTCAATACTATTGATGAGGACATGAAGGCGACCACTGATGTGGTGTCTGGTGCGAAACCACAGCCTGTTGCCGCTGCTTCTGCTGCAAATAACGGAAATGCTATTAATCGTATTCCGGTAGATCAGATTGCGGTCAACCCGAAACAGCCGCGTCATGATTTTGACGAACAGGCGATGAATGAATTAGCAGAAAGTATTAAACTGCATGATATCATCCAGCCAATTACGGTTGTAAAAGTGGGTGAAAAATCATTTCAGATCATTTCCGGTGAGCGTCGCTGGCGTGCCGCTAAAATGGCTGGGTTGAAAGATATCCCCGCTTATGTGCGTACTGCAGATGATCAGCAAATGCTCGAAATGGCATTGCTTGAAAACCTGCAACGCGAAAATCTCAATGCTATTGAAGTGGCACTGAGCTACAAGCGTCTTATGGATGAATGCGACCTTACTCAGGAACAAGTTTCTGAGCGCATGAAAAAAGAGCGTAGCACGGTGACCAATTACATCCGTCTGCTCAAATTACCACCAGATATACAAAAATCAGTACGCGATGGCCGTCTTTCAATGGGACATGCGCGCGCTATTATCGGTTTGGAGCAGATTGATCAGCAATTGTATGTTTACCGTGAAGTGCTGGAAAAAGGATTGTCTGTGCGCCAGGTAGAACAGCTGGTAAAAAACATGACTTCCGAGAAAATTCCGAACAATCCGGTAAAAGACGCGCACAAACTGCCGCCTGCTTACAAACGTATTGAGGACAATATGGCTTCCCATTTTTCTACGCGTGTTAAGCTCGATCGTAAGAAAAATGGTAAAGGTTCTGTCGTGATAGAATTTTATAGCGACGAGGATCTGGAAAGAATCATGGACAAGATGAATGTGTAACAATGAGTTATGTATAATGATAGATTCTGAAGATTCTGAAAATTGTTTTTTAGATGTTATTACACCTAAAATTTGTTGACAAAATCAATTTCCATCGTAATTTTACATTACAAACAACGACATAAAATACTTCAGCATATAGCATAAAGATGTTTTCATGGTGATAGGGTTTATAGGGGCTGGCCTGTTCTCAGGCTGGCTTTTTTTTATTTACCCCGGTCCCTGAAGGGGAGTTCCATCGCGAGACACACTTTGTCATGGTGAGCGTAGTCGAACCATGGAATATCGACCTTCGACGCAGCTCAGGGTGACAAACGACGAATTGCTTTGACCAATCACCATTGACCATTCACTTTTCAGTAACTTTGCGTTTCCATGGCAAATCAGGATTCATTACCGGCAGACTGGCAAAAGGTTTCTAAAGAACATCAGAAATCTTATAAACGATTGCTGGAAAAAGGCAATAAGAATAAAATGCTGAAAGCATTGCCGGATTTGCATGAGGAAGCATTCAGCAAAATTGATTGTCTGGAATGTGCGAATTGCTGTAAAAATTATTCCCCTCGTTTTAAACAACCTGATATCAAACGTATTGCCAAAGCGCTGCGCATGAAAGAAGGTGAATTGGTTGGTAAATACCTTAAACTGGATGAGGACAGCGATTATGTCTTAAAACAATCGCCCTGCGCTTTTCTGCTTGACGACAACACGTGTTCTATTTACGAAGATCGCCCGAGCGATTGCCGCCGTTATCCGTATACCGATGAAGACGTACTGCTGAAGCGTGTTTCCCTTACTTTAAAGAATGCAACCGTTTGTCCGGCTACTTTTGTGGTGCTGGAACAATTGATGAAGATCGGGTAAATTAAAAATTCAAAAGTTAAAAGTGCAAAGTTTGTATGGGAAAACCCAATAGCAGCACTGGTGATGCAGTGTGCGACGCAACTTATTTTAACCGGAGTTTTGACGCTTGTGGCAAAAATAATTTTGATATAATCGGGCGAAAAATAATCTCGCACCAGCTTTAGTCTCCCGTAACCTTTAGCCAATTCAATATTGGCGTGGTCATGAGTGTAGTGACGATTGCCATTAATACCATCATGGTAAACATTTCTGGCGTGAGAATGCCGAGGTCGTAACCAATGTTGAGTACCACAAGTTCTACGAGCCCACGGGTATTCATCAGTGCACCAATGGCAAGGCTATTGCGTGGTGTTTCTCCGGTAAAGCGTGCGGTGAAGGCGCTGCCTCCCAGTTTACCCAGTACAGCGATAAGAATAATGAGTAGACAGGTAATGCCTAGTTCCGGCGTGTTGAGTAGTCCTACTTGCGTACGTAAACCCGTAAATACAAAGAACAGTGGCAACAATAATACGAGCGCGACATCTTCAATTTTATGGATAAGGTTATTTCTGAAATTCCAGTTTTGAGGCATGACAACGCCGGCCAGAAATGCGCCGAACAGAGCGTGAATCCCGATGACTTCCGCGCAATAAGCACTAAGTAACAATACTACAAATACCAGCGCGAGCGTGGACCGGTGAATGTTTTTGTCTTCGGTTTTGCGTGATAGTAATTTGCTGAGAAAAGGCTTTATAATAAAAAACATTGCCAACACGTAAATCAGTGCGAACAAAATGGTGTACATAGCCGCGCTTAGGGAGCCTGCTTTGGCAATGGCTACAACAATTGCCAGCAAACACCAGGCCGTGATATCATCTGCTGCTGCGCAGGTAATTGCTAAAGTGCCGAGTCGTGTTTTTTGCCAGTTGCGCTCACGTATAATTCTGGCCAGTACCGGAAATGCGGTGATACTCATGGCGATGCCCATAAAAAGCGAGAATGCGTAAAATGGGATATGTGGCGGCGCATATTTTTGATAAATAAAATAGGCGAGCGAAACGCCCAATCCGTATGGAATGACGATGCTGGCGTGGCTGATCATGATGGCTGCGCCGGCTTTTTTCTTCAGTACATTCAAATCAAGTTCCATTCCGATAACGAACATGAACAGGATGAGTCCGATTTGACTGAGCATCTGCAGGTTGCCCAATGATGCTGCCGGGAAAATAAACTGACTGAAACCAGGTAACGCAGCGCTCATCAGCGAAGGACCAAGAAGGATGCCTGCGATGGTTTCGCCCATCACGGCGGGCTGCCCGATTTTTTGAAACAGATAAGCGCAGAGTCTTGACGCAATGATAATAATGGTGATCTGCATAATAAATACGGCCAGTGGGTGCGATAGTGCCGAATGCGCGTTTTGCTGCAGGGCCTGTTTTGGCATTGGGTTTGCCGTGAGTGTGCTGCCAATGGAGGTTTCTAATTGCTTACCTGCGTGTAAAACAAAGAAAATAAGCCCTACCAGTGCACCGATGGTGATTATGTAAAATAAAATGCCAGATCTTGTTTTTATCATTGGTGTTTGGATTTCGTTTTTAAGTTGCGGGTTTTAAGTTATAAGTTGTACGTTTTAAGTTCTACGTTATAAGTTTTAACCTCTTGACTTTTTAACGGTTTGACTTTTGGAGTATCAGTGATCAGCAAAATAACAAAAAAGAGGTTGTCACAGACAACCTCTTTTTAATGATTTCGGGTACAATCGACGGCTATTAAGATGGCCATTTTACGGATTCGTTTTCGTAAAACGGACCCCATTGTAATTCTGTGAGTACACCGTTTTCGAACCACAGGCTGAGTGTGGCTTCGTCGATGTGCAGCAAACGGTGTTCAGGACTTTCTTCGGCTACTTCTTCATCTTCTTCTGGTTCGCCCCAGTCTTTCTTACTGATCGAATCCAGAATTTCTTCCATTTCACGGCCTATAAGTACTTCACCTTCCAGTTTGTAATCTTCAGAACTTACTGCGATGCTGGTCAGTTTCCATTCATTTTCCTGATCAAAGGAAAGTGACAGTCCCAGATCATCATAATGCCAAGCTTCTGTATCGTCGCCATCGTCAGACAAAGAGTATTTTTCTTTTTCAGACGGTGCGCCGAGGATTGCTTTAGCCTGATCGCGTGTCATACCGAAGATGAGCTTGCCTAAGCCTTGGCCCAGGCGTATTTCTTTCATATTATTTTCCATAGCCGGGAAATTTTTCACAAGATAAGAAAAGCTGACGCTAAGTCAAAAGTCAAAATTCAAAAGTAAAAAAAGCCGAAATCTTAGTGAATGTCTAATAATAGATAATCTACCATAAACCTGCCTCATGTATTGAGGTTTCGTTTTTTTGATGTGACAACCAGGTATCCGTTAATTGTCCATTGATTACTCTCTCACGTCGAGTACATCTCTCATTGCATTGCCGAGGATGTTAAATGCATAAACCAGCAGCATGATGGCAATGCCGGGAATAATGGCGAGAAACGGGCGATCAGTGAGCAGAAAATTATAGTGCTCCTTAATCATAAGTCCCCAGGACGGTTGGGGAGGTTGTACGCCTATGCCGAGGAAACTCAGCCCTGCCTCTATCAAAATGGCTGTTGCAAAATTACTCGCAGCAATGACCATTACCGGCCCGGAAATATTGGGCAGGATGTGCCGGAAAATAATTCTGATATCGCTTAATCCTAACGCTTTCGCGGCCGTTACATATTCCATCTCGCGCAGCACCATAATTTGTCCGCGAATGAGACGTGCGGCGCTGACCCACATGGTGAGTCCGATGGCGATAAAAATTTCCCAGAAACCTTTCCCAATAGTAAGCGTAATGGCGAAAACAAGCAGCAGGGTAGGAATGGCCCAAAGCATATTAATGACCCACATGATGGCGTTATCAATAATACCGCGGAAATATCCGGCGAGTGAACCTAAAATAATACCAATAGTTATAGACAGAATAACCGCGACAAATCCCACGGCGATACTCACCCGTGAGCCGACGAGCAAGCGTGATAAAATATCACGTCCATAACGATCTGTGCCCAGCCAGAAACGGATTTTTTTAATCTGGTATTGCTGCAAATAAGTTTGCTGTGCCGCGATCGATTGTTGTTGTATTGATGAAGGCACGAGTGCGCTCAGTTTGTAGGTAATGGTGTCGCTCATGTCCTCATCGATATAGTGCGACACTAGTATTTTATCTTCCCGAAACCAATAACTATTGATGGGTAGATATTGAAACGCCGATGGCATGCCGGTAAACCAGGCGGTGAGCCTATTTTCTTTAGCAGGTGGAATGGCTTTGGGAATATAAAGTAATTGTTTCCGGAAACCAGGTTGCCGCGCGCCCAGCTCTACAATCATGCGATTGGCATAGGGCGAGGAATCGGGCGAGAGCTGGTAAGCGAAGATCGCCACCAGACAAGTGAGTCCGATGATACAAGCCGCAATGACAGCCGATGGTTTCCGGAAGAGTTTTTTTATCAAATGGTCAATTGTGAATGGTCAATTGTGAATGGTCAATTGTGCGAAATTCAAGTTCGTGAATGATCGGGTCTGAATAGCCGTATTTTAGAACAGTCAATTTTTGGGAGCCTTTCATCGGCATTCACCGTTGACCATTCACCATTGCTACAGTCCGTATTCACTGATCAAATATACCATCGAAGTCATCGCAACAGCGCCGAGTTTCAATTCGCGATGATTTACCTGTTCAAAGACATCAGCGTTGGTATGGTGGTAATCAAAATAACGCTGCGGATCTGGCAATAAGCCCATCATTGGTACACCTTGTTTGCCGAGGAAACTGATATCGGCACCGCCTTCATCTTTAGAAAAATCATAAATGCCATAAGGTAAAAACAATGGAGCATAGCCTTGTATTTTCATCTTCTGATTTGGCTTCATTCCTTCCGTACCAAAACCTCTTGGCGAAAAACCTCCGGCATCCGTTTCCAGTGCCAGAATTGTTTTTTCTTTATTTTTCAAAGCAGAATCAGCATAAGCAGCGCCGCCACGGGTTCCGTTTTCTTCATTCATAAACAATACGGCACGAATAGTACGTTTTGGGTGAATGCCCAAAGCTTTCAGTGTACGGATCACTTCGATAGATTGTACACAACCAGCGCCGTCATCATGTGCGCCTTCGCCTACATCCCATGAATCCAGGTGGCCACCGAATACCACAATTTCTTCCGGATGTTCCGAACCTTTAATCTCACCAATTACATTATAAGATGGTGCAGTACCATCCATATGGCATTCTGACTGTAAAACAGCAGTCACTTCCTTGCGGCTGTGACAGGCTTCTTCCAGTTTATCGGCGGTTTGATTGCCGATCGCTACTTCGGGAATTTTTTTGGTGGTATCGCTGTAATGCATGGACCCGGTATGCGGCACATCATCTGCTCCCGTAGAAATAGAGCGGATAATTACGCCTGCTGCGCTTTTAGCTGCAGCGATGGATGGACTTGCCCAACGATATTTTACGGCATCGCCATAACCAGCGAAGGTATTGACCCAATCCTGGCGGAAGCGATAATTGAAGAAAACAATTTTTCCCTGCACTTCGGCTTCGGTCAGGTTTTTGAACTCGTCAAAATTGTTGACCATAATAATATCGGCCTTTAGCACCTTTCCTTTGGTGCCTTCCGAATTGCCCAAAGAAAGCATCGGTACGCTGATAAAACTATTGTTCGGGCCTAATGGTAATTTCAGACTTTCCTTGCCGCGTACCCATTTCGGAACATCTACAGCTTGCAACCAAACGCGGTCGGCTCCTGCATCTTCCATCGCTTTTTGTCCCCAGATCACCGCCTTTGCGGCTTGCGGAGAACCACTGATACGATGTCCGATGGTTTTGCAAAGCGTACGCAGACTGTTATAGCAGGTGCCATTGAGCATAATATCGTCTGAAATGCGGTGGATGGTCAGCGAATCGCTGGCGGCCTGCACATAAGCTGAAAATAGTGTAGCGGCAGCGAGTAGAAATGTTTTTTTCATTATGGTATTTTTTGAACGGACGTGATATTCCGTTCACCTTAAAGCAGTTTTATAGCCTCTAAAATAATAGAAATGCGGATTAATTTGTTCAAACGTAATGCGGCGATCTCAAATCTTTTAGTAATTTTATTTGTAAATAGATCGTTATGAAAAAGCTGCTTGTTATTACAGTATTAGCCGTTACATCAATGGCATTGGTTCAATGTGCTCCCAAAACCTCTAAATCTGTAAGCTCAGCAGGTCCGACACCAGAAGAAAAAGTAGCAGAGATCAAGAAGAATTTTACGGACGACCAGCTTGCTCAGGGAAAAACAATTTTCGAAGCTAATTGCCAGAAGTGTCATAAACTGAAAGAACCGCCGACGCACACCGTGCAGTCATGGGAAGGTATTATTCCTGGTATGGCGAAAAAAGCGCACCTCGATGAAACGCAAACCAGCCTGGTACGCGCGTATATTCTGAGCAACGCGAAAATGAGCTAGTTAAATACGCCTAAAGCTTAAAGCTGTACTACGTGGGAAAGCTTTAAGCTTTGGGCTTTAAGCCCAAATTGGTCCATTGAAAATGCTGATGCAGGTATTCTTGATATATCCCTCAGGATATGGATATTTGCGTCAGCATTTTTGTTTTACATAAGCAGGTAATAGTAATGAAGATAGGTATTGTTTGCTACCCGACATTTGGCGGTAGTGGGGTTCTGGCTACAGAATTAGGTATGGCGCTTTCTGAAAAAGGCCATGAAATACACTTTATCACCTACCAACAACCGGTACGGCTCAATTTCCATCCCAATATTTATTATCACGAAGTAACGGTGCCCACATATCCGTTGTTTGATTTTCCGCCTTACGAAACTGCTTTGGCCAGCACCATGGTGAATGTGATTCTAAACAATAATCTGGATTTACTGCATGTGCATTATGCGATTCCACACGCGTCGGCTGCTTATTTCGCCCGTCAGATTTTGAAAAAACAGGGCAGAGATATTCCATTTATTACAACGTTGCATGGTACGGATATTACATTGGTAGGGAAAGATCAGACGTATGCGCCGGTGGTTACATTCTCGATTAATGAATCAAATGCGATTACAGCGGTTTCCGATAATCTGCGTGAAGAAACCTATCGTTCTTTTGCCATCGAAAAAGATATACAGGTTATTCCAAACTTTGTAGATTCCATCCGTTTCCGCCAAACTGATAAAGGACATTTTAAAAAAATGCTGGCACCAAATGGTGAGCGGATCCTGGCGCATGTTTCCAATTTCAGAAAAGTAAAAAGAGTAGAAGATGTGGTGCGCGTATTTGAACGGGTACATGAAGTGATTCCGTCTAAATTGCTGATGATCGGCGATGGGCCGGAGCGTCAGAGTGCTGAAGAGCTTTGCCGTACGCTGCGTATCTGCAATGATATCCGCTTCCTTGGTAAACAGGAACAGATGGATGAAATTCTCAGCATCACCGATTTATTTATTCTGCCTTCTTCTTACGAAAGCTTTGGCTTAGCAGCACTGGAAGCAATGTCTTGTGGTGTACCTGTGATCTCTACCAATGCCGGAGGATTACCGGAAATTAATGTGCAAGGTAAAACAGGCTATTTAAGTGA
This sequence comes from Taibaiella soli, assembly GCF_003236175.1. GTDB lineage: Bacteria > Bacteroidota > Bacteroidia > Chitinophagales > Chitinophagaceae > QKTW01. Next base: position 79,037 of record NZ_QKTW01000017.1, on the reverse strand, counting down.
TGTAGGCGATGTAACGGATATGGCGAAACATGCAATTGAAATCCTGAAAGAAGACAACACGCTGGAAATGTTTAAACGGAATGCAATTGAGCATGCCAGCAATTTCGAAAAGGAGAAAATCATTCCGATGTACGAGAACCTGTACAATCAGGTAGTGGCGAATTACAAGAGGTAAGTTGTGAGTTATAAGTTGTATGTTATAGGTTATAAGTTGGAATTAAACATTAAACATTCCGGTTAACGTCAGGAAAAAGATTCATAAATAAGAAAGCCGTCCCAACGATGTTGTTGGGACGGCTTTTCTGATTTTATGTGCTTTAGCGATTATTTGCCTTTTACTGATGGTGTTATACCCAGTGCGCCAGTTTTTGGCATTTCCAGACGGCCAATTTGCAGTGAAGGATCTTTACCCAGCTCTACCGGATTCAGGTATTTGCCTTTGTTTTCTGCTTCTTTTTCTACAACCGGCACTACGCGGTGTGCATTTGCGAATGCATCCTGACGGATACCAGTTACCTGCCAGCTTACTTCTACATTTGGCTGATTGGTTTTGATCACAAATTTGTTGCCGTTTACTTTTTCAGCAACGATTGCTTGCGCAAACGTACCGATCACCGTCAGCTGATAACGGAAATCTTTATTCAGTGTCTGAAAATAATCAGGCAGTGTAACTACTGCTTTACCGTTAGCGTCTGTAGTGATGTTGCCGTTATAAACGTTCATCATATCCGGGCTTTCTACGAAGCTGTGGTAGAGGTATTCGTTTGCAGGATTCATCGGGTTGTCGATTTTGAACGTACCGGATGATTTCGCCAATGTACCATTGATCTGTACATTGCCATTAAAGAAACCGGCATAGTTAGTAGCACCGCCAGTTGCCGTACCATAAACGCCTATTTTAGTACCAGCTGCCGTGCCGGTATAATTATTTGCGTAACCGAAAACACCAGCTGCTGAACCCTGGGAATAAGCCTGGCCCAGAACACCCATGTCTGTAAGGGTAGAGGTTGGCGCAGAGAGTGAGTTCAGTGCGCGACCGTCTACACCGGTGTTGTTACCAGCGCCAACGATACCTGTCGCAGAACTTGTCTGGGTTGCCGGTGGAAATGCCGCGACAATGCTACCAGCAGCGTTTTCTGATGTACCGGAGTATTCCACTCGGTGAACACCATAGTTGACGCTACCGTTATAAGTGGAGCTGATATATTGCAGCATAGAATCCGTTGCAGCAACACTTCTAATGTCCAGCGTCGCAATTGGCGTAATTGACCCGATACTTACTTTGCCAAGGCTGTCGTAAATGCTGGAGTTGCCAATTGCAGATGCAGAAGTAAATTTACTTACATAGTTTTTAGTACCGGAAACACCGCCAGTTGTTGCGTTTGCCGCATACAATGCATAAGGAACACTCAATAATTGAGATGTACCAAGTGTTGTGTAAGAACTACCACCTGTAGGATCTGCTTCTACTTTAATGTATTTATTGCCGGAACCCCAGGTAATATTGGCGAACGTGCCGCTTACCACAGAACCACCGCCAATTTGCAGATTATATAAGCCGAGGGCATTTGTAGTAACAGTTTGTGTTTCTACATACTGAGCCGTACCTGTGGAAGAACCATCGAGGATGGAGATGCGAAGACCAATAGACTGGTTGGCAATCGCACTACCGGTTGCAGAACGCGCTACACCCTGGTAATTGAATTTTTGAGGAGCCTGAGCAAAGGCACTATAAGCCGCAAATGCGCAGAGCGCAAAAGTTAAAAATTGTTTTTTCATTTTATTCAAATCGGGTGGTTAATAAATAAGGGAATAATGAGTAATTAGTTTTTTTCAATTTTAAAGACAACGGAAGAAGCTTTGTCAGCGCCTGTAGGCTGATACAGCACATGAAGCAGGTAGTGACCGCTGGCTAATGATTCCATCGATACCTGTTCGGTCTGACTGCCGGAACTGATCTTCAGCGAGCGACCTGCAATTTTACGGCCGGTGATATCCTGCAGCTCATAGTTCAGCGTTCCGCTTTTCGCGAAATCATACTGGATATTGAGCAATGAAGATGCCGGAACCGGATAGACGTGCAGATTGTCGTTAATCCCTGCTGTAGTATTTACATCCGTAGAGATTGGATCAGTTTGCAAAACACCTTGTGTAACCATCAGACTGGAAGTGGTAAAGGTTTGTACCAGGGGCATTTCCCCAACTGACCATTCGAAGATGTCGGTGCTGACAACCGCAGTGCCACCCGTCGCATTCAGCGTTTGGGTATAGCTGCTCATCTGCGCCTTCGAAGCCTGTGCGCATAGCACAGCTATGGCGGTAGCCATTAGGACTTTGTGTAAGGTCATTGGATTGAGTAGTTGTGGTTTTTAGAAAGGTTAAAACTATAAATTTTTCGCAACAAGTAGCAAATATTTGTCATCTCATCGCAAATGTCTTCGGTGAAAGACATAAAAGAAACGCGATACAGTTGGGCACCGTATCGCGTTTTATTTGTTTATGAAAAAAGTTTTTAGCCTTCCTGCAGTGCTTCCCAATATTCTGCAGCGCGGCGGGTATGTGGAATTACAATAGTACCGCCAACAATGTTTGCCACGGCAAAAATTTCATACATCTCATCCGTTGTGATGCCCTCATCGTGACACTTGCCGAGGTGATACTTGATACAATCGTCGCAACGGAGTACCATGCTGGCAACCAGTCCGAGCATTTCCTTTGTTTTTACCGGCAATGCGCCTGCTGCATATGTATTGGTATCGAGATTAAAAAGACGGTTGATCACTTTATTATTCTTACTCAGGATCACTTCGTTCATTTTACCCCGGTATTCGTTGAATTCTTCTACGATCTTACTCATGATTTTACTTATTTGCACTCCAAATGTAAGAAGCCGCATTCAAATCCTGCCTAAGCGAGTATAGATGGTATATATCCCTGTCAATTTTCGGCCGGCGCTTTTTTCTTGTTCATTTTTCAATTTACTTTACCGCCCGTATCACATCAGATACGTTTTAGCGCGCATGTGGCAAGACTTATTTCGTAAAAAATCTATACAACAAATTGAGCTGGAAGCAGCAAGTGGGCTCAGTGACGGGCACGGGTCCGGCGGGCTCAATAAAGTGCTGGGTGTCCGCGATCTTACTTTTATGGGTATCGCAGCCATTGTAGGGGCCGGTATTTTTTCCACTATCGGAACAGCCAGTTTTCAGGGTGGTCCGGGTGTGGTGTTCCTGTTTTTGTTTGTATCGATTGCCTGTGGTTTTTCTGCGGTTTGTTATGCAGAATTTGCGAGCATGGTGCCGGTGTCGGGTAGTGCTTATACCTATTCTTATGTTGCCTTCGGCGAAATCATTGCCTGGATAATTGGCTGGGATCTCCTGATGGAATATGCGATTGGTAATATTGCGGTAGCCATTTCCTGGAGTGATTATTTCACCACGTTACTAGACGGGCTGGGGCTGCATATTCCGGAGTTTCTGACCATGGATTACTGGACCGCGAAAGCAGGCGCTACCGCTGACGCTAAACTTGCCTGGGCCAATGCGCCTTCGTTTGGTAGTTTTAAACTGATTTGTGATTTACCGGCATTCCTGATTACCGTTGTCATTACCGCGATCATATATATAGGTATCAAGGAGTCGAAGCGATTGATGAATGGCATGGTGATTTTGAAAATGGCGGTGATTGTGCTGGTGATTATTGCCGGTGCTTTTTACGTAAAACCCGTAAACTGGCATCCGTTTATGCCTAATGGTATTGCTGGCGTGCTGGGCGGAACGGCAGCTGTTTTCTTTTCGTACATCGGGTTTGATGCCATTTCTACCACAGCAGAAGAATGTCGTAATCCGCAGCGCGATCTGCCACGTGGCATGTTTTATTCACTGATCATTTGTACGGTTGTCTATGTTTTGATTGCCCTGGTGCTGACTGGTATGGTGAGTTATAAAGAACTGAATGTAGGCGACCCGCTGGCACATGTGTTCCAGAGTATCCAGATGGATTGGATGGCGGGTATTATTTCTGTAAGTGCGGTAATTGCCACCGCGAGTGTATTGCTCGTTTTCCAGCTCGGACAGCCGCGTATCTGGATGAGCATGAGCCGTGATGGTTTGCTGCCGCCGGTATTTTCGCGCATTCACCCAAAGTATAAAACACCTTCGTTCTCTACGGTGCTGACGGGTTTTGTAGTGGGTATTCCGGCTTTGTTTATGAATCTGAATGATGTGGTAGCGCTGACCAGCGTGGGTACTCTGTTTGCATTTGTGCTGGTTTGCGGAGGTATTTTGCTGCTAGAGGAAAGAAGAAAGAAAGGCGATACTTCGCAAACCGTATCGGCAATTAAATTCAAAACACCGTATGTCAATGGTCAGTTGATTGTACCGGCGCTGTTTATTACAGCAGTCATTTTGTTCCTCAAATTTTATCCCGGCGGCGTGAGCGGCTTTTTGAGTGGCGTAAATGAAAAAGGTGAATCGGGCTGGAGCGTCTGGCGCGAAAAAGTACCTTACCTGCTTTTCGGTACGGTGTTTCTGGCGACTACTATTCTCAGTTTCGTAAAGAAATTATCACTTATTCCGGTGCTCGGATTTTTATGTTGTACTTACCTGCTTTGTGAATCCGGAACGACCAACTGGGAACGTTTTGTGGTTTGGCTGGTGATTGGGCTGTGTCTGTATTTTGTGTACGGAAAGAAACATAGTAGACTTCGCCGTTAGTCAATGGTCAATGGTCAAT
>NZ_QKTW01000017.1:0-74195 GCF_003236175.1 Taibaiella soli | reverse complement strand
GGTCAATGGTCAATGGTCAAAACAGATAAACTTTTCAAGTTACAACTTAGAACGTACAACTTAGAACGTACAACTTAGAACGTACAACTTAGAACGTACAACTTAGAACGTACAACTTAGAACGTACAACGTACAACTTACAACGTGAAAAAAGCAATCATACTAGATCTGGACAATACATTGTTTGATACGGTGGGAAATGGCGGGCTGATCTTTGGTGCGTTGTTTGAGTTGATTGAAAAGAATGGTGGTTACAGTGGAGAACTGGAACGTATAAAAGAGATGGGTGTGCGTAAGCCATTTCAATGGGTTGCTAATAAATTTCAGTTTACCGAAGAGCTCTATAATGCGAGTATCGCACTCTTGCGCAATCTTTCTGTTGCGGTCAAAATGAATCCTTTTCCAGGATACGATCTCGTGAAAGCTTTGTCTGTAGACAAATTTCTTGTCACAACTGGTTTTACGCATCTGCAGCAAAGCAAGATTGACAGTCTGGGTATTGGCGGTGATTTTAAAAAGATCATCATTGTTGATCCGGATCGTGAAGCGAAAACGAAGAAAGATGCCTTCACAGAGATTATGAATCTTTACGGTTATCAGCCAAAGGATCTGTTGGTAGTGGGTGACGATATAGACTCTGAAATCAAAGCTGCAAACGAATTGGGCATTGATAATCTCATCTTCGATGCGGGCATGGTTGCCGCTGCGAAAGGAAATAAAGTGAGTAGTCTGGCCGAAGTGGTGACGAGAATCGCTGATGTCTGATCGCTGATTTTTTGATTTTCGGGTGTAGGCCTTTGTATTTTCTCATTAAGTTTTATGATTGCGAGATTGGGAAGTAGATTCTAAATTGAAGGTGATGACCATATTTTAAACAAATTTACCCAATATGAAAATTATTTTATCAGATCTATCCTAAAGGCTTTTGGATGCCTGGGCTGAATTCTTCAGGCAAGAGGAAAGCGTTATTATTGTTGAAGGAGACATTACTAAATTAGAATGCGATGCTATGGTCAGTCCGGCAAACTCTTTTGGTTTTATGGATGGCGGCCTGGATTATGCGTTATCAGAAAGATTTGGTTGGGATTTGGAAAAGAGGCTTCAACAACAAATTAAGGATTTGCCTGAAGGAGAATTATTAGTTGGACAGGCCATTCTAATGGAAACAGGAGACGAACAGGTTCCATTTTTGATCTCTGCACCTACTATGCGCATTCCGACAAATTTCAATATTGATACTTCGGTAAATGCATATTTGGCAATGAAGGCAATTCTTATTAAAGCGAAAGCCGATGAGAGAATTGAATCAGTTGCCATTCCCGGTCTTTGCACGGGTGTAGGGCGTATGCAGCCAATGATTGCTGCAAGACAGATGTTTCAGGCATACCAGGAAATTATACTTGGGCAGCGAATGGACTTTGCCAATTTTGGAGAAGCGCAGAAGTACCATTGGAACATTAATCCACAAGGAATGATATGGACACATTAATTGGTTGGGCATTATTTTTGATGTTCTATGTCTATTGGTTGTTAAGAAAAAGCCGCGTCAAAGAGTGGAGATTCGCGGTTTTTCGTTGTGTAAATTTTCAACTATAGTAATACGATAGTAGTTTAACCCATTCGCAGACACAATACATTTTAAATAGCAAAACGTCAGACGATTCGAAGCAGTCCGACTGTTACATAAAAAGGCCGGCTCAATTAAGAGCCGGCCTTTTTCAAAACCCATGTCCCATCTAAAGCACCATCAGTTTGACGTGGAATGTTTCTTTACCATCGCTGATATTGATAACATATACGCCACTAGTTACATTTTGAAGGTTAAACACAGTATGTCCGGTTGCAGCAACATTTTGTTTTGCAACAACCCTTCCGTTCAGATCCAGTACAGTGATAACAGTGTTTGTCATATTAACCGGAGACTCTACGGTAAACATACCGCTGGTCGGGTTAGGATAAACGGTAAACTGTCCGGCTGTGATTGAATTGGTAACTGAAGTTGGCGCTGTGCCGCGTGCAACTGCACTGCTACAATTGTAGCCGACATACGCATCACATTCATCAAATGTCTGGTTAATGAAAGATACTGCGTCACTAACATCAGAATAAGAAGGAACAGTGATGTTGTTTGCACCGGCGCTTCCCGGAGTGAGTGCGCCACCAAGTACAGCATTGGCCAGGGCCAGGAGGTCAGCGACAGAAGCATTAACCGTACCATTTGCAGTCAGGTAATTTACTACACTTGAATTCATCGAAGATGAGGACAGTGGAGCAGTACCAGTTCCGCAAGGGCCTACGCTGATGCTATCGCCGCAACCGCCAGAGATACCTTGTGTCACAAGAGTACCTTGCTGGATCGGTACTGTCAGCAATATGCCGTTTTTCATCCGTCCGTTCAATGCCAGTGCGATTGTTTGAGACAACAGCACGTTGTTGATGCGTCCTTGTTTCGTCAGATAGTTAGTCTGGAAGCAAGATCCTGAAACAGTACTGATGTTACATTGACCAGTGTATACCAGACCTCTAGGAGTTGAGCCACCAGGCATCACTGCATTTACCGTAGCACCGGCTCCGATTGGTATCAGTATGGTTTTTGGTCCGCTACCGATGATCAGATTTGTTGCCAGTAAATGGTTGATGAGTGCCGTAGGACTCGTCCAGAGTGTAACGCCATCGCAGGCTTTACCATTACCACCATAGTAACCTTGTGTATAGCTACAAGCTACGAATCCACAGTCTTTCACATTTACATTCACACTATCAAGAGCGGCACAGCCGTATTGATTAGTGATGGAGTAGTATACTTTGTAAGTGCCCTTAACAACGAGTGCCGAGTTAAACACACCTCCGGACAATGATCCCAGCAGAGGACTTGTCCAGTTGCCGCCTGTTGGCGACGCAATCAGTGTAATCAGCTTGCCGGCGCATACATCTACGCTGTGCGCCATTTGTAGCTGAGGTACAGGATATGCGGTGTCTGTTATCGGAGTTGGCAGACTGCGACAACCGTTCAGCGATTTGCAAAGTACATAGTACGTAGTTGTACTGCTGACTGTCGGACTGTAACTGCTGCCGACGTTCACTCTTATATTAGTTCCAGCATCGCTGAACCAGATAAGGCTATCGCAGTTTAGACTACCCAAAGCAAACATCGCAGTTGAGCCGCGGCCGCAGTGAGCTGTTGGTGTTACAGTAGGTGCATTCGGAATCGTGTTGATGATACCTTTTACAGAAGTAGATGCGCTGACACAACCAGAGCTTGTTTTGCAAGCAACCCAGTAGATAGTGGTGCTTGTCAGGCTTGGATTGTAAGTGCTACCAGTGTTCAGCAATGTGCCTGTCCGCGCAGAATCAGGATACCACAACAGACTAGCGCAAGCATTGCTGCCATTAGCAGTCAGGTGTACAATGCCTGGTCCGCAGTTAGAATCAGAAGTAGTCGTTGGTGCAGCAGGAATCGAGTTGATGATACCTTTTACCGGAGTCGATGCACTCACACAACCAGAAGCTGTTTTACAAGCTACCCAGTAGATCGTAGTTGCAGTCAGGCTCGGATTGAAAGTACTACCCGTGTTCTGCAATGCACTTGTCCGTGCGGAATCAGTGTACCACAACAGGCTGGTACAAGCAGCGCTGCCATTGGCAGTCAGATGTACGATGCCCGGTCCGCAGCTTGAGTCTGGCGTTGTACTTGGTGCAGGTGGAATCGAATTAACGATACCTTTTACCGGAGTTGAAGCACTTATACAACCAGAACTTGTTTTACAGGCTACCCAGTAGATGGTAGTTGCGGTTAAGCTTGGGTTGTAAGTGCTACCGGTATTCTGCAATGCACTTGTCCGCGCAGAATCGGTGTACCATAACAGACTAGTGCAAGCAGCGCTGCCATTGGCGGTCAGGTGTACGATGCCTGGTCCGCAGGTAGAGTCTGGCGTTGTCGTTGGCGCAGGCGGAATCGTGTTGATGGTGCCTTTTACCGGAGTTGATGCACTCACGCAACCAGAAGCCGTTTTACAAGCTACCCAGTAAATAGCAGTTGCAGTTAAACTAGGATTGAAGGTGCTACCTGTGTTCTGCAATGCACTTGTCCGCGCAGAATCCGTATACCACAACAGGCTGGCACAGACAGCGCTGCCATTAGCAGTCAGGTGTACGATGCCTGGTCCGCAGCTGGAGTCAGGTGTTGTTGTTGGTGCAGGCGGAATCGAATTAACGGTTCCTTTTACCGGAGTAGAAGCACTGATACAACCAGAAGCTGTTTTACAAGCTACCCAGTAAATGGAAGTGCTTGATATGCTCGGATTGAAAGTGCCGCCCGTGTTCTGCAATGCACTTGTCCGCGCAGAATCAGTATACCACAACAGACTAGCACAAGCGGAACTACCGTTAGCGGTCAGATGTACGATGCCAGGGCCACAAGTTGAGTCTGGTGTGGTGCTCGGTGCCGGTGGAATTGTATTGATAATACCACTTACCGGAGTTGAAGCACTGATACAACCAGAACTTGTTTTACAAGCTACCCAGTATTTTGTAGTAGCGGTCAGACTAGGGCTGAACGTACTACCCGTGTTCTGTAATGCACTTGTTCGCGCAGAATCAGTGTACCACAACAGACTAGCACAAGCGGAGCTGCCATTGGCTGTCAGATGTACGATGCCTGGTCCGCAGCTGGAGTCTGGTGTTGTCGTCGGTGCAGGTGGAATCGCGTTAACGGTACCTTTTACAGGTGTCGAAGCACTCAGGCAACCAGAAGCTGTTTTACAAGCTACCCAGTAGATCTTAGTACTTGTCAGGCTTGGATTGTAAGTACTACCTGTGTTCTGTAATGCACTTGTCCGTGCAGAATCGGTGTACCACAACAAGCTTGCACAAGCCGAGCTGCCACTGGCAGTCAGATGTACGATGCCAGGTCCGCAGGTGGAATCTGGTGTCGTAGTTGGTGCAGGCGGAATCGAATTAACGGTTCCTTTTACCGGAGTCGAAGCACTGATACAACCAGAAGCTGTTTTACAAGCTACCCAGTAAATAGAGGTGCTTGATATGCTCGGGTTGAAGGTACTACCTGTGTTCTGCAATGCACTTGTCCGTGCAGAATCTGTATACCACAACAGACTAGCACAAGCGGAACTACCGTTAGCGGTCAGATGTACGATGCCTGGTCCGCAAGTTGAGTCTGGTGTTGTCGTTGGTGCCGGCGGAGTCGTATTGATAATACCACTTACCGGAGTTGAAGCACTGATACAACCAGAACTTGTTTTACAAGCCACCCAGTATTTTGTAGTAGCGGTCAGACTCGGATTGAACGTACTGCCCGTGTTCTGCAATGCACTTGTCCGTGCAGAGTCAGTGTACCATAACAGACTAGTACAAGCAGCGCTGCCATTGGCAGTCAGATGTACGATGCCCGGTCCGCAACTGGAGTCTGGAGTTGTCGTTGGTGCAGGCGGAATCGTATTAACGGTACCTTTCACCGGAGTAGAAGCACTCACACAACCAGAACTTGTTTTACAAGCTACCCAATAAACAGAGGTGCTTGATATGTTCGGATTGTAAGTACTGCCTGTGTTCTGTAATGCACTTGTCCGTGCAGAATCAGTATACCACAACAGACTAGCACAAGCTGAGCTGCCGTTTGCAGTCAGGTGTACGATGCCCGGTCCACAAGTTGAATCTGGTGTTGTTGTTGGTGCCGGCGGAATCGAATTAACGGTGCCTTTCACTGGAGTAGAAGCACTGATACAACCAGAATTTGTTTTACAAGCTACCCAATAAATAGAGGTGCTTGATATGCTCGGATTGTAAGTACTACCCGTGTTCTGTAATGCACTTGTCCGTGCAGAATCAGTATACCACAACAGACTAGCACAAGCTGAGCTGCCGTTTGCAGTCAGGTGTACGATGCCCGGTCCACAAGTTGAATCTGGTGTAGTGGTTGGTGCAGGCGGAATCGCGTTGATGATACCGCTTACCGGAGTTGATGCACTCATACAACCAGAACTTGTTTTACAAGCCACCCAGTATTTTGTAGTAGCGGTCAGACTAGGATTGAACGTACTACCTGTGTTTTGCAATGCACTTGTCCGTGCAGAATCAGTGTACCACAACAGACTCGTACAAGCAGCGCTGCCGTTAGCCGTCAGATGTACGATGCCCGGTCCGCAGCTGGAGTCTGGCGTTGTAGTCGGTGCAGGTGGAATCGTATTAACGGTACCTTTCACCGGAGTAGAAGCACTCACACAACCAGAACTTGTTTTACAAGCTACCCAATAAACAGAGGTGCTTGATATGTTCGGATTGTAAGTACTGCCTGTGTTCTGCAATGCACTTGTCCGTGCAGAATCAGTATACCACAACAAGCTTGCACAAGCAGAACTGCCGCTGGCAGTCAGATGTACGATGCCAGGTCCGCAGGTGGAATCTGGTGTTGTCGTTGGTGCAGGCGGAATCGAATTAACCGTGCCTTTCACCGGAGTAGAAGCACTCATACAACCAGAAGCTGTTTTACAAGCCACCCAGTAAATAGTAGTTGCAGTCAAGTTAGGATTGAACGTGCTGCCTGTGTTCTGCAATGCACTTGTCCGCGCAGAATCAGTGTACCACAACAGACTTGTACAGCTTGCACTGCCATTGGCAGTCAGGTGTACGATGCCTGGTCCGCAGGTAGAATCTGGCATTGTAGTTGGTGCAGGCGGAATCTGGTTGACAATACCTGTTACCGTAGCGGGAGCACTCATACAACCCGCCTTGCTTCTGCATATGACATAGAAAGGCTTTGTTGCGGTAAGCGTAGTCGTATAGCTGCTACCGATGGTAACTCTATTATTCAGCGCCTGGTCACTGAACCAAATCAGCGTATCGCAGTTAGCGCTGCCAGTTGCACGTAAAGTAACCTGTCCTGGGCCACAAGTGGAATCAGGAGTTGTAGTAGGTACATTGGAGCCAGGGTTCACAACAAGTACTTTTTGACAACTACTGCTGCAGCCATTTTTAGTAACGGTTACGGAATACGTACCGGCGACGCTGATTGTTCCCGTTGACGCTGTACTTGCCGTAAATCCATTTGGTCCCGTCCAGGAATAACTGTCCATTCCCGTCGCAGCAGTGAAAGAAGAAGTTCCTCCCGAGCATATGGTATCTGTTCCTGTTATGCTACAGACCGGTGCCGGATTGATCGTTAACGGAGTTGAACACGCGGTTAGAATTCCGGACGCGTTGCTTAGCGTATCCCAGATAGTGTAGGCGCCGCTGTTTGCAAAAGTAATAGCGGTCATCTGACTGGTCGGATTTGCGATGGTAACGCCAGTCGAAGGTGTTACGGTCCATTTGTAAGTAGTAGCACCGGCGGAGTCTGTTACTTTATAGTATAAAGTACTACCGGCGCATACGGAGATCGGACACGGAATGGAAACACCACTTGAGTTTACACAGGTAGAAGAAGGAGTGGTCAGATCACCTGGACAAATCGGTCCTGCAAGGGCAATCTGCATTTGCATATCCGAATTACCAAGTTGTCCCAGGTTCCAGCTGATTCTGCGCATGTGGTAAGGAGAGCCGCTGATGCCGCCGGCGGTCAGCACCGGTGTGCTGCCCCAATCGGTGCGTTTTGAAATGTGACCACCCCAGGAGAGTACAGCTGTGGTTCCTGATGGTACGACTTTTACCGTAAAACTGACACTTTCGTCGCTGTTGCTTAAGACAAGGACGGTGGGGTTATAGGAATACGTAATCGTATTCGATCCAAAAGTACCACCCCAAAGTGTGAGACTATTTTGATTGTTTTTTGTACCTCCTCCATTAATGTTATTGAAGGAATTTTTTGCATTGGCCGCTCCCGTTGTTGCTGTATTCAGATAGAGCGGCTGTGTAACCTGCAGATAATCTGATGGCGTAGTGTTGGCAAAGGTGGTTCCTTGCGCACCATCTACCGTTTCAGCAACTTTGTGTGAGGCAAAATTGTGTGGTTGCAACCAGTTAGGACCAGTGATGAAATCCAGCGCATACTTTTGATTGTGCGTGATGTCGTACTGAAGCGTAATGGTTAGCGTATCACCTGGTGTCACGTTACTGATCAGCAGCTGATATGGCACTGATTGTCCTTCTACGTAGTGAGAATTGTTGGTGTTCAGATTACCATTCTGAAATACAACCGGTGATACAGGAGTTGCCAGTTTACCATTGGCTGCCTGTTGCAACGTTGCGGAGGCTGACTGGGCAAACGACGAAAATGAAAAACCAAGAGATGCAATTAGAATCAGTAGGGCACCCCAAAGCGTGGGGCAGGATCGCGAACGTCTCGTTAGAGGGGGCGTGTAAAATTTTGCCATTTCATGTTTCATGTTGGGAGTAATTTTTAAGACATGATTTCTTTTTTTTAGAGATAAAGCCGGGGAGTGCAACGGCACCAATGAAAATGCGTTGTTGGCTGTGATCATTAAAAAAACAGAGCAAGGGTAGCCAGGTGTGTAAAATGCACTGAGCTATCTGACATCATGAGATGACAAATTCAAGAGTGGGATTATAGCAATGCTCTGACAGAATTAAAAAATCAACAGGGGGTCTGTTTAACGTCAAGGGTACAATGAAAAAGAGTCATTAGGGTACAAGAATTGTGTCAGGAGAATGGCAGCGCAGCGACGATTGGCCGGTGCCGCCCATTACTGGTACGGATGTTTGTTGCAAACTCTGCTTCATGAGTTGCTATTTTGCTTTCGTTAAAAAAGGTGGCGGGAGCCACAAATCGATCGCAATATAACAAACGAGTATATATATTTATTATTTCATCATGTAAAGAAACTGTTAACGTATATTAACTATTGTAAATTAACGTTCTATTGTATGTTTAGATTAATTGTTTGATTTTTAATTTATTGCAACCATTGTTTTTAATGTAAAAAAGCGATAAAACATGTGGATAAGACCTCTGGTCTGTAATTATAAAAGCCGGGCGGGTGAGTTTGGGGGACGAGATGTGGCGCCCCGATGCTGAAAATTGCACCTCTGAAGTACCAAAAGCTAGCTCAAAGCACCAATATTGCTGCTCAAAGCTCCAAAAAGCTAGCTCCGAGGTGAAACATTGCTGCTTTGAGGTACCAAAAGCTAGCTCAGAGCTGCAATATTGGTGCTCAATGCTCCAAAAAGGTAGCTCTGAGGTGAAACATTGCTGCTTTGAGGTACTAAAAGCTAGCTTAAAGCTGCAAATTGCAGCGTTGAGCTGAATAATACTTTTTGCGTCGTATTGCGGCAGTAAAAAAGGAGTCGTCCCTAAGAACGACTCCTCTGTTTTTTGTTTTTATAAACGGGGGTTTTAATCCAGGCGTAAAGCGAGCGCTTTACTTAGACTAGCCTGTTTTATTTTTCATCATTATTCAAAGACAACTTTAGTGGTTGCAGCGTTGCCGCCATTTGTAGTTTTGATGATATAAATGCCTGCGGGCAATAAGCCACGTTCTAATGTGATACTATTGGATCCCGCGTGCAGTATTTCGGTTTTGTTTATTATCGTTTGTCCCTGCAGATTCACTACTCGCAGGTTCATCTCGCCGTCTTCCGCATCTTCAATGTGTAATTGAACATTTCCCGGCGCAGGGTTAGGACTTACCAAAACATTGAATCCCGATTCATCACCAGACATACGTGCCGTTGCTAAAGAAGTAATCTTTATCGATGATGTTATGTTATCAAAGCTGTAGTCACCAAGACAAGCATCATCGCTTGTTAATCCTAAAGGATATCCTGAATAACCCGCATCTGAATATAAGGTTACTTTGTAGCCGCCGGAGACTTTTAATGAAGATAACTGGTCGTTGCCAATTCCATCCGAAATTAAATCGTTTATATCGTAGTTACCCAGCGGTAAAGACACTGCTGTACCTCCATAATTACAGTCGGAATAAAAAGTAGCTGCTACAACCGGAGTACTAGTACCAGTCATCACTGTAACTTCTGCAACGTTTCCATATCCGTTATTAGGACTTAGATAACGCACATATCTTGCTGGCACGCCATTAGGATCAACGCTCGCAATGTAGTAATCCTGGAAACTAAGTGTACTGCCTGGAATCTGATAGACTGTAATCGGGTTCGTAAAATTGGCATCAGTACTGATCTGGAACAAGCCGCCTTGCATGCGGTTTTCAAAGGATTGACGTGGCCGGAATTTAATGTAGCGGATATTTTGGCTGGTGCCCAGATCAAGACCTACCCATTGACCATTAGCGCTGCCTGCCGGTGCATCAAAATAAGTGCTCGTGTTATTGTCAAACGCTTTGTCTCTTGTTGAGGTACCATCATAAGAACCAGTGCTGCCCAATACGGTACCAGTCAACTGTGTGCCAGTCACTGCTGCACTACTGACAAAAGAATTGTTTACTGGTTTAACCGCAGTCATCACTGTAATTTCCGCAACGTTTCCATATCCGTTATTAGGGCTCAGATAACGCACATATCTTGCAGCGGCACCATTAGTATCTACACTTGCAATGTAATAGTCCTGGAAGCTGAGTGTACTGCCTGGAATCTGATAGACCGTAATCGGGTTCGTAAAATTGGCATCGGTACTGATCTGGAACAAGCCGCCTTGCATACGGTTTTCAAAAGATTGACGCGGTCTGAATTTAATATAACGGATGTTTTGACTAGTACCCAGATCAAGACCTACCCATTGACCATTAGCCGCACCCGCCGGTGCATCAAAATAAGTGCTCGTGTTATTGTCAAACGCTTTGTCTCTTGTTGAGGTACCATCATAAGAACCAGTGCTGCCCAGTACGGTACCGGTCAACTGTGTGCCAGTCACTGCTGCGCTACTAACAAAAGAATTGTTTACTGGTTTAACCGCAGTCATCACTGTAATTTCCGCAACGTTGCCGTATCCGTTATCAGGGCTCAGATAACGTACATATCTTGCAGACATGCCATTCGGATCAACGCTCGCAATGTAGTAATCCCTGAAACTGAGTGTACTGTTCGGAACTTGATAGATCGTTACCGGATTGGTAAAGGCGGCATCTGTACTGATCTGGAATAGGCCGCCCTGCATACGGTTTTCGAAGCTTTGACGCGGTCTGAATTTAATATAACGGATGTTTTGACTAGTACCCAAATCAAGACCCACCCATTGACCATTAACCGCACCCGCCGGTGCATCAAAATAAGTGCTCGTATTATTGTCAAATGCTTTGTCTCTTGTTGATGTACCATCATAAGAACCAGTGCTGCCGAGCACCGTGCCTGCTAATTGATTAATTGTAGCAGGTAATGCTGTCGTATCTATAAAAGGATTTGCCAAAAGATCGTAAGGTGCGCTATTATTGATATTACATTCCCAAACACCGCGACCATAAGTTGCGAGCCTTAATACCGAAGTAGCATCTCCCACGTTATAAATCATCATTTCGGAAACACTGCAAATAGAAGGCAGTCCTTGATTTGAACTATGATTGGTCCATGCTGTGGTCGTATTGTCTTTGTAGTGTACGTAATTGTCTGCATTTACAAACAGACGTTCGTTAGTGGAATAATCATCGTGGATTATTTTCCGGATATTGGCACCCGAAAGGCCCGTCCCTGTGATGTTTGTCCAGGTTGCACCTTTGTCTGCCGAGCGAAAAATGCCCGCATTACATGAAAGAAATACAACATTAGGGTCGCTCTTTTTCGTTGCGATGCTCGCAGTAATCGAGCAGCTAGCCGGAGTATTCATTTGTACAAATGTCGGAGTGGCAGATAGTGCATTGTCACTGCGAAAAATATGTCCCAGAGCGGTTACATAATAAAGAATATTGCTGTCGGCTCTGCAGGATGCTATATCCATTACTGTTTCGGTATTTGACTGTATCTGTGTCCAGGTTACGTTAGTCGTGTTGATTGTTGAACTACGCCATAGACCCATATAGCCGATAAACGCTGTATTAGGCATAGATGGAACGAACTCCAGTGTAGCGTTGTTGTTTGGGGTGAATGGACTATTGTAGCTCGGAGTATTATTGTCTTGCGTAATGTTTTTGCGCGTGCCTGCATCAAGGTAATATACATTGCCCGGGGTTGTATAATCGAAAACCATTTTTGCACCCCAATCCGCACCTCCGGGACTTCTCCACGTATTGTTCTTAAGGTAAACCTCTCCATTGTCCTGCAATCCGATATCGATGATGCCACTGTTTGTTGGGTTTTGTGCCATATGATATATTTCTGAGGCTGCAATACCATCGCTACGCTGAGACCAGGTCTGTGCTGTAGTATCTGTAGAAAGCCAGACACCACCATCATTAGCACAAAAACGTTGTGCGTTATTGTAAGGGTTAAACTCAATTTGATGCATATCTGTGTGCATTTGAACCGGCCAGTCGGTACGTTTGCTCCAGGTAACACCCCCATCTGTAGATCGCCATACACATTGCGCCACTAATAGAAGTTCATTGGCATTTTGCGGATTACAGGTGATATCCAAATTGTAATCACATTGTGAATTAGATGAAGGAGCCACATCATAACATACCAGACACTGATTCGGATTGTTATAGACAGTGGTAAAGCTTGCACCGCCGTCATTGGAACGCATAACGGTACCATTACAACCACCGCTGCTAACACTAAAAGCAGTAATCAAATAGACAACTGAAGGGTTTGCTGCACTGACAGCAATACGAGTGCCCCAGTTACTGCCTGGAATAGTTACACCATTCGTAATTTGAGACCAGGTATTACCAAAATCATTGCTGGTATAAAATGCGGTCGCAGTGGAGGCATAGAGCTTGTTATTGTTTCCCGGAGCGGTTTTCATATCACGGAACGCTCCCGATTGTTTTAGCGTCCAGGATGCACCGGCGTCTGTACTTTTCCATATTCCGCCGTCCGTTGCCGCTACAATATTATTATGATTAGCGGGGTCCATAAGAATTTCTACCGCCATTCTATTACCCATCCCATTGTTTGCGGGATTCCAGGAGAGACCGCCATCTGTACTTTTGTATATGCCAGAACCATTATTGTAATAGTTTGCATCTCCCAGGCCTAAGTAGAGAATCTGATCATTCGAGTAATCTATGCATATAGCCGAACATGAGGTGCGAGGAAGTTTATCAGTGCCGCCAGAAGGATTCCATGTTTGTCCATTGTTGTTTGAAATAAACAACCCGCCAGAGGCAGACACCGCATACATCGTCTGGTTGTTGGTCGGGTGAAATTTAATTTGGCTGACGCGTCCGATACCTCGTGCGTTCGTCGAACTTTCATTCGTTGGGAAATTAACAGGACCTGTATTTTTCCAGGGTCCCATTGCTTGTTGCGCCTTACTCGTGGATGCCAGCGCAAAAAAAGCAAAAGAGAATATTGATAGTAACTTCATGCTTCGTTTTAATATTTTGACTTTAATAATTACCGTCGATGTTGCTTGTAGCGTGCTATAGAAAAATGACTGAATGCTTTCGTTTATAAAATACCTTCCAGGTATTGTGCTACTAATCGTATTTGCGGGTAAGACGGTAAAATGAAAAGGTGAGGATTGATAATACTGCTTTCGTTTATCAATTTGACTTCAATAATTATTTCGTTATGTTAGTTTGTTGTGCCTTCCAGATTGCTAATCGCTCGGCCTGCGGACGGATACGCCCGTTATCCTGCACCCATGGCAATACAGATTCCCGCCACATTTGATATCTTTTTACATCCAGGCTCAATTCCATTACGGCTTGTTGTTCTTTTCTTTCACGTCTGGAAAGTTTTTGCTCCGGTTCTTTATTTTTTCCTTCAGCTTCTTCATCTGGTAGTTCGTGATTTGCCCAATAAGTTTTGTAAGCTTTTTCGACTTCAAAAAAATTAGCGCTGGTGTCTTTCATCATGTCAGTCCATACTGGCTTCCGTGATAATTGTTTTTCTGTGTAGCCTTTCTGAGCGAATGAATGCATGCTCAGGCAAGACAGGGCAAATAGCAAACAGTGCTTTTTCTTCATACTAATTCAATAAGAGGTTAACGAATGACGTGATTAAATCACATGTTCCTCGTACCAATTACTATGCCGCTTTACAAAGGGAAAAAACATAGTAAAATAGCATGCATGTGAAAGTCCCTTATGTATATCACTTTTCTTCTTTAAAAAAGTTGATTGGGATAACGAAAGCTTAACGGGAGCGCCTGGCGCGGGGAAAGAGATAGTTACAGAAGCGAATGTCAATCGCCCGATAAGTACTCCCTAAAAAACAGGAGTAATAATTGGCGAAAGTTGTCAATAAATAATTGACGATTGCTATGGCATGTCGTTTTTCGTTGTTTTCTGCCTTAGCGGCGTTATTTACCAACTCTTTTTTTAAAATATACAGCTCTTTATTGTATTGTGAAAAAAAATATTATTAGTTTGACCTGGATGTTTGGCCCGAAATTTGTTGATGACAGGTAAACAAAATATTCCCGATTCCATTTCTGCATTTTGAAGAGAATCATTCCCATATTTCTGATCGTCCTTTTAGGTACCTGTATTGCCGGACCTTATCTGGCATTTAGTGTATTACAACTAAATGCGAGGGAGGTCATGTTTGAGCAGATGGAGAAACATCAGATGTTTCAGGATGTGGAGGTATCAGATCTTTCCGGTAAAACAGTTGTCTGGGAATCGCAAGACAAAGAATTTTTTACTGATGAAGGGAAATATGATGTTGTTTCGGTAAATACGGTAGGAGGCAAAAAATTGTACACCTGTGTACGAGACTATGACGAAGAAGAAAACACCGCCGGTTATGCTAATCTATGGCAGTCAAAAAAAGGAAACCAGGAAAGTGTTTTATTAAAAGTGCTCACGAAATTATTTTCGGTTGTATGCACAATACAAAACTTTAGTTGTACTGTTTTTCTGACGGATGAGATGCGCGTTCATTGCAATGAGTGTCAGCATTCGCTGATAAGTACATTTTTTCGTATCCCCACACCGCCGCCTCAGGTATTGTAGTTTATATACGCCGTATTTTCCGCGAAAGAACTCCTTTTGTGAGCACTCTTTTGCTTTAATAAGACCACATACAATTAATTAGCAATGAAAAAATATCAATTTATACTTATCCCGCTGTTAGCGGCAACAACAGCTTTTGCTCAGAATGGCCATCTCAAGGGCCGCGTTTATGATACCTATACGCAAGTGCCTTTAGCCAATGCAAAAATTTTATCCGGTAATAAAGAAATAGCGAAGACCGATGCGAACGGCGCATTTGATATTGCATACAACCAAAGTCTGGAACTGACCATTGAAGCGCTGAGTTACCAGCCTTATCATGTGACTGTTACGAGCAACGATAAACCGTTGCAGATAAATCTGGCGCCTTCGTCTTACAACCTTAACGAGGTAGCGGTGAGCTCTTCAAAAAAAGCGAATAACCTGAAACAGGCACAGGCGATTGCCATCCTTACTCGCCAGGATTTAACCCGCAATGACGGTATCTTTTTAGAAAATTCGCTGAACCTGATCTCCGGCGTGCGTATGGAAAAGCGCACCGGTGAAGGTGGTCAACGCATCACTATCCGTGGTTATGGCAATGGTTCCAGCTTTAGCGGAACTGGTATTAAAGCCTACCTGAACGGCATTCCGGTAACGGATGCAGAAGGTAATACTATTATGGATGACATCGATTTCTCTACGCTTGGACAAGTGGAAGTGATCAAAGGCCCGGCGTCGAGTTTGTATGGTACCGGTATTGGTGGTGTGCTTAAAATGTATACGCTTAAACCGCAGCAAAGAGGTACTCAGGTAACGCAGGAAACAATGGCTGGCAGTTATGGATTGTTTCGCACCAACACACGTCTGGAAAACAGTACGGACAATGCTTCCATCATGATCAATTATGGTCATCAGAATTATGATAATTACCGGGTTCACAGTGGTTCCAGGAAAGATTTTGTTTCGTTCGTAGGGGATTTTCGTGCCAATGAAAAAGAAACATTTTCAACATTTGCCAGTTATAGTTATTCGAACGATCAGTTGGCCGGCCAATTGGATAGCGCTTCTTTGCAACAGAAATTAAATATCGGCGAGGCGCAGTATCTCGCCAACGATGCGTTTGTTTCTTACGAATCATACAGGGTAGGGATGTCGCACAACTATCTTTTCTCGAATCACATCAATAATGTGACGAGCGGATATGTAAGCGGCTACAAGCAGGGACAGGCCTATGCTACAGGACTCATCAGCAATATGGCGATGAACTATGGTGCGCGCACTGAATTTGGCCTGGATTTCGCCGGTAATAAAATCAGCACGCACGGAATTTTTGGTGGTGAATTTCAAAAAACAAACGCTTTAAAAAATACGTATGGCTTGCGCAATGATAGTTTGCAGGCACAGACGACCGATCTGGAAACATCAACTATGCAGTACAGCATTTTTACACAATGGGATGTAAACCTGCCGTATCAATTCGTATTGACTGCTGGTGCAAGCGCTAATTTTATTGAGTTTGGCATTACAGATCGTTTGGCGAATGCAGGCAATCCAACGCACAAAGATCAGTCGGGATATAAATCATTTGATCCTGTAGTGACGCCGCGTATTGCGTTGCAGCGCAGTTTTGGTAAAAACATTTCGGTGTATGCCAATGTGAGCGGAGGTTATACGCCACCAACTACCGGACAGGTTGTAATTCCGCAAATCGGACAAGTAAATACTGATTTGAAACCGGAAAAAGCGATGATGTATGAAGTCGGCACAAAAGGCAATCTGGCACAAAGCCATTTCTCTTATCAAGTAGCGCTCTTCCACATGGATATTCAGGATAAACTGACGACGCAGGCGCATACTACACCGTCCGGTTCTATTGATTACACCTTTACTACCAACGCGGGTACACAGGTCAACAATGGTCTCGAATTGGATCTCGCCTATACCTTCCAGCAGGATCGTTCGCACGTAATTACGATGGTTCGTCCGTTTGTAAGTTATACGTACAGCGACTTTACCTACAAGAATTTCAAAAGCGATAATAATAACGATAGCAAAACGATCGACTACAGCGGTAATAAAGCAGCAGGCGTTCCGCCGCATTTGTTCAATGCCGGAATTGATTTCGCAACGAAATGGGGCGTTTATCTGACAACTACTTTTCAATACGTAGACAAAGAACCGCTGACTTTCGACAATCAGCATTATGCCAATGCCTATTCATTGCTACAGGCGAAGCTCGGTTACAAACATCAGTTCGGCAAACACTTCATGATGGATGCTTACGCCGGTGCACAAAACCTGACGAACAGTGTTTATTATACATTGGCAGTATTGAATTCAAATTACAGTGGTGCAGCGCCAAAAGTATTTTTACCGGGACCGTATAATAGTACTTTCTACGGTGGTTTGAATATTAGTTATAAGTTTTAAATTTAGGGTGAACAGGCAAGGCGGAGTCCTATCCCGCCTTGCTCCTAAAGCCTTTCTTTTATGCGAAAAACGCTACTCCTTTTCTTGCTTTTGATGGCAGTTACGGTTAAATTCTGTCAGGCACAGATCCGGTATGGAAATCCAATTGATAGTTTCTACGTACAGTTTCAGCCAGATAGCCCGCTTTCGGCACACAGCTCCTGGAGCGCACTGAGTATTGACACCGCAGGGATGAGTGTCTGGCAACTCGGTAATACAGTTAAGCCGTTTTTTTCGGATAGTAGCCAGATATATGGAATGATGACGGACACCCTTCAGCCTTATCCGGTGAATAGTAATGGTTCGTTTGTGGTGAAGTGGAACAGGGTTTTTAATACCATTCTTTCCTTTAGACACAAATACCAAACGACGCCCGGTAAAGATGGTGGCATTGTGGAGTTTTCAACAGATTCCGTTGTCTGGTATAATGTAAGAGGTAATTGTTATGATGCACAGCTCTATCAGGCATTGCTTTTCGATAGCATGTACACGGTTACTGATACGCTGGAAGACGGGGAGCCTGCGTTTTCAGGAACCAGCTCCGGATGGATTACCTCCTATATTCAATTTTTTGACGGACTGCCCGTAAGGGTTACAGGTGCCTGCAATGGCTTACCGCAGCTGCTTTATCTGCGCTTTCGTTTCGTAAGTGACAGTGTTGCGGATAGCCTTGATGGCTGGATAATCAGTCAATTCAAAGTCAGAACTGACTATTATGGTAGCAATGTAAATGATATTAAATACAATGTGCTGCATATTGCGCCAAACCCATCTGCAACGGGCATCTTTATGTTTCCTGCATTAGAGCAGAGTGACAAATTCCGTATCATCATTACAGATGTACAGGGCAGAGTTGTGAAGGACCAGCCATACACCAGCAGACTTGATCTTGGTGCTTATCCATCGGGTGTTTATTTCTACAGGGTAAGCAATGGTACGGTGCAGTATAATGGTAAATTGATACGAGAGTGATTTTGGGGTTAAAGGGTCAATTAGTTAAAGAGTTAAAATGGTAGATGGCGATGAACGTTGCAGCTAGTTAGTTTTAACTCATGAATCCTTTAGCCTAAATTTTAAAAAACAAAAAAACAGAATGAAAAAAATAATTCCTGGTATGCTGGTGCTGGCAGTGCTGGCATCCTGTGGCCGGTTTGGCAATAAAGACAACGGTGATCATAAGGAAAGAATCGTTTGTCTGGCCAAGCAATACAATGAAATCATTTTTGCACTTGGTGCACAAAAAGATATTGTAGCAGTAGATATTTCCAGCACTTATCCTGAGGCAATCAAGACTTTGCCTACAGTGGGATATCATCGTGCATTAAGCGCAGAAGCAATCATTGCCAACAATCCAACGCTCATCATTCACGACAACAACATTGGGCCGGAACATGTGGTAAAACAACTCAATGATCTGAAAATTCCCATGAAGACTTTTCAGGACAGTGTGGTAAATATTGAACGCACCCAATCGCTGATTCGTGAAATGGGTGGTTATTTCCATAAAGAAAAAGAAGCCGATAGCCTGTGTCAGAAGCTTGGGCGTGAAATGGAAACAGCATTGACAGATGCAAAAAGATATACCGACACGCCAAAAGTGCTCATCATTCATTTCGGTCAGGCAATGAATATTTATATGGCACTCACAAAGAAAAGTAATGCTGCGAAAATGATCGAATGGGCGGGCGGCAAAATGCCGGTGGATGGCAATAAAGGCATGCAGCCACTTTCTCCGGAAATGATAGCACAAGCCGATCCTGATGTGATCTTACTTACCGATTTCGGTTATGACCGTTTGGGCTCTGTTGAAAAAGTAAAGGAGCTGCCGGGTATTGCCGGAACCAAAGCTGCGCGCAGTAATCATATTTATAGAGTAGAGGAGCACGACATGATTTACCTTGGCCCGCGTACCGGTGCCAATGTACTCGCGTTTGAAAAACTGATTCATGACAGCACGCGCATCCGTCCATAGAAAATATAAAGGTGTATACCCTTTGCTGGCGGTAGCATTAGTGCTGGCATTTTTGTGTTCCGTACGATTTGGTGCGGTAGACATTTCATTCGCAGATGTTTTTTCTGGCATCCGGAAGACGTTGTCTGGGCAGGATGACCTTAGTTTGCCGGAACGTATTCTGATACAGATAAGATTGCCGCGGGCTATACTGTGTGTGCTTGTGGGCGCAGGCCTTGCGGTCGGTGGCACTTTGATGCAGGCATTATTTCGTAACCCGATTGTAGAACCCGGCCTTACCGGTACTTCCAGTGGTGCGGCGTTTGGTGCCGCCTTGTATTTTGTATTGGGCGCCGCTTTTCATTTTAATGCAGGTGAATGGCTCTTGCCGTTTGCCGCATTTGCCGGTGCTATGTTGTCTACCACAATGGTATTTCAGTTATCGCGAAAAACGAATGCAGACCGTAGTGCAATTGTCGCGCTATTACTCACGGGTATTGCCGTCAATGCGTTGTTCTTTAGCGGCGTTGGCTTTTTATCCTACATCGCCCGCGATCCGCAGGCTCGCTCTATTACGTTCTGGAATCTGGGGACACTTAGTGGCGCCAATTGGCATTCCGTCATCATTGTTCTTATCACTACGTTAATTTGCGTTGTTGGTTCGCTGCGTTACACACAATCGTTAAATGCGCTGATTCTCGGAACCGAGCAGGCGGAGTTATTGGGCGTGAATGTCAAAAAACTAAAGCGAAATATTCTAGTGCTCAATGTACTGATGATCGCTACGGCCACGGCTTTTACAGGTGTGATCAGCTTTGTGGGGCTTATTGTGCCGCATCTGCTGCGCCTTTGGAAAGGTGCCGACAATCGTTATCTTATCATTGGCAGTAGTTTGCTCGGCGGCATTTTACTTACAATTACAGACCTGGCTTCGCGCTTACTTTTAAGACCCGCTGAAATTCCGATTGGTATTGTAACAGCATTGATCGGTGTGCCCGTTTTTCTCATCTTACTGAA
The DNA here is from genome assembly GCF_003236175.1 of Taibaiella soli. Taxonomy (GTDB): domain Bacteria; phylum Bacteroidota; class Bacteroidia; order Chitinophagales; family Chitinophagaceae; genus QKTW01. The sequence goes on along the minus strand of NZ_QKTW01000017.1, from coordinate 53,837 downwards.
CCGGAAAAATTATTATTTCTGATTATGATTCATGTAACGGATATCGGTTTTAAGATAGAAGACAAAATTTTGTTGGATCATATCGATGCATCGTTTGCACCGGGCAAATTCAATTTGATTATTGGGCCGAATGGTGCGGGTAAATCAACGCTGATCAAAATCATGAGTGGTGCGTTGATGCCTACGCACGGCGTGGTTCATTATGGTCAAACAAATCTCAAATCATATAGTCAGCAGGAGTTGGCCAGGCACAGAGCTGTATTATCGCAGCATATCGAATGCTCTTTTCCGCTGCAGGTTTGGGAAGTAGTGCTTATGGGCCGCTATCCGCATTTTACGGGAAAGCCAACCACAAAAGATCTGACGATTTGCCAGGACGCGATGGATTATTTTGAAATAACGGATTTCGCGGAGCGCAATTATGAATCATTAAGCGGCGGAGAAAAACAGCGTGTACAATTTGCCAAAGTGATGGCACAGATCTGGGAGAAAGGAAAACCGCGTTATTTGTTTTTAGACGAACCCCTCACTTTCCTCGATGTGCATTATCAATACCGTTTTATGGAAATGGTGCGCGAGCTGCTTTCTGATGATGAACTGACTGTCGTAGGTGTTGTACACGATCTAAATCTGGCTGCGAAATATGGTGATCAACTTGTCTTAATGCTGAATGGGCAAATTGCTGCGAGCGGCGAAACCGCTAATGTACTCACACCAGAGAATATCGAGGCAGCTTACAAAATAAAGGCAACAGTAGTGTATCATAATAACGCACCATATCTGTTGTTTTAAAGTCTGCCGGCAATAGCAAACGGAATCCATCAATATTCCATACAGCAACCAACCAATAAAGCATTAGATCTTCAAGCTGTTGGTATTCTAAAATTTTTTTTCAAAGAAATGATCGTTCAAGCGCTTCTTCTCACGCTGCTTTTGAACGATATTGTTTTGTCTTTTTGGGTATATAAACAGGTGTAAATGAATTATTTATTTGTGTGTTAATAAATAGATTACTTCTTTTGCGTCTGATTAAACTAATGAGATACCGCTGATCCCCGATCTGATCTTAGCTCGTCCCCCCGTACGCTTTTTCATTTTCCGAAACCTAAGAGAAATCCGCAATACAGCAAATGCAGCTCAGTAAACTGCAGAAGCTATTGGATAGCAAACAGGATGTAGGTACGATAGAAAATCTCACAAGGTTGCTACTGTTTTATGCACTCGCTGTTGCGGCAAACCACAGCAGTAGCAATCTTTAAATGAAAGGACAAACAAGAACAGCTTTTGCTGAAGCAATATTATGCAGATAAAACATTTTGTCGTTTGGATCATCATGCTGGCAGGCATAGGGTCTGTGTCGGTTGTAAATGCTCAATGGACCGAAATGCCCGAAGCTCCGGTGGGAGCGTACGCGCAGTATTTCAAATACTACAATAGTGCAGCAAATCAGGCTGCTTATATTTCGGACGCCAGCAAAGCAGTTGTGGGCATATATCAGATGGGAAGCTATTATCCATTTTTTGATGGTCTTTTCATGATTCCCTTGCCCGTGCCAGTACCCGGAAATGCAACAGGCACATTTATTCAAACATTCAGAGATGACAATAAAGTGTGTTTTTGTTCCGCAGGACATGTGTTCAGAGGACAAAATGTGCAAGTGGGACAAAAAGTAGCGTTCGATGCTTATCTTAAATATTACGGCAAACCTTCCGTTGTAGATGCTCGGTACAACAGTCTACAGTCTGGATATAAGACAAGTTTCAACGCCGAAGTGGTAGCTGATGTTGTGCCCGATGCAATTTTGCTGCTCGTGGACAAAGATGCTATTACAAGCACGAGTTTTGCGATGCAAGGATATGAATTTGACGCAGTTCTTGATGGCAATGACCGATATTTTTCCCTCGGACATCCATACAAGATGCCTCAGCGTCAGGCAGACGGGATGGTTTATAATGCGGCTCGTTCGGCGCCTTACACCGACTATACTTTCTGGACAGATCTTTCCGGTAATGCAAATAATATCGGGCAAGGATATTCGGGTGCGCCGGTGATCCGGCAAGATGCAAACAATCCTGCGCTCATCGGCATTTTGTCGCAAGCAGGTGATCCTTCTGAAGTCCCATCTTCGGATTTGGTGTATACCGATTTTCAAAATGGAAGATGGCCGCCGAGGTATTCACAGAAAGTAAAGGCGATTAAGATAGATGCGTTGAAAGATGCTATTATGCAGCATTGCTGGAAAAATCGCTCTCGTGAATCGCTGTTAACTAGCGGTGATTATAAAAGGACAGTAACAGTAAATAATCAATCGGTTGTTGCGAAATTTCAAACACCGTTAATTATAACAGGAAATGCGGGACTCGCTGCAGCAGCGGATCCTGTTTACACTGCCAATAATCCGGGTTGGTCATTGCTCAGCGGATCTACTGTTAGCTTTTCTGGTTTTGATTTGATTCCCGGACCTAATAATTTAAAAACTTTGGTACTGGCGAAAGAGATTAATTTACAGAGCACTTTTTCTTTTACAGCTACTGAAGGTCAAGAGCTTTTTTTAAACGCTGTGACGATCGAGGCAACCGCTCCTGCAAGCCGATTGTCGGCATCAGCAGGAAAGATTGATACCGCGACAAATTCGATTGTGAGCTCATCTGAGCAAGTCCTTGTATATCCCAATCCTTCTTACACGGGCATTTTTACAATCGAGTTACAAGGACTCTGGACGGATCCCGGTTATGATTTACGCGTGTTTGCAGCAGACGGAAAATTGATACACAGAATGCAATGTCAGGGCAAAATCAATAAAGTAGATATCAGTAACGCAGCAAGTGGAACCTATTGGGTTGTACTTAAAGATGCGCAAGGGAAACAGTTGTGGAGCGGTTCCCTGATTTGCCAACACAATTAAGACTAACTAAAAATAATAAGTTAGCTTATATCCAGTTGGTCGTTTACTAAACCATTGAATGTTTTGCACTGATTTTCTGTGTTTGTGCAAATGGGTATGCTTTGATAAGACGGTCAGCGGACGATAAATCGACCCACCTGTCTGCCTATTACCGTAACTTTACAGCCTAAAGACGCGATAGAGCTTGAGAGTCAACGATCCCAGATTTTTTTATTTTCCGGACAGTGTAATAAATGAAATAGCCCTGCCAGGGCAATTTACTTTCCCATTTTATTATGAACCACATCCGCTGGCGGTCATCGCTGCGGATGCGCTGGTGCATTATCTCGAAACACAAACAGATCTCGATCATAATTTCGGTCTTACACCGGAGCGGGAAGATATGGTTATCGGAAAAATGTTTGGCGTTTTAGTGGTGCTTGATAAAGGGGGGAAACCCGGCTATTTGTGGGCTTTTTCCGGTAAGCTTGCTGGCACGAATGATCATCCCTCGTTTGTTCCACCGGTGTTCGATATGCTGGTAGAAAACAGTTTCTTTCTCAAAGAACAGGAAATCATTAATTCGATCAACACGAAGATTGAAGAAATAGAAAATAGCAAAGAATATTTGCGTCTGAAATCTGATTTATTGCAATTTTCGAGCCGGTCTGCTTCGGAAATTACAGAAATGAAAAAGCAGCTTAAGGAAAATAAAGAGCTCCGTGCAAAACTTCGCGAAGAAGCTAATGCAACAACAACACCGGCGGAATATGAACTGATTGAAACCGATCTGATCAAACAAAGTCTGCACGATAAGCATAGATTAAAAGTGCTGACAGACCAGTGGAAGCAAGTGTTGACAGAAAACAGCGCCAATCTTACAGCATTTGAAAATCAGATTGAGGCATTAAAAAACGAACGGAAAGAAAGATCTGCTACTTTACAAGAACAACTTTTCGAGCAATATGTTTTTTTGAATAAGGACGGTAAAAACAAAAGCCTGAAGGATATTTTCAGTCAGACTGCTTTTGGAAAACCGCCGTCTGCGGCCGGAGAATGTGCAACGCCCAAATTGCTGCAATATGCGTTTGCTAACGGTTACAAACCGCTTGCTATGGCCGAATTCTGGTGGGGCGCTTCGCCCAAATCCGAGGTAAGAAAACACAAACAGTTTTATCCTGCTTGTACGGGCAAATGCAAGCCCATTTTAGCGCATATGCTGGAAGGTATTCCTACAGATGAAAATCCTTTCTTACAACCGACGGCGGAAGATATCAATCTCCAGATTGTGTATGAAGATGATTCTTTCGTGGTAGTAAATAAACCGGCAGGATTACGTTCTGTTCCCGGCGTTGATATTGAAGATTCTGTTTACAGCAGGCTTAAACTAAAGTGGGCAGACGTTGAGCCGCTGATTGTACATCGATTAGATATGGGTACTTCCGGACTTCTGGTAGTGGCTAAAACGCCTGCTGCGCACCGTCATTTACAGAAACAATTTTTAAATCGGACCGTAAGCAAACGTTATACAGCGTTGCTTTCTAAAATAATTGAATCTAACGAAGGAGAGATTAATCTTCCGTTGACGGGTGATTTATTTAACCGGCCAAGACAATTGGTTTGTTTCAAGACTGGCAAAAAAAGCATCACCAAATGGAAAGTCGTTGGTAAGACCGAAACAACGACCAGAATTCATTTCTGGCCACTGACCGGCCGTACACATCAGTTGCGCATGCATTCCGCACACGAGCTCGGACTCAATGCGCCAATTCTTGGCGATGATCTGTATGGTACGCCCGACGCACGTTTGCATTTACACGCAGCTTCGCTTTCATTTACACATCCCAAAACAAAAGAACGAATGAGCTTCGAAATGCCAGAGGATTTTTAGCAAAATGCCTTTTCATTTAAACCTGGTTTTCTTTAGTCTTGATTTCTTTGATTCGAAGCAATGGAAAAATCGCTAGGCTGATTTGCGCACAAACCATCGATCTATTGCATCCTTGAGCGTTTCATGCTCAGGATTGTTATCAGCAGCCCACGCTACAATACCATCCGGGCGAATCAATACAATACGCAAACCTAATTCGTCTTTTGCGGCACTCGAAACATACTCGAGGTGATTGTAACGGCTTGCCAATTCTTTCAAAGCAGTATCATTGTCAAAATCGAGCAATATCCCGTTGCCGCCGTGCATGAGCTCGCCAACGGCAGTGTCATTCATCAATTCGAAATTGGGAACACTGTAGCCCGTTAATGGATGGCCGCCACCCAGATCATAATGCATAAACACGCCCCAGACCCGCGCTGCAAAATAAGTGGCCCCATCAGACGTGTTCATAAGGTCACGGACGATCGCGTACATCGCCCTCGCTTCCGGACTTGGTTTCATGATGGAGACCTGTGCCCGCGACCAATCCAGTACTTGCGCACCGACTGGATATCGTTCGTTATAATAACTATCCAGCAGGCCTTCCGGCGCGTTGTTATGAATAGTGGCAGCAAGTTTCCAGCCTAGATTCATTGCGTCGCCCAATCCGAGATTGAGTCCTTGACCGCCTAATGGAGAATGGATGTGTGCTGCATCTCCGGCTAGTAGCACGCGGCCGTTGCGGTAAGCAGTAGCCTGCCGTGCGCGGTCTGTCCACGTGGTGGCTGTGTGCAGTGCGCTGATCGTAACATCTGTATCAGAAATGCGACGCAATACTTCTTGTATATATTCGCGCGTGATGGCTTGTTTGGAATGATGGAAAGCACCACCGTCAAAATCCTGGAGGAGTACGTAGCCTGGCTGCGATTGCATATACATGCCTTTGTCCGTTACGTTTCTGCCTGGTTTTAATTTTTCTGGGTCCGCAATATCGAGCAGGGTAGTATAACCAGTAAATTCAGGCTCCGTGCCGGCAAATTCAAAGCCACCGAGTTTACGCACGATGCTGCGTGCACCATCGCAGCCTACAAGCCATTTGCCTTTAAACATCTGATGATTTGCTTCAACGGTTACAGTATCTTCAGTCTGTTGAAAATTGATAACTGCAAATCCTCGTCTAATAGTCACGCCTAATGCTTCAGCTTTTCGTGTGAAAACTGTTTCCAACTCTTCCATTTCTGAAAGCAGATTGGGAGCCGTAGCACATGGTAAACGATATTTCCAGTCGGATGTATCAATATTGCCTTCTTGAAACGGTATGCCTGCAAAATGTCCAGCCTGGCGCTGCGCACCTTCCTTGGCATGTTGATGTGGATTTTGAACGCGTTTGTGTAATGTTAGTTCACCCAGCATGCCGCGACGATAAATCGCTTCAACGGATGGTGCGGAAAGTCCGCGAATGCCGAAAGGAAGTCTTTTTAATGGAGATGAAGGGTTTTCTGCTTGCTCCAATATAAGCACGGAGCATTTAGCTAAAGCCAGTTCGCATGCAAGGAATAGCCCCACGGGCCCGGCACCGGAAATAATAACATCGTAAACAGGATGATCGTTTATTCGTTGATTGCTTTCGAAGGTTGTGTTCATATAGATAAATTGAAAGCACAAAATTCCGGAATGTATCGATGCCAGGATTGTACAAACGCGACAAATTCAGATGAGGGAACATCTTTTGAATTTTGACTTTTGAATTTTGAGTTAATTATTATTTACTCATTGCCTGTCGTCCCATATATAATGTAATTACAGCTTTGGAATTTCAGAGATCGATTCGTATTTTCTTTTGATAAAAAGCCTAAAAAACGCCAACTTTAGATATGCTTTACAACGCCTCAATGGAAACGATGGCTTTAACAGAGCTACGCAAACTGCAGGATCAGCGGTTGAAAGAACAAGTAGCTTATGTTTACGATCGTGTCCCATTTTACCGACAGCAATTGGATCAGGCTAATATAAATCCCGCCACATTTCAGGGCCTGAAAGAAATACACAAACTTCCGTTTACTTATAAAAAAGCACTGCGCGATAATTATCCTTTCGGATTATTTGCTGTCAAGGAGCAGGAATTGATGCGTCTGCATTGTTCCAGCGGTACTACTGGCAAGCCAACGGTTGTGGGGTATACCAAAGAAGATATTGACATTTTTGCGGAGTCTGTAGCACGTTCCCTTGCAGCTGGCGGTTGTCGGCCAGGAATGAAATTGCAGAACGCCTATGGTTATGGTTTATTTACCGGTGGTCTTGGTCTGCATTATGGCGCCGAAAAGCTGGGGATGACTGTGATTCCGATTTCCGGTGGCGGAACCGATCGTCAGTTGATGCTGCTGCAGGATTTTCAATCGGAAGTAATCAGCTGTACGCCATCTTATGCATTAACGCTGGCCGAGGAATTAAAGAAAAGAGACATTCCTCTTTCTGCGATTAATTTAAAATATGCGGTGCTTGGCGCAGAACCATGGACCGAAACGATTCGTGCACAGGTAGAGAAAGGCTTGGGCGTAAAAGCTGTAAATATCTACGGTCTGAGTGAGGTGATGGGACCGGGGGTATCTATGGAAGATGTAGACGAACAGGGCACCGGCAGTTATATATGGGAAGATCATTTCTTTCCGGAAGTGGTAGACCGGCATACTGGTGAACCTTTACCAGAAGGGGAATTGGGCGTATTGGTGTTTACAACGCTTACTAAAAAAGCGATGCCGGTATTGCGCTATTATACCAACGACATAACGAATATTTACTACGATAAATCGATTAAGCGGACGCATATCAAAATGGGCCCGATTCGTGGTCGCTCAGATGATATGCTGATCATTCGCGGTGTGAATTTATTCCATACACAGATCGAAGAAATCATCAATGAAATCGGTGAACTGAGTGCTTATTATCAGCTGATCGTTACTCGGAAGGGTAGTATGGACGAAGTGGATGTGGTGGTAGAGCTGAGGGATGAAGTGCTGAAAGCGCTGGAAATTTCTGAGATCAACGAAGCGATCATGGAGCAATACGATCTGTTGCGTAACATTAAAGGATATTTCTCTAAAAAAATAAAAGACAATTGTGGTCTAAGCATGCGTGTGACGCTTGCCGTAACCGGAACAATTCCGCGTAGTGAAGGCGGTAAGGTAAGCCATATTGATGACCGCAGACATTTAGCATAACATGACGAAATTAGAACAGATTAAAGAACGGATGCTGGCCGACGATGCTTTCAGCAAATGGCTGGGGATTGAAATTGATGAATATGCAGAAGGTTATTGCAAACTACATTATACGGTGCGTGCCGAGATGTTGAATGGTTTCGGTATTGTGCACGGCGGCGTGGTATTTTCAGCGGCAGACAGTGCTTTCGCGTTTGCATGCAACACGCAGGGCCGCATTAGTGTAGCGCTGGATGTACACGTGAATTTTGTACGCGCTGCGAAAACAGGTGATGTGCTTTTTGTGGAAGCGAAAGAACTCCATGATGGTTATAAAACCGGCGTGTATGATATCATTACCAGAAATGAAGCAGGTGAAATTGTTTCGATTTTTAAAGGAACGGCATATCGCACCAGCAAAGAGGTACTTTCTTCTTAAAAAAACTGGCAAGAGTTAGCGCAGCGCTCTCGTGTCAGATTATTAAAAAAGAACAAAGAAGCCACTGCGTGTTACACGCAGTGGCTTCTTAATAAATATTGATAAGATACTAAGACAGCGATGCCGCTGCAGTACCGTACACTTTAATTTCATTGTACACCGTATCGCGCTCTACCGGAATTTTACCGACAGCTTCAATCATATCACAAAGATCTTCTGTACTCATCGATGGATTTTGTTCTTCAGAACCGGCCATTGAATAAATCTTGGTAGTATCGTCAATTGTGCCGTCCAGGTCATTCACACCAAAAGAAAGCGTCAGCTGTGCTGATTGTCTGCCGAGCATTGGCCAGTAAGCTTTCAGGTTACGGAAGTTGTCCATAAAGATGCGGGAAATCGCATACAGGCGTAAATCTTCAATGATGCTCACTTCTGCAATGTTCGACATATCGTTGTCTTTATTGCGGAATTTAAGCGGAATAAAGCAGTTGAAACCACTAGTTTCATCTTGCAGCGTACGCAGCTTACTCATATGATCAACGCGGTGTTCATACTTTTCAATATGTCCATACAGCATGGTTGCATTCGTATGCATGCCCAACTTGTGCGCCGTACCGTGGATATTCAGCCAGCCTTCGCCGTCTACTTTATCTTCACAGATTACGTTACGTACCTCCGGGTGGAAAATTTCAGCGCCACCGCCTGGCAATGACTGTAAACCCGCCTGGTTCATCATACGCAAACCTTCTTCTACAGATACTTTCGCCTTGCGGAACATATAATCCAGTTCTACTGCGGTAAAACCTTTAATATGCAGCTCTGGACGATGTGCTCTGATTTTGCTGATCAGTTCGCAGAAAAACTCCAGGTTCATCTTCGGATGTACACCGCCAACGATATGGACTTCCGTTACCGGTTGCCCATCATATTTGCGTACGATATCCAGCATTTGTTCCTGACTCATTTCCCAGCCATCGTCGCGATGCTTGTATTGACGGGAATAAGAGCAGAAATTGCAGGTAAACACACAAACATTTGTTGGCTCTATATGGAAATTGCGGTTGAAATAGACCTTGCCGCCGTGCAGACGCTGCGCGATATGATTAGCCAGCGCGCCTACAAAACCGAGTTCGCCTTTTTCAAAAAGCAAAACGCCCTCCTCTTCGGTAAGGCGCTGCTGATGTTGTACTTTTTCTGCTATTGCGAGCAGGTTTTTATCTAAGTTGGACTGTTGTAAAACTTCAGATAAAGTAAGCTGTGTTGTCATTATTATTGTAATACTATTTTTCTGCTGATCACACCTTCATCAAACTGGCACTGCACAAAGTAAATACCTTTACTCATCCCAGACAAATCGATTGGATAAATACCGTTCTGCTGATTATTGATATTAATCGTTTGTACATTCTTGCCCATCATATCCAGTACGTGAATGGCTTTCAGTACGCCACTTCCGTTGAAAGATATGTTGAAAGATCCCGTAGTCGGGTTAGGATAGATGTCAAAATTATTTTTCTGTTCTACGTTTGTAACGGCAGTTGGCCATGCCAATAGTTCAGGGTGTTGTGTCAATGTATAATTTTCACCGTTAAGTGAAGCCTGCATATTAATGATCTGGTCGTTAGTAAAAATGTGCATCGCGTTATCATTTACATAATCCATATAGTTCATGAACATGATGCCGTTTGTACCTGCAGCAGAGCAGCTGTCATATAGCGGGAAAGTCGGGTTGCCATAAGTTGCATCTGCCTGTGGCGGTGTATCTGCGATATCGTCGTCATGACCACCTGGATGACCAGGGCAGCGACCGTTATCGTCACCCCATACGTGCCAGATTTCGAAGAAGTGGCCCATTTCGTGCGTCAACGTGCGGCCGCCCGTAATGCCTGAAATGAAGGTCTGACCGTTGGTGGCTGAACTTTGAACGCCAATTGCATATCCGCTGAGCACAATTCCTTTTTCAGCTTGCGCCGCCTGACCGTAGTTGATGCTGCTTTGCGGAACGGTAACACCCAGTATCACATTGCCTGTATTTGCACCGGTCTTAGTTACCCATACGTTCAGATATTTGGTATTGTCCCAGGCATCAAGACCGCCCTGATTGCTATATTTCGCAGCGCTGAAAAGCGAATTGGAACCACCGGCAATACTATTTGCTACGGTGCTGCTTACTATTTTGATTTCGTAACCCGGAGTAGTGGTGCCATCTGGTTGACGGTGCGCCAATCCGAATTGGATATTAGCATTGCCATATACAGTTTTGAACACAGCAGGAATCTGGCTACTATCCGCATTCTGACGATTGAAATCTCTGTTCAGAACATCCATTTGTGTATTAACGCGATTGGCGATGCCGGTAGCGCCGCCCATCTGATTATACAATGCAGAGTCTACAACAATGTGAAAAATAACCGGAATCGGCGAAATGCCTGTGCCACGCTCTAAAGCACCATTCACCCGCAACTGTTGGTATTGTGCTACCTGTTCTGCCTGATAGGCGTGGACTTTTTCTCTAAAGGAGGGATCTTTTGCTTCGTATTTATTCAGTGCAATGCCGAATCCGCAATTTCTTTTAAATTCCTGTGCCTGCACATTTTCCTGACTCACGATGAGGCCTAAAAAAGCGGCCATCAATAAAGTTTTTTTCATTTAATAATTTCTTTACATTAAAGTGGACCGTCGTAAATTAAAGAAGTTTAAGCAACCGGAGACGGCTGCTGGCTTAATTAACTTTTCTGTGACATTTTTATTTGCTCTTCCGGCTGTTGATCTCATCTCTGATAGAAATGGCGCGAACGTAGTCTTCCTGTTCCAATACCTGGTGCAGCAAGGTGTTTAATTCTTCCATATTCAATGATTTAAGATCCTTGTTTGTACTTACAGGAGTGCTTGGTGTAGCGGATAATGATTTAGGATCAGGTTGCTCGGCACCCTGACCGCCTTCTGTGCTCTGGTCGAGGTAGAGACCGGCAGCTTCCAGTATATTTTCGTAAGTATAAATGCGGCAATTAGCGCGCACTGCCAGTGCCAAAGCATCGGAAGTACGGGAATCAATTTCTATAACTTCTTCGTTGCCAGACTGACAAACCAGCTTAGCAAAGAAAATACCTTCTTCCAGTTTGTAAATGATCACTTCTGTAAGCTCAATGCCGAATGTCGACATAAAATTGGCAAACAGATCATGTGTGAGAGGACGACTTGGCTGCATCCGTTCCAACGCTACTGCAATCGCCTGCGCCTCAAACCCGCCAATGACGATTGGCAGTCTGCGCAGACCGTTTACTTCTCCAAGTACAACTGCGTATGAATGAGTTTGGGTAATGCTATGGGATAATGCGACTATTTCCAGTTCAATCTTTTTCATGTATACGAAATCCTACTTTCTAACAAAACTGATTCGTGAAGGTAATAATTTTTCGTGGAGAAGCGAATGGCGAATTGGGCAAATTCAAAAGTCAAAATTCAAAAGTCAAAAGCTGCGTTGGCAGCCTAAAGGTCAAAGCGGATAGTTTGTCTCACACACACAAAATACGTACAAAATGAGGGTCATCCCGATGAGGAGGAACGACGAAGTGGGGATCTGATTTCGCGCAGCGAAAAACTGGAAATTTGAATTAATTTTTTACAATGAGCATTTCGCTCCGATCAAACATAGTTGCGACGCTCCGTTTATCAACAGTACTACTATGAAACATACGTGTTATTCCATGTGTGCCGTTGCATCGCCGCTACTTCATTTTATCCGCAAACTGTCTAAATGCAGGTTCCTTTTTAATTCTTTCTGTAATCACCAGAATGTCGCCTATTTTATATTTTTTCAGGTCCTTGCGTTGCTCGTGCAAAGTCATCAGCACATTGCCAAAAATCATCGCGGATTCCGGATCCAGGTGAAGTGCGGGCATTGCATTGGCCACAACTTCCATATCCGTAAATCCGATTTTTGACAGCGAGTCTTTGTAAGACGCCGGAAGGTCATTCATGTTTTGCAGCACCAGTTTATCAAAACTCAACTGACCCATGCCCAGGAAGATCCTTTCACCATCTGGTGTACGGACAAAGAAGGAATCGGTACCGAATTGATTGCCTGCGGCTAGTTTCGCATCCTGGTCCTTTTTATAGGCAAGAAAGCGGTTTACTATCGTTCCCAGTGTAATTGTATCTTTTTCTGGTCCGGTTGGCATTGTTTTCGCCAGATAAGCGCCAAATAGCTGATGATCAGATGGCGACAGAATCATGCTTTTCGCGAAAGCATCTGTTTGTTCGGTAGTCAGGTTGTTAAGCCTGGTACGCAAAAGCGTTTGATCATTTTGACCAAACGCTTTTGCAGTTACAAATAGCAGACTATATAAAATGAGTTTCTTCAATGTACAGTTAACTATTGACAGTTGATAATGATAATCACACAGGCAAGCTTTATGCTTTGCGCTTTAAGCCTTCAGCATTATTGATGCTTAAAACAAAGTCGGGGCTTCCGGTTCTTTATTATCTTCTTCACCCACCACCAATACTTCTTTCAGATCAGTACCACCGATTTTTGTACCGATTGTTTTCCAGCCGGTCACTTCAATGCTTTCCGATAAAGAAACTTCCTCTTCCGTCATGTCGGCGCGTTTTTTGCCACTACGCAAAATCACCACTGGTTCCGATTGTGTGCTTACCATTACCACGCTGTTACCTTCGCCTTCTTTAATGAAGAGGAATTTGTTTTTCAGCGTTTGTGTTTCCACCACGAAGCGCTTCGCGTAGTGTTGATCGGTTTTGGTATCGTAATAGATCGTTGTAACGACTTTTTCCGGATTGAATTTCTCGATCTTCAGAATAGCGTCTGTATCGTAACGGTTGGTCAGCTCAAAATCGGTGAGCTCGTAGTTTCCGTCTTTGTAGAACACGATTATGCGGTCATTTTCTTCAAAGCGGCCAAGCAGCTGCCCGTTTTCTTCTTTATTCAGACGACCTGTTGCCGGATCATACCAGATCTTAATGGCAGAAAGGGTAGAGCGACCTTTTTCTTTGAACTTAACTGCTTTCACCGGATACTTCGTGAGCTGGTTACCACCTGCGCTACGACCTTTGATATCCAGTTCTTCGAAATAATAATCGAATGATTTGATACGTGCTTTACTGCCCGGAGAAAGTGAAATCGTGAGTACTTCCGCTTCACCGTTTGGATTGGCGCTGAAGTAGAGCAATTTACTGTTCGGGTTGCCCTTCGTCAGATCGTATTCTTTATCGCGGGTGATGCCCGTTACGTTAAAGCGTTTTGCGTAAGCGATGCCTGTTTTACCGTCGAGGTAAATCATATTGTAGGTCATGCGCTCATCGTTTTTCTGGAAGATGGCGATATACTGAATATCCTTACCCACAAAGGTTTTGTCCGCAACTTTAGTGATCATCATTTTGCCGTCTTTGCGGAATATGATCACATTGTCGAGGTCAGAACAATCGAAGGCAAATTCATCTTTCTTCAGGCTCGTACCGATAAAGCCTTCTTTGTAATTCACATAAAGTTTGGCATTCGCGATAGCAACCTGTGTTGCCTGAATGGTTTCAAACGTGCGGATTTCGGTTTTACGCTCCCGGCCTTTACCATGCTTTTTCAGCAGGTTTTCGTAGTAACGGATTGCAAACTCCGTGAGGTTGGCAATATTGTTTTTAACCTCGCCGATTTCGTTTTCTACACCTTTAATATGTTCGTCCGCTTTGAAAGAGTCAAACTTAGAGATACGCTTGATGCGGATTTCCGTCAGTTTTACGATGTCTTCCTGCGTGATTTCGCGGCGGAATTTCTTTTTATATGGCGCCAAACCCTTGTCGATAGCTGCTAGTACGCCTTCCCAGGTTGTTTCTTCTTCGATGTCGCGGTAAATACGTTTTTCGATAAAGATTTTTTCCAGCGAAGAATAATGCCAGTCGTTTTCGAGTTCGCTGAGTTTAATTTCCAGTTCTTTCAGCAGCAAGCCTTTCGTATGCTCCACAGAGCTTTGCAACAATTGAGTTGCGCCAATGAAATGCGGCTTGTCATCGATAATAACACAAGCATTAGGAGAAATAGAAACCTCGCAATCCGTAAACAGATACAGCGCATCAATTGTTTGATCGGTGGTAATACCCGGCGCCAGTGTCACCAGCAATTCCACGTCTTTCGCCGTATTGTCCGCAACGCTTTTAATCTTGATTTTACCAGCATCATTAGCTTTCAGAATACTGTCTACCAGCTGTGAAGTAGTAGAACCATAAGGAACGTCGCGGATAGCAACCGTTTTCTTGTCTACCTCTTCAATATGTGCTCTTACCCGCACTTTACCGCCGCGTGCGCCATCGTTGTAATTGCTTACGTCGATCATGCCGCCGGTGATAAAATCCGGATATAGTTCAAATTTTTTCCCTTTCAGGTATTTAATAGCCGCGTCAAGCAGCTCTACGAAATTGTGCGGTAATATTTTGGTAGAAAGGCCAACAGCAATACCTTCTGCGCCCTGCGCCAGCAAAAGCGGGAATTTCATCGGCAAAGTCACCGGCTCGTTCTTACGACCGTCATAACTCAGCTGCCATTCGGTAGTTTTTCCGTTGAAGGCTACATCCAGCGCAAACTTCGACAGACGCGCCTCAATATAACGGGCTGCCGCCGCGCTGTCACCAGTACGAACGTCGCCCCAGTTACCCTGAGTATCAATCATCAGGTCTTTCTGGCCGAGGTTGGTAATAGCATCACCGATAGAAGCGTCACCGTGCGGGTGAAACTGCATCGTTTGTCCGATCACATTGGCCACTTTATTGAAACGGCCATCGTCCATCTCTTTCATTGCGTGCAGAATACGTCGCTGAACCGGCTTCAGACCATCTTCCAGCGCCGGAACGGCACGCTCCAGGATTACATAGCTGGCATAATCCAAAAACCAGCTTTGGTACATGTCAGTAATTAAAACCGTACTCTGTTCATTATGATTGTTCTCTGCCGACATTTATAGATCCTTCTTTTTGAATGCCTGCAAAAATAATTATTTGAGCGAAATGGTTGAGCGGTTAATTGGGTAAATGATTAAATGGTGAATGTGCGGAATATGTTTAATGTGGGGAATCTGTTTTTTAGTGCGATAATGGCTAATGTGTTTAATGTGCTTAATGTGTTTTAATGTGTTTTAATATGTCATCCCGATGAAAGAGGGATCCCGCGAAATATAGGTACCTCGCTCGCGTCATTGCGCGGAGGAGGAACGACGACAAAGCAAACTGCACCAAATAAGGGTATCCATAACATGGGTATCACTCGTGGATTGCCACGAAAAGACGGGTCTTTCCTCGTCATCGGGATGACCCAGAAAAAACATAATCTATAGTGTGGGCCGCTCGCTCGCGTCATTGCGCGGAGGAGGAACGACGACAAAGCAAACTGCACCAAATAAAGGTACTCGCGACGGACACAACACACGTGCCGTCCCGAGAACGCCGGGCAAACCTTTTGCCACCAACTTTCTTACGCTGATGAAGCATAATTGCGACGCTCCGTTCATCAACGGTGCTGCTATTGAGCCCACTCCTGGCAATAAACAAAACGCGAAATCAGATCCCCACTTCCTCCTTCGTCGTCATCGGGATGACCCAGAAAAAACATAATCTATATAGTGTGGGCCGCTCGCTCGCGTCATTGCGCGGAGGAGGAACGACGACAAAGCAAACTGCACCAAATAAAGGTACTCGCGAAGAACACACCACACATGCCGTCCCGAGGACGCCGGGCAAACCTTTTGCCACCAACTTTTTTACTCCGATGAAGCATAGTTGCGACGCTCCGTTCATCAACGGTGCTGTTATTGAGCCCGCTCCTGGCAATAAACAAAACGCGAAATCAGACCCCCACTTCCTCCTGCGTCGTCATCGGGAAGACCCGAAGGGGGTACTACGCGACGGGCCGACAAAATACGGGTCATCGCGAGGAGGCCACCAAAGGCCGACGTGGCGATCTGATTTCGCGCCGGGAAAAACACTACCACTGTTCCGACGCAGGAGGACTCTTGCGAAATGTTGTGTGTCCTAAACTCGAGTTCTCCCTCACGAAAAACAGGCTAACCTCTATCCTCCAACAGAAACGCTGCTTCCACCACTTGCACCACCTCCAGCGCCAGCGCCTGATGCGCTTTCACCACATCTTCCGGCAGCACGGTGTTATGCAACGCATCATTGAGCAACGACCCAAAACAGGCACGGAAATCGGGCAGGGTATAACGATCAAAGAACTGTGACAGCACCTTTTGCGGATCGGCGATTTCATTGCCAGAAAGAAACATCGGTTGCAGTTCACGGTCAGTATAAATAACAGCCGGTATTTGATTACGCTTCATAGCAGGAATTTTTTGTGCTGTGAAATAGCAATGACTACATCGCTGCTCCAAGTAACTATAAGGCATAACTTAGAAAGCTGCCAGCGCACAAAGCCCGTAACCATCCCGCTACTAACGTCTGCACCCCGCTCGCGTCACTGCGACGAAGGGGTAGCCTAATAGCAAGAGCATTGTCAATTGTCAACTGTTCATTGTCAATTCCCTTTGTATATATTTGTAAGCTATGGCGAATCACAATAAAGCACATCACGGAAAAAACCTGCGCAAGTTTCGCGAATGGAAAGGACTGAAGCAAGAAGCGCTTGCCTTTGAAATGGGCGACGACTGGAGCCAGAAGAAAATCTCGCTGCTGGAGCAAAAGGAAGTTATTGATGACGCTATCCTGCAACAGCTTTCTAACGTTCTGAAAATTCCGGTAGAAGCTTTTGAATTGCAAGAAGACCCGGCTATTAATTTTATTGGAAATACAATTACTGATCATTCTTCAGGTCTCGGAAGTTTCAATGGTGATTACATCGTCAATCCTACAGAAAAATGGTTGGCAGCTTTAGATGAAAATAAACAGCTTTACGAACGGTTGCTGCAAAGTGAAAGGGAGAAGGTGGAGCTGTTGCAGAAATTGTTGGATAAGCAATAGAGAAGCGCGGCGAGAGCCGCGCTTCTCTATTTGTTGATTGGTGTTAAACCATGTCTTTCAACTATAAAATTCTAACATGCCTTAGTATGGACAGGGCTTCGATGAGCAGGGTCACAAGGTCGTCATCCCTATATTCATATCGTTTTTGAATGTCAGGTACTCCTAACGGAGCGAAAACCGTGGTTTTTACAGTAGTTTGTGCCGGTGTGAAATTGTTGAAGGAATTCCCAACACCATAGGACAGCCGCACTTTTGTTCCTTTTAAATCATAGTAGAGTGGTTCCGTACCATTCAGCCCCGTTTGGATTTTTAGTATAAGTATGATGAGATTAACGCACAATTTTTCCAATTGCAAATCTTGTATCGAAAGACTTTTTCCTTGTAGCTGATTCAATAATTCCAGCAACATAGAAACGCTTCCTTTTATTTCAACAAGGAATTTAATGACGATAATGATCGGATATTGGTCCGAGTTGATAACTACGTTGTTTACCCGTTCGGTTTTAGAATAATGGAGTTTACCGCCTTCCCATTTGTCTACATTTCTCAAATCAATCAATTTATAAGCTAAAAATGCAGATAAGATGCTAAAAAGATCTTCTTGATATAGGAAGCTAGAAATGCGCAATGGCGCGTATTGTCCACTTTCGTCTATCATTTCGACAAACGAGAGCTTTTTCTTCACCCAATCGGTGTAAGCGGAAAAATTGTCATAGAAATAAATTTTCTTACTATAGAATTTATCGGAATAGCCATTAAAATCTACATCAGGTCCATGTTTTGCCTTGAATATGTTCCTTATATTATCGATATCACAAACAAAAATCACCTTATCAAAACCAAATTTATTATTAGAAAGTTGGCGGTTTCGATAATCAAAATGAGCTGCAAAAACATTTAAAATGCGGAAAGCATGATCTGGATCTATCCTATCTAAATCATCAATAATCAAAACAGATTCTTTGCGCTCATCACTAGATTCTTTAAGATCCCCTAGTGTTTTTGCAATAATTTCGGTTACCAGATCATACTCGAATATTGAACCTTCCCGTTTCGAAAGAGTGTCAACATATTCTAGTAATTGTTTGGCATCACTATTAGTACTCTCTATCTCTTTGTGCTTCCTTTCGACTTTTTCCTTCAACTCTTTACCCGCTGTTATAATTGCCGGAATCACGCCAGCTGTTTCTGAAACGTCTTTCCCAGCCAATCCTAGCATGGTTATCAGTGTAATGATAAGAGTATCTATATGTTGGGGAAGGATATAAAGAAGCGTATCTGAGAGTGTCAATTCAATATCTTCTACAGGCATACCGGCCAGAATCATTTCGAGGATTATATCGTATTTGATATACCTGAAAATGTCTTCATTGGTGGCCACTGAATAATTGACAGGAAAAAGATGAATGACGTTGTACTTCTTTTTGTTTTCAGGAAGGTCAAAGTAATGCTTTAAAAAGGTTGTTTTACCCATTCCGAATTTCGCGGAAAATAAGATGCGCTCGTTTCCTTTTATATTGAGGTGTTTGCTGAAGGTGTTTTGGGGTTCCTTAAAAAGTTCCAATTCTAGCTGTTCTTCGGTAGTACTTGACATTTGATCGGTTTAGGTTATAAAAATAATAAAATGGGTATGAGTATTTGCTAGTCAATCCTCTGCAAAAGGACTTTGATTCTGCTGAATCCCTTTTTAACATTTCCTTGCAAAATCCGGCACAGTCATTGACAACAGAAGGTTAACTAAATAAATCTTCTAGATGAACAAAATGATCCAGCAGCGCATTGCAGATGCCGCACTTACCAGCTATAAGAACTCAGTAGATGGTTTCAGACAAACATTGCTGCCATTTGCCATATCGCTTACCGCTGCCGATAAAATGGGGATGCGCACAATGGCCGAAGGCCGCGAAGGTTACGTTCGCCTTTTGTCCCGCATCGCGTTGGCGCACCCAGATTGTCTCTCGCGCAATGATGATCCGCAGCAACTGGCAGACGCGCTAGATTATGATCAGCACCTCGAAGACCTTCGCCAATCGCTGATGGCGCTTTCTGAACAGATTACCAATATTCAGATCGCTAATAGTAAAGATATCATGACCTATACGGATAATTATGCCGCTTCTCTTCAGGTAGGCCGTACCGGCAACAGTTCTCTGGATACCGCAATGCACGAAATCGACGACTGGAACAAGCGTTACGGCGGTAGAAAAGCTGCTATAGATCCGGCGGCGAATAATGCTGCTCCGGCTAATCCGCAATAAACCATTGAAATACTTAATAATAGCCTCCACCTTGGTGGGGGCTTTTTTTGTGCTTACCGGTTTTTTTGCGTGACCTATTCTAGAGCAAGGTCGAGCTACCATCGGAGGTAGGTCCACCTATTGTTGGAGGTAGGTCGAGCTATCCTTAAGGTAAGGTCGAGCTATCATTAGAGGTAGGTGCACCTATCGTTGGAGGTAGGTCTACCTACCATCAGGGTAAGGTCAGGCTATTGTTTGAGGTAGGTCCACCTATTGTTGGAGGTAGGTCGAGCTATCCTTAGGGTAAGGTCGGGCTATCATTGGAGGTAGGTGCACCTATCCTCATAGGTAGGTCGATCTACGTCAGAGATAGGTCCGCTTATTTTGGGGGAGCAGGTAGGCCAAATACGAGAACAGGTTTCGGCTTAATGCTAATGAGGAGCTGCGCCATGTATTTTCCCTGCGCGAAATCAGATCCCCACTTCCTCCTTCGTGGTCATCGGGACGACCCGCAGGGGGGTGTCCTGCGTGAGGGTTTGTGCTGTTTGTAGAGACGTTGCATGCAACGTCTCCGGATAATTTGGGTTTGTGAGGCTGCTTCCTTCGTCGCGCTGACGCGAGTGTTTTTCCCATCGCGAAATCAGATCCCCACTTCCTCGTTCCTCGTCATCGGGAAGACCCGCAGGGGGTGGACCATCATATTGCGCAGGCTGCTTCCTTTGTCGCAGTGACGCGAGTGGGGCACAAAAAAATAGACCGCAACACTACTGTCGCGGTCTATTCATCAAATCTTTTATTGCTTATGCAAACTGGTAAGTCGCTTCTTTCAGCGTTGGTTGTACCAGGTCTTTTTCGGAGATGATCGCCTGATTGAGGTCTATTTTCCAATCGATGTTTAATTCCGGATCGGAGTAGAGCAGACCGCCTTCGGCAGATTTATCGTAAAAGTTATCGCATTTGTAGAAGATCTCGGCAGTTTCGCTCAGCACAGAATAGCCATGCGCAAAACCACGTGGAATCAGGAACTGGCGTTTGTTTTCAGCAGAAAGCTCTACACCGTACCATTGACCGAAAGTCTTACTGTTTGGACGAAGATCTACCACAACATCCCAAATCACGCCTTCCAGCGCGCGGATCAGTTTTGTTTGTGGGGTCGGCTCATTCTGATAATGCAGACCACGCAAAACATTCTTTGTAGAACGTGCCTGATTGTCCTGTACAAACTGATTACCGAAACCTGTATGTTGTTTCAGCGCATTCGCATTAAAACTCTCGAAAAAGTAACCGCGGTCGTCATTAAAAACACGTGGTTCCAGTATCAGTAATCCTTCAAACGGAGTGGTTATAACGTTCATTTATTTGCTCAGTTGGTCTACAATAGCTAAGAAATTGCTGCTTACATATTCCAGTTCTTCTTTCGTGAACTCTGTATGGATTGGCAGGGAAATAACACAATCAGTAAGCATGTCCGTTACCGGCAGTGCCTGCTGGTTTTCAGCAAACGCTTTCAGCATATTCTGTTTATGGCTTGGCACCGGATAATAGATCATAGAAGGAATACCTTTTTCAGCCAGCAGTTTCTGCGCTTCATCGCGGCTCACGCCTTTCAGTTGCAGTGTATATTGGTGAAACACGTGTTTGCTGTTGGCAGCACGCGCAGGTGTTACAATATGTTTATTGCCGGAAAATGCAGCGTCATAATGATCAGCTACCGCGCGGCGTGCATCGCAATATTCGTCAAGGTGACGCAGCTTGATGCGCAGTACTGCAGCCTGCATGCTGTCCAGACGGCTGTTGCAGCCTACCATTTCGTGGTAGTAGCGCACTTTCTGACCGTGGTTGGCAATCATACGCAGCTCTTCAGCCAGTTTATCGTCGTTGGTAAACATTGCACCGCCGTCGCCGTAACAACCCAGATTTTTGGAAGGGAAGAAGCTCGTACAGCCAATGATGCCCATTGAACCGTTCATTTTTTTGGTGCCGTCAGCAAAAGTATAATGACCGCCGATCGCCTGTGCATTATCTTCTATTACCGGAATGTTGTGCTCCGCAGCCAGTGCCAGCAATGGTTCCATATCTACACTCTGGCCGTAAAGGTGTACCGGAATAATTGCTTTGGTTTTTGGCGTAATTGCCTTGCGTACGCTTTCGATATCCATATTAAAGGTATCTGCGTGTACGTCTACAAAAACAGGTTTCAGGCGCAGCAATGCTACAACCTCAACTGTTGCGATATATGTAAAAGAAGGAGTGATTACTTCGTCGCCCGGCTGCAGACCCAGTGCCATCAGGGCAATCTGGAGCGCATCAGTGCCGTTGGCACACGGAATTACGTGTTTTACGCCGAGGTATTGAGCCAGTTCTTCGCCGAATGCTTTTACATCCGGTCCTCCAATGAAAGCTGCAGTGCTCAGAACGTTCTGAATCGCTGCATCGACTTCTGGTTTTATTTTTTCATACTGACGCTTCAGGTCAACCATTTGTAAGTTGTGCATAGCCAAAATTTAGCGGTTGCAAACATACAGGTTTTATGCTGAAAGTAAAGGGGATAACGGATAAGAAGATGTAACTAAATATGAATGTGTGTTTTGCTAATGTGGTAAATTGTCAGCTAAATTTCCCTTTTGATCGTAATGTGAAGCGCAAAACGCACAATCTTATTATCTTCACGCATTGAAACAGAATAGTCTTATGCAGCGTTTTGCATTTTTAATTACTTGTCTTCTTTTTCTTTCTATAAATAGTCAGGCTCAGGATGATCTATTCGGCACAAAGGGCGAAGCTCCCAAAGGTGTACGCCATCAGGGTTTTGTATTTGGAGTAAACGCAAGTTATGACCGGCCGGGTGGCGATATGATTAATCGTTTTGGCGGCAGTTTTCGTTTGGGCGCTTCTGCAAATTATAAAACCAAAAGCAACTGGATTTTCGGTGTCAAATATGATTTTCTTTTCGGGGATAACGTGAAAGAAGATTCGCTGATGTATAATATCCGCGACGACCAGGGCGCGTTTATTGATCAGGATGGTCACCGTATGAATGTCGGCATTTACGAACGGGGCTATATGATCGGCTTACAGGGTGGTTATATTTTTACATTCGGAAAATCGAAAGGTGGCGAAAATGGTTTATTGGTGATGCCAGGTGTCGGTTTTATTCAGCACAAAATCAAAATTTTTGACAAGGCCAATAATATCAGCACCATTAAAGGCGATTATATAAAAGGTTACGACCGCTTGACGAATGGTATTTACTACGAGCAGTATATAGGTTACAATCACTTTGCTGCCAATCAGCTGCTCAACTATACGATCGGTATCGATTTTGTAGCTGCCTTTGATCAGGGCCGCCGTACTTATTTATATGATGTGCGCCGTTCCGGTGAGGATAAGCGTACAGATATCCTTTTCGGTATCCGCGGCGGTTGGTATATTCCGATCTTCCATCGTAAGTCTGAAGACTATTATTTTCAATAAGCCATTATGGGTATCGTGCTCTATTGGCTCGGCATCAATCTGTACCTGCTGGTATTGCGGATAGCCGCGTTGTTTCATCCGAAGGCAAAACTGTTTGTAAAAGGCCGCAAAGGCTTGCTGCCGCAGATCAAATATGCATTGATCAATGAGCGTCGTCCGCGTATCTGGATGCACTGTGCGTCATTGGGCGAATTTGAGCAGGGCAGGCCGGTGTTGGAACAACTGCGCAAAGATTATCCTCAATTTGCTTTTGTGCTCACTTTCTTTTCTCCTTCGGGATATGAGGTGCGGAAAAATTATGAAGGTGCAGATTATGTTTTTTACCTGCCAACCGATAGCGCGCGTAATGCACGGTTATTTTTAGAGTATGTGCAGCCGAAGCTCTGCTTATTTGTAAAGTATGATTTCTGGTATTATTTCCTTTCTGCAATAGGAAATCGCGATATTCCTTTGTTATTAGTTTCTGCGATATTCCGCGACAATCAGGGATTTTTTAAATGGTATGGCCAGTTGCAGCGCCGGATGTTGTTTGCCTTTACGCATATTTTTGTTCAGAATAGTGCTTCACAACGGTTACTTCAAAAGATCGGCTACGACTCAGTTACCGTTTCCGGAGATACTCGTTTTGACCGTGTAATTGAGGCTTTAGATCAGCCTGTGAAAGACTTGCCAAAAATCCGTGCATTTTGCAATCAGCATAAGATATTAGTGGCAGGGAGTACCTGGCCGGATGACGAACGCCTTTTGCACAAAGCATTTGCGCAGCTACCGGAAAACTGGAAATTGATTCTGGTGCCGCATGAAGTGCACGAAGCGCATATTTATGACCTGGAAAAACTCTGGGGCGATGTGGCCGGTAAATGGAGTGATGAGACCGACTGGGCGAACAAACGCGTGGTCATTATCGATACAGTGGGTTTATTGCTGCAATTGTATCGTTGCGGAGACATTGCCTGGATTGGCGGCGGCTTCGGAAAAGCAGGCGTACACAATGTTTTGGAACCTGCTGTATATGGAATGCCTTGTTTGTACGGTCCCGTTTATCATCAATTTCTCGAAGCCATTGCACTCGTGGCATGTGGTGGCGGGTTCGAAATAGAATCGCCGGAGCAATTAGTTAACTGCATCCGCTATTGGGAAACTGAACCGGATGCTTACACCAATGCGTCAAAAGCGGCGGCGCAGTATGTGAAGGAAAACGCCGGCGCTACGCAAAAAATTACCAGTTATCTTGTCGCGAAGAACTGCATCAGTATGGTGTAAAACATCTGCACGGTGTCAGAATCTTCATTCCATCTGAATTGCTGATGTACGGCAGCTTTGAGCCAATCTTGCGCTTCTGAAAGACTGTCGAAGCTATTTAGTTCTGTGATTACTGTCTCGTATGCTTCCTTATCGTTCCCGAAAAGCTCGCTGATAAAAAGATATTTATCATTGATGCCTATTTGTCTGCGAATATCTGCGGCCGGTGGAATCGGAGCCTGACTCGGCGCAGGTTCCGGCGTAACAGAATAGACAATTGGCTCAGGTTGCGGTGCTTCGTATTTAGGTTCTGGTTTCGGAGGTTCCGGTTTTTGTTCTTGTTTTGGCGGAGCTGGCGGCACAGGCGGTTTTTGAGGTGCGCTTTGTGCAGGTGGCGTTTTCCTTGTGGCCGTCGTTTTGTTTTTATCGTCTGAGTCGAAATATTGCACATTCACGCCTAAGTCAATAGAAGGCGCGTGTGACATGGCTTTTGCCAGTTCGGAATGTGCTTTATCCATCGCTATGGTAATTTCCGCCAGCGACGGGTCATGAATAATGGCCGGCATTACCGTTTTGCGCCATTCCAGCAGATCGGCATAGAGTACTCGCGTAAAATCGAGCATCAGGTCAATATCAATCGTCGTTTTCGTGTTTTTCTGTTCGTAAAGATCCTTTATCCTTTGCAACGTGGCATTAATGCGTTCCATAACCGTCTGTTTATAAATAAAATTAAGAATGTAGAAGCACCTTTTTGCTATATGCTAAAAATAAATAACAAATACGAAGATTTCATCTGTTAATAGCTTGCAGTTATGGGGAAAATAGCGGGAAAACTATGGCAAAATACCGACACAATCACGAGTCCATTTCCCTATTTTTACACTTGGGTATAATTACTGGTAGATGTTTATTGAACCACAGAGATCGTCGATAAGAAAAGGATGGATTGAAGTAATATGCGGGTCAATGTTTTCCGGTAAAACGGAGGAGCTGATCCGGCGCATGAAAAGGGCGCAGATCGCTCATCAAACGGTAGAGATTTTTAAACCGGCGATTGATGTGCGTTATGATGAAACCGATGTAGTATCGCATGATGCCTCGCGAATACGTTCCACACCGGTTGATAGTTCGCAGAATATTTTATTGCTCGCCTCCGGCGTAGATGTAGTAGGAATTGATGAAGCACAGTTTCTCGACAACGAATTGCCCAATGTGGTAGAACATCTTGCCGCTACCGGGAGCCGCGTAATTGTTGCCGGCCTTGATATGGATTTCAAAGGACAGCCTTTTGGTCCGATTCCTGATCTGCTGGCCCGCGCGGATTATATTACCAAATTACACGCCATCTGTGTACAGTGTGGCGACATTGCAAGTTATTCATTTAGAAAGAATTCCGACGGTGGCAAGATATTGTTAGGAGAAAAAGATATATACGAGCCCCGATGCCGTCATTGTTATTATAACGTAAAATAGACTTTATGAAAAAACATTTGAGAATTAGCAAGAAACAAAAGGCGCAGGACGCGATTAGCAAAAAATACCCTGAACTCATGCACAACCACCTGGCAACCGACCGGAATATTTTTGATCTCGTTTTAAAAATGCTTTTCGAAAACTCTGATAAAAATGCACTGAGCCTGGAGAAGGAGATATTTGAACCGTTTAAAATAAAGATGAGCCGCAAGGAGCAGGAACGTGTTTGGGATGTACTGATCAATTCTGGTTTCGTGAATCCGATTGTTGGTTTTGGCAATGCCGGTAAAATTGGTCTCAGTCAAACGGGCTATCAGATCATGACGCAATACGGCACCTACAGCAACTTTATTGAAAGTTCCCAACAGGGCCGTCAGCAGCAGCCAATAGTATTGCAGCTGAGCCAACATCAGCCAGAGCCGCCCGCAGCGGAAGCTCCGAAGGCGCCAACACCAACACCAGCGCCAGTCCCACCACCACCGCCGGCAACAAGACAAAACGGTGAAAACGATCTTGGCGTGGAAGGATAGAACATTGCATTTCAATTCGTATAAATATTTAGAGACGTTCCAATCGGAGCGTCTCTTTTTTATGCCTGTTGCGCAGTGTTCTTCTGTACGACGATTTTAGCTTTTGATTTTTTACTTAAATTATATTTGCGCCAATGAAGTCCCCCTTACTACTGCTATCCTTAGTTTTTCTTGTCACATATACCCATGCACAACTTGGTTATTTTGAAAACAACCATGATACTTTTGTTTTTTCAGATACTGCTTATATTAGAAATGCACCTTCCACCAGCAGTAAATTAATAGATACGTTATTGGCATCACACAGGGTCTGGATTTTAGAGACGACAGAGAAAAATCAGACGATTCGTGGCATAGAAGCGCCCTGGCTGAAAGTTCGATATACGAAGAATAATCAGGTGGCAGAAGGTTATATCTGGTCGGGATTACTGGCTTTGGCTCCCCTGTACAAAGATGATATGAAGTTTGTTTGCGGCATCAGCCGGATTTTTTATAAAGACACGACTATTGTTTTTAAAGATGATCCGAAACAATCAATGAGGGACACGATACGTATGATGTCGCTGGAGATTAAAGTATTTAAAGGTGTGGAACGCGTGGTTTCTTTTAAGCGCCTTATAGAACATGCGACTTATCCTACTGCAATTATTTCCGAAGGTAAAGGATTGAAAAATGTCGACGATATTCTGTCGTTGTCTTTTGGTGGAGAAGCTTGTGGCGTGCCAACAAATACTTACCATTACGGCTATCGCAATAAACAAATCATTCCCCTGTACGAAACCATGAGTGTAGGCGATGCTGGTGTTTATTATCATGAAGAAAAACTAATTTTCCCTGCGGAGAAGGGCGGTAAGCCCAATGTCGTTTTGTTTAAGGAGCAAACAGAGGAGGCCACGGATAGGAATGATAAACACGGTGAGCCCATTTTTAAAACAACAAAGTCGACAAAGACCTTGCTCTGGGACGGCACGAAATTGACGGAGCAAAAGAAAGCTGTCAGAAAATCCTGACTTCTTCGTTAATTTCATGGACGAACATCTAACCGCTCATGAAATACATTCCCATTTTGCTGATTGCTTTCGTTGCGCTAGAGCATCTATATATTCTCTGGCTGGAGATGTTTGCCTGGACTACCAAAGGCAAGAAAGCATTTAAGGGCGCCATGCCCGATGAAATGTTTGAAAAGACCAGGACATTAGTAGCGAATCAGGGTTTGTATAACGGATTTCTTGCTGCAGGTCTTATCTGGTCATTATGTATTGGTGATCCCGTTTGGTCACATAATGTGGCTGTGTTTTTCCTTTCCTGCGTTATTGTTGCGGGTATTTATGGTTGCTTTACCGCTTCACGCACTATCTTTTTTGTTCAGGCTTTACCTGCTATCCTGGCGCTACTAGCGGTTTTGTTTGTAGGTTTCTAACTGAGACTCATCACTTGCGTTTGTAGTCCCGACTAATTATTCGGTGCCCGCAATCAAAAGGGAATGACACCTTGATTAGGCGATAGTAGCCCTAGCAACCCTAGCAACCTTCGAATCATTCTTCTCCTACTTTTTTTATGCCAAAAAAAGTAGGCAAAAAAGGGCAGTCTAAGCCAGATCACTCCGTGGCTTAGACGGTCGCTCGATTGAGCTTCATTGCTGCTGTGCTGCCAAACTAAGAGCCTTGAAATTGAACTCAATTTTAAATGTGTCAATGGTACGAAATAGGGATCCCGCGTAATAGTGGCACATCTTACTTAGTCCATCTCCTGGTGTTGATATGGTAAATATGCCCATTTAACTTTCTATTGACATAAGTAAATGAATGTTTACTTACTTTTGTGCTACCAAACATATCAAAACAGAAACTTTATGCGGCCGAAAAGTGTAGTAAAAGAAGAAGCAATTGTCAATATAGCATTGCAGATAATTTCTGAAGAAGGATTGGAAAATCTTAGCATGCAGAAGCTGGCACAGGCGGCCAATATTTCGCCACGTACGATTTATCTCAAGTACGAAAACAAAGAAGATCTGTTGATCAAGTTGTTTATTGATGAGGTGTTGGGCGCTTATGAAAAAGCAATTTTGACCGGTTTTGATGAAGGAATGGAATTTGCCGAAGGGATAAAGAAACTTTGGCAAAACGGGTTTCAATACATGAAGAACAATCGCTACGCTTTTTCCCTGATGCAATACGGAAAGACTTCTCCCTTGCTGAATAAAGCTTACGCAGAAAGGAATATTCAACAAGGTCAGTTCTTTGCGCCGATTCATCGCTTCCTGAAAATGCAGGTGAAGAATGGTATTGTAAAGAGCCTTCCTTTTGAAGTGCAGCGGGCGTTATTGTTTGCACCGTTTTACGATCTCATGAACGAATATTTCGAACACCTTGATCGTCCGAAACAGATCATTACAGATAAAGTACTGCGTGATACCTGTGAAGCGGTGATCTCAGGCTTATTAAAACAATCATAAAAAGTAAATAATGAATACAATTCAAAACAAAACTATTGCTATTGTGGGCGGTGGTCCTGGCGGACTTACACTTGCCCGTCTGTTGCAGATGAATGGTGCAATCGTAAAAGTATACGAACGTGATGTAAACCGCAGCGCGCGTGTGCAAGGTGCCACTTTAGACTTGCATGAAGAATCCGGTTTGGCGGCTATACGTGCTGCAG
The DNA here is from genome assembly GCF_003236175.1 of Taibaiella soli. Classification (GTDB taxonomy): domain Bacteria; phylum Bacteroidota; class Bacteroidia; order Chitinophagales; family Chitinophagaceae; genus QKTW01. Next base: position 24,857 of record NZ_QKTW01000017.1, on the reverse strand, counting down.
GCCTGATGGATGCATTTGTAGCCAATTATCGCCCAGGTGCGGATAAAATGCGTGTGGTGGATAAGGGCGCTGCAATTTTACATGATGACGACGCAGGTAAAAACTATGATGAAGCACGTCCTGAAATTGACAGAGGTCCGCTGCGTGAAATATTACTGGATTCTTTGAAACCAGATACTGTTGTCTGGAACAGTCAATTTGCAGCATTGCACAAAAATGGAACGGGGTTTGATATTGAATTCAAGAACGGTAACAAATACTATGCAGACATCGTAATTGGTGCCGATGGTGCCAATTCGAAGATTCGCCCGTACATCACGCCGATTAAGCCTGTATACTCCGGTGTTACAGCGTTGGAAGGCGCAGTTTATGATGCTGCAGAAAATGTGCCCGAAATGCACACTTTGCTGAACGGTGGAAAGATATTTGCCCTCGGCGATGACAAAACAATTATTGTAAGTTCAAAAGGCGATGGCAGTCTGGCATTTTATTGCGGTTTTAATGCAGCTGAATCCTGGACGAAGGATAGCGAAATTGATTGGTCAAATAACGAACATGTTCTGTCGTGGTTTGAGGGAGCATTTCCGGGTTGGGATCCAATATGGGCACATATGATCAGTACTGCCAATGCTGTTTTCATTCCCCGGCCGTTGTATTATATGCCTTTGGATCAACAATGGGAAACTTTGCCAAATCTTACCATGATCGGCGATGCTGCTCACCTGATGCCGCCATATGCCGGTGAGGGCGTAAACATGGCGATGCTCGATGCGCTGGAACTTTCACAATGTTTGCTGAATGAATCTTTCATGAATGTTCATGATGCAATTTCTGCCTACGAAAAACAAATGTTGCATCGTGCTTCGGAAACAACCGCAATGACTTTGGAGCAAACTGCCTGGATGCACGCAACTGGAAATCTGGATAAGATGATGTCGATGTTTGGGCTGCAGTCTTAAATATTGACGGATTAAATTTCGATACGAATAGAACAGGCGGATGGCTTAATGTCATCCGCCTGTTCTATTTATTTGTATTCTTCCATCAATGTAATACATTTGCAAACTCATTGATTACTCAAGTATATGTCAATTGTTGCGAATAACTCTTTGAAGTTATTATTGAACCTCGCAAAAGCGCAGGTGATTATTTCCCGGAAATTCGACCGGCTTAGTACGCATGGTATCGGATTTAGTGATTTTGCATTGTTGTATTTGCTGTATCAGACGCCGGCAGGTAAATTACGGCGCATTGATCTGGCGGAGCAAACGGGATTGACGGCTTCGGCAGTTACGCGTATGCTGGCTCCATTGGAGAAAATAGGGCTGGTAGCCCGCGAATCGCATGCAAGAGATGCCCGTGTAACTTACGCAGTGCTTACAGAAACCGGAAAAACGCTTTTTGAAGATGCATTGGTGACTGCCAATGCTACAGCCCGCGATATTATTTCTAACGATAACGCTAAAAGTCTGAAACCGCTGACTGATATTTTGGTTGGCTGATAAATACAGAATTATGGAAACAACACAACTGAACAATATTATTCCCGCCGAAAGGGTAGCTTTTGTAACGAATGCTATAAAAAACACTTTCGGTCAGGATGCAAGCGATATCATTTTGCTTAAAGGCGGTCTTTCTGGTGCTGGTGTTTATAAAATTATGGTAGCAGCTATTCCATATGTACTGAAACTGGATGCGCCAGGTGTTGCCGATATTTATGCAACAACAAGTATTGCTGCTGCAGCTGGTATAGCACCAAAAGTATTTTACGCGGATCATACAGAAGGGGTCAGTATTTATGAATTTATCGAAGCAAAGCCGATACGTGAGTCCTTCACTGATCCGGCGGAACTTGCATCGGAACTTGGTAAGCTGATTCGGAAGCTGCATGGTATGCCTGTCTTTGAAAAAACAAATGACATGCGTGCGATGGCAGATGGTTTTATAGCGCAGTTTAAGGCCTCAAATGTGTTGACCGGTGCGGCCTTTGAAGAAGCATTTACTTATTATGACCGGATAAAAGAGGTTTATCCATGGCATGATACGGACAAGGTTTCCAGCCACAATGATCTTAATCCGAATAATATTTTATTTGACGGAGAGCGTATCCGCATTATTGATTGGGATGCTGCGTTTGCAAATGACCGTTATGTGGATCTGGCGATAGCAGCTATTTCATTTGCCAGTGTTTTTAAACTGGAACGCGCTTTGCTGGCGGCATATTTTGGTGATACGATGGATGATTATCGTTATGCACGTTTCTTTTTGATGCGTCAGATTTGTCGTCTTATTTATGCCACACTCATGTTTCAATTATCCGCAGCTGTCATTGAAGAGTTGACGGCACAATATCCGGAGTCGCTGCAATTTACTTCTGCAGACATCGGACGTTTGGCGCAAGAAGGAAGATTTGATATTACTAAAGCCGAAGGACAGTTTTATTACGGCATTGCGTTGTTCAACGATGCATTAAATGCGATGAGATCGAAAGGATTTGATGCGGCAATGGATATAGTTGGCTCGTCATCCCGATGAAAGAGGGATCCCGGGTATTGTGAGTACACGCATTTAGCGAGACTTCTCCTGTCGTCGAAGTGACATGGCGAGTGGTTCAATAACTTTTTTAATCCCGTGGAAACACAGGCCATATTTAGAGAAACGAATCTCCCGATGGAATAATAATATTGATACAAGTTCCTTCACCGGGCTTACTGGAAATGTTGAAGGCGCCCAGCATTTCTCTTACAAACTGCTGAATAGATTTAAGACCGATACCTGAACGATTGATATTTTTCGTGTCCATGCCTTTGCCATCATCATTGATAGAAAGGATGACATTTTCATTATCACCGTAAAGCAGAATTTCTACTTTGTGCGCTTTCGCATGTTTCAGGATATTCGTCACGCATTCCTGGATAATCAGCAACAGGTAAATTTTGTGTTGCAACAGGATATTCTGCAATGAATAGTCATCAATAGTGATCTCCGTCTGATAAGTATTGGGCAGCGTTTCCTGCAAAATACTGTTTACACGTGCGGGAAAGCTCGCATCTACTACATCAAATGCCGATGGCTTATACCATTCATGCGATTTCCCCCTCGTGATATCATAGGCGCGGTTGAGCCGCTCTGCGATATCATGTAGTTGTTTTTTCTGCACCGGATCGTTGGAATTCATCACCATCAGTTCGGTCTTATACTTTAACGCGGCAAGCGTAGCCGCAAGATCGTCGTGCAGTTCCAGTCCCAGGCGTTTTCTTTCTTCGTCTTTAGCGATGCGTGCTTTTTCCTGAAGTTCTATAATCTGGTGGCGGGTAGAATGATGCAGTGCATGTATTTTCTCCTGCAGTTTCGCGGAGCGGATTCTCATGTAGATAAATGAAAGTAAAATGACAGCCAGCAAGCTTATCGAAACGATAAGCATAATGATCGTATGTTCTTTATCAGCTCTTTCCAGCTGATCAATTTCTACCTGTTTCTGATTAAGATTATACTGCGTAGTAATCACATAAAGTTTTGCCTTGTAAGCGTCGAACTGCAGCGAATCCCTCAGTTCATTGTACCGCTGCGTATAATGATAGGCACTGTCGTACTGGTGTAACGCTGCAAATGTTTTACCTGTAATATCATATAAACTCAACTGATCAGAACCGCTGAGCATTGTGTCCTGCGCGATCAATGAAGAATGAAGCAGCTTTACGAAATCCTCATATTTCTTATCATAATGCAAAGAAAATAACTTGATGAGGATAGCTCTTTTATGCAGCGAGAAAATCTGCAGGCCTTGTTCATTCACCATTTCAGCGCTGTCTGCATAACGGATCAGGGCTGCTGTGTCCCGTTTATTAAGCGCGAGATAACCGGCATTGACATAGAACTCTGCCCCCGGTAAAAAGTTGATAGACGCATCAAAATGCCGGAGTGCCGTTGATAGCGAATCAGCACGCCGCAGTACTGACGGCATGTTATACTGCGAATAAACATTGTTGAGCGAAGAGATGTAAGCGAGTACTGAAAGGTTAAACTCATTCATCTGTTTCAGCTTATAAAACAGGTAAGCGCCTTTCAGGCAGTAGTAAGCAGTGAGGGAAGTGGTATCGTAGGTATCGCCCATCAAACAGCCTATGCTGCTGTACAGTAATGCCTGTATATACTCATCGTTTTGCGACTCGGCAATTTTTACTGCAGATAGTAAAGATGACATCGCTTCGGGCAATGTTTTCGGATTTTGATTCAGCAGGCTGGAGCGAAAGATCTGAATTAAGACAATGTCCCGGCTGTATTTAAGGTCTTGTGCTACTTTCAGCGCACGGTCGTAGAAATACAGTCCGCTGTCAATGTTCACAAATCCATTGAGTGAATAGATATCGCCCAGCTGGCGGTATTTACCTAATACAACCGTTGAGGGTAGCTCGGTTTCGCTAGCCGAAACCTGACTGCGGTATACATCCTTGATAATATGTATGGATCGTACCAGTTCCGAAGATGGTACGCCGCTTTGCATATAGCGCTGGATACACGTACTTGCCGTATCCTCCTGCTGCGCATGGGAAAGCGACCGGAAGCCTGCATCTGATATGGATTGAGATAAGGCTTTGGTTACAAATAATGTGGACAGCAGAATAATGAATACAGTTCTCAATATGCGGCAAATATATTATGGAATATTTCTCCTATATAGTCACACTCAACATATCTTATTTTCATAAGCATAACGTACTATCTCAGTGGCTGAGCGAAGACCCAGTTTCTGCATGATAGCACGGCGATGTGAAATAACGGTATGTGGGCTGAGGTGCATTAATTTGGCCATTTCTGCAATAGTATATCCTTGTGCCACATTGCGCATCACTTCCAGTTCTTTTTTCGTCAGGTGCACTTTACTTTCTATGAAAGAAACCGAAGCCAGTCGCGTGGACATGTCAGTACTGATATATTTTTCGCCGGCCCAGGTACGTTCAATTGCCATTTTCAATTCTTCACTTCCTGTTGTTTTTGATACGAATGCATCGATACCGAGGCCTAGTAATCTTTTAATCAGAACAGGATCAGAAGTGGAGCTGATGACGATAATGTTGATCTGCGAAAACTGGGTTCTGCAATGTGCTATAAACTGTGACGGATCATCTCCCGGAATCATAAGATCCATAAAGAGATAGTCATATTTCTTCTTCTGCAGGAGCTCTTTGGCATTCGTTACCGTGTAACTGAGGTCTATAGCAGTAAACGATGCGACTTTTTTGAGGAGTTCCGCGAAGCTTTCCACAAACATTTTATGATCATCGAGTACAAGGGCGTTGAAACTGGGCATTGGGACTAATTGTGGTTCGCCGACAAAATATTCAAGCTATCGGCTAGAAGAAATAGCAAAAATTGGGGATAAAATGTACAGAAAAGGGTGAGAGCACAGATAGGCCGGATAGAATATGTTTGCGTTAGTAAAAGAGAACAATTTAATACCTCATTATAACCTTTGTTTGGGTAGCACTAATATGAAACGGGTAGCAATACCTAAAGCAGTAATAGTTTTCATTATGGTGGTAGCTCCGGATTCTTCCGGAGCTTTTTTTATGCTTTTGTCTGCTGCAAAAATCCTAAAAAATGGTGATAAAATGCTATTTCAATTAAAGTTAGATTTGATAAATTATTGTTTTTAGAGCAAACAAATAATTTAGTTTCCATCTATCAAAAAAACGCTTTAGTAAAAGTCACCCTGTCCAGGGTGGCTTTTTTCGTTTAAGGTCGTAAAAGGCTAAACGTCAAACGTCAAAGACCCGAATGGTGATGTGCAGGTGGATCGCTCTGTCAATTGTATAGTTCGCTTCGTCATTTATATACTTGCCTCTGTCACTTGTGTATTTGCCTTCGTTGTTTGTATACTTGCTTCCGTCAACTGTATAGTTGGCTCCGTCGTTTGTGTATTTGCCTTCGTCATTTGTATACTTTCCTTTGTCAGTTGTATAGTTGTCTCCGTTATTTGTGTATTTGCCTTCGTCATTTGTGTATTTGCCTTCGTCATTTGTATACTTGCCTCTGTCAAGTGTATAGTTGGCTCCGTCATTTGTATATCAGCCACCGTATACTTGATAGCAGGTGTCGTTATTTATATATCTTTCATCGCAGACTTTTATTCGCTTCCTTTCTCAATTGTATTTCAATCAGTTTTGATCGTATTATCATCTCTAATTTCAGGATTTGAGTTTTGTCTTTTCGGTTTTGACTTTTTCATCTACTTTCATATTAAAATTACCGTTATGACTAAAGTAGGCATTCTTGGATCGGGGGCAGTGGCACATGCATTGGGGAGAGGCTTTCTGAAACACGGACATGAAGTGATGTTGAGTTCGCGCGATCTTGCCAAATTGAGCGACTGGAAAGAAGAGGGTGGCGCAAAAGCGCATGTGGGCAGTTTTGAAGAAGCAGCCAAATTTGGTGACATGATTGTGCTGGCAGTGCAGGGCGGTTCGGCAACGGGTGTCATAGAGCAGATTGGCCCGCAGCATCTGGAAGGTAAAATTGTAATTGATACTACAAATCCGATTGACGATATGCCACCGGAAGATGGCGTGTTGCGTTTCTTTACGCGTCTGGATGAATCGCTGATGGAGATACTCCAAAACCGGTTTCCGGCTATTCATTTTGTAAAAGCATTTAATACAGTTGGCAACGCTTTTATGGTGAATCCGTCTTTTAAAGACGGAACGCCTACGATGTTTATTTGTGGTAATAATGAATCCGCAAAGCAACAGGTAACGCGTATCCTTGATCTTTTTGGCTGGGAAACTGCGGATATGGGTCGTGCCACAGCGGCACGGGCTATTGAGCCACTTTGTATGCTGTGGTGTATTCCTGGTTTAACGCAGAATCAATGGACGCACGCGTTTAAGCTGCTGAAGAATTAGGCTTTCTGTAATTCCTTGAGGAAAAGAATTTCTGGTGCGAGTGTTTAATGCGCTTGTTGCCATTCCGCGTATTTTAAGTTCAGACACTACGCGGGACCCTTCCTTCGTCAGGGTGACAAACGCGAGTGTATAATTCCACTGTCATCCCGACAACGGAGGGATCCTGTAATAATATAGGCACACACTACGCGGGACCCTTCCTTCGTCAGGGTGACAAACGCGAGTGTATAATTTCACTGTCATCCCGATGCAAGAGGGATCCCGCAATAATATAGGCACACACTACGCGGGACCCTTCCTTCGTCAGGGTGACAAACGCGAGTGTATAATTCCACTGTCATCCCGATGCAAGAGGGATCCCGCAACAATATAGGCACACACTACGCGGGCCCCTTCCTTCGTCAGGGTGACAAACACGAGTGCAGCCAAAATGAAATAAAAAATCAGGAGCAAACATATTATCACTTAAACCCATTCGCCACATTGATGTAATAGTAGCACTATCGCTGCAATGTGCGACGCAACTCAGGCTCAACCGGAGTAATAATGCTGGTTGCAAAAGGAAATAATTCCCGCTGTAAATCCCCTTTAGGGGCTAGGGGTGTATTTATTATCTTTAGTAGATGGAACCAATTATTACGATCCGTAATCTTTCTAAAAGCTACGGGGACAAGACTGTTTTAAATAATATCAACCTCGAAATATTTCCCGGTCAGATCATCGGTTATATTGGTCCGAATGGCGCGGGTAAATCCACTACGGTAAAAATTCTTACCGGTATTATTGATGACTATTCAGGCGAAGTGACGGTTGCAGGAAAGGAGTTGCGGGCGAATGTGCTGGAAGTAAAACGGATGACTGGTTACGTGCCGGAGCTGGCAGAATTGTATGATCTGCTGACGCCGCGCGAATACCTGAGTTTTATTGGTCGTCTGTATCATTTGCCGGAAGATGTAATTGCAGCACGTGCACAAAAAATGCTGGATTCTTTTGGGCTTGGAAGTAATATGGATCAGCGGATGGATAGTTTTTCGAAAGGGATGCGCCAGAAGGTGCTGCTTACATCGGGTCTGCTGCACAATCCTTCTATCGTTATTTTAGATGAACCGCTTTCTGGTCTGGATGCGAATGCTGTGATTATGGTGAAAGAATTGTTGCAGGTATTGAAGCAGGAAGGCAAGACTATTTTTTATTGTTCGCATATGATGGATGTGGTAGAGAAGGTTTCTGACCGCATTATGCTCATTGATAAAGGTAATATTATTGCCAATGGTACTATTGCCGAATTGCGTGCGAATACCAATGATTCACTTGAACAGATTTTTGCGAAGCTGACCTCTACCGAAGATTTGCAAGACAGAGCTGACGCTATTGCTACGGCATTACAAAATAAAGACAACGGATAAGTGATGAATAAATTATTGCTGAAACTGGCGATGCTACCGTCCGGGGTCTATAAAAACATGGGTGCGGATATCCCGCAGTTAGAAGCATTACTGCAGGTAAAACTGATGCAGGATGACCGGAAACCGCTGGCGTTTGGTCGTGCGCGCAGACAGAAAAAGGAACAGAAGAACAGCATCTGGCTGAATGCTTTCCTCTCACTGGTAACAGGTTTCGTTTATATGATGCCGCTGGTATCAATGAAAGACCTGGTCTTTTCGCTTTGGGCATATTATTCTTTGTTTCTGTTTATGCTCAGCTTTCTGCTGATCACAGATTTCTCCAACGTACTCATAGATACGCGTGATAAGACGGTGTTGCTGCCGCGGCCCATTAATGATCAGACGTTATTCCTGTCGCGGGTACTCCATATTTTCATTTATCTGTTCCGGATACTGGTGCCGATGTCTTTGCCGGGCTGGGTTTATTTGTCGATTGCTTACGGTTGGCCTGCGGGCTTATTCTTCGTGGTGCCGTTGCTGTTGATGGTGTTTATGGCTTTGTTTGCTGTGAATGGTTTTTATTTGTTGTTGCTGAAAGTAGCAAAGCCGGAGCGGTTTAAAGAAGTAATCAATTATTTTCAGATTGGTGTTTCCATTCTGCTTTTTGCGAGTTACTATCTGTTGCCGCAGGTGATGAAAAGTGCTGCTATAACAGGTATGACACAGGAGCATTATTCATGGATCCGTTATTTTCCTTCGTATTGGCTGGCTTCCTGCTGGACCTGGATTTTTCCCGGAACAGGAATGGCAGGCAGTACCTGGTTGAGTATACTGGCAATTGTGTTTCCGGCTTTCTGTATTTATGCGACGGTAAAATGGTTGGCGCCGCAGTTTGCCCGTAATCTCGGCGGACTGGATGCGGTAGAAGTTCATGCTGCGAAAGTGAAGCGGCAAAGGCGTGAAGGTTTTTACAAGAAACTGGCTTATCTGGTTAATAAAAACGATGAAGCGCGTGCCGGATTTATGCTGGCCTGGTTACAGACATCAAGGAGCCGTTCGTTTAAGATGAAGGTGTACCCGTCGTTTGCGTATGTGCCTATTTATTTTGTGTACTTGCTGTTCAATTCTCGCTCTGAAACCAACGTCCTGCAAGTGATGGTGGACCGGAAATTTCACCTGCTGCTGATTTACATGTCTTCATTTACTATGATACAGGCATTGAATTATGTATCGATTTCCGATCAGTACAAAGCGTCGTGGATTTATAGAGCGTTGCCGGTAGAAACACCGGGAAGGATTATGGGTGGTGCATTTAAGGCGATGTGGCTGAAATTTTATCTGCCGTTTTTTGTGGCTATTTCTATTTTCATTTTAGCAATCTGGGGCGTTCCCGCGATTAGCGATCTGTTATTGGGCTTGATGAATGTGACGCTGTTTTCCTTAATACTGATGCTGATGGGATCGCGCACATTGCCGTTTTCTACAGTAGAGCAACTGAGTAACAGCGCGGGTCGGACATTGCGGGTTTTTGGTGCCTTTGCTATTATCGGGTTGTTTGGCCTCGGTCATTATCTGGCTATCAAGTTCTGGATGCTGAAGCCATTATTTATGATACTGTCGGGAATTGCGTTGTGGCTGGTATGGGATAGCTATAGTAAAAGTAACTGGAATGCAGTGAAGCGTGCCGAAGACGAGCTGTAAAATTCAAAAAGTCAAAAAACTCAATGCTTAAAGCCTAAAGCTGCCGGTTTAAGGTTTACAAACACAATCGAGTAACTATGTGGGGGCTTTGAGCTTTTAGCGCTGGGCATCAGCTTTATGCTTTCAGCTTAAAATGATTTAAATTCACCCTTCTTTTAAAAGCTGGATCAAATAAGAAAATGAATAAAAACCATTTTGCGGCACTGGCGGCTTCGGCGGTTTTGTTTGCTGCGTGTAACAACAATCCGAAACCTGTGCAGGAAAACACCAAAAACGATACAACCGTTGCTGTGATTAAAGACAGTCACAGCTGGTCGAATGCTGATAGCGTAACGTTGGAGCATCTGTATCTTGATATCAAAGTTGATTTTGATAAAAAGCAGATAGAGGGTAGTGCCAACTGGACGATCGACAATAAGAATAAGCAAAAAGAGCTGCGTCTCGATACGTACGATCTGAGCATCGACAGTGTACTTGCCGATGGCAAGAAGGTAAACCATACGCTCGATAGTACGAAAGACTACATGGGTGGTGCATTGCACATTCCGATCGAAGAAAATACGAAGAATGTTACCGTTTATTATAAAACCGGAAAGAATGCCGATGCGCTGCAATGGCTGAAACCACAGCAGACCGACAGTAAAAAATATCCGTTCCTATATACGCAGTCAGAAGCGATTCATGCGCGTACCTGGGTGCCTTGCGCTGATGGTCCGGGTATCCGCTTTACGTATGATGCACGTGTAGCGGTGCCAAAAGAACTGTTGGCACTGATGAGTGCGGAGAATCCGCAGCAGCTGAACGACAGCGGTATCTATCATTTCAAAATGGACAAACCGGTACCTGCTTATCTGATGGCGCTGGCGGTAGGTGATATCAAGTTTAAAAAGATTGATGACCGCACTGGTGTTTATGCAGAACCAACCATGATCGATAAGGCAGCCTGGGAACTGGCCGACATGGGCAAAATGGTTACTACTGCCGAAAAATTATATGGTCCTTACCGTTGGGGTCGCTATGATGTATTGATTCTGCCTCCGGGCTTCCCGATTGGTGGTATGGAAAATCCGAAGCTGACTTTTGCAACACCGACAATTATTGCAGGCGACCGTTCCCTAGTAAATCTCATTGCACATGAGCTGGCGCACAACTGGAGCGGTAATCTGGTAACCAACGCAACCTGGGATGATATCTGGATGAACGAAGGTTTTACCGTTTATTTTGAACGTCGTATTACCGAAGCAATGACTGATAAAAGTTATGTAGACATGCTTTGGGAACTCGGTTATCAGGATCTGGAAAAAGAAATTGCCGATGCGAAAGATCCGCGTGATACCTGGTTGAAACTTGATTTGAAGGGCCGTGATCCGGATGATGGTCTTTCTGATATTCCTTACGAAAAAGGTTCTTTATTCCTGGAATTGATTGAGCAAAATGTAGGTCGTGAAAAATTCGATGCATTCCTGAAAAAGTATTTTGATGAACATGCGTTTCATTCCATTACAACCGAACAGTTTTTAGCTTATTTGCATGAAAACCTGATCAAAGGAGATTCTGCATTGGAGAAAAAATTAGATATCAATGCCTGGGTTTATGGTCCGGGTATTCCTGCCAATGCTCCTCGTGCCGATATGGAACGTTTCCATAAAGTGGATTCTGCGCGTACCGCTTTCCTGAATGGTACTGCGCCGGAGAAACTGGAAAATACAAAGAACTGGACATCACACGAATGGCAGCATTTCCTGCGTAAAATGCCTGAAACGCTGACCGTTGAGCAGATGGCCGCATTAGATAAAGCGTTCCATTTTACACAAACCGGTAATAGTGAAATTGCTGATCTGTGGTTTGTAGCTGCCGTACATGCTAATTATACACCTGCTTATCCGGCAATGGAGCAGTTTCTGAGCAAAGTAGGTCGTCAGAAATTCCTGGAGCCACTTTATGGCGCAATGATGCACTCCGGTAAAGAGAAAATGGCTAAAGAGCTGTTTGCCCGCTATAAAGAAAATTATCACCCGATTGCGCAGGCTAAGATCGGAAAGCTGGTAAATGGGTAATTTTTAGCCGTTGTAATAGAATATTTTAAAAAAACTGAAAGGGAAAGCAAACGCTTTCCCTTTTTTATCTGTTTTATAATAGGGAATATTCATTTTGACCCGATTATGGCCATGATGTTATAACTTTATTAACTTCCCGAAGCCCAATTTATTTAAAACCCAAAAGCAACGTTTTTCTAAATGAAGAAACTCTTTACACTTGCTGTGGCACAATTGCTGATTTTAGGTCAGTATTGCCATGCTCAGTTTCAGGGAAAAATATACCAGCCCGATACTAGTGTGCATATTTACTGGGGAAATACACCCAAGAAATTTGCCTGGACGGGTGGTTTTAATAATCCGCAGTTTGCAATGGCCGATCTTAATCATGACGGCGTTAAAGACCTGGTGATTTACGAGCGCAGCACTGGCGGTGTTAAAACATTTATCAATCACGGTGTGGCAGGTAATCCCGATTATCAATATGCACCACATTATGCCGATAATTTTCCGGTGGTTGAAAACTTCCTGAAACTGGAAGATTATAACTGTGATAATATTCCTGATCTGATTCAGGGCAGCGTTGCAGGTTTCGGCATCTACAAAGGATATTATAACAGCAACAACGAACTTTCGTTTACCTACTATAAAGATCTTTGGTATAAAGATCCTACAGGTAATTCTGTCAATTGTTACGTGGCGGTAAATGATATTCCTGGTGTAGCAGATATCGATGGTGATGGTGATCTTGATTTTATGTCGTATTCTGTTTTGGGGAATGCTATTTCACTGTATAAGAATTGCCAGATGGAAGAGCATATGTCTTGTGATTCTATTGTGGCTTGTTTTGCAGATGCCTGCTGGGGAAAATCGTATCAGGGCTTCGACCGTAAGCAAAACCTGGCGTATTCCTGCAGTCAGGGCGGTACCAATTCCTGCCGTCTGGCCAATCCGGATGGCGCGCAAAGAACCACACTGCATCAGGGTAATACGATCTGTCTGATTGATATTGATGCTGATGGCGATTATGATTATCTCGACGGGAACATTTCATTTGCAGATGTACAGCTGATGGTAAATGGCCGTAGTCAATTCGCGCAGCCGAGAGATTCTATGATCAGTCAGGATACAACATGGCAAATGAACGGTTTCCAGGCTCATATGCCAAACTGGCCGTCTGTTTTTTGGATCGATTATGATCAGGATGGCTTGAAAGATATTCTTATTTCACCGCACGCGGAAGGTAGCTCCGAAAACTATCGTGTGGTTATGTATTACAAGAACACAGGTACTGCATCTGCTCCCGTTTATAGTTATCAGACTGATACTTTAATTGTCGGGGAAACGGTTGATGTGGGTAGTTTGTCTTATCCGGTTTTCTATGATTACGACCGCGATGGCAAACTGGATCTCTTTCTTGGTTCCGCTGGTTTTTATAACAACGGACCATTGCGCAGCAAAGTCTCTTATTATCAAAACACAAGCACAACAGGTAACCCGTCTTTTACGCTCGTGACTGATGATTTCATGGGTCTCTGGGCTAATAACTATCAGGGTGCCTCACTTGCTTTCGGCGATCTGGATGAGGACGGTAAAGATGATATGGTGATCGGACATTTAGACGGTACGGTCAGCTATTTCAGAAATACTGCAGCTACTGCAGCCGATCAGCCAATATGGGTGCTGGCGCAAAATGCCTTGAAAGATGCAGCTTATAATACCATCAATGTCGGTGGTTCTGCGTCTCCTGTAATCTATGACATGAATAAGGATGGTAAACCCGATTTGCTGATCGGTTATCAGGCGGGTTATATCTATTATTATCAGAATAATGGTCCGTCAGGTACTGCACTTGGTTTGCAGAAGATTACGAATAAACTGGGTAATGCGCATACCGAACCGTTTAGTGGTTTCAGTAAACCGTACATCGGCAAGATGGATAATACTGGTAAAGATTATCTGGTAATGGGAAGTTTCAGCGGTGCGCTCTATCGTTATGATGGTTTTCAGAATGGCAACGTCACAACTGATTATGTAAGGGTAGATTCTCAGTACTCGTATATAAATCTGCCATATTACAGTGCACCTGCAATCGGCGATGTGGACGGTGACGGTAAATATGAAATGATCATAGGCAACGTGCTGGGTGGTTTGTATCTCTACAAGCAAAACGGCGTAGTATCGGTCAATAATGTGAGCTACAACGGCAATAGCATTAACTGTTCGGTATACCCGAATCCTGCCAGAGATCAGCTGAATATTTCCTGGAATAATGGTTTTGCTACAAGTGGTACGGTTGAAATTGGTCTGTACAATATGATGGGACAGCGACTGGTTTATTCGACGGCTGCTGGCAACATTCAGAAAACGGAATTATCGGTAGCGAATATTCCTTCCGGGGTTTATTGTTGCATCATGCAATGCGCCGATCAGAAGTTTGTAACGAATGTGACGATTATAAAATAAGTCAAAAGTCAAAAGTCAAAAGTCAAAAGTCAAAAGTCAAAAGTCAAAAGTCAAAAGTCAAAAGTCAAAAGTCAAAAGTCAAAAGTCAAAAGTCAAAAGTCAAAAAATACAAACCCGCAAAGTTAGATGCTTTGCGGGTTTGTGCATATACTGACGTGAATATTCCGAAAGGTATTCGAAAGCGCTTTAGGCTTTAAGCCTAAAAACTTGTGCATTATTTCTTATCCATAGAATATTTTCCTGGACCTATGAATAACATACCGATGAACACAAAGCCCAGTTCTATGGCGTGTGAGGCTTGCCCTAAACCGTCGCCTGCTTTAAAATGATGCATCGCTGCCATAAACATCGTAAACAGCAAGAAGAAACAGGCTGGCCGGAACCAAAGGCCTAATAAAAACAGTAATCCGCCTATGGCTTCTGCGGCGCCGGCCATAAAGCCCCAGAACGTTGGTGCGAAATGAATGCCGATGTTATTCATTGATCCGCCGATCTGTTTCCACATTTGCGGACCACCAAGCAATTTGGGATAACCATGTATAACCATCATTGCACCTAGTCCGACGCGGAGTAATAATTGACCTGTGTTTTTATAGTTTCCGAGTTTAGCCAGTATCGCCATAGTGATTTGAATTTTGATGAATAGCTAATATAAAAAGAAAAAGCTGTCTCTGCGTTCTGGCGGAGACAGCTCTTATGAAAATCCTTATCAGATTATTTTGTAAAAAGCACGTAGCAGTTGTCGTTACTGCTCGGAGAAGTTTTTGTATAGCTGAATTCTAACGTAGTGCTACCATTATAGATACTGCCCGAGCCAGAATAAGTATAACCATTTACCGTTTGCTGCGGAACAGTAAAATACATTCCACCGTTTGTTACGAGTGCATAAACGCTAGTGCCCGCATTGTCGAAATTGTTTAACAGGATTTTGTTCACTTTGTCACTTGCTGTAATTGTAGCAATATAAGTATTGCCGGTAGTGCTGCAGCTGGTAGTGGTATTTGAATACGTGCCGAGCAATGCCGATCCGTAATCTGGTTCAGGTTTAATGGTCAGATTTAGATTGTAAGATTTTTTGCCGGTACTGGAACCGTTGCAAACTAATTTGATCGGATAAGTACCCGGATTGGCAGACGTGTCTGTAAACATTACCGAAGACGAGAATGTAGGATATCCGCCCGTTACTGAGATGTCAGCGCCACAGCCAGACGGTACACCCTCCAGGGAAAGATCTACACGCTCCTGTGTTTTGCCGACATAAGAGACGGTCAGTTGCATGTAGCCAGACGGATTTATCAGTGGCTGTAATGTGACATCCTGCACCCCGTCAATCTTGTAGTTTGTAGGCAGGGTGTCGGTGCTGTCGGATTTACTGCAGGATGAAAGGTTCGCGGCCAGTGCAATACAGGCGATCGCTAAATAGGACTTTCTCATTTAGTGTAGCTGTTTTTTTTAATAAACGCAAAAGATAGTGATTTTATTATTTTGAAATGTAGACCACACAATTGATCGTCTCACTGCTATAAACTGCGGACAGGTTAAGCTGCAGTTCTGAACTGTTAACTACGACGCCACCGCCGCGGTAAATAAAATAGTTGACCAGCTGTTCCGGAATACTGATTTGCTGACCGTTGTTGATAATATTTGCAAAGACAGTTCTTCCTGTGTTGTCAATATTGTCGATATAGATTTTGTTGGGTTTATCACCTGGTCTGATGGTAATGGTATAGCCACCGGAAGACGTGCAGGCGTTGCTGCAATCAGTGTAAGTACCAGCCAGTACGCTGTTGTAATCTATCTCAGGTTTGGCAACGAGATTGAATGTATAAGATTTCTTACCAGTCTGCGAACCTTCACATACCAGTTTGATTGGGTAAGTGCCTGGTGTTGCCGATGAATCAGTAAAAGCAATTTGTGTATTAAAAGCAGGATAGCCGCCGGTTATCGATATATCGGTGCCCACACCGGCAGGTACGTCCTCAAGAGAAAGGGAAATACGTTCCTGTATTTTTCCTGTGTAAACAGCGCTGAGGTTTAGAATGGAAGTTTGTGTGCCCGATGGTTGTAATTCTATATCGTGAATGTCATCTATTCTGTAGTTAGTAGGCAGTGTGTCGCCAGTGTCGGATTTGCTGCAAGAGAAAAAACTGGTTGCTGTGGCAATGGCGACAATAATACAATAGGATTTTTTCATGAGATTGTTTTTGGTATGGTTAAACAAATGCGATAGGCCTGCGTTTTGATATATAAAGATAAATTAAAATAAAAAAGCCATCACTAAGCAGTGATGGCTTTCAGGAATATTATTGGTTTATTAATGGACTGTCACAGCCATTGTGAAGTAATAGGGAACACCACTTGAATCTCTTTCAATAAGGGCGTTCAGGTTTTTCCCATATTGGTTTGAGTATATATCGCCATCAATCTTGCTAAAATAAGTAGTGTTATTGATGGTTTGCGTAGGAATAGTGAAATTAGTGCCGTAATCTATAATATCAGCATACACTTTAATTCCGTAACCACCAAAGTTATTAAAGACAATTCGGTTAGTGCGGTCTCCATGTGTGATATTTTCTGTGTAAGTCAAAGTATTAGGGCTATTCGACGGGATATTCGCTCCTTCCGCTGTGCCGAGCCAATCATTTGCATAGTCATGATCTGGTCTTATCGTCAGATCGATTGTATACGTTGTTTTTCCTGAAACCGAACCCTCACAGTTTAGTTTGACAGGATATACGCCTGGGGTAGCATTGGTGTCTACAAAAGTCAAAACCGTGGAGTATGTAGGGTAGCCACTTGTGTTAGACAAACTCCCGCTCACACCATTCGGTAATCCGTCCAGCGACAAAGTAATTTTCTGAGCTGATTTTAAGGTATCAGTTATTGTTAGTGTAGTAACGCTGGTGTTGCTGTCTGGATTGTTTTGTATGGAAACATCAACAACGCCATTTACTTTATAGCTTGTTTTGTTCGTGTTGGCGCCAGTGCCGGAAGTTGTGTCTGTACCGCTTTTTGTACAGGAGAAAAGACCGATAGAAACTACCAGGGGCAACAAGTAGGATTTTTTCATTTTTATTCTTTTTATTTTTTTGCGTCGCGAAGATAATGCGTATTTGCATCGGAGTGCGACTTGCTGAGAATTTACATAGGGCGGTAAAAACAAAAAGCTACCACTTTGAAGTGGTAGCTTTTCTATGAAATTATCCGACTCTTGAATTAGCGCATGGTGAGCCCGATGTCGTAGCCAAGGAGGTTGCCATTTGTAGTTCTGGTTACACGACCACCGAGAATATGTCTGCCGCTTGGATCATTGACTGTGGAGAGGCCACCAGAATAAATTGCGCCGTTTATGGTTTGGGACGGGATGTCGACATTTTCTCCATCTGGCCGAATATCGGCGTATACATCAACACCATCATTAAAGAAATTATGGAACACTACACGATTGGGACGGTCACCATGTGTGATGGTTTCCGTAAAGCTAGGGCCAGGGTCGCCGTTGACTAATCTGGTAATAGCATCAGCCGTCCCAATCCAGTCATTTGCATAATCATGATCTGCTCTTACGGTCAGATTGATCGTATAGCTAGCTTTTCCGGAAATGGAGCCCTCACAATTCAGTTTTATTGGATATACACCCGGTGTCGCATTGCTGGCGTCAACGAAGGTCAATACTGAAGTATAAGTAGGATAGCCGCTAGTATTAGATAAAGTTCCGGTCACACCATTCGGTAATCCGTCCAGCGACAAAGTAATTTTTTGAGCTGATTTCAAAGTATCAGTTATTGTCAGAGTAGTAACGCTGGTGTTGCTGTCTGGATTGTTTTGTATGGAAACATCAACAACGCCATTTACTTTATAGCTTGTTTTGTTCGTGTTGGCGCCAGTGCCGGAAGTTGTGTCTGTACCGCTTTTAGTACAGGAGAAAAGACCGATAGAAACTACCAGGGGCAACAAGTAGGATTTTTTCATTTTTATTATTTTTTTAATTTTAGCGCCGCGAAGATAGTGTAAGTTATTGAAAACTATTGCGTGATATCCATGGTAACATAACCGCCAACTGTATCACCGGCTGCCCTTGTGTATTTGTAGGAGAAAATGATTTGGGATCCGCTATTCGTCATTGCGGAGCTCCAAACATTACCGCTACCCCAGAATTTTCTGCCACCGATTGTTTGTACCGGAATGTTTATGTCAGCCATTGTATGCTTCACATCACCCGTGATATCGCCATACACAGCTACACCCTGACCGGCATAATTATTAAAGACGATTCTGTTGAGGGTATCGCCTTTTGTAATGTGATCGGTATATGGAGGAAATTCACCACTGAGGCCCACTGTAGCATTTCCGGTGCCGAGAAAATAAAGTGCAAAATTTGTACGTGGACGGATGGTCAGGTTAAAACTCAGGCTTGTTTTACCAGAAATAGAACCTTCACCATTCAGTTTTACGGGATAAACACCCGGAGCGGCATCATTATCTTTAATGGTAAGTACAGAGGTGTAAGAAGGATAACCGCCGTTTACGGAGAAGTCGCCAGTACAGCCGTTCGGTAGTCCTTCCAATGAAAGTGTAATCTTCTGTTGTGATTTCAGGGTATCAGAAATCATCAGGGTCGTAACACTCGTGTTGCTGTCGGCGTCACCTTGCACAGAAACATCTGTAAGACCATCGATACGGTAGCTTACCGGATGGTTGTTGTTGTTGTTGTTGTTGGGGTTCGAAGGATCGCTGCTGTCGGATTTACTGCAGGAAGAAATGCCGGCGGCAAGTGCAAGCACTGCGATCATTAAATAGGACTTTTTCATTTGAACGTTTGATTCTGGTTTGTGGATAGAATGATTGTCGTTTTATTCTTAGTGTGTAATCGTCATTTCAACGTATTCACTCGTTGTATCACCAGTTGACGAAACCACACTGTAGTTATAGTACAAGAATGAGGTTTTGTCGTGGGTTATCTTTCCTGATGCAACCCATCCGTCGCCAAAGTATTTTTTGTTGTCAATCGTTTGCAGCGGAATTTTCATCGGGGCTACCTGTTTTTTTGCATCGCCACTGATATTTGCATAAATGGAAATACCCAGACCAGAGAAATTACTGAAAATGATTTTTCCTGCCGTGTCGCCTTTTGTAATATAGTCTGTATATGGAAGCAGATGTTGCGTTCCTCTTGTGCCCGCTCCTGTACCCAGAAAGAAATTGGCGTCGTCTGTTGTTGACAAAATATTCAGGTTGAAAGTATAACTGATTTTCCCGGACAGAGAACCTGTGCAGTTCAGTCGTATTGGGTAAACACCCGGGCTGGCTCCGCTGTTATTAACAGTAAGCGTAGTGGTGTAGTTGCCATTGGCACTGTCTGTTGATAAATAGCCGTAACAGGCGTCGGGCCATCCTTCTAATGCCAGCTTAATATTTTCGGGCATTTTTGCAGTATCATTTACCGAAAGGTTCAATTTACAGATATTGTTATCCGCATCATTTATTACATAGATATCTTTAATCCCCTCTACGCGGTAGCCCGTTGTTTGACCGACCGGGTTGCCGTTATTCGGATTGGTGGTCGATTCATGTGATTTTTTGCAGGAAGAAGCAAAAACAGATAAAATAAGGACGAGGGCAGTCCAATAGGATTTCTTCAATTTATTGTCGGTTTTTTGGTAATCGGCTGCAAAAATAGTCGCTTTTTTAAATAGATGAGCTCACAATTAAAGGCGATATATGGTTGTTTTATAATGTTATTACGGTAAAATTTGCCTAAAACTTGCAGATAAACGTTTTCGTCCTATTTTTGCGTCGCTTTTTATATGACGGCATACCGTTTACAATTATCAGAGCAAGCCCAATTAGCTCTTCATTTGGTACTTAAAGCAAATCTTCACAGAGGCTTGATGAATGATTTTGCGCCTATTAAAATCTACGAAAAGTAATACAAAAACTTTTTCTTACTAAATACAGCGATATGCAACGAGTAGTAATTACTGGCGTTGGTGCCCTTACTCCCATTGGTAATAACGTACCAGACTTTTGGCAGAACATGCTTAAAGGTGTAAGTGGCATTGCCCCAATCACAAGGTTTGACACTTCTAAGTTTAAAACAAAATTTGCGGGTGAGTTGAAAAACTTTGACCCGCTGCAGCACATAGAAAAGAGTGAAGCACGTAAATACGATCTGTACACACAATACGCAGTCATTGCAGTAGAGCAGGCTGTAAAAGATGCGCAGATTGATTTCGAAAGCATGAACCGCAATCGCATTGGTGTTATCTGGGGTTCTGGTAATGGTGGTCTTACCACTTTCCAGGATCAGGTAATGGAATTTGCAAATGGCGATGGTACGCCACGCTTCAATCCGTTCTTCATCCCTAAGATGATCGTAGACATCGCATCAGGTGTGATCTCTATGAAATACGGTTTGCGTGGCATCAACTTTACAACTGTTTCTGCCTGTGCAACCTCTAATACTGCGATCATCGATGCATTCAACTATATCCGCTGGGGTAAAGCTGACATGATCATCACTGGTGGTTCTGAAGCGCCGATCAGCATGGCTGGCGTTGGTGGTTTTAATGCATCAAAAGCACTTTCTACCAACAACGACAATCCGGCAACAGCTTCCCGTCCGTTCGACGTAACCCGCGATGGTTTCGTAATGGGTGAAGGCGCTGGTGCTATCATCCTCGAAAGTCTGGAAAGCGCGAAGAAACGTAACGCTCCAATTCTGGCTGAAGTAGTAGGCGGCGGTATGGCGGCAGATGCGTATCACCTTACAGGTACACACCCCGAAGGCGAAGGTGCTTACCTCGGTATGCTGGCTGCGCTGGAAGATGCTAACCTGCAACCTTCCGATATCGATTATGTAAACATGCACGCAACATCTACACCATTGGGCGATATCAGCGAGCTGATTGCCATGGAACGTGTATTTGGTGTAAAACCGGAACTGAGCGTAAGTGCTACAAAATCGAGCACAGGTCACTTGCTTGGTGCTGCAGGCGCTATTGAAGCCATTGCATGTATCAAAGCAGTGCAGGAAGATATCGTTCCGCCAACGATCAATACACAAACGATAGAACCAGAATACGTAGGTAAGTTCGACTACACACTTCACACACCGGTTAAGAAAAAGGTTCGCTACGCAATGAGCAACACTTTCGGTTTCGGTGGTCACATCGCAACGACGATCGTGAAGAAATGGGAAGAGTAAGTTTGGTGAATGGTCAATGGTGAATGGTGAATCGGGTGAAACGTCAAACGTGAAATGTCAGTTGCCCGCGTTTGGTAACGACTCGCGTTTGTCACCCTGAACGGAATCGAAGAGCACAAAATACGCGAGGGTTTTCTCACAAAGCTGCAAAGGGACTTGCTCGCGGCGGCACTAAGGCACGAAGCCCTTAGTTTTCGACAGCGTACTCGCGTTTGTCAAAAAATGAGGGTCATTGCAATGAGGAGGAACGACGAAGTGGCAACCTGATTTCGCGCATATATTATAATACACGAAGCCCCGGCAGCAATGCCGGGGCTTTCTATTGCTCAGAAGCTCCAGGTCATTGCATCATTCATCTTCCTTCCTGCTGTCCGCTCATACTCCTCGCTCGTGCCTCGCTGCGGGGGAACCGCTACCATCAGGGCTATCATCCCAACGGCAGGATACTATTTAGCCGCTTACTCATTTCGCGGGATGCCTCCTTCTGTCGGCATGACAAATAAACGCGGCTCTCAATTGCCTGGAGACGTTGCATGCAACGTCTCTACAACCACATGGGATTCCTCAAATTTTCCTTTCACCGACCATATATTTCGTACAGACGTTGCATGCAACGTCTCCAATATAATACTCTAAAAATCCCCCTCCTCAAATCCGTCATAGTGGCTCACCTTGAAGACCCATCAAAATCGTCCTTACGATTTGTCCAACTCGTCCTTACGATTTCCCAAACTTCTCCTTACGATTTTCGAGACTCGTCCTTACGATTTCTGGCAATGCTCCGGTATAATTTTTGAAGAGTTTTTTGCGATAACATGTGTATGACTCCCGCGGGTCATCGCGAGGAGTTCCCAAACAGCAAAGCTGTGGGAACGACGTGGCGATCTGATTTCGCGCTAGGCAAAACTGGCATGTGATTTGCACATTGTTGAAGTATGCAAAAAGCTGGTTTCGTCTACATTATGACCACAATTACCAATAGCGTACTATATGTCGGTGTTACATCAACTCTTTCTCAACGAGTGTGGCAGCATCGCACTAAGTATTATCCCAATTGCTTCACTGCAAAATACAATTGTGTAAAGCTTGTCTACTACTATCGCTTTGATACAATAGCTGAGGCGATTGCCGGGGAAAAACGCTTAAAGAGTCGAAGTCGTGCATTTAAAATTGTGCTGATAAAAAAGCGAAATCCTGATTGGAAGGATTTGTGGGAAGAGATAAATGAATGAGGTGATGCCCACGGTTATATAATAATACGGTCATCGCGATGACGAGGCACGAGGAAGTGGCGACCTGATTTCGCGCTGTTTGGCGTTAATACGTGAACGTCGCGATGTAATAGTTTCAGTGCGAAATCAGATCACCACGTCGCCTCCACAGTTTCACTGTTAGGTGGCTCCTCGTGATGACCCTGAAAGTGTGTTACTCAAGGCGAGTATTGTAATAGTAGATAAACGTGAACCACAAGTGTAGATACCGCGCGGGACCTACGCGAAATCAGATCACCACGTCGCCTCCACAGTTTCACTGTTAGGTGGCTCCTCGTGATGACGCGGAAAGTGTGTTACTCAAGGCGAGTATTATAATAGTGCGGTCTTTGTACCCAACAAGTGCAGATGCCCTCGCTGGTCTCATGCGAAATCAGATCACCACGTCGCCTCCACAGTTTGCACTGTTAGGTGCCTCCTCGTGATGACCCGGAAAGTGTGTTACTCAACGCAAGTGTTATAATAGTGCGGTCTTTGTACCCAACAAGTGCAGATGCCCTCGCTGGTCTCATGCGAAATCAGATCACCACGTCGCCTCCACAGTTTCACTGTTAGGTGGCTCCTCGTGATGACCCTGAAAGTGTGTTACTTATTATGAGTGTATATTAAGGTGGTCATTGCGATGAGGAGGAACGACGAAGTGGCAATCTGATTTCATGTTGTGTTTTAATGCCCTTTAGGTATTCAACTTATTTCCCCAGCATCTTCTCCAACCTCATCATCATCTCATCTTTCTCTTTCAACATCCTTTCATACAAAGCAATCTTCTCTTCATGCAGTTGCATGATCTTTTCGATCGGATTGATATGAATAGTACCATAGTTGAAGGCATTATCACCTAGTGTACTCGAAATAAAAGTGATCGCCTGTTCTTCATCAAAATTCTCAAAAGCCTCTACCGGAATCTTCAACACAGCAGACACCTGTTGCAATACAGCAGGTTCCACCGATTCCTTTTGTTCTAGCAGCGATACTTTCTTTTGCGTCCAGTCGTCGCCGAGTTCAAAGGCGAGTGCTTCCTGTTTGATGCCCAGCATTTCGCCGAAGCGTTTTATGTTCCGGCCTCCGTGAAGATGTTTCATAATATAGTTGTTCGTTGTTAACGTATTTTTCCAGTCGCGAAATCAGGTTGCCACTTCGTTTCCACAGCTTTGCTGTTAGGAAACTCCTCGCAATGACCCGCAGATGGTGTTGCTCAGGTATTTGTACAATCACATGAGATTCACCATTGACTATTGGCCATTGACTATTCACCATTCACCATTGCCACATTGTTCCAAATGTAGTTTTTTTCAATTAGGTGACCTATACCTATTAGTATGTATTATATAGCGCTACGTATAATATACCAAAGACTTAGGCTGTGCGTCGGCATGACAAATAAACGCAGCACTTATTTCTCGCTTTAGAAGGTATATAATAATACGGTCATCTCGACGATAGGAGAGATCCCGCGAAATAAGTGTGTTACACCGCAGGTTCCACCGATTCCTTTTGTTCTAGCAGCGATACTTTCTTTTGCGTCCAGTCGTCGCCAAGCTCAAAGGCGAGTGCTTCCTGTTTGATGCCCAGCATTTCGCGGAAGCGTTTTATGTTCCGGCCTCCGTGAAGATGTTTCATAATATAGTTTTTACCTCCTCTTGCTCCTCCGAGGAGGAGGACTTCCAGTGCGAGGAATTGTTTTTAGTTATTGTGTTACTTTTTCCCGTCGCGAAATCAGGTTGCCACTTCATTTCCACAGCTTTGCTGTTTGCCAACTCATCGCAATGATTGCTATGACTTAACGAAATACTTTTTATGCTGCTTTTTGATAGTTATTCACATATTTTCTTTGATTCTTGATGACAGCAACGACCCTTAGCACCATTTTATTCCTGATTGCATTACTT